>CAVVLT010000032.1:0-24365 GCA_963749105.1 Bryobacterales bacterium | reverse complement strand
CGCCAACTTAAAATGCCCGCAGATTTGGAAGTTTTGCGGGCAGAAAGAGCGGTAGTTTTGTTGACGGCGCACACGACCGGAGCGGCGCCGCAGGGGGCGCGAAGGGCGAGAGTGCCCGGTTTCGAGTTAGCTGCACGGTGGAGTTAAGACGTAGCCGACCCTCCCGCGCCGTCAGCAGGAGAAGGAGCCATGGAACATCGAGCATGCTTGGTGTCGAGACGGACCGATTCGATCACGAGATAGAGTTTGTCGGCACTGTTGACTTTGCCCGCGATGCAATAAGCCACATCGGGCTGCATGCGCTGAGCTTTGCTGAAGTCATAGAGCCGGTAAACCCGCTGCGTGTCGCGGTCCTGCAACAGGAACACCGCATGCGAAGGATATTCCGTCCGCGAGAGGAGGAACAGATGATTGGCGCTGAAGTTGAACATGAGGGATGGAGACAAGGAGCGGAGATCGAGTTGACCTCCGCCCATTGGCAGCGCCGTTGAGGGGTTACCCGGCGGACTCCTCCGTTTGCGGGATATCACCACAGCGCGGCGCTTGCACGCTGCCGGAGGGATTTACTCTTCCGGCGAACCGGACTTGTTGGTCTTTCGGATGCTCTCGCCGCCAAGCATAAAGATCTCGGAATTCTCAACCAGGCGGTCTGCAATCGCGGTGGCAATCGTGGTGTTGAAGAGGATGTTACCCCAGTCGGAAAAGGCTGTGTTCGTTGTAATAATGGTCGAACGCTTGTGACTGTGCCGAGTGGAGATGACTTGATAGAAGAGGTTGGAAGTCTGCTGATCGAGCGAAAGATATCCCAGTTCGTCACAAATCAACAAAGTTGGCTCGGTATAGGTCTTGAGCTTGCGAACCAGCGAGTGATCTACCTGCGAAGCGGACAGTTGATTCAACATATCCATGGCGGTGGTGAACAACACGCGCTGATTCGCCTGACAAGCTTTCCAGGCGATCACCTTGGCGAGAAACGTCTTGCCCACTCCAGGATTGCCGATGAGAACCAGATTCGTACCCTCCCGCAAGAAGGCCAAGTCGAGCAAACGCAGAATACGGTTCTTGGCTTGCACCCGGCTTTTGTGATGGTGGAAGTGGAACGCGTCGATACTGGGCTGCGATAGTAAGCGGGAACTCTTGAAGCGGCGCTCAATGGCACGGCTTTGGCGCGCTTCGAGTTCCATGTCGGCCAGCCATTCGATCGTGGCGGCGACACTCATGTTTTTGGCGGCCGCCTCAGCGATGGTCTGTTCCAGTTGACGGCTCATGGCCGCCAGATTCAGTTGTTGTAGTTTCTGTTCGAGAGGATTCATGGTTTTCGGTCAACCGAGGGGAGCTTGCTTCGCAAGCATCGTCGTGTTCCTTTCCGGAGGGAAGAATAAAAGCGTCATACGCCAGCAGTGAGATGGGATCGGTTACCAGAGCGCGCAACTGCGGATCGCGGAGCGGTACTGGGGGTTGCGGCCGGCGCGGTGCTTGTTGCTGGCGCACAATGTTGGCGACATACTCCGCGCCCCAAGCACGCGCGGCGGATGCTTTTTCAATCGCGCTGGCCACAACATCCGGGCCGTATTGCCGAATGAGTTCGAGGATCTCACCGATCTGCCGGGCGAGTGAACGGTCGCTATCAGCCATGTCGCGCAGATAGGCTTCCACCAGTGACCGCGAACAGAGTCCGTCGAGTGAATCGAGCAGTCGCTGCTGCGCTTGTGAACGTCGCGCGGCGGGCCGTTCCTCCGCCAGCATCTTTTCGAAACGCTCTGCGCCGAAGGTTTGTCCGCGTCGCCAGGAGCGTGGATAACTGACCAGTTCTTCGGCACGCTGGTAGATCGTAACTGAACTGGAGTCCGCTTTCACGGTGAGCCGCTGTCCCACATAGCGGTGAGGCACACAGTATTTATTGCCGTCGAACTGCAGCCGCAGGTCTTTGTGCACGAGCGCTTCTACTGTGTCGCGATGATCGTAGGGAATGATCGGTAACGCCCGCAGAGCTTCGGGCTGGAAACGGTCCATCGGCCGTTCGCGCGTTCCCTGATGCAGGCGTTGGTTGGCGACTTCGACGAGCCACTGTCGCACTTGCCGGTTGACATCATGCAAATCGCTAAACTCCCGCAGCGGCCAGAAGCTTTGGCGCAGATAGCCGATGGCCCGCTCCACCTTGCCTTTCTCCCAACCGCTGGCTGGATTGCACGCGCGCGGATAGAAGTTGTAATCGCGAGCGAAGCCGAGAAAGCGCGGCAGAAAACGGACCAGGCGGCCATCATGTTCAGCTACGGCGGTTGCCAAGTTGTCGTAGACGACTTCACGTGCAACGCCGCCGAGCGCGTGAAAGGCATGCACATGGCAGCGCACGAACGTTTCGAAGTTCTGACTGTGCGTGAACTCGACATAGAGCATGCGGCTATGCCCATCGACTAAAGCGAACGCATATAGTTTGCGCACGTCACCGGAGTAATTCAGCGCATCGAAATGTGCCCAATCTACTTCGAAGCGTTCACCGGCGAGCGGTTCCATGCGGACGAAGGCCCGTTTGGTTGACAGTTCCGGACGAACCTTTCGGACATAAGCTCGCAGCAAACTATCGCAGCCTTTGTACCCAAGCTTCTTCAGTCGCTGATGGATGAGCGCAGCCGTAACCTGAGGATCTTTCTCCAGCCATTCGGTGACCGTGGCTTTGAAAGGATCGAGTTTGGTATTGCGCTGGCGTTTGCTCACGCCTTGCGCTGGCGCGTCGAGATACTTCTTGATCGTCCGCCAACCCATATTCAGATGGCGCTCGATCTTGCGGATCGGCCAATGCTCCGACCAATACAGCCGGTGCAGGTCGTTGATCTGTTCGCTCGTGAGCATGCCTGGATTCTGTTATCCGGCAGATGCCAGAGAAACACCAGCACGTTGTTGTTTGCAAGACTCGTGCCCAGGCCCTTTGCCCGGCGGAAGTGGTTCTATCACCCACACTTGCGCGGAAACTGAGTTGTTGTTTGCAAGCTCTATGACCGGATGGGGGCCGGTCATACCAAGAAGGAACAGGAAGAGAGAGCGTTTATGTATGATTCAGTCAGTCGCGGGCGGCGACAGTCATAAACCGACGTGTCACTGGAGCTTCTAAAGCCCGTTTGCAAGCATGGTTCCAGGTTTCGTGCTCATACCACTGGTGACGCTCTCGTCTCCTGTTGGGAGGCGGAAGCGATCCCGCTTAGGAGATTACTCAATTTTGCACGACTTGGGCCGCTGCCCGCGGCGACTATAAGTCGAGGTGATCGAATCATGGCCCGAAAGCGCAAGATAAAGCAGCTTAGTAAAGTTAGTAAATCGGAAGGCATCCCTGTTTTGAATGCCGACGCAGCCGGTGTGGATATCGGCGCGAACGAAATTTACGTGGCCGTTCCCGCTGACCGAGATCCACAATCGGTGCGCTGTTTTGGAACGTTTACCGCCGAGTTGATGCAGTTGGCCGCCTGGCTGCGGCAATGCCGAATCGATACTGTCGCGATGGAAGCGACCGGCGTATATTGGATCCCGGCCTACCAGATTTTGGAGGCCGCCGGATTGCGGGTTTGCCTGGTCAACGCACGCTACTTTCAGAACGTACCCGGCCGAAAGACCGATGTTTCTGACTGTCAGTGGCTACAGAGACTTCACGCGGCCGGACTGCTGCGAAATTCATTCCGCCCCGCGCAGGACGTTTGCGTCCTCAGGTCGCTGACCCGTCACCGGGACAATCTCATTCAACTGGCATCGACTCACGTTTTGCACATGCAGAAGGCGCTCGACCAAATGAACGTTCAGCTCCATCATGTCCTGAGCGACATCACAGGACTGAGCGGAATCGCCATCTTGGAGGCCATTCTCGCCGGCGAACGTAGTCCGCAAGTCTTGGCGCGTTTGCGGGATGGAAGAGTGAAAGCATCGGAGGAAACGATCATCCAGGCTTTGACCGGAGATTATCGCCCGGAGCACCTGTTCACTCTGAAACAATCGCTTGCGGCCTACCGCCATTATCAAAAGCTCATCGCCGATTGCGACCTAGAAATCGAGCAGGCACTGAAACGGTTCGATGCGAAAGTTGACGTGAAAGCGAAACCTCTGACTTCTGCCAAAGTCCGCCGGCATAAATTCTTTGGCAATGAGCCGAGCTTCGACTTGCGGGGGCACCTGTATCGAATCTTCGGAGTGGATCTGACAGCCATTCCAGGTGTCAACATCCTCACCGCTCACACCATCTTGTCCGAGATCGGGCCGGACGTGTCCCAATTTCATAGCGGTGGCGAATTTGCCTCATGGCTGGGACTCTGTCCGCACAACAAAATTACCGGTGGCAAAATTCTGAGCACGAAAACACGTCGAGTTAAGAACCGACTTGCGAAGGCATTTCGCCTGGCCGCCAATGCGCTCTTCCGCAGCCAATCTCCTTTAGGCGACTTCTTCCGCCGCATGCGGGCAAAATTGGGAGCGCCACCAGCGATTACAGCGGCTGCTCATAAACTGGCTCGCATCATTCATCACATGCTTTCCAAACGAGAAGCCTATGATCCCAGCATTCTGATTGGCAATGAAAAACACTTTCGCGCACGCGCTGAGGCGAAGCTCCGAACACAGGCCAAGGCACTCGGATATACCATCGTCGCCGCCAAAGCCTGAATCCTATCCGCTCGAACATCCGTGTAACTCGTGGTGTTGTTCCTTAGGAGATGCAGCAGGCGCTGTTTGCGGTCGCGGCGCTGTTGTTGCTCCCGGTTGTGCGCTACGGCAGCAGGGTTTTTCTCGCGATAACGCTTCCAATAGTCAGGGTGTTCGGCGCGCCATTTGCGCGAGCTGTCCAGACAAACTTGGCGATAAACTTCGTCGCTTGCCAGCCTTTGCTGGCGAGACTCACTGCGCCTCTTCTTCTGACACTCCGGCTGACTGCAAACGCTCTGCTGCGGCTGATACTTCGATGGTTGGAAGGTTTTCTCACAGTAGCGGCAGCGCCGTTCGCTCATACCGGGCGTTATCGCATTGACTGCTCGCTAATGATTTAGAAACTGCTGTAGAGTTCTTACCGCGCCCCCGCCAATGGGCTGCTCAACTCCGCCTACATCATTCCCAAAACTGCGGGCGTTTTATTTTCCCAATGACACCAAAACAGCTCTCAGCGAACATTCGAAGGTTAAGGCCCAATCTTCCACTGACTAGGGACTTCGAGGACAAACTCACTAAACAAGGCTACTGGAATCAAGCCACTGTTTGGTACTCATCACAGAAGGAGCATTGGCTTGGATGGCTCTCTGAATATGACGGTCCAGGGCACTATGATCGAAAGAACTGGCAACGTTCAGCCGAATTCATTTATAATCACATCGTCTGTCCGCCTATGATTTTGTGGCTTGCGGAAGCATCGGGAGTGCCGAAACAAATGGTTTCTGCGGCCGCAAAGGCTGCTCTGATTAGTGGCCAAAGGCTCCCCGCCAAATCTGCGGCGATCAGGAAGTGTATCCCATGGCAGATTATCGAAGCCAAACTTGGCGGACATCCAGACCCAAAGAAGACAACTAATGAAAACTGAGCTCGACCGGATCACGACAACAATCAAAGGAGAGTGGCTGGCGGAAATCGTGGCCGGCGCAAAGAGGATCGAGTATCGAGAGATCAAGCCTTATTGGACGAAGCGTCTCCAGAGTGTCACTTGTCCGTTTGAACTGCGCCTGCGCAATGGAATGAACCCACCAGTGCCTGAAGCCACTGTGCTTATCGACAAGGTGACCAAGAACGGGCGAGAGGGCAACTACGAGCTCCACATAAAAAAGGTATTGGCGTTCAAGCACTGTAAGAAAATCTTGGCAGCGCTGTGATTCCTTTAATCAGATCATCTTCCATTGGCTCGGTTTTGCAAGTCTCTACAGCGGGCCAGGAGTTCTTCGAATGGTTCCGCGTCGCCCAACAACAATCCGTCTTCCATCATCTCCGCGTAGTCAGTCGATAAGCGTACCAGGGCCTTACCGGTCGGTACCAAGTGCAGTCCGCCCGAAACGGCTGCCTCATAATCGATTAGCGCGCCACTCGAATTCTTTTCTACGAAAAAGACGGTTTTGTGTTTCGCAACCGCAAGTGCCAGCGCATAGTCCGAGAGCGCAGCATCTGCAATTCCCGCCTGATCGAGCCGACTGAGATCGTGCCAATGACGGGCAAACCGATCACCACCGCGGAACTCTCCTTGCTCGCAAAACACATGAACCGCAGTCGCTTTCTCCCAAAAAGTGCGCTCCGGGAGCATGACTCGCGGATTTGCCGTTGGGAAGATCACTTCCGTTACGTGCTCAGCGGCATCACAGCGTACAAAGCGCTGCTCGGAAGGTTCCCCGGTTGAGCGTGCGCCAAATTCCAGCATCACTGCTGGCCGCGTGTAGCCAGATCCCTTTGCGAGCGGGTCGTATTCAATGAACGCCTTTTCCCCCTCAAGCGATACTTCGGCAAAAAGCTTTTGCTCCGCCAATGCATTTCTAAGCGCCGGCACAACCTGGCCGCTGATCCAAAGAGGTAACCGCGTTCGGATCTCTTTACTCCAGCGCTTCTCTTGACTCCGGTTTGGAGGCAATGGTTCTGCTGATGGGCCAACAAGATCGGGGGCAAGCGCCCGGATGTCATACGTCAGATCTACATCTTCCGAAAACCGTTTGATGATCCCATATGCCTTCGACAGTGAAGAACCACCTTTGAAAACCAGGTGATCGGCGAATGGCGCTCGGAAGAGAACATCCAGCGCCCATACCAGCCACACATCCTTATCGAGCAAGTGCAAAGGCCGACCAGAGGCGGCTGCGGCCACACTAAGCGCCTCACGGCGCTCACTGGCGGCTAACTGAAGAAACAGACTAGACACCGTTCGCCAACGCGCTCACTTCCTCGGCCATCCAGGTCGGCAGTCTTCCACGCAAACCGACCATCGCCTGCAATTCAGACTGAGGTAGTCCTTTCCGAATTGCACGAAGAGCAGCGCCTGCCCGCTTCGGTCCAAGCCACGCCAACGCGCGAATGGCTGCGCCTGCCGGCCGTCCTGGCAGTACCAGTTGCCATTCCGGTACATGTCGAAGTTCGATAACCTGTGCGCCAAGCTTGAGACTTCGGCTTCGCCCCGACGTCAGATAAACCTCACGCACCGGCACCTGTGTCGTCAGGCCAAGTTGATTGGCCGCCATCGCGCCGTGCGGCGCGACGCGCTCGCCTCGCTGCGCGGCGAGCGCTTCTACCACCTTTGATGCTTCCGGTGGATGGGCTCCAAAACGACTTTTCACGGGTCGAAGATACAGACCGCGCCCTGCTCGCATCAATTCGCCACGCCGCACGAGTCGAGAAAGTGTCTGATCCACCGCATCGCGGCTCCCCAGATGAAGTAGTTCCTTGGCACCCGCGGGAGTTCCCTCCGGCAATTCGCCGATATATTTCAAGACTTTGCCAGTCAGAACTTCCATATCTGTCAGAAGTATAACATTTTTTTCTGACACGATGGTCCCAACGATCAGCTTGTTTTGCCTCGATAACTTGATATTGATCCGCGTGGCCTCATCATCATTTATACGACCATTTTTCAAACTCTTGATCTCACCCCTTTTCTCGGGAAGGGGGCGAACCGCCAACCCTTCCCGCGCTCGCACTTCGTCGCTCGCTCCCATCCCCAGCGAGACGTTCCCTCTCGCAACGCTCTCCCTTTCTTTTTTCTGGCCGCCCGCCCCCCTCATTCATCGGTTCCGGCACGCCGTCGTTCTTTTCCCTTGGCTGGCGTCGACGTTGACCATCGGCGATATAGCCAGCGGCTCGACTAAAATGCTGGTTCGTTCTTCCGGGTTCTTTCGCGGCAGCATAATCGATTGCCAACCTTCAAAACGTGTTCCGAATCCGGTCGCCGCGGCCTATCCGATTCGCCGTACCAAGAGCTGGCACAGTTCCGCGCGGAATCCGACCGACCATGTTATCTTTCCAATTCTCCGGGCTACAAACTGTCACGAGCACCCTTCATTCGAAATGGATTTCTTCATCACCGCTCAAACGGTCGAGTTCCGCTTTACCTTCACCGTTATGTCCGTTTCTTTCCCTTTCGCTTGGCACTGCTTCGGGCGTTAACCATGCGCCCTGCACCACTCGCTCCTTCTGCTTTCCCGGCTCCGCCCAAAGAATTTCTCTATCAAATCGTTCGCTCCGCTCACTGCGGCCAACGGTTAAATTCTCCGGGTCCCCCCAGGAATGCATCCGCTTCGGGATTTGGGAGCATGCGCCACTCGCTATTCCGTGCCCAAGCAAACGGGCATAGAAAGGACATTTCACTTATGAATTTCAATCAGCTTACTCTCGTTGGTTTTATTGGCCGTGATGCCGAAACCAAAACTCTCAAGTCAGGTCGCCAGGTGACGAAGTTCTCAGTCGCAACCAAAGAATCATGGAAAGCCGCCAGTGGTGAATGGCAAGAGGCCACCGAATGGTGCCAAATAGTTGGGTACGGAGAAGGATTTGCCAAATTAGCTGACCGTCTTCTCAAAGGCAAACACGTTCTCGTGCAAGGCCGGCTTCACACCGATTCTTACGACCGCGAAGTCGAAGCCACCCACAAGAACAAATCCATCAAAGTTACTGTCAAGCAAACCGTTGTCGAGTGCATCGCCGATACCATCCGTCTCCTCGATCGGAAAGCCAAAGACGACGAACAGGCATCTGAAGAGCCGGAGGTATCCGAGTAGGGGCTCTTGCCCCTTCTTCATTCGGTGTCGCTCCGCTTATAAGCTACGCCAGATCCGTGAAGGACTGGTCCGAACCCCAATTTAGATCAAACTTCCAGAGGCTCCAAAAGCTAGATAGCAACAGCGTGTCTAGTGACAGCCCACTGGCCATCGCGAAACTCAATTCGCACGTCGCCCTCGCGCGCGATTGGGCCCACAGGGGGATGCACAAGCGCACAAAATTCACGGACTCTCTCTATTCTCGGCTGCGTTGTGAATAGTATCTTCGCCACTTCAGGTTCCCGGCGAACATCTTGTACGAACAGCCGAAATTCTCGTGAAGGCCGATAGATGTCTTCCGTCGCGTGAGATACCAGCAAATAAGAATGCCCGACATTCTCGGGATATTTTGCTGCCGTCAAGACGCGATAAAAATGAGCGTTGTTGCCGGCGTGGTGAGCGACTTGTACAACATGGAGCGGTAGCAGTACGCCAAGCAACGTCGGGTAGTACGGAGCGTTTGCTTTCGGCACGAAATCTACGCATCCCGCATCGCCGCAGATTAAAATACCCTGCCCCTCGAAGCCGAAGCGCGCTACGTAACTCAGTTGATTACTTGGTGTGATGCTCTTTAAGGGAATGTGTGAGCTTGTCCCCAAGCCTGAGACAAACAGTCAAGAGGAACGTTACCGTTCGATGATAAAAGATTCCATTCGGCGCTGCAATCGTTTTAAGCTGAGGGTGCCGGTGAAGCGGAGACGGGCACTGCTGGCGAGCAACCCGTTGAGGAATAGCCGGCCGGAACTCATCGCGACGATGGGCAGGGCGTGTTCTTCCGGCGCGTCCTAGAGCCTGGCCCGGACCCGACCGGAATGCGGTACTCTGGCCCAGGTTTAAAAGAAGTGACGACACATCGGACCGATAGATTCCGGTATGCCTGAAAAAACGCTTACTGAGGGCGCCCTCATTTTTCATGCAGTCACCGATTGTGTGGCAGGGGAAGGATTAAGCAGCGAACGTTCAAACTCGATCGGCGGGCGGTAGCCCAGCGCCGAGTGAAGACGCTTGCCGTTATAGATTCTCTCGATAAACGTTTGGATGGAAGCGCGAGCTTCGGCCAAGTCGCGGTACTCCTGCCGATAGACCTCTTCGTATTTCAGAGTTTTCATGAAGGACTCGCAGGCTGCGTTGTCATAAGGATTGCCACGCCGGCTCATGCTGATGCGGACGCCATGGTCTTTCAGTAGAGTGATGTAGTCATGGGAGGCGTACTGCACGCCGCGGTCGGAATGATGTGTCAACCCTGCCGTTGGTTTGCGGCGATGGAGCGCCATTTGCAGAGCAGCGATGGCTAGGTCATCTTCCAGATGGCGATCCAACGCCCAACCCACTACTTTGCGTGAGTAGGCGTCCAACACCACTGCCAGGTAAACGAACTCCGTCTCCAGGCGAATATAAGTGATATCCGCGCGCCAGAGCTGATCGATGCCGGTTACGTTCATGTCTCCGGCCAGATTGGGATAGATCCGCAGATTGTGATTCGAATCGGTGGTCACGACGAACTTCCGCCGCCGAAGGCAAAGCAGGTTATCCTCGTGCATGATGCGGCCCACCTTTTTATGATTTACCGGCCAGCCGCGCCGTTTCAGCTCCGCCGTAATCCGGGGCCGGCCATAAAACGGAAAGGTCAGGGCGATTCGTTGGATCTCATCCCGCAGATCCAGATCTTCGTCAGCTGCTTCGTCCTTCGGCTCGAACCGGTACAGGCCGGCCCGGCTCACTGTTCCTAACTCACACATGCGCAACGCAGTCATCTGGCCCCCTTGCTCGACTTGCGTTTGAATGTACTGGTAAATCGCGGCTTTCCAGTCAATGCCTGCAGCTTCCGCTGTTCCTCGATGCGCTGCAAGCACCCCTTCAAAAAATCAATCTCCAGTGTCTGCTGACCCACCTTGCGTTCCAGTTGCGCCACGCGTGTTTCGTCCCAGCGCGGTTTCCCGCTTCCCGGAAAGGCGTTGCCGGGCCCATGCCGGAACTCGTCTCGCCAGCGGTACAACACCTTCGGGGTGACTTCAAACGCCCGCGCCACTTCCGCCGTTGATGAGCCCGCCTCCATCTGCTGAATCGCAGCCAGCTTGCACTCTTTTGTGAACTTCCGTCGAGCCAATCCCATGAGTCAATTCTCCATTCGCTGAATTTTGACTCTTAACTGCTTGTCTCAATTTAGGGGACAAGTCCAGTGAGACAACATCGCCACAGCGGCGTATGTGCCAATGGGAAGCCTATTCCAGTGTTTCCTGACCAAGCTCTCAGACGGTCCAAGAAGGGTGATTTCAGGCCCATGAGCGGAAAGCTGAGTCCCACCTTCAAAACGCCCCAGAGTAGGCGATAGTGATCGCCAAACGAACCGCCTGGGAGTGCCGTCTGGAATCATCTGACAGACCATTGGCACCTTGCGCTCTCGCAACGCCTCAACGACTTCTGCCAAAGAGACCGCATTTATAGCATCGCAGGCAGCTGACTTTCTGATTTGCGCCGAATTGTACGCCTCAATCGATCCCTCAGGCGCTGCCTTCAAGAAGTTGATAGCCTTGTCGGGGTCGTCATCAAACGGCCACTGCCGATATGCAAGCCAGGATTTCCACGAATCGTTCCAATCGATGGCTCTTAAGAAGTCCCTTCTGTCGGGAGGAAGGCATGGCTCATCGTCGGCATGGCTGTAGGCCTCGTGCCGGGAACGAAGAGACTTGATGGCTTCGTCTCGGTGTTTCCCAAATAACAGGGGTGCAAGCCACAACACATTCTCTTCATTCAATTCATTGGCCGAGCCGCTTTCTTCTTTTCCTTCACCAACGACGGGCTTGAGGCTTTCACAAACATGTCTTTTCGCGTTCAAGTATCTCAGCAATACCTGCCGCCCGGCAACAGAATAGAACTGATTTGGGAGAAGGTGCCGATCACTAAGCGATTCATCAAATGCGTGTCGTTCGGTATCGTTGGCAACTGGAGGTAGCCAAGCCTCGCCGACCAATATTTTGCGGTCTTTGATGATCGGGACAAAACCATCGAGATGATCAGCGTCATAATGGGTACCGATGAGCAAATCGATCCTGCGCTCGTTACACCCAAAAGCTTCGAATGCACTTGTGAGTTTTAGGTGAACATCACCAGTCGGCATGCGATGGCCATCATCGGCCAGTACTCGAACAACTCTTCCTTCGGGCGATTTGAACTGCAGCAAGACAGATGCGCCTAGTTGCACTTCGAACATATCCACTTGAATCATGGCCTTTTTCCGACAGGTACGGTGAACTCTGTACCTGAAATTACCACAGACATGAGAATGGAATATCTCTTGCCCTTCGCAGTTGATAGTCCCAACATCATTTGTCCAGGTCCGAACTCTTGCGGATACAAATCTTGAGCTTTCACCCCTCGCATTCTCGATCTTCCGTGACCAAGCCGCATACGCTCAAGCGCAACGAGTTTTACGAACCGGAAATTGAATGACGGAACGCATTAAGACAAGAATCGGACTCCAGTAATCAATGTAGGCCATCTTCGCTCCGGTTTTGCTCGCGAAGGACGCGGTTCCTCCCAGCAACTAGTTTTCGTATCTGGTCCCTTTGGCAGGCGTCCGCAACCAAACGCCGGCAACTGCCTTCCTTTCCGCGCATCGCGCCGCGCGACCCCGGACGCAAGCGCGCGCCCTGCGGGTTTTCGGTCCCCCCAATTTTCCTTCCTAAGCGCAGCTCCTAAACTGGCATCCGCCTCGCGGAAAATCGGCTCCCCCGAAAAGCTCGCTCGCGAGCCGCTTCCCCTTGCCGCCGTGGTGCCCCGCGCCGCGCCCAGACCATGCGCGAAAGGCAGTCGCCGCGCCTGTACGCTTCTAACTAGGGCTGGCATTCCAACCGCTTAGTCCAGATCGGCAACAACCGTCGGGAGTACCCTCGCCGCGCAGCACCCGAGTGCCAGGAAAGGACATGTGCCTCGCCGGTTGAAGTCGTGATGTCAACTTCCAGTGGGGAGTCGCACCACCCTTCGTGGGTGAGTGCCGGTACAGGCTTGATAGGAACATCGCGGATGCCGAAAGCAGAACAATTCAAGGAGACAAGGAAATGAACCAGAATTTAGTCTATTACGTTGGAATTGATTGGGGAGCCGAGAATCATCGCGTCGTATTGCTCAATCAGGAGGGACGACGGATTGAGCAATATGACGCGACGCATAGCGGTACAGGCTTGGCAGAGTTGGTTGATCACCTGCGTAATAGCTGTCGCTGCTTACCGTCCGAGGTCGGTGTCGCGATAGAAGTCTCCTGGGGCGCTCTCGTCGATACCCTCATGGAGAACGGCTTTTCCGTTTATTCGATCAATCCCAAACAGGTCGATCGCTTCCGAGATCGCTACACTGTCGCCGGCGCAAAGGATGATTCCCGCGATGCGCTGGTATTGGCAAGCGCTTTACGGACCGACCGGAAGAGCTTTCAACGAGTACAGACGGATGATCCAACAGTCATCCGACTACGCGAACTTTCTCGGCTTGATGAACATCTCAAAGCCGAACTTCGGCGCGCCACGAATTGTCTCTGGGAACAATTGCGCCGATATTACCCACAAATCCTTAAGTTGAGTTCAGGAGCCGATGATTTGTTCGTTTGGGACTTGCTCGCCAAGGCTCCAACTCCTGATAAAGGTGCGAAGCTGAGCGCGGCGCGCGTTGGCCAAATCCTTGCTCGTCATCGCATAACCCGTTTCAGCAAAGAGCAAGTTTTAGAGATTCTAAGGTCGCCTGCTTTACATCTCGCCGCGGGCGCCACGGATGCCGCAGCTGAACACGTATTGCTGTTGCTACCTCGAATTACAATGCTGGACCAGCAGGTGAGGGATGTGAATCGCCGAACGGCCCGTCTGCTGAAAGATCTGCCGCCCAACACCACGACGGACAACGTGCCCAAAATGCGCGATATTGATCTGCTCCTCTCTATGCCGGGTCTCGGTCAAGTGATCGCCACCACCATGCTCTCAGAAGCCTCTCGCCCTCTTCGCGAAAGAGATTACGAGGCCCTCCGCTGCTACGCAGGAACGGCTCCGGTGACGAAACAGAGCGCCAAACGCAAGACAGTGAGTATGCGGCGCGCCTGCAGTTCCAGAGTTCGCCAAGCTGTTTTCCACTGGTCGGGTCTCAGCCTAATGTTTGATTCACGTTGCCGACAGCACTACGATGCTCTACGAAGTGCTGGCCACGATCATCCGCGAGCGCTCCGTGGTGTGGGTGATCGACTGCTGGCAGTCTTGGTTGCAGTTCTCAGATCCGGCAAGCCTTTTGATTTAGGCTTGCGGAATGCAGCCAACTCTGTTGCAACTTGATCTGTATCGGCCACCAGGTCAACCAAACGTCGCTTGTTCAGAAGCGCAACTCGTCGAGGGCTTAGCGGATGAGTCATGCGTCGCCATCGCACGAATAAACGAGGGCAATCTTTCAAATCAGAGAAACGCTTAGCTTGCAATGGGACGAATCATAGTGATAATATCCCGCTCATGGCTAAGTTGGTTTTGTTCTTGTCCCTTCTGCTAGTGTCTTTTTCCCCTGTCTACGCCAATCTGATCGTAAACGGCGGTTTTGAAGCCGGAGATTTCACTGGGTGGACTCAGAGTGGCTGGCTAATCGACACAACGAATCCCAACTCTGGCGTGTATGACGCTCAGACTGGCTGTAGTGGAGCGTCCTGTACGACCGTTGGCGATCCGAATTCTGCGTACCTGTATCAGGATGTTGCTACAGCCATCGGAACGACATACTCTTTGACGTTCTTCTATGATTCTGGGCAACTTGCCACGAGCGGGAGTGAGCTGCTTGTTTTATGGGGCGATCCAAATGCGCCAAGCCTTTCGACCGTGGTGGATTTCTTGAACGTTGACACCTCAGGATCTTACGTCGAATACTTTGGCACAGTGACGGCAACGTCGGCGACATCCCAGTTGGAATTCTTGGGTCGGCAAGATTTGGATTTCTATTCTCTTGATGATGTCTCGCTCGCGGCGCAGGCGTCGAACGCAGCACCGGAACCGGCCTCATTCTTCATGATTGGTGCCAGTGCCTTAGTCTTTCTGGCGTTGAAGCGCTTTTGCATGTTCGGGACCATCTCGATGAGTTTTCATGTTACGCGCAAACGCATAAAGTCTGCTCTTGTGTAGATCCTCAATCCTAAAGTGCTTAGACAAACGTTCGAATCAACGGGCACACCCACAACTTGGTTCGTTCAAACCAGACCCAATGCCGGCGAATCCCCATCCGATGGCCTCCCAGGTTGCTGGGCTCGGAAGAGCCCACACATGGCTAAATCGGTTACTTAGCGCTTTGCTCATATACCAAGAGGAATCGCCGGTTATTCGCATATTCCAGTAGTCATAAGCCGCATAAACAGCCTTAACCCATTCGTAGCCCACGACTTTCGCCGCCTCAACGTCTGCCGAATAGTTTCTCTTTATGGCGGGCACCCAGCTAGGCGGAAGTTCGTCAGCACAGCGCCAAACCCTTTCCCTTGTGTACAGAAAATGCTCGGCGTCAGCCAGTTCGAGGCTTGCATCTCCGTTTGCTCTGGTCCTTTCAGCTTGTTCCCAGGCCGCGTAGGGGTTACCTTTTGATCCGGCTATAAATTTACCGATCCACTCGCCGGAGGTGAAATCTGAATCGTAAAAGCTCGTGGCATCATGAGTAGCAAGCCCCTTAGAGTCTGTCCATCGAAGTGGATTGGCTGAGCCGTAGCTGTAGGCGTTCGTCCCCCCCGTCAGACCGATCGGATCGCTTTCGAGATATCTCCCCAACGTTGGCCCGTAATCCCTAAAGCCGTTGTGATTCAGCCCGGTCTCTATATCGAACTCCTGCCCCGGCAATCGAAGGTTCTGCACAATAAGGCCGATGTCGGTGCTCGTGTAGCCGAAAGGTTGATACGTTGCCATCCATTGCGCGGCCTGACTGGCATCCGTCGCGACTTGTGGCGTCCCCAACTGGTCAGTATGCAGGAAATAGACGTGACCGATGCTGGGCTGAACGGTCGCCACCGGCTGATCGTCGACATAGATGTAATCGACACGCGCGTCGCCCGCGCCATCATTTTCTTCGAGGAGATGTCCGGGCTGGTCATACTGATAGATCGTCGTAGCCGTAACTGAACCAACCTTGACAATGCGCTGGCCAAAAGCATCATAGGTGTACCGGGCAAGCTGCGTGGCTCCGGAGTTCGCTGTCGCCAAGCGGTTGGCTTGGTTGTACGCTAAGCTTGTGATCGGTCCGAACGATACAGAAAATCCGCTCACATTGCCGGCGGCCGTTGTCGTCAGTGTTTGTGTTGTTGCGCCGGCCTTAATGGTGGCAAGTTGGTTGCGGTGCGGCGCGTCGGTATAAGTTGTGAGCACTCCACTGCTTGTCTGTGTGAGCCGGTTGCCAATAGGGCTATATGTATACCCAAGAGTCCCGTAGTTGCCCGTGGCGCTGTTGAGATGATCGAGCACGTCATAGCCGAGAGCCTGCGTGTTCGCGGCCGTCACGCCGTCCGCGATGGCTTTCACATTGTCATCCGCATCGTACGCATAGATCAGATTCTGGACAGCAGCCGCTCCTTTATCGGTAAGATTCAAGAGACGATAATCAAGATCAAAGCTTCGCGCCTCGGCAATACTGTTCCCAAAGGTCATTGCGTTCAGAGGGCCGAAAGGCTGGTAAGCAATCCCAGAAACAATCGATTGAGTAGCGCCGCCGGGAGCCGTTGCGCTTGTGGCTGTGATCCTCCCCATGAAATCTCGCGTGTACGAGATTCTCCAGCCTGACGGATAGGTAATAGACGCGATCCGGCTGGCCCCGTCATAAGTGTTTGAAGTGAGAAGCGTGGTTGCACCATGAACGCGTTTTTCCGTCAGCATGTTGCCGCGCTCATCGTAGGATCGGCTGAGCGAGCCTGCGGCGTCGGTGACGCTCGTTAATCTGCCAACGCCAAAACCATGGCCGGCTTCATCGTACGTGTAGCCAACATTCTCGGCGGCATCGGCGGGGTAACTAGTGGTCAGCACACGATCAAGCGCATCATAGGTGTAACTCGTCGTTGCACCGGTGGCGTCGATGCTTTGCACGAGGTTGCCGGCCAGGTCGTAGCGATAAATCGTCTTGCCGGTGTCGGGACTAATGCGTTGCAGTACGTCACCGAATCCGTCATAGACGAAAGTTGTCGAGCCGCTGTTCGGATCGACGACGGTTACCGGGCGGTCGTGAGAATCGTAAGTTATCTTTGTGATGCCGCCCGCAGCATCGATAACGCGGATAAGCCGATTGAGTGGATCGAAGGCTTGCTGGGTCAAGTGCGAGAGCGGATTGGTAACTGCCAGCGCATTGCCGTTGGCATCATAGGCATATGCTGTAGTCTGTCCTGCGCCGCCAATATCGGTTAGAATTCTTCCCAAGGCGTCATAAGCGGCAGAGTGTTTGCGCGCCGCTGTGCTGGCGCTGCTCAACGTGTCTGTTTCGGTTGAATCGCCATTCGCGTCCAATGTTAAGGCTATGCTCTGATTGAACAAATCCGTCACCCGGGTAAGCCGATGTGCGTTGTCGTAGCTGTACGCCAGTGACGAACTATCCGGCAATGCAGTGCTCAGAAGATTGCCTGCAGGATCGTACGATAGCGCCGACGTCAGCGGCCCAGCACTGGTCGAAAGCGTACCCGTCAATAAGCGCTGTCGAGCGTCGTATGTCAGGTTCAAGGTGACACCGTTCGGATCGACCACCGTCGAAGGCAGCCCGCCACCAGTGTGCGCCGTGATTTTTGTGCTCTGGCCGAGTGCGTTGGTGATCGCAGTCAGAGAGCCAGAACCGTCATACGAATACTTTGTTAACTCCTTTACGTCCGTTCTCGGCCCTTGCGCCGAGGCGAGCAGGAAATTGTTCCAAGTATAGGTCCATGTCCGCGCGGTCCCGTTGGTACTGTACGGCACGATTGTTGCGGTCGTGTCAGTAAGCGCCCGTGTAAGCAGTTCGCCGCTGCCATCGTAGGTAAACGCCGAACTCAAGCCCGGCGCCACAATGCTTAGAGGCAGGTGGAATGTAGAGTGGTAGGTAATAGTGGTTGTGCGCGCTTGCGCTGTCCCTGAAGCCTCGACAATCGTTGTCGGTTGTCCATGGACGTCGTTCACGTATGTTGTCAGGTTTCCGTTCCAGTCCGTCTCGCTCGCTTGATAACCGTTCGCGTCGTAGCTGAACGTGCGCTTGGCCGCCACTGTCGTGGCCGTCGCCAGGCGGTCGATCTCCGTCACTTTCGGAACGTTTTGCAGCGTTGTGAATTTATAAACCGCTTGCTGGCCGAGGGCATTGGTCACCGTGCGATTGCCAGTCGTGTCGTCGTAAGCGACAGTGGTCAGATCGGCTCCGCCAGCGTGCTGGCTGGAAAGCGCGCGACCATTCGAATCGTAAGTCCAGGTGCCGTAACGGTTGCCGTTTTCATCAATGATTCCGGTGAGAGCGAAGGGCAGATTGGCGTTTTCGTAGAGGTAGGTTTGGCTTGTGGCCGGGGTGGTGGAATAAGAAACGGAGGTCAGTTGGTTGCCACCGGCCGCCGCAGTGTAGCCATACGTGATCACGAGATTATCCGGGGTTGTGACACTCTGGAGGAGCTCACCAGAATAGGTATACGTAAATGTGAGAGTTCGATTGTAGGAATCTGTTACTGAAACGAGTTCGTTGCTGGAATTGTATTTGAGGTTTTGTGTGTAGCCGTTGCGGGACTGGATCGACGTAAGGAGCGCCTGGCCAGGTGATTTGACGGTGTACGTTTCAACCGTGTCGTCATGATTGGTCAGCGTCCAGGTGGCCACGTTGTTCTGGCTTAACTGCACATCAACGTCGCTGTCGGATACCCAACGCCCGCCGCTGAGCGTGAAGCTCAACACCTGCCCGTTTGCCTGTATGCGCTGACTACAGCCACGGCCTCGGCGCCGACTGTAACAACCCCTTGGGCGATCACGAAATTTGGAGCCAGAACAAGATGTCGGTCGAACGTGGAGTTCCAGTTAGTTCCGAGTTCTGCCGTGAATGGAGCTGCACTGGCCAGACTGTTGTAATATCGCGCAAAAGAAAGCTGGTTAGACCCGGCTGTGTGATAGTCGACAACGCTTTCGAATTTGTTTCCGGAGCCGACATCGATGGGATTGCCTACAACGCAGGCGCCGGGACAACCTGCTCCCAGTGACTTACCATTGACTGGGGGTGGATTCGGGCTGGTGTTCAGTTGGCCCGAACTGAGTGAAATCGAAAGCGTGATATCCGCTGAACACGCTGCCGGACAAACTGATCCATTGTAAGCACTACCAATGTAAGCCTCTCCTGCGAGGCTGCCGGCTAGTACGACTTGATAAACGGAGCCACACGTTAGAGAGGCGGTAACGGCGAAAGGGTGATAGCCATAACCGGAAGACTGTGAGGTGTAAGACTGTACCGAGCTTCCCGTTGCCACGTTATAGAGCCAAAAGCCAGGTTGCGGGTTCCCGGCAGCGCGGGGGTTCTGATTTATTCCACCTGTGAACGTTATTGTGCCTGCGAACGTACCGACGACGCTTCCGGACGAACAGCCGGATACGGAGATGTCGTACGCAATCTGCGCTTCGGCGACCGAGTAAGTACTTCCGGCGACTCCCACAGTCACTTCGCCAGGAGATGCAGAGGCTACCGCATACGGCTCTGGAAAACTATCGGTGGCTGGAAGCGCCTGAGCGACGCTACCGCCCGCGTCAAGTTCCCCGGTGGCGCACGCGCTTCCGAGAGAATAACAGGCTTGAACGGACACAAAACTCGTAGCGGGCCCAAGATTCTGTGCCGTCAGACACCCCGCGCAAAGGAATAACTCGAGTAACATTGACCAGAGCTGCCGCATCTTAACCCCGCACTTGGGTTCTGCGGGTGGCATGCAGGCCGCTGCACGCAGAAATGAGTTTATGCTACTTGGCGATAGTCTCATATTGAGTAGAGTATACGCCTTCCAGGCGAACGCGTGCGATCTCCAATGCGCAGCGCAACTGCTGGAATGTCATCGAGCCTTTCGCGCAGCAGCGGCTCTAAGTGAATGACACGCGGGGCGAGGCAATTGTGAGGTCGAGGCGGAACTTTCTTCGCTGCGGCCATTGGCAATCATGCGCAACTCGAAGAGGACAGCGTGTAGATCGACGAAAACAACCTCACCTCCAACGAAAGATTCGGAAAAATTGGACACGACGAAGCGCTTCCCGCTTCCACCCGTTAGCTCGAAGAACAGCCGATAAGCGTTTCAGTAAGAAGACTGCCACCCTCATAAGCCTTCAGAAACGGAATGCCGCCTTCTCTAAGGAGGCACCGCCTCCTCGCGCGAGCAAGTCATCCCCCAGCCTTCACTTCGTTGCAGGCCTTCGCTCACGCTTCGCGCTTCCAGCTTCGCCTCCAGCGTGGGTGGTCCCCCCTAACTTGCTCTTGCTACCCTCCGTCCCTCGCCGGTAAGGCAGGGGTGCATGACTGCACCCCTTGACCAATTCATTTCGAAAGCTCGCTCAGAAAATCAGTTGACAGGCAGGTGGGGAGTCCTTTTCAGCTCCCGCCCGCCAGGGGGCTGTTGCTTTTTGAAAGGCGGCACGCCGCGCGCTGTGCGCGGTTGCTTGAATGCGGCTGCTGGCTTGCGCGCGCAGCCGTAAGGAAGTCAACCACAACACGAGCAAAGGAGCTCGTACACACTATGCAACTGATTCAGCTAGAAACCATCGAGGTTCCCTTCCGAAAGTTGGTCGCCTCAACCGAAAACGTTCGCACTACACCCGCAGAAGAGGAAGCGACCCGCCAACTCGCCGCATCCATCCAAGCTGTTGGCCTATTGCAGAGCTTAGTCGTTCAACCCGCCGCTCGCGGTAAATTTGCAGTCGTTGCCGGAGAGCGCCGTTACTCCGCTTTGACGCTTTTGCACGATGCCGGACAGATTCCGCAGAGCTACAAAGTCCCCTGCCGCCTGCTGCCGAAAGGTGCCGACACGACCGAAGTCAGTCTGGCAGAGAACGTTGAACGTGAAGAATTCAAGGCACGCGGCAGGTTTTTCAAACTTGCTTCGTATATCTCGCGAATTCTCTCAGGCGGTGCCGAATGACCGCCCTGCACCGCACGCGCGCGCACTCGTTCAATCGACTCTTCCACGCTCGCAAGCGCCACAAACTGCATTCTCGTCTCAAATCCATGCGCTTTGGCAAACCGCGCCTGGTCATAGGTGATCGCTGTTCGGAGCGTCGTCTCGTAGGAGAAGCTACTCCCTTCCTGTATATGGCCGAGAATGAAGGTTTCGAGTTCCTGATTGACGGCGGCGCGAACTTCCGGGGAAATGTTATGACCAGAGCCGTGGTTTAAATCGCGTGCCCGTTCGTCCGCGTTGAAATACGCTACCTCGCTTTCGTCTGGCCTCAGTAATGAGGATTTACCGCTGCCAGGAGGCCCCGCCACCACGAGCATTTGTGGCCGCATTACTAAATCAATGTTTGAAGTCAGCCAACGACTCTGGCTTCATGTCGTCGGGCAACGCCTGCTTGAACACAAAATTGCCATTCTCATCCAGTAATCCATCGCGCTTCAGCCCAGAAATGATGTCCTTCTTTCGTTCCGCCAGAAGAGCATTTTCCTGCTCTCGGAACAGCTCTCGCTCTTCCTTGTTTCGGAAATCATAGTTCAGGATGGACAGTGTCTTCTTCGTCATACGTCCCTTCTTCTATTTCAGCATAAGTGGTGCTCGCGAAACACCATCCGCAACATAAAGGACGCAGTTTCAGCCAGAGTCGATTGATTTACCGTACCTTGTCGGTATAATAACGGCATGACAACGGCATTTTATCGGCATAGCCCTTGCCGCGCCGGAGACAACATTGGCCGCCAATCCAAAGCGCACACGATTTAGCCCCGCCTTCTCTATCACGCCGGCCCTAGCCAGCAGCCTGATGCGGATCGAAGCCGTCAAGCAGGAAATCTTGACACTGCCCATTACACCCCGAGTGCTGGCACACCTTCGAGAAACGGCCCGGTTATTTTCGACCCATTATTCGACCGCCATCGAAGGCAATCGGCTCACGCAGGAGCAAGTCGTCAAAGTGATCGGCGCCGACCAGAACTTTCCTGGGCGCGAACGGGACCAGGCCGAAGTCAAAGGCTACTACGCCGCGCTCGATGAGGTCGAGCGACGGGCAAAGAAACGCGAGAAGGTTTCGGAAACAACGGTCCAAAGGCTGCACGCGCTGGTCATGGGCGGCGGCAGGACACGCGTTAAGGCGACACCCTATCGCGATGGCCAAAATGTGATTCGGGACGCGCGCTCCCAGGCAATCGTATACATGCCGCCGGAAGCCAAAGACGTGCCGGGGCTCATGGCGCAGTTTGTGGCTTGGATCAACCTTGAAGATGGCCTGCCCGTGCCGATCAAGGCCGGAATCGCACACTACCAATTCGCCACTATCCACCCCTACTATGACGGCAATGGAAGAACGGCTCGTTTGCTGACCACGCTCATCCTGCACCTGGGAACATACGATCTGAAGGGGCTTTATGCGCTCGAAGAATACTACGCCCGAGATCTGAAGGCGTATTACGAAGCCCTGACCGTCGGCCCTTCACACAACTACTACATGGGCCGCGCCGATGCGGACATCACACAGTGGGTCGCCTATTTCATCGCCGGCATGGCAACCTCGTTCGAGAAGGTGCGCGACCAAGCCTTGGGTGAGGCCCGAAAAGGCGGCAAGGACCAATCCAAACTATTGCGAAACCTTGACGCAAAGCAGCGCCAGGCGCTAACGCTATTCCAAAGCTCGCGCGAGATCACGGCCAAAGATGTCGGCGAACTATTCGGTTACAAGCCGCGTACGGCGGCACTATTGTGCCAGCGTTGGGTCGCGAATGGCTTCTTGGAAACAACTGATCCTGCTAAGAAATCGCGCCGCTACAAGCTGGACGAGGCATATGCGTCTGTTGTTGATGAAGTCGAATGACTTCGGTCCCTGCACAGCGCCGAGGCCGGTTTTACTGACTTAGATCAACCGCAAAAAGTGATTCTGTGCCTTGCTGCTTCGTCCCATCTTAGCTGCCGGTCAAGGCCAAGTTGCACTCCGCTGCGCTCCGGCCTTGAGTAACGCCAGCTCCTCCGGTCCTGTGCAGCACGCACACCAGAAAAGGAAATCACAATGCAATCTGACATACAAAACAAGAAGACCCTCAGCGCCGACGACCTCGCGCAATTCATCGGAACAGACGGTGGTACCGACATGCCATCAACCGGAATGTTCTCTACACCGAAGGCGCGCAATATGTCGCCGAGCAGGGCGAAGCGTATTGGCTTCTGGACGAAATCGCTCTGATTCAGCCCTACAACAAAAACGTCGCCGCCGAAGAGTTCCAAGTCTGGAAGCTAACCGTCCAGCCCGAAAAACGCCACTCTCACCTGCGACGACGGTAACGGCAATATCGTTTTCACTAAAGAGATCCCGTTCACAGATTTCCCGCTCGACACCATTACGCTCTATTTCGCCAACAACGTAATCCACTTGCCGAGTGAATATTGACGACGACATCACAGGCCACGCCGCCACAAACGGGCGTGGCCTCTTCGCCGCCTCCGGCTCCTTCGAGCAGATTCCCATCGCCGACACGGTAGAAGTTTTTACCGCGATGAGTATTTTTTACCTGATTCATTGGCGACTTTCAGGTTTCAAAGTCTTTGCAAAAAAATACTTTTTGCCGCTTAAACGTTTTTGACGGTTTTACACCGCTCTATAGCAGAGGGGAATCCACCAAGAGAAGGAGCACTCTCCCGAGAACACGAATGACAAAAACAACCTTTGCACAGATTCGAGCCTCGGCAGTCGCCGTAGGCCTTTTGATAGCGCCATATTCACTCATTGTCATAAAAGGATACCCGCTTCTGGATTGGCTTGAACGAGCTCGCTGGCCTTCATTAAGTAGACAAGAGCCTGATCGTAGTGATTGGTTTGGAAGATCATTCGCTCACTGAAGTGCAAAGACAACTTGCGGAAATCTCCGCCATGCCAGAAGTACAAGAACGACCCAGAACTTCTACTCTTCGCGCGTCAATCGCGAGCTTCGCCAGACCGAACGGCGGAACTTCATTTGTCGCGCGGACTGATCATTACCCAACGAACTCCGGAGATTTGGCTGATGCCGGCCAGAATCGAATCGCTGGCAGAACTGAAAACTGCGGACGGTAAATATCATGAGGCTGACCAGCTTTATCACCGAGCCGCCGATATCGTAGACACGCTTCTCGGCAGCACCACGAATCTTCAGGCAGAGAGCAGCTTGATTGCCACGAACAGCGAGCTATTCGTAAAGCATTTCCAGCTCTGTGCCGAGCACTTGAAGGATGTCGGAGATGCTTACGGCGGGCTGGAAGAGGCGCGAGGAAGAGTCTCGCTGGACATGCTCCGCGGCGCGTTCTCCAGAAGCAACGCAAAAGAAATCAGCATTGATCGAAGAGTGAGCCGTCTCAGGCTTCAGCTGCGCCCAATTCGGTCAGCACTAAACAGCGCAACGACTTAAAAAGCGCCATTTTCAACACCGAGCAGCAGCGATGGACTACCGACGCCGGCAACGATCATCCTACTCTTCGAGCGGCCGAATTTGTTCCTC
>CAVVLT010000031.1:0-357478 GCA_963749105.1 Bryobacterales bacterium | reverse complement strand
TGCAAAACCTTTATTCGGCGGTTCGATTCCGCCCCGCGCCTCCAACGATTCAGCTGATTTTATTGGGTTTTTGTGAGGATTGTCGATATCGATAAAGCTCTACCTAAATCGCTCGAAATCAACGGAAATCGGCGCAGTGTCAGACCCGATTTAGACCCACTCCTCAACCATCGCAACAGAGCGCAGAAAAACGCCAGCCAAATGGGTAACATACGATTACCGCCATAGGTCGCAACCCAGGCATCGTCACGTTTTACCTAATTACCACCGCATGGCTTGCGGGCCGTCGCAGGGGCATAGGTTTGCTTGACGGGGCCGCGCTGCTCGTTGGAATCGGCGGAACAACCACCCTCGTCACGCTTGGCGCCAGACCGTTTACAATCCTGCCGCCAATAGAAGCGCTCCCGCCGGTATGAGCTTTTTTGGGTGCGTCCTCTTGCTCGCCTCTGCCGGAGACATTCGCATGCTCGCTCGCGGCGGAATTTCCAGCCGACAGCGCATCTACGAGAACCAGTCGCCGCCCACCCCCGCTCCTTTGCCTGCTTGATGTTGAGCTTGAAGTTAGCAAATGGATTCGCGAGGATCTGTTTTGATCGGCCGGATCGTTGGCAACCCTAGATTGCTTCCAAGTACTTGAACGGTCTCTCTCCACTGCTCTTCCAAAAGTATGCCAGCACGATCACACTCGCGACCGCCGCGTAGGCACACCAAACCGACGTAAATGCATACGCCTTTACCGCCATGACGATCAGCAGAAGCAAAAGGTTCACTGCGCCAAAAAGCACCATCGTCTTAACTCTGGAAAAGAAGAGGGAGCCACATGTTGAAATGACGTACAACGCTCCAAGGAGCATGCTGCTCGTTCCGGAATCGCGGTAAACAATGCTATGTTCTTGGATGTAAACCTCAAATGGGAATGCGGTTAATGCCCATAGGACGTAGAGCGCAGTGGCGGCACCGACGACGAGAAAAGGCAGCATTCTCCTTCGGCACTTAACATCGGGCTCGAAAAGAAGAACGCTCAGTGGTAACAGAAACGGGAGAAGGCCCTGCGCGTACAACATGAAAGCCGCTCCCATGTCGTGTGCCACGCCCGTCGAAAGAGTGCCTTGCAAGCCGAGCCAAACGAATCCTTCGGTGAACTGATGAATCGCAAAGAGCGCGGGCAATGAAGCGAAAAGCAACTCGCGCCTGTGCTTCACCTTTGTCAGCGTAAGGAGACCCACTGCCCCCAGAACGCCGCTGCCAACGAAGTTCGCTGCCGCCGAAAAACACACGCCTCATGATCGCAGATCACACATCACCAGATGACTGTCAACGGACCCTTTATCTCCGAAGACCGGGTCGGA
Organism: Bryobacterales bacterium; assembly: GCA_963749105.1. Classification (GTDB taxonomy): domain Bacteria; phylum Acidobacteriota; class Terriglobia; order Bryobacterales; family Bryobacteraceae; genus Bog-105. Next base: position 356,129 of record CAVVLT010000031.1, on the reverse strand, counting down.
CATGGGAAAAGGCAGATGGCGCATCCGAATAATAGCTTCTTGGGAGGGCGCACTACGGCAGATGTCCCAACGCTGGTTCGGCGGGTACGCGCCGATTACCAGGAAATCGTGACTAGCCTCCAGCTTGCAATGGCCAGTGCCGGTTGGAAGAACGACAACATCACCGGCGTGAACTTCGAGTTGGTGTCCATTCTCGCCGCCGAGAACGAGCTTGGCATGCCCGCCCACAACGCCGAGAACTTCATGTGCCGTGGAGTGATAGTGGTGAAAGTCGTAAACGCTGTCACGCCATTGTGGCGGCCAGCCATTAAGTTGAAACTGCGTTTCGAAGGCAGTAGCCGGATCGGCACCTGCGACGGTGATCGCGTTCCGGTAGAGCAGAACCGGCAGATATTCGTTATTCGGCAGCCAGCCGTTCCGGGAAAGTCGTATCATCTGAGGCTGCATTGTCTTGGTGGCTGGTTCCATTCCGTCGCTCTTCTTCGCAAGACTCAATCCCGCCGCGCCGAGCACTGTATTGAATTGTCTCCGCTTCATACAGATATGGATCAGTTTATGGAATAACCGTTTCGTGGCCGCCGTTCCCGGTTCCTGGACAATGCGGCTGAGCCGTCAAATTGATGTGCAAAACTCCGGTCAGGAGTTAACAATGGCAAATTCGATGCCACGCCGAGTGGCTGAAAATCCTACGCAATACAACATCGATGCCATCGCGAGGATGGAGCATGATGCGGTTGGCCGCAGGACTGCGACTGAGCGAGTGAGTAACCAGATCACAAAGCTTGTGGGCAGCATGGGTTTCTTGTTGGCTCAGTTAGCTCTGATCACCGGCTGGAGCATAGTCAATCTACACCTCGTCCCAGGAGTCAAGCCCTTCGACCCCTTTCCCTTTGGCGTGCCAGCCCTTGTCGTTTCGTCCGAGGGGGTGTTTCTGACGATCTTTGTGCTGATCAGTCAGAATCGCATGGCTCGCCAGTCTGATCGGCGCTCGCATCTGGACCTTCAGGTCGGCATGCTTTCGGAACAGGAACTGACAACCATCCTTCAAATGTTGCAGACTCTCTGCCAACACATGGGCGTCAATGTGGAATCCACCAAGCAGCAGGTTCAATCGTTCAGCCAAACGACGGATGTACACAAACTTGCTAGCGAACTACAAGACAAACTGCCGGAGGAATGAGATAGCCGGTCCAACTGAGGTAGCTCACGGAAAACAGAGCGATTGCTAACTGCTCTCTATGACCTGTGTATTTAACGTTGATTCAAACATCCTTAGCATTTGATACCATGGCGAACAAAAGACAAACATGGGCCGCCGTCCAGAACCCGATGTGCCGATGACTCGCGATGAGCTTACAGATTTGCAGAAGCAGTTTCGAACGATGAGCGAAAGCGCGGTCCAGAGTTTCTATCACGCCGCCTATCGCCGCTGCCAATTCGTAAATCGCGTGCCGACCGCCCGGTCAATCCAGGAATTGGTTGCAGTGTGGAAGTATATGCGGAGTTGGAAGCGGAGGTAAAGCAAAGGGCCAAGCCGTCACGATCGATTCTCTCGCCAATGGAGTTCAACAGCTTCTCTTCGCGCCAATGTCTCGTTTAATCGGAGAACAAGCCGGCGAGACCGACACGTCAGTCTTGGATGGCCATTCAATCCGAAACACCTGAACCAGTAATTATAAATGTTTCCCCCGCGAGCAGCCTGCTTCCTAACCGCAAATTCAAAGGTGAGATCGAAGAATACGCTAATAAACTGCTCATTCTTCACTCAGATGAAGAGATTGACGTTTTGACTGCAATCACCGCTCAAAGCAAAGACTTGCTCTTTATGGGCTCCGTTCTGAGGTGCCTTCCAGGAATCGGTCTCCGCTGGACCGTCCACATTCAGGTAGATAGAACTCTTCTGGTTGTCTGACGTTTTATTTACCAATGCCGCTGTCCGATGGCCAGCAGGATCTTTTTTCGCTAATCTCATGGAAGAGGGCTTCCATGGCTTCAACGATCTGGCGCGGATTTATTACTTTCGGAGTGATCTCGATACCTGTGCGACTCTTCAAGGCGGCACGCGCTGAGAGGGTTAGCCTTCGCCGGTTGCGACGTGAAGCACCCACACCTAAGTTAGAAGACGCATCCGAGGAAGAGGCAGAATCTCGAAGTCCAGCCTCAAGACCGTCCGCGGGCGCTGGTCAGCAAAGTCAGCAACGATTAAGTCTTGTTCCAAAGAATACAGCGCCTGCTCCAACTCCGGCCCCTATCTTGACGCCCGTCAAACAAGCTTCGATCAGTAATGAATCAGAAGATGTGATACCAGCCGAATCAATTGTTAAGGGCTTCGAATACGAGAAGGACCGCTTTGTCGAAATCGATGCCGAGGAGTTGAAAAGCGCGGCGACGCAAACATCGACCGAGATGGAAATCGAAGAGTTTGTGAGACTGGCCGACATCGATCCAGTTTACTTTGAGACTTCCTATTATGTAAGCCCCGAAGCTGCGGGTGAAAAAGCCTACGCGCTTTTGTACCGCTCGATGCAGTTGACCGGCTTGGTTGCCGTTGCCCAGTTCGCGATGCATGGGCGGGAACATGTTCTGGTTCTTCGTCCCGGCAAGGCAGGCATGCTGGCGCACACTATGTTCTTTGCGACAGAGGTACGCTCCAACGAAGAGCATCGAGCTGATACAAATGCCGTGAACGAAAAGGAGCTGAATCTCGCTCGTACCCTCATTGATTCCCTGGCTGGGCCATTCGACCCTGCGAAGTACCACGACACTTATCGCGAGAAACTGGAGGCGATCATCTCTGCGAAGGTGCAAGGTCAGGCGACGGCGACACCCGCTGCAAAAGCTCAAAGCCGCGCGAGAGTTGTTGACTTGACTGAGGCGCTCAATCAGAGCCTTGCCAATTTGAAGAAACCCGCTGGTTCGGAGAGGCAGGCGAGGAAACCAGAACAAGCTACTGCGACGAAGAAGACGAAACGAGTCTCACGTTCTGCGGGGTGAAGCGAATAACGTCACTGTCTCTTGTCACGCCGACTTTTCTATATTCGAGTCTGAGTGTCGATACTTTTCAACCGGTCCAGCCTCGTCAGTTCAACGGCCTCAAAGTGTCTGACTCGACGACATTCCCTCCTCTGCTTCCACCATCCACCCGCGTCGCAACCGATCCGAGGGCACGCTTGACAAATAAGGCTTGATGTCCAGAATTGGTGTTCCATTGAGCATATCCACGCCTTGAACATGAAGCAGTCCACCTTCGCGACGCAGCAGTTGGACGACGGTCAACCCGATTGGATTTGGCCGCCTTGGTGACCGTGTCGCAAACACGCCATGCTCCCGATTGTCGGTTGGCGGCGTGCCGATCAAATCAGAACCGTTGGCGCGATCAAAAACCCAAATGACGAATAAGTGAGAGAAGCCCTCAATATCGGTTAGCCCGATTTCGAATTCCGATTTAATTTCAAGAACGCCGAGCGCATCGTGTTTTGCGCCAAGCCCTTTTGGGATCTCTCGTGTCTCTTTGTACTGGCTTGTGACGAAGCCAATCGGTTGCATAGTAAACATGTGTCAAGCCAATTCTTATCACGCTCTTTCGCAAGAAATCCGACTGCAGGGCAGTTAATCGGCGAAAGGTCAGCGATTCGCTGCTGTCGATCGCGCGCTCTGAATTATTCGCTCACGCTATGGACGTCGAAGACGCACCGCAGATTTCAATCGAGGCGGCTTGGGCTTAACCGGTGCCCCCACATAGCTGAACGGATCATCCGATCCATCTGATTTTCTGAAACGGCTGAATACGCAGTCGATCCGGCGGATAACTGCTCTAGCAGCGCTAAGCATTGGCCTGGGCCGTGCAGCATTTTGGCCCGAAAACGACATCACGTCGCGCACGAACCTTTCGGCTTCATCCATTGACCAATTGTATGTTAAATCGAGCCGGTTCGGGGATGGTTCGCCATTGAAGGGTGTGCGACATGAAAAAGAGCAAGGGCGGGGTTTCCTTTTTTTGGAGCCAATAACCGAGCGTATATGCTACGCTCGGCTGAGGGAAGGCATTATGAACGACTCACTCACCGATCTAGAACAGCAACGAGCCGAACTTCTGCGGCAGATTTCTGAACTGGAGGATTTTCGCGCCGGGTCGATAACCGGAACCGGCGGTCGCTGCGGTAATCCGCGTTGTCACTGTCACCGTCCCGGCGATGCGGGTCATCGTCCGCATCCGCGTTTGACTTACAAAGTGAACGGCAAAACAGTGACGGAGAGTTTCTCCACGCCCGTTGAGCAGCGCAAGGCCGAGCGGGAGATCGAGGCCTTCCGCAGCTATCGGCAACTGGAGCGATCCTTTGTCGAGATCAATGAAAGGATCTGCCGCGCCCGACCGGTGGAGGAGACACTAACGCCGCAGGAAAAAAAACGGCCGAAACGATCCAAGCCGAGATCGCGCGCGAAGTGAGCAGCCTTTTGAGTCGCATCTTCACTGAGCGGAAACAGACAGGCGGCCTGGATCTGGAAGCTGTGGAGATGGCCTTCCGAGCCGCCCTGCATCAGGCAGGGGCGGCTGCTCTCAGCAGTTTGTTGCAGTTTTCCGAGCCGACTGGCGAACAGCGCCGCATTCCGTGTCCGTGCGGGCAGCAAGCACGCTACCGCGAACTGCGCTCGCGGCATATGCTCACCGCCTTAGGCGAGGTGGAACTGACGCGCCCCTGGTATCTGTGTCCAAACTGTCACAACGGCCAGTTTCCCGTTGATCGCCAACTCGACGTCGAAAACCGCGCCTGTTCTCCGGGTGTGCGCCGCATGCAGGCCCTGGTAGGCCTGGAGTCGCCCTTCGATCACGCACGCGAGCAGATGAAGATTCTGGCTGGTCTGGAAGTGACCGCCAAATCCGTGGAACGCACGGCCGAGGCGATTGGCAGCGATATTGCCGCAATTGAGCAGTGCGAAATCCGTAAAGCCGTACAACTGGATCTGCCTATCGTCGTTGGCCAATCGATCAAAATTCTATACGTGCAAATGGATGGGACAGGCGTCCCGGTCGTCAAAAGAGAAACCGAAGGACGAAAAGGCAAAACCGGCGGTCAGCCGGCACACACACGCGAGGTTAAGTTGGGATGCGTGTTCACCCAAACAACGTGGGATCAAGAGGGTTACGCGATTCGCGATTCGGATGCAACCACTTATACAGGCGCCATTGAAACGGCCGAAGAGTTTGGCAAACGCATCTATCTGGAAGCTTGGAATCGTGGCTGGAGCCGCGCGGAAAAGAAAGTCGTCATGGGTGACGGAGCCGAATGGATCTGGAATCTGGCCGACCAGCACTTCCCAGGCGCCGTGCAGATTGTCGATCTTTATCACGCTCGTCAGCATCTCTGGGATCTGGTGCGCTACTTACACCCCAACGACACGGCGAATCAGAAAGCCTGGATGAAGGTGCATCAGAAACGCCTTCTCGATAAAGGAAAAATCGAAAAGCTAGTTCTCTCGCTGCGTTCCACCGAATCCACCAATCCCGATGTCCTGGAAAAGATCCGCACCGAGGCCCACTATTTCGAGCGAAACGCCCACCGCATGCGATACCCAAACTTCCGCCGTCAGCATCTGTTCATCGGCTCTGGCGTGATTGAGGCCGGCTGCAAGACCGTCATCGCTTCCCGCCTGAAACAATCCGGCATGTTCTGGTCCGTCCGCGGTGCTAACTCTATCATTGCCCTTCGCTGCTGTCGCCTAAACGGTCGCTTCGAAAACTACTGGGAGACCCGCCGCGCCGCCTAACTTCCATTTCTATGTCGCACACCCGCCATTGAACAGCTTGGCAAATTCAACACGGAAGCCAGTTCCAGCGAAACGACAGATTCGGCTGAGAAGCTAGTGGTGCGGAAGACACCATTAGTCTTACGGTGCTGTCAGAACTGCCGCTATTCCTGCCTGGTCAAGAGACTGGAGAAACGTTTACTCAGCCAACCTCCTACCGCAGCTTTCAATGCATTGGCGCGGCTTGCGAGGATACTTGTTGCGAAGGTTGGGGCGTATTCGTTGACAAGACCACTTTCCAGAAGTATCAGACCTGTTTGGACAGTGAGCTTGGCGCAAAGCTGAAGGAACTGGTTACCATCAAGCCCGCCGGTAACGACTTAATGTATGCGACGATTCTATCTCCTGCCGGGCGGTGTTCGTTTCTAGACGGTGGTCTTTGCAGTATTCAGAAGCGGCTAGGAGAAGACTATCTGGGGCACACGTGCGCTACCTATCCGCGCGTCGTAAACACCCCAGATGATCGCCTTGAAAGATCGCTCGATTTATCTTGCCCAGAAGCGGCCCGCCTGGTGCTGCTCGACCCAACGCCGATGGAATTCAGCTCTGTTGCGGAGGAGCCCATTACTGGAGTCAGGAAGCTCGTCATATCGCTACTTCAGAATCGAGGGTACCCGGTTTCCAGGCGACTGATTCTGGTAGGACTCGCTTGTGGCCGATGGAGCGAACTTGAGTCGTCCTTTGCGTCGCAGCAAGCGAGGGTCGAGTTTCTGCAAGACTTTGCAGCGGCAGTGAGCGGCAGGCGGTTCGACGCTTATTTGGAAGCATGTGTGGCCGATCCAGCAACTCAATTGAAGACGGTACTGGATTTAATGGTGGCTCGACTTCGCATGGACTACACGTCGCCGCGCTATCGCGACCTATGCGCCGAATTCGCCGAGGGCCTGCAATTAAAGGCGGGGGCCACTTGGGAGGAGGTTGGATCGCGTTATTCGGAGGCTTACCACAGTTACTACGCCCCTTTTATGAGGACGCACGAACACATGCTGGAGCATTATTTGGTGGCATACGCCTTCAAGACGATGTTCCCGTTCGGTTCGCCGCCGGTGAACAGAATTCTCGATTGGGAGAAATCTATCGGTAGGATAGTGAAGCAGTACTTGCTCATGGCATCGTATTTCTCTATTGCGAAAGCGGTCATGATCGGATTAGCCGCACGGCACAAGTCAGGATTTTCTCCAGAGCACGTTATCAGGTCCATTCAGTCGATTTCAAAAACGATGGAACACTGCGAACCATACCCGCTCCGTGTGCTGGAAGTTCTGGCGAGAAGGGGAATCATAGATTGTGTGGGCATGGCTGTTCTCACGCAGAACTTGCGTTAAATAAACCTATAAAGGTGCGCCGGATTCTCAACCAGAATGCGCGTCCTTATTGTCTCGTTGCCGCACCAACGCGCCAACAAATCAAACAGAAGCGCGTCATCAGGTTTGTCAATTGTGGTTGGATGCGGCCAGTCAGTGCCCCACACGAGTCTTTCCGGCGCTTCCTTTATAAAACCGGTCGCCACCGCTGATCTGTCTGAGTAAGTCGGTGTCCCTACGCCGGCGTCCATATAATCGCCCGATAGCTTAACCCAACACTTGCTGCTCTGTAGCAGGTCGCCGAGCAATTTGAACGCTGGCTCCGCCACTGTAGAGATGTGCCCCATATGGTCGAAGACCAACGGCAACGGCAGGCGATTCCAAATCGATGCGCTTGCCAGGATTTGATCGGCGGCCGCATTGACTTGGATGTGCCAGCCCAGTTTGGCAACCCTCTTAGCCAACGGCTCAATCATTTCTACAGTGGTAGCGCCTGCTGGTGCAAGGTTGAAGCGGATGCCGCAAACCCCGGCTGTATCCAGTTGTCTTAGCTCTGCGTCCGAAACTTCGGTATCGACAACAGCTATGCCTCGTGTTGTCGTTCGACCGAACTGACGGAGGGCATCGACCAGGCATCGATTGTCCACTCCGTAAGTGGACGGCTGTACGATGACGTTGCGCGTGGTGCCCAGACGTTTTTGCAGCAATCGATAATCTGCCACGCTGGCATCGCCAGGGCGCAACTTGGAGCTGGGGTCAACTTGAAATCGCGAATCGTAAATGTGATGGTGGCAGTCCGCCGTGTTTGCGGGTGCTTTGTTTTTAGGCGGTTCCGTTCCAGATGACCATGGCACGCGCACGGATTGTTGTGCTTCGCCATCTGTATCGCCCGCAACAATGTAAGTTGCCGAGATGCGGGAGACGATTCTTATGAGTGACCGGCGGCTGAAACTCGTTAGGTTCATTTTTGATTCGCACAGAAAGTATACAGTTAATGCCAGAACACTCGCAAAGTGATAAGTTGAACCTCAAGGAGCAAACATGAGCATTTCCCGGCGGCTGTTTCTTGAGGCAAGCACGATCGGCGGCATCTGTGCGTTTTCTTCGACAGGTGCTATGGCAGACAGCACCCCACTTCCGACACGGATACTCGGGAAAACGGGCGCGCATGTTTCAATACTCGCGATGGGCTGCGGCAGTCGCTACCTGATGTACAAGGAAGAGGAACAGGCACTCGAAGCCCTGAAAAAAGCCCTCGATCTGGGAATCAACTACATCGACACGGCGGACGATTACGGCAAAGATCACCTCAGCGAACGTCGCGTCGGCAAGGTGATAAAGGGCCGCAGGCAAAACCTGTTTCTTGCTACGAAACTCAGTAACCGCGATGGACAGCAGGCAGTACGCATCGTGGAGGAGAGTCTAACCGCGTTGCAGGTCGATCAAGTGGATCTGATTCACATCCACTCGCTCACCACCGAAGACGACTTGGCCAGCATCGAAGTAAAGGACGGCGTTCTGGAGCAACTGCTGAAGCTCCGAGATCAGAAAATGACGCGCTTTATCGGAATCTCCAGTCACTCCGATCCGCATGTGCTCAAGACCGCGCTTGAACGCCATGATTTTGATTGCACGCAGATGGCGCTCAACGGAGCAATGGTTGGGATGAAGAGCGGCACGGGCGGCATGGTGCCCAACGAATCAATGCCGCCGAGCTTTGAAACCGTGGCGCTGCCAGTCGCCGTCCGCAAAAAGATGGGCGTGCTTGCGATGAAGATATTCGCGCAGGATGCGCTTGTGTCGCAGGCGTCGACGGAGAAGCTCCTGTACTATACGCTCTCACTCCCGGTTGCTGCGGCGGTAGTGGGCATGCCGAAATTGCAACACATCGAAGAGAATGTTCAGTTGGCCAAACGATTCACGCCACTCCACAAGTCTGAGATGCAAGAGATCTCTGGAACCCTCTCGCTCAAGAATAAAGCAAAGCTTGATTTATTCTTCAGCAAACATGTTGACGCTTAGTCGTGTTCCCGCCTTCAGCGTGATTCGACGAGCTTTCCCAAACTGAGATTCAACCGGCCTGATCGGTGCCGCAATTCACGGTCACAACGGTCGGTATGCGATCGTTAAAATTGAGATCTTCAAGCGTATTTCGTTCGGCCACCCCCGCTCGCGCCGCTGGCTGTTTGATGATGACATTGGCGCGAGTGCCCTTAGTCGACTCATTTACCGCCGATTTCCAATCATCGATCTTATAAATGAACGTTCCGCCGATTTTCATTTGGCTTCACCCATGTCGAGTTCCAAGTTCGCCTCTCCTAAGTGACCGGCGTCGAGGTGAATGGCGTCGTTCCGCTCGGGTCCGGTAGCAATACGATCAAAATCGCAGCCCCCGGACAAAAGGCAACCGAATCGATATTGTCGCCAAAACTCCAGCTCGTGCGCTCATCGTATGATCCTGAAGGAGCACGCAGCAAATTCAGCTTTTGTCCATTGTAGCTTTAGAGTCTGGAGAGGACCTGACGGGATAGCGCAGACCGGGAAATTTTGCTATTCTCATTTTTTCGCCGCCCCCGGAAGAAGTTATGTGTCACGCCCTCCGGTATGCCCGTACGCTGATCTTGCTGCTTTTTTGTTTAGCCGGCCGTTCACACTGCCAATTGCCCCAGGATCCATACCTGGATCAAGAGATGTCGGACTTTGAGAAAAGGTCCCGACGGTTTGAAGAGTTGGAAAAGGAACAACAGCAGCGAGCGGCTGACGAAGATCGAAAATGGAATTTCGAACAATCAATACGGCTGGTAGTGATGGTTGAAGGGGAGATCGACGGTGCTCCCACCGTTGGAGCGGGCATCGTTTTTGGCCGTACCAAAGGCGGAGTTTCGGTAGTCACAGCTAATCACGTGGTTCGTAGGGGCGGACGACAGGCGCGCAATCTCAAGCTCAGATTCAAAGACGATCCGGATACAGCCATCGATGCCTCTCTCAGCGAACACTTCGACGCGGCGCAAGATATCGCAGTGTTAAACGTTGCGATCCCGGCTGGAGCTAGTCTTAAGCCGTGTGCATGGAATTTCACTCGTTTGTCACTTGACGGGCCCAAGCGTGGAGACGGAGTAACTGCGGTTGGCAATCCGAATGGAATTGGCTGGGCCGTGCCCGTGAAACCGGATTACATCTCCCAAATAAACAGAGACCAGATCGTATTCCAAACGGCCTTCATTGCTACTGGAGATTCGGGCGGCGCGCTGCTCACCGAGGATGGCAATATTGCCGGCATGATTCAAAGCGATCAGCCGCCTTACGCGGCCGCTAGAAGCATCAATGCGATTGCGGAGCAACTGTGGAAATGGGGATATCTCGTAGAGTTTTTTGCCACGGACGGCGATGCTTTCACGCTCCTTGACCGGGCGGCCGAACGCGGATTGGATGTGATCGCCGGAATGATCCTGAAGGCGTGCCCGGCGGCCTCGAATGGGCCGAGTTGGAGTGGGCGAACACCTCTGCATTTTGCGGCGAAGCAAAATCAACCTGTGGTTCTGAAGATGCTGATTGCTGCCGGCGGAAAACCAGATGGTTCAAACAAGCAACAGGGCTGGCCGCCGTTGGCAGTGGCGTCTTTCGGAGGCCACCTCGAGGCCATGAAGGTTCTGCTCGATGCGGGTGCGTCGCTTGAAGCTGCGGGCTGGGACGGTACGCGGGCTAGTCATGTTGCCGCTGAACGTGGCCAGATGGCGGCACTCAACCTACTGCTCTCAAAAGGCGCGGACCTCAACGGGACCGACAATTACGGCTCGACGCCGCTTCATTATGCCGCCAGAGCGGGGCGAGTGGATGCCGCTGAGTTGCTGCTGGACCGCGGTGCGAAGGTTTCGGCTCGCGATAAGAACGGTTTGACGCCACTTGATGTGAGCATCCAATGCCACCACGCAGAATTCGCGAAGTTGCTGGTACGTCGAGGAGCCGATGTGAATTCGCCTACGCCCCAAGGCGTTACGCCGTTATTAGAAGCGATCCGATATTCGATGGTCGACGTTATAGAGACTTTGTTGGGCGCGGGCGCGAAAGTAAATAACGTCGACGGGAATGGCCGGACGGCGCTCTCCTACACGGGAAACCAGCAAATCCACCGGATTCTTCAGACTCATGGCGCGGTATTGAAGCCCTAGCGGTCTGTCAAGCGGCTTGGCCAGAACGGCCCTTCCGCAAGTTCAGCACCAATATGAGGGCGCCATAAAAGGCCATACCGACGAAGGAAGCCAGCTGGTGATTGGTCCACAACCAAGAAAGGTAGCTCTCGGAAAGACTCAGGCAGTGGTCACGCCGGCACGCGCGGATTCGTTCGGCTTGGCCGCGAAACCCGAACGTGAGGTAATCCCGGTCAAGACGGAGATGCAACATTTCTCCCTCTAGCCCGTCGATGAGGAGATTCTCGCTTTCACTAAGCTCGTATCGAACCGTACCGGAAATAACACTGCCGCCGACGACGTTAGACACAATGCGGACGGATGTCCGCTGTGCGGCATCGCGCTCTTCCACCCTGCTGAGCGACACTTCGGATAAAGCGCAGCGGTTCAGGCAGCAATTCCACTGGTTCGGCGAATAGCTGCTCGTCGAGGGTTAACAGGCGATCTGCCGATTGCACTGTGATCGCCCTCGGGCTGCTGAAGCTGCAAGGATTGTTGCGAGCCGTTCGCCTCTCTGAACAGGAGACCGTGCTGGAGGTTGATTGTCACTGTGGCCGCGGGTTTCGCTTGCAGCGCGATGCGGAAGAGCAAACGGCTGCTCAAGCCGCTGGATGGCGACACGAGCGCCTTTCTTGAGTCCAATTGGCGCTACAGTGATCGCTTCCCGATCGCCCGCCTGAGAGGGCGCGATGAGAAGAATGCGCCCCTGCGCATCCGACGCCAGATTCTCCAACTCGGGAGCGGTGCGAGCTAGCAGGCGGTCGAAGCCAGTAATGGAAACCTTTCCGATCGGAAGTGCATCGGAAATTTCCCCATCTTGATCGAGGCCGAACGAGCAGCCCGTCGTCTTAATATCCAGATCGATGGCCGTTTCCGGTGCCGGCAGCACAGTTGCCAGAATGCTCCCTGCAAGCAGAGGAGTAAAGGCCCATAGCCATGTTCGCTTGCTGCTGAATGGGGCGAACTTGAGTTGCGCCGGTTGGGGGCCTGAACTTTGCCCCACCAGTCGATGGATGCCGTCCAGCAATTGCTCGAAACCAGCGTGCGGAGTGCCGGCTGACCACCCCGAGAGGTCCACGGTCTGCAGCCGCCGGAAAGCGAGTGGCGGTTCAGTTCCGTCAATCGTGGCGGGAATCAATACATTACGGGTGCGGCCTTCCTCGGCCTCGGTTCTGACCCAATGCGAAGCAACCGAAGCTTTCGACCAAAGTACAACCACGCAATCAGACGAGCGAAGTGCATGCTCTATCTTTTCGTCCCAGTAGGTACCCGGCTCAATCCGAGCGTCAAACCAAACATCGCACCCTCTGGCATTGAGTGCGGCCGCCAAGGCAGCGGCGACGGATTTCTCCTCGCGGGCATAACTCAAGAAAACGTAACTCATGGCGGACTCAACAAGTCATTACTTTTCTGGGCCCGCGTGGTAGAAGAATACAGGCAGTGTAATAGAGCCGCCGGTCTTGAGCGTCGCGCCGATTTCAAGGTAGTAAATTCCCTCGCGGCCTGGGTTGGCAATCGGGAAATCGATGCGCCGGCCGGCGGGATAGTAACTCAGTCCTAGAGGAACGGCGTCCTTTATAGGCTTTCCAGCGCGCCCCCCTTGGTCAATCCTGGAGAGCGTGATGTACACTTCGCCGAGTTCGCGGCCGGGAATGAGTGCGACGGAATAATCGCCAGAACCCGGGAATGATTTCTTCTCCCCCAAGCTCACCGGCAGATAAAGCGTCGACTCGCCCAAGCTGTTTTCCGAGTTGGTCCATGCCAAAACGCCGAGCCGATCCCTGCGCATGCCCAGCGCAGACAAAAGGCCAGCAGGCCAGCGGAGGTCATTCATAGGGGCGGCGCGAATGGCATCCATTCTGTAATAGATGCGGCGATCGGTGGCACGTGCTCGCACGTGGGTCTCAGCCTTGGTCGGAGACTTCCAAGCGATTACCAGGTTCTGGGTTGGCTCCGGGTTGAAATCTTCAAAATAGGACGTCAGCGATACCAGTTGGAGTGCGCTGCCTGCTACTTGCTGTACGTAAAGCCCCTCGCAGATATCGCCGCGCAACCTGTATCCATAGGGGCCAGAAGACAATAGGGACAATTCGGGATCGCAGGGGTTGGGATGGAAGGCGGCCAGCAGCAGGTTTGTTACTCCGAAAATGCATAGCCGTGTAGAGATGCGGGGGAGTCTCGCAAACATCGAAATGCAATCATAGCGCGAGACCTGGACCGCGAGGATGCCTGTGCGTGCCAGTATTATACGATCCTGAAGCAGCAGTGTAATAAATTCAACTTTTGTTCCGTGGTAGCTTTTTCAATTGACAGGAGATCCATGCGAGCAGCTCTCTTTACCCGCGAATACCCGCCCAATGTGTACGGGGGCGCTGGAGTCCACGTAGAATATCTGAGCCGGGAACTGGCCAAGAAGATCGACGTTGAAGTTTATTGCTGGGGCGATCAGAAGTCGGAGATTGGCCATTTGCAAGTCGTCGGCGCCGAGCCATGGCCGGAAATCAGTCGTGGGACAAGCGGTAAATTCAAGGCCGCCCTGGAAACGTTGAGCCTCAATTTGACGCAGGTAAAGGACCTGGCTGGTGTCGACGTGGTGCATACACATACTTGGTATGCGTCCATGGCTGGTTTCTGGGCCAAAAAGCTCTATACCGTACCGTTTGTGCTGACGACGCATAGCCTGGAACCGCTACGCGCTTGGAAGGCCGAACAGTTAGGCAGCGGGTATGCTATGAGCTCATGGATTGAGCGCACAGCGATTCTGGACGCCGATGCTGTGATTGCCGTTTCACAGGGCACCAGAGAAGACATTGTCCGCGCCTATCCGGACGTCAAACCCGAACGCATCCACGTGATTTACAACGGCATCGACTTAGACGAATACCGCCAGACGACGGATGCCACGGCCCTCACCACTTACGGTGTTGATCCGAAAGTGCCCTACGTACTCTTCGTGGGTCGCATCACGCGCCAAAAGGGCGTCACACATCTTGTGGATGCCTTAGCATACCTGCCTGCCGACACGCAGGTCGTGTTATGTGCAGGTGCTCCCGATACGCCCGAAATCGCCGCGGAAATGCGGCAGAAAGTGGAAGCGGCCCGCCAGCGCAATCCGCGCCTGATCTGGATCGAAAAGATGCTCTCCAAACGTGAAGCGATTCAGCTCTATAGCAATGCGCGCGTCTTCTGTTGTCCCTCGGTTTACGAGCCCTTCGGCATTATTAATTTGGAGGCGATGGCCTGTAACTCACCAGTTGTGGCGAGCGCTACCGGAGGCATAAAGGAGGTGGTGGTGGATAACCAAACCGGTTACCTGGTTCCGTTCGAGCAAGACCCCACAACCGGATTTCCCACGCAACCCGAAAAATTCGCCCGCGATCTGGCCGCGCGCCTCGCGCAACTGCTGGCCGATCCGGCACGCTGCAAACAGTTTGGCGAAGCCGGGCGCAAACGGGTGGAAGAGACATTCAGCTGGCGCAGCATTGCCAGCCAGACAGTTGAACTATACCGTTTCCTGATCGAAAAATCGAAAGAACCTGCTCGCTCATAATAGTCTTCAACCAACATGCCAAAGCCGCAAAAAGACGGACGTCAAAGAGTCGTCATTGAAACAGTTACGCCGCAAGTCGATGGTGGCCGGTTCGCCGCGAAACGAACGATCGGCGACACGGTTCGGGTAGAGGCCGATATCTTCACAGATGGCCATGATTCCATAGCCGCCGTGGCTCGCTATTGGCAGGGCGGGGAAGAGACCTACCAGGAAACCGCGCTGCAATTCTTCGATAACGATCGCTGGGCCGGGTCGTTTACAGTAACTGCGTTGGGGCGTGCGCGCTTCACGATTCTGGGGTGGGTCGACCATTGGGAAACCTGGCGCCGCGATTTGACGAAACGCATTTCGGCGCACAACGATTCGGAAGTCGATTATCTCATCGGAGCCAATCTGATAGAAGAAGCGGGCACACGCGCCAGCGAACCGGACGGCAGTTGGCTGCTCGCCAAGGCGAAAGCTCTGCGTCAGGAGAAGGATAACGAAGCCCGGCGCAGTCTTTCCACCGATCCTGTGTTGAACGACATGGCGGCGCGTTATCCGAATCGCGAGTTTGCTACGCAGTACGAACGAACTCTTGAAATCGTGGTTGACCCGGTTCGCGCACGCTTCAGTTCCTGGTACGAAATGTTTCCTCGTTCCGCCAGCACGAAGCCGGGAAAACATGGAACCTTTGCCGATGTGGAAGCGCGTTTGCCCTATGTGGCTGAGCTTGGCTTCGACGTGCTGTATCTGCCGCCGATTCATCCGGTCGGCTTGAACTTCCGCAAAGGCAAGAACAATAATGTGCAAGCGGCGCGCGACGATGTGGGCAGCCCTTGGGCTATCGGCGGTAACGAAGGCGGACACAAAGCCATTCATCCGGATCTGGGCACGCTGGAAGACTTCCGCCGCTTGGTGAAGGCTGCAAAGGCGCTGGATATTCAGGTCGCGCTCGATATTGCATTTCAAGTTTCGCCCGATCATCCTTACGTCAAAGAGAGCGAAGAATGGTTTAAGAAACGGCCCGACGGCACTATTCAGTACGCAGAAAATCCGCCGAAGAAGTATCAAGACATCTATCCGTTTGAATTCGAAACGCCCAAGTGGTTCGAGCTTTGGCAGGAGTTGAAGAGCGTTTTCAGCTACTGGATTGAACAAGGAGTTACCATCTTCCGCGTCGATAATCCACACACGAAAGCTTTTCCATTTTGGGAATGGTGTATCGCGGAGCTGAAGCGCGAAACACCTGAGGCGTTGTTCCTTTCAGAAGCTTTTACGCGACCCAAGGTAATGTACCGGCTGGCGAAAGTAGGCTTCAGCCAGTCGTACACCTATTTCCCTTGGCGCACCGGCAAACAAGAACTCACTACTTACTTGACTGAGTTAGCCACGACGCAAGTGCGTGAATTTTTCCGGGCCAACCAATGGCCGAATACCCCGGACATTCTGCACGCGTTCCTGCAGAGCGGCAACCGAGCGGCATTCATGATTCGTTATTTGCTGGCTGCGACGTTAGGCGCGAACTACGGCATCTACGGTCCGGCTTTTGAGTTGTTGGAGAGCAGGCCGGTTCGCTCAGGCAGCGAAGAGTATTTAGATTCGGAGAAATATCAAATCCGCCAATGGGATCTCGACCGGCCCGAAAGTCTGCGCCGTCTGATCGCTGTAGTCAATCGAATTCGGCGCAATCACACGGCGCTGCAAACCGATTGGGGTTTGGCCTTTCATCCCGTGAGCAATGACAATCTGCTGTGCTACAGCAAGCGTTCCGACGACGGAAAGAATATTGTCATGATGGTGATCAATCTTGATCCAAACCGTACGCAGGCGGGTATGGTGGACGTGCCGTTGGAGCGGTTTGGTTTGTCGGAAGGCGCCCCTTATCAGGTGAATGAACTGCTTGTGGGCGAACAATATAGCTGGCTAGGACGGCAGAACTACGTCGAGCTAAACCCCGCGAAAGTACCGGGCCATATTCTCGAAATACGGCAGGGATAAGTGTATATGGCGCAACGTGATATGATCCCGCTTAAGGTAAACCTGATGCCCACGGTAAAGTCGTCCTTCCTTCTCGCCGGCATTCCGGCGGTCTTGCTTCTGTTAAATAGCTGCGCGGGTAATTCCCATGCGGCCGATGAAAATTACATTTTGGTAGCTGACAATACGAAGATTGCCTACTGGCAATTGGCAGCGCAAGGTCTTGCTCACGCTGCCGCCGAGATGAAAGTGAAGTCCAACGTGCTTGGACCGGACGGCCACGATCCGCAGGCCGAACACGATGCTTTCAAACACGCCGTTGCGCTGAAGCCCTCGGGAATCTTGGTGTCTGCCACGGATGCTACCATCTTGACGCCCGATATCAACGCGGCGCTCGACCAAAATATTCCGGTCATCACCATCGATGCCGACGCTCCGGAAAGCAAGCGGCTTTTTTTCGTCGGCACGGACAACTATGCCGCCGGCATGATTGGCGGCAAAATGACGGCCAAGCTTTTGAACGGTAAAGGCAACGTGGTTATCTTCACGATCCCATCGCAGGTCAACTTGAAAGACCGCTTGCAGGGCTATCAGAGCGCCTTTGCTGACCACACAGACGTGAAGGTCATGCAAGTGGTTGACATGAACGGCAACTCAGACACAGCGTTCGATAATGCGAAAAAGCTGTTGGACAGTAAAACCAAGGTTGACGCATTTGTATGTCTCGAAGCAATTTCCTGCCCGGCGGTGGCCGATGTGGTAAGTCGCGCCAATATGGCCGGCAAGATTCAGGTGATCGCGATGGATACCGATCCGCTCACCGTGGAGTGGATCAACAAAGGCGTGATTTCAGCAACGATCGCACAGAAGCCGTACACAATGGCTTACTACGGGACGAAGCTGCTGGATGATATGCATCACCATCCGCCAAGCCCGTTAGCGGGCGATTGGAACAGAAACATTTATTCGCCGATCCCAACATTTGTCGATACCGGGACATTTGTTGTCGATAAGACAAACGTTGGTGCTTTGGCCAAGAGCCCGATGCCCAGCGGTGGTCAGTAAGTCTAGAACCAATTCATTGAGTTGCGCAGGCGCGGTACCGGATCGAGTAGCTTCCCGATGCTAGCTAAGCTCACGGCCATATTGTTCGGCGGCTTTGAGTTTTGAGAAGGTAGTATCGATGCGGAGCAAGTGGATGCGGCCGCGCTTGTGTATTTCATGCGGCGTCAATTTTGCGGCGCGCGCATCTCGTAGGTAAGCGGCATGTTCGCGCACGGCACGCTGCCAGGCGTCTTGTAAGGCTATTATATTTCGCAATTCCATAAGCCTAGTGTCGAGCTTATGTCGCCGATCCTCAAGCGCTCTAAGTGCTGTGGGGTTCCAATTCTGTTACCAGTACTGTCCCCAGCATTCTAATGGCATAGGACTAGGGTGACTGCTTTTTTCATATTAATTGTGATACAACAAGATCGGGCCATGTTGCGTTAGTGAAACCCGTTATTGGCTGTTTTTTTTCCGGCTTCCTCCTGACGGTCGCGCTGTCGGCCACGACCGAAGCGCCAGACTCTGCCGAGCAGCAACGCATTTTGGATAAGGTCCGCCAATATGCAGCCCGTTACCTTGATAACCTGCCGAATTTTGTCTGCGCGCGGGTGACCGAGCAATTCGAAGCGGGGAAGAAGCCCAAAAATTGGAAGCAACTCGACACTCTTACTGCCAAGCTTGTCTTCAATCAAGGAAAAGAGGACCAGACGTTGGAACTAGTCAACGGGAAGCCCGTTCGACCTGGACGCTATATTCAGCGCCCGCTTGACACTTCGGGGGAATTTGGCATCCTCGTCAGCAACGTTTTGGATGCGAATACCTACGCCCAAATCAGTTGGAGCCGCTGGGAAGATTTGCGTGGTCATCGCGCGGCGGTTTTTGAATACCTGATTGATGAAAAACACTCCACGCTTTCTTTAGGATTGGGCGGCGTTGCGATATTCGTGCCGTATCGCGGGCTGATCTATGCAGATCCTGAAAGTGGCGAAGTTTGGCGAATCACGAATGAGCCCTTCGATATCCCGGAGTCTCTTTTAACGAAGTCGATCGACACCACCATTGATTACGGTACGGTGGATATCGGCAATCGGCATTTCATTCTGCCTGTTACAGCCAGCATTCTGCTCGATACTGGCCACAAGAATATCCTGAACAAAGTCTCGTTCAACGAATATCGCAAGTTCGAAGCGGAATCAAAAATTACATTTGTATCCGGGTCGAACTAACACACGCTAGCTCATTTGCCGATGAGTTCTTTGTCGGCTATGAAACAACAACGGACTCTTCTATGCGCCATTGGTGGCCTGCTTCTCCTTTCCGCTTCGGCTTTAGCGGCGAGCAGTGAAGGGCCGGAAGACTATCGCATTGAGCTAAGCGGCACGTTGTGGCGAATGAATACCAATGGAACCATTCACGCAGACGGCATGCCGATCAATATGCTGACTGATTTGGGTGTAGGCCAGCACCAGCGAATCTATGATGGCCGACTGGTGCTGAAATTCAAACGCAAGTTCCGTTTTGTCTTGGAAGGCACGCCGATCTCGATTCATGGCTTGAACACGGTGAATCGCGACGTCACTTATTTCGGGCAACAGTACTCAGTGAGCGACACGCTGAAATCGGCGGCGCATATCAACTATATCTACGGGGGATTTCATAAGGATTGGTTCAGCGGCAAGATGGGCCGCTTGGGTAGTTCCTTTGGCGCTGCTTATCTTGGATTGAGCGGCAGTTTACAGGGCGAACAATCGGGGATTGATAAGAAGGGCAGCACACCGGCGGGGCTTCCTTTCATAGGTGTGGATTTTCGCCTCTACTTGATTCCGAACAAGCGTTGGATCGCTTTGCAAGGTGAGGCGCGCGGCCTCCCGGCAGGCGGCTACGGCCACTGGTTGGAAGGCAGCGCCGGTCTTGGCGGTTGGATTGGCCCGATTGGTTTACAGGTGGGTTACCGTGAGATGCTCATTGATTTCCATCAGACTGGTTTGAACCCCAACGGCTTGAACTTGCGTTTTTACGGCCCCATGGCTAGCGCGTTCTGGAACTGGTAAGCACGAAATCCTTGGAACTTTGTCGACCCCTGGACCGTACTTGGGTCCATGGACACTCTCGTTGCCGACATTCGGCAAGCGGTCCGGCTGCTGGCTAAGAACCCTGGCTTTACGATCGTTGCCGTGGCGGCCCTGGCTTTGGGCATTGGCGCGAATACCGGTATTTTCAGCGTTGTCGATAAAGTTCTCCTTCAGCCGCTGCCCTATCCGCAGCCCGAAAAGATCATGCAGCTGGGCCGCAAGTATCCCAACGGCGAAGGTTTCTCCAACTCGATTCCTAAGTACATGACCTGGCGGAATAACCAGACGGTTTTTTCCGCCATGGCGATCTACGATCAAGAGGGTCCTGGACTGAACATCAGCAGCGGTGAAAGACCCGAACAAATCAAAGGTGTGCATGTCTCGGCCGATTTCTTTAAAGTGTTTGGCATTGGTCCGGCACACGGGCGAACGTTCTCCAAAGATGAAGATCTGCCTAAGGGTCCTAAAGCTGCGATTATTAGCGACCGTCTTTGGGAAACTCACTTCAACCGCGACCCCAACATTCTGAATCGCGCGATCACGTTGAATGGCGAACCGTATCCGCTGATCGGTATCATGCCTAAATCGTTTGTGGCGAATCCGCCAGCCGAGATATGGATTCCGATTCAAGCAGATCCCAACAGCAACAACCAAGGCCACTACTTGACTGTGGCGGCGCGGCTGAAGGATGGGGTCACCATTGAACAGGCGCGTGCGCAAATGAAATTAGCAGGTGAGATTTTTCGCCGAAGCAACCCGAAGTGGATGGAGAAAACGGAGAGCGTCGCTGTGATCGCAATGGGTGAATCGGACGTGCGCGATGTGAGATTGGCGCTGTTGATCCTGTTGGGAGCAGTAGCCGTCGTGTTGTTGATCGCCTGTGCGAACGTTGCGAATCTTCTGCTAGCGCGGGCGGCCGCTCGGCAGAAGGAACTTTCCATCCGCGCTGCATTGGGCGCAAGTCGCGGAAGAGTGATTAGGCAATTGCTGACAGAAAGCGTGATTCTGGCAGGTTTGGGCGGAGTGGCTGGATTCTTTCTGGGCGCAATTGGCGTGCGCACGCTGCTGTTGCTCGAGCCCGGCGATATTCCGCGGCTCGGAGATCCTACGCAATTGCAATCGATCTTTGCGATGGTGGATTGGCGGATGGCTGTTTTCACGCTGATCCTGTCTCTCGCAACCGGGATTTTGTTCGGTCTGGTTCCGGCGCTGCAGATCTCTAATCCCGATATTTCGTCGACGCTGAAAGATGCGGCGGGTCGGTCGTCAACCGGAGCCAAGCGTCATGGGTTCATGCGCAAGCTCTTAGTGGCGAGTGAAATGGGGTTGGCCGTAGTCTTGCTTGCGTCTGCCATGCTACTGATTCGCAGCTTCATAGGCCTGAGCAACGTGAATTCCGGGATTGATCCTCATCATGTATTGACGCTGCAAACGTCGCTGGCCGGAGAGCGCTACGCGACGACAGAGAAAGTGGACGGTTTTACGACACAAGCTTTGCGCCGCATCGAAGCGCTGCCTGGGGTAGAGAGCGCAGCCGTCTCCCTCGTGTTGCCGATGACGACCGAAATCGATTTGCCGATCAACATCGCAGGCAAACCGCCCAAAGGTGGGCAGCTGTATAACGGCGACGAGCAATGGCGGTCAGTTTCGTCTCACTACTTTGCGACCTTTAAGATACCTTTGCAAAGCGGCCGCGTGTTCAGCGAACGCGACACCTTCAACTCTGCCAAGGTCATCATCGTCAATCGCGCGATGGTAAAGAAATATTGGCATGAGAATCCTATCGGTCAGATATTGACGGTGGGCAAAGGACTCGGCCCGCTCGAAGATCAGCCGCGCGAGATTGTCGGCATTGTCGGCGACGTGCGGGAGACCGGCGCCGCCGACAGTGACGTCGCGGTGATGTACGTTCCATCGAGTCAGCAAACGGACGGATTGACGGCCTTGGCTAACTCCGCGCTTCCACTTTCGTGGTCGATTCGCTCAAATTTGGACGCTAAGACGTTGGGGGCGGCTGTCTTGAAAGAAATCCAGGCAGTCGATGGACAAATGTCGGCTGCGAAAGTGCTCCCTATGGAGCAGGTGCTCGCCGAGAAAACTTCGCGGCAGAACTTCAACATGTTGCTGCTGACGATTTTCGCCGGCGTGGCGCTGGTGCTGGCGGCGATTGGGATCTATGGGCTGATGTCTTATTCGGTAGAGCAGCAGACGGCGGAATTAGGCATACGCATGGCGTTAGGCGCGGCGAAGGGAGACCTCTTCCGCTTGGTTGTGAAACAGGGAATGGCGCCTGCACTCATTGGCGTTGCCAGCGGCTTAGGCTTGGCGATGCTCGCGACGCGCGTCTTGAAGAGCTTGTTGTTTGGCGTGCAGACGTACGACCCAGTCAGTTTCATCTCCGTCGCGGTCGTGTTGACCGCCGTGGCGCTGGTGTCCATTTATTTGCCGGCAAGGCGCGCGATGAGCTTGGATCCCTTGATCGCTTTGCGGCAGGAATGAGTCAGCCACCGGCTGACGACGAGCTCGCCCCAAACTACTACCGACGTCTATAATCACTGCGTCTCGAACTCTTTCGCATTTGGTAATAACGACAGACTGCGCGAGGTTTGCGTATACTTGCCGATGGTGACGAGCAATACGCGTTTGAATAAATGGAAGTTGCGGCCACCGCCTTAGAGCCTTTCGCGAACCTTGCATAAGTTTGTGTGAGGCGCGGGAAAGTTCGAAAATGTTCCGTCGGTCACCTGCCGATAAGGTAGTGAGACCTATGGAAGTTCGTTTGGAGTTCATAGACAAGTTTCTGAGTTGGCTCAACTACGAAGACATCTACGTCGGCAAGGGGAAGTCCATGTCGAAAGGTGGTGTTCCGAGGCGTCTTTTGTTGGAGGCGCCGAAGATTGAGCGGACGATGGAGGAGCATCGCTTGCCGAGCCCGGAACGTTTGTGTGAGATCGCGATGCAATTCGAGGCGAGGCAACAGTGGAAGAGCGACGAGCAGTATGAGTCCTTCCTGCAACTCGGCTATGCTGATTTTGTGTATTGGGTGGAGACGCAAGTCGAGAGGTCGGCGGAGTCAGGTGGACGGGGGTTGATGCTTACGTTCGACCATTCGGCAGGGATGGTTGTGGCGGCGACAGCCGCGCCCCGGCAGACTTGGGGGCCGGTTCCTTACGCAGTGCCGATTTCTCACGCCGGCTTACAAAAGCTGGCGTATGCAGCCGCGGAGCACTTTCGAAAAGCGGATTTCCTGGTGCGGTTGGAGCGGATTGAGGGAAGCTTCTCACGCACAAGTGGGGCAATGACAGCGGCCTTCGACACGGTCGACATTTATTGGGCAGAGAATACGATTTAAAGTTAGCAGCAGCACAAAAGAACTGCGCATCAGACCCGTTTATCATTCAACACCGCGCGCTCGGGATTAGGCAGGCTGTCCCGCGCTCACACTGTCTAAAAACGTAGCGCCGGCATGCCGGTCTTGAGGAATTCGTAACGGGCACGCAACGTGTCGGGGCCGGTGGTGATGGTCGAATTCAAGTGAATGAGTGGATAGCCAGCATCATTGTACTTTGGCCATTTGGGGAGATCGCTGGCAGCGCCGCCGTTGGGATCGCCGGTTGTGGCGAAGTTGGTCCAGTAGGTCATCATTTGATCGCTGAGCGTCCGGTCGGCAGAGCTAACGTTCCAACCAGGGCGGGTGTCGAGTGTGCCGAAGACGTATTCGATGTCATCGGAGTGGAAGGCGAAGGTGCCGGGGTGGAACTTACTGGGAGTCGCGGCGAGTTCGAAATGATAGCGGTAGACGGGTGAGTTGCCGCCGGTTTTGCGCTGGGCTTCGAGCCAGGCCCAAGTGCCATAGGCGATGAACTGATCGCTCCCAAAATCGATGGCAGAGCGGAGAGCTTGGGCGTCAGTGTCGCCCGGATAGAGTTTGAGGAATTCGTCGGCGCGGCCTTTGAAGTTCTTTTGCGCGAGTTCTTTCCATTGAGAGGCGGACATGCCGCGGATTGCCATGAAGTTGCCCTCGTCAGCATTCCAGCCGGCGATTAGAGGAATGTGGGCTTGTTTGCCGGCAGCGTACGTGTCACCGACGGGTTCAGTGAGCACTTTGCCGTCAACGTCAGGAGGAAAGCCGACGCCGGGTTTCTTAGCAGCTTCCAGAATGGTCTGGACGGGGAGGGCGCGGAGTTCGGCGAGGGTTTTGACGTCCAGCGAGGCGACGAACTTGTCATCTTTAGCTTCGCGTTCAGCAAGTGAATCGTAGGCGAGCACGTTGTTCACGACAGCACCACCGCTTTCGCCGATGACCTTGTGAAATAGACCCTGTGCCAGAGGAGACGCCATGAGGGTGCTGACGGCAAACGAGCCGGCGCTTTCGCCGAAGATGGTGACGTTGTTGGGGTCGCCGCCGAAGTCCTTAATGTTGGTCTTGACCCACTGCAGGGCGGCGATCATGTCCCAAAGGCCGTAGTTGCCAGCTGCGCCATGGGCTTCTTTGGCGAGATCTTTGGTGGCGAGGAAGCCGAAAACGCCCAGGCGGTAATTGATGGTGACGAGGATGATGTTCTTGAGGGGGAGGAAATCGCCGTTGTGGCGGGGTTCGTTGCTTCCTCCGCCGGAGAATCCGCCGCCATGGATCCAGAACATGACCGGGAGTTTGGCGTTGTTACTCATGTTGGCAGGGGCATAGACGTTGAGGTAGAGACAGTCTTCACTTGGGCCGCTGTCTTGGAACACCATGTCATCAAAGACGTGATTTTGGGCGCAGTGGGCAGCGTATTTTGTGGCGTCGCGGGTGCCCGACCATTTGACGGTGGGTTGAGGGGCTTTCCAGCGAAGGTCGCCGATGGGCGGAGCGGCATAGGGAATGCCAAGCCAAGCGCGGACTTTGCCGTCGTTGATGGTTTTGCCATGGACTTTGCCGAGGGCTGTTTTGACGGTGAGCGGGTGGCTGGCGGCATTGGCGGACATGGCAAGCAAGGTGGTGGCGGCCAGAGCACACGTGGCCTTGGTCAAAATGCGTTTCATTCGTTCTCCGGCGGAAATTCGATTTCGGCAAAACTAATGATATCTAAGACCGGAATGAGGGCGAAAAGCTCCCCCTTCTAGGCGACGATGTCCAGACCAAGGGAGGCCCGTTTGCGGGCGCGGCGGTCGAGGGGTTCCACTTCGTAGGTCGAGTGGATGTGCTTGGCCAGTTGTTGTGTAACTTGGATGGTCGTAGGACGCCAAATGCTACCACCTAACTTTTCGAGGGTCCAGATTTGATACATGGAATCGGAAAGCGCAGAACTGGGCGTGTGGGGTGTTCTATGGGTCTTGTGTGTGAAACTGAAAGATTGTAGCTCGGGCAGAACGGCTTGTTCAAAGGCACCCCAAGTATTCTCGTTGCGATTGAAGAGGTCAGACTTCTTCGCGGCCGTTGCCCGTTGATACAGGGTGAACATTCCCAGGCTTAGGCGGTCTATCGATGAGGAGGCACGCCGGTCGCCTGCTGTAGAAGTCGGTTCTGCCATCGGTTTGAGAGTTAGTCGATTCTGGTTGGGATTGCTCTCTTACTGATGCCTCGTGTTACCATCTACGATGGGTGTGAGCACCCCGCAAGTGTATCCGCGTTCATCCCGCGAAATAGCTATTCGGCCCGCTGCGTGGGTCTGAATGGCGGCCACTTCGGGTCGTTTTTCGGCCCTGAGATTAAACCATTTTTTTCTCCCCAACAAGGACGACGAGGTTTTTACTGGAAGTGTAAAGTTATGGCGAAAGAGAAATTTGACCGGAGCAAACCGCACGTTAACATCGGGACGATCGGACACATCGACCACGGCAAGACGACGCTGACGGCGGCGATTACGAAGACGCTGGCGAAGCACAATCCGAAGAATAAATTCCGGAGCTTCGATTCGATTGACAATGCGCCGGAAGAGAAGGCCCGTGGTATCACGATCGCGGTAGCGCACGTGGAGTATGAGACGGCGAAGCGCCACTATGCACACGTGGATTGCCCTGGGCACGCCGATTACATCAAGAACATGATTACTGGCGCTGCGCAGATGGACGGCGCGATTCTGGTGGTGGCGGCGACCGATGGTCCCATGCCGCAAACGCGCGAACACATTCTGCTGGCCCGTCAGGTCGGGGTGCCGTACATCGTGGTGGCTTTGAACAAAGTCGACATGGTGGATGATGCCGAGTTGCTCGAATTGGTCGAACTCGAAGTGCGTGAGTTGCTAACCAGCTATCAGTTTCCAGGCGATACTTTGCCGGTTGTGCGAGTGAGCGCGCTGGGCGCATTGAACGGCGAAGCGAAGTGGGAGGCCACAGTCGATGAATTGATGGCAAAAGTGGATGAGTACATTCCAATGCCGGAACGTGCTATCGACAAACCGTTCATCATGCCGATTGAAGACATTTTCTCGATCCAAGGCCGCGGTACCGTTGTTACGGGACGAATCGAGCGCGGCATCTGCAAGGTCGGCGAGGAAATGGAAATCGTCGGCTTTGCCGATACCCGCAAGACCGTTGTCACGGGCGTAGAAATGTTCAAGAAGCTGCTCGACGAAGGTCGCGCGGGCGACAACGTTGGTCTGCTTCTCCGCGGTATTGAAAAGAACGATGTGGAGCGCGGGCAGGTTATTGCCAAGCCGGGCAGCATCAAGGGTTACAAGAAGTTCAAGGGCGAAGTATACGTATTGTCGAAGGAAGAAGGCGGACGGCACACCCCGTTCTTTAATGGCTACCGGCCGCAATTTTACTTCCGTACCACGGATGTGACAGGTGTTGCCAAGTTGCCGGAAGGCATGGAAATGGTGATGCCGGGCGATAACGTGGCGGTGGAAGTGGAGTTGATTACACCGATCGCCATGGATAAAGGGTTGCGCTTCGCAATTCGCGAAGGCGGCCGCACGGTAGGCGCAGGCACCGTGTCGGAGATACTTTCGTAGTCAGCGAAAAGGAAGATTATGCCGCGAGAAATTATTCAGTTCCAGTGCAGCGAGTGCAAAAACCGGAACTACAGCAAGACCAAAAATAAGCGCACCACCACGGAGCGGATCGAACTGAAGAAGTTTTGCCCGTTTTGCCGTAAACACCAGCCACATCGGGAGTCAAAATAAACGCGCTGAGTTTCTGTTACGCTTAAGAAGCGCAGAGACACGGGATAGGGGCATAGGCTAACGGTAAACCAGCGGTCTCCAAAACCGCCTTTGGGGGTTCGAATCCCTCTGCCCCTGCCAGACTTTTTGCTGCTTGCTTGAAGGACATTCCCAGTTGAATCTCCATGATGAGGATAACCCTGTAAAACTATGGAAATAACCGCTTGGCCCGAACAAACTAAGAATTATATAGAAGAAGTGCAGGCTGAGATGAAGCGTGTTTCGTGGCCTAGTTGGAAACAAGTGCGAGCCACCACGGGCGTTGTCATAGCTGCGGTGTTCCTTTTTGCCGCCTATTTTTATGTCGTCGACGCCATCTGCGGCCGTGCGGTCAACGCGGCCATTCACAAGTTCGCGAAGTAGCTCAACAGTCTACTTGCAGTTTAGGGTAAAGACAAATGTTAGACGAGAAATCGGACGGACCACAGACGCACTACCTTCTCGATGGTGAAGAAGGGCATGGCGCTGCCCGCGCGCCTGAAATCGAGACTCATGCGGAGTCCGATCCGTTGGAAGAAGACGAAGGCGTCCACGAAGACGAAATTCACAGCGAGCCAACGTCTGCAGCGGAAGTTGCCGAAGCTCCCAGCGATGGTGTCGCCCCGCTGTCGGCCGATAAGCCTCAACTGGGGCCCGAAAAGCATTGGTACATTATTCACGCGTATTCCGGTTTTGAACAAAAGGTGGCGGAGTCTCTGAAGACACGCTCACAGGCGTTTGGCTTTGCGGATCGCGTTGGGCAGATTTTGATTCCCACCGAGGAAGTGGTGGAACTTCGCAATGGCAAGAAAGTCACCAGCAAACGCCTTCTCTATCCTGGTTACGTGCTGGTGGAAATGGAAATGGACGACGAACTCTGGCATGCGGTGAAATCAACGCCGCGCGTGACCGGGTTCGTCGGCGGCGGTACCAAACCGGTGCCGCTGACGGCCGATGAAGTGAACTCGGTTCTGTACCGCCAGCAGACGAGCAAGGAACGTCCGCGGCCGAAGATGAGTTTCGAGAAGGGCGAGAGCGTCAAGATTACGGATGGGCCGTTCACCAACTTCTCGGGCAAGATCGACGAAGTTAATTCCGAGCGCGATACGCTGCGCGTGATGGTTACTATCTTCGGACGTTCAACGCCGGTTGAGTTGGAATTTTTACAGGTCGAAAAAATATAAGGATTGCAACGTGCGGAATGCACGGTCGAGGATATTGAGTCATGGCTAAGAAAGTTACTGCGGAAGTAAAACTGCAAATCCCCGCTGGCAAGGCAACCCCTGCCCCTCCAGTCGGCACGGCGCTTGGTCCGCAAGGCGTCAACATTATGGAGTTCTGCAAGGCCTTCAATGCGAAGACCTCCGCGAAAGATCAGGAAGGCCTGATCATTCCCGTGGTGATCACTATTTACTCGGATCGCTCCTTCACGTTCATCACTAAGACGCCGCCCGTGGCCATCTTAGTCAAGCGCGCAGTGAATCTCGCCAAAGGTTCCGCTGAACCGAACAAGACTAAGGTCGGTAAGATCACCGTAAAGCAAGTGGAAGAGATCGCCAAGATTAAGATGCCCGATCTCAATTGCTTTACAGTGGAAGCTGCCATGGAGCAAGTGAAAGGCGCCTGCCGTAGTATGGGCGTCGACGTTGTCTAAGTGAAGACGGGGGAATGCTGG
This sequence comes from Bryobacterales bacterium, assembly GCA_963749105.1. Lineage (GTDB taxonomy): Bacteria > Acidobacteriota > Terriglobia > Bryobacterales > Bryobacteraceae > Bog-105. The sequence continues at coordinate 327,403 of CAVVLT010000031.1, read as the reverse complement.
TATCATTCCCCGTTTACCCTCGCACCTTTCCACTATTGTTTCTTCTGCAAAAGTCCGCTAGTCTAGGTTTGTAAGTCAGTCAGTAAGCCAGCACAGTGTTTCTGCTTGGCAGTACCAAACAGTTCACCTCGCCTAAGCTGGCGTTAATAATTCCAATTTGTCAATGTAGACAGTTATTTGTTTTGAGGGCTAGAGCTCTGTCTCTAGTTCGTAACTGGTGCTTCGTTCGCGCCCCCCTTCAGTCAATTTGTTTCAAACGACTCTTAAGGAGAGATCACAAATGAAGCGTAACTTTTTGAATGTTGTTGCAGTAGCCGGGATTTTGTTGGGTGGCAGCTTGACTGCATCCGCCGCGGAACGTCTCAGAGTAAACGTTCCTTTCTCATTCGTGCTGGCAGGTCTTGAGTTTCAGCCTGGCCAGTACACCGTTGATTCGAACAACAATGGTGTTTTGATGTTGCAAGGCGAAGGCCGTGGAGCGGCAGTAATAACGCTTCCCGCCGAAACCAGCAAGACAAGCCCAGCGAGTTCGCTGCGTTTTGTCACGGATGGTCATGAATACCATTTGGTTGGCGTGCAGATGGACGGCGAACCGAGCCGCGCTATCAACTCGCCGGTCTATCGCGAACACAAGGTCGCGATGGGTTCCCGCTAGTTTAGTTCAGTAAGAAAAGAAGACGGCGCTTGGCCTTGTTGGCCCGGCGCCGTTTCTTTTTCTGTTGCCAATACGAACCTGTTCAGTTACTCTAAAAGGCGCTGGTGGTACATTCCAGTTCACTAAACTGGCGTGTTGAAAAGGGAACCTGGTGTGAGTCCAGGACTGCCCCGCAGCGGTAAGCAGGAACGAAAGCCCAGACATCACTGTCCCCAATAGGGATGGGAAGAGGGGTGATTAGAAGAGGCCGAAAGGCAACTTTAGCCTGCAAGTCCGAAGACCTGCCCTGGCCCGCTCCCAATAGGAGCGGAATGTTAGTCACAGCCTCGAGGGAGGGCAGACAGTGTTCAAATTTCTTTTTACCTGTGCCGTTGCTGCTGGCACGCTTCTTGCCTACGCGGATTCAGCTATCGTTTCCGGAATCGTATTGGACCCATCCGGCGCGATCGTGAAAGACGCCAAGATTATTCTGCACAAAACCACCGGTTCGGAAAGCCTAAATGCCACTTCCGATACAGCCGGCCATTTTGCTTTTGAAAACGTAGCAACCGGCGATTATCTGCTTGAAGCGAATGCCCCGGGGCTTACGCTTCGCCAAGTTCAGAACGTCCATGTCGTTGCTGGCGATCGTCAAGAACTCAAACTGGAATTAAGTGTCTCAGCTCTGACCACACTCGTGAGCGTGACCAGTTCCGGTGTGGCGCAACCTGTCGATCAAGTCGCAAAAGCGCTCGAACGTGGTGAACGCGGATGAAGCCGAACAGCGCGGTTTGTTTTCCGTCTCCGATGCGCTACGATTTGTTCCGGGCCTGCAAATCAGTACCCGTGGCAGCCCGGGAACCTATACGACTATTCAAACGCGCGGCTTGCGGGTAACCGATACGGCGGTGCTCATTGATGGTTTTCCGTTCCGCGATCCCACCAGTATCCAGGACGAGGCCAGCGCTTACATTGGCGATCTTCTATTAGTGGACAGTACCCGCATCGAGGTGTTGCGTGGATCTGGATCGTCGCTCTACGGTTCGAATGCGATGTCGGGCACGGTAAATATTTTGACCGACTCTGGCGGTGAACCACTGCACGCGGACATAGATGTGCAAGGTGGCGGCTTGGGATTGTTTCATGGTGTGGCACGGGTGGCGGGCAGTTCTTGGAATAACCGCGTTAACTACTCGGGCGGATTATCGAATCTCAATGTTACTGAGGGGGTTTTGGATGCGGGCGCAGTGCGCGATTGGAGCGGCCAGGGAACTGTCGGGTTCCTGCTGCGCTCGAACATGCGAGCCAGTGTAAACGTGTTTGCCAACAAGGGCTATATACAACTGAACGACAGCCCGTCGCCCTCACCGAATGCTCCGCTGTCCGGTATTATTCCTGCCATTGCCACGGGTTCTGCTGCAACATTCATCCCATCTTTAGGAGATTCCGATTACGCCCGTTATTCGCACTTCGTCAACTCGCTTTTCCGCTTTGAGCATGATATGAACTCGCGCTTCTCGTATCAGGTTGGATACGGCATTGCCGATTCGCAACGCAACAATACCAACGGGCCTGCGGGTCCGTCGAACGAATATACGTTCCAACCCAGCTTCAATACCTCCGACAAATATTCCGGCCGTGTCGATACGCTGCAAGCACGTGCGAATTACATTCTGGGCGCGCATCAAACGCTCACCGGAGGTTATGAATTCCAGCGTGAGAATTATGCTGAACTCGCTACCGATCAGAATCCGGTCATCAGCTTACGCCAACGCACCGGCACCACTGCGCGGCAGCAGACGAACGCGGTGTTCGCTCAAGATGAGATTCGGCTCTTAGATAACCGGCTGCAGATTCTGCTCTCCGGCCGCTACACGCAAGTTTCTTTAGACGAACCTTCGTTTGAAGGTGCCGCCGTTTCGCCCTACGCGGCCATTCCGCTACCCTCGCCGCCGCACGCTTATACAGGCGATGCGGCTGTCTCGTACTTCTTCAAACGCTCCTCAACCAAGCTGCGCGCGCACGCTGGAAATAGCTTTCGCACTCCTTCCATTTACGAACGCTTTGGCGGCTACTTTTACGGCGGAACATATTATGCGCTTGGTGATCCAAGCTTGGCGCCCGAGCGTGCTGTTTCCTTCGACGCGGGCTTCGATCAGTATCTGTGGCGCGAGCACGTGAAAGTGAGCGGTAGCTATTTCTATTCTCATTTACAGCGTGTGATTGGTTATTTGGATTTCCCACCCACATATGTCGATGTCTATGGGCGGACTGCCGGCTATGAACAGTTGCTTGGTGGCATCGCGCGCGGCGCCGAACTGAGCGCAGATGTTCATCCAAATCGTAAAACGAATATCAAAGCTTCCTATGTCTATACGAACGCCCGCGACCGGCAGTCGCAATTCTATACCGGTACCACTGTCGATCCGGTTCAAACACCGCGGATTTCTCCGCAAATGTTCACCTTGGTGGCCACGCAACAAATCACCAGACGGATTGATGCCGCCCTCGATTTTGTCGGCGGCAGCAGCTACTTATTTCCACTCTATGGCTACGACGCTTCCTTCAACTACCAGCCCTTTGCCTACCGTTTTTCCGGCCCTCATTTGCTTGGGCTTTCTGGCGGCTACACAGTGCCTGTTGGCGAGCGCGTCACGGCGCGTTTTTATGGACGGATTTCTAACACGCTGAACGAGAATTATTACGCGGACGGATTCGCCACTCCAGGCCGTTGGGCGGTTGCGGGCATCCACTTTTCGTTCTAAGCAAACCTGTCTTTACGTTGCAAAGCACTTGCCCCTCTCGTATACTTGACGAGAGGGCCATGCTTTGCGGCCATTCCTTAGGGCAAACTAGTTACATGGCTTTTGCGCAGCGAGCAAACAAGTACCGCGAACCAATTCCGATTGACAGTCGGGCGGCCGATAATTTGCGTTTTATCCGCGACACCATGGAGCGTGCGGCGTCTTTTACCGCTGTACCTGGCTGGGGTGGCGTCGTCATTGGCTTCACCGCTGTCGTCACCGGAATCGTCGCTCTGCGAATGGCTCCGCAGCAGCAGTTTGTGGTTTGGTTGGTGGAAGCCGTTTTGGCGCTCACCATCGGTTGTATCGCCGTGCAAAGGAAGTCGAAGCGCTTGGCGCTATCGCTGAGTTCGCGGCCCGCGCAACGCGCTTTGCTCAGTTTTGTGCCGCCTTTATTGGCTGGAGCTGTCTTAACAACCGTGCTGTACCGCGCGGATTTGCTGAGCGTCTTGCCTGGACTCTGGCTTTTGCTTTACGGTGCAGCGGTGGTCACCGGCGGGGCGTTTTCTGTGCGGATTGTTCCAGTGATGGGAATTTGTTTTATGCTGTTAGGCGGCGTTGCACTGCTAGCGCCGGTTCTTTCCGGCAATATCTTTCTACTGTTGGGTTTTGGAATTATGCATATAGTGTTCGGAACTTTGATTGCGAGGAGGCACGGTGGGTAGATCAGCCATTGCAAGATCACTCGATGCAGCGCCGGCGAAATCCCGGACCAAAACTACCAAACAAGGGGCGCCCCAGGAGACGGTCGAAACCACTCTGCCGAACTTGGACCGCGTCATTCACGAGCACATGCGCTTGGGCATCGTCAGCGCTTTGGCAGTGAACGATTCCCTCACTTTTAACGAGTTGAAGAAGCTTCTGCAGACCAGCGACGGCAATCTGAGCGTGCACGCACGCAAGCTGGAAGAGGCGGAATATGTCGTCTGCAATAAGAGCTTCGAAGGACGCATGCCGAAGAGTGAATATCGTCTTACCTCCGCTGGCCGCAAGGCTTTCGAACGCTACTTGAATCACATGGAAGCTCTGATTCAGGCAGCCCGCGAGAGATGATGGAGCGCCGTGAATTGCTGGCGGCCTTGAGTGCGTCTGCTTTAGTGGGCTCTGCTGGCCAGGCGGCGCGTCCGGCGAACACATTCTTAGAATTAAAAACCTGGCGCTTTCACAATAGCCAGGAGAACCAGCCAACACGCGTCGCAGACTATCTCGAAGTTGGACTCGCTCCAGCACTGCAGCGGGCAGGCGCCAAATTAGCGGGCGCTTTTTCGAATGTGATTGGCCCAGACGGTCCGTATTATTTGACGATTAGCGAGTATTCTTCGCTGGCCGCCATGCAGGATGCGCTCATCAAAGTTGCCTCCGACGCGCTGCATGATCGGGAACTTCACAAACTGAGCAGCGGTTCTGGCGTGCCGTTTGTGCGCGTGGAAAGCAGCCTGCTCAGAAGTTTCGACGGCATGCCTGCGGTCAGTTTGCCCGACACGGCCGAGAAGAGGCCACCGCGCATCTTTGAACTGCGAACCTACGAATCGCAATCTTTTCTGACGCTGATCCGTAAAATTGGCATGTTCAACTCAGGCGAGATGCAGATTTTCCAGCGCCTCGGAATGCGGCCCGTTCTCTTCGGCGAAACCATTGTCGGTCCACGGCAGCCGAATTTGATGTACATGCTTTCGTACGATGATTTGGCTGCCCGCGACAAGCTGTGGCACGATTTTGGAACTGATCCGGAGTGGAAGAAGCTAAGTGCGCAGCCTGCGTTGAAGGATGCCGAGATTGTGGCGAATATTAGCAATGTGATTTTGCGCCCCTTGACTTTCTCCACCATTCGCTGATAAAGTTATTACATAGGTAATAACGCATGAATCTGAAGGTCAGGAAATTCGGGAATTCTCTGGGTGTAGTACTTCCTAAAGAAGTCATCAGCCGACTGCAAACGGCCGATGGAAAGTACTTGTTTTTGTTTGATGCGCCTGACGGATCATACCGTTTGACTCCTTATGATCCTACTTTTGAGGCGAAAATGACGAAAGCCGATGAAATTATTGGCCGCTATAGGAATACGCTGAAGGCATTAGCCGAATGACAGAGCCTATCTGGATAGGCCTGCGCGAAGCGCTGGCTATTCATGATAGGCTGCTGGTCCTTTATGGCGGTGCGGAAGGGGTACGTGACCAAACCCTTTTGGAATCAGCGTTAGCGCGTCCACGACAAGGCTACGCATACGGCGATAACCCAGATTTAGCGGATTTGGGCACTGCTTTAGTTGCGGGTGTGGTGAGAAACCACCCGTTCTTGGACGGCAACAAGAGAACGGGATTCGTTCTTGGCGTAATGTTTCTGGAGTTGAACGGTTTGGAATTCGTGGCTACGGAAGAGGATGCCACGCAGGCTGTTCGATTGCTCGCGGCTGGCAGCTTGGACGAAGACAGCTTCAAGAAGTGGATGTGCGACAACATTGCTGGCTGGGTGCGACGGATTTCAAAAAAGTAGTTTCTTGCTTTTTTCCGAACCTGTGGTATTCTACGAAAAGCGTTTCCAAGTCACTTTTTGGGAGGCGAGGGACTGTTCCAGTCCCGCGCCGTTTGTACCAGTCAAATTTATGAGCCAAAAGCCCGGTAAGAAATATGAGGCTGCGGCGAAGCAGGTTGAGGCTAAGCCTTATCTTGTCTCCGACGCCGTATCCCTCGTTCAAAAAATTAAGTTCACCAAGTTCGATGAAACCGTGGAAGTGCACATGCGCCTCGGCGTTGACCCGAAGCATGCCGACCAAATGGTTCGCGGCACTGTTGTGCTGCCTAATGGTCTCGGTAAGTCGAAGAAGGTTTTAGTTATCGCATCCGGCGACAAGTTGCGTGAAGCGCAAGAAGCTGGCGCCGATATCGTGGGCGGCGAAGAGTTGGTCACCAAAATCCAGACGGAAAACTGGACCGACTACGATGCGGTAATTTCCACGCCCGATATGATGCGTTCGGTCGGTCGTTTAGGGAAGGTGCTGGGGCCGCGCGGTTTGATGCCGAATCCGAAGACGGGTACCGTCACCACTGATATCAGAAACGCCGTGCTCGAAATTAAGGCCGGCAAGGTGGAGTTTCGCGTCGACAAAACCGGCGTGATTCACGCCCCTGTCGGTAAAGTAAGTTTTGCAACCGACAAGCTGCTTGAGAACACCAACAGTTTGATTCAAGCTGTGATCAAGGCGAAGCCCTCGGCTGCCAAAGGTAAGTACGTAAAGAGCGCCACGTTGTGCTCAACGATGGGTCCAGGTGTGCACTTGGACGTTACACCGTTTAATGCCAAGGCAATCGCGTAAGCGGGTACGGAGGCCAGCATGAAGAATAAAGACGACAAGAAAAAAGATCTCGCACAGTTGAAAAAGACGCTTGCGGAAAACAAAAACATCTTCGTCACCAATTACGAGAAGATGACCGTGAAGCAGGACTTTCAACTCCGTAAGACGATTCGGGAAGCGGGCGGCAGTTACGAAGTTGTAAAGAACAATCTGGCGGACAAGGCATCCGAAGGCACCTCCGCGCATGACGTTTTGGGCGCGCTGAAGGGCATGACTTCGCTCGCTTACACGGCGAAAGATCCGGTAGCGCTCGCCAAAGCGCTGCAGAAATACGCCAAAGAAAATTCGCAGTTCACCTTCAAGGCTGGCATCGTTGAAGGCCGCGTCATTGATATCAAAGCGATCAGCGACCTGGCCAGCATGCCGCCCAAGGAAGAAATTTACGCGAAATTGCTGTTCTTGATCAACGCCACGGCTACTCGCCTGGTTACAAGCATTAATGGTGTTGGCCGCAATCTGGCAGTGGTGCTGGATCAAGCCGCGAAAGAAAACAAGTTTAAGCAGTAATGTTCTTGGCGGGAAATCCGCCGGCACTGAATTTATTGAGGAATTGGGAGTTAACGAACATGGCGGATATCAACGCAATTGCAGAACAGATCCAGGGTTTGACCCTGTTGGAAGCTTCGCAGCTTGTCAAGATGCTCGAAGAGAAATTGGGCGTGTCGGCAGCGGCTGCTTCGGTGGCCGTAGCGGCTCCGGCAGGCGGCGCGGCAGCGGCTGCTCCGGTAGAAGAAAAGACTGAGTTCACAGTGATTCTCTCGGCCGCGGGCGCAAACAAGATCAACGTGATCAAAGCCGTTCGCGAGGTCACCAGCCTCGGCTTGAAAGAAGCGAAGGATCTGGTCGACGGCGCGCCAAAGCCCATCAAAGAAGGCATCAACAAGGACGAAGCCGAAGCCATCAGGAAGAAATTCACCGAAGCGGGCGCAACCGTGGAAGTGAAGTAGTTTGAACTAGATGGATTGCCGTTCCGAGCGTTGAACGCAGGCGAGTGGACGGAGAGTCGAAGGGGTCTGGCCGTGCGGGATAGCGCGGCTGGACCTTATTGTGTTAGGATTTAATTGACGTCAAGCCACAGAATTCCAGCAGCAGAAAACAGTCAGTTAATTCCCCGTAGATCTCTTTTAGGTCAGCGGGGCTTTCGCATGTTTACTTTTCGAATTTTCCCAGATACTCAACTACAGTGGCCGGAAGGCGCTGTTAATCACCATAGATCTATAGAAAGATTATCGTCATTCGACGTCGATCTCAACAGTTTTTCTTCCGGCGCGAAAAGTTTTCTAAGTTTCGCGCAAGCTTATGCGGGCGGATCGTTTGGTTCCCCGCTATTCTTCGCGGCTCGGTAAAGGGCCGCGTCCCGTTCTAGCTGAATTTGCTGAATGTCGTCTTTTGTCATTGGTTTCCTAAAAGGACAAGCGTAAGATGCCCAACGTGTCAAACGGATTATCTCTCCGCCAGAGAGTTGATTTTTCGAAGATTAAAACCTCAATACCGATTCCCAACCTGATTGAGGTGCAGAAGCGCTCGTATGAACGCTTCCTGCAAATGGAATTGTTGCCGAAGGAACGCGAAGACGCCGGTTTACAGAGCGTTTTCAGTTCCGTATTTCCGATCTCCGATTTTCGCGGTCTAAGCCAGCTCGAATTTGTCGATTATTCGATTGGTAACTGGGAGTGCAAGTGCGGAAATCTCAAAGGTCTTCATCACCTCCGCACCATTTGCCGCAACCCGAACTGCGGAGCGGAAATTCGCACCGACCCGTTTCACGCGGGCGATGTGCTCTGCCACAAATGCGGAACGTTTAACAAGAACATCGTCACGTTCTGCAACCGCTGCGGCGATCCCGTAGCGTTGCAATTGAAATACGACGTGCCCGAGTGCGAAGAGCGCGGCATGACCTATGCGGCACCGCTGAAAGTAACGATTCGTCTCACCGTTTACGACAAGGACCCCGAGACGGGTACCAAAACCGTTCGCGACATTAAAGAACAGGAAGTGTTCTTCGGCGAAATTCCCTTGATGACAGAGAACGGCACCTTCATCATCAACGGCACCGAGCGCGTGATTGTTTCGCAGTTGCATCGTTCGCCGGGTGTGTTCTTCGAGCGTGTGCAAGCGCAAGGCTATTTCCTTGGCAAGATCATTCCATACCGCGGCAGCTGGGTTGAGTTCGAGTACGACAACAAGAACCTGCTCTATGTCCGCATCGATCGCAAACGCAAATTCTACGGCACCGTTTTTCTCCGTGCCCTCGGTTTAAAGACTGATTCCGACATCATTCGCGCCTTCTACAAGCTGAGCAACATCACGCTGAAGGCCGGCAAGATTATGTGGGGCGTGAACGAAAGCTTGATCGGCATGAAGCTTTCGCACGCGATCTCGAACAAATCGGAACAGATTGTTCCGCAAGGCCGCAAAATCACCAATTCGGTTTATCGCGAAATTCAGAAAGCCAGGATCGAGCAGGTGGAGGTCGCCAGCAACGATTTAGAAGGCGCCTACGTTGCCGCTGATGTCATCGATATGTCGACCGGTGAAGTTCTGGTCGAAGCCAATCACGAACTCACCTCAACCACCCTCGGCAACCTTGCTGAAGCGGGCATCACCAACTTTGAAATTTTCTTCCCAGAGCGCGATGAAGCGGGCAACGTGATCTCCGCCACGCTGCGCAAAGACGCGGTGAAGAGCCAAAACGACGCACTCCTCGAAATTTACCGCAAGCTGCGTCCGGGTGATCCGCCCACGCTCGACACCGCTACGCAACTCTTTCAGGGCATGTTCTTCGATGCGCGCAAATACGATTTCTCGCGCGTGGGCCGCATGAAGTTCAACATCAAGCTGTACGACAAAGCAGATGCCGCTTCGTTGGACAAACGCACGCTTGACCAAAAAGACTTTATCGATACTATTCTTTACCTGTTGAAGCTGCGCCGTGGTATTGGTGCGGTGGACGACATCGATCACTTGGGTAATCGCCGCGTGCGGGCGGTTGGCGAACTTTTGGAAAACCAGTTCCGCATCGGTTTGGTGCGTATGGAACGCGCCATCAAAGAAAAGATGTCGGTCTACCAGGAAATGTCGACGGCTATGCCGCACGACTTGGTCAACGCTAAGCCAGTCATGGCGGCCATCCGCGAATTCTTCGGATCGAGCCAGCTATCGCAGTTCATGGATCAAACCAATCCACTGTCGGAGATTACGCACAAGCGTCGCCTTTCGGCTCTTGGACCAGGCGGTTTGTCTCGTGAGCGTGCCGGCTTCGAAGTGCGCGACGTACACCCCACTCACTACGGACGCATCTGTCCGATTGAAACGCCCGAAGGTCCGAATATCGGTTTGATTTCGTCGCTATCTTGTTTTGCGCGGATTAACGAGTACGGCTTTATCGAAAGCCCCTACCGCCGTGTGCGTGAAGGCGCACTGGTCGACGAAGTCAGGATTCTCAACCCTGGCGATACCGAATTCAAGGTCGGCGCAGTGGTGCTCCGTGACGCGGTTGACAAGGCCAATCTAGCCGTTGCCGGCAAGAAGCAGCAAGCCGAAATCGAAGCGCACTCTGATTACCTCTCTGCTTGGGAAGAAGACAAATATATTGTTGCCCAGGCGAACGTGGCCATTGATGAGAAGGGACGAATTGTCGAAGACTTGGTGAATGCACGCCAAGCCGGTAACTTCGTTCTAAAGCATCGCGACGAAATCGAATACATGGATGTTAGTCCGAAGCAGTTGGTGTCGGTCGCGGCCAGCCTCATTCCGTTCCTTGAGAACGATGACGCGAACCGCGCGCTCATGGGTTCGAATATGCAGCGCCAAGCCGTGCCTTTATTAAGGGCTGAAGCGCCTTTTGTGGGAACGGGCATGGAGCGCGTGACGGCACGCGATTCAGGCGCGGTGGTCATCTGTAAACGTTCGGGCGTGGTCGATTCCGTAGACAGCGAACGCATCATCGTTCGTGTCGAAGGCGGCGCGCACGAAGGGCAGATGTCGCGCGAAGTTGGTGCTGATATTTATCAGCTCACCAAGTTCAAACGTTCGAATCAGAATACTTGCATCAGCCAAAAGCCGATTGTCGCGCAAGGGCAAAAGGTGAAGAAGGGCGACGTGTTAGCCGACGGTCCTTGTACGGAAGCCGGCGAGTTGGCTCTCGGTCGTAATGTGCTGGTGGCCTTCATGCCATGGCGCGGTTACAACTTTGAAGACGCCATCGTCGTCAGCGAAAAGCTGGTCAAGGAAGACTATTACACCTCGATCCACATCGAAGAGTTCGAAATCGAGGCGCGCGACACCAAGCTGGGTCCAGAAGAAATCACCCGCGATATTCCAAACATCGCGGAATCGTTCCTGAAGAATCTGGACGAAAGTGGCATCATCCGCATTGGCGCAACCGTCAAGCCGGGCGACATTCTGGTGGGCAAAGTGACGCCAAAGGGCGAAACACAGCTGACGCCGGAAGAGAAACTGCTCCGTGCGATTTTCGGTGAAAAGGCTGGCGACGTGAAAGATGCGTCGCTATACTGCCCGCCTGGAATTGAAGGCACCATCGTCGATTGCAAAGTGTTCTCGCGTAAGGGCGCTGAGTTGGACGAACGCTCCAAGCAGATCCTGACTTTGCAGGAAGAGCGGCTGCATCGCAACTTAGAAGATGAAAAGCGCATTTTGAGCGACGAGCGCGCCAAGCGTTTGGAAGAACTTCTAAGGGGCAAGGAATTGCTCGCGGATCTTCACGACGAAAAGACCAACAAGAAACTGCTTTCGAAAGAAACGCCGCTCTCGCGCGACGTTTTGGAAAAGCTGCGCGCCCGCGACTTGAAGCGCATGCGCCTTGCCACGAAAGATATCCGGCTGAACGAACAAATTGACGAAGTCGAGGAAATGACTTCACGGCAGATTGCGGTGCTGGAAAAAATCACGGAAGAACGGATCGCCAAGCTTCGCAAGGGCGACGAATTGCCGCCCGGCGTGATCAAGCTGGTGAAGGTCTATATCGCCATGAAGCGTAAGCTTTCCGTTGGCGACAAGATGGCCGGACGACACGGAAATAAAGGTGTGATCGCGCGCATCGTTCCCGAAGAGGACATGCCATATCTGCCCGACGGCACGCCGGTGGAGATTGTTCTCAACCCGCTGGGCGTTCCCTCGCGTATGAACGTGGGACAGATTCTGGAAACGCACCTTGGTTGGGCTGCTGCAAAATTAGGTTTGCACTTCGCCACGCCGGTGTTTGACGGTGCAACGGAGAAGGACATCAAGGCGCGTTTGGTCGAAGCCGGGTTGCCGACTTCGGGCAAGATTACGCTCTGGGACGGTATGACCGGTGCGCAGTTTGAGCAGCCGGTAACGGTCGGCATGATTTACATGCTGAAGCTTAGCCACTTGGTGGACGACAAGATCCACGCTCGCTCGATTGGACCGTATTCGCTGATCACGCAGCAGCCGTTAGGCGGCAAGGCGCAGTTTGGCGGACAGCGTTTCGGCGAAATGGAAGTTTGGGCGCTCGAAGCTTACGGCGCTGCTTACATCCTCCAGGAATTACTCACCGCGAAATCGGACGACGTTTACGGACGCGCCAAAATATACGAAGCCATTGTAAAGGGCGAAGCCGCCGCCGAACCAGGCGTGCCGGAATCGTTCAATGTTTTGATCCGCGAGTTGCAAAGCTTGTGCCTCGACGTGGAGCTGATGAAAAAGCCCCGTGATTTGCAGGATATGGCACACGCCGCGGATTAAGGAATCAGAGCCGCGACCGGTAGGAAGCGGTTGCGCAGTTTAGGCAAGCGGGGCGCAAAGTGGCGCCCCACGTCCCGCTTGCCGCAAAGTAAGTAACGGGCCCGTGCTGAAAGTTAACTAAGGACTATTCATGTATCGTTCCTCTCCGTACGAAAGAGCCAATCTCATTGCCGACTTCGATTCAATTCGAATCAGCTTAGCCTCTCCGGAAAAAATCCGCAGCTGGTCGCATGGTGAAGTCACCAAGCCGGAGACCATCAATTACCGCACGTTCAAGCCCGAGCGCGATGGCCTTTTCTGCGCCCGGATTTTTGGACCTGTGGCCGACTGGGAATGTTTGTGTGGCAAATATAAGCGCATGAAGCATCGCGGAGTTATCTGCGATAAGTGCGGTGTGGAAGTGACTCTGTCGCGCGTCCGCCGCGAGCGCTTGGGTCATATAGAACTGGCCAGCGCCTGTTCACACGTTTGGTTTTTCAAAGGCCTGCCGAGCCGCATCGGCTATTTGATCGACATTACGCTACGCGAACTAGAGCGCGTCCTTTATTACGAAGCTTTCGTCATCATCGATCCAGGTGAAGGCACTGGTTTGTCGCAAGGCGAAGTGATTAGCGATGAGCGCAAACGCCAACTCGATCAGGAGTTCCCGGGCAAGTTTGTGGCGATGATGGGCGCTGAAGGCGTCAAAGAGTTACTGCGCCGCCTCGACATCGAATCGTTGAGCCTCGAAATCCGCGAAAAGATGAAGACCGAAACTTCAGCGCAAAAAAAGCTGAAGTACGCCAAGCGTCTGCGCGTTGTTGAAAGCTTCCGCAAGTCGGGTAACAAGCCGGAATGGATGATATTGGATGTCATCCCAGTCATTCCGCCGGAATTGCGTCCGCTGGTGCCTCTCGATGGCGGTCGTTTTGCAACGTCCGACTTAAACGATCTCTACCGCCGCGTGATCAATCGCAACAATCGTTTGAAGAAGTTGATGGAGTTGCACGCGCCTGATGTGATCGTGCGCAACGAAAAGCGCATGCTGCAGGAAGCGGTTGACGCTCTATTCGACAACGGACGCCGCGGCCGCGTGCTGCGTGGTGCGAACAACCGTCCGCTCAAGTCACTCTCCGATACGCTTAAGGGCAAGCAGGGCCGCTTCCGCCAGAACTTGCTCGGCAAGCGCGTCGACTACTCGGGCCGTTCCGTGATCGTGGTTGGTCCTGAGCTCAAACTGCATCAGTGCGGTTTGCCGAAAAAGATGGCTCTCGAATTGTTCAAGCCGTTTATTTATCATCGCTTGGAACAGCGCGGCCATTGCACGACGATCAAGCAAGCCAAGGAATTGGTTGAACAGCAAGATCCGGTGGTTTGGGACATTCTCGAAGAAGTCATCAAGGATCATCCGATTTTGTTGAACCGCGCTCCTACACTTCACCGCTTAGGCATTCAGGCGTTCGAGCCGGTGCTGGTGGAAGGTAAAGCGATCAAGCTGCACCCGCTGACTTGTACTGCGTTCAACGCCGACTTCGATGGCGACCAGATGGCCGTTCACATTCCGCTGTCGCCTGAAGCGCAGATCGAAGCGACTACTTTGATGCTCGCTTCGAATAACATTCTTTCGCCGGCGCACGGTGCGCCAATAGCAATTCCTACACAGGACATGGTGTTGGGCTTGTATTACCTCACCAAGATGCGTCCAAACTCGAAGGGTTCGGGCCGCACGTTCGCTTCTATTGAGGATGTTTTGATTGCGCTTGAGATGGGCGAAGTGGAAACACTTACCGCCATCAAGCTTCGCTATACGGGCCGCGTCATCGATCTGACGAAGGCGTTCGATAGCCAAAACATTATGTACACCGAGCCAATTGAGTTCGTGAAGCAGTATATGGACACGACCGTGGGCCGCGTTATTCTACACGATGTTCTGCCGAAGCAGATGCCGTTCATCAACGGCTTGCTGAAGAAAAAGGGTCTGGCCCAACTTGTTCAATACTGCTACTTGAAGTTTGGGTTGCAGGTGACGGTAGGTATGTTGGACGAGGTCAAGAAACTCGGCTTCCTCTATGCGACGCGCGCCGGTATTTCCATCGGTATCGACGACATGGTGGTCCCGGAAGAAAAAGCGGGTCTGGTCCATGAGGCTGAAAAGCAGGTGATTGAAGTTCAGCAACAGTATCAGGAAGGCGCGATCACCCAATCGGAGCGTTACAACAAGATCATCGAAATCTGGTCGAAGGTCACCGAAGCGATTTCCGACAAACTGTTTAAGAATCTGGAAGAGGACGACCGCACGGGCCGTGTTCTCAATCCGATTTACATCATGGCCGATTCGGGCGCGCGCGGTTCGAAACAGCAGATCCGCCAGCTCTCCGGTATGCGCGGCTTGATGGCTAAACCATCCGGCGAAATTATCGAACAACCTATCACTGCGAACTTCCGCGAGGGGTTGGACGTTTTGCAGTACTTCATCTCCACGCACGGTGCTCGTAAGGGCTTGGCGGATACCGCGTTGAAGACGGCCGACTCTGGTTATCTCACGCGTCGTCTTTGCGACGTCGCGCAGGACGTCATCATTACGGAAGACGATTGCGGCACGACTGACGGTATTTACGTTGAACCGATTATCGAATCGGGCGAAATCATTGAGCCTTTGCGCGACCGTATTGTGGGCCGCGTGGCGCTCGAAGATCAGCGCGATTACGAAAACAACGTGATCGTCCGGGTCAATCAGGAGATCACCGAAGATCTGGCCAGCCAGATTCAATCGGCCGGCATTGAGCGGGTGAAGATCCGTTCGGTGCTGACTTGCGAATCGAAGCGCGGTGTCTGCCGTCTTTGCTACGGCCGCAACTTGGCAACGGGCCGCATGGTGGAGCGCGGCGAAGCGGTGGGTATTATCTCAGCGCAGTCGATTGGCGAACCTGGCACTCAGTTGACGATGCGTACGTTCCACATCGGTGGCGCGGCCACTCGAGTCAGCGAACAGAATACCCAGGACGCCAAGAGCGACGGTTACGTTCGCTTCAGCAACGTCAATACGGTGAAGAACAACAAGGGCGAGTTGATCGCCATGAACCGAAACGGCATCCTGATTATCGTTGACGAGAAACAGCGCGAACGCGAACGCTATCCGGTTGTTTATGGCGCCAAGATCAACGTCAATGATGGCGCTAAGGTAAAAGCGAATCAGGTACTGCTGGAATGGGATCCGTATACGTTCTCGATCTTAACCGAAGTCACCGGCGCGGTTCACTTTAAGGATTTGATCGACGGCGTGACCACGCAAGAACAGGTTGATGAAATCACCGGTAACATGCAGGTGGTGGTCACCGAATCTTCCGACGAAAAGCGTTTCCCGACGGTGATTATGCGTCCGGCGGGCGGTACGAGGTCGGAGGAGAAGCGCTACCTCATGCCGACCCACGCTCACTTAATGGTGAGCGACGGCGAAGAACTTCACGCGGGCGACGTCATTGCGAAGATCCCGCGCGCTACTACCAAGACCAAAGACATCACCGGTGGTTTGCCGCGTGTTGTGGAATTGTTTGAAGCTCGCAAGCCGCGCGAAACGGCCGTAATTGCGGAAATCAACGGCGCGGTGAAGTACGGCGAAGTGAGCAAGGGCATGCGTAAGCTCTATGTGGTGGGCGACGACGGCGTGCAAAAGGAATACGCAATTCCGCGCGGCGTTCACATCAACGTGCAGGAAGGTGAGCGTGTGCGCTCTGGCGATCCGCTGATGGATGGTCCGCGCAACCCGCACGACATTCTAGCCGTGCTTGGCGAAAAGGAATTGCAGAAGTACCTGGTGAATGAGATCCAGGAAGTCTACCGTCTGCAGGGCGTTAACATCAACGACAAGCATTTGGAAGTGATCTCGCGTCAGATGATGCGCTGGGTCCGTATTGAGGATATCGGCGATACCGAGTTTCTTCCAGAAGAAGTGGTTGATAAGTTCAAATTCCGCGAAGAAAATAACCGCGTGATCGAAGCAGGCGGCCGCCCAGCGATGGGTAAGCCGATTCTGCTCGGTATCACCAAGGCTTCGCTCTCGACCGATTCGTTCATCTCAGCCGCCAGCTTCCAGGAGACCACTCGTGTTCTGACGGAAGCGGCGATCAACGGCAAAGTGGATTACCTCCGCGGCCTGAAGGAGAACGTCATCATGGGTCGGCTCATTCCTGCCGGCACGGGTATGGAGTTCTACCGAAAGGTCAAGATTGCCGGCGAAGACGTGGTTGAAGAAGAGCCGATTCCAGAAGAAGAGGTTTCCCTCAGCGACGGTTTGGGCGATTACTCCGACGATACACCGGGCATCTATACCGGCGGACTTTCGGAAGATCTCGCCGCCGAAGAAGCACTCGGGGCGATTACGACCGAAGAGTAGTAGGTTCGGTTTTTAGCAATGAATCCGCAGGGCGGCTCATGATCGGGTCGCCCTTTTCGTTTGTGACAAGTGCCAAGTTCGCTAAGCTAGCCGATGTTTGTTGTTCGAAAACAGCATGCCAGATAGCCATTCCTTCTAGTAGTCCCGCACGCGCCGCAATCATCGCCTCAGTCCATTTAGGCCCTTCTGGCCAAGCGAATGGGAGCTTTTCGACGACCTCTCCGTAGCATTCGTGATAAGTCTTGCCATGCAGCTTGAGCGATCGTAAGGCTGCGCAGTATTCATCGGTAAGCAGCATGCCAACGCGTTCATTATCCAGGTCCTTCCACAGGATGTGCTCATTGCGCTTCTGACGAAGCAACGGGTGTCCATAGGCGATGACGTCCCCTAAGTGTTGGGCGATCCTTACCACAACGTAGCTCGGCCAAATGTCGTCATAGCGGCCCACACAGGGGCTCAGGAAATATGCCGGAATAACGTCGCGCATTAAAGCGGTATTCTGCGAATTAAAAGGCGACCAAGTGCCCGGCTGTAAAACGAATCGCGAAGGTGCGGACGGAGCCATACCGCGTACCACGATGGGACGCTCAAGTCGTGTCATGGCATCGATATCGGGATCATCGAGCCACAAGCCGGCATTTACCGCCACTCGCCGAGTAATGGGCGCGACGCACGTAAATGTTTCTCTTTCCTTCCAACGCTCCCCGCGTGGAAAGCCGCGATGGTAAAAAGGTGTACCGCTGGCTTCTTCGAGCATCGAACAGACGTTGAACCATCCCGAAGACGTTTCGAAGGCCGGCAACTCCGGTGATTGTCCAACTACCGAATGCAGGCGTAGAAAATCGTGGTTCAACATCCAGTTGTCGTCATCGATTGTTATTACAATGTCGGCGCCGTCTTCCCAAGCCTTCAGCAGTCCGATATTGCGCCGCTGGATCGAATTAAACGGGAGATGATTCCACAAGGCTGGATAACGCTCTAAATAGCGTTGTTGTTCCTCAATGCCCAGGTACGAGCAGGGAAAGTGCTGGGTTGACATCTCTTGGCAAAATCCTCTTGTCTCAGCCGGCGTTTTCTTGTCCCCGATGACAATAAAGTTCAGATCGGCATGACCATAGAAGCGTGCATTCTCGCCGTATTTTTCGAGCGCCGTAGGGACGTAGATGGTTGTAGTGACGATAGTGGTTTTCATTCATTAATCTCAGCGGCCGGCTGGGCCGCGATCCGGCTTCTCCCCTGAAAGCGCAACTTCAAGGCAATTCGGAAATATAGAAAATTTCTCCAAAACGAATTGTGGGACTCGCCTTCTTTTCGTGCTTCCCACTTCACGCTGATTTCCTTGGCTTGGGCCCCGCGTAGCAGCGGCCGCAACAGACATTCGAGCAGAAAAGGATGTCGCAACTCTTCCCACTGAAAACCACGCAGAGTTGCCGTGCGCCAGATTCGATAGCCAAACGTAAGGTCAGTCAGTCCCGTTCGATACAACAAGCTTATGGTCTTCTGAAACAACCAATTTGCGACGAGTTTCACGGGGTTGTAGCCGTCAAAGCCTCCGCCCTTTTTCCAGCGTGTCGTGGCAACGATATCCCAGCCTCCGCGCGCTTCCTCAATGAGCGGCTTCGCCGCATGAGGATCGGTCTCCAGATCCGACGCCATCAGCATGATGTGAGTCCCACTCGCCCAACCAAACGCATCTTGCAGAGCACCGCCCAGATAGGGCTTTACTTGTTGCCGAGTCCATACAATCTGCGGGTAGGTCTGCCTCAAGTTGTTTACATACAGCAAGCGATTCGGGTTTTGTTAATTCGCTGACGACGCAAATGATCTCATGAATGTCCTCCGGTCGGTTTTCATGCATCACAATGTCGACGGTTTCCCGTAATGAAACTGTTTCGTCCATCACCGGCATGATGATCGAAACGCGCAATTCAGAAGCGTAGTTGGGCATCAATCGGTGTTTCTTTCAAACTGTCAATTCCGGCGTTACTTGCGAACTGTTCCAGTTGCTCAAATAGAGAGTTGGCTTGTTTTCCTTTTTCCAGAGCAGTAATTTTGTCAATATTCAGCAAGCGATACGCAGACGGTGTTTTAACCCTCTCAAAGATCCAATAGGTTCCGAACCGGTAATGGAAGCGGTAACGCGTCGTCAAAGTGGTAAGGATGTGAGAGAACACCAGCGGCTCTTTCTCTTCGAAACACTTTGAGAAACTGCGATAGGATCTGTCAAGAACCAAGAAGTCCGGCTCCAAATGACTGTATTTGCCTAAACGCCAATCGTCCTCAAAACCTTGAAATCCCAAACCGAAACCGAGCGCAGCCGTCCCAACAATTGTTTTGCCGGCCGCTTGTTCCTGTTTTAACTGCGCAATGGCTGGCTCATAGTAGCGATGGTATTCGTCCGCTCTCACGTGCTCGACCGTTGGAATAATCTGTAGAACCAAAAAAGCGCCGCCAATCGCTGCCGCCACCAGCTTGCCGTTTATCCCGCGCTTCCAAAGCGTCAGCAGTTCGAACGCCAGTACGCCGTGATAGAACGGCAAAAGATAAATCAAGTACATTGGCGCCTTGAACCCATTGAGAAAGGTCATCGCCAACAGAAGAGTCAATGTGCAAAGCAGAAATGTCATAACGGCGTCGCTATAGGCTTTTCGCTTGCGAAAGAATTCAAATAACGAAGCTGCGTAAAAGAACGGTATGAGCAAGAATGACCTGTTTATCGAACCGCTCCACAGATTGCTTATTACATAAGTCGACACATGCCGTAGGAACTCACCCCAGACTCCGATCCAAGGTTGCAGAATCACGTTCCAGCGACTCGAATCGCGGCCTGCGGCATTCGCAAAGAATTGAGCATAGAAGTCCTGGGGGCTTTGGGCGATGTAAAGGGACCACAACAAGCCGAAGAAGAGGTAGGGGGCAGCGGCCATAAGGATATGATCTGGGCGCAGTTTCGCTCGATCAAAGCGCCACACCAGAACCAACAGCACTAGTTGCATCAGGACGGCATTCGGGTGCGTGAACACTGCCGCAGCACTCAACCACTGACTGACTAGGACCGCTCGCGTAAGGCCCGTTTCCCGCAGATAAAGATAGGCCGCAATCGAACCGATCGCCAAAGCATTCGCCGTAGCGTCCATCCGTCCGTCAGCGCACGACCATAAGTAGATAAAATCGAGTGCGGTAAATAGCGTCGCCACCTGCGCAACTCGTGCATCGGGCAACAGCTTATAAAGGATAAAGAAGAAAGCTGGCAGCATGAGTGCGCCCCAGAAAATGGAATACATTCTCATGGTGAGTAAGCTGAAGCCGAAAAGCCGATACCAACCCGCCAAAGCAACCAAATGGTTCGGCGGCACTACATAAGTCCGCTCCTTGATACCGCTCAGATAGGCGTTCAGAAAATGTCCTGAAGGATTGAGGACATTGGTCGACATTTTCCCGTGAAATGCCAGATTGTAAGAAGGATTGCCAAACCAGCCCTCGTCACACCACGGCGCCTTCGTCATGGCCAAGGAGGTCGCCAACCCAACGAAGATAAGAATGGCGGCCGCGAGCGGCAAAACGCTTCGCCATCCAGTTTGATTTAGGCGCGCCGACCCTTCCATATGTGGGTATATCGGCCCATTCACACGCGGACATTAGTCTGTATATGCCTAATACGCTTTGGCGATCACCGCGCGCCGCTCCACCTGTTCACCCGTCACAATGCACCTGCCCGGGCCATCATGCTCATCAACTAGTGGAATACAGCGCACGGTCGCCTTAAACTCCTTTAGCCTCGCATCGCACTGTGGGTCATCCTTAATATGTGCGAAGACGAATTTGCCCCCGCCTTTTTCAGCGGTCACCTCGCGCAGAATCTCTTCCACTTCCTTGAGCGAATCTGCAGCGACGCAATTCTGTTTGAGTCTAAGCCGCGCCGCCTGGTGAAGATCCATTTGCATCGCCGCTAACGTCGCCTCCATTTTCGCGCGCAGTTCACTTTGTGCAACAATCTCCTTCGATCCGGTATCGCGCCGCTTCAGCACAACGTTGCCCGAAACAAGATCGCGCGGTCCCAATTCCAATACAAGTGGAACACCGCGCCTTTCCCAATGAAAGAACTTCGCCCCCGGCGACTGACCCTCGCGCCCGTCGAGCTTAATCTTAAGATCTGTGCAGATTTTTTGTGCCGCTTCCATTACCGCGGTGCGCTCCTCATCTTTGCGATAAATCGGCACTAACACTACCGGCACAGGGGCAACCTTCGGCGGCAGCACGAGCCCTTTGTCATCCGAATGCGTCATGATCAATCCGCCAATCAAACGCGTACTCACGCCCCAACTCGTTTGCCAAACGTAATCCAGCTTGCCTTCGCTCGTTTGAAACTTGACGTCGAACGCGCGCCCAAAGTTCTGGCCCAGATCGTGGCTGGTACCCGCTTGCAGCGCCAAACCGTTTTGCATCATGGCCTCGATCGAAAAACTCTGCAACGCGCCAGCGAATTTCTCCGCCTTCGATTTCAGGCCCTTGATCACCGGCATCGCCATCAAATCTTCTGCAACCTCCGCATAGATATCCAATATAAGCCGCACTTCCTCGCGGCCCTCAGCGTGAGTCGCATGAGCGGTGTGCCCCTCCTGCCAGAGGAACTCAGTGGTCCGTAAAAACATGCGTGTGCGCAGTTCCCAACGCACCACGTTCGCCCACTGGTTGAGCAGCATCGGCAGATCTCGATAGCTGTGAATCCAGCGCGCGAAGAAGTGGCCCACAATCGTTTCCGACGTCGGCCTGATCACATAAGGCTCTTCTAACTCTTTTCCGCCCGCGATAGTAACCACTGCCAACTCCGGCGCAAAACCCTCCACATGTTCGGCTTCTTTCTTCAAAAAGCTTTGCGGAATTAACAGCGGAAAGTAGACATTCTGGTGCCCCGTCGCTTTGAAGCGATCATCGAACGCTCGTTGCAACGCCTCCCAAACCGCATAGCCATTCGGCTTGATTACCATGCAGCCTTTAACAATTTCGGCCGGTTCGGCCATGTCGCCTTCAAGTACCACGTCCTGATACCACGCAGCGAAATCTTGGCTGCGCGGAGTAATTCTAGAATCGGCCATTTAGATTATTTTCGCCTGTTGCCGACAAGATAGAATCCAACAAGGGCCATGTCCACAGTCAACCATCAATTTCGCCTGGCGTCCCGTCCCGTAGGCGTGCCGAATCGCAGCGTTTGGAACTATACCGAGGAGCCGCTGCCAGAGCCGAAGGATGGCGAGGTCCTTGTCAAGGTCCTTTATATTTCACTCGATCCGGCTATGCGCGGCTGGATGAACGAAGGTAAGTCTTACGTTCCGCCAGTAGCTATAGGCGAAGTGATGCGCGCGCTCGGGGCAGGGAAGGTGATTGCTTCGAAATTCCCCGGCCTCGCAGCAGGCGACTATGTCGGTGGCATATTCGGAGTGCAAGAGTACGCCGTGGCGCCTGGTAAGGCAGTCAACAAGATTGATGCGCCAGCCGACAAACTACCGCTTTACATAGGTGGTCTTGGTATGCCCGGCATGACCGCTTATTTCGGATTGCTCGATGTGGGACGGCCTGAATCGGGCAACATGGTTGTGGTTTCGGGTGCAGCGGGCGCGGTTGGTTCTATGGTTGGGCAAATCGCCAAGATCAAAGGCTGCACTGTCATTGGAATCGCGGGTGGTGCTGAAAAATGCGCGTACCTCAAGGAGATCGGCTTTGACGCTTCTATCGACTACAAAGCGGAAAATGTCTTGGCTGCACTCCGCCGGCATTGTCCAAAAGGAATCGATGTGTATTTCGATAACGTCGGCGGCGAGATCTTAGACGCTGCCCTGGCAAATCTGGCATTGCATGCGCGCGTTGTGATCTGCGGGGCGATCTCCCAGTACAACAACACGACTCCTATTGAAGGTCCAGCCAATTATCTTTCTCTGTTAGTAAATCGGGCGAGCATGACCGGCATGCTGATGGTGGATTACCTGGCGCGGGCGGGCGAAGCAAGAACAGCGATGGCCCAATGGATGAAAGAGGGCAAACTCAAAACGCGTGAACATATTGTCGATGGACTCAGTACTTTCCCCGAAACGCTACTGATGTTATTCAGCGGTGAGAACGAAGGTAAGTTAATCATCAAGGTCGCTGGAGATTGAGTCGTCTCTGAATGCGAGTTGCTTGCCGTGAGTTGCCAGGCTGGTTTGGAAAAGCCACCATCGTTACACCCACTCCGTTCCTGGCGGGAGCTGCGCAGGAACAGTTTACCGGTGAGCGACTCGGCCAGGGTTTAGAAACCTGGGAGAGGCCTGGCATCTATGGGCTGGATGCATGGCTTGTCTCCTGCTGGCAGGAGGCGCGCTATGCTTCCGACGATATCCCAGCGCTGCTGTCGCCCGCACAAGAGCGTGCGTTGTGGCACAACATCATCGAACACGAACGCCCACAATTGTTCGATGTGTCGGCCACTGTTCGCTTGGCGCGTGCGGCCGCAAGACTTCTGGTTGAGTGGCACATTCCAGCAGAAGGTGAACTTTGGAACGATCATGCAGATGCCCAGCAGTTTCAGCATTGGTATCGGTTGTTCCGGCGCAAGTGCCGCGAGAATAGCTGGATCACGCGTGCAGACCTCCTGTACTTGCTGGCGAAGTGGTTGACCGCCGGGCAGTTTCGGCCTCAACTGACTGCGTTTGTCGGGTTCGAAAGCTACTCGCCCGCGCTGGCCAACATTCAAAGCGCGATGGGTGCACTGAGCATCAGACTGCCACTGGATGATATTGCGCCGGCGAAAAAGGCAATCGCAAAGGAGTGCGAGAGTTTAGACAGTGAAGTTGAGTTTGCAGCAAGACGCCTGCGAGTTTTGTTTGAGTCTCAGCCTGACAGATCGTTGGCGCTCTTAGTGCCCGAGTTAGCCGAGCATCATCCGTCGGTGAAGCGGAAGGTAAATGGGGTGTTCTTCCCTTCGTCAGCGGCAAAGCTAGTTTGGCCGAGGAATAAATCCGCGGATCTCTTTCGATTATCAAACGCCGGATTACTGATTGACCAGCCCATCATTGCGGCAGCACTGTTGCTGCTAAGTCTTATGTCGCCGCGTATCGATCATGCCGATGCTGGGATAATCTTGCGATCTCCATTTATAACTGGCGCAAAGACCGAGAAGCACCTGCGCGCGTCGGCCGATGTCGATCTTCGCAAAAAGCGCGAGCTCGACGTCAGTCTGAGCGACATCCAAAACGCGACTCGATTTTGTCCAATCCTGACCTCGTGCTGGCAAAAGCTCGCTAAGCTTCTCCCCAGGGCTGCGCAGGTCCGTTCCTTGTCCGAATGGAGTGAACTCGCCTCCGAGGTGTTGGCCGCTCTTGGCTGGCCGGGCGATCGTGAGTTATCGCCGAGGGAAGATCAACTCACAGAGAGCTGGAAACAGCAACTTTCCGCGCTTTCGAGCCTTGGTTTAGTAACACCGCCAGTCTCGTTCGAGGTTGCCGTTGGCCAGCTGCGGCGGCTCCTCACGGAACCCATTGAACAGGGCGATTGCTCATCACCGATTCAAGTTATCGATGTGGGGCAAGCGAGCGGAATCATATTTGATTCAGCCATTGCGGTAGGGCTTTCCGAAGAGACGTGGCCTCCTGCTGTGCGAATCTCACCGCTGGTGCCGCTAAAACTTCAGCGTTCTCATGAAGTGCCGGGAGCGACTGTGCAAAGTGCCCGCGAAATGCGCCAGCGTTTGACAAATACCCTATTCCAGAGTGCGCCGGAAGTCTTGGTGACTTTCACAGACCGGCTTTCTCCCCTCGCGGAGAGCTTCGCTTCCGTCAAGAAGAGAACTACAGAAACTTGGGACAAGCCTTTGCCGCAGGACGCTTTCCCGCTTACCAGTTTGGAGCAAATTGGCGATGGCCATGCGCCGCCGTTTGTGTCCACCGGCGATCTGCGCGGTGGAACGGGAATCATTAGGGCGCAATCGCAATGCCCCTTTCGTGCCTTTGCCGAATATCGCTTGAATGCCCGTAGCCCTGACGATGCGTCTTTTGGATTCGACGCGCTCCAGCGTGGCGGCTTCGTTCACAAAGCGCTCGAAAATGTTTGGAAACGGCTGTCGTCTCAAGCCCAACTCCGCAAGACTTCAGCGGAAGATCTGCGCATGCTTGTCCGCGAGGCCATTACCGCCGCTGTTACGACAGAACAGACCGGTCCGCTGCACCAACTCAGCCTCGTGGCTGAGCGCGAACGCCTGGAAGAGTTAATACTGGAATGGCTTTCGCTCGAACACGCCCGCAACGATGGGTTCATTGTGGAAACGGTCGAGCAAAATCGTAAGTACGAGGTGCCAGGACTTAGTCTGCAATTACGAATCGACCGTATTGACAGGCTTAGCAACGGCAATCTCATCTTGATCGATTACAAGAGCGGGCCGCAAACACGCGGCAAGCTGGTGGGCGAACGTCCCGCGGAGCCGCAGTTGCTGGTGTACGCGGCGTCGGTTGGCTCGGGCGTTGAGGGCGTCTTCTTCGGACAGCTTAAACCTCGCGAGGTCAAAGCCGTTGGATTTTCCCGTAACAAGCAGTTCAAGAGCCAGACGGCGGAAGAGAAAAAAGACTGGGATAAGTACATCGAAGCAAGCCGTGACAACATTGAAAGACTCGCAAATGACTTCGTGCGCGGTGTGGCTGAGGTTGACCCTATCAAAGGCGCCTGCAACTACTGCAACGTGAAACCGTTTTGTCGCGTGAATGAGCGGGGTGCTTTACAGGAGGAAGAAGAGTGATTGCTGATCTTGCGGCCCGCGAAAGAGCCCTCGACCCGGCACTATCATTTATTGTCGAGGCACCGGCCGGTTCCGGTAAAACCGGACTTCTCACGCAGCGCTTTCTCGGTTTGCTCGGAGTAGTCGATCGTCCGGAGTCAATCGTAGCGATGACGTTCACTCGCAAGGCAGCCTCGGAAATGCGCGAGCGTATCCAAAAGGCGCTTGCCGAAGCGGATCGCAGTGAGATGTTAGAACCGCTTGACGAGTACGAACGGCGGACTCGTCAACTGGCAAGCAAAGCTCTTGAACGCAGCCATGAGCGGGGCTGGAATTTGCTGGAAGATCCTGGCCAGTTACAGATTCAAACCATCGATTCACTCTGTGCCATGCTAACCAGGCAAATGCCCGTTATTTCCGAATTCGGCGGCGTAGGCAAGGTGGTGGAAGATGCCCGCGACCTCTATCGACTGGCGGCGCGCGATACCCTGCGCGCTTTGACCGAGGGTGATCCTCAACAGCAGGATCTCTTCCGGAGAATTGCACTCCACTTCGATAATGAGATGTCGCGCCTGGAGAAACAAGTTGCCGACATGTTGCAGAAGCGCGAACAATGGGGTGGTCTGCCCAAAACTTCGGACGACCGGCTGGTGAATGACTTCGCCGAGTTGCTGGAACTTGCGCGGAAATCCCTGCGTGACGTGTTCCGCCGCGCCGCAACGGTAGACTTTACCGAGGTTGCCCGTGCCGCACGCAAGGCGCTGGGAACTCCCGAGAGCCCAACCGACTTACTCTACTCCCTCGACTATCGCATCGAACATCTATTAGTTGACGAATTTCAAGATACCTCGCGCGCCCAATACGATCTCGTCAAAGCATTGACCGGGCAATGGTCGGCAGGAGACAACAGGTCTTTGTTTTTGGTGGGCGATCCTATGCAAAGCATCTACCGCTTTCGCGAGGCAGAGATCGCATTGTTTTTACGCTGCTGGCACGAAAAGCAATTGGGCTCAGTGAGGCTGGAGCAGGTGGAACTGAAGACAAATTTCCGCAGTACGCCGGAGCTGATTCGCTGGGTGCAAGAGACCATAGGACCGATCATGGCCGAAGAAGATCCACGGCTGGGCGCAGTAAAGTTTCGGACTTCCATTTCGAGCCGAAATCCAAGCGGCATCGAGGCTCGCGTTGTGCCGTTTATCGAAGACAACGGTTGCGCTGAAGCCGCTGAGATTGTCCGCGTGATCAAGGCAGCGAGCGATTCCAAGATTGCAATCCTGGTACGCGCCCGCTCCCATGTTACGGCTATCTTACCCGCGCTGCGCAAAGCTGGTATCGGCTACCGCGCCATCGAAATCGAAGCGCTGCAAGAACAGCAACATGTGATGGATGTTCTGTCTCTGACCCGCGCGGTTTTGCACTTGGGCGATCGTGTCGCTTGGCTCGCTTGTTTGCGCGCCCCTTGGTGCGGGCTCAAATTGAGCGACCTCGCGGCGCTTGCCGAGAACGAATCAAACCGCACAGTGCTGGACCTCCTCTCCGACTTGACGAAAGCGGAAGCGCTTTCTGCGAACGGCCGGGGCAGGGCAGCGCGCGTGCAAGAGATTCTCTCGCAAGCAGTCGAGAATGTAGGCCAGACCAGTTTGCGTGAACTTATCGAAACCACCTGGCTGGCGTTAGGCGGTCCCGCCGTCCTCCCTGAAAAAAACCGCCGCGAAGATGTCGCCACCTTTCTCGACCTGTTGGAGAAGATCGAAGAGGGCGGGGTGATTCGCGATTTCAGTCTTATGAACGAGCGGCTCGAACTGTTCTTCGCGAGACCTTCGGTTGCCGAGTGCAACGTCGACGTGATGACCATTCATCAAGCTAAGGGATTGGAGTTTGACGTCGTCATTATTCCTCAAGCCGCGCGCGGTGCACGCTCCTCCGATAAGGATCTCCTGGTCTGGACCGAGGAGACGAGTGAGGACGGAATAACTTATTTGAAAATCGCCGCCCAACCGCAGAAGGGCGACTCCGCCCTCGCATACGACGAAATTGAAGCCGTCAACAAGAAGAAAGATGAAGAAGAGAACAAGCGGCTTTTCTATGTAGCTTGCACGCGCGCTAAGAACGCGTTGTACGTTTTGGGAAACGTGAAGCGTAAGAAAGACGGAACGGTCACCAAAGCGGGCAGCAATACGTTCCTCGGTCTTGCCTGGGCTTCCGTGGGAGAAATATTCCAGAGCGCGGCGCGCCGGCGGATTCCGCAACAACAGAGTCTGCTCTATACATCAGCCGAAGCAACCATGACTCAGCTTTGTCGTCTACCTGATAGTTGGCAGCTGCCAAAATTCGACACGTCTGTAAGATGGCAACCGGAACTGCAGCGCGCACCAGCGTCAGGCCGAAAAGTTACCTACGAATGGGTTGGCGATACCAGCCGGCATGTCGGAACTGTTGTCCATGAGCTGTTGAAGCGGATCGCGTCGGAAGGAACACAGAAATGGAGCGACACGCGGGTTACAGCGGCGAGACCACTGATCCAGTCGGAATTACTCCGCTTGGGGGTGCCAGCGGTGGAAGAACCCGCTGCCAGCAAACATGTACTTCGGGCGATTACCAATACGTTAGGCAGCAAGCGCGGCCAGTGGCTGTTACAGCAGCATGCTGAAGCGCGATCGGAATATCCAGTGGGCGGTAAAGTGCAAGACAAGCTGAATGCCGGCACCGTTGATAGAGTCTTTCGGGACGAAGACGGCCGATTTTGGATCGTAGATTACAAAAACAGCGACCACAAGGGCTCGAAGCGTGAAGAATTTCTGGATGAAGAAAAACGCCGCTACGCGCCGCAGTTAGAAACATACGCAACGTTGTTATCGCGCGTGACGAGAGGACCTATCATGCTCGCCCTGTACTTTCCACTCCTTGACGCGTGGCGTGAATGGAGCTTTGCCGAAGTCTCCGTTCCGGCTATCTAAACTAAAGAGTAATGCCTGCCAAACTGACCGCGAACGTAAAAGCCGGAGGC
Source organism: Bryobacterales bacterium (assembly GCA_963749105.1). Lineage (GTDB taxonomy): Bacteria > Acidobacteriota > Terriglobia > Bryobacterales > Bryobacteraceae > Bog-105. The sequence goes on along the minus strand of CAVVLT010000031.1, from coordinate 298,767 downwards.
TGCGCTTCCAAGTTAAGTCCGAAGATTCTGGATCGAGCCTTGCGGTCTGTTCCGCGTATGAGCAACGAACACGTGCTGGTTGGCTACGACACTGCCGACGATGCCGGTGTGTATGATTTGACTCTGCCCGGTGGCGCGCCTCTTGCCATGGTGCAGACTGTCGATTTCTTCACGCCAATCGTCGATGATCCCTACACGTTTGGCGGCATCGCAGCCGCAAATGCCTTAAGCGACGTGTACGCGATGGGCGGCCGTCCGGTCACTGCTCTGTCACTCGTGGTGTTTCCCGGCAAAGGCGATGTTTCCGAACTGGAGCAAATTCTAAAAGGCGGAGCGGACAAAATTCACGAAGCCGGTTGTGTGATCCTAGGAGGCCACAGCATCTCGGAAGATGAAATCAAATTCGGTTATTCGGTAACGGGCTTGATCGATCCGCGCCGCATTTTGACTAACGCCGGCGCTCGACCCGGTGACGTGTTAGCCTTTACCAAACGAATCGGAACCGGAGTGGTCTCCACTGCTTTGAAGAAAGGCATTGTTAGCGAAGCGGATATGGACGCCTCTATCGATCAGATGCTCACGCTGAATCGCGGTGCGGCTGAGGCGATGAACCATTTGGAAGTGCATGGCTGCACGGATGTGACCGGCTTCGGATTGCTAGGTCACGCGCGTGAGATGGCGCTCGCCAGCAGTGTCACTCTGGAAATCGCCGCGCATACCATTCGCTATCTGCCGGGCGCGATTGAATATTCGAAAGCCGGAGCCCATTCCGGCGGCCTGCACAACAACCGCGATTTTGTGGAAAGCTGTGTGGAGATGGACAGCGCCATTCCCGCGGAAATCCAAGCTCTTCTTTACGATCCGCAAACTTCCGGCGGACTTTTGATTTCTCTATCGCCCGCAGAAGCTGAAAAATTCTTGGCAGCGCGGCCGGAAGCTTATGTCATTGGCAAAGTAACAGAACGGCAAGCCAAGCCATTGGAGGTAGAAACTTTGAATCCGCTGATTATTGCGTTGGATGTCGATAGCGCCGAAGAGGCACTTCGTCTGATCGACAAGATCGGTCCAGCCGCCGACTTCTACAAGGTAGGAATGGAACTGTATGCCGCAGCGGGTATGAGTTTGGTGAAACAGATTGCGGCAAGCGGTCGAAAGGTGTTCCTCGATTTGAAACTCTACGACATCGGAGAGACGGTGAAGCGTGCAACACGGCAGATCTGCACGAGCGCCGCACCTGCCTTTCTAACCGTGCATGGGAGCCGATCTGTAATGCAAGCCGCAGCGGAAGGTCGCGGCGATTCGCCGACAAAACTCCTGGCGGTCACCGTTCTCACGAGTTTCGATCAGGACGATTTAGCGGATCTCGGTTACTCGACTCCTATAGCTGATTTGGTTGACCTGCGTGTAAAAAAAGCGCGCGAGAGCGGAATGGACGGCATTGTCTGTTCGCCGCTGGAAGTTGCTCGTGTTCGCACACTCGCCGGACTGCAAATGAAATTGGTGACTCCTGGTGTGCGCTCGGCCGGAGCAGATAAGGGCGATCAGAAACGCGTAGCGACTCCGGCAGAAGCGCTACGCGACGGCGCTGACTACTTAGTGATTGGCAGGCAGGTGACGCGTTCGGCCGATCCGCGTAGTGCCTGTGAACAAATTCTCTCTGAAATCGCGCTGCCGCTCGCTGCGATGTAGGTAACGGGCGGCGCTCGAATTCAAGGGCGAAGCAGTTTCAAGATCGCCGTTCCGTTGGGCGTACCCAAACCAGTGCATGGGTCCCAACCAGTACTGGCTTGATAGTCGCCGTTATTGCCAGAGGTAATATCGCGCAACGCTTTACCCGGCGCCAATTTTGTGTAGAGCTTCGGGTTGAGCCAGCCAACTCGCTTACCAATTTGTTCATTGAGCAGGGCAATAAGTCCGGCCCAAAGCGGCGCAACAGCACTGGTTCCGCCCACCACTTCTTCTTGCCCGCCGATGAGGACGGCATAACCGGTAGCTGGATCTGCATTGCCGGCTACATCGGGAACTCCGCGCCCGGTTGGATTGGAATCGATAGGCGTGGGCACTTTCACGGAAGCTTGATAAGCGGGTTTGGAGAAATGTTGACTCACGCCGCCGCCGGTCGCGCCGCCCATGCTGCCGTCGTTCCAAACCGTTTCGGCGGCAATCTTGCCATCGTTCAAAATGAGGCTGGTTCCGCCGCAGCCTAGCACCCAAGGACTCGAGGCTGGAAAATCGACGTGGTCCGCACCATCTGTTTCACCATCGGAAGAGCCGTTGTCGCCCGAAGCAACGCAAACCGAAATGCCGAGCAATGCCGCGTCGTTAAACAGCGCATTGAATGCGTTCATTGATTGTATGGTCCAGCGATCTTCAGGCAGTTCCCCAACTAATGGAGATGACCGAAGGCTTGCGCGCTTTGTCATGAATAGCGGCGCTAATGCCGTCGTAGAATCCCTGGTCGGTGTTGGCGGCAAAATAAACCGCGATTCTCAACGCCGGAGCAACCGCACCCGCCACCTGAATATCGAGCGTCACCTCACCGTCCGCGCTGGCCGGATCGCCGCTCGGGCTATTGGTAGCGCCATCCACACCGATTGCCGTTACACTCACCGGCGGCAGACTGAGTTGCTGCCAATATTTTGTCAGATCGGAATTAGTAAACCCGCCACCGAGTTCGATGAGCGCAATGGTTTGATTCGCACCTTTGTTGCTGGGAAAGTCGTAAGCCTTAGCAACCTGTAGAGGCGTGTAGGCCACCGTCTGATCTGTGCGCGGCATCATACGATGCCGGGTGTGAGCCACGGGCCGTTGATCAAATCCAAAGACCGCAACGACGCGACCTGCCAGCAGGGGATTCAACGAAAGCGATCCTTGCCGTGTCCGTAGACTCTTGCCGTTGACGCGCCGCAGATCGACGTCTGCGTCAAACACTTGAGTCAGCGCCGAAAACTTTCCGGCCAGCTTTACCGATCGCGCCGCCTGATCAATACGAACAATGCTGAAATTGTGTTCGTTGGCGAATCGCTCAACTGCTTCGATATCGGCTGGGTCGGCGCCTTGGTTCCTGTCGAATTGTTGATGCGATAAGCGAGCTGCGGGCGTCTTAGGACCGTCGTCCCTACGCCTCAAAACGCAAGTAATCTGTAAGATTTCGTCCGGTGAAGGCTTGCCCATAAAGGCTGCATCAGCGGGATGTTCACGGTTGCTACCGCTTAATATGACTTGAGAAGACATGAAATTCTCCAGTCGAAGAGTAGTCCTGGCACGCGTAAAGGCGCTTCTTCTGTTACTTTGAATACGGTCTGTAAGTATATGAAAAAAAGAGTTTTGTTTGTTGTAAGAAATAGTTTAGGCTTTTGTGACCGACGGGCGGCATGGAAGTTGGCGTTGATTTTTGCGATGCTGGCCGCGCCGGGATTGGTGGCAGCCCAATCCCTTTCGAGCCTCTTAGGAAACAAAACCGCTTCCACTGCCAGCGTCCCACCGGTCGATCCTTTGAATCGAACGACACCGCGCAGCGCCGTTCTAAATTTCCTGGAAGCGTGCCACGGCGCGCGCTATGTGACGGCGGCCCGCTATCTCGACTTGCGAAAAATTCCCGCCGATCAGCGCAAGATTGACGGGCCTGAACTGGCCAAGAAGTTGGCAGACATTCTGGATAAAGAGCCGCGCTTTGAACTGGATCAACTCAGCGACGATCCCGCCGGCAGCCTGAGTGACGGACTCGCGCCCGATATGGAAACGCTCGTTAAGTTGAACGCGAGCGAAGAACCGCCGGCCTTGCTGCTGCAAAGGATTCAGCAACAGGGAGCGGAAGTTTGGGTAGTTTCTAGCGATAGCGTCTTGCGCATTGCCGATGTGGACGCGCTGGAGAGCGCTTCAGAAATTGAAAGGCACATGCCAAAGTTCCTGGTACGGCACACGATCCTAGGCACTGCATGGTGGGCTTGGATTTCGCTTATCATCCTCACGATTTTACTTTTTGGATTTTCGCGTTTGCTGTCGCGATTGTTTTTGGCGATTTTAACTCCTTTGATCAAACGCCTGGCCACATCGCTTCAGAGCTACCGTTTGGAAACGTTGACCGACCCATTGCGGTTGCTGATTTCTCTCGCCATTTTCAGAGCAGTGATGGAATTGGTCACGCCTTCGGCTTTGCTGCGGGACTATCTCATCAAGCTGTTGACCTTTCTGGCGACCATCGGATTGGCCGCGCTGGCCATGCGTATCGTTGGTTTGGCATCGTCGCAAATTATTGGACGGCTCGCCCCAACAGAGCGGGCTTTATCTTCCTCCGTCCTGCCACTGGGCGTGCGCGTTATTCGGATTTTGATTTTCCTGGTGGCCGCACTGCTGATTTTGGCTTCATGGGGCTACAACACGAACGCCATTCTGGCGGGTCTCGGCGTTGGCGGATTGGCGGTCGCTCTCGCGGCTCAGAAAACGATTGAGAATCTGTTTGGGGCGGTGGCATTAGTCAGCGATCGGCCCGTGCTCGTCGGCGACTTTTGCCAGTTCGGTACGCAAACGGGAACGGTGGAAGATATCGGCTTGCGCTCCACTCGCATCCGCACGAACGACCGCACATTGGTGACGATTCCCAACTCCAGTTTCTCCACGATGACTATCGAAAACTTTTCGCGGCGCGACCAGATTTGGTTCCACCCCACACTTCGTCTGCGGCGTGATACGAGTTCCGATAAGGTTCGCGAAATGATAGCTGCTATCACCCACATTCTTGGCAGCACTCCCTTGGTTCAGCTCGCAGAGGTTCCGATTCGCTTTACAAAAATTACCGACTACTCGTTGGATCTCGAAATCTTTGCCTACGTGGCTACGCCGAACTTCGACGAATACTTGAAGGTCCAAACTGTGTTGTTGCTCAAGATGATGGAAGCCAGCGAGCAGCATGGCGTTGGATTCGCCGTGCCGATTGCCGAGTCTGTTACCGTTAATCCTCCGGAGCCAAGCCCGACAGGGAAGTCGAATTCCCATCCTGCCGAAGTGCTTCCAGCAACGCCCCCGCAGCAGGACTGAGCCGTGGAGTGCCCAGCGGACAGTGGAGAGAAATGTGAATGTTCCGCGTTAACTGTTGCGTTAAGAGCTGGCTTTTGAAAACTCCGCCAACTGCAACAATCTGCACGGTTTCCGATTGCTTGAAAAGCCGATTATAGACGCCAGTGACGTAGCCAGCCAGACGCTCTGCGGCAGTTTTCAAAACCTCAAGTGCTACTTGATCACCTTGCTGCGCGGCAGCGGTGACAAGTTTCGCGAAGCTGGCAATCTGCTTGCGGTCGAACTGATTGTAGAACTGATGCATCAACGCGTTGGCCGTCGGCACACCGGAAACTTCAAGTAACGCTTTATGCAAAATCGTGGCTGGTCCCCAGCCTTCTTCGAATTGTAGAGCGCGTCTGAGCGCTTGCCTCGCCAGGTCAAAGCCCCCGCCTTCATCGCCGAAAATGTAACCCCAGCCACCGGCGCGCGCGGTTTGCATTTGAGCGTTCCGACCAAACGCGATGGAACCGGTTCCGGCGATGATGATGATCCCTGGTTCGCCAGCTGTGCCACCGATCAGCGCGATCTCGGCGTCGTGTGTGAGCTTGTAGCGGTCGCTCGGGATTAATTCTTTGGCATACGCTTCTTTGTCTTCAGCCCCGCCACTCAGTCCGAGGCAGACCGAGGCAAAGCGCACTGAAGTAGATTCAAGTCCTGCCTCGCCATAAGCCTGGCGAAGACAATCGCCCACTGCGCTTAAAAACTTGGCGCGTCCTTCAGCGGAGCCGGCGTGATTGCACGGACCGCCGCGTCCACGCCCGATCACTTTCCCGCTTTCGTCGGCAAGCAGCGCTTTGGTGCTGGATTGACCGCCATCGACACCGAGATACAAGCGCGCCATCGGCCTAGGCGAGCACCTTATCAGCCGAGTAGCAAAGCGGGTCCAACGGGCACTCGCCGCATTTCGGTTTGCGCGCCACGCAGATGCCGCGCCCAAAGTGGATTACTTGATGTGAGAACTCAATCCATTTCGTCTGCGGAAGAAGCTTGATGAGATCCTGCTCGATTTTTACCGGCTCTTCATTCTTCGTGAGATCAAGCCTCCGGGTAATTCGCTGCACGTGGGTATCCACCACAACTCCGGACGCAATTCCATAAGCCACACCCAAAACTACGTTTGATGTTTTGCGTGCGGCGCCTGGAACCTTCAACAACTCGTCCATGGTGCGGGGGACTTCGCCCTTATGCTCGGCCATCAATTGTTTCGCTGCGCCGATCAGCGAGCGAGCTTTGTTGTTAAAGAATCCAGTCGAGCGAATGTCATTGGCCAGTTCGTCCTGAGACGCCGCTGCCATCGCTGCCACCGTGGGATATTTCTTGAACAGGCCGGGCGTAACTTTGTTCACCCGTTCGTCGGTGCACTGTGCGGAAAGAATGGTGGCGGCCAGCAACTCCCAGGCGTTGCTGTGATGAAGAGCGCATGTCACATTCGGATACAGCTTGTCGAACTCCTTCAAGATCCGATTAAGGCGCGCTTTCCTTTCCGCCGCCGTTTTGGGCTTGGGTATTTTCTTCGGCTGGGGTGACAGGATGTATTCTATTTGCGGAAGCAGCTTCGGCCATGGATTACCGTTAAGATACCGCAGACGAATAGTTTGCGGCATCTAAGGAGTGCGTATGCAAACATACCATCTTCGCTGCGAACTGATCGCGTCGTGCCCGCTGCTGCAGACTTTCGACGTTTTCAAGAACCCGCTCAACCTTGCCAAGATCACTCCGAACTGGCTGAATTTCCAGGTGATCACCAAAGACGTCCAGATGCAGAAGGGCGCCGAGATTGAATACAACATAAAGTGGTTAGGTCTGCCTATGCACTGGAAAACTTTGATCTCCGATTACCAGCCGCCGCTGCTGTTTGTCGATGAACAGGCGGAAGGCCCGTACGCGCTTTGGCGGCATCGGCATACGTTTGCCGAAACGCCCGAAGGGACAAAGGTCGGCGACCACGTGGAGTATGCGTTGCCCCTGGGTGTGTTGGGTCAGATCGCGCACGCCGTGATGGTGAAGAGGCAACTGGAAGCGATTTTCAAGTTTCGGCAGCGCGAGATTGGAAATATGTTGGGCGGTAAAACGATTGAAGTGACGCCGCCAGTGATTACTTCTACTTAAGATGGCGCGCCGTTTTCGAGAAAATTGCGCAGCCTGTGACTGCGGCTCGGGTGACGTAATTTGCGCAGGGCCTTGGCTTCGATCTGCCGAATGCGTTCGCGCGTCACGGCGAAATTCTGTCCTACTTCTTCGAGCGTGTGCTCGCTGCCGTCTTGCAGCCCAAAGCGCATTTTGACGATCTTCTCTTCGCGCGGGCTCAGGGTCTTCAAGACTTCGGCAGTCTGTTCGCGTAAGTTCAGATTGATGACCGCTTCCGAAGGCGAAACCATGCGGCTGTCGACGAGAAAATCGCCAAGGTTCGATTCTTCTTCTTCGCCCACCGGCGTCTGCAGCGAGATCGGCTCCTGCGCGATACGCATCACGCGGCGAATCTTGCTGGGAGATAAATCCATTCGGACCGCCAGTTCGTCGGTAGTAGGTTCGCGCCCCAGTTCCTGCTGCATCACGCGCTGCAACCGCACCAGCTTGTTGATGGTTTCGATCATGTGCACGGGAATGCGGATGGTGCGTGCCTGGTCGGCAATCGCGCGCGTCACCGCTTGGCGGACCCACCAGGTAGCGTAGGTTGAAAATTTGTAGCCGCGCTTGTAATCGAACTTGTCCACGGCCCGCATCAAACCTATGTTGCCTTCCTGAATCAGATCCAGAAATTGCATGCCGCGATTGGTATAGCGCTTGGCAACCGAGACCACTAGCCGCAAGTTCGCTTCAATGAGACGCTTCTTGGCGGCTTCAGTTTCCAACTCGCCACGTTCGACAATCTGAAGCGTCCGCCGCAGTTCCGTTAACGAAGCACCGCTCTTGTCCTCAATCGTTTGCAATTGGGCCGACAGCGACTTCAACTCTTTTTTTAGAGCTGCGATGGCCGCCGAATTCGTCGAAGCTGGTTGTTCAATCTTGCGCTGCAAGCGAGCGATTTCCTGCTCCAGCGGTTTCACCTGCGCCACCACTTTCCGCAAGCCATCGCTGAGCGATCTGCGGAAGCGAGTGGAAAAAGCTATACAGCGAATGGCGCGCGAAATCAAAATCATTTGGCGTGCGTATTCGAAGCGCAGCTTGCGGTATTGCTTCGGTTTCATGTTCCGCGAAACTGCAATCAGCTTCTGCTCGGTCTGCTGGCTCTTCTTGTAGAGCTTTTCAATTTCCAGGATGGCCGCAAAAAACTGTTCGCGGAGTGCGCCGCTGGAATCTTCTTCTTCCAGTCCCAGTTGAACTTCCGGCACCTGCATGACATCCGAAATAGAGTAACGATTTTTTTCGATCTCGGCTCTGGCGTCGAACAGTAAGTGGATGATCAGCCTGGAACGGGATAGCGCTTTCCGCACCGCGCTTTCGCCGCGCTCAATGCGCTTCGCCAGTTCAATCTCGCCTTCGCGCGTGAGCAGCGGCACCATACCCATCTCACGTAAATAAACACGAACCGAATCGTTACTTTTATCGAGGGCGCCGGCGGAAAGATCCAACTCCGAGAGGTCTTCTAACTCATCATCTTTTTTCCCGAACTCTTTAGGTTCTTCCAGTTCGACAGCGGCACCGTCAAGGTCGGAGAAGATTTCGTTCAGATCTTGGTCGGCCCCCAGATCCTCACGCACTACGCCATTCACGTCGTACAGTGCGAAGCCCTTGTCATTGCTGTCTTGCATTCACTGCCTTTTTCCCTTGCGATGGCGTCGTAGGGATCGAGGCCCCCCGATTAGTCCTCGACACCTCATAGTACAACACGAAACGACCCCTTGGAGCGTACTTTCCCAAAACTTTCAAGTGCCCGTCCCTTTTCCTAAATTGTTGTTCTTACTGCGGTTGAGCGCATTGAGTTCTTCGGCCGCTCGCATCGCTCCAGCGAAGTCTCCGGCTCTTTCCAGTTCCTGCACTTTTCTGCGCAAAATTTCTACATGGTTGGCAATTATTTTCGTTTCCAAGGCGCGCAGACAATTCACCGCTTGCTCCGCTGCGCCTTCTTCATCAATAAGTAAGTCTCCAAATCCGATCTCCGTAAGAATACGTTGGAAGTGTGGATCGAGTTGATTCACGATGTCTTCCAAAGCAAAATGCCGAGCCTGTTCATCGAAATTCACAATGGCGGAAAAGATCGGGCGAAGTTCCAGAAATTTGAGAGAATCGGAACCACTGACGTAGTGTCGAATGGCGGCACGAGCGTCCGCACTGGCCAACAAACAAGCGAGAAGTAATTTTTCATTGGGTGGCACGGCTGAAGATACCGACCGATGCTGTGCGACTTCCGCGCGCGGCGTTCTTTTGAACTGTTGGCGGATGGTATCACGGTCCAGATTCAAATAGCCGGCTACTTCGTCTGCAATCGCCGATCGTTCCAGCCGGTCGGAAACCTGCTGGATCGTTGGCCATAGGAATTTGAACGCGTCCACTCGTCCTTCGACCGTGCTCATATCGAACTTGTTTCGTATCCGATCGGCGAGCCAGTGGAAATACGAGGCGGAGCTGCTTAGCAACTTGCGGTACGCATCCGCTCCGTTTTGCTGTATGTATTCGTCTGGATCAAACTCGCCTGGGATATCCAGCACATAGACGCGCATACCTTCCGCTAAGAACGAGGCAATTCGTTTTTCTGTTGACTCTGCACCTGCTGTATCCGAATCGAAGTTGAGAATCACTTGCCCGGCATTGCCCGATTGCGCGACCTGACGCTTCACCATGCGGACTTGGTCGGCATGAAACGCAGTGCCGCTTGCCGCGACCACTTCTTTGATGCCGGCGGCATAAACTCCGATCACATCCATATAGCCTTCCACCAGAATCATGCGGCTGTTCTTGCGTGCATCGGTTTTTGCTCGGTGCAAGTTATAGAGAACGGTCGATTTGTTATAGAGCGGCGTGCCCGGCGAGTTCATGTACTTCGGCTTATCGTCGGGCTTCAATGCGCGTCCGCCAAAGCCGATGATCTTGCCTGCCTCATTGTGGATAGGAAACATCAGGCGGCCCCGGAAACGATCGTAAAAGCTTCCATCTTCGCGCTTGCCGACCAGTCCGGATTCCTCCATTAACGCCGCGCCGAACTTTTGCAGTTTCTTAATCAGCTGGTGGCCTGATGCGTCCGATAAGCCGATGCGGAACTCGTCCATCGATTCTTTCGAAACGTTGCGGCCTTCCACATATTTGCGCGCATCAGCGCCGCCGCTTGCCGCGGAAATTGTCCTGGAATGTGCTCGCCGCGATCTCCTGCATTTCATACAGCGCTGCTTTCTTTTGCGATTCGGCGTCGTCCGGGCGCTGCCTTCGGGCATCGGAATACCGTAACGCTCCGCCAACATCTTCAGTGTTTCGGGAAACGTCAGGTTCTCACGTTCTTGGATGAATTTGAACACGTCTCCTTTGGCCTCGCAGCCGAAACACTTATAGAAACCGAGCGTACCGTTGACGTTGAAGGAAGGCGTATTCTCCGAATGAAATGGACACAGCCCAACATAACGCGCGCCCGAACCCTGCCTCTTGAGCGGCACGTACTGGCCGATCACTTCCACAATGTTGAGCTGCGACTTTGAGTTGTTCGGCGAAATCCATGCAGAGCTTGACTACGTGTCTTCCAGGTTAACTCCACTATCGCGACTTCTATAATGGCCCCAGAAGACGATGGCCCTCAAAGAGTACGCCAATAAAAGAAACTTCGAAAAAACACCAGAGCCCCCTCCCAGTGAGAAGATCGCGAAGGGCGACGATCGATCCGGTTTCTTTTGTGTTCAACGGCACGATGCCTCGCATCTGCATTACGATTTTCGTTTGGAAATAGGGGGTGTACTTGTCAGTTGGGCCGTGCCTAAAGGTCCGAGCCTCGATCCGGCGCGCAAAGCTCTGGCGATGAAAGTGGAGGATCATCCGTTCGACTACGGAACCTTCGAAGGCAACATTCCCAAAGGCAGCTACGGCGGCGGTAGCGTGATGCTTTGGGATAAAGGTACTTTCGAAGTGATTGGCGAACCCGGTGCAGCGGGCCAACTCGCGCGCGGCGATTTCAAATTCGAACTGCACGGCGTCAAGCTGAACGGTTCATTCGCCATCGTTCGCATGAAGAAATCGGCGAAAGGAAATGAGTGGCTGCTGATCAAGAAGCAGGACGAGCACGTTGTTCCCGATTACGACATCGAAAAGTACGCCTGGAGCGTTGCCACCAAACGTACGCAACAGGAGATTGCCGAAGGCGCTCCTGAGTTGAATGTGGCTGACCTTAAGGGCGCGCGTAAGGGCGCTTTGCTCGCTGATCCGGAAGCCATGCTCGCCAATGCGGTCACCAGTCCTCCCAAAGGTTCGCATTGGCTTTACGAAATTAAATGGGATGGTGTTCGTGCGCTCTGTCTTGTCAAAGATGGCAAACTAGAGATCCAAACGCGCCGCGGCAATCGCTGCGAAAAACAATATCCTGAACTCGCTGACCTACCATCGCATGTCAATGCGAAAGCGGCATGGTTGGACGGCGAGATCTGTGTCCTGGATGAAGAAGGCCGTGCGCGATTCGAACTCATTCAGCCGCGAATTCATACAACAGCAGCCTCCGCACCACGTTTGGCTGAAACCTCCCCTGTCACTCTCTTCCTCTTTGACGTTCTCTATGTGGATGGCTACGATGTCCGAGGTGTCGCGCTGGAAGATCGCAAACGTTTGCTGAACAGTATTGTCACTCCAAGCGATCACATCCGCGTCTCCGAGTTTTTTGACACCGACGGCGCGCAGATGTTCGAAGCGGCTCGTCAGATGAAACTGGAAGGTGTTCTGGCCAAAGACCGCCGCAGTCCTTATGTTTCAGCGCGCACGTCCCATTGGCTCAAACTCAAGGTACAAAATGAGCAAGAGTTTGTCATCGCCGGCTTTACCGCTGGCGAACGCGACTATTTCGGCGCCCTGGTACTTGCTTACGAAAAAGATGGCAAGTGGATCCATTGCGGCCAGGTCGGTACCGGGTTCGATCAGAAACTAATGAAGGCGATCCACGCTCGCCTCAAGCCACTCATCACAAAAACTTGCCCGATTCATCCCAAGCCGAAGATCAAAGATCCCACGACGTGGGTGCGCCCGGAAGTCGTGTGCCAAGTGCGTTTTCTCGATTGGACCTCTGATGGGATGCTCCGCGCACCCGTGTTTGTTGGTCTGCGCGATGACAAGCCACGCCGAGGAGGTTGTCCGAGAACCGCAGGTTCCAGCCGCGTCGCTCAACCTCTCAGCTAAAGAGGCGACAGTCACCATCGACGGTCACAATCTCAAGTTCACCAATCTCGACAAAGTCTTTTATCCCAAAGACGGTTGGAAAAAACGCGATCTTCTGCTCTTCTATAACGACGTTGCCGATTTTCTTGTACCTCACCTGCAAGGCCGCCCTCTCTCGATGAAGCGTTACCCCAACGGCATCGCGGAGGATTTCTTCTTTCAAAAGAATGCCGGGAGTCACTTCCCCGATTGGCTGCAGTTAGAGCCAATCATCGAACACCATCCTCCCAAGACCAACCAATACCCAGTGGCCAATGACCGCGCCAGTCTCTTGTATTTGGTCAATCTCGGTTGCATCGATCACAACCCATGGATGAGCCGCGTGGGTAGCTTGGAGCACCCGGACTGGATGTTGCTCGATCTCGACCCCGTGGATGTCTCTTACGACAAAATTGTAGAAGCGGCGCAGCTCATCCGGCAAATTCTCGGTGAACTGGGCCTGCAAGGTTATGCCAAAACGACGGGCGGCGACGGCATGCATATCTACGTGCCCTTGGAGCCTGTCTACACCTATGAACAAGTGCGCGGCTTCGCGGAGCTTGTCTCCCATTTAGCGGTTGATCGAGAGCCGAATCTCTTCACTACGCCCCGCTCAGTCGAAAAACGAAAAAAAGACCGCGTATATTTCGATTACCTGCAAATCGGTACCGGCAAAACGATCTCCGCCCCGTATGTAGTGCGGGCCTACGATGGTGCTCCTGTCGCGACTCCACTCTCTTGGAAAGAAGTGGTTCGCGGTTTACGCCCAAATGACTTTCGCATTGATAACGCCCTGGAGAGATTTCGCAAACTCGGAGACATCTTCGCGCCAGTACTTAAAGGGGGCCAGAGACTGGAAACCGCTTTGGCCCGTTTGCAGGGCGAGGAACAACCAAGCAGCACCACTCGTCGGAAAAAGTGACTTCGCCCCTCCCAAACGTCTCTTCCATCGCCGTTAGTTCGTCTCTAGTAAAGCCCGTCAGAATGAGTTGACCCGCGCTAAGTCGCAGCAGTTCGTCTGCCATCGAGATGAGCACGGTCCCGCTGATATTGGCTACTGTTACCGAAGCACACTCATCTCGCAGACAGTCACTCGAACCTGCCGCCAGCCGGCTGGGCAATCCGTTTAATTTGAAATTCTCCCGCGCCGCATGCAGTGCCGCTTCATCCGGATCTACGCCAATGGCAACGCTCGCTCCCAAGCGAAGAGCGGCAATCGCCAAGAGTCCAGAACCAGTACCGATATCCACAACTGTCTTATTTGCGATCTCAGCATTCTCAATCGCGGCCAGCGCAAGCTGCGTACAAGGATGCTCCCCAGTGCCACAAGCCAGTCCCGGATTGTGAATCACCCGCACCCTGCCATCCGGAGTCGGGTCAGTACACCACGGAGGCGCGAGAAAAATCCGTTGACCAATTGATCGCGCCGGCCAAGCACGCTGACTCACTTCAACCCAGTTCGTTGAATCCTCTTGTGTCCAGCGAGCTTCACGTCTGGCAAAGCGTGTCAGCAGATCGGCGCGTTCATCGTTGGTTTCAAAACCGGCGATCAAAATTACCCCGTCGCCATCTTCCAACTCCCGAATCCCCGCAGTGCCCGCCTCCCATAACTCAGTGGATAGGAGGTCCACTTCTTCAGCCTTACACTTCAGACGCAATGAATACATCAGGAGCCCACAAATCGGCGAAAGAAACTATTAGAAGTCCAACTGGGAGCTTGATTCGCATTCGCCACCCGCAGCGCCAGATTTTTCAAGATGTTATTGAATTGCGCCGCTGCCGCTTGGTCCACCGGCTGATCGACATCGTCGCTTACTCCGTGATAGCGGTTCGTATACCAGTCTTTGAAGATCTTCTCCTCCGGTCCTCCCGGAATGTAGCCGAATTTAAATGCCAACGATGGCACACCCTTCTTGATAAAACTGTATTGATCACTCCGAATAAACCGGTTCCTGTTCGGCTCCTTGTCTGCCTGCACTTGCACTCCCGCCGCCTTCGCCACCTCTGAAATGTCAGTCCCGAGAGTTGACTCATTCAGTCCCTGCACCTCCAACCACTTCAACGGAAACAATGGCAGAAACATATCCATATTCAGATCCGCGATGATGCGCCCTGGTAATGTCGGGTGACTCGCAAAAGTCGCCGATCCAAGTTCACCCTTCTCCTCGCCCGTCACGGCTAAGAACACAATCGAACGCTTCGTTGATACTTTTCCATCATGCAGCGCCTTGGCAATCTCAATGAGCGACGCGACTCCCGACGCGTCGTCCATTGCGCCATTGTAGATACTGTCGCCATTCACGGGCTTACCTTCTCCCAAGTGGTCCAAATGTGCGGAGATTGCCACGTACTCGTTCTTGAGTGCCGGATCATCCCCTATCCGCAAGCCCACCACATTCTTCGATTCAATCTGCTTACTCGAAACCCGCACCGTCGCTCTGATCTTCACAGGGATCGCAAAGTGGGGCAGCGGCTCTTGCTTGTTCGCCGCCTCCAAAACCTCCTCCATGCTGTGGCCCGACTCCGCAAAGAGATCATCCGCTTTCGCCGGATCCCAAGACGCACTGAATTGCAACCCTTGCGTATAATTCATGCTCGGGTCCGCTAATTGCATCCGCGCCATGCCCCAAGACAGCGACTGCCGTGCCCAGGGAATCTCCATACTCTTCGGATTCGCAATCGAAATTATTCCAATCGCACCCGCCGCACGGAACGCCTTCCAACGCTGCTCTGTGGACGAATAGTGCGAACGCAAATTGCCGTCGATCCTGTCTGGACCTCCTGTAAGAAACGCGACCACGGCACCCTTCACTGGCAATCCGTCTAGATCGTTATGGTGCGCCTCCGGAATCACCAAACCATAGCCCGCGAACACCACGGGGGCTTCGATCTCCTCTGGTGATTGAGCAGCGAAGCCGGTGTGCGCCTCGTCTGGAATGGGAACCTTGATGCTGCGATTTCCGTGAAGCAGTTCCAGGCTGCTCGAAACCAAAGACGTTTCTACGAAGCCAACCGGCTGAAAATACCCATCACTCCCTGCCGCCTTGAGTCCGGCCTTCTCAAACTGCGCCGCTACATACTGTGCGGCCATCTCATAACCTGGCGAACCTACGTTGCGGCCCTTAAGCTTGTCACTCGCCAGATAGGTCACATGCTTCCACCAAGCCTTACCGGCGGCATTCCAATCAGTCGCCTTTTCGCTGGCGACGGTAGCTAGTGTAAACAGAGTTAGAGTTACGATTGTCTTCTTCATTTGCATTTAGTGAATCTCTCAGTCGCCTGAAGACGTGAGTGCGGCGTCTTGTGCTTTCTCCGCAACACTTTCAGTCTCAATATTCCAGCGCTTTACCCATAGATGGAGTGTCAACAATCCCCAGATGTGATAACCCAGGTTCGCCCGCCTAGACATATGGCGATCCAGTATCGATTGAATGGCCGCCGGTGAGAACAGTCCTATCTGCCTCACAGAGTCGGCACTGAGTGTCTCCATGACCAGCGGCCGCAGCGGCCCTCGCAGCCACTCATGCGCCGGAATATCCAGCCCTTCCTTCGGCCGGTTCATGATCTCGGCAGGTAGTTTCTTACTCACAAGTTCGCGCAAGACTCGCTTCGTTGTTTTCCCTTTGATCTTCAATTGCGCAGGCAATCGCGCCGCGAAATCCACCAGCCGATGGTCCAGAAACGGCGGTCGCACCTCCAGCGAATGCGCCATACTCATGCGGTCGCACTTGTACAAAATATCGTCTGGGAGGTAATAATGCTGATCCACAAACAAATAACGATTCAGTGTGTCGCCTTTGGGAGGTAACCCTGTGAGTGACTCACACAAACCTCCGAGTGACTCAGTGTGTGATTTCAAACCTAGCTGCCGTTGCTCACTCTGGGAGAAAGTTCCGTTCCAATAAAAGTGGGCCTCGTCCGCTGGGAGGAGCGTACCTCCCAAAAATCGCTTCACCTTATATTCCAGGCCGATTTTCTCATCGGAAACGGGCAACTTCTCCGCAGCCCACAAACCCAGCTTTCGCAGAGCCGCAGGTGAATAACGTGCCATCCGTGCATAGCCATCCGCAAGATAGGTTTGGTACCCTCCGAAAATCTCATCGGCACCTTCACCACTCAGCGCTACTGTTACATGTTTCGCAGTCATGCGCGAAAGAAACCAAACCGGCAGGGCACCGGCATCGGCACTCGGCTCGTCTGAGTAGTAAGCCATCTCATGAATCGCTGCCGCGAGATCTACCTCGCTACTCATGTCGAACTCACGGTGCACCGTGTTGTAGCGGCTTGCCAGCAGTCGAAAATATTGACTTTCATCAAACCGCCGACCTGCAAAAGAAATCGAAAATGTTTCGAGCTTGCGCGACGAAACTTCAGCCGCGTAGTGGAGAATCGTCGACGAATCCAACCCACCGCTCGCCCAAATACCCAGTGGCACATCTGACACCAAATGCTCTGCCATCGATTCCTTCAGCAACTGATCCAGTTGCCCGCAAGCTTCTTCTAAACCGATCTCCTGAGGCTTGAACTCGTTCCGCCAATACGTCCCGGCTCGAATCTGCCCGCTGCGAGACTCCATCCACGACCCTGGCGGCAGCTTCACAATGCCATCTACCAGGGTGTAAGGGCTCGGTACATAATTGAGCGAAAGGTAATAACTCAGCGCCTTGTGCGAGATGCGTCGCGGAATCTCCGGGTGTTCAAGAATCGCCTTCAACTCCGACCCGAAGTGCAGATTGCCGCTGTGGATCATATAGTAGAGCGGCTTAATGCCCAAGCGGTCTCGCACAATTACTAAACGGTCTTCCTGCTCCCGCCAGATCGCTGCCGCAAACATCCCGCGAAAACGCGCAAAGCAATCCACATCCCATTGAGCAAACGCCCGCAACGCCACTTCGGTGTCGCAATGCGACTCGAACTGATGCCCTAGCGCCTCTAGTTCTTTGCGAATCTCTGCGTGGTTATAAATCTCGCCGTTGAAGGCAATGACTGTATCGCCGTTTTCGGTGCGCATGGGCTGATCGCCGCCGTCCAGATCGATAATCTTTAGCCGGACTGCACCCAAAGAAGCATGCGCCGCCTCGTGCGTCCCCTGTTGGTCCGGGCCGCGATGATACAAGCTCTGTACCGCCCGGCGCAGCACAGATGCGGGCGGTTTGCGCTGAAAATGAGTGAACCCTGCTATGCCGCACATATGACGCAAACGAGAATAAAAGATTGAGCCACGCTTTGCATTCTTACCGGCATCCTCTTCCTATTGATTCGCTACTGCCTGAAATTCTGAAAGCAATTGAAGGCAACACTCTTACATTGTTGCAGGCAGAGCCGGGAGCAGGGAAGACCACGCGCGTTCCGGCGGCCGCCCTCAGTGCGGGCTTGGGGCCTGTCGTTGTGCTCGAACCTCGGCGGCTCGCCGCTCGTATGGCAGCCCGGCGTGTGGCCGAGGAACTGGGCGAGCCGTTGGGAGAGTCGGTTGGCTACCGCGTGCGCTTTGAAGATGTCAGCGGTCCCAAGACCAAGCTTTGGTACCTGACCGAGGGTGTATTGACCCGTCGACTGGTTGCCGATGCCGAACTCCGCGAAATTCGCCTTGTGATTCTCGACGAGTTTCACGAACGTCATCTTGAAACTGATCTCGCCCTGGCGCTTCTTCGCGATCTGCAGAAACGACGTAGTGACTTGCGGCTCTTGATCATGTCGGCCACTCTTAGCGATGGTCTTTCGGCTGCCCTCGGCAATCCTCCCCTGATCAAAGCTCCCGGCAAATTGTTTTCGGTCTCCACTCGCTATTCGCCGCAATCGAACGCACCGCTCGAGGAACAAGTCGCCTCCGCGGTAACGAAAGCCGTCGCAGAAACCAAGAAGCACATTCTCGTCTTCCTCCCTGGCGCTGCGGAAATCAGAAAGGCAATCGCTGCTTGCGAACCCATCGCCCGATTGGCAGGTGCGAAATTGTTTCCCCTCCATGGAGACCTCACCCCCGAAGAACAAGATCAAGCCGTCACTCCCAGCACTACCCGCAAAATTATTTGCTCCACCAACGTCGCCGAAAGCTCTGTGACCATCGAAGGTATCGAAGCTGTCATCGACAGCGGCCTCGCCCGCGTCCTCACTCACTCGCCATGGAGTGGGCTCTCTCGCCTCAATATTGAAAAGATAAGTCAGTCTTCGGCCATTCAGCGCGCCGGCCGCGCAGGGCGAACCAGCGCTGGCATTGCCATTCGCCTCTTTCCTGAATCCGATTTTGTGCGCCGCTCACATCATCTGCCGCCGGAGATTCTGCGCGCCGATCTCAGCGCCACTATGCTGATGCTTGCCGCCCACGGCATCGAATGGGATCGCTTACACTGGCTCGATTCGCCATCGACGGACATGCTCACCCACGCGCGTGAGCTTCTCGTCAAGCTTACAGCTTTGGATGCCCAAGGCCGCATCACGCGCGCCGGACGTCAAATGGCGGAATGGCCGCTGCACCCTCGTCTCGCCCGTTTTGTCTTCGCCGCGTCCGAAATGGGTGCGAAGCGCGAAGCCTGCGATTTGGCCGCACGTCTCTCCGAAGGCCGCCCTCGTTTCGATCAACGCTCGCACGCTTCAGACCTCGACGCTCTTCTCGCCGCGGACCTTCCCTACAACGCGCGCCGCCTCCGCCAGCAATTGCTCGACCAGGTGCGCGTCATACCTGTTACCAAATCCGACCCGCAGGCTTTGGAGAAGTCACTCCTGCTTGCTTTTCCAGATCGTGTCGCTCGCAAACGCGGCGACCGCTTACTTCTCTCGAATGGCGGCTCCGCTCAGCTTGATCGCAGCAGTTTCGTTCATGCTGATTACATGGTGGCCATCGAAGTCGATGACCGCGACGGTCAAACTCCACTCGTCCGCATCGCCAGCGCGATTGAGCCAGACTGGCTCCTAGAGTTTTTTCCAGATCGGATCGAAACCCGCGAAGAACTCTCCTGGAATCGCGAAGGGGAACGCGTAGAACAGCGCAACCAACTTCGTTACGAACAATTGGTCATCGACGAATCTTTCGGTCCTGCCACTGACGTACAGGCAACCTGGGAGTTTCTCGCTGCGAAGGCTATTGAAGCTGGCCCGGAGCGTTTCACTGATGCTGAAGAGTTGGGCAAACTTATGCACCGCGTCCGATTCGCGTCCATCTATCTAAAGAACGATCTTCCCGCTGACCCGCAATTTGCTGCCCTTCGCGAACTAGCCAAAGGTTGCACCAGCTTCGCCGACATGCGAACCGTCGGCCTCCTCGACGTTCTACAATCCATCCTACCCATGCGTCGCATTGACGAAATCGCACCTACCCATGTCCAACTCCCCAGCGGTCGCCGAGCCCGCATCGAATATCACGATGGTCGTCCTCCCACAGTTGCCTCTCGCCTACAAGACTTCTTCGGCATGAAGCAGACTCCCACTGTCGCCCACGGCGACGTTCCACTTGTTGTTCAACTTCTGGCTCCTAACCAGCGTCCAGTACAAGTCACTACAGACCTCGTCAGCTTCTGGAAAAACCTCTACCCACAAGTACGCAAGGAACTCAGCCGCCGTTACCCGCGCCACTCTTGGCCGGAAAATCCTTCTTGAAACGCGACTCTTAGCGCTTTTCGAGCGCCGCCGCAAACCCAAACCTGCCTGAAGCCTCCCGCCTCCTCGGCGCATCCAACCGCAAGTATGGATTACCGCCAACTTGGCCACTCCGGCCTCAAAGTTTCTTCCCTCTGCTTCGGCGCCGGCACCTTCGGCGGCAGCGGCGACTTCTTCAAAGCCTGGGGTCAAACTGACGTCCAAGGCGCCAAACGCATCGTCGACATCTGCCTCGACGCGGGCGTCAATCTTTTCGACACCGCCGACATTTACTCCAACGGTGTCTCCGAAGAAATTCTAGGCGAAGCTATCCAGGGCAAGCGCGAGCAACTTCTTATCTCCAGCAAAGCCACCTTCCGCTTTGGCGATGGCCCGAACGACGTCGGATCCTCGCGCTATCACCTCATTCGCTCCTGCGAGCAGAGCCTCAAGCGTCTGAAAACCGACCGTATCGACATCTATCATATGCATGGCTTCGATGCCACCACGCCCATCGATGAAACTGTTGAATCGCTCGACTCGCTCATCAAAGCCGGCAAGGTCCGCTACGTCGCCTGCTCGAATTTCTCTGGCTGGCACCTCATGAAATCTCTCGCAGTATCGGCCCGTTACGGCTGGGCGCGTTACGTTGCGCACCAGGTTTACTATTCGCTCGTCGGGCGCGAATACGAGTGGGAATTAATGCCGCTCGGCGTCGCAGAAAAGGTCGGCGCACTCATTTGGAGCCCGCTCGGTTGGGGACGCCTCACCGGTAAAATTCGCCGCGGGCAACCCTTGCCCGAGGTCAGCCGTCTCCACAAGACCGCCGCGCAGGGACCGCAAATCGAAGATGAATATCTCTTCAAAGTGATCGATGCTATCGACGCCATCGCCAAAGAAAACGGTAAATCAGTCTCCCAAATTGCGCTTAATTGGCTGCTGCAAAGGCCCACCGTATCCAGCGTCATCATGGGCGCGCGCACGGAAGAGCAACTCAAGGAAAACCTGGGTGCCGTCGGTTGGAATCTCATTCCGGAGCAAATTAAGAAGCTGGACGAAGCCAGCGAACGCCCCCGCATTTATCCCTACTGGCATCAGGCCGGGTTCACCGAACGCAATCCACTTCCGGTCTAAGGTTCGGTAATTTTCGCGAGCAGTTCCGGTATTTCAAATACCGCACGGTTATCCAGCGCTGCTGCTTTGGCCCGCATCTTGCTCAATTCGCCGCCGCTAAGCGCCTTACGAACAGCCTCTTCAATGGATCTTAAGTTGTCAAGGACAACACCCACGCCTTGCTCCGTCAGCCACTCCGCGTTATAGCGTTCCTGCGGCAGCGTCCACGCATTTCGTTCCACAAAAACCGGCAACTTCATCTTGATTGCCTCCGAAATGCTCCCCGGCCCAGGCTTGCCGATAAAGAAATCGCACAAGCTCATGAAATACGGAATTTCTTTTGTGAATCCTTCCAAATGGATCTTATTCCGCGTCTTGATCTGACTAATACGTCGGCGAATTTTTTCATTTTTTCCGCAAATCATAATGAGCTGCAGGTTACTCGCGCTGTTTCCCAACCGTTCCGCAATCGGTGCCATAACGCTCGATCCTTCAGCACCAAACATCACCATCCCCGTCGGCAATTCCGGATCAAGTCCCAGCTTCGTCAATTCGTCCGCCTTCGCAGTCGTCTGCGGATCGTAAAACTGTGGCCGCAAAATCATTCCACTGGTTCGAAACACGCGTGCCGCATCTTGCCCCGCAGCCCGCGCTTGTTGAACAGCCTTTTCCGTTCCGCAAATCAAATATTGCTTCTGCTTCTCAATCCAGAAATGCGGCGGATAATCCGCCATGTCCGTTAGAATCGTCACGAAAGGAACTTTGGGCAGAGCCATGCTCAAGCTGTCGAACAGCGCTCGGTTGAAGTTCGGAACCACGGAAACAACCATCTCCGGTTGCCGTTCCTTCCAAACCTGGGTCAGGAGTTTGACTTGCGCCGGGTAGTACATGCGAATCACGCCATGCATCATCGGCAGCAGCAACTCCGAGCCTAAGGTCCAGCCCTTCGCCAGCGCCAAATTATAGATATCCTCCAGCCGTATGCCGGTTATTTTGCGAAAGATATCCAGACTGTCCAGAATCTCCTGCAGATTCACCAAACGCACTTCCCAGGATGTGCGGGTTGTAGCGATGACGGACTGAAGCGCGGTAGCGGCGCTGCGGTGTCCTCCGCCAGCATTGAAATAAATTAGGTCAAGCTTGAGATTTTCGCGCAACTCCTATAGTAATTCGCTGCCGATCCAATCCGAACAAAAAGCTTCACCAATGTTTTGCCAAGCTGTCACCTCGCTGTAACCATTCAGGCCGTACAAATGAAGTACGAGGAACATTAGCGATGCTTTTTCACGTAAACTGGTGTGAGAGGCCGTTGACATGACGGCTCATCTAAGCATGCTCCACTACATAGCCACGCGCGATCACAGAATCATGCGTAAGGTAAATAAGTGGCCTGCGCCTAAATGGGTTCGCTTATGGGCCATCGTCGCAACGCGCGCGGGTGACGGTTGGCTTTGGTATCTCACTGGGCTCGCCGTTCTTTTATTCGGTGGGGAAGACCGCTTTTCTGCCACTGCCTCCGCCGGTTCAGCGGCTCTGGTAGGCGTCGGCATATTCAAGTCGGTGAAAAAAATCTCCGGCCGCAAGCGTCCCTGTGAAATTGAACCGCATTGCTGGGCAACCTTACTTCCGCCTGATCAGTTCTCTTTCCCATCGGGTCATACGATTACCGCATTTGCCGTCGCGGTCGGCATCAGCCTCTTCTACCCTCTGTTTACGGCAGGTCTGTTGTTTTGTGCCCTCAGCGTTGCCATATCGCGCATCCTGCTCGGCATGCATTTCTTGAGCGACGTCGTGGTGGGCGCGATGATCGGTACCGGACTGGCATACGCGAGCCACAGCATTTTTGCTTAGTTCCCAGCAGGCTAGTATGAAAGATGCTGCGCAGTTCTCTCCTTTATCTTTCTGAGCAATCCTGGCTACGCAATTGGATGGAGACTTCGTCTGCCTCGCGGAAGCTGACTTCACGGTTTGTTGCGGGTCAAACGCTGGCCGACGGCATTGACGTGCTCAAGAAATTGGCGGCGGAGAAAATTCTGGCGACACTCGATTGCCTCGGCGAAAACGTTCAATATGTTGAAGATGCGGCGGAATCGCGGGACGCTTATCTGGCTGCTTTAGCCGAAATTGAGGCAGCCAAACTGGCGGCCACTGTTTCCATCAAACTGACCCAATTCGGCCTTGATCTTTCCGAGCAGGAGTGTGAAACGAATGTGCTGGCGCTGGCACAGCGCGCCCGGTCAATCAATACCAAAGTCGAAATCGACATGGAATCGAGCGACTATACCGACCGCACTTTGGCGCTCGTAAAACGCTTGCAAGAGCTTTTCCCCGGCCATGTGCGGGCGGTCATTCAAGCCTATTTGTTCCGCAGCGAGGCCGATATTCGCATGCTATCGGGTTTGGAAATTCCAGTTCGCTTGTGCAAAGGAGCCTATCGCGAACCTGCTTCCATTGCGTTTGAGAAAAAAACGGACGTTGACGCAAATTATGTAAAGCTGATGAAACTGCTGCTTGCAGAAGGCACGTATCCGGCTATAGCCAGTCACGATGAGAACATCATCAACGAGGCGCTACGTCACATAAGGGAACAAAAGTTCGATCCTCAACGTTTTGAATTTCAGATGCTCTATGGCATACGACGTGATTTGCAACGCAAATTGGTTTCGCAGGGGTTTCGCTTACGACTCTACGTGCCCTATGGTGATGCCTGGTATCCGTATTTTATGCGGCGTCTGGCAGAGCGACCGGCTAATCTCATCTTTTTGGCAAAGAATTTGGTTCGCAGCTGAAACAAATTCGGTTTTTCGGCAACTCATCTGTAACGAGGAGACTCCAATAAACTGAGATGAAGTACTGGCTCTATTTTATCGCCAAACTGTTAGTCGGCGGCGCGCTCATGTTCGCCTTGCAGTATGGCGTTCTTCATCTCTATCCCCTTCCACAGCAAGATCCTGGAATGGAACAGGCGTTGTTCCTGCACGATGCGCCCTTTACTTTCCTAGTGCTCGCTCTGTGGCACCTCGATGCGGCCATACTCGTTTTGATCGTGTTAGACCAGCGACGCCGTTGCCGGACTTGTTTGCGTAAACTGATTATGCCGGTCAGATCTGGCTCGTGGGGGCGGACACTCTTAGGCCGTCCGCGGACTGAACGGATTTGTCCCTATGGGCATGGCACGCTCACCATCGAAGACTTGCAAATCACCGGCAGGCAACTCCCGGACTGGCAGCCCCACGATGACGACATCTGGAAAGAGTTAGAATCTTATTATCAAGCCCCGCAGTAACAGCGCTTTGTCGCGGGCGTCAAACGCAGAGATATTTCTTCCCAGGCCATCTCAATTTGCCTTTACGTATAAAACTCCCGAAACGCTCATCTGGCGGCAGACGCCGCTCCCGCCTTGATTCAGCCTTGATCAGCCGCTACGTTTTCATTGGGTTGCTGAGCGTTATTGCCGTGGCGGCGGGCTTCGTCGTATTTAGTTATTTCAAATACTCGCGCATAGCCGATGCCAAGCTCAACCAAGGACCTTTTCCGAATTCGTCAATTCTGTTTGCCGCTCCGCGAACTGTCGGCGTGGGCGATGAAGCGACGAAAGCGCAGATTGCCGGCAAGCTGAACGAAAGCGGCTACGAAGAGGACGCGAAGACCGACGCGTATGGCTGGTATCACTTACGGCCCGACGGCATTGAGATCTTTCCAGGGAAACAATCGGAAACCAATTCCGAACCGGCAGTGCTGCGCATTCGGGACGGCAAGATCGCTTCCATCATTGCGTTGAGTGACAATTCGTCGCGTACGGAATATTCGTTGGAGCCGGCCGTATTGAGCACCATGTTCGACGAGAACCGGGCCAAGCGGCGGATTGTCAAATTCGAAGACATTCCGACCGTCCTTGTCAATGCCGTGATTTCAATAGAGGACAAGCGCTTTTTCCAGCACTCGGGTTTCGACCCGCTACGCATTATCAAGGCAGTTTTCGTGGACATTCGCCAAGGGCGCAAAGTCTATGGCGCATCGACGTTGACACAGCAATTGGCCAAAATGGTTTGGCTTGATTCTCGCAAAACGTTTGGCCGCAAGTTTGAAGAATTACTAATCACCGTTCACTTGGAACAAAAGCTCTCGAAGCAGAAGATCTTCGAATACTATGCCAACCAGGTGCCACTAGGCAGACGCGGTTCGTTCGGGATCAGCGGCTTTGGGGAAGCATCGCAAGCGTTCTTTGGCAAAGATATGAAACAACTCTCTTTGCCGGAAGCCGCGACGCTGGCGGGTCTGATTCAGCAGCCGAGTGCCCTCAATCCATTCCGTTGGCCTGATCGGGCCAAGGCGCGCCGCAACATCGTGCTTAAACTAATGCTCGATAACGGCTATATCTCCCAGATGGCGTACACCGAGGCTTGCGGCTCGCCTATGAACGTTACCAAGCAAGGTATTGAATCGACCGACGCTCCCTATTTTGTCGACCACGTAAACGAACAATTGGCCGATCAGTTTGGCGAGCACGATTTTCAGGAATCAGGTTCGCGAATTTATACGACGCTCGATTCCGACCTGCAACATGACGCGGCGGTCGCGGTAACAGACGGGATTAAGCAAATCGATGAAATATTAGCCAAACGAAGCAAGGGCCAACCGTTTGAAGCCCCCCAAGTGGCGCTGATTTGCCTTGATCCGCACACCGGCGAAGTCAAAGCTCTGATCGGCGGACGGAATTACGGCGTCAGCCAATTGGATCACACCAACGCCAAACGTCCTTCGGGCAGTATTTTTAAACCCTTCGTGTATGCTGCAGCCCTCAACGAAGGGCTGGTAAACACGCCCGACATAATGACGGCGTCTTCGATCGTTGATGACGATCCCAAGACATTCATTTGGAACGGCGAAGAATACAATCCGCACGATATGCACAAGAATTGGGCGGGACCCGTCACGCTACGTTACGCGTTTGCGCATTCCTTGAACGTACCTGCCATCGAAGTGGCTGAGCAAGCGGGTTATCGCAACGTGGCCGACCTGGCTCACAAAGCGGGTTTGGATCAAGTGCGCGCGACGCCTTCTATGGCGCTTGGCACGTACAATGTCACAGCCATGGATATGGCTGGCGCCTACACGGTTTTTGCCAACGACGGTGTGATGGTTGCGCCGCGCTTAATTTCCCACATTGTCGATAAGAGCGGCAAAGACATTTGGACCTCTGAGGCGCAGACCAAACGCGTTCTTGATCCGCGCGTCAACTTCCTGGTTTTGAGTCTGATGCAGGAAGTCCTTCGTTCGGGCACCGCTGCGGGCGCCTATCGCTATGGGTTCAATTTGCCTGCCGCAGCCAAGACCGGCACATCGCAGGATGCCTGGTTTGCCGGGTTCACATCCAAGTTGTTATGTATCGTTTGGGTTGGATTGGACGATTACAAAGATGTCAAGATGCAAGGCGCCGACGCTGCTTTGCCAATCTGGGCAAGCTTTATGAAGCATGCGCACCAGCATCGCGCTTATCGCGACGTCACTCAATTCTCCATTCCCGACGGTATTGTGACTGCGCAGATCGATAACGCTACCGGCCAACTTGCGACGGGCACTTGTCCAGCCGATGCCGTTCGCACTGAATATTATCTGGCGGGCACTGCGCCTACACAGTTCTGCCCATTACATGCGGGCGGAACGGAAGTAACGGGCTGGCAGGAACCGCTGCCGAACATACCTGCTACCGGGCTTCCACCGACTGCGCAAGTGGTGACGCCGGCTCCGCCAGTTGAATCGCCCGATCCGACGCAAGCGGATGCCAGTTCGCAGAAGGACAAGCCGCCCGGTGAGAAGAAGGGTTTGTTCGATAAGTTGAAAAAGATCTTCCATTAGACCGGCCGCTGTAACGCTATAGCTTGGTCATTCACTACTCATCGAAATTCAAACACGGTCCTTTCGGACCGACAAAAAAAGGAACATTTCGATGAAAAAAACTCTCTCTCTCTTCACTTTGTTGGGTCTCGTGCTGCCTTCGTTCGTGCATGCAGCTTGCGTTCCCACAGCTCCGGTTGGTTACACGGTGCCGTTCAAAATGGTCACCATGAAAAACTTCTCCAGTGGCGGCAGCACCTACGCCAGCTACACGACGGGAAGTTTGACGTACACCGCGCATAGCTTCATATTTTCGGGCACGACTCTTTCAGGTACGAACGCTCAGCAGTTGTTTAGTGACCGTACCTTCAACATTGATTGCGGTCCGCTCTTCTGTTCGCAACAACCGTTTAACCTCAACAATGCCGACAAATTGGGCGTCGCGATTTCGGACGGCAGCCTCCTCACTTTCCCTGTCAAGCCCGCTACGATCAGCATCACATTCACGCTTGAATCGTGGGGCAATGGGCAATCAACCGCCAGTGCGACCTGCGATGCGACTTCTGGTGAGCTGTACATCACAACCAGCACCGGTATGTCTGTGTTGACGCTTGGCACGCCTGTGCCGCCTATCATTATTCAGTAGTTGATCAGTGACGGAGAGCGGAAACGCTCTCCGTCACGGAGAGCGGAAACGCTCTCCGTTGTTTGGGCTGCCCAGGTATACTTCAGCTGAATGCGCTGCCACGCGCGCCGTTCCTCTCCCGCCACTTACTCGCAATTCTCCTCCTCCCAATTGACCCAGGTACGCACCGTCAGGAAATGGGACCAACACGTCGGCGGCCGTATCCCCATTGTTCATAACAACGATAGCCGCATTCCTCTCGTCGCCGCGCGCATACGCCCAAGTCTTCTCGCTTACTGCCAGATCCCGCAAACTCCCATGCCGCAGCACCGGCGTCTTTGCCCTCAGAGCCAGCAACTTCTGCACGTGACCAAAAATCTCCTGCTCCTCCGCCGTTCTCCCATTCGTCTCGAAAGCATTGCGAGTGTCCTCCTTCCAACCACCCGGAAAGTCTCTCCTGTTGTCCGGATCTTCCCCACCGGGCATCCCAATCTCATCTCCGTAATAGATCATCGGCGTGCCTCTTACCGTCAGCAAGTAGGTAAACGCCATCTTCAACTTCGCCACAGTCGCGCCTGGTTCATTCATGAACCGCGCTACATCATGCAGTCCCAGAAACGTTACCAAACTATTTGGATCTTTGTAATACCGATCTTTCGCCAGTGTCTTCGCCGCCGTCTCAAACGGCCCACCCTTCGCAAACACCTCTCGAATGTTGAAGTATGTCGGAAAATCGAACACCGTATCCACGGCACTTCCCTGAAAGAACGACGTCACTGCCGGATCGCCGTCAAACACCTCACCCACAGCCCGCAATTTCGGATACTGTTTATGCAGTGCCGCGCTCCACACTTTCCAAAACGTCACCGGCACATAAGGCAGCGTGTCCTGACGTATTCCGTCAAGCCCCGTCATGCCCACCCACCACAGTGCATTTTGAATCTCGTAACTCGCCACTTCGGGATCGTCTTGGTTCATGTCCGGCAAAATGTTCACAAACCAGCCATTCAACACGTCGCTCCTCATCTTCTGCGAAGTTGCTGTGCTATCCGTAACGCTCCAAACCTGCCAAGTCTCATTAGCGTGCTGCGCCACGGTGCCATGAAACCAAGTCGGCTTCGGCTCATCCGTCACCCACGGATGCCCCGGACCCACGTGATTCGCCACCTGATCCTGAATCACCTTGATCCCTTGTTTATGCGCCTCATCCACTAACTTGCGTAGCAATTGCAGTGTGCCAAAGTGTTCCTCGACGCCATAGTAGTCTGTCGTCCCGTAGCCGTGATAATCCGTAATAGCTTCCCCTTTCACCGCCTGCTGCTGATTCAAAGTATTGCTGTTGTCGTATACCGGAGTGAACCAAATCGCCGTCACCCCCAGACTCTTCAGATAGGGGAGGTGATCGATGATCCCCTGCAAATCTCCGCCGTGATAATAGCGGCTCTTCTTTCGATCGAACATGCCACGCGAGATCGCCGGATCGTCGTTGCTCGGATCTCCGTTCGCAAACCGATCCGGCATGATCAGATAGATTACGTCATCTGATGAAAAGCCCTGGAACCTGCCACTCGGATCAAGCGGAGCCTCCAATCGGAAGTCAGCCTGTACGCTCCCACTCGAAGTCTCAATCTGCAGTGGATAACTCCCAACCGTCGCGCTCTTTGGAATCTGTACGGTGACTCTCAGATAGGTGTCTGCCTCATTCACCTGCACGTTGAAGGTCTTTAGCCCTCGCGCCTTGAGTGTTGCTCCCGTAAGACCGGTTCCATGAATAAGCACTCTCAGCTCATTCAACGTGTGCCCGGGCCACCAATTCGGTGGTTCTACCTTGCTTACCGTCGGCGCCGCAAGGGCCACGTACGCGGTCAACAGCAGCCACAACCGTTTCACGGCTCCACCTGGCCGACATAAGATCCAAACGACGGCAGGGTAACATGCCCCAAATCTTTCGGCTGCGCGCCCGAAAATGACGCGATCAATGTCTTCAGATGCTTCCCCTTCACCCCACCACTCGTCAGATCGAAACTTACTGTCTGCGGTTGCGCTGAGAAGTTAAGCGCGACCAACACTGCTTTGCCATTCCTCGTTACCCTGATATAGGACAGCACCATCGCACTTTTGTCGTTGGTCAACACGCAATCGCCTTCACGCAATTGTTCGTTTTCCTTACGTAGCTTGATCAGACGCTTGTAATAGTTCAAGAGCGACCGAGGATCTTTGCTCTCAGTTGCCACGTTTACCGTTTTATAGTTCGGTCCCACAGGTAGCCATGGCTTGTGACTTCCTCCAAACCCGGCGTTCGCGTCATTGTTCCACTGCATGGGAGTTCTCTCCCCATCGCGGCCCTTCTCCTTGGGCCACCCACTCCTGCCGATCGGATCGCGCACTTCCTCCACTGTCGTCGGCGTATTAGTCGTCATGCCGAGTTCCTCGCCGTAATACATCAACGCCGATCCGCGCGGCGTTAACAAGAGCGTCGCGATCAGGCGCTGAATCGCATCATTATGAAGACCATCCCCATAACGATCTACGCTCCGCGGATTGTCATGGTTGTCAAACGCAAACAGCGGCACATTCCCATTCAGCTGTGTCTCTGCCTCAAACAGCTTTTTCCGGAAATCCCCCGCCGAAAGCCGGTTCAAAAAGCCAAGCTGCATATCCATGGGCAAGTGCAACTCATCTCCGTTTTTCCCATACATCTTGGCCAACTCCAACGCATTCGGTAGATATGTCTCGCCAATAAGCACACGTCCCGGATACTCATTCGTCACTTGCCGCAATTCGCGCAGAACCTCATGCACTTCGGGCAAGTTGTCCGTATAAACGCGCGACACCATGCGTTCACCGTAAGCGTCCGTCCCCTCCAGAAAAGGCTCATCGCGCAGTTGCAGATCCTCAAACAGACTAGGCACCGCATCCAGCCGGAACCCTGCTACGCCTTTGTCCAGCCAGAAGCGCATCGTGTCGTACATTGCGTCGCGCACCTCACGGTTGCGAAAGTTCAAATCCGGCTGCTCTTTGTAAAAAGCGTGATAGTAGAACTGCTTCCGGTCGTCGTTCCATTGCCATGCCGAATGCCCAAAGATAGACTGCCAGTTATTGGGCGGGTGTCCTTTTGAATCGGCGTCGCGCCAGATGTACCAATCCGCCTTCGGGTTTTTGCGTGAAGACTCGGACTCCTGGAACCAAGGATGCTGGTCTGACGTATGGTTCAAAACCATATCGTTCAGCACTCTGATGCCGCGCTTGGTAGCCTCCTGCATAAGCCGGTCGAAATCCGCCATCGTGCCGTACTGCGGATCAATGGCCTTATAATCGGAGATGTCGTAACCGAAATCAACCTGGGGTGAGGGATAAAACGGCGTAATCCAAATCGCGTCCACACCCAGATCCTTCAAATAATCCAGGTGCTCCGTGATGCCGTTCAGATCTCCAATGCCGTCGCCATTCGTATCCGCGAAGCTCCGCGGATAGATCTCATAAATGACGGCGTTTCTCCACCAGTCGGGGTCGGCGCCCCACGCCAGAGTACAGAGTAGGAAAGTTGCTAGCAGCTTGGCCATAACAAGAGCTTAATCCAAGCTCTTGCAGCCGGTTACTTCGTCAACACATCCTCTATATAGGCCAGCGCCCGCGCATCATGTGTTTGCCCTAACCAGAAAAACGCCTGCTTCCGCACGTCCGGATTCCGCTGCGTCCGGCAGACTTCAATCAACCTAGGCACGCCTTCATCTTTCGGCAATTGCGAAAGAGCGAACACCGCCTTCTTCTTCACGCCTGTATCTGGATCATTCACAATCGCATCCACAATCGCCGCCGCCGATTTCGTACCAGCACTTTGCGCCAGCCAGAACATCGCCTGCTCCCGCACATGCGGCGACTCGGTTATTCCTTGCCTTTTCAATCAAAATGTCAGTCGCCTCCGTTCCTGCGTGTTGCGAGATGGCAAAGATCGCACTGTCCACCGACAGTGTCTTCAGATACGCTAGACTCGCTTCCGCACTCACTCCTGTCAGCCAAACAAAGCGGCAGTCCACCCAAGTCCAGCGCGCAATCGAGCGAACACAGTTTCAGCTTCTGAACCTGATTGTTTTCCACTCTCACTAACACGGCCGCAGTCTCCGAACCTTCCAGCTGGATCGGACTCCGTGATAACCATCGCACCATTGGTCCGCTTTGCCGGTGTCTTGATGGTGTACCCAAACCAGGTGGGCTTGTCACTCTTCAACTGTGCCGCCAAATCGCCTGCAAGAGCCCGGGTCTCCAACTGACCATTCCTCACCGCCGGCACACTCTGCGCAACCAACACACCCGCGAAACACCACGCCATCAGAGTCTTCACTTCAAGCATCTCCATCATGTACTCCGTCACTTCCTTCGAATGCACCAGCGCCATCTTGTCTGACAATCTCCTGCTTCATCGCCGGATCTTTCTCGCACGCGCCAGCTCCACCAACGCTTTTCCGTTCTGCTGTAGAAACAACGCATTGCAACACCGCATGTTCACACTCGCATTGTGTCTGACTTGAAGATCTCCACCAATACATCCCCACGGCCTTTTCCTCCCATCAACCCAAAGACTTGATGGCCTCCGCACGCAGCGAGGGATCTTTCTCCGAGCGTGCCAGTTCCGCCAGTCTGTCTCCGCTGCCAGTCATGAACATCGATTTCAAAATCGGCTCGTTTATTTTCTGCCGATGACTCGCTCCCATACAACTGCCACAACTGTTCACTGCCGCCGGTAATCGCTAACTGCTGGATCGCCTCATGCCGCAGTTCCGGATTCTGTTCCGTCTTGGCCGCTTGGATTAACAAATCGCGTGAGCCGGAAATCATGTAGCTCTTTAGAATCGCTCGCTTCACCTCCGGATTGTTCGACGCCGCATAGATAGACGGAAGTTCTTTGCGCGACTCCTCATTCCCCATCATCCCTATGTAGTGGATCGCCTTCATCTGCAGACGCCGGATTCGCGGTTCCACGCGCGATGTCACCTAGTAGTTTCGCCGCCTTCGGAGACGAACTCTGCACCAGCACGAACATGGCGCGATCCTTCACCCTGTCCGATTGGTTACTCGCCAGCAGCTTCTCCAAAATCGGCAGCGCCTGGTCCGGCTCCGCCTGCATCAAGCTATTCAGCGCCATCATCTTTATTTCTTCGTTCGCATGTTCACCCGGATCGACACGTGCTGCCGCCCTGGCCGCGCATCTCTACTTCCAGCGCCTGCGCATCATTACTCCAGCGGCTATCCTTGTAATTCTTTCTCAATTCGCCAATCGTCTGCATGGCCTCTTCACGCTCTCCCGCCTTGCTCTGTGCATAGGCTTTCCAATAAAGCGCGGCCGGCGCGTTGCCTTTTTTCTGCGAGGCAGAAGTGTTGAAGGCTTCGATCGCCGCATCCCAGTCATGCGAATCCAGCGCCGCCAAGCCTTTCTGATAATCCTCGTCCCCCTTGCCGGCATCACGCGCTTGAAAACTCTGCAAATCCCCGGGGATGTTCTGTCCCGGCAACGGCAAGCTCAATCCAATTGCCAACAAAACCCTTTTCATAACTTCAGTCCTCTCTCCCGCGCATCCATTCCATGTGATCCGCACTTTGAATAAGCAATTCGTTCTGCGCAATGCGTTGCTGTACCCGTTTTGTGTCCTGCTTGGTCGGCGCATCCGGCGCGTTCGCCACTTCCAACAACACATGCTCCAACTCCTCCAACACCGCCGCATCCTTACGATCTCCCAACCGCATCGCTGTCTCCTTCAACAAACGATTCGCTCCGACTCAACTCGCGCGCCCTGTCCCGCTCCTCCAACAAGTCGCTCGACCCGGACTCGCATTCGCCAACTCCGTCAACACAATTTGCGAACGTTCCAAATGCTCACTCAACGAAAGCAGCAACACTCGCTCGCGAGCTTTCTCCGGAATCCTCGCCATCTCGTCTGGCTGCTGCGCTCGCTCCATCGTCCAGCCACAAACGCCAGCGCTAACAGCGCGGCAAACGCCGGCACCAGCATCCACCACATCCATCTTCGCCTTCGTACCGGCAACCGCGGCAAAAGCTTCGTCCAAACTTCGCCGCCATAACTCGCGGACCTCGCTCCGGCACCGGATACTCGCGCATGCCGTCCAACATCTCGCGCTGCCGTCTCAAACAACGCTCGGCATTCCTCGCACTCGGCTCAAATGCGGCAACTCCTCTTCGGGCATCCCGCCATAATACGCGTCCACCATGTGCTCCTCGCTCAGGTGGTTCATCGTGTCGCCTCCCAAGCCGGCGCCAGCGAACGCCGCAGCTTTCTGGACTGCACGAAACACGCTGTGTTTCGCCGCGCTCGTCTGCACACCCAGCGCCTTCGCAATCTCTTCAATGCTCGACCCTTCGTAATGCCGCAAGACAAACGCCGCCCGCTCCGTCTCACTCAACTTTTCCGAGCGCAGGCTCCAGCAACTGCGCCATCTGGCTGCTCTGCATCAAGCGCTCCGGCGACGGCTCAGGCGCAGCCACTTGCTCCAGCCAGCCGGTCTTCTGTTCGTCATCTATTTTGTTTTGGATTTCGCGCCGAGTCTTGCGCGCCCGAATTAAATCGAGCGAGCAATTGACGCAGATACGGTGCAGCCAAGTGCCGAACGCCGCCCGTTCATCAAAGGAGTGAAACTGTTTGTAGGCGCGCAGGAAGGTTTCCTGCACCAAGTCTTCCGCGTCTTGTTCATTGCCAGTCATACGATAGGCAAGACGGAACACCAAGCGACTATGCCGCTCTACCAATACGCGAAAGGCTTGCTGGTTTCCCAGCCGCACCTCGCGGGCAGCTTCTGCGTCGGTCCATTCCATCCGGCTGCTCTTTAGACTGCCAAACCATCCGCCGGTTAGTAGGGGAATTTAGCCCGCGACCAGCTCGGGACGCGCCCCGATGGACCGCAGGCAATGGTCAATCCACAATTTGGTCAGCTTTTCCTGCGCTCCATTCTGCGTCAGGCGCGAGCGCAAGCTGCCAAATTCGACCTGGTCAAGCGGTTGGTCCTGATTAAAACACGAAAACACCACGGTTTCTATGCCGGTCACCGGGTCTTTGTGCATTTGCAGGCACTGCGCGCAAATTTCCTTCATCATGCACTGCATCGGCGAGTTGATGCTGCCAATTGCCTGGTGGTCCGGCTTCAGATAGGGTCGAAGCACGGAATGCCGAGCCTGTTGTACCGCGCGCATCATTCCATCCGAGCCAATCACAATAAGACGATCCACCGAGCTCAAGGGGATCTCGGCCTCGCCTAAATCGCCGCGCCCATAAGCCGCCATCGCTTCCACTATGTTCCCTACAAACGCGCTATCTTGCACGCGGCTCGGCGTGAACCCGGGCGCTTCGTCGCAAACCCAGATCACGACATCCGCCGCCTTCTCAATTTCTTCGACCTTGTAGCGGTCGATGATCTTCTTATAACCTGCGAAATAAACCACGCGCGTGCCACTTGCCCGCGCCTGTTGCCCGATCGAGAAGAGCACTGCATTGCCCAGCCCACCTCCCGCTAGCAACAGCGTTTCTTTAGAAGGTGTTTCCGTCGGCGTGCCAGTGGGACCCATCAAGATCACCGGCTCACCGGGCTTTAACATGGCACACAAATCAGACGATCCGCCCATTTCGAGCACAATCGTCGACAGCAAACCTTTTTCCTGATTCACCGACGCGCCGGTTAAAGCCAAGCCTTCCATGGCCAACACCGTGTCCGGCGTGCGCGGCGCCAGCGATTCATAATTCTGCAACCGGTAAAATTGTCCCGGCAAAAAAGCACGTGCGGCAATCGGCGCGCGGACCACAATCTCGACAATGTTCGGCGTCAGCCGGATCACATCTTCCACCACCGCGCGCAGTTCACTGTTGAGCTTTTTCAGCAGTTCCGCCGGCGTGGGCGCATCCGCTTTGCGCTTTGCCAATACCCGCGATACCACCGGAAACCCTTGCTTCGCCCCCCCCATCGCCTTCACGACATTGCCTGAAAACGAGGGGTGCAGATCGCCAAAGAAGCTGATCGCTCGTCCGTCCGGCCGCAACGAAATCAGCACCTGCGGGTTTGCCGGCTTCGACACACGCTCCGGTTTCACCGGTTCCCCATCCTCACCAACCGCCTGGAAATAGCGCCCGTCCAGCTTGAAGTTGCTCTCGTCTTCACGCGCTAGTACAGTATTCGGCTGCGTTCCTGCGGCCACCAAAATTGTGCGCGCCTGCAAAGTCAACTTCTCGCCCGTCGCAATTTGCTTCCCGGTCGCTTCGTCAAACTTGTGCTTCTCCACGCGTAATGCCGCCGCACTGCCCTGCGCGTCCACTTCCACTTCTTCTGGTACCAGACATTCGGCGAAACGGACGCCTTCTTCCATGGCCTTGGCCACTTCCTCGTGATTCAACGTATAGCTTGGCGCATCAATCAACCGGCGCCGGTACGCTACCGTGACGCCGCCCCACGAGTTCAGCAAATCGATAAACTGCGGGGCTCTTCCTTCTTTCGCGGCGGCTGCCCGCTCGCGCCGGATCGCTCGTGCATGTGTTAGAAACTCCTGCGCAATCTCCGCTTCATCCTTGTTCCAGCGAGCCTTCAACTGCGTCTCGCCCAAATCCTCAGCCAGCTTTTCATAGCGTGAGAGAAACTTCTCCACCTGCACGAGGTAATACGCCAGCGATTCCGTAGCCGTATCGATCGCCGTCAAACCGCCGCCGATTACGACAATGGGCATGCGGATCTGCAAGTTCGCCAGCGACTCCGCCTTCGCCGCACCCGTCAACTGCAGCGCCATCAGGAAGTCCGACGCCTGCCGCACCCCGCGCACCAAGCCGTTCTTCATCGGAATCACGGTAGGCCGCCCCGCACCGGCACACAACGCAATATGATCGAACCCCAACGCAAACGCGCTCTCTACCGTCAGTGTTCCACCGAAGCGCACGCCGCCGAACATCGCAAACTCGTTACGCCGTTCCAAGAGCAGCCGGATCACTTTCAAAAAATTCTTGTTCCAGCGAACCGTAATGCCATACTCCGCTACCCCGCCAAAGCCCGCCATCACCCGATCGCCCAGCTGTTCGTAAATATCCGTGATGTCGCGCAAAGGCCGGAACGGCAGCCGCTGGCCAAAGGGATCGACGCCTGAAATCTCGGCGGGTAAAGGCTCAATCTTCAAGCCATCGACAGCCATCACGGTGTGCCCATCGTTCATCAAGTGATGTGCCAACGTAAAGCCCGCTGGCCCCAAACCCACCACCAGCACCTTGTAACCTGTGCTCGCGCGCGGATACGGCCGACCGAAATTCAGCGGATTCCAACGCGTCAACAAACTATAAATCTCAAAACCCCACGGCAGTTCCAACACATCCTTGAGCGAACGCGTTTCCACTTGCGGAATATCGACGGGTTCCTGCTTCTGGAAAATGCACGACTTCATGCAGTCGTTGCAAATGCGGTGCCCGGTGCCTGCTGCCATCGGATTATCAATCGCCACTACTGCCAGCGCGCCAATCGGATTGCCGTGATCCTTGAGCACGTTCATTTCGGAGATTTTCTCGTCAAGCGGACAACCCGCCAGCTTCACTCCGAACACGCTGGATTTATACTCGCCCGTTTTTTCCTTCAAGCCGGTCGAACAGCTATCTTTCGCTTGGTTGTGGCATTTGATACAGTAATGTGCCTGATCCAACGCACCCGTCAGATCTGTTCCCACATCGGTTAGTTCAAACCCTTCGCGATGCCGCCAATGGCTCGGACCCAATACCAAACTCACCAAGCCATTATTTTTCGAAGTTTCCACCGGAACCAGATGATGCGGGTCAATCTTGTGCGGCGTCTTGAACAGTACTCCGCTTTTATGTTTTGCCTGGCCTTCAGGAGATAGCGTAGCCCAGGCAGTGTATTGCGTAGCGAGTTTCAGTTGTTCCGGGTATTCTGCCTCGGCGGTCAACCAATGCTCAACCTTGCTGGCAAAACTGAGTTCGGTGAATGGCTCCATCATCACCGCCGCCAATTTCGCCGCCACCGCTTCTCCGTCAATAGCGGAAGCCGTGTCAACCGTGTAGCCTGTTAGTGCTTTGCGCTGGACAAATTTGCGCTTTACGGAATAGATTGGCGCGAGCTTGGTGTGCCGGTTCCGCAACTCACTCAGTTCCGGGTCGATGCCGAACAGTTCGCCTACGAAATCTTCCACATGCGGCGCTAATTCGATGATCAGTTCCGAACCCGCTTTATTGTGCGCAGGCGGAGGTGTTCTCCCGCGCCGCCAGCAAGCGTTCATGCAGAGCAGGCGCACGATCCTTCAGTTGAGCGAGAAAAACCCCATCCAGCTTTACCAAACCCTCTTGCTTATAAAGGTCCGTAAAGACAATTCCAAAACGCAATTCTATTGTATTGTTCACAGCAGGTTGATATAGGTTTCTGGCTTCGCCGAAATGCCTAGCTTTGGGCGGAATCCGGAAGCAACTTTCTTCCTTTATTCTCGCAAATCTGGCTCGCTGAAACTCAGTCCTCGGGCCAGGCGGCTATCGACTCCCAAAGCCGGATTTTCATTCGCGTCTTGCGGACGAGGCACATATCCCCGCCGATCAAGTTCCTCAAGCTCGTCAATAGTCATATGCGCGAAAGGGCTTTTCGTGTCTTGGAAAGGCTTAACGACACCCTTTTCTTTTTTTCGCTTGGTGACGACTTTATTTGACAGAACGCTCCAACCCAATCTGGCTGATCAACACCTCACTCGCCAGCGTCCGATCAAAAATCAACCGCACATTTTTCAACTTCCCGGGGTCAAACCGCCCATCCGCCTCCGCGAAATCCCGCAACGGCATCTCCACACTCTGAAATACCGGCTCACTAGGCTCCTTATAAAGCAGCCGGTCCAAATACTCCACCTTGGTAAACCGAATCGGAATCGCTGGTCGTAGCGTCCTAAACCGGCTCACCGGCAGCCTCACTTCTACCCCATTCTCACTCTCCATCGCTACCGTGAAATCCGTCGGGCTCTCATCTTCGCCATCCGCTGTAACGGCAACGGACATCGTCAGCACATCGCTCTGATCCGCCAGCCCTTCTGGCAGACTCAACGAGTAACTTGCTGTGTGTCCATTCCAACCTAGGAACACCCCGTTATAACCCCGGTCGCCATTCCGAAACGGAATCTTCCCCTCACGCCATTCGCTCAAATTTTGTCCTTCAATCTTTCCGCCGGGCACGGTAGTTGTGGTGAGATCCGCATCCTCACTGAAATCTGCAATCACTCGATTCGAACTATCGAGATACCGATCCATATACAACGTTTCCGGCAGCCACGCCCGCGCTTGCCGGTAATCTCGAAACAACTGCCGGTATTCGCCGCGCCCGTGCAGCGTCGCTTCCAAGAATGCCGCCACATAAATTTCCGCAATCTTCCGCTGATCCGTCCCACTCA
The DNA here is from genome assembly GCA_963749105.1 of Bryobacterales bacterium. Lineage (GTDB taxonomy): Bacteria > Acidobacteriota > Terriglobia > Bryobacterales > Bryobacteraceae > Bog-105. The sequence goes on along the minus strand of CAVVLT010000031.1, from coordinate 259,834 downwards.
GTAGCGGACGCAAATTTAGAAACCAACTCTTCGGCCCGCGCGCATCCGTTCGCCCCCAAACGGTATTGAACTGGCCATGATTCGCGCCGTACACATATAACTCCGACTTGAAGAAATCGGCGTCGCCGCTAAACCTCACATGGTCCCATTGCCCGCTGCCTAAGAACGAAGACACATCCGCATCCTGCGCGCCCTGAATTGTAAGGTAGTTCACATCGTTCAGCACACGAGACTCGCCCGATGGCGCAATGGCCACAACCGCTTTGATCGGATAACCATAACGAAATTGAATTGATGCATCGTCCGGATCGTAAGCAAGCCTGTTAAACAGTGCCGCCGTCGCCGCCGCCTCGCCTCCGCGCGAGTGCCCCATCAGCGCAACACTGGCGGTATCGATCTTGCCGAAAAAAGGATTGCCGTTAGTCGCATTCCACTCCTCCCACAGCTTCAAATGCTCCAGCATCACCCAGGCGCGCGCAGGCCGCTCATCGGGTGGCTCATGGAGGAGTCCGATGTTTAGAAAGTTCTCGTCAATCGATACGAAGATGAAGCCGCGGCTCGCCAGTAACTCGCCCAAGTAGTCATAACCGCCATCGGAGAACTCACTCATTTCGTGGTTACCGTGCACCATCAGCACCAATGGAAACGGACCCGCCCCGCGCGGATACCAGACGCGCCCGTTCAACGGTAAACGATCCATGCCGAAGCCCCAATAGCGCCGTCGCAAACTTCGCCTTCCAACCGCCAAAATCCGGAAAGAAAGGTGAAGCATCGACGGTGCGCGTGTGGATTACAACACCCTTGCCATATTCGCTGCGCCGTAAATCATCACCGTGTCCATAAAATAATTCGGCAATCGGATAACTTCCGCGAGTCGACGGATCAGCGGCAGAAAGCTGCGGTGGCAAAGTCGTCCCTGCTGGCACGCGGAACCAGTGTTCGCCGATGCCATCGCTGCGCAGAAAAACAAACAACCATAAATTGGCGATCAGCGCGAGCGCGCCCGCGGCCAGTGTAAGCGCCTTCTTGCCCAACGCCGCGTAGCGTAATCCGCCCAACAGAACTGTGGCCACACTTGCTCCCAGCGTGCACTCGATCAGCAGCACGATTGCGCCCAAAAGATAGCCCCACGCATTGAACCAAGGCAGCGCCAGCAAGACCATGACTGCCACTAAAACACCCGCCGCCAATCGTGGAATCTTCCGCAGCAACGTCAATACCAGTCCCACCGCAATTGCCACCAAAGGTAAGCCAATCGCTGCTGTTGCAAAGAGCACCGACAAATCGACCCACAACCCAAAGCCCGATTTCAGATTGAAGCCACCTACAATCAAGGCGACGAGAGTGGCGCAAAAAGCCGCCCACAAAGTGCCGTGATGCGCTTCGTGAACGGGCTTCAACGAGCGCCAAACATCTGACAACATCAACTTCACTATTTAGCTAGACGAACCGACGGTCGGAAAGTTAACCGCTAATTTCCGCAAGCCTTACCATCAGAGAACTGCTACATGATCTCACTCCGCAAAGCCCAACTCCCTATTGATGGACTCGATCTGCTTATCCAGGAATCCATTGCCGAAGGCCACCAGTTCCTGAGTCGGCTCCAAGACGAGTGGGCCAGCGGCGTCAATCGGTTTTCAGCTACCGGAGAATGCCTGTATCTCGCATTCGCGGAAGAACTGCCCATTGCCATTGGTGGCTTGACTCGAGATCCGTTTGTTGATTCGCCCACCGTCGGGCGCCTTCGGCGAATATACGTGAGATCTGCATGGCGTCGCCGCGGCATTGGCGCCGACTTGGTTTCAGCGTTGCTTCGCGAGGCCCAAAACCACTTCGCACAAGTTCGCCTTCGCGCCGCTAACCCTGACGCCGCCCGCCTATATGAGAAATTCGGCTTCGAGCGCCTTGAATCTCCCGACGCCACACACATCCTAACGCTTCGCTTATCCTAAATAAGAGTGGACACAGAAAAAATTATCCTGCGTAAAGTCGGCGAAGCCGTCGGCCGTTTCCGCATGATTCGCGAAGGCGACCGAGTTGCTGTCGGAATCTCCGGTGGCAAAGACTCACTTACCCTCCTCGAAGCTCTACTCCTTCTTCGAAAACGCGCTCCCATCCATTTCACTGTTCAAGCCTTCACCATCGAGCAGGGAAAATTTCTCGCCCCCATACACCCAGTCGGCGAATTTCTAAGATCACGTGGCGTCGATTGGACCTACGTCCGAGACAACCCCTCACTCAACCTTCTCGTCGACCAACCTGATCACGGATGTGACCTCTGTAGCCGCTTCCGCCGGCGCGCTGTTTACGAAGTCGCGCGCGGTCTCGGCGCGAATGTCGTCGCCTTCGGCCACACTGCCGACGATTTCTGCGAGGCTTTCCTTCGCAACGCTATGTTCACCGGCCGCATCAGCGCGCTCCCGCCCGTCGCGTGGTCGCGCAAACACGAGTTCCGTCTGATCCGCCCCCTCGTCTATGTCAATGAGACCCTTACCCGCGAATATGCAGCGAGCTTGGGCGCACCCATTATCCCTTGCGGCTGTTCGCAGAAAACGGGCACCGTCCGGCGCTCTCTTCGTGATATGTTCGCTGAGATTGAAAAAGAACATCCCTTCCTGAAAGAGACGTTACTTTCTGCCATGGGCAATGTCGAAACCTCGCGCCTGCTCGATACCCGCTTCCTCGATCTAGACGCCAACTCCGATGATTCTGACACCTCTGCCGCAGAACTTGTGACTCTGCACTCTCTGTGACATCGCATTCCGCTACACTAGCTTCGTTGGTTATGAGCCCGGAACTGATTATCATTAACGGTCCGCAGGCCGGCGCCCGTTTTCCGCTCGGGCAAGACGAATTCGTCATTGGTCGTGCGCCCAATGCCAGCCTTGTGCTTGCGGAATCGGAAGTTAGTTGGCGTCATTGCCAAATTCGCTTGCAGGGAACCCGCTTCCTGGTTACCGATCTTAAGAGTTCCAGCGGCACTTACGTGAATGGTATGCGTTCCGCCGAACGCTGGCTTGAAGAAAAAGATCAAATCGGTGTTGGCAAAACAATTGTCATGTTCCGCTCGGGCGAAGCCGACGCCGATGCTGCCGGTCCCATCGCGACGGCCGATACCAAGCCAGCGTTGCTCGCCGCTTGCTCCCTCTTATTTCTCTTTCGCGCCCTTGCCTCCAGTGAAGGCGATAAGCATGTACTGCAAACACAGATCCTTCGTTTGGTCGGCGATCTCATCCCCAACAGCGAAGGGATTCTGCTGATCGGTTCCACTGCCTCCGAACTTACGGAACGCTACGAGAGCGAAACGAGCTCATCGCAATCGGATGTTATTTCCGCCATCGCCCATATTTGCGAAGAAGGCGCTTTTAAGGACGATAGCTCGAATTTAGTAGCCGTTCCTCTTTACCTTTCCGGTGGATTGTTTGGCGCGCTTGTGGTGAAAGTGCAGGATCGCGAGCGTCCGCATCTGGCCGTCCACTTAGAGACTTTAACGGCCGTTTCCGCGCTTGCTTCGGTCGGATTTGAAGCGAACCGCGAAGTCGAAATCCTGCGCGCCGAAAACAAATTCCTGCAACAACAGATTGCGCCCAAAACAGGCATCGTCGGCGAAAGCCCGCTGTTGCGGCGTTTGTTAGAGCGTGTGGAACGCGTAGCGCCGCATGACACCACCGTTCTGATCACAGGCGAAAGCGGCACCGGCAAGGAACTCATCGCCCGCGCGCTGCATGAAAAGAGCAATCGTCGCGACCGCCCGTTTATCGCCGTCAATTGCGCCGCCTTATCTGAATCGCTTTTTGAGAGTGAGCTGTTTGGCCACGAGAAAGGCGCGTTCACCGGCGCCATCGCCATGAAGCCTGGCCTTTTCGAGTTGGCGCAAGGCGGCACGATCTTTCTTGATGAAGTCGGCGAATTGGCGCAAGGCTTCCAGGCAAAATTTCTCCGCGTGCTCCAACAGCGCGAGTTCTTCCGCGTTGGCGGTACCCAATCGCGGCCGCTCGATATCCGCGTCGTCGCCGCTACTAATCGCGACCTCGGCCAGGATGTCAGCGAGGGGCGTTTCCGGGAAGATCTCTTTCATCGACTCAATGTCGTCGCCCTCGATTCCCCACCGCTCCGTGAACGCAAAGACGACATTCCACAACTCGCCCAATATTTCTTACAGCGTTCTGCCGAGAAGTCCAAGCGTCACGTCAAAGGACTTTCACCAGAAGCGCACGAAATGATCATGCAGTACAGTTGGCCGGGCAATGTTCGTGAATTGGAAAACGCCATGGAGAGGGCGGTCGTGCTCGGTGATACCGATTGGGTCCTGCCCGAAGACCTGCCCGATCCGCTGCTGTCTGTAGCGCCGCAAAATCCCACATCCAAGTACGAAGACTCCATCGTGGGAGCCAAGCGCGAAGCGATCTTGGAGGCCTACAAGCAAGCCAAAGGCGACTACCGTGGCGCTGCCAAAATTCTAAATCTGCATCCAAACTATCTGCTTCGCTTGGTACGCAATCTTCATCTGCGTGACGAAATCAACCGGCTCAAAGGTCAATAGCTTTCTCCCCGCTATGCAGCGCCGCAATACCGCCTGTCAGCAATGCGAAGCGGGCATTCGCGAAACCGTTCTCTTCAAGCATCGAGAGTAATTCCTCAGCGCGCGGAAATTTCGCTACTGATTCAGGGAGATACGTATACGCCGTGCGCGAACCCGAGACCAACCCTCCAACGAAAGGCAGCACCGCCTTGGAATAAAAGGCATACGCTTGCCGTAGTAAGAAATTACGCGGATGTGAGAATTCCAAAATCGCCAGCACTCCACCCGGTTTCAGCACTCTCTGAAACTCCAACAGTCCCGCCCGATAATTCACAAGATTTCGAAACCCAAAAGCAATCGTTATCGCATCCAGCGAGTTCGCCGCCAACGGCAACTCCAGTGCATCTCCTTCAAATAACGTTGTCGCAAAATTGCGCGCCAGCATCTTTTGTCCAGCCGTCACGAGCATTGGGTGACAAAAATCCGCACCCATGACCGCATTCGCCGCTACCGCTTGCAGGTCGAGCAACACATCGCCCGTCCCGCAACACAAATCCAAAACTCGTGCATCAGTGCGGCGCAATACCGGCGTTACTCTATTCAAAAGCGCTTTGCGCCAACCCTTGTCAATGTTGAACGAAAGCAAATGATTGAGCAGATCGTAGCGTGGCGCAATCTCGCCAAACATTTGCCGCACCCACTGCGCCGCCTCCTGCTCACCTGGCGCTTCCGGCGGCGTTGTGCCCGCAGCGATGCTCACGATTTCTTCCGCAACGCTTCCGCCGCTGCCTGTCGGATCAGCGCTGAATCGATTCCCGACATCACCTTCACCGCGCCAATCGCCGTCGGTAACACGAAATGAATTTTGCCCTGCATCGTTTTCTTGTCGCTAAACAACCGGGACAAGAGTCTATCTGGCTGCAGATCGCCTATTGCCGGCAGCGGCCCATAACTCAAAACCACACGCGCAATCCTGTCCGCATCCGCCCCTTTCAACGTACCCGTCAATTCCGCCAGGCGCGTTGCCGCCAGCATGCCCCAAGCCACCGCTTCACCATGCAGCAAGCGCACGTAAGCGGTTTCGGCTTCTATTGCGTGACCAATCGTATGCCCAAAATTCAGAATCCGTCGCAGGTCGCCTTCGCGTTCATCGGCCGTCACCACCTCTGCTTTGATATTCACCGCCCCCGCAATTAATTGATCCGTCACGCTCGCCTTGAGCGCTAAAACATCATCTCGTTGATGGTCCAGCAAGTCGAACAGACTACGGTCTCGAATGATTCCGCATTTGATCACTTCGAATAAACCCGCTCGGTATTCGCGCGGCGGCAACGTAGCAAGCACGTCCGGGTCTATCAGCACAGCGATAGGCTGATGAAAACTGCCGATCAGATTCTTGCCGCTCACCATGTTCACGCCCGTCTTGCCGCCCGTGCCCGCGTCCACCTGCGCCAGCAGCGTCGTCGGCACTTGCAAAATCGGAATGCCCCGCATAAAAATGGCCGCTAGAAATCCACTCACATCGGTGACAATTCCGCCGCCAAAGCCGATCACAACGCTGGTGCGATCGGCCCCGCGATCCACCATCTGCTCGGCTAAACCTTCCACCGACGAAAGCCGCTTGTTCGCCTCGCCCCCTGGGAAGAACAAAACCTCCGGCGTTTTACCCGCAAATGACGCTTTCAATTTTTCGCCGTGCAGTCGCCACACATCTTCCGTGGTCACAACAAACAACTTCCCGGCCTTTGCTGGAATAAACTCGGCAATCCGCCGCAACACCCCACGTTCAACCACATTTTGATAAGTGTGCTGCGGTGTCTTAACCGTAAAGATAGGCATTTGCGACTTTTCTTGGCTCTAGACGCCGCTTCCCAACACTTCGGCGAAGGTCCATTCGCAGGTTTCGGGGAAAATGTCTAAGTCCAAGCCGGCTTCGTCGGCGGCGTCGGCCCGCGCATTTGGATGGACTGCCAAGAGCAAGTCGGCCCCTTGCGCTCGCAGACTTGGACTGTCGTCAAGAACCTGGACCAGTTCACGCTGCTGCGTCTTGCTGGTGTTTCGCCAACTCTGGCTTTCCCTCTCAGGCTGGTATTTGGTCTTCAACATATGGGTGACAATCGCGCCGAGTTGACTTGCCACTTCCCGCCGGTCCCTTTTACCAAAAGACTCTACCTCATCGGCTAAAGCTGCCCTATCAATTTCGTCAAACCGTCCTTCTGCAATGGCGCGGGCCGTTTGCTGAGTCCACTCAAAGAAATTCTCGCCGTAACCGGTCAATCGTTTGCTGACTGGTTTACTGATTTTGACCGGCGCGTTGTTTTTTGTGTTCATAGGACTCTTTAAGTAGCTGCTATATCATGAGAATATCAACGCTCCGTTTCAGCGCATTCGTACCGACTTTGTTGTCGTAGGAGCAGGGGTTGCGGGTCTGCGCGCCGCCATCGAACTCGCCTCCGCCGGACGCGTCCTGGTGATCGCCAAAGACAGTCTGCGCGAATCCTCCTCAGAATACGCACAAGGCGGTATTGCCGCCGCGCTTAGCGATGACGATGAGGTGGAACTCCACGAACAAGATACCCTCATCGCCGGCGACGGTCTGTGCGACCCCGAAGCCGTGCGCACGTTGGTAGAAGAAGCCCCCGCTGCGATTGAGCAGTTGATCGATTGGGGAGCCGCGTTTGATCGTGAAGGGGGACAACTTGTGTTCGCCCGCGAAGGGGCACATAGCCGCAATCGTGTGCTCCACGCGCACGGAGATTCCACCGGCAGCGAAATTGTACATACTTTGCGCCAGCAGGCCCGCTCCATCGAAGGCATTGCCTTCCAGAGCTTCGCCGCCGTAACAGATTTTCTCCTGCAAGATGGCGAAGTGGCTGGTGTCTGGGCCTTCGACGAGATGACGCATTCTACCGTGTTGATCGAATCGCGCGCCGTCTTGCTCGCCACTGGCGGCTTAGGCAGGGTCTTCGAAAACACCACTAACCCCGATGTAGCCACGGGCGACGGCGTTGCCTGCGCTTTCCGGGCGGGTGCCGCCATCTCCGATATTGAATTCGTTCAGTTCCACCCCACCGCGCTTTACGTCGAAGGAGCGCCGCGCTTTCTTCTGAGCGAAGCGTTGCGCGGCGAAGGTGCTTACTTGCGGAACGCCAGCGGCGAGAGGTTCATGCAGCGTTACCATGCGCTCAAGGAACTCGCCCCCCGTGACGTGGTGTCCCGCTCAATAGTAATGGAGTTGCGCGCCACCGGCGATGCCAGCGCGTTTCTCGATATGACGCATCTGCCCGCCGGTTTCGTGCGCGAACGCTTTCCCCGCATTTACGAAACGTGCCTCAGTTATGGCGTGAATCTGGAAACCATGCAAGCTCCCGTACGCCCGGCCGCGCACTATGCCATGGGCGGCGTTAAAACGGATTTGCACGGTCTAACCACATTGCCGCGTCTCTATGCTGCCGGTGAAGTCGCTTGTACTGGAGTGCACGGTGCCAATCGCCTGGCCAGCAATTCGCTGCTGGAAGGAGTCGTCTTCGGTGCGCGCGCCGGAAAAGCCATGTGCCAAATGATCGATGTGCAATCATTTAGCGCTGTGCCACCTAATCCAGTGTTCCCGGCCATAAGTGAACGAGACCTGCGCGCTATTGCCTGGAACTCTTGCGGCGTTTTGCGTAACGGTCCTGAACTCGACGCTGCCCACAAACGTCTGCTTGCCAACTTTCAGGGCGCGCAAACTTCGCCCGGGCGTGCCAGTTTCGAACTGCGTAACATGCATCAAGTGGCTCTGCTCATCTCGCAAGCCGCGCTGGCGCGCGAGGAAAGTCGCGGCGGTCATTACCGAACGGACTTCCCCTCAAAGTCGGCTGCATTTCAGAAGCACTCGATCATTACCAGGAGCAACGAGCAGCGTTACGTTTGCCTAAACTCGACAACCGCCAACGTCAGTTGAACTGCCTTGCCGGTTTCGCATTCCTCTTTTTCGCCATTCCCCTTTCGCAAACGGGTCCGTGGTCTGCTTTGTGGACAACGCCGTGCATTCTCGCGGCTTCGCTACTGATCACTTGGGGTGCCGAAGCAGCACAATTTTTTGTCGCGCAAGGCTTCGCCCTGGCCATGCTCGCTTGGCTTCAAACACTGCCCGAGTTTGCGGTCGAAGCGGTTCTCGCGTGGAAGCAGCAAACCGGCTTGCTGCTCGCGAATCTTACCGGCGCGCTCCGCTTGCTCACCGGTTTAGCGTGGCCCATGATCTATCTCACCGCCGCCGTGGTGCATCGCCGCCGCACAGCCACACCGCTGCGCAGAATTAAACTGGATGCGCATCACAGCGTCGAAGTGATCGGCCTGTTTTTTCCGCTCCTCTATGCTCTCTTCATTTGGTGGAAAGGCTCGCTGCATTTTTGGGATGCCATCCCCTTGCTTGCGATGTATGCGGCTTATCTCTTCCTATTGTTGAGGCTTCCACCGGAAGAGCAGGAAGGTATTGACGAACTTGATAGAATTCCGCGCACCATCGTCAAAGCGCCGCGGCGTTGGCGCATCGCCGGCATCTTGGGCTGTTTCTCGCTGGGTGGCTTGCTCATTTATTTAACAGCCGAACCATTCCTCGGCAGCCTGGTTTCGTTGGCTTCGGCCCTTGCTTTGCCCAGCTTTTTAGTCATCCAGTGGCTCGCGCCCGTCATCTCGGAATTTCCCGAACTGCTGTCCACCTTCTACTTTGCCCGCCAGCAGGAAAATGCCGGCATTGCGCTAATGAACATCGCTTCGAGCAACATTAACCAATGGACGCTTCTGGTTGCCATGCTTCCCTTGGTCTATTCACTCAGCCTCGGTACACCTTCGGGTTTCGCCTTCGACTCTGCGCAGAAAACCGAATTGTTGCTCACTGTCGGTCAAAGCTTCGTTTCCATGCTTTTCCTGTTGAACATGTATTTTAGTTTTGCCGAGGCCATTGCTATGTTCGTTTTGTTCGCCGTGCAGTTTATTTTGCCCGCATTCTTCGGTGACGATTCTCGACGCTACATTGCCTGGGCGTTCTTCGTATGGACCGGGATAGGTCTCATTGTTCTTGCGATTCGGCGGCCAAAAACCAACGCCGTCAGTAGCTTTCTCCATACTTGGCGCGACCACGTGAAATCATAAGAATTTAGGTTAAATTTGTGCTCTCATATATGCAGACGAGGGTAACATCCGTCTGCCTCTGAAACGTCTCAATTGTCAACGGAACTTGCACTATTTTGAATTATTTTACCTTCACTGCGTCTGCATTAGTCCTTTCTTCTCTGCGACTTAGCGCAGCCCAAGCTGTGCCCCCGAAGGATACTTTCACCCAAACCATCGCTCCCTTCGTACAGCAGAACTGCGCACTTTGCCATAACGAACAAGCGAAGAGTGGTGGCCTAGTCCTCACAAAGTATCGGGATACGGCAGCAATGGTGCATGATCGCGACGTCTGGGAAAAAGTCGTGACCCGCTTGCGTGCCGGCGAAATGCCGCCCAAAGGCATGCCTCGTCCACCCGCCGATCAAATCGCCACGATTACAAATTGGATCGATGCTGAATTCTCGGCAATTGATCGAACCACGCCAGCCGATCCCGGCCATCTGACAGCGCATCGCCTAAACCGCGTTGAATACAACAACACCATTCGCGATTTGCTCGCCGTCAAGTTCAAACCGGCTGCTGATTTCCCGGCCGACGATTCAGGTTTCGGCTTCGATAACATTGGCGACGCCCTCTCCGTCTCGCCCGTGCTGATGGAGAAATATCTTGCCGCCGCGAAGAAGATAGCCACCGAAGCGATTCCCCTCAGCCTTACAGTTCCCAAGCCCACGCGGATGCGCTATTCACCTGAACATCTGGTGAAAGAGCCGCGCCCCGATCTCGATCATTCTTTCGATTTGCCCGCCGAAGGCGATTACGATCTTCGCGCCTCCGTTAATGGTAAGCAGGATTCATTCCTCATTCAGCTTCTTCTGGATGGCAAAGAGATCAAGTCCGAGAATGTCTTGATCGAAAAGGATAAACCGCGCGGCTACGAACTACGCTTACACCTCCCGGCTGGGCAGCATTCCTTCGAGGCGGTGCTCACTCATCGTGACCCCACGCCGGAAGAAGTTAAGCTAGCCGCTCAAATGGCTGCCGATGAGGAAGCGGGCATGGCGAAGCAAATTGCTCGCCATCCGGAAGATGAGAAACAAATCCGCCTCCAACATGCTCTGGGAAACTCGCCCACCTATATGGACTCGCTTGAAATCAAAGGTCCATTCAACGCCTCCGCGGCGCCTTTGCCGGAAAGCTACAAGCGCGTTTTCTTGTGTGGCCACACGCTCGGTCAGCACACCAAGCAATGTGTGCGCACGAATTTAACTCAATTCGCCAACTTGGCCTATCGGCGTCCGGCCACTCCCGCTGAAATCGCTAAGCTCACTAAGCTTGTGGCGCTCGGCGAAAAAGATGGACTCAGTTTCGAGCAATCCATGCGTCTTGGCCTGGAAGCGGTTTTGGTTTCTCCGCAGTTCTTGTATCGAATAGAGCACGATTCTAAGCCCGGTGTTCACCCGGTCGGCGATTATGAGCTGGCGTCGCGGCTGTCCTATTTCTTGTGGAGCAGCATGCCTGATCCCCAATTGCTGCAATTGGCCGGCGAAGAGCGTCTAAACCTGCCGGATGTATTGCATGCGCAAGTGCGTCGCATGTTGCTCGACCCTAAATCTGCCGCTCTCATCGATAACTTCGCTGGCCAGTGGTTGGAACTCCGCAATCTTGACAGTATCCACCCAGATCCTCAACAATTTCCCGATTTCGACAATCAGCTTCGCAAAGCAATGTACACCGAAACGCGCACGTTCTTTGCCAACGTGGTTGAGCAAGATCAAAGCATTCTCGATTTCATCGACGGCAAGTACACGTTCCTCAATGAACGTCTCGCGAAGTTCTATGGAATTTCCGGTGTGGAGGGTAATCAGTTCCGCCGGGTGGAACTCGACGGCACCCAGCGCAGCGGTGTCCTGACGCAAGCAAGCGTTCTTGCCATCACGTCCTATCCTACTCGCACATCGCCTGTTTTGCGCGGCAAATGGATCATGGAAAACGTTCTCAATACGCCGCCACCTCCACCGCCGCCGGGCGTAGGTTCGCTTGATGAAAAAGGCGGCCCGCTCAGTGGCACCATGCGTCAGCAGATGGAACGTCATCGCGCCAATCCAATGTGTGCCAGTTGTCACATGCGTATGGATCCGCTCGGCTTCGCTCTTGAGAATTACGACGCCATCGGCCACTGGCGGACACAAGACGCCGCGCAACCGATCGATTCCAGCGGCGTTCTGCCAAACGGCAAGTCGTTCAAAGGTTCGGCTGAGTTGAAGACCATTTTGGCGGCCAATCGGACTGCTTTCGCCGAATGCCTGACTGAAAAGATGATGATTTACGCTCTGGGTCGTGGCCTGGAGAATTACGATAAGGCCGCCACCCGGAAAATTGTTTCTAACTTGACCGCCAACGGTTACCGATTCTCAACTTTGATCAATGGAATTGTCGATAGCGCCCCGTTCCAACTCGGGCGTGCCGACACAGGAAGTAGCACAGAATGATTCTCACTAAAAAACATCTCTCACGCCGCAGCTTATTGCGCGGGCTCGGCGCGGTCGTATCCCTTCCCGTACTAGACGCCATGTTTCCGGCCATGAGCTCAGCCGCGAAAACGACAGCGCGCATGGCGCCCAATCGCATGGTATTTGTGTACGTCCCCAATGGCATCGATATGCGCAATTGGCGTCCCACCACTGTTGGCACGGCGTTCGATCTGCCGAAGATTCTGTCTCCGCTTGAGCCCGTGCGCGACAAACTGCTGGTCTTTAGCGGCCTCAAAGATCACAACGGTGAAGCCTTGGGTGATGGTCCAGGCGATCATGCACGCGCCGCTGCGAGCTTCCTCACTGGTGTTCATCCGCGCAAGACGGCGGGTTCCGATATTTCAGTGGGTATCTCAGTCGATCAAGTAGCGGCACAGAAGATGGGTTCTGCCACGCGACTTGCGTCGCTCGAACTGGGCTGCGAAGACGGCCATCTCGCTGGCAATTGCGATTCCGGTTACGCCTGCGCTTACGTCAACAGCATTTCCTGGCGCACGCCCACCGTTCCCAATCCGCCGGAAATTAATCCCCGTGCGGTGTTTGAGCGTCTCTTCGGCAGCGAAGAGGACGCCGCTGATCCAACCGCTCGCGCCCGCAACGCCCGCCTCGACCAAAGCATTCTCGATCTTGTTTCCGACGACACCAAAAAGTTGCAGCGCGATCTCGGCCCCACCGACCGCCGCAAACTTGACGAATATCTCACGGCCGTTCGCGAAGTCGAGCGTCAGGTGCAAGTTGGCGAAAAGCAGGCGGAAGAGAATAACGTTGCTGTGCCGAACATGCCGAAGCCCGATGGCATCCCGCTGGAATTCGCCGAACACGCTCAGCTCATGTTTAATCTGATGACCATCGCTCTGCAATCGGATATCACGCGCATTTCCACGTTCATGATGGCCCGCGAAGGCAGCAACCGGTCCTATCGCGAAATTGGCGTTCCCGAAGGACATCACGGCCTTTCGCATCACCGCAACGATCCAGCCCTGATGGATAAAGTGGCTGCCATCAACCACCACCACATGGAGCAGTTCGCCACCTTCCTGCAAAAGATGAAAGCCACTCCTGACGGCGATGGTTCATTGCTCGATCACACGATGATCGTCTACGGCAGCGGTATTAGCGATGGCAATAAGCATAATCACGACGACTTGCCGGTGTTATTGGCCGGCGGCAGCCGCGCTTTCAAAACGGGGCGTCACGTCAAGCTTTCCGACAGCATCCCGGTCGCGAATCTCTACTTGAGCATGCTTGATACGATGGGCGTGCCAACGGAGAAGCTGGGCGATAGCCAGGGCCGTTTAAATTACTTGACCGATATCTCTTGATGAACAAGCTCGCGTTCTTCCTACTCACCTCGTCTTTAGTCTTGGCTCAGTCGCACCCGTTAGAGCAATTGATTGAAACCTCCCGCCAGGGTCCTGCCGCACCTGGTTTAGCCGATCTTGTTACCAATACTCTTTCCCCGCACGGTGGTGTCGCAGTGTGGGGTGAAGACTACCTCTTCGTTTCCGATCTGGCCGCCTCAACGCTCGGCGTTTCTATCGATATGCAGCCGCCGGTAGCGATGGAGAAAATCGCTGGCGCGAAGTTATGGATGCGGCTGGTGAAGATGCGCGTCGGCGTCACACATGCCTACCAATACTTTGGCGACGGCAAAGCGCTTGGCAACCGGACCGACGTTTCCGGCTACAACCCGGATTCCTATCCGCACGCAGGCGTTCCCAAAGGCAAGCTGAGCGAGAAGCAAACGATTGTCAGCAAAATCTACGACGGCATGAAAGCCGACTACTGGTATTATGCTTCGCCGGGAGTCGATCCGAAAGTTCCTGCTCCTTTGATGATCTGGCAGGACGGCCAAGGGCTCGTTTCCGGTGATCTCTCCAAGTTGCGGCTATTCACCGTTACCGAAAACTTGATCGCACAAAAACTGATCCCACCCATGGTGCACGTGTTGATCGCTCCCGGCTTTTCACCCGATGGCAAAGCCATGCGCTCAATCGAATACGATACCCTGAGCGATCGCTACGACCGGTTTCTTTTGGAAGAGGTCCTGCCGCAGGTCGAAAAAGTCTACCGGCTTCGGCAAGACGGCTACAGTCGCGGCATCGCCGGCGAATCGTCAGGCGGCATCTGTTCGCTCAATGCCGCTTGGTTTATGCCAGACAAATTCGCGCGCGTCCATTCCACCATTGGCAGTTACACCTCGATCCAGTGGCATCCGGAAGAAAAGCTGGACGGCGGCAATCTTTATCCGTTCATGGTTCGCAAACTGCCCAAACGCAATATTCGCATCTGGATGAGCGACGGTGCCGACGACCTGGAAAATAATCACGGCTCCTGGCCTTTGCAGAATATCCAGCTCGCCAATTCCTTGAAGATGCGCGAGTACGATTTTCATTTCCGCTTCGGTTTGGCCACACACGATTCTGCGCAAGCGGGAATCGATCTGCCTGAATCACTCGCCTGGCTCTGGCGCGGTTACGATCCAACGAAGATGTCCGAGGAATTCACGATGGACCCGGCGGAGAAAGACAAACCGTTTTACCGCGTCACGATCAGCAATCGGGATGCTTGGTAAACGGATCGCGAATCGTTAACGTATCGATGACTTGTCCGTTGTTCATATCGTCGTCTGAATAGAGGGTGAGGCTCTTAGAGGCTAGAGCCGCAGCAATGATTGATGAATCGTGGATCTGGTAGCCGTAGCGATCCGCGATCCCAAAGGCTTTGTCGTAAGTCTCAACCGTCAGAGCCGCAACCTTGGGACACAAAGTTCTGATCGCCGCTACCGCTTCTTCTACTTCTTTCCAACTGAATTTGAGCTTCCTCCTGAGCACGGCTGTAAACTCGTTCAGCACCTGAACGCTAATCACTCCGCCGGTGGCTAATAAGATCCTCGCCACTTCGCTACGAGGATCTTCCTGACTAAACGCATAAATCAGAATGTTCGTGTCGAAGAATGGCTTAACGCTCATTCATTTCTTCGCGATCAAACTTAAATCCGGCAGGCAAAGGCCGCGCCAGTCTGCGAATGGTGTCCATGGCCTTTTCACGACTCTGATCGCGAGCAACCGTAAATTCCCGTTTTCCGGCAATGCCAATTTCGATCTCGTCGCCTTCTCTTAATTCCAAGGCCTCCACAACAGCGGCAGGAAGACGCACAGCCAAGCTGTTGCCCCACTTCGACACATTCACAGCTCTACATTGCCACAGTATATCCAAATCTTCAACCACCCTCACGATTCAGCGGAAACCTTAGTCCATCATCAATCCGCCGTCCACATCCATGATTTCTCCGGTCATAAATCCGGCCCCATCCGAAGCCAGAAAGCAAACCGCAGCAGCGACATCTTCCACGCTTCCCGTGCGCCCCAAAGGAATCGATCGTAGCAGGCTCTCCCTCTTATCGGCAGGCATGGCGCTAATCATCTCCGTTTCAATCATGGCAGGTGCGATGGCATTCACCGTGATGTTGTAAGGCCCCGCCTCCCGCGCTGCTCCTTTGGTAAACGCAATCACTCCACCTTTCGATGACGAGTAGCAGGTATTGCCGAAAAAACCGCCACCGCGTTTGCCGGCAACCGAAGCGATGTTGATGATCCTTCCGCTGCGCTGCGCCATCATGCTCGGTAATACCGCTTTCGTACACAGGAACACACCTTTGAGATTCACCGCATGTGTCCGTTCCCATACTTCGACGCTCGTTTCCAGCAGCGGGCCAGTAGCCAGGATCCCCGCATTGTTGACCAGGATGTCGATCTTGCCAAAACGTTCCAATGCCGCCTTGACCATCTCCTGTGTGTGGGCTTCCGAAGACACATCTGTTTCGATCGCCAAGCTCTGGCCACCGTCGCGTTCTATCTCTGCCGCTACCGACTGGGCGATCGCAAGATTAATATCGCTCACGACGACACTCGCGCCGTCGCGCGCCAAACCCAACGCGATGGCCCGGCCAATACCCCGGCCAGCGCCAGTGACAAGAGCAACTCTATCTTTTAGTGGAGGCAACGATTATCCTATCAGTCATGGAACATTTAGAACCACCGCGCTTTGACGAAATGGGCCCGCTGCTGATTGCCGGGCTTCGCGCCAGCTACACCGATGCGACCAGCGGAAGCATTCCCGCCCTGTGGCAACGATTCGATCCTTATCTCGGCCACTTACCGGGACAGGTAAGCCGCGTCACTTACGGCCTGTGTCTTCCTAGCGGTGAGCCAAGTCGCTTCGACTACCTCTGTGGTGTCGAGGTCTCCGATGCTTCCTGTCTTCCGGCGGATATTCAGCCGTTCACTCTGGACAAGCAGAAGTATGCCGTCTTCGCCCATCGGGGTTATCTTGCCACACTCCGCAGCACCTGGGACCACATCTGGAAACAATGGCTGCCAAACTCCGGATTGCGAATCGGAAAAGGCGCCAGAGTCGAAAAATACAGCGAGACTTTCTGTAACACCAAGCCCGGCGGTCTCGAGATCTGGATTCCTCTCGATTAGTGTCCGCCCGGTCCTCGTCCCGGTGCCACATGTTTCATCAGAAAGACGAAGGGAACGAGTACGGCAAACGCTACCCCAAACAGCCAGAAGCAATCCACGTAAGCCAAAGTCGCGGCTTGCCGCTGGATCTGCCCCAAAAGAATTCCGTAAGGCCCGTTTCCACCTCCTCCACTTCCCGGGCCAAAAACGCCGCTGGCTGCCTTGACCGCCGCGTTGAATTGCGGATTTAAGAGTGTTGTCTGCTCTGCCAATCGCGATTGATGAAACTGAGTCCTGTGACTCAAAATCGTAATCACTAAAGAAATACCTACGCTGCCACCCACATTACGGGCCAAGTTGATTAGCCCCGAAGCCGCATTGTTTTTGTTGCGCGGCACGAAGGCATAGGCGGCAGTGTTAATCGGCACAAACAAAAATGCCAAACCGGCCGCCTGGAAACAGCGCGCGAGCATCACGTACTTGTAGTCCATATCCGTGTTGAATGTTGTCATGTGGAACATGGAAAGCGACGTAATCGCCAGCCCGATGCCAATCATCCAACGCGCTTCCACTTTACTCAACAACATGCCAATAAACGGCAGCATGCAGATGATTAGAAATCCGCCCGGTGAAATAACCTGGCCCGCATCCGTTGCTGAGTAGCCCATCACTAACTGAAGAAACTGCGGAATCAGCACGGTACTTCCAAGCAGCACAACACCCACCATAAACATGAAAAACGCCGATACACTGAAATTCCTGTCTTTCAGCAGGCTTAAATCCACTACGGGATTTTTCGACCGCAACTCCCAATACACCGCCATCACCAATCCACCCAGCGCCAGCACTCCGCACGTCCGAATAAAACCCGATGCGAACCAATCCTCACGGTCGCCCTTGTCGAGTAAAATCTGCAAAAAGCCGAGCCCGATCGCGATGAAAATGATGCCCCAATAGTCGACTTGCAGATTCGCTTTCTTCTTCTCTTTCCGCTCTTTAACTAAGTAGGGTGGATCTTCCAACATGAAGCTCGAAAGAATGATAGAGATAACGCCCACGGGAATGTTGATGAAGAAAATCCAGCGCCAACTGTAGTGGTCGGTGATGTATCCTCCTAGGGTAGGCCCAATAGCCGGTGCGAAGACGACCGCGATTGCGTATACCGCAAAGGCCATGCCGCGCTGCTTAGGAGCAAATGTGTCGGCCAGAATCGCCTGTTCGCTGGGCTGCAACCCGCCGCCGCCCACTCCTTGCAGAATGCGAAAAAAAACCAGCAAGCCAAGCGAAGGCGCTATGCCGCACAGAAAAGAACTGGCGGTAAACAGGAACACGCACAACATGTAAAAGCGTTTCCGGCCCAACAGCAGCGAAAACCAACCGCTCAAAGGCAGAACGACGGCGTTAGATACCAGGTAAGAGGTCAGCACCCATGTCGCCTCATCCTCGCTGGCCGACAAACCGCCCGCGATGTGCGGCAGCGCCACATTGGCGATGCTGGTATCGAGCACCTCCATGAAGCTGGCCAGCGTGACTGTGAGTGCAATCAGCCATGGATTGAATTTCGGCTTCCAGATCGCCTGATCGGCAAGAGCCGGCGCCGTGTCGGCAGTTACAGTAGCCATTGACGTTAAGGTCGCTTAGTTGTTTAGCAGAACTACAGGCGTCACAGACATTCCAGGCAACAGTCGCTGGTCCTCGTCCTCGCCCTTATCGAGAAGAATCTTCACTGGTACTCGTTGTACAACCTTTACGTAATTGCCCGTCGCGTTTTCCGGCGGCAACAAACTGAATTTGCCGCCCGATGCTGCCGCGATGCTATCGATGTGCCCTCTATACTTTCGGCTCCCGCCATAAGTGTCCACCTCAATGTCCACCTTCTGACCCACGTGCATCTTCCTCAACTGCGTCTCTTTGAAGTTTGCTGTGATCCACACATCGTCAAGCGGCACAATCGCCATAATTTCTTGTCCCGCCGCCAGTTGCATCCCAGGTTCAGCCGACTTCTTACTCACTACCCCGTCCACCGGAGCTTTCAACACTGTGTAGTCCAGGTTCAACTGCGCTTGTTTCACGTTGGCATCTCGCTGCAGCACTTGCGCCTGGGCTTCTTTATAGCGCGCTTCGCTGGCTTCCTCCTGTTTGGGCCGCACTCTCGTACTTTGTTGAGCCAGAACCTCGGAAGTCTGCAGCCGAGCCCTCGCCTGACCCAAGTCTGCCAGCGTTTTGTCGTAAGTGCGCTGTGCCACGATTACGTTAGCTTTTGCGGCGTCTACATTGGCTGCACTCGCCCGAGCCGCCGCATCGGCCGCATCATATTCCTGTTTCGAAATCTCGTCTTTAGCTACCAAGTCCTTGTAGCGCACCAAGTCTTTTTGAGCCTTCTCGTAATCCGCCTGACGCGCATCCAACGCCGCTTTGGCCGAGCCGATATTTGCCTGAGCCTGATTGGCAGCCTGTTGCGCGCTGTTCACCGCCGCACGCGCCTCTTCGACTCCTGTGCGGCTGGTGTCGACCTGCGACAGCGTATTTATATTTGTCAGCGGGACATTCACACTCGACTCCGAAGTCGTCGCCTGCGCCGTCGCGAGTTGTGCCTGTGCTTGCGCGAGCGCCACTTCATAGTCGGCAGGGTTGAGTCTCACCAGCGGCTGACCGGCTTTTACATGCTCGTTGTCGCGTACCAGCACTTCCAAAACTGTCCCGCTAATCCGCGGGCTGATGGGTATCAAGTGCCCGTCCACTTGGGCATCATCTGTGCTCTCCCGCGCGGCGTAATACGAATAAATCGGAATAGCGGCAATGGCCGCGACCACCAACACGGCCAGCAGCACGAAGCGAATCTTGCGCTTCCGCCCGGTGTCCTCCACAGGCGGCGCGTTGTCGTAGCTCAATTGGCCAGGCGGCGTTTTGCTCGCGTCCTCGTTCTTGCTTTTCGGTTCTTGCTCCTGAACTTGTGCCATTTTCTAATTCTTCACTCCGCGTTCGTAAACTCGGCTAACGCCATTTGTTCTAGACCATCCGCATGCGCGGCAATGCTCTCCCTGGTCTTCTTCAAAAGCCGCAGGAGCACCTCTTTTTCGCTCCCGGACAGCCCCTGCAACATAGACTTAACATTTCGATAATGCACCGGCATAAATCCGTCCAAAAACTCCACACCTTTTACTGTGATGCGCGCGAATCGCGCCCGCCGGTCGCTCTGGTCCACCAGGCGGGTGACCAACCCTTTTTCCTCGAGATGATCAATCAAGCCCGTAATATTCGCCCGACTCACTAAAAGCAGATCTCCCAGATCGTGCAGTTGCATCCCTTCCACTGGCCCATGTCTCAGCAGCATCAGTACATTTACTGAGGACTTCGACAAACCATATTGACTCAACAACGGCCCGCACGCCTGTTGCAGGACATCCTCTGTGTAGCGCAAGCTTAATAAGATTTCGGTCGACGCGAGGTCAAAACCGGCATACTGCGGACCAGATATCTTAATGCGGTGATGATAATAATCTTCGCGACGGTCGTACTTCATAGCGGCTGCTGAGGAGTTCGATTCAAAACAAATTAGTAAAGTTCCTAATTATTTTGGATTCGCGGAGGGTTCCGCTTTGCTGGGCAAACGAGACACGCCGCTCACACCAGCGCGCTTCGCCCGAGTCACAAAAGACTTGTCAAAAGACGCAAAGCCCACCCCATGTGGGCGGCTGCTCAAGTGGATGGCGTCCGCTATTGCCAGCCCCTGCGCCGCCAACCCCAGCGCTGCCGCCCACCCCGCCACATCTTCCACCTGTACGTTAGGTAAGCCGAGCAATTTCGTAAACGCCTCGGCCACCGCGCTTTCGTCGAATTCGTAGAGACTGCTCAAAACCCACGCCGTCTCGAGCAACACCGTCTTGCCGATCCAAACCGGTCCCGCCGCAAAATGCGCACGGGCGACAGCCGCCTGTACCGGCTCGTCGCCCGTGAGTAATCTGACTAAAACGTTAGTATCGACCGCTACCATGTCGCCGCATCACCTCGCGGCCAACGGCATCGCGCATTTCTTCCATTGTTTTCGGCTTCTGTTCAAACCGCAGACAGCCCGCTACGTCGTCTAAGCTGGCAACCGGGAAACGACCTGCAGGCCGCAGCACAACTCCATCGCCCGATTCTTCGACAATGAATTCCGTGCCCGGAGCCCAAGCTTTTGAATCCCGAATGTTTTTGGGCAAAATTAGCTGTCCTTTAGTGGAAAGCCGTGTTGTTTCCGAATTATTTCCCACTGGTAAGACTCCAGTAAGACTATAACACATTTCCCTCATCCCTTCAACTCCTCCCTAATCTCCTCCGCCGCTCTTCGCGCTTCTCCCACGGCTCCGATCGGAAAACTAATCGCTCCCACCTTCGGATGCCCCCCGCCGCCGTATCGCTCGCAAATCGTCGCCAAATTATGCCGTAGCGGTTCTTTTACCCAAGGGTTCGATCCCACCGACACTTTCGTCCGAAAGGTCGACGTCGATACGGAAACCGTATAAGCCGAATCAGGAAACAGGTAGTAAGGTATGAACTTGTTGTACCCTTCGATCCCATACTTCACTAAATCGAAGTAAATCACCCCATGCGCACACTCGCCCTCTTTGCGGATCACGTCAATGTTTCGCAAATGGATCTGATGCAGCCGCTCATATTCAGCCTGAACCTCTGGCTCGGCGATAATCTGCCCCAAACTCTCACTCTGCATTAGCCGAATGATCTTCTGCACCAGCTTGGGACCCTTACTCCCTTCGATGACAAGGGTGAGCTTCATCGCCGGAGCCTGCATCTCTACCGCCGACTTCGCGCTCTCATAAAGCGCCCCATCTACAATATCGGCCCAAGTCACCAATTCCTCCAGATCGGGCGCCGAAAATCCATATCTCTCTTTCACCACTGTCGAAATGAACTTCGTGCACGATCGGTAGCTCGGATCAAGCAGTTTCTGCCCGCTCTTGTCGAGCTTGAAATGCTCGGCGTCCTCGGGACTTAAGAACGCGCTCTGATGGTGGTCAAACCACCACGTCAAGTTGGGGTGAGTGGCGTATTTGAAGTCCACAATCACGTTGGCGTCGCCGTCAAACAGGCCGTCTTCAAAGAGCTGATCCGCCCGGTGCGCCAGCCCGGTATAGAAAAAATCGGCCGTTGGGTATAGCTCACTTCGCAGGAAGCGTGTGATGTAGGCCGCCGAGGCTGCGCCGTCGAAACAATGATCGTGATATAGGACGCGGACCTTCATCGCAAAGAAGCTCTCCGAAAACCTTTAAGATTGCCTCACCTAACGCGGAAAAGCAAGCGATAAGCGATAATTACTTTAGTACTAAACGAATTTGGGGCGGAACCGGCAGCCTTAGCCTTTTTCGCCACGCTCCGACGACGACACGGGTCTAGCCATGTGAGCGGCCCATGAATCCTTGTGCCTTTTGGCCTGAGAACGTATCTTAAATAATTAGCCTGCTATTACAAGCTGGAACTAGGAAAATGCTCAAGACTAAAGAAGAACCCCAGACGGACCTTCGCCCGGAAGAAACAACCGAGTGGTTAGAGGCGCTGGATCAGGTGATGGACGAAGCTGGCCCCGACCGTGCCGCCTACCTGTTGACCCAGCTTCTCAACCGCGCCTCCCATTTTGGCGTGTCTGTGCCCTCGCAGATTAATACGCCCTATGTGAACACCATCCCGGTTCACGATGAAATCCCTTATCCTGGCGATCGCGCCCTTGAACGCCGCATCAAGAGCATTATCCGCTGGAACGCCGCAGCCATGGTGGTACGCGCGAACAAATACGATCCCAATATCGGTGGCCATATCTCCACCTTCGCCTCGCTCGCCGCCATTAGCGAAGTAGGCTTCAACCATATTTTCCGAGGCAGCTACGGCGATCAGCCCGGCGATCTGCTCTACTACCAAGGCCACGCCTCCCCAGGCGTCTACTCGCGCGCCTTCCTCGAAGGCCGCCTCAACGAAGATCATCTCCTCAACTTCCGCCACGAACTGCGCGACAAACCCGGTCTCTCTTCCTATCCGCATCCCTGGCTGATGCCCCATTTCTGGCAGTTCCCCACCGTCTCCATGGGCCTCGGCCCCATCAATTCCATCTACAACGCCCGCTTCCTCCGCTATCTTGAGCACCGCGGCATTCTGGCTCCCACCGACCGCAGAGTCTATGCCTTCCTGGGAGACGGCGAAATGGATGAGCCCGAATCCACCGGCGCTCTGCACGTAGCCGCCCGCGAAAAACTTGACAACCTCGTTTTCATCATCAACTGCAACCTTCAGCGGCTCGACGGTCCTGTGCGCGGCAATGGCAGCGTTATCCAGGAACTCGAAGGAGTATTCAGAGGCGCTGGCTGGAACGTCATCAAAGTTCTCTGGGGCAGCGATTGGGACGAACTCTTCGCCCGCGATACCACCGGCTTACTGCTCAAGCGCATGGAAGAATGCGTCGACGGCGAATACCAGAATTTCAAAGCCCGCGGCGGCGCTTACGTTCGCAAAGAATTCTTCGGTAAATATCCCGAACTGCTCGACCTCGTCAAAGATATGTCCGACGAGGAACTCGGTCATCTCCGCCGCGGCGGTCACGATCCCGTTAAGGTTTACAATGCCTTTCGCCGCGCACTTGCCACCAAAGGCCAACCCACGGTCCTTCTCTGCAAAACCGTTAAAGGCTACGGTCTGGGTGAAGCAGGTGAAGGCAAAAACATCACTCACTCGCAAAAGAAGTTGAACGAAGAAGAATTAGTCTACCTGGCCAATCGCTTCAATCTTGACCTCACCCGCGAACAGGTGCAAGATATTGCGTTCGTAAAACCCGCCGAAAATAGTCCCGAAATTCGCTATCTGAAAGGCCGTCGCGAAGCTCTCGGCGGTTATTTGCCTATTCGTTCTCCCAAGCCGATCGAGCTCAAAGCGCCTCCCATCGAAGCCTTCGCAGACTCGCTAGGTGGTTCGCGCGGCCGCGAGGCATCTACCACCGCGGCGCTTGTCTCAGTTCTAAAAACGCTGCTGAAACTTCCCGATGTCGGCAAGTACATCGTCCCCATCATTCCCGACGAAGCGCGCACATTCGGCATGGAATCCATGTTTCGCGAGCGCGGCATCTACGCGAGCGGCGGCCAACTCTACAAGCCTGTCGACAGCGACGTGCTCATGTATTACAAAGAAGCGCAGAATGGTCAGATTCTCGAAGAAGGCATCACCGAGGCAGGCGGCCTGGCATCCTTCACCGCTGCCGGTACTGCCTACGCCAACGTCGGCGTGCCCACCATTCCGTTCTTCATTTACTATTCGATGTTCGGCTTCCAGCGCATTGGCGATATGGTTTGGGCTTTCGCCGATTCGCGCGGCAAAGGCTTCTTGATTGGCGGCACGTCTGGTCGCACGACCCTGTTGGGCGAGGGCTTGCAGCACGACGACGGTCACAGCCACGTTCTCTCCAGCGTCATTCCCACCTGCAAGAGCTACGATCCTGCCTTCGCCTATGAGATCGCTGTCATCGTGCAAGACGGCATCCGCCGCATGTACGAAAACGCTGAAGATCATTTCTACTACCTCACCGTTTGCAATGAAAATTACGTTCAGCCTGCCATGCCACCCACGCCCAACATCAGCGAAGGCATCCTGCGCGGTCTCTATCTCTATCAAGCCTCGCAAGCAGGCCCCTCGCACGTAACCCTGTTTGGCAGCGGCTCCATTCTAAACGAAGCCTTGAAAGCCCAAAAGATATTGGCCGACAACTATCAAATTGGCGCCGATGTCTGGAGCGTCACTAGCTACAACGAACTGCGCCGCGACGCACTCATTGTCGACCGCTGGAATCGCCTGCATCCCAACGAACCGCAACGCAAACCATACATCGTCGACGCCGTCGGTCATCTCGACATGCCGATCATCGCCGCTACCGATTACATGAAAATCGTCGCCGATCAACTTACGCCATGGGTACCGGGCTTAACCGCCCTCGGCACCGACGGCTTCGGCAGAAGCGAAAATCGCGAACATCTCCGCCGTTTTTTTGAGGTGGACGCCGCCAGCATCGCCGCCGCATCCTTATCGCGCCTCGCCTCGTGGAAGCGCTACGACACCGCTCGCGCCCAAAAGGCGATCATCGATCTGGGACTGAACCCTGATGCGATCGACCCATTGCTCGCTTAGCTCTTAATTAAGCGCTGTCGCGCCACCTCACCTTATTTATTTGCAAAATTTGTTTGCAAACGGCAGCCATGCGCGAGCTTACGCGCAGTCGCCCCGCTGGGATTCGGCAAAACTCACCATTCGAACTGTTGTTTGGCATTTCCTTCTGAACTTCACAACTCGACCACAGTCGCTCCCAGAATCTTGCCACCTGCGTGCTCGGCTAAGAACGCAATCACACGTAAATGTTTTCCCCAATGCGCGCCAATCTTCAAATCTCGGCTCATATCCGAATCGCCTGTGGCGGAGAACTTGCCTGCTTTTGTCAAACTCCGCACCACCGCGGTATGCGCCAGCATGCGCCCACCGTTCTCGCCCGCCGACACTTTCATCTCCACGCTGTCTTCAGCCACCACGAAGAAAACCTCGGCATTTTTTTCCACCGCATGCTCCGCGCCCACCCGCAACTCGACGTGAATTCCTTTCTCCGATTGGCTTGCCTTTAATTGCAAGGGAATTTTTTTCTCCCGCCGCGCCTGCTGAATCGCCGCTTCCAATTTGGGCGCGCTATTGCCGACTACTTCAAGCCTTCCATCAATGACTGCCTGCGGCGTATACACATCCGGCACGCGCAAAGATGCGCCATAGAGCTGTTGCCTTTCACTGAATTCGCGCGAAGAAAATGGATCCGCCCAACCCTCCGAGTTCCAATAGTCCACGTGTTCGCTCAGCACAATCAATTGCACCCCAGCGACCGGTTGCTCGCGATCAAGCTTACTCAGCAACCGATCCGCCGGCGGACAACTCGAGCATCCTTCCGAAGTAAACAGTTCAATCACCACCGGAGTATTACCTGGAGTTTGGGCCGTTGCCATTGCCGTCAGCGCACACACAAGAAACGCGGTTTTCATAACTTCTAATTCGTCCTTTCCATTGGTCAAGTTACGGTTCCTAAATTCGCAAACTTCATCACTAGTGCTTTGACACGATCAGTTTTGCGCGTCGTGTTTGTAACCATGCATGTGCGCTTGCGTCCTTTATTACAGCAAGCCAATCGCTACAGTGGTGGCCCTGCTGTTTAAAGAAACAAATTAGGAGTAAGTTGCATTTCAGAGTATGAGGATTACTGTGTCAAAACCAATTCGTTCCATCTCTCTTCTTGCGTTTGCATTTTGTTTGGGCAGTACCTTTGCCAGTGCCCAAAACGCAGATGTTTTCTTTGGTGTTGGAACCCCTATGGATAGTTCTAGCAACCAGCTCATCGACACGTTCAATACGGGCAATCCATATACCACGCCTAAATTGGGCGGCAGCTTTGGCAAAGTCGGCGGCGACTTCATGATCAACAAGAACTTCGGTGTAGGTGCCGAGGTGAATTGGAAGTTCTCGCAGGCTGCCTACGCCGGACTGCTGACCCGCCCCATCTTCTACGACTTCAACGGCATCTGGACACCAGTATTGAGCCGCTATAGTCGAGTTGTTCCAGAATTGCAAGCTGGTCTCGGCGGTGTGCGTATGGCCTTCAGTTATTCGCAATCCAGTTGCGATCCGTTTGGTGGTTGCAACACAAGCACCAGCTTGGTTGAGACCTCCAGCCATTTTCAAGTGCACGTTGCTGGTGGGATTCGCTTCTACGCAACAAAGCATGTATTCATTCGGCCAGAAGTGGACTTCCGTTACGTACCCAACTTCTTCCAATACGGAAGGAACACTGTGCCCGAATACGGCGCATCTCTCGGCTACAGCTTTGGCGAACATTAGAAAGCTTCGTCTAACAATTGTTCCCCCCCATTTTGCCTCGGGCTTTTCGTCCGAGGCTTTTTTTGCGTTTAGGTCTAAACCTGGTTCATTGGAATAGCGTCGCGTTAGCTCATCAACGTCGCAGGGCCGATATCACCATAATGCCGGCGCATTCTATGCCGTAGTTCCGCCCGTGCCCGCAGCAAGCGGCTCTTCGCCGCTGCCACCGAAATCCCGAGCTTTGCAGCTACCTCCGGCATGGGCTTGTTTTCCACATCCCGCAGCAGAAACACGTTCCGCAGCAGCGGCGGTGTCCGCTTAATCTCCAACTCTAAGACTTTCGCTACCTCGCTCACCCCCAGCAGGTTCTCGGGCGTCGGCCGAATGTCCTTCAAATCGGCCGCGGCCACATCTTCGGACTGCGTATCATCGATATAAGCGAACCTCGCTCGCCGGACCTGCCGCAGTCGCATCAGGCACTGGTTCACTACGATCCGCGTCAGCCAAGTGGAAAACTTCGCATCTCGCTGGAACTGGTTGATATGTTCGTACGCCTTCCAAAATGCATTCTGAACTTCATCTTCTGCGTCCTGCCGGTCCCGCACAATCGATACCGCCACTTTCAGCGCCGACATCTGGTGCCGCCTCATCAACTCGTCGAATGCCGCTTGGTTCCCCTCCTGGCAAAGGGTCACCAAAGCGTCGTCCGCCACGTCTCGATAGTTGCTCCGGTTTTGCATCCGGCTTTCCCTGAGCGAATCCATTCATTAAGCTCCTATGAACAACTTTATGCCTGATCGAACATCCGTGGAAGACTTTGATGAAAGTCGCTTAAGCCAGACGGAAAATGTGGGTCAAAAAGTTAATCTTAGTAAAGAAACTTTGAGGCAAACTGAAAATCCGGACGAGACAATCCGCCATTTGCTCTCCACGTACGATCTTGGGGCTAAGCTGAGACAACTCCGTTTACGCAAGAAAATCGCGCTTGTGGACTTGGGCAAACACACCGGGCTCTCGGCGTCTATGCTGTCGCAATTGGAGAATGGCAAACTCGTCCCAACGCTCCCCACGCTGGCCCGTATCGCCATGGTGTTCGACGTCGGTCTGGAGCATTTCTTCGCCGACAAGCGCAATCGCCGCATTTTTTCGATTGTGCGTGCCGACGAACGCCTGCGCTTCCCCGACCGCGCTGACAGTCCTACACCGGGCTATTTCTTCGAAGTGCTCACCTTCGGCGCGACCGAAAAGTCGATGTCGGCCTACCTCGCCGAGTTCCCCATGCACGATGAGAAGGAATCGCGCCCCCACTTCCACGGTGGGGCCGAATTCATTTACGTGCTAAGCGGCCAACTCTCGATCAACTATCAAAGCGAGGACCACCTGTTAGCCCCAGGCGACAGCGTCTATTTCGACGCCTCCGAACCGCATTCCTATACGGGCAAGGCCGAGGAAGGGACGAAAGCGATTGTGGTGACGTCTCAACCCCGCCTGTAAAACGAACGAACGAACTCGCACCAAGGCCCGGCTTGACGAACTTCGTCCGAAGTCATCTTTGTTCCAACCTACGGGCAGGCCAACCCAAGATTGTAGGTTCCTCCGGTTACCAAGTCGCTGGACTCGGCCTGAATCAGGTACGTACCGTTCAAAGCCAGTTTGACTTGGTGCTGACTGTTGGCCTGGAAGTTCAAGACGAAGGTACCGTTGGGATCAAAGAGCGTTGCGTACGCGACCACTCCATAAAATGCATTGAATCCGCTCGTGTCACCTAGCGTCAAGGTGACCGAACTGCCTGCCTGCGCAGCATAAGTATATTGGTCAACTTGAGCAGATGCCTTAATGGTCCCGCTGGCGATGCCACCGCAACTGAGCGCAATCGCCGGTTGCAGTGGATTGCGGCAAACGACCCCGAGGTTGTACGTTCCACCCGTGACCAAATCGTTGGAATCTACCTGAATCAAATAAGTGCCTGTAATAGCAAACGTGAACTGCTGTTGGCTGTTCGCCTGGAAAGTAAGCACTACTTTTCCGGTCGGATCGTACACTGTTGCTTTGGCGACCACACCGTAAAACGAATTGAATCCGCCCGTGTCGCCCAGCGTCAGTGTAGCCACGCCCCCTGCCTGCGCAGCATAAGTGTATTGGTCAACTTGAGCAGATGCTTTGATGTTGCCACTGACAATCCCGCCGCAACTAAGCCTATTTATTAGCAGTGGATTGCGGCAAACGACCCCGAGGTTGTACGTTCCACCCGTGACCAAATCGTTAGATTCCACCTGAATCAAATAAGTGCCTGTAATAGCAAACGTGAACTGCTGTTGGCTGTTCGCTTGGAACGTGAGTACCACCTTGCCATTTGGATCGAATATGGTGGCATTGGCGACCACACCGTAAAACGAATTGAATCCGCCCGTGTCGGCCAGCGTCAGCGTAGCCATGCCTCCTGCCTGCGCAGCATAAGTGTATTGGTCAACTTGAGCAGATGCTTTGATGTTGCCACTGGCAATCCCGCCACAACTGAGCGCAATCGCCGGTTGTAGTGGATTGCGGCAAACGACCCCGAGGTTGTACGTTCCACCCGTGACCAAATCGTTAGATTCCACCTGAATCAAATAAGTGCCTGTAATAGCAAACGTGAACTGCTGCTGGCTGTTCGCTTGGAACGCGAGTACCACCTTGCCATTTGGATCCAATATGGTGGCATTAGCGACCACCCCGTAAAACGAATTGAATCCTCCAGTGTCGCCCAGCGTCAGCGTAGCCACGCCCCCTGCCTGCGCAGCATAAGTGTATTGGTCAACTTGAGCAGATGCTTTGATGTTGCCACTGGCAATCCCGCCACAACTGAGCGCAATCGCCGGTTGTAGTGGATTGCGGCAAACGACCCCGAGATTGTACGTTCCACTCGTGACCAAGTCGTTGGATTCCACCTGAATTATATAGTTGCCCGTCATGGCAAAGGAAAACTGCTGTTGGCTGTTGGCCTGGAAAGTAAGCACTACCTTCCCGGTCGGATCATACACTATTGCTTTGGCCACCACACCATAAAACGAATTAAACCCACTTGTGTCACCGAGCGTCAGTGTGACAAGTCCGCCCGCTTGTGCCGCGTAGGTATATTGGTCCACCTGTGCCGCCGTCTTAATCGATCCCGAAACAATATCCCCGCAATACAACTGTCCATTCATCGCCGTGATCTTTGCCGACGCTGCTTCCCCTGACATCACCCCGTTATTCACCGTCAGAGTAACCGTATAAACACCGACCACATCCGCCACAAACGTCGGACTAACAATGCTTGCGTTCGAAAGCTTCGCCGCACTCCCACTGGGCACCGACAGCGTCCAACTATAAGTCAACGGATACCCTGACGGATCGAATGACGCACCTCCATTCAATTGCACAGTCTGCCCAACGCCCACTGTCTGATCCGGCCCAGGCACCGCCACCGGTCCCGTCCTTACATGGGTGGGCGCTTGCGCACTTGTCAATCCATTACTGTCCGTAACCACAAGCCCAAACGTAAACGTTCCACCCGCAGGAATGTAGACC
This sequence comes from Bryobacterales bacterium, assembly GCA_963749105.1. Lineage (GTDB taxonomy): Bacteria > Acidobacteriota > Terriglobia > Bryobacterales > Bryobacteraceae > Bog-105. The sequence continues at coordinate 229,793 of CAVVLT010000031.1, read as the reverse complement.
GTCGGCTTAACCGTCCCCGCGCCGGTAATTGCCACCGAGATCCCGGCCGGCACCGAACCAACGTAAGTCCACGCATACGCAACAATCGTCGCGCTTCCAAACGCATGCGACATACTCCCATCCAGCTGCACTGTCTGCCCTATCATTGCCACCTGATCCGGCCCAGCGTTGGCCACAGGTGGTTGATTCACCGGAATCGGCTGAAATTTGTATGTCAACGCCTTCGGGTCAAAAGGGACCGTTCTGTCCTGCTCAATCGTAAAAGTATCGGTCGATGTTACCGTTTGTCCCGCGCCAATGTCGCCAATCGTAAAGTTGCCATTCACCACAACCGTGGCTGCCGCGCTACTCGTCACCGTCCCCGTCACACCTGTTGCCGACGCCCCCGTATTCTGCACCGTCACCGTGTAACTGTAGTCCCATTGCGTCCTCGTCACCCGCGTCGACGAAACCTGGTTAATTCCCACCACATTGAACTGCGCCGACAGCGGTCGAGCCCCGACCCCCAACGTCAAGAGAAACAACAAGGCGGGCACAATCCTCCGCAGTGTGCCCGCCTTTCTCCGACCCACTCGTAAACCAAGCGCGCCCAAACCCCCCAGGCACAGCAGCCAAGTAGCCGGCTCGGGCATCGTACTCGACGTGTACGGAACCGTGTTGCCCGTCTCCAAAATACCCAACACATTCCCGTTCGCAGCGAGTTGGTCGATGGTAAAAGGCTGCGATCCCGGCGCGCCACTGCCGGTCCACACGAAAGTCACCTGAAATACCACCACGGTTGACGGATCATTCACCAACGCCAATGAGTCGAAAGCCCCGTCCGCCGGCAAATTCGCATCTGGTTGCAGTAGCAACACATTCCAATCCGAACTCGCTGCGGGCTCCTCGTTCTGCAGCGTCGAGTACTTCAAGTAATTGAAGAAAATCGTGAAGTCCTCGTTCGCAGCAAAGGTGCTGCCGCTCACGTAGTAGTCGTACTGCCATAAGTTAACCCCCGGCAGTTGCGTTGCCTGATAGGCAATCGTCGTTGCTCGCCCAGTGTTACTCAGAAAGCCCAGTAATAAACCCAGGCTGAAAATCAGTGATGGAAAACGGAAAGATCGCACGTGGACACCCTCCTGAGGACGCACTTTGTTTTAAAGGTTTTCGGCGCGGCAAGCAAGAGTGCGCACGTTAAACAACGTATTTAACGCGTTAGTCCGCTAAGCTAAGAGCCTTCATCGAAGGATCGGCAGGGTTCAGAAAAACCTCACAATCTGCCGAAAACATAGCCCCATTAACGTGTTAGCGCCCGTCACATCGAGCCGGAACGCGCAGACCACGCTAATGGGCTAAGTCCACCTTCCAAATATTCGCAAGTTCGTCCTTCAAAGTCATGGCTAAACCCTTCGAACTGACCGAAAGCGTTCCCCCGCTCCACGGATATCGTTGCGATTCATGCCTGTGCAACACCGCCACCGGGTCGCCCACTGGCGCCTTGCTCCGGGGGTCAAGTGCTTGCATGTATAAACAACGAAAACTATCTACCGTGCTCCAGTAGTAGAGCGCGTTACCGTTTGGCGCCCAGTGGAACGACCACCCGCGCAAATCCCCGCAAATTTGGCTCTCCTTATTAGAGCCATCCATCGGCGCGACAAACCCTGCGGTCGTGTCGCCTTTGCCCGTTGCGATCACAAAGGCCACCCATCGGCCATCCGGCGAAAACCGCGCCTCAATCGGTGAACGAGGCAAGTCCAGTCGTGGCGTCTCGCCAGGCTTCTTGGCATTAAGCGCAAAGAGGCGACGGCTGTCGGAGCACAACAAAAACTCCCCGTCCTGCGACCAATCGTGCAGCAGTGGACACTTCTCTGTCAGCACGCGCTCCGTTTTCTCCGCCACGCTTCTCAGAACAACCGAGTTGCCCGCCTGCCCCTCACGCACAAATACAACATGGCTGCCGTTGCCGTCAAGCAACAGCGGATTCCTTTTCACCGGTGCCGCACCCAGTAACTGCTCGTGGCCGCCTAACAGATCCTTCAAACAGATATCAGGCAATCCATTTCGCTCGCTCACGAATCCCAAAACCGTCCCATCGCCCGATAGCGCTGGCCAGGTTCCGTTAAACCCCGACATCAGCGAACTGTCGTGAGTCAATTGCTTCAACGGCGAAGAACCCGTCAAATTGGTCTCCCAGATGTTTGTTTGCCTGCGCTCGATTCCAAACAGAACTGAGACTTGCTTGCCTGCGCCCTGCACAGCCCTCGCCCCTTCTGCTCCTATCGCCGACGGAACCAATTCCACCGACCCGTACCGCCCCGACGAGTTTAAAGAAGTTTGCAATAGCGCACTGGTTTCCCGTTCGTGCGTGACGAACAACAAACGGTTCCCAATCCAATCCTCCGGACATCCGGCGCCCTTATAAATTCCTGGAAGATTCTGCGCTAACAGCGCTGCCTGAATATGTAGCGGCCGCGCGCGCTGGCCGCGCAATCCTTGCGCAGTCGCGATCCAGAAATCGAATTCGCCTCCATTGGGCTGGCGCGCTGCGAAAACGATTTCCTTGCCGTCCGGCGACCACACCGCACAACTCGCCTCTTCAGTGCCGTAGTCCACCCGCTCCGCTAACCCTCCTTTGGCGGGCACAATAAAGGTATGTGTCGTCCAGTCTTTTTCATCCCCGATGCCAGTGAACACGATCCACTCGCCATTGGGCGAAAACCGCGGAGAGTAACCTCCGCGCGCCACAAGTTTGGCTTCCCCTCCGCTTGTGGAAATGGACCAGATGCCCTCCTCCTTACGCCATGATCGAAACACCACGCGCGTTCCGTCGGGCGAAACATCGGGCGTCATGTTATGCATGGAATCGTTAGTCAACTGCCGCGGCGGTTGTCCAGCCTGCTGTATCCAAATGTCTCTTTCCCCGCTCGGACCGCGATCCGAACTGTACACCAGCACCGACCCGTCGCGCGAAACCGCCGGCTGTGCTGTCCAACCCGTATCGAATGTGATCTGAACGGGAACTCTGGTCACTTCCGCCGAAGGTTGCCGCCTCATCCAAATAGCCGCCACAATCAGCAGTGCCGCCAGTGCGCTTGCCGCAAAAATCCACCGTCGATAACCGTGCCGAAGAACAATCGAAGGCTTCGCAACCAAAGGCCAAAACAGCGCCACATAATGCCCCAGCGGAATCTCAATCCGCACATGATCGTCCGCGCCCGCACCCTCGTAGTAGCTTGCTAACTTTCGCCGAATCGCGTTCACCGCAACCCGCACCTGTGTGTTGCGGCTCGGGTCATAATCGCGGCGTCCAAATACACTGTTTGCTAGAACTACCTCTTTGAGCAAGTCCGTTCGACCCGCCCACGACTCATTCACAATCGTCTTCAAAAGCAGTTGATGTTGTGGCGACGACCGAAACGATTCGCTTGCTAGCACCCTCTCCAACTGCGCTTGAACTGCTTCGGAGCAGACTTCGCGGTCTCTTCGAGAGCGCACTTCTTCACTTACTTTCATTTCCTTCGGGCGTCCTGGCCCTTGTCAAAGGAGTTTAACAAAACGTTACATACACCAGCTATTACAACTGCTTGCAAATCTTGCCGGAAAGATGCAACTATCTAGTTGCATATTCCCGGTTGCTGTTTTATACTCCTATTGTGCAACCTGGAGGTTGCTTTATGGACGATCGCATCGAAAAGCGCATTGAAATCTCCGCGCCTGTGGCTCGCGTTTGGCAGGCGCTCACCGACTCTCGTCAATTTGGCGAATGGTTCCTGGTGAAACTGGACGGCCCATTCGTCGCCGGCGAACCAGTTGGCGGGCAGCTCACCTTTCCCGGCTACGAGCATCTGAGAATGGAACTGGTGGTAAAGACGATCCAACCCACGTCCTATTTCTCCTATACTTGGCATCCCTATGCAGTCAATCCGAAAATCGATTATTCACAAGAGACGCCGACCCTAGTCGAGTTTCGGCTGGCGGAATCGGCCAACGGCACTCTGCTGGTGGTCACAGAATCCGGCTTCGCCAAGCTGCCCAAAGAACGGTACGCCGACGCATTCCGCATGAATACCCGCGGCTGGGAGCAACAGCTCGAGCAAATTAAGGCGTATGTCAGCAAGGCGTCTTAACACTCTCGCGGCCAAGGCTGAAGTATTTGCCGCGCTCGGAGACGAGACTCGCCTTTCTCTCCTGGCAAAGTTGTCCAAGGGACAACGTTACTCAATCTCCGAGCTGACCGAAGGAACCAGACTGACCAGGCAAGCCGTTACCAAGCATCTGCGGGTATTGGAACGCGTGCGCATTGTACATCCCACTCGCAGCGGACGCGAGAGCCGATTTGCCCTCGATCCGGAACCTATCGATCAAATGGCGGCGTATCTTCAGACTGTGTCAAAACAGTGGGATCTCGCACTGTCCAGGCTGAAAGCCTTTGTTGAAAAACAAGAGCGCTAAACGCAGATCTGCCGCCCGGAACTTAAAGGGACGCCGGTAAGGGCGATTGCGTCGGTTGCGACTGTCGCCTTTTCCTCAAAATCGCCGCCGAAAGCAGCGTCATCACCAGCCCTACCGGTAACGGCTCAAGCAACGTAACCGCTGCGTTATAAAACGGATTCTCATACATCTCCTTGTACTTCTTCATCTGCTCAACCTGCGCCTGAATCGCCGCCGCGCTCGCCCCCGACGCCCGCAATTTCCCCACTATATACGCGCCATACCTATCCATAAAGTCGTGCAGCACCGTGAAGTAAAGCACTTCCCAAGTCAACATGTAAGAAACGCAGTTAATCAGCGTGATGCCAATCCCAATCCCCAGCGCCTTGCTGAACGTAATCTGCCCATCCCCTACGTTGTCGCGGTACGACCGAATCCCGAAGAACACCAGCAAAAACGAAAGCACGATCAGCGTGTAGCCAAGCACCTCCGCCCTGCTAAACCCGATCTTGTCTTCGAACGGCACCGTCGCCACCATCATCACCGACGAAAACGCCCCCGCCATCAGCCCATACTTCAGAATTGTCTTTCTCATGTGATGTCTCCCGACCCCAAAATACCCGCCACCCCGGCTCTCTGTCGTCATCCTTTCGAGTGATTTTCGCCTTTAGCCATCAAAATCATCTCTTTTCGCGGGGTCGGTAGCGCGGCCATGAGCGGCCGCTACTTCTGAATCGGCATACCAATCAACCCGAGTTCTTTGCCCAACTGCACCGCCTGCGTCCGCCGCTTAGCGCCCAGCTTGTCGAAAACATGCCGCGCATGCGTCTTCACCGTATTCTCGCTAACATACAGCTTCTCCGCGATCTCCCGGTTACTCATCCCTACCGCGATCAACTCCAGAACAGCCAACTCCCGCCGCGTTATCCCCAACTCCTCCCGCTTGCGCTCATCCCCAACCTCTTTAAAACCCGCCGTCTGTTTCGTCCATTTGATCTTGACCCCAAGCCAAATCCCCAGCACCGCAAACGTAGCCGCAATCAGCCCTCCATAAATCTCAACCGAATGCTCAATCACCAAAAACCGGTACTCCGTCAACTTCAGTAACGTAATGACCATCCCGCCGATCAACCCGTAAATCAGCACGTGCCTCTTCATAAGTTCATCGCGCCCTCTTTCACGCAAATAATTCCTTAATTCTAAATCCGTCCGCTACTGACCGTTTCGGGAGTTGCTGGCGATGATGGAAAAACGTGGAGCAAACGGGAATGCGCGACGACTTTCGGAAAGCGTCTTTAGGGGAGTGGCGCGTCGAGGTTCACGGCAACATACCGGCCCGTAGAGCGGGCGGTCATGTTGTCGAACGGCAAAGAAGAGGGTCCCGCAGCCATGGCCGCAGCGCGCTCGAGACCGCTAGCAGCACTCAGCGTATCGCGCAGAACCGCACCCGCTTGGTCAGAGCTGCAGATGATGTTGAGGCTCACGTGCGCCTTGCTGTCGAGTTTCACCGCGTAGCTGAAGGTTTGAATATTCGAGAACAGCCGGGTGAGGTCCAGCCGGGACGCGATGGGTTGCGGAATGCTGCTCCCGATCCAGTCGCTGATTTCACTGCCGGGCGCAAAGCCCAGCACAGGAGCCTGCTGATCCATGCGGCTCTCCAAGTACGTGAATGCAGTGTTGGTTTCAAGCGACGGAGAACGTCCTTGACGCACATCGGAGACCGCACGCAACTGTTCCATTGTGCCGAAGAAGGCGCGGCCATCTTCTTGTGCCGGCAGCAAGAAACATAAGCCGTCCTTCGCGCAAAAGACCGGACCATCTTCGATAGCGAGTTGCGCGGTGCCCTGTTGCGCGGCTTCCCTTTGAACGGACGCCAAGTGGAAGTTTCCCGCCACTAATCCGAAGAAGCCGTTCGGGCCGGATGCCATCGCAACTTCATTCAACTGACCTTCGGAAATGCCCAGCGACAGCAAGTCTTTTTGCGCCCGCTGCAAGCCTTCGCCGGTGTACTGCTTGCGCAGATTGCGGTAAGTGGGTAACAACCGCAACTTACTCAGCGCATCGTATTCAAGCGAAGTCGTCGATGCCGGGAACGCTCGAACCGCCTCGGGCAAAAGCTGCTGCGCGCGCAGGCTTGGGATCAATCCAAGACAAATCGTTCCAAGCAGTACAACTCTTTTCATGGTTTAGGGTACCGTTACTGAAACGGTCGCCGTGTTGATCAATTGGCCGCTCGTTGCCGTCACCGTGACCAGACCAGTTTCGCCGGCTGCAATGACCGTGATCGTACTCGGTGAAGATAATGTTGCAGTCTGCGCGGGCGATCCGCTATCCGTCGCCTTCACGCTGAATGAACTCGTCCCGACCGCAGTCGCAGCGCCCGTAATTGCGCCCGTCGAAGAATTAAGAGTGATACCGGCGGGCAGAGTACCCGAACCGATCGAATAAGTAATGGGCGCGGTGCCACCACTGGCAGTACAACTTCCGCTATAGGCTACGCCTATTTGGGCAGTTGCCGGCAGCGAGCACGAGAGAATCAATGTCGGCGCTGTCGTGCCAACTGTGCCAGTGGAACTGCCGCTGCCACAACTGACGGCGAAAAGCGTAAGAACGCAAAACGCCGCCGTACCATAGGCGTACAATGAGCGCTTTTTCGGCACCATGAAGACTCCTGCCGCTACTGCGATGGCAGCCAACAGCAGCCAGATAAATTCAGGTTTAACAGGCGGCAGGTTGCGCGGCGATTGTGGGACAGGAGGAGTTTTGGCATTGCTCGCCGCAGTGATTGTAACTGTCGTGGTACCCGATGTGTTCACCGGAGAGTTTGGCACGCTACAAGTTACGTTCGGGAGGGAACTCGCCACCGAACAAGTGAATGTTAAGTTTCCAGTGAAATTACTTTGTGGAGTGACGGTTACCATTGCAGTGCCTGAACTTCCCGGTTGAATTGTCAACGTCGAAGGAGTTGCGCTGAGCTGATAATCGAAACTCCATTGTTCGACCAGGTTATTCGCGTCGAGAGTGCCAAGGCCAGTGTTTTGGTCGTATCCGACACCGGCGGAATATCCAAACTGTAAAGAGGCAGGACAATTGGGCGAACCAGCTACGCAGGGCTCGAAGTTATTGCCTTGGGTGATGTCATGAAAAGCCTGGGGAGAGGCGGGCGCCGCATCGTTCATGGCAGCCAGCGCGTAGAGATTTGGATTTATATTGCCTAATCGGCTCCCTGCGCCCAAATGCTGCAAAAGTAGCGCCAAAACCCCCGCTGTGGTGGGTGCTGCGGCGGAGGTACCGCCGGTTGTGTTCAGGGTCTGGTCGGAGTACCTGAAGCCGTTTACGCATGATCCAACGACACTGGATCCAACCTGGATCGGACTGCAAATCAATAGCGGATCGTGAGTGGGCGAGGTCGCTGCCGCTAAATCCGGAACGTCGCGTGCACCGTCGTTTGGCACGCCCGTGCCGCGCTGCCATGTGGGCTTTGTCACCAAGATGCTAGCGCCGCCGCCGCTGGCGCCTGGCCCTTGGCCTCCAGCATTGCAGAAGTTACAAGGAAAACCGTCATTCCAAGTCATTTCGGGAATATACCCGGTAGCCGATCCCCCGTAGCTATTGTTCGTCGAGTTCCAATAGCTCCCATTGCCTTCGTTGAAGCTCGTGCCGCCAACACCGGTGACGTACGGCGAAGAAGCCGGGAAATCGACCGCCAAACCTTGGGTGGCGGCGATCTCGGTGGAAGTGCTGGTCGGCGGATCGCAGTCCGCAGCTCCGGCGTCGCCCGCCGGACCCACGACAGTCATGCCTTGCGCGTTGGCTTGAGCGAAAAGAGCATTGTCAACTGTGAAGTCGGAGGTTGTTGCGAAAGGTTCGCATAAACCATAGGAAGTGCTCAGAATCGGAGCTACGTTGTTGTCGATGGCGTAAGCTATTGAATCTTCGATGCCGTTGCCAGTCGTAAAATTGGCGGTAACGAACAGGATGGTAGCGTTTTTGGCAATAGCACCTGCCCACTCCAGGTCCAAATCAGACTCTCCCTCATCACCACTCGTAAACTGAAGACCGGGATCGGTGTTACCGACCACGACTATGGTCGGATCTTTTGCGGGTAAGTTAGCGGCTGAGCGAAACGCCCGCAGGTCGGACAGTTCCACGTCGCTCTCGCCCATTACGGCGATAGTAACGCCGGTCCCGTCAAGACCTGCGGAATAGAGGGGCTGCACGTCGTAAATAGTTGCCCAATCGTCGGGCACCAGGAAGTGGGCTCCGCTGATGCTCGAAGTGAAGCGCGGTTGAACTTTAATCCGCGGCTTAATCGGAAACTTACTCAGGCCTCTGATGTGATCCGCGACGCCTCGGAGCGCTACGGGCAACTGCGGCTCACTCGCGTTTGCTAAATGGGTCTCGCCCCTGAGCGTGTAGTTGTGGATTGAAGTGCGAAAAGCGGACTGCACCACTCCCGCAGTTCCGTCGAAACTCACCCAGGTGCGGCTGCGCGCCACATGCAAGTTGGAGAAGCCTTTATTCTGCAGCCACTCTGTGACTTTCTGAATATCTGCCGTATTCAAGCCAAAGCGCGTGGCGTAGTCTTCGGGCGTAAGAAATTTATGATACTGCGCAGATCTTCGATTCTGCTGGGCCGATAGAAGCTGATCTAAATCGGCCTGCTGCGCGCTGGTCAGCGCAAAATGCATAGACAGCGAAGGCATCGGTTGGGAAGAAGCGACTTCGCCTTGATCTTGCGCAAGCGCCTGCGCCACTGCCGGGTGAACATTGCCTTTTAGAGCGAAAGTCTCATTTTCGCTAATCTCTTTTTTTATGCGGCTGGTTTGCTCTCCCGCACCAATAAATCGCGGCGTCAGAACACCAAGAAACCCAACCAGCAAAAGCGCATTAAAAATTGTTAGGTTTTTTCGAAGCATCTTTGATTCCATTTATCCTGATTACTGTAACGCGGACCTGAAGTCGGCGGTTTCTAAAAAGCGCAGTCCTTTTATAGTCTAACGTTCGGCGAATACTTGGCAAGTAAGGTTGCCGGGTTTTTCGTTCAACATAGACCAAGCCTCATCTTTAACAAACGAGGTTCTCCGAATTCCGGTTTACTCCAGAGGCTCGTTTTTAGGTTTCCTGCGGCCAACGTGATACTTGGATATGCTGGAAGCGCAAAAGGAGTCCTCATGAGCGTTTCCCGCCGAGATTTAAGTTTGTTGTTACCCGCGCTTTTAGCTTCGCAAGCCAAGGCGTCTGTCTTGCCTTCGCACTGTTTTGAGTTTGCCGATTTGCCCGTGAAAGTGAATCCTGAAACTCACATCGAATCGCGCCAGGTATTTCGTGGCGAAACGCATGGTGGGTTTGCGGTGGCGTGTCATATCACCCGGCTCCCGGCGGGCCTTTCGCCGCATCCACCGCACCAGCATCTGAATGAGGAGATCTTTTTTCTGCAGGAAGGCACGCTGGAACTCACCGTGAATGGGAAATCCAGCAGAATGGGTCCTGGTTCCGTGGCGTTTGTTGCTTCCAATGAAATGCACGGAGCGAAGAATGTGGGCAATGTGACGGCGCAGTATTTCATTCTTGAATTGGACGGTCAGAAGTAAATTTATGGATGACGTGAATCGACGGTCTTTGATCAAAGGGATGGTTCCTGCGATGCTGGCGCTACCGGTGGTGCATGAAGTGGCGAGTCCTGGAATGGACCCGGATGCGCAGCCGAAATACTCCGTGAAGTTTTCCGTGATCGGTCTCGATCATTACCACATCATGAGCATGACGGCCGCCATGCAGCGTGGTGGCGGGGAACTGGTGTCTGTCTACGCGAAAAGTCCAAAAGCGCTGGCGGATTTTCACAAGAGATTTGGCGACGTCAAGGTCGCGGCGAGTGAAGACGAGATTCTAAACGATCCGTCGATCAAGCTGGTAGCTGCAGCGCCGATTCCCGATCAACGGGCGTCGCTCGGGATTCGCGTGATGAAGCATGGCAAAGATTATTTGACTGACAAGCCGGGCATCATCACGCTGGAAGAACTGGCGGCGGTGCGTAAGGCGATCAAGGAGACCGGACGCATTTTCGCGATCATGTACTCCGAACGGCTGGAAGTGAAAGCGGCGGTCAAGGCCGGTGAGTTGGTTAAAGCGGGTGCGATCGGGCGAGTGGTGCAGACGGTCAATTTAGCGCCGCATCAGATCAATCAACCGGGCAGCGATGCCAGGCCGGATTGGTTTTGGGACGCATCGAGGTATGGCGGGATTCTTTGCGATATCGGATCGCACCAAGCCGATCAGTTTGTTTACTACACCGGGTCGACGGTGGCGGATGTGACGGCTTCGCAGGTGGCCAATGTGAATCATCCAAACAAACCGCAGTTCCAGGATTTTGGCGACATGCTGCTGCACGGCAACGGTGGCGCGGGTTATGTGCGAGTGGATTGGTTTACGCCAAATGGTTTGGGCGTTTGGGGCGATGGGCGGTTGTTCATCCTGGGCACCGAAGGGTACATAGAACTGCGCAAGTATGTCGATATTGTGGGACGTAAAGGCGGCAATCACTTGCTGCTGGTGGATCAGAAACAGCAGCGCTACATCGATTGCAATGAGGTTGTGCTGCCATTCGGGATGCAGTTTATTGGCGACGTGGTGAACCGGACGCATGTCGCGCAGGATCAGGAGCAAGCGCTGCTGGCGACTGAGTTGGTATTGAAGGCGCAGAAAAAGGCGCAGCGGCTGCAGCTCACGTAAGAGGACACGCATGGCGAACAAAAAGTTATCGCGGCGTTCGGTTCTGAAAACGGCGGCGGTTGCCACAGGGTTCCCGGCGATTGTGCCCGCTACCGTGTTCGGTCCCATGCCGCCGAATAGCCGCATCAATGTCGGGGCTATCGGCGTGGGACGCATTTCGCGCGTACACGACTTGCCCGGCATTTGGAAGTATGATTCAGCGCAGATTACCGCTGTGTGCGATCTGGATGCTACCCGCGTCGAAGCTGCCAAAACGCTCATCAACGAGCACTACGGGAAAACCGGCGTGGTAGGTTATCGAAACTATCACGAACTGCTCGCGAACAAAGATATTGATGCGGTGGTGATATCGACGCCCGATCATCAGCATGCGATCGTCGCGGTGGATGCAGTGCGCGCGAACAAAGATGTTTATCTACAAAAGCCGGCATCGCTGACGATAGCGGAGGGGCGATATCTCAGCAACGCGGTGCAGGCGTCGGGGCGTATTTTACAGGTTGGATCGCAGCAGCGTTCCTGGAAACAATTTCACCGCGCTTGTGAATTAGTGCGCAATGGGCGCATTGGCGATTTGAAGCACGTGGAGATTGGTTTGCCGGGCGATCCGGCAGGACCGGATGCGCCGGAGATGCCGGTGCCGCCCAATTTTAATTACGATGCTTGGCTGGGCTCGACGCCGGTGGTTTATTACACAGAGATGCGGGTGCATCCCCAAGCCGGCTTTGCACGACCCGGTTGGTTGCGCTGTGAACAGTTTGGTGCGGGCATGATTACCGGCTGGGGCGCGCATCATGTGGATACCGCCCATTGGGGCATGAATACGGAATATACGGGTCCGCTGGAAGTTTGGGGCGCCGCTGAGTTTCCATCCCATGGATTGTGGAACGTCCACGGCAAGTTTGAGACGCATGCCATTTATGAGAACGGCATGACGATGGCGATCTCGGGCGAGTTTCCGAACGGCATCAAGTTTTATGGCAGCAAGGGTTGGATTTTTGTTACCCGCGATGAGCTGGTGACGCCGACCGATCCGGGCGGAAAGCAAGCGAAGATTGAACCGCTGGTTGCGAGCGACGCGAGAATCTTGGATACGGTCATTGGGCCGAACGAAATTCATCTTTATAAGAGCGAAGACCAGCACGGGAACTGGCTGGATTGCATCCGCACGCGGCAGCAGCCGATCGCGCCGGTCGAGATTGGGCACAGAGCTTGCTCCACCTGCCTGATCCATCACATTGCCATGAAGGCGAAGCGCAAACTATATTGGGATCCGCAACGCGAGCGTTTTAAGAACGACGATGAGGCTAATGCATTGCTGAGTCGCCCACAACGAGCGCCTTATATGTTATGAAAGAAAAATGAAGTGGCTCGGAGCTATCTCTCTCTTTCTCACAATTCCTTTACTGGCACAAGAAACGCAAACTCCCGAAGACAAGCAGGCTGCCGAAGCCGCCGCGCGTAAGGCCGAGATAGCGCGAAAAAACAAACTCCTAACCGACACATACAACGCTGGGCTGGAGGCCCTGAAGGCGGGCAACTATCAAACGGCTATTGATGAATTCAATAAGGCGAGCGAGATTGATGCGCGGCAGGTTGCCATTTGGGCTCAGTTGGGCGAGGCCTACAAACGTTTGGCGAGGACGCTCACGGGCGACGCTCAGACCGACGCTTACAACCACGCGATCGAGAGCTACAAAAAGAGTATGAGCCTCAAGCCCGACCCGGCATTGTTCAATCAGCTCGGCACGGTTTACGACGCGCTGCATCAAGTTCCGGAGGCCACGGAGGCGTTCTTGAAAGCGGCGGAACTCAGTCCAACGCTGGCGCCGAAAGCTTATTTCAACTTGGGTGCGACGCTGGTCAATAACGGAGAAGCGGATCAAAGCGTCCAGTATTTCAAAAAGGCGGTTGACGCAGATCCGAACTACGCGGATGCCTGGTATCAATACGGCGCGCTTCTCTTGCGGAAGGGCACGTTGGATGAGCAAAACGGCGTGCAGGTTTTCCCAGCCGATTGCAAGATTGCTCTCACGCGCTACTTGGAGTTGATGCCCAACGGCATTAACGCCGGAAAGGCCAAAGAGATCATGGAGGCTATGGATCAACGAGCTCCCAGAGTTTATTGGCCCGTGCCCAAGCCTTCAACAAACGAAAGGCCTTCTCGAATTCCGGCGGAAGCAACTTTGCTTCAGAAGATTCAACCTGCTTACTCAATCGCGGCTAAGGACGCGCGCATCCAGGGTACCGTCAAACTGCAGTTGTTCGTGTCGAAAAGCGGCGAACCCATCTGGATGCACGTGCTTTCTTCGCCGAGTAGCCTGCTCTCGATAGCCGCGGAAACAGCCGTTCAGCAATGGCGCTATGAGCCGCTGACGGTGGATGGAAAATTATATGAGTTTTCCACAGTCGCGGTTGTGAACTTCAATTTGACGCAGTAGTGGTCAATCGAGAAATGCGCGAAAGAGACGCCTAAGTTCATAGGCAACCCGTGAGGGACTTAGTGAGCGTTTGGTATATTCCCTGAGAAGGAGTAGTGTATGTCAGTTGCTAGAGTAACGGAGATTATCTCATCGTCAAAGAAGAGTTTTGACGATGCTATTCAAGAGGGTATTAAGCGCGCCTGTAAGACGCTTGACAATGTAACGGGTGCCTGGGTCCAGGATCAGAAGATCGCTATTGAAAACGACAAGATTGTGGAGTACCGGGTGAATATGAAGGTTACTTTTGTGCTGAAGGATAAGGAGAAGAAGTAAGTCGAAGTCGTGGGCCTCCACTCAGCGGGAAGCCCACGCCTCTGTTAGTTGATTACGCCAGTTCCAATTCGATTAAGCGTTTCGTCGGATCGAGCGTGGCGATGCGGAAGCTCAGGATCTGCCCGGTCTTGGCGCCTTCCTGTGTGGTTTCAGAAACGCCCCCTTGTTTCCATCGAGCGGAAAGCATGGCGCTCAGCGAACCGACATCGGACGATTTGGGTGCTTGTGCCTGGGCGGCCGGTTTTTCTTCCTTCGCCTTCATCTGGCAAATGCCGATCACGCCTTCACCTAGTTCAACCTTGGCGCGGCTGCCTTGCAAATCCATCAAACGGCCGCTAACTTTTTCGCCGGTCTTATGTTCGGCTATATAGTGGTCCACCGTGGTGGGCTCGAGCTGCTTCATGCCGAGACGCACGCGCCGGCGCTCTTTGTCGATTTCCAAAACCAGCGCCTTAACCGTTTGACCTTTGGCGAGCTTATCTTTCGGATGATCCAACCGCTTCTCGTTGGTGATATCCGAAATGTGAATCATGCCTTCGATGCCATCGCCCATGTCGACGAATGCCCCGAACTGCGTCAAGTTAACAACCGGCCCTTCGAAAGTCGAACCGACTGGAAATTTCTGCGATACTTGCTCCCAAGGATCGCCTAAAACCTGTTTATAGCCGAGACCAATACGGCGCTCAGCCGGATTCACTTGCAGAATCACCGCATCCACCCGCACGCCCACCTTGAGCAAATCGCCCGGTTTGCGCACTTTTTTGTCCCAGGACAGTTCAGAAAGGTGAATGAGGCCATCGACGCCGGGCAACAGCTCAATGAATGCGCCGAAATCAGCGAGGCGCGAAACCGTGCCGCTCACGCGATCACCTACTTTGAACGTTCGTGCCGCCACAGTCCACGGATCTTCTTGCAATTGCTTTAGGCCAAGCGCAATCTTGCGGGAATTCGGGTCAACCTTAAGAACCTTGACTTCCAACTCATCGCCAACCTTGACGACATCCGAAGCCTTGCCAACTCGCGAGTAAGACATGTCGACCACGTGCAACAGCCCATCGACACCGGAAGAGATTTCCAGAAACGCACCGAAATCCATGAGTGAACGAACGCGCGTTCGAATCACCGAACCTTCTTTCAATTCGGCAAACGCTTTCTGGCGCAGAACCGCTTGTTCCTCTTCGACAATAACGCGCCTGTCTACAACAATGTCTTCTTTCTCTGTGTCGAGTTTCGTGATGCGGCACTGAATTTCCTGGCCCACCAGTTTCTGCATGTCGTCGGCTTCGCGCACACCGCTGCGGGAGGCCGGCATAAAGGCGCGCATGCCCACATCCACCCGGAAACCGCCTTTTACTTGTTCGACCACAACTCCCGCAATGGTCCGTTTTTCATCGAAAGCGGACTGCAAACCGCTCCAATCTTTCGGGCGATCCACTTTATTGGTAGAGAGTTGGTAAAAGCCTTCTTCGTCGCGCCCACCCACCGTGACAGGAAGAGTCGCGCCAACCTTAGGTTCCTCGTGCTGGGTTTCTTTCCACTTGGCAAGCGTCAGCGAGCCTTCCGTTTTACGGCCAATATTGAGCAGGATGGTTTCAGGGCCGATGGAAACGATCGTGGCCGTCAGGGTTTCGCCCGGGCGTTCGGAATGTTCCCGTTCGAAGTTGGAGAGGATATCGGCGAAGGACGATTCTTCAGTTGCGCCCGCTGATTCAACGGGCAAAAGGCTATCAGGATTGGGGTTGCTCATGACTGCTAGGGGATTTCTTTTATTCTGTCATATACGCTAAGGATGCTCAGCAAGACAAGGATATATGGGATGAGACGTTTTCGCAATTTCTTCAAGGTGGGCGACGTGGCCTGGCTCCTCTTCGTCGCGATCTTGGTGGGCAGCCCGCCCGAGCCGAATTACGACGTCAATATCATCTTGCCCCTGATAGCTGTATTTCAGATCGTCGAGCCTCGCCTGAAAATTTTTAGCTCGCGGCGCGGCCAAGTGGTCTCCTTGGGGCTGAAGTTAATCTTCAGCTACGCGTTAGTCGGTTGGTCGCACACCGTTTACAGCTACTACTATCAAATCTATCTGATTCCCGTCGTGTCCGCTGCCACGACCTTTGAATTGGGGACGGTGATTGTGGTGACGTTGATTGCGGGGTTATCGTATTTCTCTTTCTTGCTGCCCGTTTTTTACGACTATACCCGTTTTCCCTTGCCCCCAGATCAGGTCAGCATTATGTTGCTCCGCGTGGCGTTTTTCATGATGGTGGCGTTTCTTGTCTATGAGCAGGCGCGTGCCAAGCGCTTGCAGATGGCGCGTACCGAGGAGGCGGCCGCACAGCTGGCCGAATCGAACAAGAGTTTGCGCGAGGCACAAGTCTCGTTGCGGCGCAGTGAGCGACTCGCGGCCTTGGGCCAGTTGACTGCGGGACTGGCGCATGAGTTGCGCAATCCTTTGGGGACGATCAAGGCCTCGGCCGAATTGCTGACCACGCAAACGCTCCAGCAGAAGCCCGAGGTGCAGGCCGAAATGGCGGACTACATCGGCAGTGAAGTCAACCGGATGAATAGCTTGATCACCAGCTTTTTGAATTTCGCTCGGCCTTTGCAGATTCATCCCGCGGAGGCGGACTTGGACGCAGTGCTGGATGATGTCGTAAAACAGCAGAGCGATTTAGCGAAGCAGCGGCAGGTGCGGGTCGCCGTGAGAAAACCGCAGAACGGCTGCCGTTTTGTGTTCGATGCGGAGTTACTAACTGTGGCGCTTACAAATTTGCTGCAGAATGCCATTCAAGCCAGCGAGGCGGGCCAGCAAGTGGAGCTGCGAGTGGAACGCGGCGCGAACGATGTGAAGATTTGGGTCAGCGATCAGGGCTGCGGGATCAACGCGCAGAATTTGGAAAATATTTTCAATCCATTCTTTACCACCAAGCCTCAAGGCGTCGGTCTTGGACTTCCAATCGTCGCCAAGATAATCGATGAACATCAAGGGCGCATCGACGTTTCGAGTATCGAGGGCAAGGGTACAAAGTTCGAAGTAGTTTTGCCGTTGAATGGTTAAGATGTTACGGCGGCTGTATGCTGAACAAAGTAAGTTGCGCTAAAACTACCGTCCGCTCTGCGCTGAGTTCAAGGCAAATTCGGCTCTATTCGATAACGAAGAAACCACCTCTGCCAGCAAATCGTAAGAACGTAATCGGTCCGCCTGATCGTAGGTATCAGTGACGGCAAGGATCGCTTGCACCCCTGTCATTTCTACGAACTCTGCCAGTTTCTGCGCTACCGTCTCCGGGCTGCCCACGATGGCTTTCCGCAAACGTCCATTCACCGCCTGTTTCTCTACCGGCGACCAAAGACCTTCCATGGTATCGACAGGCGGCTTCAGTTCAACGGGTTGATTTCGGATCAATGCCAGGAATCGCTGTTGCGGCGTGGTTAGCAAACGTTGTGCTTCTGCATCGGTCGGTGCGACGATGATCGGTAGGCCAGCCATCGCGTAGGGTTCCCTGTGCAAATCGCTAGCAGTGAAAGTTCTCCGGTACAGGTGCAGAGCGGCCATCAATTCGTCAGGCGCAAAATGTGCGGCAAAAGCGAAGGGAAGCCCCAGCCTTCCGGCTAACTGAGCGCTGTAATCGGATGAGCCAAGAAGCGTAATCGGTACGTTGGTGTTCTGTCCAGGCACGGCGTGCACTAACTGACCGGGTTGCGGCGCGCCTAAGTAGACCTGCAGTTCTTGCAGTAACTCCGGAAAATCATCGCCGCTGCTTTGCAGACCGCGGCGCAGTGCGTACATAGTAGCGCGATCCGAGCCGGGCGCGCGCCCCAGACCCAGATCGATGCGGCCGGGGTAAAGAGATTCCAACGTGCCAAACTGTTCAGCCACAATCAGCGGTGCGTGATTGGGCAGCATGACTCCGCCTGAACCGACGCGGATCGTTTTCGTCGCATTCGCCACGTGACCGATAAGAATTGGGGTCGCTGAACAGGCGAGTCCTTGTATGGAATGGTGCTCGGCCAGCCAATAGCGCTTGTAACCTAGCTTCTCAACGTGTTGGGCGGTTTGCACGCTACGGGCGATGGCCGCGCCAGAAGATTCGCCCGGCCGCATGCCAACAAGATCAAGGACCGAGAGCTCGAGAGGTATCACACTCGTTAGATGTTTCAGCCCCTTATAAGTACTCGCGAATTCCTGCCCGCATTCCAAGCAAGTAGCCCGCGGATCAGCAGCGCGGCTATCGGCGCCACGATTTCAAAATTCGAGACATTATGAATATTCTGCGTCACGCCAAGCGGTCGCCCGCCGTTCTCGTATCGTAACCTTCCGACCCCTCTAGCTCGCGCCGAAACGCTGCCCGCCCCAGCGTGTCGAGCAGCACTTGTACAGCCTGCGAATTCAGATCGGTAAAGCGTGGCTGACCAGCCGACGCCGCCGTCATAAGCACCGTACAGCGTTATGCCGTGCCAAAGGCAGCGGGCAATCGATTTCCGTGCGTGTTTCACCGCTGAATCCTTGTTTTGCGGCTCGAATGGAGGGGTCATCTCACCGCTAGCGCCCCGCTTCTTGAGAGTGAGATCGCTTTCTTCGAGCCTTTCAGGCTGGGCGACTAACTCGATTACTCAGCAGGGTGCGTATACCAAGCCGAATGAGCGGAAAAGACGAAACACGACAGGCACTGGGTCGTTGTCCATTGAAACAGGCAGGCTGGACAAACGCCCCCTGTGTCGAAAGTGTTCCAATGATGTTTGCAAACGCACTGCCAGCGGCTTTCCTTTCTGGGCGTCCATTCGCAGTGTGGGCAGCGGATGCGCGGGTCTTCGGGGCTCTGCTTATCGTCGTCGAAAACCTCCACGTTCTGATCGGGCTCAACCACGGTGGTAGGCAAGAGGCCGTACTTGCTTTTGCGTGCTGTGCTCATATCTACCAACGTACTAAAGTTGAAGGAAGCAATGGCAGCCGGACGAATATTGGTGGTCGAAGACGAAGAGAAGCTGCGGCGCGTGGTGCAGTTACATTTGGAGTCGCTGGGCTTTGAGGTGGATGGCGCTGGCAGCGCGGAGCAAGCGTTGCCGCTGGTGGCCGCGGCCGACTTAGTTCTCACCGATTTGCGCATGCCCGGCATGGATGGCATTCAGCTGATCAAGCAACTGCAGGAGCGCGGCGTAGCTCCGGCGGTAATTGTGATGACCGCGCATGGGTCGGTCGAGACAGCTGTGGAAGCCATGAAGCTGGGCGCGGCGGATTTTTTGCAGAAACCTTTTTCGCTCGATCACCTGGCCACCGTTGTTGAGAAAGTGATGGCTGTGCAAGCATTGCGCGCTGAGAACCGCCGCCTGCGCGACGAACTGGACGGGCGCTATCAGTTCGACAACATCATTGGACGAAGTGCCGCCATGCGCGACATCTTTCAAACCGTAGAACGGGTCGCGCCCACTCGCGCGACTGTGCTGCTGGCCGGCGAGAGTGGCGTGGGTAAGGATATGATCGCCCGGGCCATTCATCATCATTCTCCCCGCAGCCGGCACGCCTTCGTCAAGATCAATTGTACGGCGCTGCCGGAGAACCTGATGGAAAGCGAGTTGTTCGGCTACGAGAAAGGCGCCTTCACCGGCGCAAGTGTCAGTAAGCCGGGCAAGTTTGAACAAGCTGACCAAGGCACCGCATTTCTGGATGAGATCGGCGATGTGCCCGGAAACATTCAAGTGAAGCTGTTGCGGATTCTACAAGAGCGGCAGTTTGAGCGCCTAGGTTCAAACCTGACGCGCAACGTGGATGTCCGGGTGATCGCGGCCACCAATGTGGATCTGCGGGCGGCCCTCGAAGAAGGACGCTTTCGCGAGGATTTGTACTACCGGCTAAACGTAGTGCCCATCAATATTCCGCCGCTGCGGCAGAGGCGCGAAGACATCCCTTTTTTAGCGCTGCATTTTGTCACCAAGCTAAGTAAGGACTTGGGTTCGCGAGCGAAGGACATTAGTGCCGGCGCGGTGGATCGGCTGCTGGAATATTCGTGGCCGGGAAATGTGCGCGAGTTGGAAAACACCATCGAACGGAGTTTGGTGTTGGCTTCGGGAGAAACGCTGCAAGCCGCCGACATGCGCATCGAGGCGGCGCGCGTTGTCAACCAAGCTTCCCCTCACTCGCAGACTGCGCCTTTATTGCCTGAAGGTGAAACGCTGGAACACTGGGAACAGATGATGATCAAGGAGGCGATGCGGCGCTCTAATGGCAACAAGAGTCAAGCCGCGAGACTCCTGGGCTTGACTCGAAATGCTTTGCGTTACCGGTTAACGCAAATGGGTATGGACGGCGGTGCGGAGCTACCCGACTAAAGCGAGCTTGGCTATAGCCGTAATGTCTCCACCCGCCGCTTCTTTGATGATTTGATCGAGGCTAGCGCCGGGAGGTGGTCCGCTGGCTTTTGTATCCGCCAGATGTCGTTGCGTTTGTTCGCTCAGTTGAACAGAGTCTTCGTTAGAAGAAGAGGACCCCTTCGGGGAGGACGGAACGTTGCGTGCTGCCGGATACTGTTGAAGGCTTGCAATTGGTGATGTCGAAGATATGTTGCTAATCATGTCGTCTCGTCTCCTTCCACTTTTCATATCGTTCCTACGGAAAGGATCTATAGGGAAAAAGTGACACGCAATAAAAATAAAAATTCTTGCCCCGCGATCGATAAGTCTTGCGTACGTGATCGGAGCTAGAGGTAGTAGGTCCCCTTGCCGATCAATTCGGCGGGACCTGTCAAGAAGACGCTTCCTTCCCACCTGAGCGTAAGATTGCCGGCAGGAGTTCTGACTTCAACAGGAGATTGCACTTCGCCTCGCAGGATTGCCGCGCAAGCTGCGCCTGTAGAACCGGTACCGGAGCTGCGTGTTTCACCGGCGCCACGTTCATAAAAGACAGCTTCGATTGTATGGGCGTCCAGCACTTTCACCATCGACACGTTGGTACGTTTTGCGAAGCGCGCGTGGCCTTCAGCTTCGGCGGCCGCCATTCGCCAATCGCCCGGCAGCGCCTTGACGAAAATGGCGCACTGTGGATTGCCAACATTCAAAATGGTTGCATCCCAGTCACGGCCGGCGAGTTGAATTGTAGTGTGGAGCTCTTCCATGCGGGGAGTGCCCATGTCCATTTCAAACAGAAAGTGGTGTTCTTGTCGAGAGATTAGACGCAGAGACTTTGGGCCAGCCAATGTCGTGATGAGTACG
The DNA here is from genome assembly GCA_963749105.1 of Bryobacterales bacterium. Classification (GTDB taxonomy): domain Bacteria; phylum Acidobacteriota; class Terriglobia; order Bryobacterales; family Bryobacteraceae; genus Bog-105. The sequence goes on along the minus strand of CAVVLT010000031.1, from coordinate 208,695 downwards.
GTGGGCGGTGTGCCGGCGTCATTGAGAAGAGCGAAGGCGGCGGCGCAGCGCGTGCCATTGCCGGAGATTTCGGCTTCGCTGCCATCGGAATTGAAGAGGCGCGTACGCAAACCGCCCGTTTCGCGCCATGCCAACATCCAGCCATCGGCGCCGATGCCCGTCGTGCGCGCACAGATACGCCGGGCGATCTCAGGCCAGTCCGCTTGCGGCGATTGCTCCGCCCAACTGATGATGAAGTCGTTTTCGTCGCCGTGCAGTTTGCTGAAAGGGATCTCATTCATGGGTTACGTTGGAAAATCTCTAGGTTCGGTGAGTCCTTCGTTTTGATTTCCAACACCATGCTATAGGGCGACGGCTTTCGGTTCAGGAGTGCGTTCGACACAATATCGCCATGTAGTGCTATGGCCCATTTCATGGGATGGTAGACATCGGTTGCGGTGACGGCGGGAAGAAAGTAAGGCCCATTGCCGTCGTGGAAAGATTCACGCAGTGGAAGCCCGGATTTACAAAGAATGCCCGCGATGTCGCCGAAGTGCATGAGGATGCCGTCGCCCTGATGGTAATTTGCTCCCAGGAACAACGTAGCCGCATTCGTCCAGGCGCGGCGGGAAATGGAATTTTGCTCCGATTCTTTCCAGCAGATCCAGTGATCGGGCGTTGGATCAATCAGCCAAGGTGCAACGGAGAGGATGGGGATTGCCAAGGTGAGCAGTTTGCGGCGCGCCGGGAGTGCATCGGCTAAAGCCCCGGCGGCAAATGCGGCAAAAGCAAATACCGCGATGCCGTAGCGAGTGTTGTAGTAGCTGAAAGGCCAAAGCGTGGGGACATGGATGGGCGTCTTAGAAGAGTGAATGCTCCACACGTAGAACGCGGGTGTCAGAAGTAAGAAGAACGCCGGCCGGGTGCGTTTGTGAAAGAGCGCAGCGCTGGCTCCTAGCGCGCCTATGATAACGAGCGGCCAGCCAGTGCAGAGTCGACCAGCTTCGAAATAATAACGGGCGGCTTGTTGCCAATTGTGGAAACCCGGATAAGGTTTGTCGCCTTGAATGGCTGCCGCGGAGTATGGGCCGTTGATAAAATCCAGCGCGTTGCCGGTTTGCCACCAACTGTTGGCCATCCAAAACAACGGCACGAGGCTCGCGGCGGCGCAGAAAGCGCTGAAGATCCGCCAGCGGTCTTGGGATGCCGAGCGCGCGAAGAAAAGAGCCACGAAGGGGATCAGGAACCAGCCGTCGTAGCGGGTGAGACTCATGAACCATCCGGCGCAGAGGCCGAGCAAAAGATAGCGGCGCTGCTGGGTTGCTTTGAATTGCAGGATCGCAAGAAAGGTCACAGCCAGGCCTGCCAGAAACACGCTCTCCGTCATCGGAATTGCGGACAGATAAAGCAAGTTCGGATTAAGCGCGAAGCAGCAGAGAACCACCAGCGCGCTCGAGGTGTTTCGATAAGTCAGGCGAGCCGCCAGAAATAAAGAAGTAGCGGCGGCTACGAAACAAGCTGCCGCCGGAATCGTACCCGCCAGACCGCTGCTCCACAGCCAGTCGTTCTGCACGAAAGGCAAAGCCAGCATGTGCAGGGAAGGGAGCCAGACGGTGCCGATTTGGTCAAAGCCTGGCGAGCGCGAATCGAAGATACTCCGGCTGTTGTTCAGGTGGGCTTGCGCGTCGCCCCAATAAAGAATGTAGCCATGCTGCAAGAGGTAGGCGGCGAACGCCGCAATGAGCGCAACGAGCGACACGATGATGGCCGCCAGTTCGCCCCTCGAAACCAGCGGCTTAGAAAGCGGTGAAGCGCCGGAATTCTTCAAATCTTTGATCGATCTCTTTGCGGGTGAGACTGCGGAAGCGCTCAACGCCAAACTCCTCGCAGCAGAAGCTGCCCATCACCGAGCCATAGATAACAGCGCGATGCAGTTCAGTGACGTCGAAGTTGCCATTGCGCAGATCGAAGCCCCGTTCCGCCAGATAACCCACGAAGCCGCCAGCAAAACAATCGCCCGCGCCGGTCGGATCGAAGACGTCTTCCAGCAGATAGCCGGGCACCATAAAAAGACTGTCTCTACGAAATAGCATGGCGCCGTATTCGCCGCGCTTGATAATCAGCGTGTTAGGTCCCATGTCCAGAATCTTCGCGGCCGCCTTGCGCAGATTGTTTTCCTCCGCAAGCATACGAGCTTCTGAATCGTTGATCAACAAAAAATCCCAACTCCTAATGGTCTTGAGCAGCTCGATTTTGCTGCCGCTGATCCAAAAGTTCATGGTGTCGCCGCCGACGAACCGCAGACTCGGCATCTGTTTTTGCACGTCGCGCTGCAGTTCGGGCTGAATGTTACCCAGAAACAAATACGGGTAGGGCACGTAGGCGGCCGGAAGTTTGGGGTTAAAGTTGGCGAAAACATTCAAGTCGGTCACCAGCGTTTTACGATCGTTCATGTCGGCGGAATAAACGCCGGACCAAAAGAATGTTTTCCCGGGAACCGTTTCAAGGCCCTTTAAATCGACGCCTTTGCTGTGCAGGAAATGCTTATCTTCGGCTGCGAAATCGTCGCCCACCACTCCAACAATCGAGGGCTGCGTAAAGTAGCTGGCGCTGAGGGCAATGTATGAACAGGAACCGCCCAGCGCGCGCTCGCGTTTTCCATGCGGCGTTTCGATAGCATCGTACGCCACTGATCCAATCACAACTAACGACATTGACCACTATTGTAGTGAACAGGCCGGTCGCTACAATTGAGGTTGGGAATTGAAAACGTCTTTCTGAGTGAATTGCCCACTTTTAGCTTTCTCGTCTTGGGCATCATTTCGCAACTTTATCTAAGCAAGATCCTTTCTGTGCCACGCGTGGCGACACGAACCGCGCTGGTTTGCCAAGTGCTCGTCCACATCGCGAACATGCAGCCGTTTAAATGGTGGTTTGCAGGGCTGGCGTCTGCCGCCGACGGCGTGGTGATGTTGTGGTGGTGGTCTGTGATTCCCGCCGCGCTCATGCTTTGGATGCAGCGGCGTTTCTTTGACAGTCCTTTCGATCCGCGGCGGCGCGCGCTGTTGCGGACGTCGGTGAGTGCGCTGGCGGCGGCTCCAGCGGTGGCCTTGGGCTTTGGCATTATTACTCGCAAGGAATTGACGGTTCGCGAAGTCGCCATGAAATTTGCGAATCTGCCTCAGGATCTGCGCGGGCTGCGGCTAGTGCAACTGAGCGACATTCACATGAGTCCTTTTTATGCGGCAGTGGACTTGGCGCGCGCGGTGGATGCGGCGAACGGTTTGCGGGCGGATGTGATGTTGGTGACGGGAGATCTCATTACCGACGGGTGGGATCCGCTGGACCGTTGTTTGCAGGAATTGACGAGACTGCGGGCGGCACATGGAATCTGGGGATGTATGGGCAACCATGAACAGCGTGCGAAAGTGCAAGGCTATACGGCAAAGAAAGGGAGAGAATTGGGGATTCGCTTCTTGCGGCAGGAGGGCGAGATGCTGCGCTTTGGCGACGCGAAGTTGAATCTGGTAGGAGTCGATCATCAGAAGCGCAACCTACCTTATCTGCAACACACGGCCGGCCTGGTTGTGCCCCACGAATTCAATGTGCTGCTGTCGCATAATCCGGATGTATTTCCAGTGGCCGAAAAACAGGGCTTTCAACTCACCATTTCCGGCCATACGCATGGTGGGCAGATCAACCTGGGGCTGTTGGGAAATAATTACAATGTAGTTGACCTCATCACGCCGTTCACGAAGGGCGCATATCACATCAATCAGTCTTCGTTATATGTGAACTCCGGGCTCGGTACCATTGGCGTGCCCGTTCGACTCGGCTCGCCCTCGGAGGTAACTTTAATAACTCTGTGCGATTCCTGATCCTAAGTGACATTCACGCCAATTGGCATGCCTTAGCGGCCGTGCTGAAAGATGCCAAAGGCCTCTACCAGCAGACTGTTTGCTGTGGCGATTTAGTAGGCTACAATCCACAGCCTGATCGGGTAACGCGCTGGGTGAGGGAGAATTGTGTAAGTGTGATCCGCGGCAATCACGACAAGGTGGTGGCGGGGATCGAAAGTTTGGACTGGTTTAATGAGGTGGCGCAAGCGGCGGCGCGCTGGACGATGGACAAGATGGACAGCACGCAACGCGATTATCTGCATGACTTGCCAATGGGGCCTGCGAAGACCGAACACTTTCAGATGTGGCACGGATCAGTGGATAACGAAGATGAATACGTAGCCCAGGTGCGCGAAGCGACGCCGCATTTTGCACAGGTCGAACTGCCGTTGGGATTTTTTGGACATACCCATTTGCAAGGTGGATTTTTCGCTAAAGGGACTCGCGTGGCGGGTCTGCCGAAGGTGGGACCCGATGAATCGGAGCGGACGATCGAGTTAGAACCAGATTTGATGTACATGATCAATCCGGGATCGGTGGGTCAACCGCGCGACGGAGATCCCCGGGCGGCTTACGCGATCTACGATTCGGAGCGCAAGCTGGTAATGCTGCGGCGCACTGAATATCCGGTGGAGAAGACAGCTCAAGAGATACAGAAAGCTGGCTTACCTGAGGTGCTGGGTATACGTTTGTTCCATGGAATTTAGAAGACGAAATCTTTTGATCTAGCTCTCGAGTTCAGCCGGCATCGGTGAATGCCGCAACCAAGGTTTTAGCTTGCGAATGAGTTCGATATGCCTGAACCTTTTTAGAATGTAATCGGAAGCGCCAACTTACTCACACTCGTGGCTCTGTTTCGGCGATTTGGATAAGCGGGCTGGAGCCGATAACTTCGGACAAGTGTTTGCGGATGCGCGTGGCGGCCCCGGCGCCGACGATAGCAGACAGTTCCTCTTCCGAGGACTGGCGGACCCGTTCGAGGCTGCCGAGCGTGCGCAAGAGTTTCTCCACGGTTTTGGGCCCGACCCCGGAAATGTCGTGCAGTTCGGAAGTAAGGCGTTGGGCATTGCGGCGCGTGCGATGGAATGTGACCGCGAAACGATGGGCTTCGTCGCGGATCGTTTGGACGAGGTGCAGGATGGGAGAGAATTTGTCCAAGATAATGGGCTCGTCTTCCTGGCCGTACACGTAGATCCATTCTTCGCGCTTGGCGATGGAAGCGAGAGGCTGATCGGTGATGCCTAATTCTTCAAGCGCATCGGCGGCCGCGTGCAGCTGGCCCAGGCCGCCATCGACCAGAACCAGGCCTGGAAATTTCTGTTTTTCTTCCTGCAAGCGGCTATACCGCCGGGTGATAACTTCGCGCATAGACGCGAAATCATCGTTGCCTTCCACCGTGCGAATGATGAATTTGCGGTAGTCTGACTTCTTCATCTTGCCGTCTTCCCACACAACCATGCTGGCCACTTTGTCGGTGCCTTGGATGTGAGAAATGTCGAAGCATTCAATGCGGCGCGGTGCCTCCGGAAGATTCAACGCTTCTTGAATAGCTTCCTGAATCGCTTTGGAAGATGGTTTGAGAACGCGGAATCGTTGGTCGAAACTGTGTTTGGAATTGGTCTCCACCAGACCGAGCAGGGCTTTCTTGCTGCCGCGCTGTGGCGTATGGATTTCAACTTTGTGGCCGCGGGCTTCGCTCAGGAACTCTTCCAGTTCGTCGCGGCTTTCGAAATCGGCAGGCACGTGAATGAGGCCGGGGATGTAAACGCTGTTGAGATAAACCTGCTTGAGCAGAGCCTCAAAGAAGGCGGAGGGTTCGAAATCGTCTTGGTCTTCCCAAAAAAATTCGCGCCGGTCGACCACTTTGCCATTCCGTAAGTGAAACAAGTTGACGGCAACGAGAGGCGGCTCGGCATGATAGCCGAAGATGTCGACGTTCTCGCCCTCGGCGGCTGCCATCTTTTGACGCTGCTCCATTTCACGAACGGTCGTGGCGAGATTGCGGAGGTTGGCGGCTTCTTCGAAACGCATGTCTTCGGACGCAGTGGCCATGCGGCGGTCGAGTTCATTGGCTAGATCCCGATGTCGGCCTTCCAGGAATAATTTGACGTCGCGAACTGCGGCGGCGTACGCTTCGTCGCTGGTCAGGCCCGTGACACAGGGGCCGAGACAACGATGGATGTGGAACTGTAAGCACGGGTGCGTGTGGCGTCGGCTGAAGTCGATTTTGCACGAAGGGACTTTAAAGTGGCGGTGGATGAAGTGTACTAAACGGTGCGCAAGATTGCCCGGGAAATAGGGGCCATAATAGCCGGCCCCGTCTTTCAGAATGCGGCGGGTGACGTAGACACGCGGATAACGTTCGTTGGTCAGCTTTACATAGGGGAATGTTTTGTCGTCGCGCAGGAGAATGTTGAAGCGCGGCTTGTACTGCTTGATGAGGTTGTTTTCGAGGGCGAGGGCTTCTTTGTTGTTATCGACTTCGATGAAATCGATGTCGCGAGCCTCGGCGATGAGGCTGCCGGTTTTCGCTTCCGCCAGCCGGTCTTCGTTGAAATAACTTCTTACTCGGCTACGAAGATTCTTCGCCTTGCCGACGTAGAGAATCTTCCCTTCGCCATCTTTGTAAAGGTAAACGCCCGGCTGGGTGGGAAGCTGCGCTACTTTCTCGCGGAGTTCCATTTGGCAGCTATAATTTAATTGTGCCACGCGTCTGTGAGTTTTTTCTTTTCCTTGTTTTAATTGGAAATCCAGGCCTCGATCCGAGCCGTGACCATGACGGAGCGGTCTACAACGCACAAACACCAGCGCCACAAAAGCAAACCGAGCAGCAGCCCCCGGACGAAACCAATCCACCCGAAGAGGACGAGACGGTTGCCCCAAAGAAGTATGTTCTCAATCCGCTCGAGGCGAAGCGGAATATTGAAATTGGGAATTTTTATTGGAAGAAGGGCGACTATCTTGGAGCGCTCGACCGCTATAAAGACGCGACGCATTACAACCCCAATTCGGCTGAAGCGTTTCTGAAAGTGGGCGAGGCGCACGAGAAGTTGCACAACAGCGACAAGGCCAAAGCGGCGTTCGAGAAAGTAATTAAGTTGGCCCCGGATTCGAAGTTCGCGGCGGAAGCGAAGAAAAAGCTCGGCTCGATCAAAGGCTAAGCCGCCAGTCACCAACCTACCCTAAACTTTATTCCTCCTCCTTTCACCAACATCCAAATACATTTCTCCACCGCCCCTCTCCCCCTTCCCCTAAAACTGTTTCAGAGCCGCGCGCGTCAGCAAGCGGAGCACTTCAATTCAAAGGAAACCTTCATGGCCTCAGCATCTCAAATCAATGCCAACCGCGAAAACGCCAAAAAATCCTCTGGACCTAAAACCGAGCAGGGCAAACAAACCTCCTCCCAAAACCGCCTCACCCACGGCCTCGCCATCCACGATACCGGCACGTTCTATCTCCTCGCCGACGAGGACAAAGAACAATTCGAAGCCTTCTGCCTGTCTCTGCAAAAAGAACAGCAGCCGCAAAACGTAATGGAGCGCCTACTGGTTCGCCGCCTGGCCGAACACCAATGGCTCATCACCCGCGCCTTGCGTTTTCAGCAGCACTGCTTCTTTGAAAACAATCACGTCATCGCCATCCAGGCCTTAGCCCTCTACCTGCGCTACCAGGGCCAGCACGAACGCTCCTTCTACAAAGCCCTGCATGAGCTGCAAAGTATAAGAGCCAAAAGGCGTAATGTGCAAATTGGCTTCGAAGCGCAGAAACAAAAAGCTGAGATCCATAACTTGAAAAAAGAAACTCTCGAATGCAAACTTGAAGGCGTAAAATCGTCCGCAACCCGAAACAAACCAGCCGGCCCCGTCGAAAATCCGCAAAAAACGCCACCTGAAGAGTTCAAAACGGCCGCTTAAACCTTCGCACATCGCAGGCTCTTCCGCACCCAAACCCAAACTGTATCCACGGTCGGCTCTCTTAATGCAAACTGAAGAAATGGCCACCCGCCCTCGGACCTTCTGGCTTCGCATAAGCGACGGTCTTGCCCTTCAGCAACTTTGGTCGCAGTTCCACGGTGAAGCGCGCGCCAGCTATCGCTTGTATTCAAAGGAGGTTGATTGGACTCGCAGTCAAACGGAAACGCGCCGTCAGCGATCGAAACGTGTTGTCAGCGGCTTATTTTGGGCGATGGTTTTGAAGCTGTCGCCCGCGCGGCGCGTCCTCTTTGTCCTTGCTCTCCTCCTGCTGATTTTCCCCGGTCTTGATGTCAGTTACCGCGGCGCTGAAGTGCAAACACCCAATCTCTCTTTTGTCTCGGCCCTCCTCTTGGTCGTGCTGCTCGCACTGGAACTAGCCGACCGTGTCACGCTCAAGCGCGATCTGGAAATTGCCAAAGAGATTCAGACTTGGCTCATGCCCACCGCGCCTCCACAACTGCCCGGCTTCGAGATGGCTTTCGCCACACGGCCGGCTAATACCGTGGCCGGTGACTATTACGATGCGTTCCTCCGCCCCTCTGGCGACTCGCCCAACGCGCAGTGTCCGCAGCTCTTGCTGGTCGTCGCCGACGTTGCCGGAAAGAGCGTTCCAGCCGCTTTACTGATGGCTACTTTGCAAGCGAGTCTCCACACACTTGCCGACACCTGCACTACTTCTCTCGAGTTGATCGAACGATTGAACCGCTATTGTTGCGAACAAAACGTGGGCGGTCAACGTTTCACTACCGCCTTCCTCGCCGAGTTAGATCCACTTACTCGCCAACTCACTTATGTAAATGCCGGCCATAATTGGCCAGTGCTGCGCAGGGCTTCCGGTGGCATCGAGCGCTTGCAGACCGGCGGTGTGCCGCTGGGTCTGCTCCGCAGCGCGCGCTACGAAGTTGCTTCCGTGACCCTCGCGCCCGGCGACTTACTGCTGGTCTTCACCGACGGCGTCGTCGAGGCCGAGGATGAGCGCGAAGAAGAGTATGGTGAATCTCGTATGTTAGCCGCCTTGAACAGCTATGCCGGAAGAACGGCTCAGGAGGTCTTGACTGGCTTGATGACGGCCGTGGATCGCTTCGTCGGAACGGCTCCCCAGCACGATGACATAACCTGTTTAGTCTTGCGGGTCGTGCCGCATTAATCCACCACATTCAATTCACGCTCCGTGTACGCGCGGGCTATGTTACTGAACACAACTTTCAGGATCGCCAATATCGGCACTGAAAAGAACATGCCGGGAATTCCTCCCAGCCTCTCGCCCGCCAGCACTCCGAACAAGACCAGGATCGGATGAATCTCAACTCCTGAACTCATCAGGAATGGATTGAGCACGTAATCTTGAAAGACTCGGTACAAGATCCAAAACACCAGAATCCAAACTAGTCCGCCTCCACCCGTAGCACTGCTCACCACTAAGATGATGACGAGTGCCGCTGCCGGACCTATAACTGGAATGAACTCCAGCATGCCCGCTGCCCCCGCCATTAACAATGCATAGGATTCACCCAAAACGTTGAGGAAAATGAACCATGCTAAAAACGATGCGGCTGCCAGAATGACCAGTGCCTTCATATAGCTCTGTAGCATCGCGTGAACGTCGTCAAGAATGGCAGCCAGTGTATTGCGCGAAGCTCCATGTGTGGTATTCAGCAGCCCAGCCCTGATGGCGCGTGCGTCTTTGAGGAAAAAGAACGCCAGAATCGGTACCAGGATCATCGGCACCAAGTTGCTCACACCGGACAGAATTTGCGATCCTGCTTCTTGGATGAACGGCACCGCATGCGCTTCTAAGCCCGCCGCCCAGTTTTGCACTGCGCCCATGATCTGGCCGCGCACCGGGTCGGCCCAACTCGGCAGACGAAACGTCGCCCAACCGCCGCTCATCACCAAATTCGGTAAGCGTATCAATAGGCTGGTTGCTTCCGACGCCAGTCGCGGGATCAGGACGAAGCCCAGCCCAACGATGCCCCCTAGAAGTACCATGTACACCAAAGCCAACGCCACCGCCCGTCGTTTAGGTAGAAAACGCTCAATCAAAGCGACAACCGGAGAAAGGACATACGCAAAGAAGATCGCGCCCGCAAAGACAAGCAGTGTTTCACGGATGGCATAAAGTACCAACAAAAGTAAGGTGAAAAGAAAAACCGTCCATGTTACCCGCAGCGCTTGCCTGTCGATCCCGAACATGACTGTTAGACTATCAGTTGTTTCGCTTCTTTCTATGTCAGGTTCTACCCGCGATTTGCGCCAGCTTGTCAGTGAACTGCATGAGTTGGAAAGCCGCTTGGTGGCTGGCGGAGGCGTCAAAAAGATTGACAAGCAGCACAAGGATGGCAAGCTAACCGCGCGTGAGCGCATAGCTCTGCTAATTGATCCGGGGAGTCTGTTTATCGAAGTCGGACTGCTGATCGCCTATGACCGTTATGACGGCCAAGCGCCGGCGGCAGGCGTAGTCACCGGCGTAGCTAAGATTGAAGGGCGTCCTGCCGTGATTGTCGCCAACGATGCCACGGTCAAAGCGGGCGCTTGGTGGCCGGAGACGATCACCAAGATCCTGCGCGCGCAGGAAATTGCTATGCGCAACGCCCTGCCAATTGTTTACCTGGTAGATTCAGCGGGTGTCAATTTGCCGCTGCAGGACGGCATCTTTCCAGGACAATACGGAGCCGCCCGTATTTTCTACTACAACTCACTAATGCGGCGTCGTCTGCACATTCCGCAGATTGCCGCCGTGATGGGTCCTTGCATTGCGGGCGGGGCCTATTTACCGGCCTTGAGTGACATCATCATCATGGTGGAGAAGGTGAGCTTCATGGGTCTGGGAGGCCCGAACCTGGTAAAGGGTGCGGTGGGACAAATCACCGATAGTGAGACACTGGGCGGTGCCGCCATGCATACCGGCATCAGTGGCGTCGCCCATTACCGTGCAGCAGATGATGCCGCTTGTCTGGCCATGATCCGCCAGCAGTTTCGACAAATGACAGCGCCGCTTCCCGCCGCTCTCGCTCAACCTCCGAAGTCGGACCCAGCTGGCATCTATGACGTCCTTCCGAGCGATCACCGCTTGCCCTACAAAATGGAGGACCTGCTCGACCGCATTCTCGATTCCTCCGAACGCGTCGAGTTTCAACCGGATTATGCACCGGAGTTTCTCTGCGCCGCGGCTGCCTTGAATGGGCGGCATGTCGGGGTGATTGCCAATCGGCGTGGCTTTCTCAAGACCAAGACCGGCCCGCGAATTGGCGGAATTGTCTACACCGAATCGGCGCGCAAAGTGGCATACTTCGTTGAAAACGCCCAGCGTCACGCATTACCGCTTTTATACGTGCAGGATGTTTCGGGTTTTATGGTCGGAGTAGAAGCGGAGACGGCCGGTATCATTCGTGCCGGTGCGGAAATGGTCGAAGCAATGGCTTGCGCTACCGTTCCAAAGATTGTGCTGACCGTGAATCACGCTAGTGGGGCGGGGTATTATGCCATGGCGGGGCAGGGCTTTGATCCCAACTTTACCTTCAGTTGGCCGACCGCCCGCATCGGCGTAATGGAAGGCGAGGCGGCAGTACAGGCTGTGCATGGGCCAGAGCTGGAAAAATTTAAGACCTCGGGCCAGCCGGTGCCGCCGGAGTTGCTGGCTCGCATTGAACAGACGCGTGAGGATTACGACCGCTGGTTGGATGCCAGATATGCAGCCGCGCGCGGCCACTGCGACGCCCTAATCGATCCGGCCGATACCCGGAAAATTCTAAGTCTGGCGTTCGATGCAGCTTGTGCGAAAACTCCCACCGAGCATGTACCGCTGCAGTTGCTGGGTTTCGAAAAACAGGAGGAGTTGAAGCTGTGACAGATCGACCGGCGAAGCCCAATGCCTTTACTCGCGGCCACTGCGACGCCCTGATTTGGTCCGTCAACACCCAAAAACTCGATGCAGCTTGTGCCAAAGTTCTCACCGACCATGTGCCAATGCAGTTGATGGGTTTGAATAACGAGAGAAATTAAAGCGGTGACAGACCTACTGGTACACGAAAACGACCGCGTTTTGCATTTGATGTTGAATCGGCCTGCAAAGCGCAATGCCTTGACGCTGCAAATGTGCAAAGACATCGTGGCGGCGGTGCATTCAGCGGAGTTCCGCAGCGATATCGGTTGTACTTTGATCACTGCCAATGGCAGCGTTTTCTGTGCCGGCATGGATTTGCATGAGTCTGCGCCGATCGATGAACTGTCGGCGGTGCACGAAAAGTTATTCACGCTCGGTGCACAATCGCTAAAGCCCATTCTTGTCTCGGTAAATGGTGCAGCCTTGGCCGGTGGACTTGGATTGGTGGCGCAAGGGCACGTGGTTTTGGCCTCGCCCAATGCCGTGTTTAGCTTGCCGGAAGTGCGCATCGGGTTTTGGCCGTTCGTTGTTTATCGCGCTTTAGAGACAGCGGTAGGGAAGCGTAGAGCACTCGAATTGAGTCTGACCGGTGCGGCTTTCCAGGTGCACGACGCAATGGCTTGGGGCTTGGTTCATCAAATACATCCGGCCGCTGAAATTCAAGACACAGCCAAGAAGGTCGCTTTGGAGATCGCGAAATCTAGCCCTCTGGCGATTTCATCGGGGTTGCTTTACGTCCGTGAAGCGGAAGGCAAATCTGCAGGCGAAGCGGGTGAGATTGCGGCCAAGCTGCGCGCGAAACTGATGGCGAGTGAAGATTATAAAGAGGGTACGGCGGCGTTCAAGGAAAAGCGTGAGCCGCGCTGGCCCAGCATGCCAATTGATTTTTATGCGAAGCATCCGGGCTCTGCTAACCACTCTTAGTCTCTTGCCTTCGTTTGCCGCGGAAAAACCTACGTTCTACCGCGATGTTTTGCCGATCTTGCAGACGCATTGTCAGAGTTGCCACCGGCCCGGCGAAATTGCGCCAATGGCGTTTGATAGCTACCAGCACACCCGTCCTTTCGCCGCCGCGATTCGCGAGCAAACCACACTTCGTGAAATGCCGCCCTGGTTTGCCGACCCATGTTGCGGACACTTTGCGAACGACCGATCGTTGAGCGCGCAGGAAATTTCAACCCTCGCCGCATGGGCCAATTCGCATGCTCCGGCGGGCGATCCAGCGACGGCCCCCCCTCCACCGAAATATACCCAAGGTTGGAACATTTCTGCACCGGACATTGTTTTCGCGATGCCAAAGGCAAAGTCAATTCCAGCATCCGGGGATGTTCCGTATCAGTACATCATTCTTCCGACGCACTTTACCGAAGACCGTTGGGTAAGCATGTCGGAAATCCGTCCAGGAAATCGCGCTGTTGTTCATCATGCCGTGGCATATGTTCGGACGCCCTCTTCCACTTGGCTGCGGGGCGCGCCGGTGGGTGTACCGTTTAGTGCGGACGATTTGCCAACAACTGCTCTGCGGCAGGATGCATTTTGGACCATCAGCGATATCTTGCTGGTTTACGCACCGGGAAGTTTGCCGGATGCCTGGCCGGCAGGATTCGCAAAATTAATTCCGGCAGGTTCGGATATTGTTTTGCAAATGCACTACACGACTATCGGGCACCCGACCGAAGATATGACGCGCGTGGGTTTAGTTTTCGCGCCCGGCCGGCCGGAGAAGCGGGTTCTTACGGTGCAACTGACGAACGATACCTTTAGCATTCCGCCAGAAGAATCGGATTATCGAGTAGAAGTGCACGGGTCGATTCCGAATGACGCCCTACTGTTGAGTTTTTTCCCGCACATGCATCTGCGCGGGAAAACCTTTGAGTACAACATTGTGGAGCCGCACGGGCGTATTCGCACATTGTTGCGAATACCGCATTATGATTTCTTCTGGCAGTTGAGTTATCGACTCGCAACGCCGATTCCTCTCAAAGCAGGAACCATCTTACAAGCGGTCGCTACTTTTGATAACTCACGAAACAATCCGCATAACCCTGACCCAGGCGCGACCGTGACTTGGGGCGAGCAGACCTGGGCGGAAATGATGGTCGGTTTTTTCGATGTGGCCGTTGACCCATCGATCGACAAGCCGCATTTCTTTGTGCGGCACTAATGGCAGAGGCGTACCACTTCTGAAGCGATCGCGGTTAAGGGCATGATTTTGTCTACGCCGCCTTTTTTGATTGCCTCGGCGGGCATGCCGAACACCACACAGGTAGCTTCGTTCTGAGCGATGTTGAAAGCGCCGGCTTCTTTCATTTCCAACATGCCGCTGGCGCCGTCGTCACCCATGCCGGTCATGATTACGCCAACGACATTTCTTCCGCCATAGCGGGCCGCCGAACGAAATAAAACATCGACGGATGGACGGTGACGGCTGACAAGAGGGCCTTCTTTGACCTCGACAAAATAACGCGCACCGCTGCGTTTCAGCAGCAAATGTTTATTGCCGGGAGCGATGAGAGCTTGGCCGCGAATCACCGAATCGTTGTCGGCGGCTTCTTTTACTGTGATGCGGCAAGTGGTGTTAAGCCGCTGGGCGAAGCGCGCGGTAAATTCCTCAGGCATATGCTGAACGATCACAATGCCAGGGGCGTCTGGCGGCATCGCTTCGAGAAATTCACGAAGCGCCTCGGTGCCGCCGGTAGATGCGCCCACAGCGACTACTTTTTCGGTAGTCTGGATCAGCGCGTTGGAAGTCGGTTTAGCCAGAACTGCATCGGCGGTCAATTTCGGAGTTGCCGTCAGACGAGTTGCACGCTGTTGAGGCAGACGCGCGCGCGCGGCGGACTTTACGACATCACAGATTTTGACCCGCGCTTCTTCGAAAAACTCGCGCGCCCCGAGCTTCGGCTTAGCGATAATGTCGACCGCCCCTTTTTCGAGCGCGGCCAGCGCGCTGTCGGATTGACCTTCGACCAAGGTCGAGCAGATTACGACAGGAATCGGATGCTGGCTCATGATCTTTTCGAGAAAGGTCAATCCGTCCATGCGCGGCATTTCGATATCCAACGTGATCACGTCGGGCGTTTCATGTTTGATTCGTTCGACCGCTACGTAAGGATCCGACGCCACGCCAATCACTTGAATGTCATGGTCGGTCTCCAGGATTTCTTTGAGAACCTGGCGGACAGAGGCTGAATCGTCCACGATCAGCACTTTGATTTTCTTGCTCATTTCATTCAGCCTTGCGATACACGGAAGTTTTTACTCTGGTGAGGGGAATGTTCAGACCATTGACCGATTCTGAATGGCCGACAAACAAATATCCTCCCGGAACGAGGTTTCGCGAGATTTTGTTAATTACCGCTTCTTGGGTGTCACGGTCGAAATAAATCATTACGTTTCGGAAGAAGACAGCGTGAAAGAGATCGCTAATGCGGTAATCCTCATCCATGAAATTCAAATGATGAAAACTGACCTTTCGCCGCAATTCCGGAGTGACGCGAGCCAAGGGTTGGGCGTTATTGTGGCTGCGGAGGAGGTATTTACGACGAAATGGCAACGGTACGGGCGCAACGAGCGCTTCTTGATAGATTCCGCTGCGCGCCATGGCGAGCACCTTAGTTGAGACGTCAGTACCCAAAATTGCAAAATCGAACCCAGGCTGACGGCTGCCGTAATCGGCCAAAAGCATAGCCAGAGTGTAAGCTTCTTCGCCGGATGAAGAGCCGGCCGACCAAGCTTTGAAACGCTCTCCGCGTGGAAGGATCTGCCGGCTAATCGCGGGAAGGATTACTTCGCAGAGATAGGAGAAATGTTCGGGTTCGCGAAAGAAATCGGTCTTATTGGTGGTGATGGCGTTGGTGAAATGTTCGTGCTCTGCCGAGTTTCCGGCCGCAAAAAAGTATTCAGCATATTGCTCGAGCGAGTCAAACTGTAGCTCGCGAATACGACGCTGCAGACGGTTCTGAATCAGCGAGATTTTCGACGGCGGGATCTTGATGCCAAGTTCGCCCGTGATGAAGCTTGCAAAACGGGCGAACGTTTCGGGCGTTAGGTCAATGTGGCTGGTTGGATTAGCCAAGACCGAATCGTCGACAGCGGTATTGTTTCGCGCACTCACCGCGAGAATACCGGTTCGTTCGGCAGAGAAGTGTTGTCAGTAATGAGGGCTAGCTCTTCCGATGAGAAGACTGCGTTGGCATTGAGAATGATGATGAAGTCATCACCCCGTTTTCCCATTCCTTGGATGAATTCGGCCCGCCAGCGCATAGCAATGCGAGGCGGAGGATCAATGTTGGCGGGCTCCAGTTCAATAACTTCGTGAACGCTGTCGGCTATGCCACCCAACACGGTGGTCTCACCGTCGATTTGCAGTTCCATCACAATAATTCGCGTATGGACGGTGGCCAATCCAGGAGGCAACCCAAATCGAAGGCGCAAGTCGACCACAGGCGTGGCTTGACCGCGAACGTTGACGACGCCGCGCATGTGCGCGGGTGCCGTCGGTACCTTGGTAATGTGTGAGACTTCCAGGATTTCGCGAACCTGGGCTACATCGATGGCGAACAACTCGTCACCGAGTTTAAATGTCATGTATTGGCGAGTTTCTTGGATCATTTGTTAGCTTCAGGACTGTCGTTAGTAGGTTGTAAAGTCGTGATCGAGCGTGTCGGCGACGCCGTTGTTGGAGT
The DNA here is from genome assembly GCA_963749105.1 of Bryobacterales bacterium. Classification (GTDB taxonomy): domain Bacteria; phylum Acidobacteriota; class Terriglobia; order Bryobacterales; family Bryobacteraceae; genus Bog-105. The sequence continues at coordinate 192,272 of CAVVLT010000031.1, read as the reverse complement.
CAAGCTCGATGCTGGTACCAGCGCCTTTGACGGCGCGTTGCAATTGAGACAAACTGGTAGAGCTTGTCCGTGAGGCGGAACTTTTTTTCAGCGAGGCTGAAGGCGGCCGAGGAGCCCTTCTACTCGAGTTTCTCTTGGGTGTTTGGGAGTCGCCGGTGTTGAAAAAGCCGATACTCGACTGCAGGAGTTCTGCCTGGCTTGACAGCTCTGTAGCGGTCGAAGCCATTTGTTCCGACGCTCCGGAATTTTGCTGAATGACTTGATCGAGTTGTTGAATAGCCTTGTTGACCTGGCTTGCGCCGGTACTTTGTTCTGCGCTAGCGGCTGCGATCTCGCGTAAGAGTTCGGCGGTTTTCTGTATATCGGGTACCAATTTCGTGAGCATTTGTCCGGCGCCTTCGGCGACTCTGACACCGTCTCTGGTTAGAGCACTGATCTCCGCGGCGGCCGTTTGACTGCGTTCGGCCAGCTTTCTGACCTCCGAGGCGACCACGGCAAATCCTTTGCCATGCTCGCCCGCGCGTGCCGCCTCCACCGCCGCGTTCAACGCCAATAGATCGGTTTTGCGGGCGATTTCTTCGATGATACTGATCTTCTCAGCCACCAGTTTCATGGCCGTCACAGTTTGTACGACGGCATCGCCACTGGTGCGCGCGTCTTCAGAGGCTTTGGATGCAATCTTGTCGGTTTGGCGAGCGTTGTCGGCATTTTGCTGGATGCTGGCTGCCATTTCCTCCATGGACGAGGTGGTCTCCTCCGCCGAGGCGGCTTGTTCGGTAGCGCCTTGGGAAAGTTGCTGTGCCGCGGCGTTCATTTCTTCGCTGCCAGAGGCAACATTACCGGCTGCTGCCGATACCTGCGAGACTGTCTGGGAGAGATTTTCCACCATTGAGTTCAGTGCCCGTAACATCTGACCGAGCTCATCGTTGGATGTCTGCTCGACTTTGTGGGTCAGGTCACCTTCGGACACACGACTCACCAAGTCGACGGCAATTGCTAAGGGTCGTGTAATGCTGCGCATAATGAAAAGCGAGATGCCGATGGCCAAAGCGACAGCGATGCCGACGCCAACGGGGATGCCAGTGCGTGCTGACGAGACATCCGCCTGAACTTCACGCCCGTCCTGTTCGCCCATGCTTTTCTTGAACAGCACAAGCGCCTCCGCATCTTCGAGGTATTTCTTATAGCCGGGATCCACGCGCTGCTTAAACGCTCCCGCAGCCTCTTTGTTGGCAGTGTCGGTACCGAGTCGGCTCAGCCGGATCACTTCATCGACAGCGCTGGCGAAAGTTCCGCGGGAGCCCTTGAACTTCTCGATGAGCAGACGCCCTTGTTCACTTACAATCAACTTTTCCAACTCCGCCAGCCCCTCGGAGTTCGTGGAACGCAGTGTCGATATCTGCGCGAACAGTTCTTCTTTTTCCCCATTGTTGGCAATCTGGAGCGATTGATTGAGGCGGATATATTGGTTCAGCACGCCCTTTCTGATTTCGCCCACCAGAAAGACGGCCGGCAAAGTGTTGATTGCAATTTGATTGGAGCTTTTTTCGATGGCTCCCACTTTTTGGTAAGTGAAAACGCCCAGCGTGATGGTGAGCAGTATAACGACGGCAAAGCCGGCGGCAATTCGTGTTCCTATTTTCAAGTTATTCATTTTGGTTCCTTTTGTTCAAATGTCACTATAAGTTGCGTAAACCGCTCCTTCACAGTCGCGGCCCGGAAGTCATTCCCTAAGCGGTGAGGAGCGTCAGCGATCTGAGGTACTTCCAAGACTTCGCGAACCTGGGCGACATCAATGGCGAACAGTTCGTCGCGGAGTTTGAGGGTCATGTACTGACGATTTTCGTGAATCATGTGGTGGCCCGATTTAGGATTCGTAGGCTTCAAAGTCGCGGTCGTGAAGGTCGGCGGTTCCGCTGTTGGCATCAAGTTCAATGGTCGGACCGACGCCTTTGACGGCGCGGTGCAGTTTCGATAAGCCAGCCGCAGTCGAACGTGAACTGGACACCTGTTTCGCTAGCGCGGTCTTGGGACGGGATAGTCTTCTGTTCTGCGAGCCGTTGGAGTTTTCGCCGGTGTCGAAAAATCCAATGCTCGACTGTAAGACGTCCGCTTGGCTCGAGAGCTCAGTGGCGGTAGAAGCCATTTGCTCGGACGCACCGGAGTTTTGCTGGATGACCTGATCGAGTTGTGAGATTGCCTTGTTGATCTGGGCGGCTCCGGTGCTTTGTTCAGCGCTGGCGGCCGCGATCTCGCGCAGTAACTCGGCAGTTTTGCGGATGTCGGGAACCAGTTTGGCAAGCATCTGTCCCGCGCCTTCGGCCACCTGAACGCCATCGAGAGTAAGGCGGCTGATTTCGGCGGCGGCGGTTTGGCTGCGTTCTGCCAGCTTTCGGACCTCGGAGGCGACGACAGCGAATCCTTTGCCATGCTCGCCGGCGCGGGCGGCTTCCACCGCAGCGTTCAGCGCAAGGAGATCCGTTTTGCGGGCAATCTCTTCAATGATGCCGATCTTTTCGGCGACTTGTTTCATCGCGGCGACGGTACGTACCACGGCTTCGCCACTTAAGCGAGCATCTTCGGAGGCTTTGGAGGCGATCTTATCGGTTTGTCTTGCGTTGTCGGCGTTTTGCTGAATGCTGGCAGCCATTTCTTCCATTGAAGAGGTCGTTTCTTCGGCCGCTGCCGCTTGTTCCGAAGCTCCTTGGGAAAGCTGCTGCGCGGTAGCATTCATCTCGGCACTACCGGAGGCCACATTGTTGGCAGCGGCGGTCACCTGCGAAACGGTATTGCGAAGATTCTCGATCATCCCATTCAGGGCTTGTCCCAGAGTGTCGTGCTCTGAAAGTACTGTCACCTTAACTTTCAAATCGCCGTTGGAGATGCAGGTGGCGACTTCGGAAGCACTGTTGAGGTTAGCGATCATCGCAGCGAGAGCGTGGCCCAGGGTGTCTCTATCCGATAGAACCTTTGCTTTGACCCTTAAATCGCCCTTGGAAATCCGAGTAGCCACTTGGACGGTACCCTTGAGATTTTCGACCATGCAATTCATGGCTTTCAGCATCACACCCAGTTCGTCGGTTGAAGTCACCTCGATGGTATGCGTTAAATCACCTTCGGCGACTTGGGTTACCAAACCCACTGCCTGGTACAAGGGGTTGGTGATGCTTCGAACAACGAGAAATGAAATCACGACCGCGATGAAAAGCGCGATTATCAGACCAATCACAATTCCGTTACGGGCGCCGGATACAGATCCTTCAATCACTTTCACAGCTTCCGCCGCGAGATCCTGATTGAAAGTGATTTCTTTGGCAGTAGTTTCCAAGTAACGAGCATGCAGCGGGCGCACCTGGGTGTATGCCATATCAATAGCCTTTTTGTTGGCTTCCACGGTGCCGAGTCTGCTGATGCGTAACATCCCGTCGGCAACATCCCAAAAAGCATTGCGCGCGGCAACGATTTCGGCATAAAGCCGGCGATCTTCGTCGTTGGAAAAGAGCTTTTCGTACTTCAGCATCCATTCGCCATTTCTGGCACGCATGTCTTTAATTTCGGCGTCTATGCGGGCCATTTCTTGCGGATCATTCGAAATGGCATGTTGCAACAGAAGGCTCATAACCCTTTCCACATTGGAATGGATCTGCCCAACAATATAGACACTGGGCAAGGAGTTTCCGGAAATATCAACGGAACTAGCATTGATGATTCCAATGCGGGAATAGGCAAATGCGCCAAGCGTCATGGTAATTACAATGACAGCGGCAAAGCCGGCGGCAATTCGAGTTCCAATTTTGAAGTTGTTCATTTTGGGTCCCTTTTTTCAAATGTGACCATAAGTTGCATAAACCGCTCCTTCACCGTCACGGCTCGGAAGTCATTCCCGGAGCTGTGAGGAGCGCCAGTTCCTCGGAGGCGAACACCGCGTTAACATCGAGGATGATGATAAACTCATCGCCTCGCTTGCCCATGCCTTGAATGAAATCAGCTCGCCAGCGCATGGCAATTCTTGGTGGAGGATCGATGTTTGCTGGCTCGAGTTCGATTACCTCATGCACGCTATCAGCAATGCCACCGAGGATGACCGGTTCGCCGTCGAGGTGGAGTTCCATGACGATGATGCGGGTGTGGACGGTGGCGGACCCTGGTGGCAAGCCGAATCGAATGCGCAGATCCACAACGGGGGTTGATTGACCGCGGACGTTGACGACGCCCCGAATGTACGCTGGCGCCGCCGGCACTTTCGTAATCTGAGATAATTCCAAGACTTCGCGAACCTGGGCGACATCGATAGCGAACAATTCGTCGCCGAGTTTGAATGTCATGTACTGACGAGTTTCGTGAATCATGTGGCGGCTTTCCTTTAGGATTCGTACGCTGCAAAGTCGCGATCGTGAAGGTCGGCGGTTCCGCTGCTGGCATCAAGTTCAATGGTCGGACCGACGCCTTTGACGGCGCGGTGCAGTTTCGACAAGCCAGCCGAAGTCGAACGTGAATTGGACACATGTTTCGCCAGCGCGGGCTTGGGACGGGATAGTCTTCTGTTCTGCGAGCCGTTGGAGTTTTCGCCGGTGTCGAAAAATCCAATGCTCGACTGTAAGAGGTCTGCTTGGCTCGAGAGCTCAGTGGCGGTAGAAGCCATTTGCTCGGACGCACCGGAGTTTTGCTGGATGACTTGATCGAGTTGTGAGATTGCCTTGTTGATCTGGGCGGCGCCGGTGCTTTGTTCAGCGCTGGCGGCCGCGATCTCGCGCAGTAACTCGGCAGTTTTGCGGATGTCGGGAACCAACTTGGCAAGCATCTGTCCGGCGCCTTCGGCCACCTGAACGCCATCGAGAGTAAGACGGCTAATTTCGGCGGCGGCGGTTTGGCTGCGTTCTGCCAGCTTTCTGACCTCGGAGGCGACGACAGCGAATCCTTTGCCATGCTCGCCGGCGCGGGCTGCTTCCACCGCAGCGTTCAACGCAAGGAGATCCGTTTTGCGGGCAATCTCTTCAATGATGCCGATCTTTTCGGCGACTTGTTTCATCGCGGCGACGGTACGTACCACGGCTTCGCCACTTAAGCGAGCGTCTTCTGAGGCTTTGGAGGCGATCTTATCGGTTTGTCTTGCGTTGTCGGCGTTTTGCTGAATGCTGGCAGCCATTTCTTCCATTGAAGAGGTCGTTTCTTCGGCCGCTGCCGCTTGTTCCGAAGCTCCTTGGGAAAGCTGCTGCGCAGTAGCACTCATTTCGGTGCTACCGGAGGCCACATTGTTGGCTGCGGCGGTCACCTGCGAAACGGTATTGCGAAGATTCTCGATCATGCCGGCGAAGGCTTGTCCCAAAACATCTTTCTCGGAGAGAACCTTGGCCTTTACCGTCAGATCGCCTTGGGCGATACTGCTGGCCACCTCAGCTGCGTACTTAAGATTCTCGACCATGGCATTCATCGATTTGAGGAGGCGACCCACTTCATCGGTGGACGTGACCTCCACTGTGTGGGTAAGATCACCCTCCGCGACTTGATCAACCAAATCAACCGCTTTTTGCAGAGGCCGGGTAATGCTTTGTACGACAAAAAAGGAAATGCCGACGGCCACGATTAGTGCGAGTACGATTCCAATGAGAATACCGCTGCGAGCACTGCCGACGGCGGAAGCTATGTTACGCGAAGCTTCCGCAGCAAGATCCTGATTAAAGGCAATTTCTTTATCGACAGTCTCCAGATAGCGGGTATGCAGCGGCTTTAAGCGAGTATTCGCCATTTCGAGCGCACGTTTGTTCGCTTCTGCCGTTCCGAGCCGGCTGATCGGTAGCATGTCTTCCCATGCCTCGTTGAAAGACTTTCGAGCAGCAACCATTTCGGCATAAAGTCGCCGATCCTCATCATTGGAAAAAAGCTTTTCGTACTTTTGGTACATTTCGGTTTGTTTTTCATGAGTTTCGCGGATCGCGGTCTCGACGCGCGCCATCTCTTGAGGATTGCTTGAATTGATGTGCTCAAGCTGCAAAGTGAGAGTCCTTTGGGCATTGGTGTGAATTTGCCCCATAACATAGACGCTCGGGAGCGAGTTTTCAGAAATATCGACCGCGCTAGCATTGATGATTCCAATGCGGGCGTAGGCAAATGCGCCCAGTGTCATTGCGATTAGAATCACAGCGGCGAATCCCGTGGCAATTCGTGTTCCAATTTTCCAGTTGTTCATTTTTTATTTTTCTCTTTTCGAAAACGAGGAGATACTTTCAACATGCGGGAACCAATTCGTCTTTGGTCGCGACTTGACGATGCTCGGTCTTTTCTCTCCAGCGCACTTGTTCACACTCACGCTCGGTATGGCTCACGATGGCGGCAATATCCAGAATGAGAGCCACTCTGCCATCGCCCATAATGGTTGCGCCGGAAATGACCTTGACGTTTTTGAAGGCTTTGCCGACCGATTGAATGACCGTTTGATGAGTTCCGAGAACGGAATCCACTACCAGGCCAACACGCTGCTCTTCTTTTTGAACGATGACAACTTTCGAGATGGCGGGTTCATCGCCTTGCACGGCAAAAGCTTCGCGAAGATCGATATAGGGAACCAATTCGCCGCGTACGGCGATGACATTACGACCATTGTTACGGCTCCGTTGTGCGAGTGGCAGTTCGACGTTTTCGTTGACGGCTGCCATGGGAACAATGAACTGATCGCCGCCGACTTGCACCAAAAGACCGTCGATAATGGCCAAGGTCAGAGGCAAGGTGATGGAAATTCGCGTTCCTCTGCCTTCTTCGCTTGACACTAACAACGAGCCACGCAGAGCATCGATCTGGCGTTTGACGGCATCCATACCTACGCCACGGCCGGAAACGTTGGTGACTTTGCTTGCTGTCGAGAAGCCAGGCAGAAGGATTAAGTTGAAGATATCCTTATCGCTGAGGTTGGCATCGGACGCGATCAGATTTCGTTCGACCGCTTTTGTTTTAACAGCTTTCCTGTTAATGCCACGGCCATCGTCCTGGATGCTTACAACCACATCAGACCCATTGTGGACAGCCGACAAGCGCACGATTGCTCGCCTTGGCTTACCTTGGGCAACGCGATCTTCGGCGGGCTCAATGCCATGGTCCAGACTGTTGCGCAGACAGTGGACAAGAGGGTCGCTGAGTTGATCCAAAATGCTTTTGTCCATTTCAGTCTCGGCACCCTCAGTCAGCAAGTCGACTTCTTTTCCAAGCTCGGTAGAGAGATCATGCACTAAGCGGCGGAAGCGGCCAAAAAGTGTGCCGATCGGCAACATTCGAATGCCGAGCACGTTGTCGCGCAACTCGGCTAAGAGCCGCTCCAACTCCTGGACGGGATTGGTAAATTCCGGTGCGCCACTCTGCAAAGCGGCTTGGGCGAGGCGGGACTGATTAATGACTAACTCACCCACTAAATTGACAAGGCGGTCTAGCCTTGCCGATGGAACTCTTACGCTGGAATCTTTGGTGGTTTCCCTCTGTGTTGCGGCAACCTGAACAGGCGTAGCGACGGGGAAGGCATCGCCAACGGGCTGTTCGGTTTTGGGCGCTTCCACACTCCCGAGCTCGTCTGGAACGGAAGCCTTTTCAGCTAGTTCGATCTCCACGGTCGAATCGCCTTCTACGAAGATAAATACATCTTTGATGGCATTGCGGCCGCAAATGCCTGTTAGCGTGATTGTCCACCACAGGTAGCAAAGTTCCGGCTCAATGAGGTTGAGAGTGGGCACGTTTTCGGTGTGCGCTTCAATCTGGCACTGACCTAACTGCTGCAGCTCTCTGAAGAGCGAAGCTGGGTTGGTTCCATTGGTCAGCAACCTAGCATGCGGGCGAAACACGATCACCCATGTCTGTTGGCGGCTTGCCGCGATTTCAGTTTCGGCCTGGGATTCAAGAGGATTTTGCAAAGCGTCAAAATTGCTGGATGATCCGTAAGCTTTGATGGCCGCGATGAGAGTCTCACCAGCCTCGGGCGCAGGTACAGCACCGCCTTGTTCCACCGCCAGCAGATTTTTGATGTGATCCTTCGACTTCAAAACGAGTTCGATAAGCAGGGGCGTCACCGGCATCGTGCCTTCACGCACATGAACCAGCAGATCCTCTAAATGATGGGTAAATGCAGCGATGCCATCCAACCCGCACATGCCGCTTGATCCCTTGATTGTGTGGAAAGCACGAAACAACTCGTTCGTGGTCTCCTGGGTGTTCTGTCCGGAATCCAGCGAGAGGGCAGACTGCTCAATGCCCGAGAGAATATCTTCAGATTCCATCAAGAACGCTTCGATCAGGCTTTGCAGGAATTCGTTATGCGGTATCTTGCTTCGCTCCGTCTTCGGACCCGGCTATAAAGGAGATACCGAGGAGCGAACTGGCATCGCGGACTACGTCCGATATGGCGGCAAATTCAAAAGAGCGGCCCAGACATTCCGCCGTCTGCTTTGCCGAATACAACAGTTGAATTGCGGCCGTATCACATGCGGTGATTTGGGCTAAATCGACAACTAAGTTGGTTGCCGGCTCCAATGAGGCTTGAAGTGAGGCACGCATCTCATGAACGGCCCAGATATCCATCTTTCCCACAAACATCAGAAGACGCCCAGACTGATCCTTAACGATTTGCATCAGTTACCTCGGGGGTTTTATCGGCGGAATCGGTGGATTGCAACAGGATGGTTTGAAAACCGGAGGTCAATACTTCGTGATCGGCGGTAGCTCGGCCCGAGGTTAGAAGAAAACGACGTCGTCCTCGAGATTCGCGCTGGCGAGGGTTGCTGGATTATCTTCCATACCCTGAGCGGCTTGCGAATGGATATCCCGTTCAGCGTTCATAGTATAGTGTCCGGCAAATTCGGCCAGACTCAACATGTCTTGGGGGTCGGCGTCGGTGGTGTTTAAGCGAAGCTGATTTGCAATCGCAATCAGCCTAGCTTGGGCCCTGCTGACGGCAGTTGCGAAGGATTCATTCACGGTGAAGCTGGCGCGTGTGGTGGCGAGATCGTTATGCAGCCTTTCGCCTTGTGCGAAAATCCGGGCAATTCGGCTGGCGCTGTTCTCCTGCGACGTCCGCAAGACATCCACGGCTGTCTGAATCTCGGCTAGTCGCTTGTCGCGAGCGCACTGCTCATCGGCAGACCGGCGAACCTGTTGAAAAGAGGTGGTGGCCAGTTCAGCGAGAACATCTAGAGTTTTGACCAGCAAGTCAGAACCCAGGCGCGATTCGAAAGCGCGCTGCTTGATGGAATCGGCGAGCGCACTCAACGCTTCGCCGGAGGCACCGAGATGATTAGCGCTAATTCTGGCATTCATGCCTATGCGGAGCATTTGCGTTTCGATTGTGCGGATCTCCTCAATCGAGGCGCGGACGCGGCGGGTAGTGGCAGCCAGACTTTCGGTGGTGGCGGCGCTGGCGGTATCGGCGTTGGTACAGTGACTGAGCGTCTTGAGGATGGCGCTGCAGCCTTCTTCCATCTGGCGAAGGAACGAGTTCTTGCCGCTGCCTGAAAGATGCGACAAGGTGCGGCTTTCGCGCGCCATATTAAGGACCAAATTCGCGATTTCGTCCAAGCATTGCAACACTTCAACCACGGAAGCGCTGAATTGGGCGCGGGCGTTGGACAGCAGCGAAGACTGTAAGTCGAGGACGGCAGCGGCACCGGGTCGCTCGAGAAGGAAATCGTCTGGCTCGCCTGAACTGCCGCGGAGGCGTTTCAGTACATCAATGACATGCTCGATTTGTTGCCGGGTAATGTCGTTGAATTGCAAGGAGATGATCACGCGTTTGAACGCCTCTGAAACTTGGCCGTAGTCGGCCGCGAGGCGAACGGAAGCCTGGCGCGCCGAGGTCTGCATATCGCTGAAGGAGGACAAACTCGCTAGGGACTGAGAGATTACGGCTGGCAGATTTTGCGCCAAATCACTTTGCAGGGCGGAAGCATCCTGGAGAGCTGTTTCGATCTGCGGAACCAGTTCCCCCGCTGTATCGAGTGCGGCATCTACTCTAGTTTGAACGTTTCTGGCCAGCAGTCTCACGTCTTCGGCTAAATTGCCGAAATCGGCGCCGAGACTGCCGAGGCGCGCGGTTTCAATGCGAGTCAGCAATCCAAGAGAATGAAAGGTGGCCACGGTACCGTTGAAATGCGAGAGGGTCTGCTTCAAGCTGCGTGCTTCCAATTGCATGTTGCCTAATAATTGGTTTCCGTCAGCGGAGCGTTGGCGCATATCTTCAGATAAATCGAGCGCGCCGGTTAACGCATCGGAAGCTTGCTTGCCATGTTCGCCCGAGATCAACTCGGCCAAGGAGGTAAGGTCGGAGGACAGAAGGCTGACAGTATCGATGAACTCCGAAACTTTGGCGCCAATTCTAAGAAACACGAACTCCGTATCCCGGTTGAGATTTACCAGTTCCGAGGAGATCTCTCCGAGCGATTCGACCCTTTGGCGCGCGTCTATGCTGCTCACGTTGTCGGTCCGGCTTTCTAGATTTGGTGCTATGTGATTACTCTCTTAACAACGGCGAGAAGTTGGTCGGGGCTAAACGGCTTGACGATCCAAGCGGTGGCGCCGGCTGCTTTGCCCGCTTGCTTCTTCTCAGGCTGCGATTCGGTGGTGAGCAGGACCACCGGGACGAACTTGTAATCGGGGAGGGCACGAACGCGGCGAGTGAATTCAAAGCCGTCCATGTTGGGCATATTCAAATCGGTGAGAATCAAGTTTAGTTCGCGGCCTGTTAGTTTTGCGAGAGCGTCAACTCCGTCGACAGCTTCGATGACCTCGTAGCCAGCGCCGCGGAGCACGAGACTGGCCATTTGCCGCACGGTCGCGGAATCGTCTACTGTCAAGATCGTTTTCAAGAAAATCCCCCAAAAGCGCGTAAACCTGGCAATCCGAATCGCGACCCAGTCTTCTATAGCCGTTTCGAACCCAGAACAGTAGTGGGTGTATCAAGGAAATGTCTCAGGAAGCTAGATGCCTCTAAGAATTCAAGAAAAAACAGAAAAAAAACTGTGAGAAGCTTTTTCTTAACTCGCCACAAAGTACATGAACGATGCGTTGCGGCGATCCGGACTTCCCGCAGCGATCTGATAGGGGAGACACTTTTCCTCCGAAGCGTCTCTCCTAATCGTTCGCGAGCTTGCGCAATGACGCGAGAGGCTGGATCTGGGCGCCTGCAAGTGTGAAGTTGTCAGGCGCCAACCACTTTTCAAACGCTGCTTTGGCTGCGGGCCATTCTTTGTCGAGGATGGCGAACCAGGCAGTATCGCGATTCTCCCCTTTTACGATCATGTGCTGGCGGAAGATTCCTTCAAAGGTGAATCCAAAGCGCAAAGCGGCCCGGCGCGACGGTTGGTTCAAAGCGTTGCATTTCCACTCATAGCGGCGATTTCCCAGGGTTTCAAAGGCGTAGCGCATCATAAGGTACATGGCTTCGGTGGCGCCCCGGGTGCGTTGCAGAAGTGGGGTATATAGGATAGCGCCCACTTCGATGCAGCGCTGCTTGGGCTCAATGCGGAGATAGGCTGCGCGGCCGGTGGCTTTGCCGGTGCTGTTATCGACGATGGCGAAATAGAGCGGGTCTTGCGATGCTTCCATCGCTTTCAATGATGCGTCAAAAGCGCTGCGTTCTGGAAAAGGGCCTTCGAACAGATACAACCAGAGGGCATCGTTCTCAGGGCCGCGGGTGGCCTCCCACAGAGCGTCGGCATGCGCGGCGGCATTCAGGGGTACTAGCGTGACATAGCGGCCGGCCAGGGTGGTTCGTTCCGGCAGCTTGGCCGGGGTGGCATCGATCACGCGTGTCTCCGTTCCAAAATTTCCTGTTTCCAGCTGCCGCTGATGGGTGAGGCGAGAACGCGGTCCAGCAGGGAGGTGTCGGTGGTCTCACCTTTATAGGTGCGGACAACTTCGGCTATGCTGACACTGTCCGGTATGCGCCGAACGAGTTCGATCGGATCGCCGGCGGCAATGTCTCCTTCTTCGACGACGCCGAAATAGAGACCAGAGAAGCCGCTTTTCCAAAAGAGTTTGACCATGGTGGGGAGGTCGAAGCGGAGAGCCAGCTTGGCGCAAGGCATGCGGGGTTGCGTTACTTTCAGGAGGGCGGTACCTACACGATACTCATCGCCGATGCTTACCTCCGATTCAAGGAGGCCTTCGGTGGTTAAGTTTTCGCCGAAATGGCCGGGGGTTAGTTCACGCTTGAGAGTCTCGGTCCAATAGGGGTAGTGTTCGAAGGCGTAAGCGTAGATCGCTTTGCTCGGACCTCCGTGTACGGAAAGATCAGCTTGCCGATCACCAACGATGTTGTGGCCGCGTACAGGGATACGGCCTTCGACAGGCGCCTTGAAAATGCTGGTGAGCACAACGCCGCGTGGAGTCTCGATCTCTTGCGGTTGGCCCACATTCACTGAGATGACGCGCATCATTGACCCTTTACGATCAAGACTTTGAGGCTTTGCCGATCGGCTGCACGGTCGAACTTAGGCAAGTCCTCGTTTACGATTTTCGACCAACGGCCGGCATAGCCATCGACTTCCGCCTTGACCTTGGCGAATTGCTGAACTGAAGCTTCAGTAGGCACGGCGTCGGCATCCCCCCCGGCAATCATTGCCAGGTCTGCCAAACTGCCGTCGACACCCAAGCCAAATTTCAGCGAGTCTTCGTTGGCGTGTACCTGCGTGTTGATTAACTTGTTTTGCAGCACTTCGAGCTTTTCATCTAACGCTTGCGCCTCGACCAGCATGGGCTTCGCCTGCTCGGGATTGACCCGCTGTTTCATATCGGTGATTTGCTTGCGCAGATCGATGACTTCGTTCGCCAAATTATATACGCGCGTGAGCTGGCTGCGCACATCGATGAGCATCGTGAATTGCTTTTCGAGATCTTCACGCGACACGGTGAGGCGCGGATCGAGTTTCACTTCCAGTGGTTGTGTGAGGCTCTTGCCGTCCACGGTAAGGCGCACGGAGTATTGACCGGGAAGGGCGAGCGGCCCTTTAGATCCGGCTTCGTACTCGTAGAGATAATAATCGGGCACACGCGGCGCGCCTTCATAGCGCAGATCCCAAAGCAGACGATTCAGGCCGGCTTTCATTTCTAACTGGCTCTTGGGCTTTTCGTCTTCGGGATCGAGTTGCTCTTCTTTGTCTTTAAGCGCATCTGAAGAGAGAGTGCGAATGGTTTTGCCGGAGGAATCGAGAACTTCCAGCGTGGCGTGTTTCGGTTTGGTGCGAGTGAAAGCATAGATCAATGCGCCGGCTGGAGGATTCTCGCCAGCGGTTCCCGATTCCTTTTCGGTGGAGGCGTGTACGCGTAACGCAGTGGCAGGCTTGTAAAGCCAGAGGTCGGCTTTGGCGGTTTCGTCGGTGGCTTGGCGTAACGGCGAGATGTCGTCTAAGATCCAAAATGCCCTGCCATGGGTGGCGAGCGCGAGATCGTTGCCTTTGACGATGAGGTCGTGGACTGGCACTGTGGGGAGATTGAGTTGCAGCGAAACCCAGGTAGCGCCGGAATCTTTCGACCAATAAACCCCAGTTTCGGTGGCCGCGAACAGCAGACCTTTGCGCACTGGATCTTCGCGCACGGCTCGGACGAAGGAACCTTCGGGAATGCCGTTGCCGAGCTTCTTCCAGGTTTTACCGTAATCGCTGGTGGCGAAAATGTATGGCTTCACATCGTCGTTCGCGTGACGATCGATGGCGACCCAGGCAGTGCCGGCGTCGTGTGGAGACGGATCAATCTGACTTACTTTGCTCCACTCAGGCAGGTCTTTGGGAGTGATGTTGGTCCAGTTCTTGCCACCGTCGCGCGAGATGTGGAGCAAGCCGTCGTCAGTGCCCGCCCAGAGCAAACCTTTTTCTAAAGGCGATTCGGCAAGCGCGAAGACGGTGTCGTAATATTCGGTGCCGGTATCGTCAATGGTGATAGCGCCGCCAGAGGGGAGTTGTTTGGTCTTGTCGTTGCGTGTGAGATCGGGGCTGATGGCTTCCCAATGCGTGCCGCCGTCGGTGGTTTTGAAGATGCGTTCGCCGGCGTGATAGACGGTGTCGGGATCGTTGGGAGAAATGGATAGAGGAGCGGTCCATTGGAAGCGGTGTTCCAAGCCGGCTGCGCCCTTGCCGTCGCTCATTACGGGATGAACGGTGATGTTGCGGAGCTGCCCGGTGTGTTTGTCATAACGCGTGATGTTGCCTTGATAATCGCCGGCGTAGACGATAAGCGGGTCGCGTGGATCGGGCGCGATGTAGCCTGCTTCGCCGCCGCCGACGGGATACCAGTCTTGCCGATCGATGGGGCCATCGAAACTGCGGCTGGCGATGGCGATGGTGCTGTTATCTTGCTGCGCGCCGTAGACGTAATAGGGAAAACGGTTGTCGGCAGTCACGTGATAGAACTGCGCGGTCGGTTGGTTGTTCTGCTTGGTCCAATGCTCACCGCCATCGAAGCTCACGGTTGCGCCACCGTCGTTGCTTTGGATCATGCGGCGGTTGTCCAACGGATCGATCCAGAGACCATGATTGTCGCCGTGCGGCACCTTCACTTTGTTAAAAGTGTGGCCGCCGTCGGTGGATTTGTGCATGTCGACGTTGAGGATGTAGAGCGTGTTGGCGTCTTTGGGATCGGCGATGACGTGCATGTAATACCAGGCGCGCTGTGTGAAGCGGTTGTCGGGATTGATGAGTTCCCATTTGCCGCCACCGTCGTCGGAGCGATAGAGGCCGCCCTTTTTTGCTTCAATGAGAGCCCAGACACGGTCGGAATTGGCAGCCACGGCGATGCCGATTTTTCCATACGGGCCTTCCGGCAGACCTTCCGCTTCGGCTGCGCCGGTGCCGCCGCCGAGTTTTTTCCAGGTGTCGCCACCGTCGGCGGAACGGTAAATGCCGCTGCCGGGGCCGCCGCTGGTCAGTGTCCAAGGTTCGCGGCGCACTTGCCAGAAAGTGGCAAAGAGGATGTGGGGATTGTGGGGATCGAAATCCACATCGACAGCGCCGGTTTTGTCGTCAACATACAGAACTTTTTGCCACGTCTTGCCGCCGTCTGTTGTGCGGAACAGACCGCGCTCGGTGTTGGGACCATAGGGGTGGCCTAACGCGGCTACGAAGGCGATATCGGAATTGGTGGGGTGAACGATCACCTTGCCGATGGAGCGTGAGTCTTTCAGGCCGACGTTCTTCCAGGTCTTGCCAGCGTCGACTGATTTGTAGACGCCGTCGCCTTGCGCCAGATTGCCGCGAATGCAAGCTTCGCCGGTGCCCACATAGATCACGTTTGGATCGGAAGGTGCGACGGCAATGCTGCCGATCGAGGAAGACTTCTCGTGATCGAAGATGGGCTTCCAGGTGAGGGCGGCATCGGTCGATTTCCAAACGCCCCCGCCGGTAGAGCCGAAATACCAAGTGTTCGGATCACCCGGGATGCCAGTCGCCGTTAGGGAGCGACCGCCACGATAGGGGCCGATGGAGCGGTATTGAAAGCCTTCTTCCAGCTTCTTTTTGTCTTTGTCTTGGTCATCCTTTGTGTTCGTTTCAGTGGCGGCGGATTTAAGCGTGGCTTCGGGACGCACCTGCGCGGATAGGCAGCAAGCGAACACTAGGGAGGTGATCGATAAGCGGGACATTAATAACAGAGTAAACGGAAGCCAGTTTGTGGTTCAGCTTGAGAGGGGGAAGAGGGCGCTGTCCGGTGGAGTCATAGGGCGCAAATCGCTCGTTTGCGCGTTGACCGTCAGGGTTGAGAAATGGAGTCCAAAAAAGGGTTTGGGACAAAATTGGGCATTTCTCTAGCCTTCGCTTTCGAGGCGTAAAATGTTCTCCAAATGCTCTGGTTGCGTGGCCTTATCTTCACGGTATTGGTTCCGGGCGCTGTTGCGTTCTTTGTCCCGCTAAACCTCGAGGCCAGCACCCGCCTCCAAGGAGGAATATGCCAAGTGGGCTGGCTACCGGTCGCGGCTGGGACGCTCATCTATACACTGTGCACGGTTCGATTCCTGGCGGCTGGAGGAACGCCGGCGATCTTTTTTACGCGTCACCTGCGACTGGTAATCGGTGAGGAACCTGCAAGTTTGGTTTCGAGCGGTTTGTACGCTCTTTCAAGAAATCCGATGTATTTGGGAGTACTGTTGGTGGTGTTCGGGCAGACGGTCCTCTTCGCGTCAGTGTTGCTCGCGGCTTATGCCTGCGCTCTAACGATCTTCTTCCACCTGATCGTAGTGTTCGCTGAAGAGCCACACCTTAGAGCAGCACGGGGTAGCTCATATGAAAATTACTGCCGCGCAGTTCCCCGCTGGTTGAAGCTGTCACGACGCAAATGAGTAGGATTGGCTGCCGCGCCGACTTTTGGGCACCTTCCAAAATGGCCCGTTGGATAGGGGGATGTTCATGATTCTTTACCGGAAAGGTTTCTTGTTCGACAATTTCGATAATTCCGTCCTCGATCTTTTCGAGCAAGACCTGATGCTGGATGTAACATAGAAATCGCGAGCATGAATAGCGCGCCGGCCACGAAACCAATTACATGACCCGGTTTCGGATACTGAACAGCGTAGAGGTCCAGCGCAAGCTGAATTGCCATAGCGGCGTAGACAACTGCAAGGACGCGATTGGGAACTTCGAGCTCGCCAGTTACCTTTAGAAACAAAATGGCTGAACACAGTCCCATCATGGCCTGTGACGCTCCAGAACCCATATACAAAGGAAACAGGCCAACAGAAACTAAAACCCCAAGTGTGCCGCTGATCCAGTAAAGGAGAGCAAACTGCAATCGGCTGATATTCCGTTCGAGAAAATTGCCCAAGAGGAGGCAAATTAGAACGTTGAAAAGCATATGAAGCTGCTTGAAGTGCACTAACTGTGATGTAAGCAGTCTCCACAACTCGCCGTTATAAAGCAATCTTGCATCGACGGCGCCGAAACGGAGAAGATCGCTGGATCGTAGGGTCGCGAACGGTTGACCCGCAGCCAAGTAAGCGACACCGGTCGAAGCCAGCAACGTCACTGTTGCAAAAAGAGGCGAGACTATAGGTCGCGGCGTTTTCACGTTACACCAGACTGACACTAAGGGGCCGCAGAGTAAAGAATGCGCGTCATTCGCCGCAGCCGCCCCAGCGCAATGGGTGGTCTGCGGATTAGCTACTAGCGGGTTTACGTCTGAAAAAGCCGAGCCCGATAAAACCCAGTCCGAGAAGCGCGATAGTGCTGGGTTCTGGAGTTGAGGTGACTATTGCAATGTCTACGGGGCTCGGCACCGCGACCAGCGAGGCGTTCACCGTGGCGCCCAAGTTTGTGTATTTGCCAATGGCACTGGAGCTAAAGTTCGAGACAAACAGATCCGAGCCGTCCACCGCAATTCCGGCAAAGTTTGACGGCGCCGAGATCAGCGAGGCGTTCACCGTTGCGCCCGAGGTGGTGTATTCGCCTATCGTGGAGGAGACGGCAGTCTGGGTCACAACAAACAGATCCGATCCTGACACGACAATGCTCACGGGGGTGTTCAACCCTGCGAACAGCGAGGCGTTCACCACAGCGCCGGAGGTGGTGTATTCGCCTATCGTGCCGGGGAAGTTCGCGACAAACAGATGCGATCCGGACACCGCAATGCCAGCAGGGGAGCTTAACCCCGTGACCAGCGAAGCGTTCACCGTGGCGCCCGAGGTAGTGTACTCGCCTATGGTGCCAGCGCCCTCGTTCGAGACAAACAGATCCGATCCTGACACCGCAATGCCAGCAAAGCCAGAAAAAAAGGTTAGCCCCGAGATTAGCGATGCGTTCACCGTAGCACCTGAGGTGGTGTATTCGCCTATCGTGCCAGTCCCCTCGTTTACGACAAACAGATCCGATCCTGACACCGCAATGCCAGAGGGAATGCTTAACCCCGAGATCAGCGATGCGTTTACCGTAGCGCCCGAGGTAATGTATTCGCCGATCGTGCCAGCAAATGGGTTGACAACAAAGATCGCATCCCCATGTGCTGCGCTAGTAGAGAGTAATCCTAGCAGTACAGCAAACAGGCCGTTTGACTGACGTTTACTTATAACCATCTTCATTGGTTTCTCCCTGGCAGATTTTAGAACTAGGCGAGGTTCATCCAAGGCCCTCTCGGAATTGAACTTAGATTAAAACGCCCGTTGCTATACACTAGCAGCCATTAAAATACATTGCTCCACGCCACGCGTTTCATAGGCCAGAATCAAACCAGTGAAGTACACTTTGATTTCGAGCGTCAAAAGTCAGGTCACGGCGCGATTTCAAACGCGGTAACGTCAGCGTAGGATTTGTGCCATCCAAGGAGAGCGAAAAACAATGCGCCGGTACCATCACATCGGAATTCCCACTACTGAAGCGAAGACTGGCGAGACCCACTTGAAACGTCTGAAAGTTTTTGTCGTCAGCCACGAGAAAAGCGAATTTGGCGTGGAGTGGATGCGCTTCGAAGCGGACGCGGCGGTGCCTGACCTCGTAAGGCAAGTTCCGCACGTCGCGTTTGAAGTGGCTGATCTGGCGTCCGAGCTGGCCGGCCGTGAAATCCTGATTCCTCCCAATAGCCCATCCGACGGCGTCCGGGTCGCGTTCATAGTCGAAAACGGCGCGCCCATCGAACTGCTCGAATTCACTGATCCCAACCATCCTGCCCGCCAGCATTAGAGCGAGATGCTCACATAAACCCGGTTGGCCTGCATCTCCCGTTCAACTGAGGCAGCGCTGGCTCACTTCAAATACCAGGGCATGTTTAGGACCGAAATACGATGGTTGCCCTTCATCAGCAGCATCGTTTTCAGTAGGGCGGCGCGTTGGGTGTGCAGGAAATAGGCGTACCAGCGGCGCTCCACCAACTCTGGAACAATGGTTACAATGCGGCGGCCCGGGTTCTCTTCAGCGGCCTTAATGACGTAATCCACGATGGGCTGAATTACGAAGCGGTATGGCGATGAGATCTGAATCAACTCCGGCGAGGGCAGATTCGCACGGGTAGCAGGCTCAATCACCAATTGATCCCAATACCTGCAAAATGAGTCGGGCTTGTCTTCTTCGGCCACATGCAGGACGCGGATTTCGTGGGTGATCTCAAACGCCATGCGAAGCGAATATTTGGCCATGCGGCTCCAGTGCGGCATGGGAATAATCACTAAGGGAGCGCGCAGATTCGAGACATCGAGCGGAGTATCCGTTTTCACTTGATCGCGCACGTAGTCATAGTGGCGGCGCACTAAGAACATCACAGTCAGCAAAGCTGGAATCATAACCGCTGTGATCCAGGCGCCATCCATGAATTTGGCCACCAGAACGACCAGCACAGTAACTCCTGTGACAGTTGCCCCTAACCCATTGACGAAGATGTTGCCGAAATGTCCGCGGCCTCCGCGTTCGCGCTTCCAATGAGCGACCATGCCCGCTTGCGATAGCGTGAACGCTAGAAACGCGCCGACGGCATAGAGGGGAATCAGCCGGTCGGTGACACCGCCGAAGATCGTCAGGAGAACACCTGTAATGACGGCTAACACAATGATGCCTTCCGAATAGACTAAGCGACGGCCCCGATTGGCAAAAGAAAGTGGAAGAAAACCATCTTCCGCAATTACGCGGCAGACGCGTGGAAAATCGGCGAACGCGGTATTGGCAGAGAACACCAGGACCAACAAAATGGAGCCAATCGAGACGTAGTAAAACGCGCCCCTGCCAGAGACGGCGAGGAGGAGCATGGACAAAACGCTGGCATAGCCGGGAGCATTTGGATCGGTGGCGACGACTTGGTAAGACTTCACGAGATAAGCAATACCGCCGAGCATGACAACTAATGCGGCGATGATGATGGCCAGTGTACGCTGCGCTGTCTGAATAGTAGGCTCGCGAAACGCCTTCACACCATTACTTACCGCTTCAACACCGGTGAGGGCGGTACAACCGCTGGCGAAAGCTTTGAGGAGAATCCAGAAGCCAACCACTTCCAGCGCCTTCGGGGCGGTGGGCGGAGCAATCACGGGGGCGGGGTGCCCACCCGCGAGCAGCACTTTGGCAACACCGATGCCGATCATCGCGAACATACAGATCAGAAACAGGTAAGTGGGGAACATGAAAATGCCGCCGGCCTCGCGCTGTCCCCGCAAGTTGGCGATGGTCAGAAGGACGAGAGCGATGAGACAGAGCGGCAGCGTTTTGGATTGCAGCGAAGGGGCGGCGGACACAAGCGCGCCAATGCCGGCGGAAATTCCGACGGCGGCCGTGAGAACGTAATCAATCATCAGCGCGGCGGCGGCTAAGAGGCCGGGAAATGTGCCGAGGTTTTCGTGCGCGACCGTGTAGGAACCGCCTCCTCCCGGATAGGCGGCGATCGTTTGGCGGTAGGAGAAGAAAACGATAATCAGCAAAGTGATAATGCTGATGCTCAAGGGAAGGATGTATTGCGATCCAACCAGTCCCAAAGGGATCAGCAGCGTTAAGGCCGCTTCGGGTCCGTACGCCGCGGAACTGAGTGCGTCGAGACCGAAAACAGGGATGCCAGCGGATGTGCCGATCTGTTCGGCGCGCTCTTCTGAAGTCGCAATAGGGCGGCCGATGAGGAAGTCGGTGAAGGTCAAGGGGTCTCCAGAGCTTTTAGTTTCGCATTCACGGCAGCGCGCGGGTGGCCGCAAAAGAACATCACCCGACGGACCAAATGGTAGGATGAAGCTGTTTTTTCAATGATTACCCGTAGAATTGCTATTCTCATCGCGAGCTTGTTCATTGCGGTTCTGTCCATTGCTGCTTTCGACGCAAAGCCGAAAGTGCTCGCGCCGAAGCTCAGCCAGCGTTCGGTTCGCATCATTCGTGTTGCCGGTTTACCCTTCAAAGATTTAAACAAGAACGGCCGTCTCGATCCTTACGAGGATTGGCGCAGGCCGGCCAAAGAACGGGCACTCGATCTGCTGGGGCAAATGACGGTGGAAGAAAAAGCCGGAGTCATGCTGCACGGCACCGCTCCCTCAAGTAATGCGGCCGGCATGGGCACGCGCTATGATCTTACCCAGGCCGCCAAGCTTATTCGCGATGCCAAGGTGAACACTTTTATTAGCAGGCTTTCTGGAAACGCTAATGATTTGGCGGCGGAAAATAACAAGCTGCAGGAACTGGCGGAAGCCGAACGTCTTGGTATTCCCTTCACGATTAGCACCGATCCGCGTAATCAATTTCGCTTCACTCTGGGGGCGGGCGTTTCGGCCGGCGATTTCTCCAAATGGCCCGGTCCGCTTGGCTTGGCCGCGATTCACGACTACTCGCTGACTCGTAAGTTCGCCGACATCGCGCGGCAGGAATACCTGGCGGTTGGCATTCGGGAAGCGCTCTCGCCGCAGGCGGACCTCGCCACTGAGCCTAGATGGAGCCGCATTGACGGCACATTCGGTGAAGACGCTGAACTGGCAAAAGAAATGGTGCAAGCGTATGTCGAGGGCTTTCAGCACGGAAAATCCGGCCTGAACAGGCAAAGCGTACTTACGGTGGTGAAGCATTGGGTTGGGTATGGCGCGCAGAAGAATGGCTTTGACAGTCACAATGCTTACGGGCGGTTCGCCGTCTTTCCAAACGGTAGTCTGGATTTGCACATTGTGCCGTTCACCGGGGCCTTCGCCGTTAAGGTCGCAGGCGTTATGCCAACTTACTCGATTCTCGAAGGAGTCAAGGTTGATGGTAAGCCTTTGGAGCAAGTGGGAGGTGGCTTCAACGCGCAACTGCTTGGCTTGTTACGGCGTTCCTATTCGTTCGATGGAGTCATTCTCAGTGATTGGGCGATCACTAACGATTGCCCTGAAATTTGCATGAGTGGCTTTCCCGCCGGCATCAAGCCTGATTTCTCCGTCGTGGGTATGCCTTGGGGTGTGGAACGTCTCTCGAAACAAGAGCGCTTTGCCAAGGCGATCAATGCGGGAGTGGATCAGATCGGTGGCACTGACGACTCAGCGACCCTCCTCGCGGCGATTCACTCCCACAAGATCTCCCAGGAGACAGTCGACGCCGCAGTGACTCGCATCCTCACGCAGAAGTTTCAGCAGGGCTTGTTTGAAGATCCCTACGTGGACTCCGGCAATGCCGTCAATGTAGTGAATAATGAACGATTTCAGTCTGAGGCGCTGGATGCGCAACGCCGCTCTTTCGTGCTCCTCGAAAATAAAGATCGACTGTTGCCACTGAATGGAACAGGGAAGCGCGTTTTTCTGTATCAGGTGGATCAGCGACTTGCCTCGCAATATGGTTTCACCGTTGTGGACAGTCTTGAGCAGGCCGACCTGGCACTCTTGCGAGTCTCAGCCCCGTTTGAGACTCTCCACCCTAACTACTTATTCGGTTCCATGCAGCACGAAGGCTCACTCGATTTTGCCGATACGAATCCCGATTACGACGTCATCTCGAAGGCGGTTGCGAAAGTACCAACGATTGTTACCGTGTATTTGGACCGGCCTGCCATCCTTTCAAAATTCAACGGTCGTGTGGGAGCTTTGCTGGCGAATTTTGGGGTGAGTGATCGCGCTTTGTTTGATGTGATCACCGGCAAGGGAAAACCGGAAGGACGGTTGCCATTCGAATTGCCATCTTCAATGCAGGAGGTGGATGCGCAGTCCAGCGATCTCCCGCATGATACTGCGCATCCTCTATATCGAGTGGGATTTGGCTTGAGCTACGAAGGTCATTAACAATCGCTCATTCCATATCCCGCAAAATCGGCCAGTGGTAGAGCTGCGTAACAGTACTGCTCACTGACACTTTTATAACGTCGGATCAATCCATTCAAGTGGAGGCTCGTCATGAGTCGGAATGTGTGGGGTCATCGCGGATGCCGAGGGTCGGGCCATTCGCCCGAGAACTCCCTGAGTGCGTTTCAGGCGGCCATTCAGTTTGGTGTGGATGGAATCGAGTTGGATGTCCAACTGACAAAAGACGGAGTTCTAGTTGTTTTTCATGACACGACTCTAGAACGAATGACGGGTGTTACAGGCACCCTGTCCTCTCACACTTTGTCGGAGATCAAAACTCTCCGTTTGTCTGCCAGGGAAACCGTTCCTACTCTGGATCAAGTTCTGGATCTGGTGGATGCGCGCCGTAAGGCCGCTCCTTTTGTGATCAACATTGAGATGAAAGATCCTCACTCAGCAACTGCTGTGGCCGCTGTTGTGCAGAAACGTCTTGATGCCGGCTGGAAACTGGAAAACTTTCTCATCAGTTCATTCGACATGGATTCCCTGCGCGAGATCAGGACACTAAATCCTACAGTGCCGATTGGAACGCTATTCGAATGCACCGCCGAAGAGTTGTCTCAAAAGATGGCGGAGACGGCCGATCTCAAGCCGTGTACGATCAACATCCCATTTCCATCGCTTACTCACAGCGCCTTGGATCTGATCTCATCGGCGCACGCGCTGGCAGTTGTTTGGACGCCGAATGAGGAGAATCCATATGATCTTTCGCAAACCGATCGCGAACTTCTGCTGAAACGTCTGCGCGAGCGGGATTTCGTAGTGATCACCGACTATCCGAAAGAACTCTTGCAATTGCTGAAACCGAATAAGGCGCGTGCCACCGCTACGGGCGTGCTGGCTGCCTGCTTGTCCTATGGACAGCAAAATATGCTGTTCCGTCCATCTGAGTCTGGTCTTGAAAAACTGAAGTCTCCTGCCGACTATCCAGAACTCAAGCGGTTCGGATTCAGAGAACTGCAAATCACTGCAGATGACGGAATCGATTTCACAGTATGGGAGCGGAGCGGCAGCGTCGATCGTCCGCACTTTCTTTTATTTCACGGTAATCGCGCCCATTGGGGCGACACAGGGGCGGGAGATCGTCAGCGAGACCGGCGCGCACGTTTGAAGTTCATTGCCGAGCTTGCTTCTTCCGGGTCGGGTGTCACTGCGGTCACATTGCGCGGCTTCGGCCGCAGCCTAGCTACCCCAAGCGAGAGTGGTTTTTTGTTAGACCTCCGCGCAGTAACAGACCATATTTGCAGGCACCGGCTTAATAACCATAGACTCGTAGTAGCTGGAGAATCTTTGGGTACCTGGGCTGCCACTCAGACGGCAGTCTATCTGACCGAGCGCGCGTCACCGCCGGCGCTTCTGTCTCTGCAAAACCCTTTCACTTGCATGGCCGAGGTAGGTCAGGACGTGGTGTCGCAGTTTGCCATAGTGCGGTCGCTTAATTTAAGGCTTTCGGCTTTAGCTCTTGATCGGCACGTATTGAGAAGTCACTTCTACACGGCGAATTTATTGAGTCATATCACTCAAGCTACGGTAATTCATATTGCCACTTCCGGCAAAGACGATCTGGTCGATCCTACTCACAGCGACAGACTCGCGGAAATCGCCAGCAAGAAGAACCTGCGAGTGGTCCGAGACATTTTCCCAGAGGCTCTCCATCACAACATTCCTCCGGTTCCTTACGCCAGGAGACTGATTTGCTTGGCAATTGAATCCTGCGTGCAAACCACAGCTTTCAGTGGACTGTGGGATGCGGCAAGTCGACCTATCCTGCCTGTCGATTACTTGGCTGACTTGTAAGTGCTCAATCCATTGTGTAAGATGAGGAACATGTAGAAGAGTACTATCTACTAATGTGAAATTGGAAGATATCTGAATGTCCTTTCTGAAAACGTCACTTGAAAAACGAATACAGGAGCTTCGCAAATCAATAGAAGCTCAGTCGACAGAATTAGCTGCGTATGAGCAGGTTTTGTCCCTCGAGACGGGAAAACCTATTGGGCGAGCGGGCCCGGCATTTACGCCCACCCCTGTCAGTCACAAGAAAGTTGGCAGCTCCCAAAAATCTGTTGCCGCCAGCGCTGCTGCAAGTCCTGCTAAGCCTTCTCCCGCAGCTGTTGCCAGGCCAACTAAGAAACGCCACATTAGCGAAGAAGGAATGCGCAACATCATAGCAGCCACGAAGAAGCGTTGGGCTTTGCAGCGCGCGGGCAAAGCGAAATAGCTTACAGGGCGACCGCAAACTGTGCCAGACGTTTTCGGATGGACTCGGGTGTATCGGCAACTACGTTGCAGAAGTCGCCTTCATAGTCTTGCGAAATGACCGCGGCACGCTCATGCAAGATGTGCAGTGCCCGCCCTTCGCTGACTGGTAAACGGAAACGCTGGCGGATCACGGGATCGAGGACGAGTTCACTATCGATAATCTCAAGCAAACGCGGCAGCCCTTCACCAGACTTGCCCGAAACGAGTGCGGCTTTCGTTTTGTTGATGCGAGCTGTTTCTCCCAGCAAGCGGTGAGTGATGGCCTCCAGATCCGACTGCTGACTTCCTTTTGGCAGTGCGTCGCTTTTGTTGAGTACTAGAACTTGCGGCGTTGCTTCGGCATGAATCTCGGCCAGCACTTTCATGACGTGCTCAGTCTGTTCAGCCGCGATGGGCGAAGTCAGATCTACTACATGCAGCAGAAGAACGGCCCCCGTCACTTCCTCAAGAGTGGCGCGAAACGCATCCACCAACGTGGTAGGCAGGTTGCGAATAAAGCCCACTGTGTCACTCATAAGAATGCGCCGGTTCGAAGGCAAGCGGACCTGTCTCACAATCGGATCGAGAGTGGCAAACATCTTGGCGTCAGCTAAAACGTCCGCGCCGGTCAGCCGGTTGAACAGTGTTGACTTGCCGGCATTGGTATAGCCCACCAGACTGACAGTGGAAAGCGGAACTGCTTGGCGTTGGGCTCGCTGCACGCCGCGAGTTGTCCGAACTCTGGCAATCTCTCCCTTCAGCTTGGAGATGCGACTCGCAATACGCCGCCGATCGGTCTCTAGCTTTGTCTCACCCGGGCCACGTGTACCGATGCCGCCTCCCAAGCGAGACATCTCCACACCGTGCCCGGAAAGGCGTGGGAGGAGATAGCTCAACTGCGCCAACTCAACTTGAAGCTGTCCTTCACTGGTTCGCGCACGGCTGGCGAAAATATCGAGGATCAGCTGGGTTCGATCGACAACCTTTATCCCCAGTTCACGTTCGAGATTGCGCAGTTGTGTGGGAGAAAGTTCACGGTCGAAGATCACCGTGTCAATCTCATCCGCATCTACCAGCGCTTTTAACTCGGCCACCTTGCCGGAACCAAGCAAAGTAGCCGCATCCAACACTGGCCTTGACTGAGTAAACCGGCCAGCTACTAGCGCGCCCGCACTCTCCGCTAACGTTGCCAGTTCTTGCAGAGACTCTTCCACCGACTCCGGCGTATCCAACCGGTTTGCGTCTCCGCTCGTTTGAGTGGAACGCCGCCGGGCGGTCACTTCCACTCCCACGATGAGCACTCGCTCAACTACCGCTTGCACTCAAGACTGACTTTCTTCATTTTGCGGTTCAATGCCCGACAACGGCACACCTGGAACGGAGGCGCCGCCGACACTGGCACTTTGAGCTGCGGCATGAGCCAACGGTTTCGAAATGACCACCGTTGAAATCGCATGCTTGAAGATCAACTGCTCCTGGTTGTTTGTCTCCAAAATCACCGAATACTTATCGAAACTCTTAATTCGGCCGGAGAGCTTTACTCCACTCATCAAATAGATTGTGAGGAAGGTTTTATCTTTTCTGGTGTTGTTTAAGAACGCTTCCTGAATGTTTTGAGCAGGCTTTTCCACTTGAGATATCCTTATCGGCTGTCTACCGAATAGCGTGCTCGCCTTAGGCGTCGCTGCCTAATCCAAGGCACCCCATTAAATTTGTCCGCACACCTCCGGAGGAGATGTCGGTGCGCGGCGCTTTCTTTTATATTACTTTGGGGCGATTTAACCGCTTCGCACGTTACAAAACGAAGGGGCCTTATGGTTTGAGCCGTTTCCCTGGCATTACGGTTACACTTGTCGTTTGCCGCGCCCAAATTCGCTGCCGCCGCTTCTAAAAATGGGACTCACTGTCACCTTGATTGTGACCCTCGTGCTACTGCTGATTCGGGTTTGGTTTGGCCCAGTACCAGGACTGATTTCCGTTCGTACTACGCTGAACGTGGAAGCCATCGCATTCCTGGCGTTTTGCGGTCGACTCATGGCTTCCACTGTCTCTGGCGCCTCAAATAGAGAAACTGCAATCAAGTGGTTTTATGTTTTCGCCGTTGGCCTAGCCACGGCGGCTGCGTTTGCGCCTGGCATGCAGTTCCCTTTCCTTTTTGACGACTACCAACATCTAACGTTTGCCCGCAGCGAATCTTGGCGCGCCCTGTTGGACCGGGTTTTGTTAAATCACCCCACAGGCGGCGATTTATTTTTTCGTCCACTCGGAGATTTTGCCTTCCTCTGGCTCTATCAGGCCGCTCATTTTCAATTTCAGCTTTGGCATGCCGCCAGCCTGATCTTGCATCTGGCGAATACGGCGCTAGTGATTCTGCTGGCGAAAAGAATTTCTGGAGGCTGGCTGGGTCCTGTTGTAGGAGGTCTCTTTTTCGGTTTGCACGCTTCCCACGTGGAAGCGGTGAACTGGGTGTCCGGGCTCTATGATTTGCTGGCCACGCTGTTTGTCCTTACCACCTTGCTCGGAGTGACGGGCGGCCGACGCCATTTTTCTTTGATGGTCGGCACTTTGCTCGCCTGTGTGAGCAAGGAGTCCGCCTATTGCCTACCGCTGCTGGCAGCTATTCTGGTGCAGTTTCAACCTCCCGCGAGCCGCCGCGTTGCCTGGAACAAGACCTGGTGTGTGACGGTTGTTTGCGGAAGTGCTTTGGCCTTTCGTTTTTGGTATTTGAGAGGTTTAGGTGGTTACCAAGCGGCAGCGGGAGGTTCTCTGGCAGGCCACCTTCGCGCAGTCAGTCTGCTGCAAGCAGTAGGTCTCCGTTTATGGGCTCAGTTGTGGGTGCCTGTCAACTGGAGCGTGCCGCCGGGATTGGCGCTCAAGGTGGCATTTGTTGGTCTGACCTTGGCACTGCTCGGTTTCGCGAAAAGGGCGAGACTCAGCGCGCGGCGCCTAGGTTTGCTTTTGCTGTTCACGGTCTCAGCCGCACTTCCGGCTGTCTCCGTACTGCTCATTGGGTTCGATCTCTCGGGCGCGCGAGCATTGTATTTGCCTTCAGCCGCTATGGCTCTGCTATGGGCCGAAATCGCGGAGAGAGTGCCGAATTTTAGGGAATCCGCTGTCTTCTCGGCGTTACTCTTGGCGTTCCAGCTTGTCGCTCTGGAACACAACCAGATGATTTGGGGATCGGTGGCGCGAGAATCGCAACAAGCGTGCACTTCCGCGGGCGCGATCTTGCAGCAAGACAAGCGCTCCACTCTCCTCGCAGTGAAGTTGCCGCGCAGCAAAGAGGGTGTTTTCTTTTTGCACAATGCGTTCGCCCCTTGCGTGGCGATCAACGCGTCAGTCGATGCGGGCCGTATTCAAGTAGGCGATGATTTACCAAAAACGGTCGATGCCGATCGGTACGTGGTTAGGTGGGATGAGTCGAACGATCGTCTGGTAATTAGGAGAATGGTTCCATGACTCTTTGGATGGAAAGCACGTTGCAAGACTGGCGGTTCGCGGCGAAGACGTTCTGGAAGAGCCCTGGCTTTACGGCCGCGGCCGTATTCGCGCTGGCGCTGGGGATTGGGGCGAACACCGCGATTTTTAGCGTGGTCAACGCGGTGCTGCTGAATCCACTGCCGTTCAAGAATTTGCGCGATCCGGAACGGCTGGTGGTGCTGTGGGAACAGAATCCGGCGCTGCACATCTTTGCGGAAGGACGGTTGCCGGTCCGCCTCAAGACTTATCGGGCGTGGAAAGAACAGGGCCGCTCGTTCGCTGAATTGGGGCTTTATAATGAGGCGAATTTTGATTTGACTGACGAAGCCGGTCCCGCCGGCAGGCGACCGGAGCGGGTCGAAGCCGCTGGGGTGAATGCGGAGCTGCTGCCGCTGCTTGGTGTCCGCGCGCGAATCGGGAGGAATTTTACACAGGAGGAAATGGAGCCGGGGAAAGGGAACGTTACGATTCTCACGCACAAGCTTTTTGTGAGCCGCTTTCAGGAAGATCCACGCATTCTAGAGAAGTCTCTCTATGCAGACGGTCAGGCTTATCGGATCGTGGGTGTGCTGCCTGAGGGTTTCGAGCTGCCCGCTGTGGCCGAAGGGTTCGCTCAGCCGAATCCCACTTTGTTGGTTCCGATTAACATGAATCCTGGCGGGCAAGCGGAAGGGAGCATGGACTATCTGGTATTTGGGCGTTTAAATCCAGGGGTGACACTGCAGCGCGCACGAGCGGAACTCAAGGTCATAGCAAAGAGACTTGCGCAGACTGACAACGATAACTACAGCGGCTTTAGCGCAACCGTTTATCCGGCTGCGCAGGAAGATGTGGGACCGAATCTGCGGCGAAGTTTGCTGGTGCTCGAAGTAGCAGTGGGATTCGTTTTGTTGATTGCCTGCGCCAATGTTGGCAATCTGTTGCTGACGAGAGCGATCCGCCGCGAAAAAGAGATTGCCGTCCGTTTGGCGATGGGTGCGAGCCGGTGGCGCGTGATTCGACAAATGCTGAGCGAAAGCCTGCTGCTGAGTGCCTTAGGAGGTTTAGGAGGATTAGTGCTGGCGTTTTGGGTGCTGCGCGCGATCGCTGCTTACGCGCCGGAGGACACGCATGGATTCCACGAACTGCGCATCGATCCCGGCGTGTTGTTATTTACGATTGCGGTCACGCTGGCGTCGGGCGTACTGTTTGGACTAGCGCCGTCGCTGCATGCGTTGGGTCAGAACGTGAATGAAGCGCTGGGACGCGGAGCACGCTCGGTTGGGGGAACTTCGAACCGTTTGCGCAGCTTGTTGGTGGTGTCGGAAGTTGCACTCTCGCTGGTATTGTTGATCGGCGCTGGGCTGATGATCCGCAGTTTGGGTGCGCTGATGGCGGCCGATCTAGGGTTTCAAGTCGATCATCTTTTCACCCTGCAAGTGACGCTGCCAGCGGCGAAATACAAAGGCGCATCGGCGATAGCGGTTTTCGACGATCAGTTGCTGAACCGGGTGCGGCAAGTACCCGGTGTTGTGGCAGCCGGCCTCACGACTGCGCTGCCGATGCGTGCAGTCACTGTAGCGTCTTACGAATTGGAAGGCAAGCCGAAGAGCAAGGCGGGCGAAATGTTGGTTGCCAATTGGGCGCGCGTGACGGATGGCTATTTCGAGGCGATGCATTCGCGGCTCATTGAGGGGCGAACGTTTGAGCACAGCGAGGTTATGACGAATCAGCCTGTCGCGGTGGTGAGCGAAGCGTTTGCACGTACGAACTGGCCAGCGGAAAAGGCATTGGGGAAGGTTCTGGTTTGTAACGGTGAAGACGGCAAGCAAGTGCATTACGCGGTGATTGGCGTGGTAGGAGATGAATCTCAAATGGGGCCGGATGCAGGCGGGCACGCAGAATATTATTTGCCCGGCAAACAGTTGGATGCGCCGATACTGATTGCACGGACTGCCGGTGATCCTTTGGCCATGGCGGCTGCGATCAAGAAGCAAGTTTGGGCGATTGACCCCGAAGAGCCGGTTACTAGCGCGAACAGCATGGAAGAGTTCCTTCACGCTTGGGTTGCGCCGCGGCGTTTTAACATGACCGTTTTGCTGTATTTCGCGGGGGCGGCGTTCTTGCTGGCGGCGGTGGGGCTGTACAGTGTGTTGGCGTATTCGGTGAGCTTGCGGACGCGCGAGATCGGGATTCGGTGCGCCTTGGGGGCGCAGCCAAGAGATGTGGCGGGGATGGTGGTGAGGCAGGGAGTGAAGCTTGCGTTGATCGGTATAGCTGCGGGGACTGCAGTGGGGTTAGGACTTACCAGATTCATGGAAAGTTTGATTTTTGGGGTGCGCGCGACCGATCCTATTACGTTTGGCGTAGTAGCGGCAGCGATGGTAGTCGTCGCATTGGGGGCAAGCTATGTTCCTGCGCGGGAGGCTTCCAGAATTGATCCGGTGGCGGCGATGGCGGCGGAGTAAAAGGAGGGATCTAGTCCAGCGATTCGGGTTCAATCTCAGCTGTTTCGCCAGACGCTTTCTTTTCCCAATACTTCCGCACCCAAGCTTCCCAGCTTTTTCCGGCAGCCGGATCGCGGTCGCTGAACTTTAGTGCGGCTACGTCTGAATAAGGGATGCTTACGCGGGGGCCGTTCACGGGCAGAATCCGCACTAACGAGTCGCTCAGCGTCTTGCCTTGACGGCGGTCGAACAGATAGCCTTCCACTTGCGTGCCATCTTTGCGAGTAATGGTGATATCGCCGCGATAGTCGAACGCCTTTTCGAGAACCTCACGCAGTTCGTTGTCGTTTCCTATGGTTGGAATCCAGCCTTGCAGCTTCTCATGCTCGAAGCCCGGGACCACTTCCAATTCGTCAGCCGAAAGTGTGTGTTCGCTCATGACGGTTGCGTGCCTTCTGCGGGCTTGATCTGCACCAAGGGATTGTAGGAATGCACGGGCTTGACTGGTTCATTGAGTAACGCCAGCGCCTCTTTGTCTTCATGCTTCTTCATGAAGCCAGCCACCATGTCGAACATGCCGCGAATTGAACCGAAGGCATAATTCACGGCCGATGCTTCGTAACCGCTATGTACCATGCAATTGGCGCACTTCGGATTGCCCGATTCCGTGCCATAGCTCGCCCACTCGGTCTCGGCCAGCAGTTCTTGAAAAGTATCCGCATAGCCGTCCTGCAGCAGATAGCACGGTTTCTGCCAGCCGAATACATTGTAGGTTGGCATGCCCCATGGTGTACAGGCAAAGTTGCGCTGGCCCATGAGGAATTCGTTGTAGAGCGGCGAGTTGTTGAAGCGCCAGCTCGACTTGCGATTGGAAAGAATTGCTTTAAACAAACGCCGCGAACGCGCGCGCCCCATGAAGTGGGATTGATCGGGCGCTTTATCGTACGAATAGCCGGGCGAAAGCATCATGTCTTCGACGCCGAGTTCCATCATTTCGTCGAAGAAGCGGCGCACGCTATTGGGATCTGCGCCATCGAAAAGAGTAGTGTTGGTGGTAATGCGGAAACCGCGCGTGATGGCTGCTTTGATGCCTTTGATCGGCAATGTCGTAACCACCCTCGCGGCACACCGAGAAATCGTGATGCTCACGCTCACCGTCGACGTGTACGGAAAAGCTGAGGTACTTGCTGGGTGTGAACAGGTGAAGCTTTTCCTCGAGAAGCAGCGCGTTGGTGCATAGATAAATGTACTTCTTGCGCGCTACCAAACCATCCACGATCTCTTTGATCTGCGGGTGCATCAGCGGTTCGCCGCCAGGGATGGCTACTGTTGGAACGCCGCATTCTTCGACTGCTTTAAAGCATTCCTCGGGGGTGAGTTGACGCTTCAAAACGTGGGCCGGATACTGGATTTTTCCGCAACCGGCGCAGGCCAGATTGCAGCGGAACAATGGTTCCAGCATTAAGACGAGCGGGTAGCGTTTGCGTCCGGCGAGCTTCTGTTTCAAGACATAAGTCGCCACCGTGAACATTTGGGAAGCTGGAGCACTCATAGAGAGAAGTGAGACCGTTAAGTCCTTAGGATACCAAGCTTTGGAACTCTGGGTCGGCTGATGGTCGAGAGTTGTTGTTTCGTTTCGGGACAGGGGTGTTGTGAGGGCAATCACAGGCAAGCGAATCAATGACTTAGCGACGTTTTTTACACGCCTCTTGGACCCCTGGTCCGCAGCGGACTAGCGGATTTGATTCAGCGACTTAGCCAGTGCACACTAGACCTGGAGACAATAGCGGATGGAAAAAAGAGGCAACGTCATCATCCTTTTAGGCCCCCCTGGCGCGGGCAAAGGAACGCAGGCAGAACGTTTGTCGTCGTCGCTCGGCATCCCCTCCATTTCTACCGGCGAAATGCTGCGGCGAGAGGCGCATTCCGGCTCTGCGCTCGGTTTGCGGGTCAAAGATCTTATGGAAGCGGGCCAATTGGTCAGCGATGAACTCATGGAAAATGTCGTTGAGCAACGCCTGCTACAGCCCGATTGCGTCGAGGGGTTCATTTTAGACGGGTATCCGAGAACTGTCGCGCAGGCTCAGTTTTTGGATAGGTTTTTGGAAGCTAATGGTTTCCCGGAGCCGTTAGTATTCGACCTTGCCATCAAACCGCGGATTCTCATTGATCGCTTGAGTTCCCGGCGCCAATGTCCCAGTTGCGCCCGAACGTTCAATGTCAACCTGGGCGTTTCGAAGCATTGTCCGCAAGATGGGACTGAGTTGATCACGCGAACTGACGATCAACCTGCTACGATTCGCCGCCGCTTGGAAATTTACGGCGAGAATACCAGCGAAATCGTGCGTTTCTATCGTCGCCGTGGATATCACCGTTTGGATGCATCCAAGCCGGTCGAGCTATTAAGCGAAAGACTGTTCACGTTGCTCGGCTTTCCGGCCGACTTGCCAGAGTTCTACAATCCGGTCCAGACCCGCCAGCCGCTACTCGCGTAAAAAAGCGCAGTTTTACAAGAGAATGACGTCACTCGGTAGTTTTTACAACCCTAGGCCGTCCTTGTCTTTAAGTACTAGGTACCAAAAAGCGTGGTACTAAGGACTTGAAACCCCTAGTACTGCTTTACCAGCACTTTTGAGACCATCCATCCATAGCGGGCTCCAAACAAAAGGCGTAATCTAAAGAAGAACTTGGGCGGTTTAAGAAAAAACCCGAACAGTTCCTTGATTTAGCAATTATTCCGGAGCCGAATTTAATGCCCGAACCCGTGAGAGTAGAAACAGCGAAGACCGTACCACCCGCGCCTATGATTCGATCAGCGATGAACAGAGGTGACCGGCAGTTTAGCATCAAACGCACAAAGTCTGAAGTGGGCTATGTGTACTGGATTTTGGAGGGCTACGGTAAGCACAAATGCTTCGTGCTCTGTGACACCTGGGAAGAAGCTATGGAGCAGGCCAAGAGCCGCCTCGATTCCGACAAAGAAGATAGTCAGGAATTCCTCTTCGCCGATGGACTTTAGAACGGCGCAAATAGTGTAACGAATGGTAGCTTTTTGATACTATTCCTTGGGAGTCCGTCAGAGTAGATTGCGGACACCTCGGGGAGTCTGTTCGTGAAAGTCTTCTTAGTCTTTTCTCTTATCTTTCTTGGAGGTGCCAGCGGCGTTTTTTGCCAGTCGGACGCTACCAGCGCCACTCTAAAAGGCACCGTTGTAGATGTTCAAGGGGCGGGCATTGGTGGCGCTTCCCTGACGCTGACCAACACCTCAAAAGGCACCAGCCTCAAAACTCGAAGTGAAGCTGACGGCAGCTACAATGCACCCCAGTTGACGCCTGGCGATTACGATCTATCTGTCGAGGCAAAAGGCTTTCAACGGGCACAGGTGGGCGGATTACACCTGACCGTTGGGCAAGTGTTGCCGTACGACGTGCACATGGCCCTCGGATCAATTCAAAACGTAGTAGAGGTCACAGCGCAGCCGCCAGCCATTCAGGTGGAGCAGGCCCAGCAGGCAAACACGGTAAATCAACAAGTGATTGAAGGATTGCCCAATGTGACGCGCAATTTCGCGGAATCTTTATTTACTTTACCGGGAGTTTCCAGTTCCAGCGCACCGCGTACGCAGAATGCCGCAGCATTTACCGGTTTCACCAGCAGCGGGTTTTCGATCGGTGGCAGCAACGGGCGCAATAATTTGGTGACAATTGACGGCGGCGAGAACGAATACGGCGATGGCGATCTGCGAACGCCCAATATCAGCGAGGAATCGGTTCAGGAGTTTCAGATGAATCGAAATTCATTCGCGGCCGAGTTCGGCTTCACCGCCGGCACCGCGCTGAATGTGGTGACGAAGAGTGGCGCAAATGTATTCCATGGGAGCGCCTATTTCTATTTTCTCGATGAACATACGGAAGCGCGCAATTACTTTAACGAAACCCCTGGCAAGCCATACGAGCAGCATATGTTTCCAGGTGCTACGCTAGGCGGTCCGCTGGTTAAGAACAAGCTTTTCTTCTTTACTTCTTACGAATACCGGCGGCTGAATACCCCGCAATTCCGCGATTATCTGAATACTCCCGAAGCGCAGGGAATCAACGCTAACGCGGCGCAAGCCAGTTATGTAAATGGTCTCCTGACTTCGGGTAATCCATATTTGGCAGGTTTCGCCACCCAAATCCTGCCCTTACTGGCTCCGCTGAACGTGCCTTCCGTCGCCGCGTTGTTGAATCAGAACTCGGGCGTGTTCGACGACGTTTCGAGCAGCCATGACTGGGTGACACGAGTGGATTATCAACCGGGCGAAAGCGATGCCTTTATGGTGCGCCTTGATACTGAACGCTATCACTACACCAACATTGGTCCATCGAGCGTGACGGCTCCGAGCGATGCCGGTGCTACGCAGCGCAACGACGTGGGCATTCTGGCTACTTGGAATCACGTTTTTTCTCCGTCGGTTGTGAATACCGCTCGCGTGCAAGTGGTTCCGAGCAACAACTCGAGCTTAACTGGGTTGAACCCCAATTCGGTCGAGCTGTCGCTCGGTAGTTTGGGCGTTTTCGACAACTACTTCGGGTCGCCCTATCGCTTGAAGCAGAAGCGCTTCCAGTTTGAGGACAGCGTTTCTTGGACCAAAGGGAAACACAGTGCTAAGTTCGGCGCGTCTTACCGGCCGGTGAACTACAACGTCACGAACAACCTATGGTTCAGCGGCGAGTTCGATTTCTTCGATGGAGCGGTGGGACTCATCGCGTTGGCGCCGACGGCACTGCAGCCGTTCTTAGTTGAGTACAATCTGCTGCATGGTTTTCCGGCTACTGGTCCTGTTGCCACGAACTTAAGCGCAATTCAATCTTTTGCGGCGGGTGTACCGGTGGCTTATCGCCAAGGATTCAACAATCCAAGCTGGCAATCTTGGGCGAACTATCTAGGCTTGTACGCACAAGATTCCTGGAAAGCTGCGCACGGTCTGACAATCGACTACGGCCTGCGTTACGACTATGACGCGGAGCCCGCTCCCGTTCCCCACAACGGCTATTTTTCGCCCAGGCTTGGTGTTGCTTGGGATGCCACCGGCGATCAGAAAACCGTCGTTCGGGCGGGTAGCGGCATTTTTGTTTCGCCCGTTTACTTCCAAGTACCGTATCTGGTCAACCTGCTGAATGACAGCGGCAAATATATCAATCAGATTGCCACGCAATTAAGCGCCACCAATCCGACCGTTGCCGAATTATGGGGACTTGGTTTGCAGGAAGGGAAGTTGCCCTTCGGGCAGATTGGCGCGCCAGAACTCTCACTGTTCGGGATCACTCCGGGCCCGGGCGGAACAGGGCGCGTCATCTTCAATCTCGCCCCGCATTACAAGAACAATTATTCGGTGCAAGCGAGCTTGAGCATTGCGCGC
This sequence comes from Bryobacterales bacterium, assembly GCA_963749105.1. GTDB lineage: Bacteria > Acidobacteriota > Terriglobia > Bryobacterales > Bryobacteraceae > Bog-105. Next base: position 156,022 of record CAVVLT010000031.1, on the reverse strand, counting down.
CAGTTAACGCATGATCTTTCGTTGGAAGTAGGATATTTGATGTACCGCGGCGTGCATCTTCAGATGTCGCAGGAGACGAACTATCGCGAAACGGGCGTGTTCGATCCCACCTACGGTCCAATCTATGCCCCGATTAACCCGAACATCGCTCAAGAGAACACGTATTCGTCAATTGGCAACTCGACCTATCATGGCTTGACGAGTTCGCTGACCAAACGCTATTCACGGAATTTTCAGTTCCAAGCGAATTATACGTTCAGTAAATCGATCGACGACGTTACCGATTTCAATTCGCAATTTGCCTCGTTCTTCCCGACGCGGCTTTATCTGGAACGGGGATTGTCGGCGTTCAACATCAAGCATAATTTCGTCGCGAATGCTGTGTACACGACGAAAGGGCCGCGCTGGATTTCGGGGTTGCTGCTTTCACCGATTGTTACGGCGCGCAGCGGCATTCCGTTCAGTGTGACTGTGCCTGGCGCGCAAAACGGGACCGAGGGTCACTCGCTCTATGCGCGGCCTATCTACATTCCACGCGACAGCGGTATTGGTCCGGCGTTCTACAGCTTCGACATGCGGATTTCCAAGGCGTTCACTTTGAAGCCAGACTCAGCGGCGCGAGTGGAGATCAGCGCGGAAGGTACGAACTTGCTGAACCATACTAATTTCCTGAGCGTCAACAATGTGTTTACGCTCGGAGATCCGCGTTTGGCGACTGGTCCTTTTGATTTCACTGGCAGCAAAAACATTTCGCCGGGCCAGCCGCTGGGCTTTACGTCGGCTGGCAGTCAACGGCAGTTTCAGTTTGGTTTAAAGCTGGCATTCTAAGACGTTAGCGGCTGTGTTTGGGATGGTGCCGCAGCGCTTTGTGCAGCATGCAATCGGTGAAATGGCAGCTTTGGGCGAGAGGCTCCGCTTTCTCGCGCTAAGACGAGGTAGCGTTCGATGCGGCGGGGATTGAAGTCGTGGTCAAGTCCGCACACGATCACGGCGACATCAACGTTAGTAGCCATCACCTGTTCACGGCCGTTCGTTCCTGCTGCCGCTCGCGAAAACTTTGTGTGGCGCGGCAACACTTCTTCGATCAGGGCAAACGACCGATCAACTTTTCGGGCGGCCACCCAATCTCCAACGGCGGGAAGAGAGTCGTCCCAGCGCAGTCGACCGGCAGGCGTGGCGTCATATTCGCGCTTTCTACATAGATACCGTAGTGTTCATGTGATGCAAAACAGACGCGGCCTAATTCCAGGCCTTGCTGCGCAAAAGGATGTATGAGTTGGCGCAGACGTTCGCTGGCGCCGAGGTTTTCCAAACACACTTGTTCGCTCCATGGAGACACACTTTTCCCAATTGCTGGCTAAAGAGTCGTCTTGGAGGCGCAACCCGCGCTTTTTAGCAGACAAGCATAGGCAGACAGTTACCGTCTACTCTTTCAATCCGGTTAATGCTCGATTTAGGTCAGCAATTAGATCTTCAGGGTCTTCAAGACCGATGTTTAAACGCACGATGCGATGCTGATACGCAGGACGTTCCGGAGAATTGCTGAAGTCATACGTAACGGCAAGGCTCGTTACACCCGCCCAGCTATAGCCGATTTTGAATAGTTGCAGGGTGTCGACAAACCGGTGTACTTGCTGCTTGCTGAAAGCGGAATCAAACACGATCGAGAATACCCCGGATGATCCGGTGAAGTCGCGTTTCCAGAATTCGTGCCCGGGGCAAGATTCTAAGGCCGGGTGAAGAACTCGTTCGATCTCTGGACGCGAACTGAGCGATTTTGCAATTTGCAGAGCCGAAATTTCGCTCTGGCGTAAACGCACTGCTAGGGTCTTTAGACCACGGAGCGCGAGACTGCAATCGTCGGGTGAAACAGCGCAGCCGAGTGTTTGCTGTTGCAAGCCGAGGGTATTCCATAGGCTCGGATCCTTAACCGTCACAGATCCGAGCAGAAGATCGCTGTATCCACCAATGTATTTGGTTAGAGCTTGCATCGTGATGTCCACTCCGCGCGCGAAAGCATCGAAGTAGACACCGGCGGACCAAGTATTGTCTAGAATCACTAAAGCGCCAGCGGCATGCGCTGCTTGGCAGATGGCCGGAACGTCTTGCACCTCGAGCGTGATGGAGCCCGGGTTTTAAGTTGATGAGTGAGATGGCACTCTGGCCTCCTGGCGTGATGAGTGTGCGATGTCCGCCTTCCAACTCGCAGATACGAGCGGCGAGTTCCAGCGTAGTGGGCGTGCCGAAGAGGCCGTAAGTGTAGCCGTGTTCGTATTGATCCCAGTTGTCGTTTACCGCCGCCGCATTCGGGAAGAGCGTGGTGGATGCGCGATGGATTGGGACCGTGAGAGAACGGAATCCTTCGGGGAGACGCGCTTCGTAGTGAATCAACTTGGTCTTCCAACTTTGCTTCATGCGAGCATTATGGACCAAAGAAATCCGAAGAAACGACTAGAGGTTCGCTCGCGGATCTTTGTTTTGTACCCTGACTTACTTTCGTACTGCAGCGGTTCGACTCTAAGGACTTGCAGTTGATGCTGGCAGTTCGATGTCCAGGCAACTGGGTAGACCGTGCTAGTGTCGGTAATCGCGAACGGCACGCCGTTCCTGGCATCAGTTAGGCTGAATCCGCGTCCCGCGATGTCTAGAACGATGGGAGTGCGCTTGATAACAGCGGGTCCCATATGCAGATAGCCGTGGAATGTTTGGCCGGTGTGTCGTCGGAACAGCCTCCCGAGATGAATCGAGGAAACATTAGATTGCTCGGCTAATCGACGGAGCGAGAGGGCGGTTTCGCAGTAATTATCGTCGGGCAACTTCTTCGACGCTGGCGGATAATGGCGCATATGTCCTAACATCAGCGACCTTGTATCACACTGCCGGTCTATCTTGCTCGGGCATTGCAGAAAGTGGGACTTGGTAGTTGTAAATAGAACAGAAAATCCGGGAGCAACCATTTCGGCTTGCTCCCGGATTCGTTTCTTGCTATTTGACTGAGCTTAGTAGCGGTAATGATCCGACTTATAAGGACCCTCTACCGGAACGCCAAGATAGTCGGCCTGCTTTGGCGTCAGCGTCGTCAACTTCACGCCGATCTTCTCCAAGTGCAAGCGGGCTACTTCTTCGTCCAGCTTTTTCGGCAGCGTATAAACACCGACCTTGTAAGTGTCCTTGTTCGCCCAGAGATCGATCTGCGCCAAGGTCTGGTTCGAAAAGCTGTTGCTCATGACGAAGCTAGGGTGACCGGTAGCGCAACCGAGGTTGACCAAGCGGCCTTCCGCCAACATATAAATGCTGTTGCCACCGGGGAAGGTGTACATATCTACCTGTGGCTTAATGTTGGTGCGCTTGACGCCGGGAGCGTTGTTCAAGCGGTCGATTTGGATTTCGTTATCGAAGTGGCCGATGTTGCAGACGATCGCCTGATCCTTCATGTGTTGCATGTGTTCCAGGGTGATGATATCCACGTTGCCGGTGGTGGTGACGTAGATGTCGCCGCGGCCGAGAGTATCTTCGATTGTGGTGACTTCGTACCCTTCCATCGCGGCTTGCAAAGCATTGATCGGATCGATCTCGGTCACAATGATACGAGCACCCAAGCCTTTGAGTGATCCAGCGGAACCCTTGCCTACGTCGCCGTAGCCGCAGATCACAGCCACTTTGCCGGCCATCATGACGTCGGTCGCGCGCTTGATGCCGTCGCCCAGTGATTCGCGGCAGCCGTAGAGATTATCAAACTTCGACTTGGTCACCGAATCGTTCACGTTGATGGCAGGAACCAGCAGTTTGCCTTGTTCCTGCATTTTGTATAAGCGATGAACGCCGGTGGTGGTTTCTTCGGAGACGCCGCGCCATTCCTTAGCGAGGTTGGTCCAGCGGGTCTTATCTTCCGCATAGACTTTCTTCAGCAGGTCTTTGATGACCTTCTCTTCATGGCTATCGGAGGGCGTGTTTACCCAATCGCTGCCTTTTTCGAGTTCCACACCTTTGTGAATGAGAAGCGTTACGTCGCCGCCATCGTCAACCACAAGCTGCGGGCCCTTGCCGTTCGGATGGCTGACCGCTTGATAAGTACACCACCAATATTCTTCCAGCGACTCGCCCTTCCAGGCAAACACAGGAACGCCTGCTGCCGCAATGGCCGCCGCTGCATGATCCTGCGTGGAGAAGATATTGCAACTCGCCCAGCGCACGTCCGCGCCTAAATCCACCAGCGTTTCAATTAAAACAGCCGTCTGGATCGTCATATGCAGCGAACCGGTCACCCGGACGCCTGCGAGGGGTTTCGTCGCTGCATACTTTCTGCGAATCGACATTAAGCCTGGCATTTCGTGCTCGGCGATGGAAATCTCTTTGCGGCCCCAATCGGCCTGCGCCATATCGGCGACTTTGTATTCGGTTGCTGTCCTGTTGAGCGTGGCTGAGCCCATGAAGTTTTGTCCTCGTTATAGATTATATCAAAGAATCTTGATATGTTGATGGATAGTTAATGCCGTTGAGTCTAAAATCTTTCCGTCTGCTCGGCGATCCGGCCCGGGTGCGTATCCTGCTTTTGTTGGAACGCGAAGAACTGTCGGTTGCCGAGTTGCAGGAAATACTCGCTCGTGGACAGAGTCAGATTTCTACGCATTTATCTCAGTTAAAACAAGCGGGGTTGATAGAAGATCGGCGCACCGGGAAGAATATCTTCTATCGCTTGCAGCCTTCCACAGGGACAGAAGGCAAAGCCGTAGGGCAGATTATGGGTATTTTGCGGCAAGCGGTAGCGGATATTCCAGAGGCGGAGCAAGATTTGGCCGCCCTGAAACTTGTTATCGGCAAGCGCCGGGACAGAATGCGAAATTATTTTGATTCGCTGGCGGGCAAATTTGGCCGCGCCTATCTACCGGGCCGGTCTTGGGAAGGTCTAGCGGAAGTGCTGTTACGCCTTATGCCACCCTTGGTGATCGCGGACCTTGGGGCAGGGGAGGGTACGTTCTCGCAGTTATTGGCGCTGCGAGCCAAACATGTTATTGCGGTCGACAACGCGGATAAAATGGTGGAGTTTGGCCGCAAGCTGGCGCGAACGCACGGTCTACGTAACCTGGAATTCCGCTTGGGCGACCTGGAAGCGCTCCCGCTGCAAAAAGGGGAAGTCGATCTGGCGTTTTTCAGTCAGTCGTTGCACCATGCGATTCATCCGGAGAAGGCAGTGGAAGAAGCGTTTCGTATTGTCAGGCCCGGTGGCCGCATCGTCATTCTTGATTTACTCCGCCATCAGTTTGAGGAAGCGCGTGAGATGTATGCCGATGTTTGGTTGGGCTTTACTGAACTGGAACTGCGCAGTTTCCTGAAGAAGAGCGGCTTCCGCAACGTGCAAACCGCCATTGTGCATCGCGAAGCCGAGCCGCCTCACTTCGCAACCGTCTCCGCATTGGCGGATAAAGCCGCATAGCCAAACCTGGTACCGCCCAGGCAGGAAGGCATCAGTCTGGCAGATCAGTATGACAGAATGAAAGGCGAAACCGGCGAATATGCATTTGTATCTGTTGCGGCATGGAGTTGCCGAGGAGGCACGCCCAGGAGGGTCAGACGCCGATCGAGCCCTTACTTCTGACGGACGCAAGAAACTGCGGCATGTGTTGCAAGCAGTTGCCGAAGCGCGTGTCAAGCCGAACGCGATTTTTTCGAGTCACTTGAAGCGAGCTTTACAAACGGCGGACATTGCCAAAGGGGTACTCGGCTACGAAGGTGAAATTATCAAAACGAAGGCTCTCGCGCCTGCCGCTTCCGCTGAACAGGTTTGGGAAGAGGTGAGAATTCATAAGGGGGAACCGTCACTCATGCTAGTAGGTCACAATCCGCTTTTCGACTACTTAACAGCTTTCTTGCTGGGAGCGCCAAACTTGAAAGTAGATTTTAAAAAGGGCGCTATCATGCGGATCGATTTGGAATCTTTCGGCGCTCAACCCCGTGGCATACTATGTTGGTACCTTACTGCTAAATTGTCGGCAAGCCGCGAGTGAAAAATTTAATAATTCTGCTATTTATAACCGGCACAACTTTTTTTGCCGCCGTTCCATTCAGTGCCAACGCGCCTCGGAATGAAGCGCTGGTGTCAGCGGTCAACGATTTGTACGAAGCGAATTTCGAAGTGAGTCGCCAAGCGCTGACGGAATATTCGGCGCTTCATCCACAAGATCCACTTCCCTATTCGATGAAGGCGGCCTCTTATCTTTTTTCCGAGCTCGAACGAGCGGGCGCCTTGAAGGGCAATTTCCTGAGCGACGATAAAAACGTGCAGCGCGGAGCGTACAAGCCGGACAAGCGTGCCGCTGCGGGATTAGAAGATGCGGTTAAACTTACCCGCAAGTATGCACGCCTTCGTTTGCTGGCAGAGCCGGAAGAGCGCAATGCGCTGCTGGCGATGTGTATTGTCACCGGCGTGCAGCGAGATTATCTTGCGCTGGTAGAACACAAGCTGCGCGAAAGTTACTCTTTCATTCGTGAGTCGAACGTTTATTCTAAACGTCTTTTGCGGGCCGATCCAACCGCTTACGATGCGTATTTAACCAAAGGCTTCACCGAATACCTGGTGGCCAGCCTGCCGTTTTATCTTCGCTGGATGATGAGCCTCGACGAGGTCACCGGGACTCGGGAACAGGGATTAAGCGATCTGCAAATTGCCGCGCAATCGGGCGAATACCTCAAACCTTTCGCGCAACTGCTGCTGGCGATGTTTTATCTGCGCGAGAAGAAGGACGATAAAACCGAAGAATTGCTCGCGCAATTGACGGAACAATATCCCGCAAACAAGACGTTTCGCTCTGAATATGACAAGCTGAGGGCAAAACGTACGGCGACTCACAAGACCGAGTAACCAGCAGTCGCCATGCCACCATCTATCATGTAGATGGGTCCTTTGATGTCTGGTCTTTTTATGCGCCTTACCTGCTGGCGCATTATGGTCTGCTTCTCGCTTGTTCTCGTGGCCGCTGCTTTCGCCCACTCGCAGGCGCCGCAGAACAGCGTTCCTACACTGCCGCCCAACATTGTCAATTTGCCGCCGGAAACCCCAGTGCAGTTCGAGTCGCATGGCTTGGATTATGACGCCCTCACGCACGAAGGCATCACCGTGATGTTCGCGCCCCTGCCGCCGCACATCAAGGACTTCAGCATCATCCAGGTCACCGTGACCAATGGCTCGCTGGTATCGTGGACAGTCAAACCCTCCGACTTCGCCTTTATCCGCCAGGACGGCGCCATTCTTCCCCCGGTATCAGCCGACTATGTTGTCGAATCGTTACTCGCCAAGGCCAGCCGTAACGATGTTATTAAGCTGCAGTTGATGTACGAGGACAGTATCTATGCGCTGCAAAATTTCCGTTCAACGAATGGTTATGAAAAGCGCCGGCAAGCGGCGATGGCCATGTTTGTGAATAAGGAATTCAAAGCAGCCGCGGCCGCTTCGGCCATTACGCTGATTCCTACTAAACTTAAACCGAGCGACAGCACGGACGGTGCGGTCTTCTTCGAAAATCGTAACAAAGAGAAATCGTTAGGGCCCGGCCGCCTCATTGTTCGCACGTGCGGCCAGGTGTTCGTGTTCCAAACTCTCGGGGAGTTAAAAAGTCACTAGTGCTTCCGCCATCCGATCCGGCCAAGTCCATCATAGATCTGCATTCCCACACCAACGCTTCAGACGGTACTTTGACGCCTGCGGAACTCATCGACTTAGCTCAACGCAATGGTTTAGCAGCATTAGCCATCACAGATCACGATACCTTTGCAGGCTACGATGTTGCGCTGCCTATCGCGCGCGCAGTTGGTTTCGACTTAGTGCGTGGCATTGAGCTGAACTCGCGGCTGCTGTTGGATGGCTCGTCTCATCCACGTTACGTTCATGTGCTGGTTTACTTCCCATCACGCGAGCCCTCGGCTGAGTTTCATCGTTGGTTGGAGGAACAGCGCACAGACCGCCGTTCACGCAATGAAAAGCTAGCCAAAGCGTTGCAGGGGCGGGGCGTAGATATTACGTTAGAGGAAGTGGAAGCACGTGGCCGAACACTCGCTGGCCGTCCACACTTCGCCCGCATTCTTTTGGAGAAAGGCTACGTTACGAATTTCGAAGACGCCTTCGAGAAGTATCTGGGCGAAGATGCGCCCACGTATGTGGAGCGCGAAAGTGGCACCACGGAGGAAGTGATTGCGCTAGCCCGGAAAGGCGGCGGGATTCCCGTGGTGGCGCATCCCATTCGCATTGGATTAGCGCGCGCCAATGAACCGGTTGTCTTGGAGCGGTTGAAAGAAGCCGGATTGGTTGGGTTAGAGGTTTATCATTCGGACCATCCACCTGCGCTGCAGATCCACTACCGCGCGCTGGCAGATGAGTTCGAGTTATTGCCGACCGGCGGTTCGGATTTCCACGGCAGCATCAAACCCGATGTCGAACTTGGTTCCGGACGCGCTCACAATGTAAGCGTTCCGTTCGAATTTTTGGAAAGATTACGGAGCTTCGTACAATAAGTCGTGTCTGAGGTTCTTCCCCGACTCCGCTTCAATCTCGATTTCATGCCCTCACCCGATCCTGAACGGCCGGGCCTTTTCATTCGTGATCCGTATCATTATTCCGACGCCACTTTGCTGGTTCCCCCACCATTGGTTCCGGTGTTGGAATGGTTTGATGGGCACAGTTCGACACTCGATTTGCGGGCTGAGCTGGTGCGCATTACCGGCGAGATTCAGGTCGGTGAAATTGAGCAGCACCTGTTCGACGCGTTGAATGAAGCGGGTTTTCTGGAAAACGAGCGCTATCTGTCGCTTAAGAGCGAACGCGAAGCCGAGTTTGCCGCCGAGCCCATCCGCTCTGCGAACTTCGCCGATTCTGCTTACCCTTCAGACCTTTCGAAACTTACCGAGCTGCTCGATAAAGAGATTGGCGACAGCCACGGGAAGGGAAGTACCGTTGCCATCGCAGCGCCGCACGCGAGCCCGGAAGCGGGTTGGGCCACTTATCGGGCAGCCTACCAGTCTTTGCCGCCGCGTGAACAAGCGGCTGACATTACGTTCGTCATTCTTGGCACCTCGCACTACGGCGCGCCGGAGCGTTTCGGGCTTACTCGCAAGAACTTCAACACTCCTTTCGGCGATGCCCAAACGAATGGTGCGCTGTTGAAGGAACTTGCCGATGCCGCGCCGGACGCAATCGCCATGGAAGACTACTGCCACGCGGTGGAACACTCCATCGAGTTTCAGGTCATTATGCTGCAACACATCTATGGCCCACAAGTGAAAATTCTCCCGATTCTCTGCGGACCTTTCGTAAAAAGTATTTACGAAAACGGTATGCCGGAAGATACGCCCCGGGTGGCGCGCTTTTTTGATGCCCTCGGAAACATGGCCGCGCGGGAAGGCCGCCGCCTATTCTGGGTTCTTGGCGTAGATATGGCTCATATGGGTCGCCGCTACAACGACCCCCTGAGGGCCACCGCCAATCTGGGCGAAATGTTAGCGGTTGAGCAGCGCGATCGCGAACGCATTGCCAAAATTGCCGCCGCCGATTTGAAGAACTACTGGTCGCTGGTGCAAGACCGCCACGATGACCTGAAGTGGTGTGGATCGGCGCCGTTTTATACCTTTATGAAAATCATGCCGGGCGTCAAAGGCGAGTTGCTCGATTACTATCAATGGCAGATTGATCCACAAAGTGTCGTAAGCTTCGGCGCACTAAGATTTGGCTGAAAGACTTACTCGATCTTGCCGCCGCCCCACCAATAGCCGGGCCGCGTGCGAATGACTAATCCAGGGCGATCTACCGTCACACGGATGTTGTGAAAGCCGGGCTCGGACTGTGTGTCCTTGTTCTGCGCATAGCTCAAAACATATTGGCTATTCAAATCCTGGCCGATATCGCTGATCGCTTTGCCCAAACCACGTTCGGTGGCAAAATTGTAAACTCTGCCGCCGGTGAAATAGGTGAATGCCTGAGCGGGATTTCTTTTGAAGAGGTCGTGGATGGAACGAAGAAGCGGGGGTACGAGCTCGAGCGCGTTGCCTGTTGCTTGCTGCGCATCGTTGGTTTGCGTATTGGGACCGCCTCCACCGCCAATAGGTCCAGGCATCGCTTCAGCTGGAATACCGCCGTGCGGCGGGCGCGGAAAATCGGGCTCCTTCATCAGCGAGCTGAGCGCTTTTGATATATCGACGCAATAGACCGTGACCGCTTCAAATTGCATTTCACGGATTGTTTCCTGCATCTTCGCCTGACTTCCCTTATTGATGTCTCGGCTAATCAGGATGATCACGCGACGCCGTTTCCCTTCGGGGTCGTGCCGCTTTAGCATGCGCACGCCTTCCAATACGGCATCGATAATGGCCGATGAACTTGATCCTGCCTGCAGGTGCTGCATCGCGTCGTCCAATTTGTCAGGATTGCTAGTGAAATCCTGCAGATGCTGCATGCGGTGGTCAAACGCGAGAATCGCGACATCGCCATCAACGCCTGTCACCAAGCCGTGCAAAAGGTTGGCGGAAGTCCTTAGTTTCGGCAGAAAAGGTTCAACGTCGGAATTCGCCTGCACCGCTAAAACGACAGACATAGGTTGCTCAATGAGTTCAGCATTGATCTTCTGCGGCTTGTCGTTATCGTAGACTTCAAAATCGCTGGCCTTGAGCCCGGTGACGTAACCATGCCCATCGGGATCAAGCACGGTAGTGGGCACCACTACGTTGCGGGTAACAGATCGTCCAATGACTTGATCGGTCTTATCAAAGGTCGGCTTATCGTCGGTCGATGTCTGCGAATCGCTGCTGTTCGCCGCCGGTTTTTCCTTCGCCGGTTTCGTCTCGTCCGGCGCCAACTCTCCGGGTTGCGGCGGCGGTGTAGGCGGCAATTTCCCAGGAATAATTTGCGCCCAAGCGAAGATGCCCGCTCCCAAACACGCGCACAAAATCACGAAATTTCTCGAGCGCAATCGTTTCATATCAATAATTTGATGCTTTGACTTCGTCGAACGTTTCCCTGCACAACCTAAGTTTCTCATTCCGCGCCTGCAAGTTATGCATAGTAACCCTCGCGCGCTTGCACCACAAGTCCCTTTGGGGCAACCGTCAAGTCGATTTTGCGATAGCCTTTATCGTCGCCTTTGTGGTCGGAAGTGTAGCCAATGCTGTACTGATTGCGCAGTTCGTCTTGGATTTCAGCGTAAATATCTTCAAGCGATTTCTTTTTGCCATATTCGAAGTAGCCGCCGCCGGTTTCCTTGGCGATTTGTTTAAGGATCTTCTTGCCATCGGGACGCTCATATCCTCCGCCACCCCTGCCACCGCCATTCCAGCCGCGCGCCATGCTGCCGATCTCTTCATCGCTGATACGCACCGCGTAGCCCACGGAATCGGCACGCTGGGCGGAGGTGACTGCCTCTTCCATTGAAATCTTGCTGCCGTTGTCCTCACCGTCGGTAAGCATAACCAAAGCCTTGCGTCCAGTTTGCTTACTCATAATTTCATTGGAAGCCAGATAAATTCCGTCGTAAAAAGCGGTGCCACCATGTGAGCGCCGGCGACCTCCGCCCCCACCGCCCGGATAACCTCCACCACCTGGATAACCCCCGCCACGTCGCGGATAGCCCATGCCGCCGCCACCTCCTGGATAGCCGCCTCCTCCGCCCCCGTTCGGATAGTTGCCGCCGTTGTCCCCTTGGTCTCGGCGTGAGTCCGCTTCCTGTTGCGAAGGTCCCAGCAGATCGAGTGCTTTCTCTAGCCGCTCGCGCGAAGCCGTCAAATCTTGCAGCAATTCAATGTCGCGGTCGAAATGAATTAGGAATGCTTTGTCACGATCGGGTCGCAAAACTTGTTCGAAAAACTTATAGCTCGCCGATCGTTCTGTGGGAATCATGCGCCGTTCGCTCATGCTCGTATCCACCAGCAAGCCGAGGGTGAGCGGCAAGTCGCTCTGTTGCGCGAAGTAGCGTATCACCTGTGGGCGTCCGTCTTCGAGAAGCGTGAAGTCTTCTTTTTTCAGGTCCTTTACAATTTGGCCCTTCTTGTCGCGCACGGTGGCAAACACGTTTACGACTTTCACTCCCGCCGAGAATGTGGGTTCTTGTGCCGCCAAAAAGCGGGCGATGGGCAAAGCAGCGCAAGCTGATACAAAAGCGCGCCGGTTCAGTGGATTTGCTGGCATACTCAGGAGGAGACGTTAGACGAAGGTCCGACGTTGCGGGTTGCTAGCGTATTAAGATGCCGTCCGCGCCCGAAATCTTTGAAATTTGCATCCAGGTTACGGCTGCCGAGATCGACAGCATGCAGCATGTGAACAATGTGGCTTATGTCCGTTGGGTGCAAGATGTAGCGGTGGCGCATTGGCGGAACGTGGCGACGCCTGAGGAACAGCAGCAATGGTTGTGGGTTGTGCTGCGGCATGAGATCGATTACAAACATCCCGCTGTTTTGGGGGAACGAAGTGCTTGCTCAAACTTGGGTCGGCACTTCACGCGGGCTGAAATTTCAACGGCATACCGAGCTACGCCGCGCCAGCGATGGTGTTCTGCTGGCGAAAGCATTGAGTATTTGGTGCCCCATCGACGCAAGAACGCGCCGACCCACGCCGGCGAGTGACGAGATTCGCCTTCGCTTCTCCATCCCCGATTAGCAAGCGAAAGCCGAGGGCGCGATAGGCTTTAAGGGTGAAACCGATCTGCGTGACCTGCGGTACGCAATTTGAGGAATCCGCGACTCTTCCGGAGAGTTGTCCAATCTGTGAGGATGAGCGCCAGTTCGTCGGTCTCGATGGGCAACAATGGACGACTTTTGAAGATCTGCGCAGGAGCTATCGCCTGGACATCGTCCTGCAAGAGCGAGCGCTCACTTCCTTCAGCATGCAACCGCACTTCGGTATCGGTCAGCGTGCGTTCTTACTGCAGACTGCTGAGGGCAACATCCTTTGGGATTGCCTCAGTATGTTTGATGAGGCGGCCGTCGATCATATTCGTCGTCGGGGTGGCTTGCAATATATCTGTATTTCGCATCCCCACTACTACTCATCAATGGTGGAATGGAGCCGTGAGTTCGGCAACGTGCCCATCTACCTGCATCGCGAAGATGCCGAATGGGTGATGCGCAAATCGCCGGCAGTCGAATTCTGGTCGGGCGAAACCAAGCGGCTACTCGGGGGCGTCAAGCTGGTGCGTTGCGGCGGCCATTTTCCTGGAGGCACAGTTCTCTACTGGCCAGCGGCTGCGGAAGGGAAGGGCGCGTTACTGAGTAGCGACATCATTCAGGTTGCTCCCGATCGTCGCCACGTTGCGTTTATGTGGAGCTACCCGAATTGGGTGCCGCTCGGGCCACAAACCGCCAAACGTGTGGTGGCTGCTGTTGCGCCACTGAACTTCGATCGCATCTACGGCGCTTTCCCGAAGCTTACGATTGCCAGCGGAGGGAAGCAGGTGATTGCCGAATCGTTGAAGCGGCATCTGCATGCGATGAGCGAATAAGACGGCGAACTTATGCGACGCCTGGATCCGTTACGATAAAGTTGTGACCAAGATTCCGTCCAACGTGTTCATCTCATACTCGACAGACGCGAAGCCGTGGGCTGAGAAACTCTCCGCATTTTTGGAAGACAAAGGAGTGTCCACATGGTCCGACTTTAAGAGCATCAAGCCCGGACAGCGCTGGCTTGTGGAAATCCAACGTGCATTGGATAGCGCCAATTATTTTCTGATCGTCGTCGGACCGAAGAATCAAGTTGGCGAATGGCAGGATCGTGAATGGCAAGGTGCGCTTCAACGTACTTGGTCCGACCCTAACAAGCGGATCATACCCATTCTCATCGATAAAGCCATGCCGCCGTCCTTTCTCAGGGATTGGGTAGCTGTTCGAATACAGCCGGGCCAATCAGAATCCGTTTGGCTTAATCGAATTTACGATACGGTAGCCGGCAGTAGCATTTCCAAAGGCCAAAAGACCTTGGCTACAAAGCAGAGCGGCAAGCAGAACAAGGCCTTGCGCGACCGTCTCGACGAACTCGAAGGCGCAGCCAAACACTTGAAGTCTCTTCAGGAAGCCTAAGTCCATTCGTGGCATTCACTGAGAAACGTAAGCGCGAACACTTCGGTGTCGGCGGCCTTACCCTAAAATAAACCCGCAACTTCGGTTTTTCTAAACTGTCCGTACGACCTCGAATACCAACCTTTATTCGACTGCGCCATCCTAGCAGTCGTGTGTTGCGGATTTACGCCGCGAAGCGCTTTGGAGAGTGGAACAATCGCCGAGCCTAGGATGGCTCGAATTACCCGCGCCATCTTCCAATCAAAGTACTCGATCCACGACTTATCAAGGTGCAGGGGGGAAGGTGATGCAAACCTAGCGCGCTTCAATATGCCGCTGGAACTAGGGATCGCGATGGCGCGGCGGTTCTTGAACAAGCGTGCAGTGGATCGACACGATTGGCTGGTGATAGTTCCTCTTGGACATCAGTACAATCGCTATGTTTCAGACTTGGCGGGATTTGACCAGGTCATACACGATGGCAGCGAACGAAGCCTAATCTGCGTCATGGCGTGGTTGGCCACCCGTGTCGACGCCGTTGGAACCCTCTCACCGCAACAAGTCCTTAAAGGACTGCCCCGGTTCAGGCGCAAAATGAGCAAATTGCGAAAGACGTGGGGACAGTGGCCTCCTTGGGTCGACGTTGTCCTTGCAGCTCTTGAAATTGCGAAGCAATTAGGCGGATAGTGGATGGAATCAATTCCCGAGCGGGCTAGAACCTCACAGCAAGCCGCCACAAAAATGTTTTGGTGAGAAAACCCTTCGGTGTTACACTCAGTTGTGCGGACGCGGATTTTAGGTGTTATCCCCGCCCGATTTGCCTCCACTCGCTTTCCTGGAAAAGCGCTTGCCCTTGTTGCCGGTAAACCGATGCTGGAGCACGTCTGGGAACGCGCTGAAAAATCTCGTTATCTAACAGAAGTTCTGATTGCCACAGACGATGATCGTATCGCTGCTGCGTGTCGCAAGTTTGGCGCCAGAGTGAGAATGACGAGCAGCCAGCATCCGTCAGGCACCGATCGTCTTGCCGAAGTGGCGTCTGCAGAAGACGCCGCGCTCTACGTAAACATTCAAGGCGACGAACCTCTCATCGATCCGGAAGCCATCGATGCCGCTATTCTTTCCGTGCATGGCGACGAAGCTGTCGCCATGGGAACCCTGAAGCGCCAAATTATCGATCCTACTGACATCGTCAATCCAAACGTGGTCAAGGTCGTAACCAATCTTCTTGGTGATGCTATTTATTTTTCACGCTGCCCCATTCCTTATGAGCGCGATGGCCGCAGCCAACATCCGCTCTATTTCAAACACATTGGCCTTTATGTGTATCGCCGCGAATTCCTTCTCAGCTATCCTGATTTGAATGTTGGTCCGCTGGAGCAGGCCGAGTGCCTGGAACAATTGCGCGCGTTAGAAAACGGTTATCGCATTCGCGTTGTAAAAACTGAGTACGAATCGCTCGGTGTGGATACGCCTGAGGATCTGGACCGAGTGAACAAGCTTTTTGCGGTGAGCGATTCCATGAGGTCGGGTTAAAAGATAAATGAACTTTGGAGGTCGTGCCTTTGCCTAAGTACATATTCGTAACAGGTGGCGTAGTTTCGTCTCTGGGGAAGGGAATCGCGGCCTCGTCGATCGGCTGCCTGCTGGAAAGCAGAGGACTTCGCGTCACTCTGCAAAAGTTCGACCCTTACCTGAATATCGACCCGGGCACGATGAGCCCCTTCCAACACGGCGAAGTTTTCGTCACAGATGACGGCGCCGAAACAGATCTCGATCTTGGCCACTACGAGCGCTTCACCCACGCAGCGTTGGGCCAGGTAAACAATCTAACGTCAGGCCGCATTTACGAAAATATTATTCAAAAGGAACGCCGCGGCGATTACCTTGGCAAAACCGTTCAGGTGATCCCGCATGTCACCAACGAAATCAAAGCCGCCTGCCGCAAAGTGGCGGCCGATGTGGATGTGTCGATTGTCGAAATCGGCGGCACGGTCGGCGATATCGAATCACTACCTTTTATCGAGGCCATCCGGCAGATGCGCCACGAAGAAGGCCGTGAAAACACGCTCTTCATACATCTGACGCTGGTTCCGTGGATCGCCGCAGCGCAGGAATTGAAAACCAAGCCGACCCAACACTCGGTCAAAGAACTGCGGGCGATCGGTATTCAACCTGACATGTTGCTGTGCCGTTCAGAACGGCCGCTGCCGGAAGAAGTAAAAGAAAAGATCGCACTTTTCTGCGATGTCGATGTGCGTAGCGTCATCACCGCGAAAGACGTTCATTCGGTCTACGAAATCCCGCTCGTTTTCGCCGATCAAGGGGTAGACGAGTCCATTCTGCGCATGTTGCATCTCAATGCCGGTGAGCGCAACCTCACGCGTTGGACTGAAATGCTTACCCGCATGAAGAATCCAAGGTCCGAAGTCAGCATCGGACTGGTTGGCAAGTATGTCGAATACGAAGATTCCTATAAGAGCTTAAAAGAGGCTTTGCTTCACGCCGGCATCGCCCACCAGGCGCATGTGAATATCGAGTGGATCGAATCTGAGCAAATGGAGTGGCCCGATTGCAGCGAGTATCTGCGCCGCTTCGACGGCATTCTAGTGCCGGGTGGTTTCGGTAAGCGCGGTATTAATGGCATGCTAAACGCCATCCGCTGCGCGCGCGAAGAGAAAATTCCTTACTTCGGTATCTGCCTTGGGATGCAGACCATGGTGATCGAGTATGCGCGCAACGTGTGCGGTATGCCTGACGCCGATTCCACGGAATTTAATCCCAACACTCCCAACCGCGTTATTTATAAACTACGCGAATTGAAGGGCGTCGATGAACTGGGCGGCACCATGCGCCTTGGTGCTTACCCGTGCCGTTTGGCAGCCAACACTTTTGCGCAACAAGCCTACGGAACCACCGACATCAGCGAGCGTCACCGCCATCGCTACGAGTTCAATCGCGAATTTGAAAAGACGCTGACCGAGCACGGTTTGCGACTTAGCGGACAAACGCCCGATGGTGTGTACGTCGAGATTTGCGAGATCGCCGATCACCCCTGGTATCTCGGCTGCCAATTTCATCCGGAGTTCAAATCAAAGCCGCTCGAGCCGCACCCATTATTCACCGCATTTCTAGGTGCTGCCCTAGCCCACCGAGCGAAAAAGAAACCTGGCGCCAGCGCAGCCGAGCCGGCAGTTGTGAAGCAGGATTCTGCAGTTTCCAGTTCTGTGCCCGAAGTTCTGACTGACGCTCGATGACCACG
The DNA here is from genome assembly GCA_963749105.1 of Bryobacterales bacterium. Classification (GTDB taxonomy): domain Bacteria; phylum Acidobacteriota; class Terriglobia; order Bryobacterales; family Bryobacteraceae; genus Bog-105. The sequence goes on along the minus strand of CAVVLT010000031.1, from coordinate 138,732 downwards.
GTCCAAGCTGGCAGCGTCAGCTTCTCTAACACTGGGCCGTTGGGGCTCATTGCGGGCCCATGCGTGATTGAAAGTGAAGCCCACGTTCACCGTATGGTGGAAATCATTCAAAAGGCAGTGGGGGCATTTGTCTTCAAAGCATCGTTTGATAAAGCGAACCGCAGCAGTGTAAAGTCATATCGCGGTCCTGGTATCGTGGAGGGCGTTCGCATTTTGAAAACAGTGCAGAGGCTTGGCATCCCTGTACTTACCGATATTCACGAACCGGCGCAGGCCGAACAGGCGGCCGAGGGTGTGGACATCTTGCAGATCCCCGCCTTTCTCTGCCGCCAGACAGATCTGCTCATCGCCGCGGGCCGCACGGGTCGCATTGTCAACATCAAGAAGGGCCAGTTTGTTTCACCGGGCGAAATCGTACACGCCGCCGAAAAAGTCGCCAGCGCCGGCAATCACAAAATTATTCTCACCGAGCGTGGCTCCTCGTTCGGCTACAACAATCTGATAGTCGACATGCGCGCACTGAAAATTATGGCGGAGACCGGTTACCCTGTGGTATTCGATGCAACGCACAGTGTTCAATTGCCAGGTGCGTCCGGATCGTCTTCGGGCGGCGAACCTCAATTCATAGAACCGCTGGCACGCGCCGCAACCGCCGTTGGCATTGCCGGCCTGTTCGTAGAAGTGCACGACCGTCCGGAAAGCGCCTTGAGCGATGGAGCAAATGCCTTACGCGCAAGTCTGCTGCCGCAGTTCTGGGCGCATATGACCGCGTTGGACAAACTGGTGAAGCCGTGGTAGCTGCCGACTAGAAGCGTCTGTATGGCAGGAACGTACCCGACATAGTAATCTTCACGCGATCTCCCTTTTGGATTAGGCTCGCGTTCAATTGACATATTAAAATCGATTCGCGCTCATGATGCCATCGCCGAATTCTTCATTGATCAAGGCCTTCCAGGTTGGGCCATACCTTTGGACCAATTCGTAAAAGCGATAGATCAGTGGATCGCTGGGTGGCATCCTTAGGCTCGCTCCGCGCTCTTGCGGCGCCTCGCCCAACATCTTTGCCGCCGCGTCGTCCAGCTTTAACAGCGCGCCGGCTTTCTTCGCTTCTTCTGCATTCCACGCGTGGTGCCCTAAAAGGGCCGCCGTGGTAGAAAACCGGGGAACCCGCACCCCAACTCCGCGGCAAGCGCTTTCCCCGTGAGACCCAGCCGCCGCTTGGCATCCAAAACCTGCGCCGTTACTTCCGCTCGATTCATTGGTGATTGGCCCCTCTCGTGATTATTTTTACATCAGTCGTGAGTCCCACACCAACGCTACTGAACTCCGCAACGTCGTATCATATGAATCGTATGCTCCTACAAGTGCGCCAAAGCCGCCGCGAACGGCAGCGCGGATTTTCGCTAATTGAACTGCTGGTTGTTATTTCCATCATTCTGATCATTTTGTTCTTCGCAGTCCCCAAGATGACCAGTATTCAGGCCAACGCCCGCGAAACCGGTGCGATCTCAACGATGAAGACGATCTATGCCGCGCAGATTCAATATCAATCCACCTTCAATAAGTTCGCCAGCAGCATGGCTCAACTCGGACCCCCTGCCGGCACCGGTGGAGCGGAAGGTCCGGAAGCTGCGGGTCTCATTTCGGGTACCTTAGCAGCGGGCGAATCGAGCGGCTACATCTTCACCATGACCGCCACTCCCGCCGGCTACACAGTATCGGCAATTCCGAAGACGTTTGGCACCACCGGCCGCCGAACTTTCTACCTGGACCAGACGGGCGTGATCCGTCAGAATTGGGGCCAGGAACCAGCCACCATCACCAGCCCTGAAGCCGGTGCTGCTGCTTCCGGCAAATAGGGCCTTTGCGACGGCGTTCGATTTTCTGTGCGCTTATCTGCGGTCTCGGACTCGCGCCCGCGGTTTCCTATGCGCTTGAGTCCGCCGCTTCGGTCATAACCGAACTGCACCAGCTTGCGATCGATCCGGCGCAAACTTACCGCATCCGCGACCTGCAACTCGCGCGTGGAGACATTAAGATTTATCTCACCGAGGGCGTACTGGCCTTCACGAAACCAATCGCAGACCACGTGGTAGCCGCCGTTTTTACCACGGCCGATGTTGAACTCGGGGATGCCGAAGTTCTGGTATTGCCGCCCACCCGCAGCGAACGCGCGTCGCTCGCCAATTTTGCTAAAACGCCGAATCTCGACGAGCACTTCACCTCCGCCGTTTTCTTCTTCTCCGACGAGACCATGAACGAACTGCGCGCCCAAATCGCTGACCATCCCCCCCATCCCGAGCCCGAACGAGGTAAGGAACTTGCGGCCACTGTGCACAATGTATTGCGCGCCGACACCAACGAAATCGATGTCAGACTAGCCCAGTCTCTGCTGGATAATCATCAGGCGAACCGGGGTTTGTTTTACGGGATCATCGGCAGCCGTTCCTTGGGAGTCTTCGACGTAATTTACGAGCCGAGCCGTCCTGAGCCGGTGCTGGTGGGTCGCCTTGTTCAGGCAGAGCAGGGGATTCAAATGTTTCAGGTTTGGTGCAGTTTCCGTCCGCGACGAAAAACAGCGCCGTTCGAAACCTCTCGGGACATCTCCGACTACCGCATCGATACCGTAATCCACCCGGACCTTTCGATGGCTTCGCACGCTCAATTTCAATACCGCGCCGCAGTCGAAGATGGCCGCGTCATCAATTTGGAATTGTCCAGTCATTTGCGGGTGACGGCTGCCCAGATTGACGGCAAATCCGCCGAGTTTTTGCAGCACGGAAACCCCGGCACACAACAAGTGGAAAGCGGTGCGGCGCTCTTGCTGGTGGCAGCGGAACCTCTCGCGGTTGACATTCCACACAGTGTTGAGCTTTCCTACGAAGGGTCGGTAGTATTTCGCACCGCGGCGGGTAACTACTTCGTCCACGAGCGAAACACCTGGTATCCATTCATCTCGCCGATGCTCGCAACCTTTGACCTGACGTTTCACTGCCCGGAGAACCTGCGCGTGGTAGCTACCGGCGAACTGATATCCGACGAAGTATCGGGCGGCCTGCGCACTGTTCATCGCAAAACTCTGGTAGCCGAACCGCTCGCCGGTTTCAATATCGGGAACTATCAAGCCACCAGCCTTGAGCATGGCCGTTATCTTATTGAGCTCTTCGCCAACAAACTGGAAAATTCTGCCGAGTTGCCGGAACAGGCGGCCAGCATTCTCGATTACTACAGCACGCGCTGGCAACCCCTTGGCATTCACACGCTCGCGATCTCGCCAATAGAAGGTTATTTCGGTCAAGGCTTCCCCGGTCTCATTTACCTGTCCAACATTTCCTACATCCGGCAGGAAGATCGCCCTGCTGGCTTGCGCAATCCGCGGCTCGATTCTTTCTTTTCTGAAATGCTGCTGCCGCATGAAATCGCCCACCAATGGTGGGGAAACATGGTTAGCCCCGCCGACTACCGAAGTTCGTGGCTTTTTGAGGCCATGTCAAATTATTCGGCGCTAGAATTCCTTGAACAAAGTAAAGGCCATGCGGCGCTTGACGCCGTGCTGGAAAGTTATCGCCAGGACTTGCTGGCTGTCGAGAAGGGAAAGCCGCTCGAGTCCGCCGGCCCGGTCGATTTTGGCGAGCGCCTGCTGGATAACAACGGCGCGCGTGCTTGGCACGCCATCATCTACGAAAAGGGCGCTTGGATCTTGCACATGCTGCGCGTACGGATCGGCGACGAAGCTTTCCATAACCTGCAAAGCAAGATTCTTAGCGACTTTCAAAACAAGCTGATCGTCAACGAAGATTTCCGGCGTTTAGCCGCCTCGTTTGTTCCTGAGGATCAGTCCGACAAATCTCTCAATGTGTTTTTCGATAACTGGATCTATGCCACGGGCATTCCTAAGATGGCATTTCGCAGCAACGGCAGCACGGTTTCACTGAAGGTCTCAGGTGTTGATGATGGCTTTGCTCTCGACCTTCCCTTGCGCTGCACCGATTCGCAAGGCAAGGATCAAATGGTCTGGGTTCACGCCGGCGCGGGTGACAATTCGTTCGATATCTCAAACGGTAATCACTCTTGCCAATTGCCAAAACAGAGCGATTTCTTATACGTGCTGAACTAGCCTTTAGCTTTATCCCATTTCACAATCCTCAAATCCAGCACAGCGATGCTATAGAACACCGGAACCAACAGCAGCGTGATAAACGTTGCTACCGCCAAACCGCCAATCTGGGCATAACAAAGCGGCTTCCATAGCGGGCCGCCCTCAATCGCGAGAGGAAACAACGCCAGGATGGTGGCGCCCACGGTAATCAGCACCGGCCGCAACCGCTGTATACCGGCATCGCGCAGGGCTTGCTCGAAAGGCTCACCTTTTTCGTGCATTTCTTCAATAAAATCGAAAAGCACAATGATGTGACTGACAATTACGCCGATCAAACTGGCCACTCCCAGAAATGCCATGAAGCCAAAAGGCGTACCCATAATGGCGAGTGCCAGCAATGCTCCCACCACACCATAAGGAACCGCTGCCAGCACCAGCAACGGTTTCACGGCATTGCTGAACTGCAATAGCAAAGCACCGTAAATGCCTAACAGCGAGATCAGCAACACCTCGGCCAAATTCAGGAATCCGTCTCGCTGGCTCGCTTGCTCGCCGCCAATAATCATTCTGTACCCGGCCGGGAGGCGCCGTTCGAGTTCGATTAGCTTTGGCATCGCTTGCTGCAAAATCTCAGACGATAAAACACCCGCCTGTCCAAAGGCGTGAACGCCAATCGTGCGAAAGTGCTCCTGCCTGCGGATGCGCACAGTCTCCAAGTCGTTTTCGATTTTCGAGACAGACCGCAGCGGAATTTTCGCCTGCCCTTGCGACGAATACACGTACAGATTCTCAACATCGGAAAGCTGTGCCCTTTCTTGCGGCAAGAGGCGCGCGACCACCGGGATCTGCTGATTGCCTTGACGGAAAACCGTTACTGTCGTGCCGCTGGTGGCCGCCTCGGTCGATGTCGCCACATCGCGATTGGTAACGCCGGCCAGATTGGCGCGGTCGGCATCCACCAGCAGTTTTACTTCAGGACTTTCGCCGAACCAATCGTTCTGCACCGTTTGTACACCGGGTATCGGACGAAGAATATTCTGCACTTGCGCCGCGAGCTGGCGCAACATACGAATGTCTTCCGGTTCATCTTTCGGATCGACATCGGAGGTGCCGGAAATACGGATTTCCACGGGGAACTCAACTGGATTCGTTTGCAGTTGCTTGACCAGCACGAACGCTCCTGGAATCTCGGCCGACAAAGCGTCTTCGAGTGGCTTCACAATCCGCGGCGTGGCATCTTTGTCGGTGAGTTGGATGACGATCTGAGAATAATTCGGTTGCTGTTGTTCTGGAGAAACAGAGAACCAGAAACGCGGTCCTCCTCCCCCAACAAAGCTGGTCAGCGCTTTTAATAAGGGTTCTGCCTTCTTGTTTTCCGCCGGATGTTCCTGGGCGAACTGCCCAACCACTCGCCGGATAATTTCTTCGGCGTGATGCGCTGTCTCATTAGTGACGGTGAGTGGTGCACCGTTCGGCAGCCAAACGTCTACGTAGGACCAATACTGCACATCCTCCGGAAAGAATTGCGACTTCAGCGTGGTGCCCACTGCTACACCGCCCAGCAAGAAGCAGAGCGATAGTGCAAACACCGCCCATCTGTACTTTATAGCCAAACCAGAGAGGCGGTAATAAAGGCCGTAGAATCCATGCTCGCGGTGCTGTTCGATGGTCGGTTCCTTCTTCGTGGCTGGACGCAGAATCAAATGACCAAGCAGCGGAATAAACGTCATCGATACGATACGGGAGGACAACAGCGCTGCGGTCATGACAATCGGCAGGCTACGGAGAAAATCGCCGGTACTTCCAGTGAGCAGCAAGAAGGGGAGGTAGGCAATGATATTGGTGGCGGTCGCATAGACGATCGCGCGCGCCAATTTGGTCGGTCCAATCCAAGCTGCGTTGAGTCTGGATTGACCTTCGGCCAACTCGCGTTTCATCGCATCGTTCGCGACTACCGGATCATCCACCAGCAGCCCAAGGGCGATAATCAGCGTGGCAATCGAGACTTGCTGCAAGTCGACATGCACTAAATGCGCTAACCCGAAGGTCATGGCTAACGTTATCGGCATCGATAGAGCCATTAACAGGGCCGAACGCCATTCCCAAAATCCAACCAGCGATATCAAAACAACCAGGAGGATGGCTTCCACCAGCGCTCGCATGAAGAGGCTGATGTTCTCCTGTACTTGCAGCGGTTGATCGGAAGTTCTTGCCACAATCAGATCGCGCGGAAACAATCCTTGCAGTTGTTTGAGCTTTTCATCCACCGCCGCTCCGAACGCTTTGATTTGCTCACCCGACCGCATGAACACCGCCAGCGTAATGGCGCGGCTGCGATGGCTCTGGCCCGCGTTGTCGCTCCAGGTGTAATAGTTCAAGAAATCTGCGGGACTTCGATAGCCGCGATAAATCTGCACTAGATCCCGCAAATAAACCGGCGCGCCTGCTGGCGAATTCCCCACCGCGACGTTGCCGATTGCATGGGCCGTATCGAATTCGCCGGATGGATCGAGCAAAATGTTGCGCGTGCCAGCCTGAATCTGGCCGCCTGGCAAAACAATATTTCGAGCGCCAAGAAGGCTGCTTAAGTTGCCCGGTTGCAGCCCGTAAGCAGCCAGTCTGTTCTGCGAGTACCACAAATAGATCTGTTGCGGAAGAATGCCTACTCGATCCACGCGTGAAGTCTGCGGAACGCCCAGCAGAGTGCGCCCGATCAGATCTGTATAGTTGTCTAATTGCGCATAGGAGTATTTGGCTGCTGCGACAGTTGCCAGCTTGGCGGCCGTGCTGTCCAAGTCGCGAATCACGACCGGTTGCCATAGATCCGGATCTGTCTCGCCGGGTGGCAGGCGCGTCTCAATATAGTTTTGAAGAAATGCGTTGATGCGCTGATCGTCGAACTCCGACCTGCCGTTCACTCCCATAAATCCGACCCCCGACACCAGCGAGCTGTCCTTGAGAATTCCGGCCGCTTGCGCGCGTTTGCGAAAGTCTTCAGTTATCTGCCGGTTCAGCTGCGACAGAGTGAGTGGAAATGAATACACAATCGAGACAGGTTTCAGCAAGCCATCGGCCGGGGTGGTCCGCGACGCCCGCAGCGCTTTCTCAATGGCTTGCGCGCGAATCTGAATTTCCACTTCGTCGGCGGGTGGACTGGCCACGGTTAACATGAGCGCCGCCGTATCGCCAAAACCGCTCTGAAACTGAATTGGGCCGGCGCCCTGCGGCAAGCGGGCATTCAACGAATTGAGTTTTAGGTTGATATCGCTGAACTGCTCGCTGGTGTCGCTCACGTTTTCCGAGAGTTGAACATATACAAATGAAACTCCCGCGAGCGAGAGTGAGCGGATGCCGTACTTGGAATTCGACGGCGGCTGAATCGTTTTATTCTGCGCGATGGTTTGTTCCATCTGTCGCGTGATCTGCTGTTCCACCTGCTGTGCGGTAGCGCCGGGCCAGCGGCAACTTGCTACGGCAATGCGCACCGGAATTTCAGGATCTTTTCTCTGTGGCATGGAGGCAAGACCAAACCCGCCCCACAAAACGACTCCCACCAAGGCCGCCCAGGCAATTTGCCGGTGCTCTACAAAGAAGCGAGAAGTATTGTGTACGTTCGCTATTAAATCTGCATCGCTGGTGTGGGCCATGTCCTAACTCGCCTTATTGCAGAACTCGAATCTGTTGCCCGTTTTGAAGAAGCTCGCCGCCGAGGGCCACAATGCGGTCGCCCTTTGCCAGACCGCTAGTTACTTCTATGGCGTTTCCATAGGTGTCGCCGATCTGCACGGTCTGCGCCACCGCATAGCTTTTGTCACCGCGCGCTGCAATTCGATAAACGGCAAAACTTTCTTGATTGCCCGGTGCACGAACGACGGCAGAAAGCGGAATCACCAAGCGGCTTAGCGGATGCGCCGCGCCGCTTAGACTAACGCTGCCAATCATGCCCGGTCGAATCGTGCCGCTGGCGTTCGCAATAGTCAGCTCAACTGAGAACACGCGGCTTTTGGCGTCGGCTTGCGGCGCAATCGCAGTGATCGTCCCCGTTGCCGCGTTGGGCAGCGCGTCCAGGTTCATCGCTAGTTTCTGGCCAAGCTGCACCTGCGGTAGCGCCGTGTCCGGTACGGCAAAATCGGCTTTCACTACATGCGTATCGATTAAGCTGAATCCCACTGTGGCGTTTCCCACCAAAGAACCTTTGGAAACGTTACACGCAACCACGTAACCTGTAAACGGCGTCCGCAAAACTGTGTCCGCGAGGGCCGCTTTTGCTTGATCGAGCTGCGTTCTAGCGCTGTCCACCACCGCTTGCGCCGCCGTTAATTGAGCTTGGGACGAGTCATAATGAGCCTGTGCCCGATCAAAATCCGGCTTTGTGAGACTCGCTGAGTGGTAGAGATTCTTAGCGCGCGTATAGTCAAGATCGGCATCTCCCAATCCCGCTTTCGCTTCCTCCCATTGCGCCAAAGCCTGCTTCACTCCGGCTTGACCCAACTCGATTCTTTGCTCATAGTCAAGCGCCCTAACTGTGGCTAAAACGGTCCCGTCCGCCACTTTGTCACCAACCTCAACATCGCGCCATCTGCCATCGGCGCCCTTCACTTGATGGATTTGCGCAATCAATCCCGCGGATTTGAATGCCAGATCCACTTGCAGATTTGGCAAAACCACCGCGGAGAAGCGTTCGGGTTCAGTGGGTTGAAGTTCCTGCACCACCCCCGCCTGGACAGTTTGTATGCCGGAGTTCGCAAGCTTTTTCCCGCCGCAGCCACTCATCAAAACGACAATCGTGGCTATCCCGATCGCATTTCTCATCATTGTTCTCCCAACGCCCGGTCAAAACTGGCTTTCGCAATCCAAAAGTTTTCCAGGTCCTGTCGATACTGCGCGTCGGCTTGCGCTAGTGCGCTTTGTTCTTGCAGCACATCCGTCAGCAGCGCGGCTTTCTCCTTATAGCGGTTCATCACAACGCGCAACTTTTCACGTTCTAATTCTTGCGCCGCTCTGTCGACCGCCAAAAGTGCGCGCGTTTCAGTGAGCTTTCGATAACTAGCGTTCACGTCCAGCAAAATTTGTTGCTGGGCATCGTGCTCAGTCAGTACCGCTTGTTTCGAACTGCTCCGTAGCTCGTCCATTTTGTGTCTTTTTTGACCCCAGTCAAAAGGCTGCCATTCAAATAACACGCCCGCCACCACAATGTTCTTTGGAAAAAAATTCAGATTGGGAAACGAAAGGTAGGAGACCTGCGCACTCACATCCGGCAAATACTCCGCATGTTCCCGGCGTACTTCTAGTTCCGCCTTCCGTGTCTGCAGGCGCGCTTGCCGCATTTCCGGCCGCTGCTCTAAAGCTTCGGTTTGGGCCGATTCCAAGCTGATTTCCTCTTTCGACGGCGCTGCTTCCGAATCCGTTGTGAAGTGTGTTCTCAAGTCGCGTCCCAACAGGCGGTTCAGTGCTTCTTTCTGAGTCTCAAGCTGATCTTGCAAAGTTACTAACTGATAGCGCTGCTGACTCAGCTTTGCTTTTACGCTCAGGCTGTCCGATTTCAAAACTGTTTCCTGGGCCAAGTTTCGTTCGGTATAGCTTGCTAGCTCATTCAGATACTGCAAACTCACTTCGGCGCTGGCAATTTGGCTCTGGAGCTGACTCAGCTGATAATACGCTTGCTTTACTTGCTGGGTCGTTTCCTGGATTTGCTGCCGTTCTTTTTCGCGAGCCAACTCCTCTTGTAGATGCGCTTCCCTCAAGCTCAGAGAAATCTTGAACAGCTGGGAAATCGGCTGGCCCGCCGTCCCGTAGATAACCCCGGTTACTTGTCGCGCAGTTTTGATCGAAGTATCTTCCGATGGGACTGGACCTGTCGCCGGAAAGGAGCCCAGGGCGCCCAGCGGAATCGTCAAGTTGATTGGAGTCAATGACTCGCCTACATTGGCATAAACCTTGAAAGCAGGCAATCGCTGAGTTTTAATTTGGTTTGTTTCTTCAATCGCCCTGTTGACATCGAGTGCGCCGATCTGCACCTGGGCATTGTGTTTCTGCGCTAGACGAACGGCTTCATCAAGAGTTAAGAGGGGGGCGGAATCCTGGCCTAAGCCAAGCCACACTGCTGCGCACAGTCCAAAGGAGCATCGGCTCGCCTTCATCTGTTTAGTTTTAACATAGAAAAGGAACGCGAGTGTTCCTTTATGGAAGTATGAATAAAGCGGGCAAACGGGTTCCAGCGAAACGCGGACGGCCGCGATCGGTCGACGTGGAGGTGCGATGGCAGCATATTCTCAACGTCGCCGCCGTCGTCTTACTGCGTGATGGGTACGCGGGTGCCAGCATTGCAAAGATCGCGCGCGAAGGCGGCGTTTCCAAAAAGACGATCTACGCGAAATATTCCAGCAAGACGGAGCTGACTGCGGAAGTACTGCGACATCTTTTTCAGAAATCCTTGGATCGGCTGGCTTTGGTTGCGAAACGAGAACATGGCGGTCTCGTTCCCATCCTGTTGGACTTCGCTACAACGGTCCTCAATGAGGCAACTTCTCCAGTCGGAATCGGCCTATACCGCATTCTGATTGCCGAGAATTCTGTCTCAAAACAGCTGCCAGACCTTTATGCCGAAGTGCGAGGCCATTGGGATGCCCCCTTAAGTAAAGTGCTGCGCACTTTTATGGATAAAGGAGAACTCCGCAGAGATGATCCCGTGCTCTTGGCTCGGACGTTTTATCAGCTCACGGTGGGTGAGCTTCGCGAGCGCGCCTTGCTGGGTGGCAGCGTTGGCAAAACCGCGATAAGGAAGACAGCGGCCAGCGCCGTTGATATCATGCTGGCGGCTTACGCGGCCAAAAGAGCCGGGGAGGAAGTCGCTGCATGCCAAGCCGGCATTGAGTTTAGCAAGAATTGAGCCGCTTTGCTGGGCGCCAGTGCTTCCATATGGCAACTTCGCTGGCCGTCCCGCCCATCCAACACTACCCGGCCATCTACCTGGCTGACGCGATATGCCAATTGAGCACCGTGCTCTTCCTGCAAAGCGCCGAGCGACCAATCGGAATTCGCAATCATGTGGATGCCACCCCGCGGCGCACCCAGCAGAATGGTGTATTGCGATGAAGTTTGGCCAGCCGCAGCGCTTTTTTCCGCTGCGTCGAAAATTTCCCGCGCATTTTCGATGAACTGGCTCACGCAGCTTTATCGTTCCGACTTGGCCAAATTCGAGGCACTGTGTAATTTTCTTGTGCTTTCCGCAGATGGGCCTTGTATTTCGAACAGCGTAACTCTATACTTGAGGCATATACTAATTGCTAGTATTTTTTCAGTATAAGAAGTACCAGTCCCATGAAATGCCGTTTCTGCTCTGTTGCCGTCTTCGCAATAGCTCTCTGTTTACCTGCTGCATCACAGGTCTTAACTCCAGCAGCCTCAGCTAGTTGTAACCCTTGGAAATTACCAAGCTTCGCGGATGATTTAACCCTCCGCGACCGCATTTGCATCGAGTTTTCTCCCCTAGCAAGCCCAATTCTGCTGGCCGAATCTGGCCTGATGGTTGGCGTTTCTCAATGGCGTAACAGCCCTCACATGGCTCGGCCCGACTCGGACGACCTCACTCTTCGTCTCGCTAATCTTTATGCCCGCCGTACCGCTCGTGTCACCGCCGAAACGCTGGTTGGCTATTTGCATCATGAAGATCCCCGTCTGCGCTTTTCCGATGAACAAGGAGCTTGGCGTCGCACTCGTGCCGCTCTCTTAAATGTCCTGGAAAGTCCGGATCAGAACGGTAATGCTCGTATTGCCTTGGCTCCTATCGCCGGCGCTTTCGGCTCCGGCCTAACGTCTATGGCGCTCTACCAAAGGCAGAATTCCTGGGGATATGGGCTAGAACGAAGTGGCATAATCTACAGCCATTACTTGATCCGGTCCTTGTACCATGAATTCAGTCCGGAAATTTGGTCGTTGGCCCCGCATTTTGTGCGCAAACATCACACACCTGACGTTCCCGCCAACGAACCCCGAAACTAATCGATTTGCGACATAACCTCCCGCATTATCTAGATTGTAAACTTTCTGTTCGGTCAATCGTTCAATTAGTATTGGACCGATATGATTGGCGTCATGGCCGAAAAACTCGCGGGTGAAGCTTGCTCTGGGCTAGACCTTCGCGATTTCGGTTCTTGGATGGCGTTGGAACAACGGCGCATTTTTCTCCTATGCCGCCGCTTGTTGCAGGATGCCGATGAGGCCGATTCCGCCACCCAGGACGTCTTTCTGAAAGCCTACCGAGCGCTCTTGAAGCGCTCGGAAACTGGAACAGTTGGATAATCCCGGGAAGTGGTTGACGCGGATTGCCGTGAATACTTGTCTGGATAAGCTTCGTTCGAAGAGCTGGAAATTGTGGCAGCGCCGCCCGGCTCCGCAGGACGAAGAAGTGATCTTACAAATGGCGCCGGGAACCGATCCCGATGCCGAACGTCTCTTATTTGCCAAGCAGATCCAGCAAAGACTGGACGCCGCGCAGGCCAAGCTTTCGGACCGCCAGCGAGCCGTTTTCGCTCTTCGGCATTACGAATCCTTGGCGCTGGAAGAAATAGCCGAGGTTCTAAAATTGGACATCGGTACTGTAAAGGCTCATTTGTTCCGAGCTTTATCTAAAATGAGGGAAGAACTCAAAGACCTATATCTGTCTTTAGATGGATGAGGTTTGGAGGTAATTATGCGCATCGTGTCCGCTCAGTCAACGCATTGGACAGATGAACAACTGATCGATCATATTTATGGGCTTGGTCCGGTGGATGACCATTTAGCAGACTGCGAAGCTTGCCGGACCCGTCTCTCGGCTATGCAGGCTCGCCGCCAGCAAATTTCTGTCGAAGAACAGGTGGCGGACAACTTCCTTGCATCTCAGCGGCGCACCATTTATGCGCGTCTCTCGGCACCGCATCGTTGGTGGCATGAACTTTCGGTAGGACGTTTGGCCGCCGCTGCCGTGATGTTCCTGACGCTTGCCGGTTCCGCTGCCTTTTACCAAACGCATCAACGAAATATCGCGGAAGCCAAGGCCGACGCGCAACTCGCTCAGGATGTTTCGCAAATGTCGTTTGAATCGGAACCAAGCGCTACCGCTCCTCTACAGGGACTTTTCGTCCAATGATGCCTATTTTTCGTGTTCTGCTCTGTTTGTGCTTTTTCTCCCTCTTCGCTGCCGCTCAGAACCGCGCCCAGTTTCCCTGGTGGAACAGTCCGGTGGCCAACGAGGTCGGGCTAACGGAAGCGCAAACCGTCCGTATTCGCCAGATTGTTCACTCGTATCGAGAAAGGCTTTTCGATGTTCGCAACGAAGTACAGAAGGCTGAAGCTGCGCTCGACGAACTGATGAACGACACTGGCATGACCGCCGAAGCCGCCAAACCGATCATTGATCGTGTGGCGAAAGCTCGCGCCAACTCAAGCCGGGTCTTTTTGGAGATGAGCACCCATATTCGCGAAGTGTTGACGTATGAACAGTGGAAACAACTCGTGCAACGCTGGGATGAAGTGAAGGGTAAGCGGCTCCCCGACGGACTGATCACTCCTCAGTAGCAGCCAGCGCACATGTTAGCGTAGGACAATTCACCATGAAATTGTCTCCCTCTGTGCGTGCCTTCGCTCTGCTACTCACTACCACCTATTCCCTCGCTGCCGCGACTCCTCACGAAGTCTTCGCTGCCATCCTGGAAGAAGACTGGCAGCACCGTCTGCGCACCTGGCCGGAGTTCGCCACATATATCGGTGACAATCGCTACAACGATCGTCTCGACAACATCTCTCCCGCAGCCATCGAACGGGAACTCGAATACCATCAGGGCCTACTAGCCGCGCTGGAAAAGATCGATTCAACTCAGTTGCCGCCCGACGATCGCCTGAACCGAAGTCTTCTTGTTCGGTCGCTGAAATTGGCGATCGCTGGGGCGCGTTTCAAGAGTTGGGAAATGCCTGCGTCGCAAATGGGAGGTCCTCAGAGCTATGCCGGTTTGCCCAAGGATTGCCCGCTCAAGACGGCACATGATTATCAAGATTACTTGAGCCGCCTTCGCAAGCTGCCCGCGGTACTCGATCAGTATCAGGCCAATATGCGCCAAGGCATGCGCGACGGCTTGATGCCACCGCGCTATGAACTCGTCAACGTCGGCGATGAAATCTCGGCAGTCGCCTCGAAAGCTCTTGATCAGAGTTCATTTACCGAGCCTGTCAGAAAGTTTCCCGATACTGTTCCGGCGGCCGAACGCGCGCGTCTTACCAAGGAAATTAACGATGCTGTTCGAGATCAGGTTTTACCTGCCTTTGCTTCTCTGGCGAAGTTTGTGAAACAAGAATACGCACCGAAGGGGCGGAGCGAATTTGGTATTTGGTCTTTGCCGGATGGCGACGCGCGGTACCGGTACGCGATTCAAGAACAGACTACTACTAACGCCGATCCTGACGATCTCCACAATCTCGGCCTCAAGCAAGTGGCCGAAATTGAGAAACAGATGCTGGTGATCGCGCAGAAGCAGGGCTATCGCGACATTAAGTCCTATAACGCCCACCTGCTTGCCGATCCAAAACTCCGCGGCACTTCAGGCGAACAGATTATTAGTCTCTACCGCAAGTACACCGATCAGATGTACTCTAAACTGCCCCAATACTTTGGACGTCTGCCAAAGAACAAGTTAAACGTTGTACCGATGGAAGCGTACCGCGCGCCGCATGCGGTGCCTGCCGATTATTCACCCGGAGCTGCGGATGGCTCACGGCATGGGCGCATTAACGTGAACGAGTACGAACCTACCAAACGGCTGTTGCTCAACGTTGAGGCGATTGCCTATCATGAGGGCATTCCCGGCCATCATTTGCAATTCTCCATTGCGCAGGAACTGACAGGGCTGCCGCACTTCCGAAATTTTTCGGATTACAATGCTTTTTCCGAAGGGTGGGCTCTCTACTCTGAAACACTGGCTCACGAAATGGGTTTCTATCAAGAGACCTATAGCGAATACGGGCGGTTGCAAAATTTGATGTGGCGATCAATACGTCTAGTCGTCGATACCGGCGTTCATTCGAAACACTGGTCGCGCCAGCAGATGATCGACTTCTTCCACGCGCATAGCGCTATGGACGATCAAAACATAGAGACGGAGGTGGATCGCTACATTGCCTGGCCCGCACAGGCTCTGTGCTACAAAATGGGCGAGATGACCATTCTGCGCCTACGGGAAAGCGCACGGCAACAGCTTGGCTCGAAGTTCGATATCCGGGCCTTTCACGATGCGGTGCTAGACAACGGCGCGCTCCCTCTTGACGTTCTGGAAACAAACATCAACGAGTGGATCGTGACACAAAAGTAGCATCAAGAGGTCTTGGCTGTCGGCTTTTCCGCCTCTACCCCCGGCTCCGCGGGTCGCAAACCTTTGCAGGACTTTTCCATTTCCAAAAAGCTTGGGCGGACCGCCACCGGAACGGAGCGACGCGAGAATTCCACCGCGAGAATCGGCGGGGCACCCCGGACAAAGGCGATCAGTCCCGTTCGCAAGCAATTAAAGTATTGAGATTTGATTTCGTTGCTGCGCGTCATGGCGGCGGCCATTGGTCCGAACAAGCCATAACAGAGCAGGATGCCCAAGAACGTCCCCACCAGCGCCGCCGCCACCTTGTGTCCGACCTCGGCGGGTGGCCCGCCAATCGATTGCATGGTAATCACCACGCCCAGCACAGCTGCTACGATACCCAGTCCCGGCAGAGCATCGGCCACGGTCGATAGTGCCGCAACCGGAGCATTCGCCTCCCAGTGATGAACTTCCAGGTCAAGCTCGATCATCTGATCGAGATCGAAGTGTGAGACCGTGCCCGTCATGGCCACACGCAACGTGTCACAGATAAAATCGAGCGCGTAGTGGTCGCTCAAGATGAAGCCGTGTTTCTTAAAGAGTTGACTTTTTTGTGGGTCTTCCACATCCGGCTCCAAACTGGCGATTCCCCCTCTGCGGGCGTGCGAAAACAAATCGTTCAGCATTTGCAGCGTTTTCAAATAGCGATCTTTGTTGTAGATATCGCCTTTGAAGAGGGCAGCGGCATCTTTCAGTAACGCCGAAAGCACTAGCATCGGATTGGCAATTAACAAGGTTCCGATGGCGGCGCCACCGATAATCAGCAATTCGGCCGGTTGCACAAGCACGGCGAGACTGCCATGCTCCATGAGATAACCGCCAACGATGGCACCAATCACCACCACGATACCGATAATCGAAAGCATCGCTTCGGAGACCCTCCTTCGTTTCTGTAAAGAACCGCGACGGCGTGACAAGGCTCACGCCTTCTTCGCGTCCAACCCGCGAACCGGCGCATAGTTATTGTAGCTGCGCAACTCCTGCGTAAGAGTCCAGTAACATAGAGGCGGCTGTGGAAAGCTATCGCAAAGAACTCTGGTTTGATATTCCGTCTCGCCGCGGATTTGTCAACATCACCGAGCAAGTGGAACAATGCATTCGCGAAAGCGGCATCGCTGAGGGTTTGGTGCTGGTCAACGCGATGCACATCACCGCTTCCGTTTTCATTAACGATGATGAGTCCGGTTTGTTGAAGGACTATGAAAAATGGCTGGAGCATCTTGCTCCGCATGAGCCCGTCTCAGAATATCTGCACAACCGGACTGGAGAAGATAATGCCGATGCTCATCTGAAACGCCAGGTGATGGGCCGCGAAGTTGTGGTTGCGCTGACAAAGGGCAAGCTCGATTTTGGTCCTTGGGAGCAAATCTTTTATGGCGAGTTTGACGGTCGCCGCCGCAAGCGGGTGCTCGTCAAAATCATCGGAGACCGCAAAGAGATCGCGTCCGCTCATTAGCCTCGTATGCATTCCTACGAGTGTCCACATAGGGAAACTGTTCTCCATTCAACCCATCTAACAATTGTTAAGCCAAAGCGGAAGGCTTTGTAGGAGTGGGAGACGATGGTACTCGGCTTCGCCCGCTATTCCCAAGTAAAAGTTCGATTGCGCCAGCCTGGTGTCGCGGCGATCGCAAAAAGGATGTTACTTTGGCGCTAGGTTATTGATGCATACCTTAGCCGACCCTGAAACCTACATTTTAGTTGCCGAAGACAATCCGGCGGATATCGAACTTGTTAGAGAGGCACTTTACGACAGGCAGGTGTTATGCCGTCTGCACGTGGTCTCCGATGGAGAGCAAGCTGACACTTTTATTCAGCATCTCGATCGCGATGAAACTCTATCCTGCCCCAGGCTGTTCTTGATGGATCTGCATCTGCCAAAGCGGGACGGAGAGGAGATTTTGGATTGTTTGCGCGCCAGTGAGCGTTGTCTCCACACGCCGGTGATTGTGATGACCTCGGTTGCCTCCCGTCGCGAAATGGAGGCGACCTCGCAGCATGCCAACGTACATTACTTTCAAAAACCCAACACGTTGGAACAGTTCATGAGATTGGGAGATGTCGTCCGCGATTTGGTCGGACCGCTAAGGCCAGCCAGTTCGGAGGCTGCTCAGTTGGGGGATGAACGAGTGTGAGGCCAGCCCGAAGCACAGGCGAATCTGTCCCGCACAATCCACTCTTGTCGATGGGGCATCTCGGCATCGAGATGGGGAAACGCATCCAGGCGTTTGATTGGTCGACCACGCCGCTCGGGCCGATTAGTTTCTGGCCCCAGAGTCTGCGCACCGTTGTCAATATACTTCTGACTTCCCGGTATTCGATGTGGATGGCATGGGGAAATGAGCTCACCATGCTCTACAACGACGCATACCGCCCCACTCTCGGCATAAAGCACCCGGCCGCTCTTGGTTCCCGCGCCAAGGACGTATGGGCGGAAATTTGGCCTGACATTGGACCTCGTATTGAAACCGTCCTCAACACTGGAAGAGCAACTTATGATGAGGCCCTCCTTCTGATTCTGGAAAGAAGCGGCTTTCCGGAAGAGACCTATCATACGTTTTCCTATAGCCCTTTAGCAGATGATGAGGGCCAAATTTCCGGGATGCTTTGCGTAGTTACGGAGGAGACAGACCGGATCATCGGCGAACGCCGCGTTCAGACCATACGCGATGTGGCCGCGGAACTCGCCAAGACGAATACCGAAGAGGAGGTGGTGCGCGCTCTAAAGGGTCAACTCAGTTCCAACCAAAAGGATCTCCCATTTACCCTCACATATTTTTTCGATGACCTGGGGACTGCACATCTTACAGCCAGCAGCGGATTTACGCCGGGTAACCCTTTGGCGCAACAAATTATTGACGCGAACTCTGAATACCCGTGGCCGGCACGGCGTGCGTTTGTGGCGCCTTACCCGCAATTAATCGAAAACTTAACCGAGCAAGCCAAGGTTGCGCCATTGCCCACCGGCGGCTGGAACAAAGCGCCGGAGCAGGCTGCCTTGGTTCCCATTAAGAGCCAGGGACAGGAGAAGCCTGCGGGTGTCTTCATTGTAGGCGCTAACCCGTATCGCCGCTATGACTCGGCGTACAGTGGCTTCATCTCATTGCTGGCTGGCCAGATCGCCGCAGCACTGGGCAACGCTCGAGCCTACGAAGCGGAATGCCGCCGAGCTGAGGCCTTGGCAGAAATCGACCGAGCCAAGACGACTTTTTTTTCAAACGTCAGTCACGAACTCCGCACGCCTTTGACCCTCATGCTCAGTCCAGTTGAGGAGTTGCTAGCGGGACGGGCAGCAGACGGCGGTGTCACGGGGACTCACGATTTACTTGAGTTAGTTCATCGCAACGGTTTGCGGCTGCAGAAATTGGTTAACGCTCTTCTCGATTTCTCACGTATCGAGGCTGGCAGAATGCAAGCCATCTATGAGCCGACTGAGCTGAATCATTACACCGCTGAATTGGCTGGCAGTTTTCAGTCTGCGATGGAGAGAGCGGGCCTTGATTTTAAGATCGACTGCGACCCTTTGCCTGAGCCTGTGTTTATTGATAGGGAGATGTGGGAGAAGGTGATCCTGAATCTACTATCGAACGCCATCAAGTTTACGTTTGAAGGGAGCGTACGTGTAGGTATCCGAGCAGCCGGCACGGCGGCGGAACTCACGGTGCAAGATTCGGGGATTGGCATTCCTCAATCTGAGTTGCCTTTTATCTTTGACCGTTTTCATCGAGTGGCTGGCGCTAAAGGACGCACCATGGAAGGAACGGGCATTGGTTTGGCTCTCGTGCAGGAGCTTGTGAACCTGCATGGAGGTTCGATTGCGGTTACCAGCGAGTTGGCCAAAGGCACTACGTTCACAGTAGTAATTCCTTTTGGAACGGAGCATCTGCCGCAAAACAAAGTCAAAGCCAGCGGAGATTCAGAGGTAATGGGAAGCGGTTCGGCAGCGTTTGTTGAGGAAGCGTTGCGCTGGCTTCCTGAAGAAACAGCGGCAAACGACTTGGCTGCGCGCCGGCCCAGCGAAATTGCTTTAGCCAGTGGGGATCATGCTGAGCGCGTTCTCCTGGTGGACGATAACGCCGACATGAGAATTTACGTGGCCCGCTTGCTGGGCCGGCGCTACAAGATCATGACTGCGGCCAATGGGGAGGATGCGCTGAATTTAGTCAGGTCCGAACCGCCGGACTTAATCTTGAGCGATGTGATGATGCCTGGGCTGGACGGATTCCAGTTGTTGGACAGGCTGCGCGCTTCTGCTGAAACGCGAACAATCCCGGTCATTCTGCTTTCCGCTCGAGCCGGGGAAGAGAGCCGTGTGGAAGGGTTGGGTGCCGGGGCTGACGACTACCTGGTGAAGCCCTTTACCGCGCGCGAGCTGCTAGCCCGAGTGGAGGCTCACCTTTCCATGAGCAGGCGGCGAAAAGAGGCTGAACTTGCTTTGCGCGAAGTTCAGACTACCCTGCAAAGTTTCTATGATAGCTGTCCATTCTTCATGGGCGTGATTGAGATTGAAGATGCACATATAGTTGTCGTCTATTGCAACTCGGCCACTTCGGCATTGTTTGAAGCAAATAGCCAAAGTTTTACTGATCTGACAGGTAAAGAACTCAATATGCCTCCGCAGATTCATGAGCTTTGGATCCAGTACTACCGTTTGAGTCAAGCGGAGAATCGTTCTGTTCGGTTCGAATACGAGCATCCGCGCGCTGGTACCGAATGCTGGCTCAGCGCCTGCGTCACTTTCCTGGGCTCAGGACCGAGTGGCCGTCCGCGCTTCAGTTTCATCGCTGAAGAAGTGACCGATCGCAAGAAGAATGACGAATTGCTGCGCCGGTCAAACGAAGAACTGCGCCAGGCTAACGCCGATCTCGAGCAATTTGCGTATTCGGCAAGTCACGATCTGCAAGAGCCACTGCGGCAAATTGCCATTTATAGTCAGTTACTTGAGAAAAAATATGTCAATGTACTGGACAGTAAAGCGTCACAATATTTGTCCTATTGCGTGGAAGGGGCGCACCGCATGGAGATGTTAATTAGCGATCTCTTGGCCTATTCGCAGGCGGCGAGAACGAGCAGGACCGCGGATTTTGTGAATACCGCGGAGATCCTCGAAACGGTGAAAAAGAACCTCGCGACAGCTATCGAGGAAACGGGCGCTGAGATTTCGGCGACGAAACTGCCGGTCTTACGTGGCGATTCGGTACCCCTCGTGCATCTTTTTCAAAATTTAGTATCGAACGCGTTGAAGTATCGCAGCCAAAACAAACCCACTTTGCGAATCGCTGCGGTGAAAGCCGGCGAGTATTGGCGTTTTTCCGTGCAAGACAACGGCATTGGTATCCCTAAGGAATTCCAAACGCAGATCTTCGGCATTTTTAAGCGTCTCCACGACCGGGCAGAATATCCGGGGACTGGCATTGGCCTCGCCATTTGTCAGAAAATCGTCGAGCGCTATGGTGGACGAATTTGGGTCGAGTCTGAACCAGGACAGGGATCAACTTTTCTTTTTACACTACCGGCATGAAGCAAATGAGAACCGACACACCGCACATTCTCTTAATCGAAGACAATCCAGCAGACGCCGATCTGGTGGAGGAGGCCTTTAACGAGGCGCATTTCGTTTGCCAACTCTCCATCATGCGCGATGGCGCGCAAGCCATTGACTTTATAGAAAACCTCGATGCGGGCTCGACCCACTCGTGCCCGGACTTAGTACTGCTTGATTTGAATCTGCCAAAGGTTGGCGGCCGTGCCGTGCTGCAGCGCGTTAGAATGAGCCCGAAATTAAAGCAGACAATCGTGCTGATCATCAGCTCTTCAGATGCGCCGAATGACCGCAAGCAAGCGCTCGATTTGGGTGCCAATGGATACTTTCGCAAGCCCTCAAGCCTGGACCAGTTCATGGAACTCGGCCCCAAAGTTCAAACCATGCTAAAGGATTTGATCCACACCCAAGCAGAACCACGCGTTTGAGTTTAATAAGACTGGGCCCAATGTAATAGAATCAAACCTTTGCCCACTGATTCTCCCACCCCAACGTCCGGTCTGGTACGCGACTCCTTCCGTGTTCTGGGAGTCTATGTGCGCGGGCAAATTCTGCTTTGTCTCATTCTTGCCGTTCTTTACGCTTTCGCATTCTGGGCGATTCGTGTACCGCAATGGTGGTTCGTGGGTCCCGTCGGAGCGATTGCTGCCATCATCCCGCGCCTCGGCTCTATCGTTCCTGTGGGCTTGGCCGCGTTGTCATTATATTTGGCCCATGCTCCTCTCAGCCGTTACTTACTGCTGGTGGCTGTTTGGCTGGCTGTGCAAGGCATCGAGTTTTTTGTCTTGCTGCCACGATCTAATCAGCCGGCCGCTTGGCTTGAAGGAGGTGCCGGTGCTCGCCGCACTTTTGCTCGGCAGTCTAATTTTCGGTCCGCTTGGACTTTTATTCGCCGTTCCGGTGCTTGCCATCGGTTTGGTGTTCTGGCGTCATTTTCGCCGGCGGTCTACTTCGTGAGAGCCCTTTAGGGCTGCGGGATCTGCTCTTCCGAGGTGAACGGCGACGCGGGCAGTCCTTTGCCGTTTGTCAGGTTTACTGTTGGCGCATTCGCCCAGCCGTAGCGTAAGAATTTCGGGTGTTCCACGCTCGCGGCCGAAACTATGACTGTCTCTCGGTCTATGCGTGCATCGGCTTTCACGAAGTGCCGGTCCTCTGCCGCGATCTCGAATCCCTGCAAACTGTCGCCTTTCGCCACTAACCCGCCGGCTGTGTGATCGAACCACGCGCGCAGACTGTAGCCCTCCACGGCCATTTCGCGAAACAACGGGCCCGAGTATTCGATATCTTCCCCGTAAGCAATTTTCCTGGCCGCAAGCGCCAGGCGCGCACCTACTTCTTGCTTATTCGAAGGATGCACATTATCCGGATCGCCGATATCTATCGTCACTGCCATCCCTGTATTCGCTAACGACAGGGTGCGCCGCTGCGCTTCGCGAACGATAGGCCAGGTTTCCGGCGGTCCCGACTTGAAGTTTGCAATCTGCACGAAAAGAAAAGGGAAATTGCCCTGGCGCCAATTCGCTCGCCAATCGTTGATCAAAGCGGGAAATACTTTTTCGTAAAGGTTGGCGCGGCCGCCACCGCCGTTCGATTCGCCCTGATACCAAATCACGCCTTTTATGTGGAAATTGAGAGCTGGCGCCACCATGCCGTTGAAGAGCGCCGCCGGCTGCCACGAACTTGGGTTGGGATGCCAGGGATGTTTAGGCAAAGGCTGATTCGCCTTGTGGGCGGCTTCATCTTCCTTCTTTTCTGCTTCGACCTGCGCCTGCAAATCCGTCTGCTGATCTGCGAAGTCTGCCCATTCGGCGAACACCGGCATAAGGGACGAATCGGCCGCAAGGCCATGCATGCTGATCCAGGCTTCTCCAGGAGTGCCGCCCCAGGTTGCGTCAATTAGACCGATAGCAACGTGCTCGTTGGCGGCTATTTGTTTGCCGAAAAAATAAGCCACCGCGGAAAACTTGGCCGCCGTTTCGGGCGTGCAAGTTGTCCACGACGTGGGTTCGTAATCGCGCACGGAAAAGTCCGAGGTTTTATGCGGGACGAGCAGCAAACGGATGTTTGGCTGGTTCGCGTGGCTAATCTCTTCGGCGGCGTTGGTGACGACCGCTGAACCAGGAAAGCCGTTCAACGGCATCTCCATGTTCGATTGGCCGGAAGCGAACCACACGTCACCCAACATTACATCTTCCAATTCGATAGTGTTCGTCGCCTGAATTGTCAACTTGTACGGACCGCCAGCCGGTTGCGGCGGCAAATAAATATCCCATCGCCCAAAGCGATCTGCCGTTGAGCCTTGTCGCGTTGAATTCAGACTAGCGGCCACGCTTTCCTGCGGATTTGCCCAGCCCCAAAGGTGAATGGGCTGCTCACGTTGTAGAACCATGTGGCTGCTCAAAATGGCAGGAATCTTGACTTCTGCCCGAAGAAGGGTGGCTTCCCCTAATAGCAGCAGGGAGATGCCTGGCACCCAAAACGACTTTCTTAACCACTTTGTGACGCTAATCTCATTCATGCTGGTGTTACTCCCATTCGCCAATGACGGCTTGCTAAATAGTACTATAGTACCTACGCTTTAGCTGATGCAAGCGATAGTACGGAAAGGAGATAGCCGCGGTTAATGCATTTTCGTGCTGTTGTGAACCATTTCGAACCCTAGTATAATCGTCCAGGTGGTTATAGTAGCAAGGAGTCGAATCTTGCTCTGTGGGGGAATAATCTTCTAAAATGAGACGCACTTTTATTGAGCTTTCACTGGTCTGTGTGGCTCTGTTTGCGCAATCCCTGCAAGCAGACACATTGGTGGGTCCTGGGGGAGCGTTCCAGTCTTGGACGCCAGCCGTTCTCGGTCCGACTACCGCTCCCGCATACACAAGTCCCTCGCACTTGGGTCCCTACTGGAATAATTTTTCTGGCGACGGTCCGACGGCGAATATCGGATGGTGTCTGGTGGGAACGGGCGGCTGTGCCATTGCCAGCCCTCCCGGCGCAATCAAGTACTACGGCACGGCAAGTGGAGCGGCTGTGCAGCGCATGAGTTTCCAGAACAATGGCACAGCCGTCACCGTTTCGCTGATTGGCCAACTTACTAATCAGTTAGGCACGCCACAAAATTCCGGCTACAACGTGTTTGGCTGGTATCAGATCAATCCGGACGGTACGATCGGCGCGTTGACATCGCTGTGGAATTCAAAGAGCGATACCATCGACCAAAGCGCGACGTTTACGCCCAATGGAGCTTACGGACTGTTTCTAGAAAATATCCAAGGCAACGGAGCGGCGGATTATTTCTGGTTTATGAATTCGAGCCAGGATTACAGTGCGGGTCCTTTCAAGAATCCCGCTGACACGAGCCAGCATTTTGCTGTTTTCAGTGGCGTTCCCGGTCAGTTTTTCATTGGTGTTGATGATACGGACAATGGCGACCAGGACTACAACAACATGATCGTCGAGTTGGTGAATGCGCCTGAACCTCGCAGCACCGCTCTTCTCGGACTAGGTTTAGTAGTCTTTGCGTTAATCGTCCGGCGACATCAAAGCGTACCAGAGCCACGCGCGTAAACGTTCAAATCGTTTACCAACGCGCCCGTAGTTGACTGCGTGAAAAACGGTCTGTGAATCCGGCTGGGGAGATAGGCGAAGCCTGTGTTGAGGCGGTTTGATCTCTGGCCCAACTGCGCCAGAATGTTAGCTTGATTCCACAAAAGCTGAGTAGCGAGATGCCCTGCGCTCTCAGTAAGCGCTGATGTTGCCACCAGAAGAGGGCATCCGCGAATTTCATTAGTCAATTGTGACACGTTTGCTTTATGATGTAAAGTACTTGTTTTAAATCGCTATCCCAGGTCTTCCTCGCCGTTTGCTCCGTCACTTTTTCCGTGCGGCGGCATCATACGCGTCAAGCCATACAGCGAGATTACGAAAGTCACCAAAAACAAATAAACGGCTTTCGGTTCCGGGACCGTGGACACCGGCGGATTTCCCAATGGCGGAATGATAGGCGGATTCGGCGGAACCACCGGTGGATTTCCAGGTGGGTTCGACGGCGGTGTGACGGGTGGCGTTTTAGGCGGGCTCAGTGGCGGAAAGAGCGTGGGGACTATCGGTATCACCGGGATGGCCGGCGTCACTGGAACCAGGGGCGGCAATTCTGGCGGAGTTACATTGCCGGGAGGCAGCACGGGCGGGAATCTATTGATGTCTACAGGCGAAATCGCGGACAATTCTCCCAGCGCCGGAACCTCGGCCAATTCCATTGGTATTCCAAGCACCATCGGCGGCAGCGATAACGCTTTCATTGGTGGCTCTTGGTCACTCACTTCTTTATGAGGCTTGTCGGAAAGACGGTTCCCGCAGCGAGCGCGTGCCCAACTTCCGCCATCCGTGATCAATACTTCACCCTTTGGAATGCGCAACTTCTTTTTCGTCCAGAACACCTTCTTTTTCAACCGGTAGGAGACGTACTGATAGCGATCGTCTGTCAATCGGACCATCTCCGCCTTTTTAACGTTGAAATCCGCGTAGTGTTCTTTGACCACCGGATCTTCTTCATCGGCATAGCGCAGTTCGGCACCGGAGTAAGCTCCACCCGGAATGATGGAGTATGGATAGTTCGGATGCAGCGACCTGGTATACGCAGGTATGGGTTCCTTTAGCGGTTCCGTATGTCCCGCAACTGATCCGAACACGCTAAATTTGTGAGTCGTGTAACGGAGAACCAGACCTGCGGCTAGAGCACATCCAACAAAAATGAGGATACGGCGGATTTTCATGAAAGTCTCTGGGCGCTCCCAACAGCTTTCTTGAGAGTGACCACCCAGAGAACTTATCGGCTTAACTCGCGCGGTTCTGCAGGCTCAGCTCACACTTATGCCATACCGTCTATATGAAAAAAAATGGCCGCTGGCATAACAAAACTAGCCTGCCTAGTTCTGAGCCGCCAACGGCCTCCCTCCGAAAGCTTACTTCTTAAATCAAGCGAAGAACGTCAGCGGGTTGGTCCCAAACTTACCCAAATTCGGGAATACCGTCGAAACATCCGTGGGATTCTTAATCCCAAACCAGTTAATCAAGCTTGCGCCGTATTGATCCACCGCGGCAGTTGGCAGCCAACGGCCTCGGGTATCGAAATCGTCTGGACCGCCGAGTTGAAAAGTAGGGAATTGGCCATAGATCGTTTGTCCTTTTACTGAACCGCCTAGCACCAAGTGGTGGCTTCCCCACGCGTGATCGCTGCCGTCCGTTGTGGTTGGCTGCATCGTCCGGCTGAAATCCGATTCGGTGAACAGCACCACATTACTCTGAAGATTGAGTTCATCCAACGCATTCCAGAAAGCGTTGATCGCCTGGCTCACCTGTGGATAAAGAGAATTGTGCGCTTCCAGTTCTCCGGTATGCGTATCAAATCCACCTAACGCACAGAAGAAGATTTGTTTTGTCATGCCAAGACCATTGCCCGTCTGATTTGCTTTCATGATCTGGGCAACCTGAAGCAATTGTTGGCCCAAGCTGTTGCTTTTCGGGGGAAATACGGTGTTGAGTGTAATGCCCTTTAGTGCCGCGGTGAGAAGCTTGGCGTCGGCGATCGATTGGGACATCACGCCGTTGGCCGAACCGACCAAGCTTAATCCTGTGTCGGTGCTGAGCAGGCTGTTTAACGCTGCGCTGCGTGGTTGCGCGAGCGTGTAATCAAAGCCCGTGAGATTCAACGAACCGCCGGGGTTCAGTTCAATCTGCGGGGTGGGCCCGATTCCAAACAGATCGTTGCCCGCCACTGACAGGAACGTCGGAAATCCATTCCTCGAGTTCAATCCTTGAACGACAGCGGCAGCGCGCCCTCCCCAGCCAGACACTGGGCTGAAGAGTTCCGTCGGATCCGTCGTTTGCCATTCACTCTGCTGGTCGGAATGGGAAAACAGATTAGAAGGAAGGTTAGCGGCGTTGGAAACATCCGCTCTCTTCACCGGCTGCAGGAGTGGTCCGACGTTTGCGGCCACTGCCAAATTTCCTGAGCTGAACAAGCCCGCCAATTCCTGGAGTCCGCTATGAAAGTAATAGCCATTACCGCCTTTGTCGGAAACGGCCGTCAGACTCGAAGTCGGCAGCGCCAAGTTGCTTGTGCCGCGAATCGTCTGATATGCGCTGTATTGGGATTCGGGAATGATCATGTTGTTCGAATCATTACCGCCGAAAAAAAATACGCAAACCAGTGCCTGATAGCCGCTGGAGCCGCTCTGAGCCATGGCCGGCATCAATCCAAAGTTGCGAAGGGCGAGCGATCCTACGGAGGCCGCGCCTATCTTTATAAATCTGCGACGTGAATGCATTTTTTTCTCCTTTGATCCTTTCGCCTTTTAATGAATTACCAGGAACTCGCTCGACGTGAGAGCGATATAAAGCGCCGCTTGCGCCTGGCTGGTGGGGGTTGTCAAACCTTTCAGTCCACCCGTGATGGCCGTCTGCAGAGTGGGGGACATCATGCCGTGGAAGAACTGATTGTTAATGGCTGCTTGCAAGGCCGCAGTTGAAGTGGTCGCCGCCGTCACAAAGGCCGAGATATCAAACGTGGTACTGGCGTCGAGTTTACCGCCGTATATGAGTGAATAGGTATAGTTGGCACGGGTGACCGCTGTTTGCGTTGTGTGCAGTTGGAACTCAGGCCCAAGCAGAGGACCCACGTGGTAATTCGGGGAGAAATAGCTAAATACGCTTGGTTCGTTAAAGACGTTCTGCCCTAACGCGGAAGTGTAGTTGTAGACGGTAGATGAGTCGTAGATTGAACCATTCAGGCCGCGCAAAAGGTTTTCAACCCACAAGACTGGTTCGCGGAAATGGCCAAAACTCGATGTATTGCCGCCAACACTGTCCCCCGCGCGCGCCTCCTGGTCGGTCAAGATTGCATAAACGACAGATTTCAAACTGCCATTTGAGGTAGTGAAGACGTTGGAAATTCGTGAAACATACCCAGTGCTGGGATTGCTGGTTACTAAGTGCTCGATTAATTGTTTAGAAATAAACGGTGCCATGTTCGGATTGGCCACCAGGGCCGCGAGAGCACCATCCAAATCCTGGTCGGGTGTTTGGCTCTTTGGCAAGGTGAATGTGTGCACGGTGCTGTCGGGATAAGTGAAGGTCAACGTTTTGGCGGTGGTATCGTGTTGGGAACCGTTGGACTGGACGACCATCGGCAAGAAATAATTCGGACTCGTTCCGCCAGGCGCGGTGGGCGCATAGGTCCAACCTGTCAACGCCGCCGAAATAGCATCCACGGTGGGTTGTGAATAGGTTGGAATGGGATTGCCTTTCGCGTCGAGAACCGTCGTTCCGTCTTGATTCAGATTGTTCAGCCCAATGGTGAAGAGTTGCATTAATTCGCGGCCGTAATTCTCATTTGGCAAGAATCCTGTGGCCGCCTTGTGATTGTTTACCATGTCCAGGTAATGGCCCATGGCTGGATTGAGCGTCACATCCTTCATCAAGGTTGCGTAACTTCCAAAGGCATCTTGTTGAAAAATATTCAAGAGGGGGGGAAACGCTGCTGCGTACCCGATGTTGCTGTCCTTAGATACTACCCAGATCTCACTCAACGCAAAAGCGACCCGTTGCCGCAGTTGATCCGGATTGTAGAGGGCATTCTCGAAGAACTGCACCTGAACGGCAGACAGATTGCCGAAGAACGTGCCATCTGGTCCGAGCATCGGTTGGTTGGGATATGTCGTGATGGGCTTAGCTAATTGGGCGGTAAACCACTGGTCAAAGCCCAAATTTTGGAGCTCAGCAACAGAAGCCGGCGTCGGTCCCCAAGTGGCTTGTTCCAAAATGCGCGACGCTGCGGTTGCCGAAAGGGTCGGCGTCGGACCCTGCGCTAGCGGATTGGTTTGTAACCCTTGATTTTGGGCGGCACAAAAAACAGCAGAAATCATCGCAACCGCGCAGAAACGCGTAGACGCGGATATATGCATAAAACTCCCTTCGGATCTGGATCGAAATGGCGGGGACTCTTTCCTAGCAGTACTGCAAGTCCTACCGCTTCGATACTAGAACGATTGAGTTGCTACTCTGGTTTACCAGTTCTTGCGATGTTTATGATTGTTAATATCATCGATTGGAATTCGCGTAGGACAAAACTTTTGGCTCCGGCGCCATTTTCTTGAATCATTAACACTAGCCAATGACTCTTAGTGACACCGTCGATTTGCATGCTGAGCGCCTTGCGGTCGACTTGTATTTGAATCAGATTCTATCGCTGGAAGCTTTGGCGGGGAATGGTGTCGTTCACGAGGCAATGCGATACGCTGTTCTCGGCACGGCTCAACGAATTCGACCTATCCTATCCATGCGGGTCGCGCGGATGGTCGGAGCCCCCGCCGAACTCTCGATGCGGCTCGCTGCGGCAGTTGAACTGCTGCACTGCGCGTCGCTCGTGGTGGATGACCTTCCTTGCATGGATAATTCGCCGTATCGGCGCAATCGCGCGTCCGTGCACATGAAGTTTGGTGAGGCGACCGCAGTTTTGGCAGCGTTTGGTCTGGTCGCGTTGGCGGCGCGCAGTATTCTTGAGCCAAGTTGTGACGAGGATTACCGCCCTTGCTTGATCGAATTTCAACTTTCTTTGCTTCGCAGTCTGGATTGTTCGGGCTTGATTGCCGGACAAGCGCTGGATCTGCAATTGCCGCGCGATTCCTCGGCCGCCTCTTCATGCGAGATTTCCGAGCTTAAAACCGTCCCCCTTTTTAGTCTCGCTGTTTTAGCCGGATCGCTGCTTGCTAACCTGGACGCCAACGAACGAGCCTTGCTGAATTGCTTTGGCAGGCAATTCGGGTTGGCGTTTCAAATGAGCGACGACCTGCTGGATGGCGAACTTGCCAGCCACGCTCCTTTTGAAGAAAAGATTTCGACCCTCCGAGCCGCCATTCAACCCTTTGGCCACTGTTCCCGTTGCCTGGAAGATTTGATCGACTACTTGCATGCCCGTGTGCCAGCGTGCCGTGTCCGTTAACAAGAATGTCATCGTCATAGGCAGCGGCTTTGGGGGGCTCGCCACAGCTATACGACTACAAACGCGCGGCTATCAAGTTGACCTTTTTGAAGCGCGAGACAAACTGGGTGGCCGAGCTTACCTTTACGAGCAGGACGGCTTTAAGTTCGATGGTGGTCCAACTGTGATTACGGCGCCATTTCTTCTGTCGGAACTCTTCACTGGGGCAGGGAAGAATCCTGATGACTACTTCAAACTGGTACCGGTGGATCCGTTCTATCGAATTGAATTTCATGATGGCCGCTGGTTCGAGTATGGCCGCGATGAAGCGCAAACCGAGAAACTGATCAGTCAGTTTGCGCCGAAAGATCTGGATGGTTATCGACGTCTTGTGAAGCACGCCAAAGCGGTATTTCAAAAAGGCTTTGTGGAGCTTTCGGACAAGCCGTTTCTCAAGTTTTCGGACATGCTGCGGGTGGCGCCGGATCTGATCAGGCTGCAGTCGTATAAGACGGTGTACCAGTTCGCTGCCGCCTATATTAAGGACCCACTTCTGCGGCGAGTATTCAGCTTTCATCCGCTGCTGGTTGGCGGCAACCCATTCCAGACCACATCCATCTACGCGCTTATACATTATTTAGAACGGGAATGGGGCGTTCACTACGCTATCGGCGGTACCGGCGCAATTATTGCCGCACTCGGCAAACTCTTCAACGAACTCGGTGGCCGAACGCATCTCTCGACGCCGATCGGTAAACTGCTGGTTGAGAATCGTACGGCCAAAGGGGTCGTCACGGCTGCTGGCGAGACGTTCCGGGCCGATGCGGTGGTTAGCAACGCCGATGTTGCCAATACATATTTGAAAATGGTCGAGCCGCAGGACCGTCCGAAGTATACGGCTTTGAAGCTTAAGCGCATGCGCTATAGCATGTCTCTATTCGTAATCTACTTCGGTACCCGCAAGCAGTATCCGAATATCAAGCACCACACCATCATCCTGGGCGAACGTTATCGCGAACTCCTGACCGACATTTTCGACAAGAAGCTGCTCTCGGGCGACTTCAGCCTCTATCTTCACCGTCCCACCGCTACCGATGCCAGCATGGCGCCGCCCGGGAACGATTGCTTTTACGTGCTCGCGCCAGTGCCAAACCAGCTGAGTGGAATCGACTGGCGTGAACGTGCACCTCTCTTTCGCGACGCCATCATGAAGTTTCTCGATACCACCTATCTTCCAGGTCTTCTCGATAATCTAGTAACAGAACGGCTGCTCACGCCGCTCGATTTCGAGACTACTTTGAACACTTATCTCGGTACTGGCTTTTCGTTTGAACCGATTTTTCGGCAGTCCGCGTGGTTCCGCCCGCACAACGAATCAGAAGACATTCGCAACCTGTTTTTTGCCGGCGCGGGGACGCATCCGGGCGCAGGGGTGCCGGGCGTTCTATCGTCAGCGAAGATTGCGGAGAAGTTGGTTTGCCAACGGCTGGGTTAGAGGTTCTCTACACGCAGGCAGCCGAAGCGACGGCCGAGGGTTCGAAAAGCTTCTACTTCGCGACCCGTTTCTTTCCGCCAGATTTGGCAAAGGCCGCGCACGCAGTGTATTGGTTCTGCCGCTACACTGACGATCTTGTCGATGAATGTCCCAGCATTGAAGAAGGGCGCCGCCAATTGGAAGATTGGGCTCGGCTTCTTACCGCGGCGCAACATTCGGATACAGATCATCCGGTTCTGGCTGTCTTCCTGGACACGGCACGCAGGTATCAGATCCCTATGCAATATCCGTTCGATTTAATCGAAGGCATGCGAATGGATCTGAATCAGACCCGCTATGAAACGTTCGAGGAACTCAGAGTGTTCTGTTATCGGGTGGCTTCGGTTGTCGGCCTGATGATGTGCTGGGTGATTGGTTTTGAAAATCCAGAGGACCGGGAAAAAGCGACGCCTTACGCTATCGATCTCGGCATTGCGCTCCAATTGACCAATATTTTGCGCGATATTGGCGAAGATCTCGGTCGTAAGCGCATCTACATTCCTCGCGAAGATTTGGTTCGCTTTAATTACAGCGAGGACGATTTACTTGCCCACCGCCGCACGCCGGCTTTTGCAGAACTGATGAAGTTTCAAGTGGCGCGAACACGTTCGTATTACGAACGCGGAAATGCCGGCATTCCCATGCTTCACCAGCGCGGCCGTTTCGCGGTGAAGGTCGCTTCCGACGTTTATCGCGAGATTCTCAATCGTGTCGAGGCGTCGAATTTCGATGTGTTCGAGAATCGTACCGTCGTACCGGCCGCTCGCAAGTATTGGCTTACGGTTCGCAATATGACAGGGCCAGCCGCGCGCCATTTTGGACCGACTCTTTCGCAGACCACGCAAATCTCTTCGCTGGCGACTCTGTTCGGCCTGGCTACTCACAATGCTTCTCACTACGTCTTCAGTACGCCGCTCATCACCGATCAAATTGCGGAGTGGATCATGGCGCGCACGCCTTCACGCTACGCAGTGGCGATTCTGCAAGGTTTAGGCCCCTGGGCAAAGCCCTCCGCTGTCACAGGTGCGCTTGCTCTGCTCGGGGCTTGCCTGTTCGTCACTCGCCTATTACCTAATCGTGTTGTCGCCCTGCTATTCGGTGTCCTTTGCGCGCTTTCGGTTGCATTGTTCTTCGACTATTTGTCGATTGCTGGCAACGTTTCGTTCTGGCTCCCGGCTCTGTGTTTCGTTCTGCTCGTCGCTCGATCCAAAAATCCTGAACCCGTTTCCCTGGAGCGCCGAGCCTTCCTGATGGCCGGCGGCGTAATTGCCGTTTCCGCAGAAAGTTATCTGCGCGAACAGTCTTTAGCCAAACGCGCACGGCAACCCGTGGATCTCTTTCCTTTTCAGCCGCCGCTTGACCGCGTCAATTTTGGCCAAGGTCTCGTTCGCAAGGCCGTAACACCTGTGCCTGAGTTCTACGGGATGAGTAAGAACACTGTTGATCCTATGATCGATACGCAGACCTGGCTGCTTGTCATCACTCTCGATGGCAGGCCGCTTCGTCAACTCGGCTATGGCGAACTCCTGAGCCTTCCTAAACAGATCCGCTACGTTACGCTACGCTGCATTAGTAATACGCTCAAATCAGACTTGATGGGAACCGCCATCTGGGCGGGCGTACATCTCTCGCAGCTCATAGACCGCCGCACGCTGCCGTCCGGCGTAATCGAAGCGGCGTTCATTGGAGTCGAAGGTCATGACGATAGTCTGCGCCTTGACTACGCCTATAGCGACGAATGTCTGCTCACACTCGGCATGAATGGCAAAACACTGAGTCGTACGCACGGCTTCCCCATTCGTTTGCTGGCGCCGAATTACTATGGCTGCCGCAACGTTAAATGGATTCACGAAATTCGCTTTGTAAGCAAGCCCTATTACGGCACATGGCAGCGTCTCGGCTACACCAAGGAGCCCGTCATCCATATCTGCTCACACATTGATCGCATTCGCCGCGACGGTGGGAATGTTGAGTTCGGCGGTGTCTCTTTTGCGGGCACCCGACCGATTAAGGCAGTGCGGGTACGAGCAAACAAAGGCCCTTGGCAGACGGCGCGTCTTGAACCCGCGCTCTCTCCGTACACTTGGACGCGCTGGGCCGCGCAACTTCCCGCGCCAGAAGGAAGCGTTCTGGAAGCCAACGCGCAAGATAGCTCGGGAGCTTGGCAGGAACTTGTGGAAGGCGGCCCTTTCCCATCGGGCATGAGCGGACCCACTATTGTGGTAGCACGCACATGATCGAATTCCTCGTTATCGGCTTGGCGGCCGCCATCATGCTGATCCTTTGGAAATCGCGCCTCAACTACATCTTTCTTCCATCGCTGCCGTTTAGGGCGAATTTGCAGACGCCCGATCTCACTGTCATTATTCCCGCCCGTAACGAAGGTCATCAGGTCGCGCGCGCCATTGCAAGCTTCCCGAATCTCCCGGTCATTGTGGTAGATGACGCTTCCTCTGATAACACTTCCGAAGTAGCTCGACAAGCCGGCGCGCAAGTAATCTCTGCACCGCCGCTATCTCCCAAGCATAAAGGCAAACCTAATGCATGCGCCGAGGGAGCCCGGCATGCGGTCACCAAATGGATCTTGTTCGTCGATAGCGACACTTGGTTTGAGCCGGGCTTTGCCGCGTTGCTCGTGGCCTATGCCGAAGCCGAACGCCTGCCGTTCGTCAGCGCATTTTTGCAACAAGTTTGCGAATCGTTCGCGGAAAAAACCCTGCTGCCCTATGCTTTCGCGCTATATTTCACCGGAGTAAGTGCGCGAGCGGTCAACAGTCCCAAGTCTCGCGAAGCCTTGGCCAATGGCCAATGCATGCTTTTCGAGCGCGCTGTCTATGACTCGATCGGAGGGCATTCCGCCGTAGCCGATAGTGTGATCGAAGACGTCGCTCTGGCGCGCCACGCTAAACAGCTAGGCGTTCCTATGCGAGTAGTACGCGCTGAGCGATTCGGCCAAGTCCGCATGTATGATTCGTTCACCGCCATATGGCGAGGCTTTCAAAAGAATTCATTCCGCTTTCTCGTGATCAATCCCTGGAGCGGATTGCAGGTCATCTTGGCCTCGATCCTTCTCACATCCTGGCTTCCTGTTTTGATCCTCGGTCTCTCCGACTACCCGAAGCTCTCCTTGGCACTCCTCTTAGCTCCTACGCCACTGACGATTCTATTTCTCTCGCCGCTCTTATCACTACTGCCGTGGTATCGTGGACGCCGCGTATTGCTCGCGCCTCTTGCCATCTATCTGTTCCAACTCATTGCGCTTAACGGGATGCTGACTACGCTCACCCGCCGCCCCACGATCTGGAAGAAGCGCCATGTCTGAGCCCGTCTCCTATTCGATCCCTTGGCGGCTGATCTTCAATCTGTGGCCCAACATGCTTCACCGTACACCCACTTCAGTAGATTCCTTCAGCGCCTCGATAACCTCGTTGCATCAATCAGCATCCCTTATTACTGGGCTTGAGAATCTGCCGCCGAACCCGCGCTTCGTCTTGGCCGCTAATCACTACCAACGGCCCGGATTGTGGATCATGCATCCTGCCTCTGTGCTGACGCAAGCGATTCGACAACACTATGGCCCGGGCGATCCGCCCATCCGTTGGATGGTCACCGCAAACTGGCCTCCGATCAAAATCGGGCCGTTGCGGTTCCGCTCTCCCGGAGACATTCTTCTGCCGCGCGTTGCCGACGCCCTCGCTTGTTATCCGGTTTCTTTTGCGGGCGCAAATCCTGCCTACACTGCGCGCAGTCTGCGCCGCATTTTGCGCGAAGCTCCGCAGCTCAATCGTCCACTTGGAATTTTTCCGGAAGGTGTAGCGGGTACGGCAGGTAAATTGACGGATCCGATTTCGGGTGTGGATCGTTTACTCGTTCATCTCGCAAAGCACGGATTGCCCGTGCAGCCCGCCGGAATTTCAGAAGGGCAGGGCAGACTCATCGTGCGTTTCGGCCGCACAATCAGTTGTGATCAACTTCTTGCCGCGCCTGATGCAGCCAAACTCACGATGCTAAAGATCGCAGAATTGCTTTAGTTCTACTTGCCAAACCAATGGTGCCGGTGATCGCCCTTGGTCTTGTGCTTTGCCACCTTTTGCGGCTTCGGATGAGACTGAAAAGCTTGCGCTGGACCGCTGACCAAAAAGAACAAAACCGCAAGCGACACCACGATCATTTTCATAAGAGTTACCCAAAACGTAGTGGCCGCTGTCGCGCAGTGTTCTCAATCTTAACTCTTAGTTCAGAGGCACCGGCGTAACAGGCTTACTACTTTCGAAGACGGATTTTTGTCGCCAAACTGCTTGCGCCCAATCGTTGCCAATCCGGCTGAACATTTGTCTGGCAAACTCCTGGTCTTGCTGTTGCACGGCCATAAACGCCATCTCGTTGCGCTGGAAGTTCGTGCTGCCGTACATACTCTCCAACGCCGCAAAACCGCGTTTGACCCGTTCCCATGAGAGCGCCTTCAGCTGCGTCATACGGCAGCAATTTTCCGAGGCGGCGATTTTGAAATAGATGAAGTCGCCTTGCTCGCCGCCCACTTTGTCGGCCGCACTTTGGGCGAACGCTTCGGCCTCACCTTCTTTGCCGTACCACTTCGTCATCAAATAATTTGTCTGTTCCGTGTAGATGTAGAAATACGTTGGGTCCAACAGCATCACCTGATCACGCAGCCGATCCACTTGCGGACGGGTCCAGCCCTGCGCTAACGCCACAGTTTGCAGAGCGCAATAAAACTGCGGATCTTTTGCCGGTAAAATCTCCGCTGCCTCCAACACTTCGCGCGCTTGCTGTACACGGGCTTCGAACAGCTGCCGCCCCTCGTTCGTCACTTCGAAATCGCTGCCCCGAGCTTTCCAGGCAAACCGCAGATAAGCTTGTCCCAACGCCACACGCGGTGTAATCGAATCGGGCTTTGCGGCAGCCCAACGCTTCAACAGTTCGATATGGTTGTTCCAACTCGCATCCGGAGCCGTTAAGTAGCCCGGCCCTTGCACGCCGCGATAAAAGGCCTCCAGCTGCCATTCGCCGCCAGTAAAACGGGCTTTCGTATTGCGCGCTTCGGCAGCAATTTGCTCCAATTGATCGAAGTTCTGCTGATTCAGCAGAGTGCGCTCCGTACGGAATAATTCACGCGACGCCTGGTCATCCAAGTCAACAGGCTCGCTGGTTTGGGCGAACGCAACAGCCAAGCCTAAAGTGGCAAACAGGATAGTTGAATTTAGTAAGTTCATGCGACAGTCTTTTCGTATTCTACAGTTTTTCAGTACCCCCTATGCCTCTTGCCAATGGATCACCCGCCGATAACAGAACAGTCACTTGACGAAACCATTGGAGGCGTTCTCATTTGCAGCACCTTACTAGATACAGGAATACGATCTTTGCTTTTCCCGCCATTTTTCTCGCTCTGCATCTTCCACTGTACGGACAAGCCGATCCCGGCCCGCGCGCGGGAGCAGCATCCGCCGGACAGCCGTTACCCGGACTGTCGGCGGCGGAACAGGCATTTTTTCAGGAAGGACTGAAGCGTTTTCAAGAAGTGGAAGACGTGGCGACGGATGGACTAGGTCCGCGTTTTAACTCGACATCATGCAGCTCCTGCCACTCGTTCCCGGCGGCTGGGGGAGCGTCTCCGAAGGTCAATCCACAAGTGCAGTTCGCGAATGGCCACAATACTCTGCCACCTTTTATTTCGCCGACCGGCCCGGTTCGTGCGGCGCGTTTTATTAACAATCCGGACGGCACGCCGGACGGCGGCGTGCACGACCTGTTCACGATCATGGGACACACAGGCACTCCGGCCAATTGTCAACTTGTGCAGGAAGAGTTTACGAACGCAGCGAACATATCGTTACGCATTCCGACTCCTCTTTTTGGTCTTGGCCTGATCGAGGCAGTGAGCGATGCCACTCTACAAGGCAATTTGACGGCAACAACGGCGCTGAGAGCGCAGTTCGGAATCGCAGGCAATTTTAATCGCAACGCCAACGACGGAACCATCACCCGTTTCGGTTGGAAAGCTCAAAACAAGTCTCTGCAGATTTTTGCCGGTGAGGCTTACAACGTGGAAATGGGCATCACGAATCTCCTTTTCCCAAACAAGCGTGACGATACGGTTGGATGTTCGCCCGCAACCGGCTTGAATGACAGAGTAAATCTAACCACCGCCGGCGACGGACAGTTTGATGATGTAACCGCGTTTGCGGGGTTCATGCGCTTTCTCGCTCCTCCTATCCCGGTGGCATTGTCAGTATCTGCCGCGCGCGGACAAACCGTGTTCACCACCATCGGTTGCGCGGCATGTCACTCGCCCAGCCTCCAAACCGGTACAAGCACTTTTGGGGTGGCGTTGAGCAATCAGACAATCCACCCTTACTCCGATTTTGCGCTTCATCACATGGGCCCTGGCTTGGCCGACCACATCACGCAAGGCTTGGCGACAGGGGATGAGTTTCGCACCACGCCGTTATGGGGGCTGGGACAGCGGCTGTTCCTGCTGCACGACGGCCGCACGACTGATTTAGCGGCAGCGCTCAACGCGCACGGCGGACCGCCGCAAGCGAATACGGTTCCTTCGGAGGCAAACAAGTCTACCGCCCTTTGGAACGCGCTATCGCCGAGTGACAGGCTCGCATTGCTGACCTTTTTACGATCTTTGTAGAGTGCTGTTTGTGAGGGTAGGGCTGCACTCTACCCTTCCACGGGTTCGACATCGACCGAGACCTTCAGGGTGTGATCGCGTCCTCCCAGAATTAAGCCGCGCAAAGGACTCACGTCGCCATAATCCCGCCCCCACGCCAACGTCACATGACCATCTCCGACGACAAGATTGTTTGTCGGATCAAGATCGAGCCAGCCAATTTCCGGACAAAACACAGACACCCAGGCGTGGGAAGCGTCGGCACCAATGAGGCGCGGTCTTCCAGGAGGTGGATAGGTGCGCAAATAGCCACTTACATAACGAGCCGGCAGCTTCAATGAACGTAAGCAGGCAATTTGCAAATGCGCAAAATCCTGGCAAACTCCGCGCTTCTTGCGGAAGAACTCCTCGGTTGATGTACGCACATTCGTCGCCTTGGAATCGAAAAGAAAATCTCGATGAATACGGCCCGTTAGATCCAGCATCGCATCGGCCCAGGCGCGGCCTGCGCTAAACGACTTATAAGCATAGTTAGCAAGTTCCAGCGACGGCTTGATGCGTGGAGATTCAAACACGAACTGATAAGCCGTCAAAGCTGCCGGGCTGTGATCGTCAGGCAACTGCCGGGCCACATCTTCCCAGTGTGGCGAATGCGGGGGCATTTCCGTGCGGGCGGCATCGAGAGACACCTCACTACGCGCTTCCACTACCAGCTGTTTATGCGGCTCCTGCACCGTGAAGAGACTGATCATGTTGCCGTAATAATCGAGGCGTTCGCTACGAGTCGAGGGCGTGGGATTAATTTTTAGTTCGCTCCAGTGACAGCGGTGATGATCCAGCGAACGAGGCGTTAAACAAGCCACATGATTGCCGAATGCGACGGGGTATTTGTATTTGTAAGTGGTCCGGTGGATGATACGGTATGTCATTCGCCTATGGTGATGGGGAGGCCGCGAGCGTGGCTGAAATAGTTGTTGGACAAGTTATTCGACCACCTCGGCAGTAGCATCGACAGTTCCTTTAGAGTTCGTTCCAGCCGCAAGCGCTCATCGCAATCTCGATTGTTCTCAGGCGCGCCGGGAAGCGGGTAGGTAATCTGCTGCATCGTAAAACTACGCAACAAAGCCACCGCGTGCTGCATAGCGTGCAGATCTTCCGGCACATGGCGGGGCAGCTTTTGATAAAGGTCGGCCAAGTGGCTCAACTGGAAATCCAGCGAACGTGGATTTGTGTCATCAGCCATAAGCGTGTCCAAAACTGCTACCGGCTGCAGCGTTGTGAAATAGCGCGAGCGATAAGTCATTGAGCTATCGGCCACTTCGAGTACATATTCGAGGAGCGGCCACTCATCATGTGCCAGCGGTTTCGTAATCTCGCGTACTTGCCGGAGCGAATACATAGCGCGTTCCAAGCGGCGCCCTAAGCTCATAAAGAGCCAGCCAGGCCCGCGCGTGATGTTTTCGCGCTCCATCCCGGAAAAGGCCGACAGCAATTCGAGACAGCCCGTTAGCACGGCAGAATACTCGACGAACAGCATGTACTCCTGAATCTGTACCGAATCGTTAAGCTGCCCAATAAGGCGTGTCATGTCGGCTGATAGTCGTTCGCGTACACTATTGCCGACCCGGTGCACCTCTTCCAAGGTCGAAGCCAAGCTGTCCGCTCGCTCGGTATCGGTCATGATCGAGAGGATTTCTTTTTCCAGTTCGTTCGCCGAAGCGGGGCGGCGCTTTGGCAGTTTAGCGTGACGGGAATCCAGGCACCCATGCAGGCGCAGCAAGCAGCCGAGTTCCGACCGGCTGGCACGGCGAACGCGGGTGATTAGAGTTCGCAGCAGGCGCGCCATGTTCTCGGCGCGTTCGGCGTAGCGGCCCAGCCAGAAAAGATTGTCGGCCGCCCGGCTTGGCAAATCCACTGCGCCGCGGCGAATTTCTACTGCTTCACCGCGCGGCCGCAACATGCTGAACGTATCCACCGGGCCGTCCCACAAAATCCACGCGTCTTTGCTATGGCCACCGCGCTGCATCGAAACCACGGGTCCGTCCGACCCGGCGGCGCGCACCAATCCGCCGGGCATCGCCACCCAGCCATTTTGCGTGTTCAATACGTACGTGCGGAACACAATGCTCCTCGGCAACAAACCGCCGCTATCCCACACGGGCGCAGTGGAAAGAGCGACTTGCTCCTGGGCTACATAATCCAGCGGACGCGCTCTTAGCAGGCTCGCTAGCTTCTGCTTTTCTTCCTTCGCTAAGCCGCCGCCAAACACCGGTTCCATAGTGCGGGAAGGAAATGCCGGCTTGATGACAATACTATCGATGTGATTGAGCACCCATTCCAGCGCATAGTCTTGGCCGCACCACCAAGTTGCGACCGATGGCAAAAGAATTGTTCGCTCAGAAAATGCTCTGTGAGACCTGGCAGAAACGGCATAATAGCGGCAGTTTCAATGGCTCCGCTGCCCAGGCCGTTCACCACTTTCACATTCCCGGCCGCGACGGCGTCTACCAAGCCCGGCACGCCCAACACTGATTCACCTCGCAGCTCCAGCGGATCGCAAAAGCTATCGTCCACCCGGCGCAAGATGACGTGAACCTGTTGCAAATCGTTCACCGTCTTCAGGTAGACCTTGCGATCACGGACCGTAAGATCGGCGCCTTCCACCAATGTGAAGCCAAGATAGCGGGCTAAATAGGAATGTTCGAAATAGGTTTCGTTGTACGGACCGGGCGTCAACAGAACGACGCGCGGATTGTTGACTTGCGCCATGTTGAGCAGCGTCTCTCGTTCAGAACGGAAGAAAGGCGCGAGGCGTTGCACGTTACTGGCGCGGAAGAGGTCGGGTAAGATGTCGGCAACAATAGTGCGGTTTTCTAATGCATACCCGGTGCCCGATGGAGCTTGCGTGCGATCGGCCAGCACCCACCATTGGCCGTCGGGCGAACGCGCCAAGTCGACGGCCAAC
The DNA here is from genome assembly GCA_963749105.1 of Bryobacterales bacterium. GTDB lineage: Bacteria > Acidobacteriota > Terriglobia > Bryobacterales > Bryobacteraceae > Bog-105. The sequence continues at coordinate 97,597 of CAVVLT010000031.1, read as the reverse complement.
AAATGTAGGTACGTTTGTTTCGTACCGCCAAGACCAACGACGGGGCGGAGGAAAGCAGGGTTGGCAAACGCCAGGGCTGCTGGCAGGCGTCCGGAAGCAAGAAGTTTCTGCGGGCCGTACAGATCCTGCAGTAATAAATTCAAAACCTCCGCCCGCTGAATGATTCCCTTTTCAATGAAGCGCCACTCGTTGGCGGGAATCAGTAGCGGTACCAGGTCGATTTTCCAGGGCCGGCTGATGCCCTGTGGGTCGCCATACACGTTGTAGGTTACGCCATTTTCCCGAATGCGCCGTTCTGCGCGAGCCAAGCGCTTTTCGAGTTCAACCGTGCCGAGGTCGCTCAAAGACTGAATGAAACTCGCCCAGTGCTCGCGCGGAGTTACTCCATCCGCGGATAGTTCATCGAAGACTTCCGGATCATGCAGCGGCGCTTGCAGCAGGTTCGAAATCATGGAGCATCAGTGGTAGAACGATTAATCTGACCGGCCCTGGGCCAACGTAAATCAAGCGTCATGGGAATATTTGGGTTCCTCTCTTCGGGAGGCGGCACCATGGGGCCAGCAGTATGGCCAAAATTTTGAAAACGTTCCTGGCGGCGGCTCTCTGCTTCAGCCGCGTTTATCGGGCGCGCCGTATAATTTCTGCCGCCTGGATGAACCACGTGGTAGGTGCAACCCCCAATCGATCTCCCATTCCATAGATCGAGGATATCGAACACCAAAGGCGCCTGAACGGAAATTGTAGGATGCAGACAGGTGGCGGGACGCCAAGCACGAAATCGGACGCCGGCCACGCCTTCGCCGGGCACTCCTGTGGGATGCAGCGGAACACGGCGTCCATTGCAGACGATAGCGTATCGACCTTCTGTTAAACCGCTGGCTTTAACCTGTACCCGATCGAGGGAGGAATCGACATTCCGGGCTGTGCTGCCGCCGCTGGTCTCTTCACCCAGTACGTGCCAAGGTTCGAGGGCTTGGCGTAATTCAAGTTCTACCGATCCGAGCGTGATGGCGCCTAATTTCGGAAAACGGAATTCCCATTGCGGCGTGAACCAATCGGCCGAAATGGCATAGCCCGCGCTGTTGAGATAGGCGGTTACATCTTGAAAATCTTGTTTCACAAAATACGGCAGGAGGAAACGATCATGCAGCGCAGTCCCCCAACGCACTAGCCTGTTCTGGTAAGGTTGTTTCCAAAACGCAGCCACCAGCGCACGAATCAGCAGCGACTGCAACAGCGACATACGAACTTGCGGCGCCATCTCAAAGGCGCGCAATTCCAGCAGACCTAAGCGTGAACCGGAACCTTGCGGGGGATACAGCTTATCGATACAGAACTCCGCACGATGCGTATTGCCAGTCATGTCGACCAGCAAATTGCGAAAGATGCGGTCAACGAGCCACGGCGCACAATCGCCGGGGGGGATCTCGCTGAAAGCGATTTCCATTTCGTACAACGAATCCATGCGTGCTTCGTCGATGCGCGGATACTGGCTGGTGGGACCAATGAATACGCCGGAAAACAAATATGAAAGCGCAGGATGGTTCTGCCAGAATGCGACCATGCTACGCAACAATTCAGGACGGCGCAGCAGCGGACTGTCGGCTGCGCTCGGGCCGCCAATGACAATGTGATTGCCGCCGCCGGTAGCGGTGTGCCTGCCATCTTGTGCGAATTTTTGTGCGGTGAGATGGTTTGCTTCGGCTTCAGCGAACACGGTTTGGTTGATCTTTTCGAGTTCATCCCAATTTGCAGCGGGCGGCAGGTTCACCTCGATTACGCCGGGATCGGGTGTCACGCTGAAAGTCTTCAATCTGGGATCGTAAGGCGGCGTGTATCCTTCAAGCCAGATGGGCTTCTTCAAGTGCGCACAAGTGTCTTCGACCGCCGCAATGAGATCGAGGTAATCGGCGAGTTTCGGGGAGTAAGGGAGGAAAACATGCAAACGGCCTTGACGCACTTCAACCGAAAGCGCAGGCCGAATCGTCTCTCCCGCTGATTTTCCCCGCTGGGGTGCGGCTGGCTGTGGATCTTCCTTCGGAATCTTATCGAATAGCTCTGGCTTGCGTGCGGGTTGGGCGGGTAGCTTTTCACGCGCTGCGAATGGATCGGGTTCGTGATCGTATTCGATCTCGTCGGGTTCCACCCAAGGAAGGCTATCGAGCGGCAAACGGTAACCAATGGGCGAATCGCCGTTCACTAACAAAAGACGTTCGGGTCGGGTGAACCAATGCTGGCTTGACCAATAAGTCCGCCACTTCAGTTGACGCCGTCGTAAGGGAAGCACATAGCCGACGGGTTCCAGGAGCCCACGCTCAAACACGCGCAGCAATTCCTCGCGTCCACGCGGGTCTTCAAGTTTTGAATCCTTAACGTCAAGATTCACCGGCAGCTTGCGCTCGCGCCACATGTAATAAACAGTGTCTTCATAGGCAGGCAATATGTTGGCGGCGTTCACCTCAAGACGGCGCGTCAGCGCTTCCATAAATTGCTTCGCATCTTCTTGCTTGAAGCCGTATTCTTTATCGGAACGCGCAATCAGGTCAATGTTCTCCCAAACGGGAACTCCGTCGGCGCGCCATGCGCACAACAAAGCCCAGCGCGGCAGCTGTTCGCCGGGATACCACTTACCTTGACCGAAATGCAACATCGCACCGGGCGACATTTTTTCGCGTAGGCCGAGGATCAAGCTTTCGGCGATTTTGCGTTTCTCGGGACCTAACGCCGCCACATTCCACTGCGGGCTGTCGGGATCGTCCGCGCCGACAAAAGTGGGTTCGCCGCCCATCGTAAGCCGCACATCGGCCGCTTTCAGATCTTCGTCAATCTTCCTCGCTACGGCCTGCGCTTGCGTCCATTGAACGTCTTGAACGGGCGCAGCGAATTGCGGCGCTTCGGTCAGACGTTCCACCTTCATCGAAAACGTAAAATCGACTTTCGCTTTTTCGACAGTTCCGGTAATTGGTGCGGCATCGCTGGCGTCGGGCGTACAGGCGAGCGGTATGTGGCCTTCGCCCGCCATCAATCCAGAGGTGGGATCTAAGCCAATCCAACCAGCTCCTGGCAAGAACACTTCGGCCCATGCGTGGAGGTCGGCAGTGTCGGTCTTGTTCTTTTCGGAAGCGAGCTGAATCAAGTAGCCGGATACAAAACGAGAGGCGAGACCGAGATGACGCAAAACCTGGACAAGCAACCAACCCGAGTCGCGGCATGACCCTTTGCCTTTTTCGAGCGTCTCTTCGGTGGTTTGGATTCCTTCTTCCATCCGCGTTTCATAGGCTATTTCGTCGCAGATGGTGCGATTCAAATCCACCAAAAAACCGACAGTCGCGCGCGGCGTTCTTGAAATGCTACCGAGCAGGTTCCCCATGAGAGGCCCTACAATGCCCTTTTTCAAATAGGGTTCGAGGTCGCGCGCCAAATCCGGTACGTATTCAAACGGATATTTTTCGGCGTAGGGTTCGAGGAAAAAATCGAATGGATTGATGGACGAAAGCTCTGCAATCAAATCCACTTCGACGGCAAACTCATCGGTGGGCTCCGGGAACACCAACCGTGCCAGATGATTGCCAAGCGGGTCTTGCTGCCAGTTGATAAAGTATTTCGACGGCTTGATTTTAAGCGAGTAACTGCTAATTGGCGTGCGGCAATGCGGTGCAGGCCGCAATCGAACTACTTGCGGACCTAAAGTAATTCGTCTCTCGTACTTATAGTTCGTCTGATGATTCAGAGCGACTCGTGTGCCCATCCATCCCTCGTGTCACCCGCGGTTGCTTTTGAGACGCGCCGCGACTTGGAGGCTGCGAGCGCCGCCAGCACCCGCGCGGGTTTTTATTTCTCTAGTGTCACAGTACACTATGTCTTAAAACAAGCTTTAGAGTGTGTAGGAAGTATTCATTTTCCTCGGGAGTTCCGACTGAAATTCGCAGGCAATTCGGCAGTCCCGTTGTCGCCAGAGGCCGAATAATCACACCGCGTTCCAGCAGGTTATGAAAAATGCTCTGAGCCTGATCGCCATCTTTGAGGACGATCATGACAAAGTTTCCAGCGGACGGTACAACCTCAAAGCCAAGCTCGCGCAGACTTCGCGTCAGATAGAGTAAGCCTTTGGCGTTGTTGGCCACTGAACGAATCATGAACTCGCGATCTTCCAGTGCACCCAAAGCCGCGGCTTCCGACGGTCCGCTTGGTTCGAACGGGAGCTTCACTTTCAAAAGAACCGAAATCAAATCTTCGTGCGCGAACCCATAGCCGACGCGCGCGGCAGCCAATCCATAGGCTTTCGAAAATGTTCGCAAGGTGATCACGTTATCGAAGCGATAGTGCATGGAATCCGGGTACGACTGCTCCACCACGCCGAACTCGTAGTACGCTTCGTCCAAAATGATCAGCACGCGCTCGGGAACGCGTTTGTGAAATTGCTCGAAGGCTTGGCGTGTGAAGAAGGTGCCTGTAGGGTTATTGGGATTCGCCAAATAGATGAGCTTGGTCTTGGGATTAATGGCATCCGCCAAACCAGTTAAATCATAGTGCCAATTGCGATAGGGCACCGTGCGATACGCAACGCCGCGGCCTCGTGCCAAAACTTGAAAACCAAGGAATGCAGCTTTGGTGGTCAGCACTTCGTCGTCATCGTTGAGAAAAGTCCGCACGATATTCGAAATAATGCCCTCGCTGCCGGAACCAGCGATTACGTTTCGCACGTCCACGCTGAAAAGCTCTGCCAATTTGCGCCGCAGCGCCAAGCCGCCTGCTGGATAGCGCGACAAAGTCGCCAAAGCATGTTGCGCGCGTTCGATAGCATTGGGCGAAGAACCCAGCGGATTCTCGTTTGAAGCCAACTTCACGACGCGCGCGAGCCCGTATTTCTGCTGGATTTCCTCAGCGTTCAGCCCTGGTTCATAGCCTTTCAAGGACGAAATGTGGGGCGGGACGAGAATTCCAGTGGTGCAAGTCGACATAAGATTAACTGACCTTAGAGTACCTGTAAGTCAGTGAGCATAGGCTGCGCTATTCTCTCGACAAGGACCTAATCCCCGTTGATTCTTGATGGCGAACATCTTACGCTGGAGCAACTTGTCGAAGTGGCGAACAGCGAACCGGGACAGCCGGCGGTCGTTTTGGCAGATGAGGCGCGGGCCAAAGTAGAGCGTGCGGCGCAGGCGGTCAAAACCATGTTGCGCGAGGGTCGGGTGGCGTATGGCATCACCACCGGCTTTGGCGCGTTTAAAGATCGCGTTATTCCGCTCGATCAAGTAGAGCAGCTGCAGCGCAATATATTGGTGAGTCATGCAGTCGGCGTGGGCGACCCTTTTGATCGAATCACCACACGCGCTATCATGCTCATTCGCGCGAATACCTTGGCGCGCGGTTTCTCCGGCATTCGCCTGGCAACCTTGCAGCTTCTGCTGGACATGTTGAACGCGGGTGTTCATCCGGTGATTCCGAGCAAAGGATCGCTTGGCGCGAGCGGCGACCTCGCGCCATTAGCGCATATGAGCCTGCCTTTGATTGGCGAAGGAACGGCGGAATATCGCGGCGAGGTTCTGCCAGGCAGGGAAGCGTTCCGTCGTGTTGGTCTTGAACCGTTGACGCTGGCCGCGAAAGAAGGCTTGGCGCTGACGAACGGTACCGCTGTGATGTGCGCGCTTGGAGTTTTGGAGACGGTCCGCGCTGAACGGATTTGTCGCACCGCCGATGTCGCCGGTTGTATGAGTTTAGAAGCTTTGCATGGAACGCCCTTAGCTTTCGACGAACGGATACATGCGTTGCGGCCATTTCCCCGCCAGATTGATTGCGCGGCGAATTTGCGTTTGCTCCTCGAAGGTAGCGAGTTCGTACGCCGCAGCGATTCAGCCAATGTGCAAGATGCCTATACGCTGCGCTGTATACCCCAAGTGCACGGTGCTGCACGCGACGCCATTGCCTATTGCCGTTGGGTATTTGCCATTGAGTTGAACGCTGTGACAGACAATCCGCTCATCTTTTGCGATGGCGCTAAGATCGACGTGCTGTCGGGCGGCAATTTCCACGGGCAACCTTTGGCGATTGCGATGGATTATTTAGCGATTGCCATTAGCGACTTCGGCAATATTTCGGAACGCCGCATCATGCGGCTCACAGATGAGGCATCGAACACACAAACACTGCCGGCTTTTCTCGCCGTGAACGGAGGTTTGAATTCCGGGTTCATGATCCTGCAATACACCGCGGCGGCATTGGCGACGGAGAACAAAGTGCTCTCACACCCAGCCAGTGTGGATACGATTCCGACCTCGGCAAATGTTGAAGATCACGTCAGCATGGGTTGTACGGCTGGCCTCAAGTTGCGGCAGGTAGCGACCAATGTGGAACACATTTTGGCGATTGAATTGATGTCTGCGGCACAGGGTATCGATTTACGCCGCCGCGTTCTTGGTACGAACACGCGGCTTGGCAAAGGAACGCAACCGGTATACGAACGCATCCGGCAGACCGTCCCGTTCATTGAAGAAGACACGCTGCTTTCCGGCTATCTTGCCGAAGTTCACAAGATCGTTACTCGTGGCGTAACGCGATAGCCGGATCGATACGCGCGGCGCGCCATGCGGGCAAATAGGCTGAGATCGCGCCAGCCAAGAGAATGAGCCCAAGTACATTGATCCACGCCGAGGCGTCTGTGATCCGCGCGCCAAACAGCTGGCTCCGCACCGCCTGTCCGGTTAAAACTGCGCCTACTACTCCGCTCACCAAACCGAACACGACGATTACCGCGCCTCGTATGAGAATAAGCCGCACGATTCGTGCGCGAGTCGCGCCAAGAGCGACGCGAATGCCAATCTCTCGCTGGCGAAGTTCGACCAAATGCGCTAGGGAACCATACAGCCCAACAACTGCCAGCAGCAGACCTGTGCTTGCCAATCCGTTCAGCAGATAAGCAATGAAGCGCCGCAATTCAAACGTTGCTTCGACACGCGCTTCCATAAATTTCACGTCGTATAAAGCCGCGCCGGCATCCAGTTTGGCAATGGCCTTTCTCACAGCGGTAGTCGGGTCCAAATCGCCTTTCGTTTTCAGCACCAGGTAAGTGCCCGCCGTATGTTCCTGAAACTCGGGATAGTAAACCTCAGGCTCATGCGGTCCACCCAAATCGCTGTTATGCACGCTGCCTACAATGCCAACAATGGTGGCAAGCGTGTTCGAACCACCACTCGCGATGGGTTTACCGATTGGATCATCGCTCGGGAAATATCGACGCGCCAATTCTTCGTCGATCACCGCAACCGCGGACGAGCCGGTTCGGTCTTGAGGGGTGAAAGTGCGGCCACGCAGTAAAGGAATGCCCATGATTTCGAAGTAGCGAGGCATCGCAATGCCAATCTGCGCTTCTAAAACCGTCTGTTTGGGGCGATTCGGTAACTGCAATCTTTCCGTCCAAAGGCCGCTTGGATTAAAGGGAACTGGACCACCGGACGCGGCTTGAACTCCTGGTATCGCTGCAAGATCTTGCAAGAGTTGTTCAAAGAACGCATTGTTCCGGCCCGCCAAATCGACTGCGCCCGTCCAAACGTGTTGCGGCTGGAAACCGGGCGGAACACGCGTCAAGTTGAGAAAGCTGCGATTCAACTGTATCGCGGCAAAAAGAAGCATGACGGCCAAGGCAATTTGCGCGGCTATAATCGCACTCCGCCAGCCACCGCTACTCGTGTAAGTGCGCGTTGCTCCGCTTCTGGTGGCGAGCCATGCCGGCACGATTCCAGCCACAAAGGTTGCCAAAAAAGCTAGTATCGGCGCAAACAGCAAAGCCCAATTTCGCAGTGGCGTTGGTTGCGGCAAAGGCCCGTAAAGATTGATCAGGTGAATCGCCCACCCGGCCAGCAGAATTCCTAAGAAGCCACCCGAAAAAGCGAGGATCGCCGTTTCGGTTAGCATTTGTTGGACAATGCGCCAATTTGTAGCGCCAAGCGCGAGCCTCACGGCCATCTCTGTCTGACGTGCGGTAGCACGGATCAAGAGCAAGCTACTTACATTGATGGCGGCGATGAGCAGAACCAACAGCACGGCGCCGAATGCGAGATAAAGCCAGTGGCGCACTTTTTCTGTTTGTTCATCGGCAAGCTGCCGAGCCGTGAAGTGCCAGCCGTCGATCTTTGGATAAAAGGCAGGGAAGCGAGATGACAGATTATCCGTGACTGCCGCGAGCATCGCGTTTGCTTCTGCGTTGGTTGCATTGGCCGAAAGTCGCGCCACCATGTGCAGCCATTTTTCGCTGCGGCCCCCTTCGATGGTGAACTCGCTTGAGCGCAAGGCGATTGGAATCCAAAGCTGAGTTTCGCGCGAAGGAAACTGAAAGCTGCGCGGCATAACGCCCATCACCTTGTAGGCCATGCCGTTCAGGTGCATGACGCGGCCGAGGACATGAGGGTCGCTGCCGAAGGCGCCGCGCCACAAAGAGTCGCTGAGGATAGCGGGTTCCTCTGCGCTCTTCTGATCTTCCGCGACCGTGAAAGCTCTCCCCAACTCCGGTTTGACGCCGAGAACGTCGAACAGGGAGGCAGAAGCGTTCACCACGTCGACATGCTGCGCGCTGCCCACGCCTGTAAGATTCAAATCGTTGTGATAGTAAATGGCGGCCCTTGCGAACACGTCCGTGTGTTTCCTGATTTCGCCGTAATCGAAACCGGAAACGCCAGCGGTGGAAACCTGACTCTTGGGGAACAAGTTGTGAACAAAAACCAGCTTCTGGGCATCGGAGTAGGGAAGCGGCTTGATAAGGGCTTGATAGAGAACGCAGAAGACGGCAGTTGAACCGCCGATGCCCAGTGCGAGAACTAAGACTGCGATAACGGCAAAGCCCGGGTTGTTTGCCATTTGCCGAAGAGCAAACCGTATGTCTTGGCCAAGCATCTTTTCTAGCTCGCGAAAATTTTACCCATCCGATCGGCCAGATCTTTCAAGCCTTCGGGCGAATCGGCACCGGGTTGTTCGGCGATGCCCCAGCCTTGATAGCCGATCTCATCCAACGCCTTCATGACGGCAGGCCAGTCGTTGTCGCCTTCCAAATACTTGACGTCGAAACCGGAATACGGACCCGTTTTGTCGCGTTTCGCCAGACTATATTCCTTGATGTGAAGTTTTTGAATGCGCTTGCCTAAGATGCGAATCCATTGTTCGGGCCAGCCGTAGTTGATGACATTGCCAACATCGAAATGCCAACCGATAGCGCTGCTTTCGAATTCATCGATATAGCGGGCGGCCTCGAGAGGGCTCATCAAGAAATGGTTCCAGACATTTTCAACGGCAATCTTCACGTCCAGTTCCTTCGCCATCGGCAACACCTTGCGGATTTCGGTTTGCGAACGTGTGTAGGCGTCCTGGTAGGCAACTTTTTTATTCACGACCGCCGGAACCAGCAACACCGAACTAGCGCCGTAAGCTTTCGCATCGCGCAGTGCTTGCTGTAAACCCTTCACGCCTATCGCCCGGACCTCTGAACTTGGATCAGAGAGCGGATTCTTCCAGTGGGTTTCGCAGCACACGCTGGCGGGCGCAAGGCCCGTCGTGTGGAACGCATCCTGAACCTCCGCCTGCGACATATGGCTCATAGGTTCGACGCCATCAAAACCGGCAGCTTTGACAGCCTTGAATTTGTCGAGCACGCTGCTGCCGTCGAGTTTGATCGTTGCATACATGATGCCTTTGCGCATCTTGCGCATTGATTCAGAGTCTGCAAAGCTTTTGGTCCCGGCTGAGAGTGCCGTGAATGCGGTGCTGGTTTTGACGAATGTGCGGCGGTTCATTAAGCTCCATGCGACGTCAGCGCGTTTGCCGGTGTTTAGGATTACGGCGTCCGTGGAAACAGGCTACCACCAAAATGCCGCTTTGTTCCACCTGAAAGAATATTCCGAACGGAAAACGTGGTACTGCTGCCAGGCGCAGCCGCGGGTAAACAGTAGGAAAACGTAAGGGAGATAACGCGACTTTCTCGCCGGTTTCTTCGACTGCGATCTCGAATCGTATGGCGAGATCCGGATTGATTCTGCCTTACCAAAGGCGAGCTTCCTTGAGTTCGGCGTCCGCATCGGGAAGCCAGACCAGCGGCAGTTTCACCGCCTTTTCGGTAAACTCGCTTTGACCTGTTCCCAAGGAATCACGTCTGATGGATTCTCGTCATAATGCAATAGCCGCCGGTCCAATTCCTCGCGCTGCGCGTCTGTAATTGGCGGTACATCCGCTTCGAGACTCTCCCAGAGGATGTCAAGCAACTCGAACTTTTCATCCGCAGTTAAGGTTGCGATTTCGTTCTGTAGATTACTCATTGCTCACCTCAGAGAAGTCGTTGATTTCACTACTCCAAATATACGCCAAGAGGGTTGTTCGCTGACTCTAACCAAGCAAGCTTCCCGCTGTCTCCTTAAGCTCCACTCCTGTTAGTTTCCGCGTTCTAGCCGCATCCGTAATGAAAGCCAATTTATGCGCGGCCTCTGCATAAGAAAGTCCATGCGCATGAATATTTGAAATACAATTCCGCTCCGCATCGGTTCGCCCAACACGCGGTGCCCAGGTAATGTAGACACCTAAACTATCCGGCGTGCTCAAACCGGGGCGTTCTCCCAAAATCACAATCGACAACTCCGCTTTGAGCAACTCGCCAATATTGTCGCCAATGGCTACGCGGCCTTGCTGGACAATCCAGATCGGCACTTTGCTCTCGGGTGCGATTTGCTTCAGCAAAGGAACAGCGTGGCGGTGAACGGCCAATGCGGACAATCCGTCGGCAACGATGATTGCCGTTTCACACTGGCAGCCTACAACGGCCTGGGCGGAAGATTCGCTGAGCAGTCGCCCCTTATCCGGTCTGCGCAAATATTCAATCCGATCTGCCGCAGCGCTACGCAGGACGATCGGTGTCAAGTTGAGAGCTAGTAGTTCATTTACCAGTCCCGCCGAATCTAACGGAAAATGCACCGCATCCCGCGCCCTTGCGTGGGCCAGGCGAAAATCGAGTAGCGCCTCGGTCGGCAGACTCTCGCCCGTGATGCCCAAACCCACACGCGCCGAAGTGTAATCGCTAAGCTTCGTCATGCCTCAAGGAGCGTCGCCATCTCAGGTAACGCGGGTCGGTGCGCAAGCCACTCTTCAAACTCGGGAGCTGGCCGCAAACCGAAGACCGACCGCAAATAAAGCGCATCATGGAACGAACTGCTCTGGTAATTGAGCATAATGTCGTCCGCACCGGGCACGCCCATGATGTAATTCACTCCGGCTGCCGCGAGCATAGTTAGAATTGCGTCCATGTCATCGTCGTCAGCTTCGGCGTGATTTGTGTAACAAACGTCGCAGCCCATGGGCAAACCCAACAGCTTTCCGCAGAAGTGATCCTCCAACGCCGCGCGCAAAATCTGCTTGCCATCGTACAAATACTCGGGACCGATAAACCCCACCACCGTATTTACCAGCATGGGCCGGAACGCGCGCGCAACACCATACGCCCGCGCTTCGCACGTCTGTTGATCCATCCCGGCATGTGCGTTGGCAGACAGCGAACTGCCTTGCCCGGTTTCGAAATACATAATGTTGTCGCCCAGCGTGCCACGCTTCAACGCGCGTGCTGCTTCGTGCGCCTCTTGCAACAGCGCCAAGTTCACGCCAAAAGATGTATTGGTCGCTTCCGTGCCGCCAATCGACTGAAATACCAAATCTACCGGCGCTCCTGCTCGCAGTGCTTCGAGTTGCGTGGTCACATGCGCGAGCACGCAGCTTTGAGTGGGTATGCTGTAGCGCTGGCGAACGGTATCGATCATAATGAGCAACTGCTTTACCGTGTGCGGATTATCGGAAGCAGGATTGATGCCAATGACCGCATCGCCGCTGCCCAACATGAGTCCATCGATGATGCTGGCCGCAATGCCACGTGCATTGTCAGCTGGATGATTCGGCTGCAGGCGCGTAGCAAGCCGGCCGGGCAGCCCCACCGTTGTGCGAAAGCGCGTTACCACATGAATCTTGCGCGCTACCTTGACCAAGTCTTGCAGCCGCATTAGTTTTGACACCGCCGCCGCCTGTTCTGGCATCACACCGGGGGAAATCCGCGCCATCGTCGCCCCTTCAGCCGCGCCGGCCAACAACCAATCGCGGAAAGCGCCGACCGTGAGATGCGAGATTTCGCCGAAGGCCTTCGCATTGTGCGAATCAAAAATCAAGCGGGTTACTTCATCGGATTCATAGGGTGTGAGCGGCTCTTCCAAGAAACGTTTCAACGGCACATCGGCGAGCGCGATCTGCGCTGCCACACGTTCTTCAGCGCTCCTCGCCGCCACCCCTGCCAGTTCGTCTCCAGACCGCAGCGGCGTGGCCTTGGCCAGCAGTGTTTTTAGATCCGCAAACCGGTAAACCAGCGAACCGATGGTAGCTTGGTAGCTCAAAATATCTTAAAGGTACCGCAAAACATCGGTACACTGCGGTTATGAGCCGTCCTGTGTTCGCCGTCCTCGCAGCCTTTTCCGCCACTTCAATTTTGTCCGGCGATCAATCGCCTCTGGTCGAACGCGTCGACAAAACCGCGTTCATTCAAATTGAGGCCGACAGCTTTCGCGCACTGACACCGCGCCAGCAGGCGCTCGCCTATTGGCTTACGCAAGCGTCTATAGCGATCGATCCGATTATTTACGATCAGCTTTCCCGCTTCGGTCTGCAACAGAAAGAAACGCTTGAGGCGATCGTTGAGGCGAAGGACAAGGTTGATCCGCAGACCTATTCACAGGTTCTCGCCTTTACAAAACTCTTCTGGGCCAACAAGGGCAACCATCACGAGCAAACGGGCCAAAAGCTCATGCCGCAATTCACTGCCGAGAGTCTGAAGAGTGCGCTACTAGCGGCTGGGCGAAAGGATCTGGCGGCGGCCCTGGACCGGCTCGTGCCTTCGTTCTTCGATCCGAACTTCGAACCGATACTTACCGCAAAAACGCCCGAAGGCGGCAAAGACATCATCCAAGCCAGTTCCAACAATTTTTACTTTGGAGTCAATCTGCACGATCTGCAGAACTTTACAGAACATTATCGCCTCAATTCGCGCCTTGTTAAAGAGGGCGGCAAGATGCGCGAAGAAGTCTACCGCGCAGGTACGTCCGATGGCCGCATCAAGCCTGGTCTCTACGCCGAGTACCTGCGTAAAGCCATCGGCTATCTGGACCAAGCTCGCCGTTATGCCGAACCCGCGCAGTCCGAAGTGATTGCCGATCTTATCCGCTTCTATGAAACGGGCGAATATTCCGACTGGCTGAACGAAGGTATGGCTTGGGTGCGGAATAATCCGCCGGTGGATTTCGCCAGCGGCTTTATTGAAACCTACCGCGATGCCCGTGCCGCCAAAGGAACAGCTCAAACATTCGTGTGCGTCACGGATGAAAAGCTATCGGCAGCGATGCGCAAGATTGCCGCCAATGCCAGTTACTTCGAAGGCCGAGCGCCTTGGGATGGGCGTTACAAGCAGCAGAACGCCAGACCGCCCGTTGCCAAGGCGGTGGAAACAGTGATTGAAACGGGCGATTTTCATGTCTCGACGATTGGCGACAACCTGCCGAATGAAAATGAAGTCCACCAGAAATACGGCACCAAAAATTTTCTTTTCTCCAGCGCAACGCGCGCGTTTCAAGCGGCTGTAGGAAACAAGGTGGTCGAAGAATTTGCCGCTTCGCCGGAGGAGATCGCACGCTCCAAAAAATACGGTGCACAAGCGGAAGAACTCATGACAGCCATGCACGAAGTGATTGGCCATGGCTCCGGCAAACTGAGCCCAAAGTTGACGCAAGATCCAGGATCTTATCTGAAAGAATACTATTCAACGCTAGAGGAAGCGCGCGCAGATCTGGTTGCCCTTTGGAACGTTTTTGATCCCAAATTAAAAGAACTCGGCCTGGTGACTTCCGATGAAATCGGGCGCGCCATGTACGATTCAGCTGCCCGCGTTATGTTAACTCAACTGGCGCGCATTCCCAAAGGCACCACGATTGAAGAAGATCACCAGCGCGACCGCCAACTCATTGCGCGCTACATCATGGATAAGACCGGTGCGATTGCATTTGAGTCTCACGGCGGCAAGACCTACGTCTCGGTCAAAGATTACGACAAGATGCATCAAGGCGTCGGCATGCTGCTCGCCGAATTAATGCGCATCAAAGCAGAAGGCGATTACCCAGCGATCAAAGCGCTCATCGATCAATACGGCGTTCACTTCGATCCCAAGTTACGTGATGAAGCCGTGGCGCGCTACCAAAAGCTCGATCTGCCCACTTATTGGACCGGCATCAATGCCGATCTCAATGCCAAGTTTGATCGGGACGGGAAGGTGACCGCCGTAGAAATTTCATATCCCCGCGATTACGTGAAGCAGCAGCTGAGCTACAGCGCGCTTTATGAGGCGCGTTAAAGGATACGGATGAGATTTTTGTTGTCTCTTTGGCTCGTCACCTGTCCGCTCTGTTCACAATTCGAAATTAAGCTGGAACCCGCAACGGTGAAAGCGTTTGAGACTTACGTGAAGTCGGCCGAATCGGAACTCGAGGCGCGTTGGTCGGGCCAAACTCCGTTCCTCTCACTGGACGTCTCGACGGAAGACCGTAAGCGCCTGCTAAAGGGAGACCTGCTTATCCGGCCAGCCAATTCGAGTAAGCCGGAAGACGTGCCGGATGGTCTCATTCACGACTGGGTCGGTGCGGTTTACATTCCCAATACGAATGTAAACGCTGTGGTCGCAGTTCTACAGGACTTTGATCGTCATGCCAAGATCTATCCAGAAATTATTCGCTCCCGCTTGTTGAAGCGCGACGGAAACGATCTTACCGGCTATTGGCGGTTAGAACGCAAGCAGCAGTTCGTCCCGGCGGTTTTTGATGTTCAACAGGAAGCTCACTACAGAGAGATCGCTCCAGGCAAATGGGTGTGCCGCGCCTATGCCAACGATATCCGCGAAGTCCAGGATGCTGGGAGCAAGAAGGAGAAAGACTATCCTTTGGGCGAAGGGTTAGGGCTTTTGTGGCGCATGAATGCCTTTTGGAGTATCGAAGAAAGCGGCAGTGGAGTGTTGGCGGAATGTCGAACAATCTCGCTCTCGCGTAGCATTCCCAGCGGCATGGGATGGATGATCAAGCCATTCATTCAAAATGTTCCGCGCGAATCACTCACCTCCACGTTGCAGAATACTCGAAAGACCATTGCGGAGCGGTAGGGCATGTGGCTCCAAGCTTAAATTTGTTTTGGATATACTGAAAGGCTAGATGGACCGCAAACAACGCTCTTTTCAACCGCTCGCCGTCGTGATGACAGTCTTGGGTGCGCTACTGCGCCTGGCGCCGCACCCTCCCAACTTCACACCCATCGGTGGCGTCGCTTTGTTTGGTGGCGCGCGCTTGCGAGGCTGGCAAGCTTACCTGGTGCCGCTGCTTGCGTTGGCCATTACCGATCCGATTCGGAGTCGTATGGAAGGCGGGTATCCGGCTTATTCGAGCGGAACGGTTATTGTATATGCTTGTTTCCTGATCAGCGTGTTTCTTGGGCGAACTTTCTTACGCGACACCAATAACCCCGTGCGAATCGCTAGCGTTGTGTTTGCAGGTAGCTTACAGTTCTACATCATCACTAACTTTTTTGTATGGTTTGGCTCGCACGACATGTACCCACAAACTCTCAGTGGTCTGTCTGCTTGTTACGTTGCCGCGCTTCCGTTCTACGGCCGCACACTGCTGGGGGATCTTTTCTACTCGGGCGTCCTCTTCGGCGCGTATGCCTTAGTGAGCCGTCGCCTCGAACCTTCGCGCAGCGTTACCGCCTAATCGCTTGTTCCGCATCTTGCTGGCTT
Organism: Bryobacterales bacterium; assembly: GCA_963749105.1. Lineage (GTDB taxonomy): Bacteria > Acidobacteriota > Terriglobia > Bryobacterales > Bryobacteraceae > Bog-105. The sequence continues at coordinate 81,762 of CAVVLT010000031.1, read as the reverse complement.
TTTTGTTTAGCGCAATCGCCCATGCAGCGGTCGCGCGCATCGATGTCGCTTTCCGCGACAACGTAAAAGGCATGGCTGTTGAAGCGACGTCCGGCCAGGTCTACTTTGCATTGGACCCGAAAATGGGTCCCAACCGCATCGTTCGCGATATTGATCTCGCGCCCAAGAATAAGCGAGGCTTAGTCGAGTTTTCAGCGAATTACTACATGCTGCGTCCGCTCCACGGCAATGGCACAGCGCTGGTGGAAGTTTCAAATCGTGGTGGCAAAGGTCTGCTGAATGTGTTCGATTTTGCGCGTCGGGGAGGTGACTTAACTTCGCCGGAAACGCTGGGTGATTCGTTCCTGCTGGAACAAGGGTTCACGCTCGTTTGGCTTGGCTGGGAGTTTGATGTGCCGGATCAACCTGGGATGCTGCGCGCAGTTCTGCCGGTTGCTACCAACGCGGGAAAAACCATCTGCGGGACCATTCATTCCGAATGGGTGGGCGAAAAGAATGAAGAAATCATTTCCACTGGCGACAAGGCGCAAAATGGCTATGTGGCTCGCGATCCCGGGTCGCCCAAGAATGAATTGTTCGTGCGCGATGAAGTGGCGGCGCCTCGCACCTTAATCTCTCACTCGGATTGGCAGTTCGTTGAGGGCACGCACGTGAAACTCAAGGGCGGCTTCGCGCCCGGGCGCATTTACGAAATTGTATATGAGGCTAAAGATCCGGTTGTCGCAGGTTTGGGTCTGGCGGGCCTGCGGGATTTCGTCTCTTACCTTAAATATGCGGGTGTCGATTCGCCGATTATCAACGACCGTTCGGGCATCAAACGGGCCATCGGCTTCGGCGTCTCCCAAAGTGGACGCTTCTTGCGGGAGTTCCTTTATGACGGATTCAACCGAGACGAGTTGAACCGAAAAGTCTTCGATGGCGTTTGGGCACACATCGGCGGTGCGGGGCGGGGAAGCTTTAATCAACGGTTTGCTCAGCCCTCGCGCGATGGCCAGCCTTTCGCAAACGTGTTTTATCCGGTGGATGTCGCGCCGTTTGACGAACAGCACCTCGTCGAACGCGCTGCAAAGGCTCATGTGGTGCCCAAGCTGTTTCTCACAAACGGTTCTTACGAATACTGGGGCCGCTGTGCCTCACTCATACACACAACGCCCGATGGCAAGTTTGACGTAGAACCTTCAGCCAACACGCGCATTTACTTCTTCGCTGGTTCGCAGCATGGGGTGGGCAGCGTTCCACCCGCGCATGTGCAAGGGCAAAACATGGCTAACACCAACGACTACCGTTATGCGATGCGGGCGCTATTGCTTAGAATGGACCGATGGATCAAGACTGATTCCGCACCGCCCGCAGCGCGCTTTCCTCACCTCGGGCGGAATGAACTGACACCGTTGGACGGGCTACATTTTCCGAAAATTCCCGGAGCCGAACCACCCGCGCATAAGCGCGAAGCGTATGATCTCGATTTCTCTGTCGAGCCGCCGAAGATGGGTGTGGCCTTTCCTACGTTTGTGCCGCAAGTTGACGCGGACGGCAATGATCTGGGCGGTATACAGATGCCTGAGATCAAGGTGCCGCTGGCTTCTTACACGGGTTGGAACCGGCGCGCACCGGCCATTGGCGCCCCCACTGAGATGCTGAGTTACACGGGATCATGGATTCCGTTTGCTCTTACAAAAGACCAACGGCTAAAGAGCGGTGACCCGCGGGTGTCGGTTCAAGAACGTTATGCCAACCGCGAGACTTATCTCGCCGGAATCGATCAGGCTGCGCACGACTTGATGATGTCGGGCTTCCTGCTCGAAACAGACTTACCATTGCTACATGATCGCGCCGCACGCGAGTGGCAGCTACTCGTACCTTAGCGCTTCCGTTGGATTGAGTTGTGCCGCCCGTCGAGCGGGCAGCAGGCCAAACGTCACCCCCACCGCAAACGAAACCAAAAACGCCACCAAAACCGACACTGGAGAAACCGGCACTTTGATAGCTGAAGTGAAGAAGGGCACGCTTAGCGGCAACGCCAAGCCGATTACTATACCCAGCGCTCCGCCTACGACGCTCATCACCACGGCTTCCACCAGGAACTGCAGCAGTACTTCCCGTCGCGACGCGCCCACAGCCATGCGCAAGCCGATTTCGCGAGTGCGCTCGGTAACCGTGACCAACATGATGTTCATAATGCCGATGCCGGAAATGAGCAGGGCAATCGCTGAGACGAGAATCAACACGATCGTCAACACCGTGGCAATCGTATCGGCCGTTTGCAGAATTGCTACCAGATTCTGAACATCGTATTTCGCGCCCAGGCGGTGGCGGCTCTCCAGAATTTGAGTTACCTTCTCCGTCACGGCGGGCACGTTAGCGGCATCGCGCACTTGCACGTACACTGGCTCAACCTTCTCGTACTGCATGAAATACTTCATCACCGTAATGGGGATGAGTACTGTTTCGTCGCTGATTTCGCCCTGACCAAAGGTCGTGGTTTTCTCACGGAAAGTGCCGATTACGGCGAATTGCAATTGACTGATCTTGATGGTTTGGCCAATCGCTGCGTCCTGACTGCCAAAGATGCGCACCGCCAGTTTCTCTGTTAGCATCGCTACTCGCCCGCGCAAGGCAACATCACTAGCATCCAAACAGCGGCCTCGCAAAATCACCAAGGGACGGACAAGCGGGTACTCTTCGTCAACTCCGTTGACGGTCAACTCACGAACTTTGCCAGCCACCACAATTTGGTCGTGCGAGGTCATGACAGCAGTCGCCGCAACGATCTCGTTCCCGAGGCTTTCGCGAATGGCTTGCACATCGGCCAACTTCACAAAATCTCCTTGGATCTTGGCAGTGTTCTGGCCCCCGGCTTGGTAATAGGCGTACACCAGGTTAGAACCGACGCCACGAATCTGATCTAAAATCAGGTCTTTGCTCGCGAGCGAAATAGTGACGACCAGGATTACCGAAGCATTGCCAATGATCAAGCCGAGCGCCGTCAGAAAAGTTCTGAGACGGTTTGCTTTGAGCGCCTGAAGGCTGAAGCCGATCGCTTCGGAAAGATTCATCTACTGCAGAGTCAGTTTATGCCCCGCCCACTTCTTTGAGCAAGCGGCGCGCTTCGTTTTTGGGCGGATCGTCGGGTGTGAGAGAAGCCTGCATATATTTTTCGAGCATAGTCTTCGCTTGGCCCAAATCCCGTTTCTGTTTCACGAGCACCGAAGCCCAGGCAAACAAAACTTGCGGTGCATTGGGATGCTTCGTCTGAGCTTCCAAGAACACCGCGTCGCTTTCTTTGTTTCGTCCCTGGTTTGCCAGCAATCGGCCCAGCGCCAGGAGGTGACCAACCTGATGTGGGGCCACGTTAACGGCTTCCCGAAGATGGTCTTCAGCGCTTTGGAACTCTTTGCGCTTTTGGGCAAGCTTGGCCTTCTCGAAATAACCTTGGGCCGGATCAAATTTTGCTGTTTTTTCCGCAATCGCCAGGGCCTTATCGTGGCCGCCGCCCAAAAATCCTGGAGCTTCCAGATAATAGTCGAACAAATCGCTTAATGCGTCAGGATTCTTCGGATCGATCTCTACGGCCCTCTCAAAAGCTTCACGCGCTTTGGAAGCCAAGCCCGGTGCCAGTAAAGGATTGGAAGTTTCAGCGCGCTTACCGTAGGCGCGGCCGAGCCAATCCAGATAATCGGCATTTCCCGGCTGTTGGGCAATGGCTTGTTGCAGGTATTCTACTGACTTCTTAAAATCGCCTAGCATGTAATAATTACGAGCGATTAGGAAATTGATAGCGGCGTCGGACGAGTGTTTATCAAGCAGCGCCAAAGAAGATTCGAAATCTGTGTGCTGGTAGCGGTCTTCCGCTTTGTAAAGATCGCTGGCACACAGTAAACTGGCGCTCAAAACCGCCAGTGAAATACATGCACGTATGTTTGCCAAACCCAAGAAAAAATCTCCCTATGACAACCAGCCTACCGCGTTTCTACCTAGCGTCACTCCAATTGATGCACCTGAACAGTACCAGGTTGCCAAACATCTCGGAATGCCTCCTAAATCTTTGATTCTTTTAATGTGAGTGGTTTACGTCACCGTACCCCACGGAAGAGTATAGTATCTTTGAGGCTTACCAATTCAGCTATAGGAGAGAGGAAACCCAACATATGCTCGCCCAGTTGCGAAGTTCGTTCATTTTGAGCAGTTTATTGTTGGTGGTGGCTAGCGGCGCCTGGGCGCAGACCACGACCATTGAAGGCGACGTCAAGGATGCAAACGGTCAACCGCTGAAGGGTGCGTTGATCGTTCTCGACCGTACAGACATCAAAGGCCATTACCAAGTCAAATCCGATAAAAAGGGTCACTGGCTCTACACCGGTTTACCTTACGGCAAATTCGACATCAGTCTCCAGGTCGATGGCCAGACCGTCGATTCGGTAAAAGGCGTGCAATCGAAGTATGGCGATAGCACAACTATCGATTTCGACATGCGCAAAGCTCAGGCGCAAAAGGCTGCCGTGCAATCAGCCGCTGCCAACGGTGAGTTGGCGCCTGAAGTCGCGCGTGGCATGAGCAAGGAAGAGAAAGAAAAGTTCGAAGCGACGGCCAAGAAGAACGCCGAAACGATGAAGAAGAACAAAGCTTTGAACGACGCGTTCAATGCGGGCCAGGACGCCAAGAAAGCAGGCGACGCGGAAACCGATAAAGCGCAAAAAGTTGTGAAATACCAGACGGCCATCGATAGCTTCAACAAGGCCGGGGAGCTTGATCCTGCGCAGGCTGCGGTTTGGGATGCGCTCGGTGAAACGTACTCGGCCATGGGCGACGCGCAGACCGGTGACGACCGGACCAAATCATACGACCAAGCAATCGCGAATTACAACAAAGGTCTCGCAGTGAAGCCCAATGATGCGGGTGTCTACAACCAAATCGGCAATCTTTACGGCAAGGAAAAGAAAATTCCGGAGGCGACCGATGCTTTGACCAAAGCGGCGCAGCTTGACCCGGCCATGGCGCCGAAAGCTTACTTCAACATGGGCGCCAACCTGGTAAACGGTGGACAACCTGAAAAGGCGACGGACTTCTTCAAGAAGGCGGCGGATGCCGATCCGAACTACTCGGAAGCTTGGTATCAATACGGTAGCTTGCTGATGATGCAGGGCAAGGTTGATCCGAAGACTGGTGCACAGACCTATCCACCGGATACGGCAACAGCGCTGAAGAAATACCTGGAGTTGCAGCCGAACGGTTCGCATGCCGCTGAAGCGAGCGCGATGCTGCAGGCTATGGGCGAAAAGGTTGAGACGAAGGTAAATATTCCACAAGCTACGAAAAAGAAGAAGTAACAGCCGTAGAATGGGAATTGGAGGCGTTGCTAAAAACGCCTCCAGTTTAGGAACCCAAAGCCCAGATGTTCCGCGCGATCCTCGAATTCGTCATTATGATTCTGCTGGCCATGGTGGCAAGATCAGTGATGGCCAGTGTAATGAAGGGATTTGGCGCAGCCGCGTCGAATGCATTCCAGCAACAGCAGCAGCCTCGGTCAGGAGGCGCTGCACCAGAAACGCCCCGCGCCGGCGAACTTCACAAAGATCCGGTTTGCGGCACATACGTTTCCGAATCTACATCTTTCCGCAGGCAGCTTTCGGGCAAGACCTTCTACTACTGTTCCGATGCATGCCGGATGAAACATGCGGTTTAACCGCACTTGTGCTGGGCCAAAAGGCCGACTTTCTGGGTCAGGTGTTGCGCGCTAATTGAACCCGGTTACCGATCGGGTTCACCTCACCACGATGTTCACCAAGCGATCAAGCACGACAACGATCTTGACGACTTGCTTGCCTTCAATAAACGGCTTCACCCTTTCATGAGCAAGCGCGAGTTTTTCAAGTTCCTCTTTTGCAGTGCCGTGCGGGGCCTTAATGTGGCCGCGGACTTTGCCATTGACTTGCACTGGGATTTCGACAAGATCGTCTTTCGCCAGGTCGGCGTTGAATGTTGGCCAGGCGTGGCGGAAGACGGGTTCGTCGTGGCCTAGTTCCGACCACAGGTCTTGTGCCGTGTAGGGCGCGAAGGGCGCCAGCATCAACGTTATGCTTTCGCAGATTTCGTGGATGGCAGTGTCGGTTAGGCCGGTTTCAAGGGCGTAGAGTTCGTTCACCAGTTCCATGAGTGAAGCGATGGAGGTGTTGAAGTGCCAGCGGCTATCGAAATCGGTGGTGATTTTGCCGATGGTTTGGTGCAGTTTGCGGAGCGCGGCGCGATCAGCTTCGCTTCGTGCGGTTGAGGCCTTGCGGTCGGCGTGTCGGGTGACGAAACGATAAAGGCGGCCCAGAAAGCGCTGAATGCCCGAAACGCCGTCTTCCTGCCAATCGAGATCGCGATCAGGCGGGGCAGCAAAGAGGGAATAGAGACGTGCGGCGTCGGCGCCGAACTGTGCGACCATGTCGTCGGGAGAAACGACGTTGCCAAGGTTCTTCGACATCTTTGCGCCGTCTTTGATTACCATACCTTGGGTGAAGAGGCGCTTGGCAGGCTCGTCGTTCTTGATGATGCCGATGTCGCGCATGACCTTGGTCCAGAAGCGCGAGTAGATGAGATGAAGAATGGCGTGTTCTACGCCGCCGATGTATTGATCGATCGGGAACCAGCGGGCTATTGTTTCTGAGTCGAACGGAGCCCGATCGTTGTGCGGGTCACAGTAGCGGTAGAAGTACCAAGAAGAATCGACAAAGGTGTCCATGGTGTCGCTCTCCCGGCGTCCGGGGCCACCACATTTGGGGCAGATTACGTTGATGAATTCGGGAACGCCTTCCAGTGGGGAACGCCCTTTGCCCGTGATTTTTACCTCGAGCGGAAGCAGGACCGGAAGATCTTTTTCGTCTACCGGAACGATGCCGCACTTGGCGCAATACACCATCGGGATGGGCGTGCCCCAATAGCGCTGGCGTGAGATACCCCAATCCTTAATCCGATACGTGATCGCCTCGTTGCCAAAGCCCTTGCTTTGGGCGAAGGCGGCCATTTTCTTTCGAGCGTCAGAGCTGGCGAGGCCGGACCATTCGCCGGAATTTTCGACGATGCCGTAATTGCAGAAGGGTTCTTTCAGTGGGGTAGCGGCGAGAACGCCGTCAACAGGACGAATCACTGGCGTGATGGGGATTTTATACTCGGTACAGAATTCGAAATCGCGTTCGTCGTGTGCTGGAACGGCCATGATGGCGCCAGTGCCATAACCCATGAGAACGAAGTTGCCGATCCAGATGGGGACCTTGGTTCCGTTAAACGGATGCACCGCGTACTTTCCGGTGAACTGACCGACCTTCTTTACGTTGCCAGGATCTTGGCGCGCGGTGAAATCGATCATCTCTTTAAGCTTGAGCTTTTCGGCGTCGGCGGTCACGAGTTGTTCAAGCAGTGGGTGTTCGGGCGCAAGAATGAGACACGTCGCGCCGTATATAGTGTCGATGCGAGTAGTGAAAACGCGGATTTTCTCGGCGCTCTCGGCGAGTTTGAAATCTACTTCGGCGCCTTCGGAACGACCGATCCAATTGCGCTGCATTGCGAGAACGCGATCGGGCCAACCGCCTTCCAATTGCTTCATGGCGTCGAGCAGTTCGGGGGCGTACGCAGTAGTTTTGAGAAACCACTGCTGCATGGCACGCTGTTCGACCGGGGTGGTCTCATGCCGCCAGCAGCAGCCGTCGACCACTTGTTCATTGGCGAGAACAGTGCCGCATTCGTTGCACCAATTGAGGAGCGCTTCTTTACGATAGGCGAGGCCGCGCTCAAACATTTTCAAAAAGAACCACTGATTCCAGCGATAGTATTCGGGCTCGCAGGTGGTGACTTCGCGACTCCAATCGAAAGCAAAGCCCAGCCGCCCAAACTGCACCTTCATAGCAGCGATGTTAGATTTTGTCCACTCGCGCGGTTGACGGTTCTGCTTCATGGCGGCATTTTCGGCGGGCAGACCGAACGCGTCCCAGCCCATGGGATGCAGCACATCGTAGCCGCGCATCCACATGTAACGGGCGAGGGCATCGCCTATAGCGTAGTTACGCACGTGTCCCATATGCAGCTGGCCGCTGGGATAGGGCAGCATTTCGAGCACGTAATACTTGGGCCGATCGGGCGCGTTGGCTACATAGAGCGACGCGTCTTGCGACCAGCGGGCGTGCCACTTGGGCTCGATTTCTTTGGGGTCGAAGACTTTTTCGGGGATACTAGCTCCTTGAGTGTTGCTACATCTTGACGATGGCCGCCCGGTTCATCGTCGGGCGTTTCGAGAATAAAGGCTTTGTCGCGCAAGTCAGGGTGATTGAGGATGCGGCGAAAGCCTTCTAAACCAATATAACCAGCGCCGATGTTGGCATGGCGGTCTAAGTGGGAACCACTGGCGGCTTTAGCGTCGTTGGAGTGGATGACAGGGATGTGTGCGAGGCCGAGAGTTTCGCGCGCCGTGTTGAGAAGAGCGGCGAAACCAGCTTCCGTCGCAAGGTCAAAACCGTAGACGTGAGAGTGGCAGGTGTCGAGGCAAAAGCCGAGTGGAATGTCGAGATATTTGGAAGCGAGTTGTTGGATGATGGCGAGTTCGGAAAGATCGCCACCGAGTTGCGCGCCGGCGCCAGCGGTGTTTTCGAGGAGGAGAGAGAGCCGCGGATTCGACTTGAGAGTGCTGTCGACGGCTCGCCAAGCCAAGGTAATAGCTTCGGCAACGTTGAGCATACCTTGTTCGAGGGCGAGGCCCTTGTAATTGCCAGGATGAACAACCAGGTATTCGGCTCCTATAATAAGACCGCGCTCGATCTCGCCGCGGAAGGCGTGAAGGGAGTTTTCGCGGACGGTGGATGGCGGAGCCGCGAGATTGATGAGATAACTGGAGTGGATGACAAGCGGGATGAGGTCGTGCTCGGCACGCTGGGCGGCGAGGAGTTGGACTTGGAGTTTGTCGGGCGTTTTGGCGCGCCACATGCGCGGACTAGCGGAGAAAATCTGTAAAGTATTGGCGCCGAGTTGATGGGCGTGGATGGCCGCTCGTTCTAAAGATCCGGCGGTGCTAGCGTGGATACCGATGCGCACCTTGCCAGCATAACGGGCAGCGGAATGCGGTTCGAGGGTAATGAGTGAGCATGAGGGAGTTATCAGCTGGTGCCGGCGTTGTCTACTAAAGTTGCGGAGCGAACCTGCGATCACACCCTGATCGAAATTCGGGTTGATACGGCAAAGAGAGCGATGTTGAGGGAGAGTTATTTGATTTATAGTGGCCGGCATCAACTAGACACTCAACGCCTACGACGAGGCGTTCGATTTCATCCCTAAAAATGCCGATTGAGCTTTGGTGGATGGCTGCTTGTCTAAAGATCCGGCGGTGCTGGAGTGAATGCCAATGCGCACCTTGCCAGCATAACGGGCCGCGGCACGGCTGTCTGCTTCATTGAATTGTTAAACTAGCCTCGGATGCTATTAGCCCGGGAATTTATTGGCTACCTGTCGAGGCAATTGGTTAATCGGCTGAGCCCCTCAGCGTTTGAGACCTCCGATCCAGCAGTGGCGAGCGCCACCATTGCGCAGGTGATTGAAGACGATCTGTCGGTGGAAGACAAGCTGAACGATGAAGTGCGCGACATGTTGGATCAATACAGCGACTACATGCGGCGCGAGAATGTTTCGTACCAGGAGATGTTCAGGAAGATCAAGAATCAGTTGCTGGCGCAGCGGAAGATCATGCGAGCGGCGGGGCGCGACACGGGCGACCCGATGAAGCTTTCGCGCGATAAGGTGAACGATTTGTCGCACAAGCTGGTGGCGGCGCTGCGAAAATCGCGGGAGTTTCGAGTGAGGAAAGACCCGAACGAGTTGCGGTTGGCGATGGTGAGGGAGATGACGGATCTTTTACAGATGGAAGAGAAGATCGACAAGGCGGCGAGGGCGAAGATCCGTACGCAGAAGCGTGAAATTGCCGAGGGCGGGGAAGAGTACGATTTGCTGCATAAGCGGTATTATGCGGAGGAGTTGAAGAAATTAGGTATTAATTTGAACGCGTAAGGGCAGCGGCACCCCTTGTGATCACGTCTTTGCAGCCGATCCCGTTTTCTAAGTCGAACTCGCCCACGTTCCGCTCACTCGCTGGTCCCAAGGTCAATTTTTTGGCGTTCCCGCGTCTTCTAGTGCGAGTTGCCAGTGATCTCAGTCTGTTCCCAGGTCGCCGAATGGACTATGCCGGGGTGTGAGCCAACGCTATCTGGCGCCACATCCTGCAACAATAAGTACTCTGCGACTAGGCCATCTGGCGGCACGGAGTCAGTTGAGAACAAAGCTGCAACTTCGCTGTCGGAGAGCTTACGGTTCCACACGCGGACTTCGCGGATCTCTCCCTGAAAATAGCTATTGAAATCGCGCGTGCCGATTCGTAGAGGAGCGGTGCCGTGTTCGGGTTGAATGGAAGGCGTGTAAACGTCACTGTCAATCTTAGAACCGTTGATGTAGATGTAGGTTTGCTGCGAATCGGCTGCGCCTACCACGTGCAGCCAGACCCCGGCCTGTACCGGATTGTTGGGGTCTTGAAAATGGCTGCCGATCCCTTCACCGCCGCTCAGGTTAAAGACATAAAAGCTGATGCGGTTGGCGCGGCCGACGGTATTGTCGGCGCTGTAGATGCGAAATGTCCATTCTTGCTCGCCGGCTTCGCCCTTGCCCAACCAATGCACGTAGCCTTTTTCAGTTTTCGGGAAGGTCAGTACTTCGGGTCTAATCCAGGCGGAGACGGTCAGGCAGCCGGTCGTGGGCAGGCTAAAGTCGGGACTGTCGGGGATTTCAATGTAACTTTGCGTGCCGTCGAAATGTAGGCTCATATATGAGTGCCATATTTTAAGTGACGGCGATTACGTCAGCGTTGCATATCCGAGGCGCTTTTTCTGCGCGGGCGCTGTTCGGCCGAGATTGAGTGGATGATCAATTTGCCTTTGCCGCCATCAGGTAACGGATTGTCACTCTGCGCAATAGCGGCGGCGATCAGGGCGTCCACCTCGGGCTTCGGACTGCCGCGATGGAGACGATGCAGTCGGACGGACGCTCGGTGGAGCATAGCCGATGACGAAAGAAATTGCAGTTGTCGTAAACGAGTTTGTTGGCCGTGGGTAGGCGCTTGCGCAGGGCTGTGCGAACGGGACAGGATCAGGGCGCTGTTTTGGGGATCGAACTTGTCTATAAAACCCTGAAGTTGCTCTTTCGCCTGATGGCAGCACTGGCGAAAGAGCTTTCTTGGGTTTCGCCGACATTATCCTAACGATAACTAGAACGAGCCGACGAGCATGACGTAGGGATAGGTATAGCCAAAGTCAGCTTTGGCCTGTTTCAGGTAGTCTCCGGCATATAAGTGGCCAAAGCCGGCGCCGAATTTCCAGATTTTAGAGCATTGGTAAAGACCGACTGTATTGATCTCGTTGCCGATGTGCGCGCTGCTGGCTTTACGATTCAAAACGACCGAGGTGCCACTTGAACCATAGAGCGAGTCCTGCACGGAAGCGAGGTTGAAGTCGTTGTAATCGGTGCGAAGTTTGAGTTTGCTGATCAGTTGAACATCAAAACCAGTACGAAAGTTCTTGAGATTTTTCCAGCCAAATTGGTCAATCATTCCGTAGTAGCCGTGATTGCTGGGATAGAACTGATCAAAAGTGCCGCGGATGCCATCTTTGTTGGCGGCGTCGCCGGAAGCATAGCTGTACTCGACACTGACGCGGGGCTTCCAGCGTACGTCAACGACAGTCCAGCCAAGAACGCCGGAAGAGGCATGAGCTTTGACCTTATCGGCCGAGTAGGAGCCAACTTGCAAAATAGCTTCGCCGATGTAATCTACCCGGCCGGGTAAGGTGCCGAAGGCCCGCAGGCCTGGGCTGGTGACAAGTGCGTTGCCCAGTTGACCGTTTTCACTTTTGATGAGCAGATTCTGTTTAAAGAGAAGGTAGGGTTCGACGTTTAGGTAAGGAAGCGGGTTCTTCCAAGAGCCGTAGGCGCCATAGAAGTGTTCGCCGGGTTTATGGCGGTCGAGCCGCGTGTCGTCGATGAGAACGGCTGAACCGGCGAAGAGATCGACCTTCACGGGCCCCTGGTAAACGGTCATGTCAAGGGCGTCAAACGTGCGCGACATGCCCCAATCGGCGGGTCCGATTAAACGTTCGCCGCCAAAGCTAAGATCCTGACGTCCGCCGCGGAAAGACCAGCTCATCGCACCGTCTTTCTTCTGGCCGACAGAGAAGTAAAGCTGTCGCACATCGAGCGGGTTGTAGAGCGTGGTTGGAGCAATCGGTGAGTTGTAGCCTGCCGTGCGGGCGTCTTGCGCTTCGGCGTAGAATCGAAGCCAAGAAGTGGGTTGAACGCCGAGGGAGATACGCAAGCGGCTGGCATAATAACCATCGCCTACATTTTTGGCGAGGGAAGTGCCGGAGGGCTCTTCAAATCGGCCCCGAATCTGTCCCCCAAGACTCAACCAAGTGGGAAGGTTTTGGGCCGGCGACCAATCGATCATGGGTAGACCGACCGGCGTGGCGGGCGCGGCGGATTTATCCGGGTCGCCATCCGACGCGAACGATGCGGCGGCAAATACTAGTGACAAGGCAACTAACCTAACATGCATAACAAAGTCATCGGCAGCAACCCGCGGATTGTTTACAGTCGGATATTTAATGGCCATTTTTCGAGGGTGGTATAGGCGCCTAGGATGCGGGAGAGGTAAATGGATAATTCAACGAGTAAGCTGTCGGCGGAAGCTAAGAAGCGCTTGGCGCCGGGTTACGAGGCTGGGCGGAATCCAGTGAAGAATTGGGATCTGGATGCGACGGCAGGCGCGGGCGCGATTCGTTCAACGGTCGAGGACATGCTGAAATTCATGTCGCGAATCTCGGGCTGATAGATACGCTGTTGAAGGCGGCGATGACGCGGATGTGAGCGGTGCGCGGTCCGACAACTATTCCGCAGGTGGAGATTGCGATGGCTTGGCATATCTTTTCCGAGTATCCGCCAGACCTTTACTAGCATAAAGGAAACTGCCGCCCACCTGTCATTTGCAGGAATGGATGTGGCAGAGAAGAAAGTCGGGGTAATGCTTTGTAAAACGGTTTTCGATATTGATGACTTCAGAAACCACGCTTTGGATGGCAGGCAGGCGGTTCCGATGAGGGAGGAGATTCGCGATGTCAAGCTTGATCCGATGTGTTGAGTGAGTATGAGGGAAGTTTCTCAAAGGGTGCCGGCGTTTGCCATCAAGGTTACGGCGCGGGGATGGTCCTGCATCACAGCGGACGCGATACGCCGGGGGCGAGGATGGAGTAGGTGGATAAACGACTCACACGGGTTGCGAAGATTTGTTCGGCTTTGGCTGAGACATCGATGAAGCTGCATGGAAGTCACGCGCAGTTCCTGGTCCGGAAGAAGACGTTTGCTTATTATCTGGATGACCATCATGGGGATGGGATCGTGGCGATCACGTGCAAGGTTGCGCCGGGCGATCATGCGTTGCTAGCGAAGGCGCAGCCGGAGAGGTTTTACTTGCCGGGCTATATAGGCGCGAAAGGGTGGGTGGCGCTGCGGTTAGATGTTGGGGAGATTGATTGGGACGAAGTTCGGGAACTGCTTTGTGAGAGCTATCGACGGGTGGCGCCGAAGAGTTTGGCGGATAAGGTTCCTATAGATGAATGAGGCCAAGCATGCGCCTACTTTCGGGTGAAGAGCTTGAATGCGATTACGCCGCCCACGACTAACGCGATGGCGCTGAGCATGTAGCGCCATCCGCTCATAACAAAAATGAAGATCCAACCGGCGAGGGCAATTATTACAGGCAGTGGGTACAACGGCATCGAGAAGGGTCTTGTTTTGTGCACTTGACGCAGAAGCACAACGCCGACACATTGGGCGGCGAACCAGGTGACGATTTGGATCATCAAGAGGCCCTGGATGAGAACGTTGAGAGGAAAGATACACATGGCGGCGGAGGCGACGCCGAAGAAGAGAACTGAGAACGACGGAAAGTTGCGCGTGGGGTGAAGTTTGGCGAAGCGCGAGAAAAAGTGTCCTTCGACGGCTGCAGCGTAAGGGACGCGGGTGTAGCCTAAGAGCACGCAGAAGACGGATGCGAAGCCAACCCAAAGAATAAGTACCGTCATGAGTGCGGCGGCGTGTTTACCGTAGAGTTGCTCTGTGTAGTCTGAGACGATGGCGCTGGAGTGCATGGCTTGCTGCCACGGCACGACGCCAATAATGGATAGGCTCATGGCGACGTAGAGCACGGCTAGAATGGCGATGGAAAGTAACACGACGCGCGGGATATTGCGCGTGGGTTTTTCAATTTCGCCGCCGATGAGGCAGACATTGAAATAACCGCTGTAATCGTACATGGCAAGGAGCGCTGCAGCGCCCAGGCCGGCGAAGAAGGTTGGACTGAGTTTAAAAGCGCGGGCCGGAAAGCTGAAGGCGACAGTTGGATTGAAGTGCCAAGCGCCGCCCCAAAGAATAATCCCGATGGCTAAGATCAAGCCCGCCCAGAGGACATTGGAGATAGTACTGATGGATTTGATATCGCGGTAAAGGAGGAACGTAGCTGCGGCGCATACGCCCATGGCCACCATAATTGCGCCAGCGGGAGTGAGTGACGGAAATAGATAATGCGTGTAGTTGGCGAAGCCTACACTGCCGGATGCCGCTGTGAGTGGTGCGCCCAGCATGACTTGCCAGAGGAAGATAAAGCCCATGAGGCGGCCGTAGCCGCTGGGCGCGAAGGCTTTTTGCAAGTATTCGTAGGAACCGCCAGTGTCGGGCATGGCTGCGCCGAGTTCGGACCAGACGAGGCCGTCGGCGAGGGCGATGACGGCGCCGCAAATCCAGCCAAGTAAAGCTTGCGGACCACCCATGGCGACAAGAATGAGAGGAATGGTAGTGAACGGGCCGATCCCCACCATGTTGAGCATGTTGGAGGTGAGAGCAGGGAAGAAAGTCATGCCGCGCTTGAGGCCGGCACTGGGCGAAGGAGCGTTCACTTGCTGCTGGCGGAGCGCAGCGGCTTTACGGCTACTTCTTTGAAGAAGACAATGTCGTTGTCGCTATGGTTTTGCAGGCCGATAAAGCCGTAATTGGGGCGAGGGCCGCGTTGCGGTTCGAAATCGAATTTCTTGTCGGGGACGGGCTCGCCTTCGGTATAGTCGGTTACTTTGATGTCGTTGACGGTGACGATGGTGCGGGGCCCGTCGAGAGTGATCTCCATCGTGTTCCACTCGGGGCCAGGTTTGCCGGGTTTGGCGAGAGGCTTAGTTAGCGAGTATAGAGTGCCGGTGACATGGTATTCGTCTTCGTTACTGGTCTCTGGGTGATTGTCAATTTGGACTTCGTAGCCGTAGTTAACGGGCATCCAGGGTTCGGTGGGCGCGATAGGAATGCGGACAAATACGCCGGAATTGTCGTTTTCGTCGCGCATTTTGTAGACCACGCGGAGAACGCAATCGCCAAGTTTTGTTTCGGCCCAATAGAGCAGGCCCATGCCGCCGTGCGTTTGAATTAGGCCGTTTTCAACAGTCATGCCACCGGGGCCTACATGCTTCCAGCCAGTGAGGTTTTTGCCGTTGAAAAGCTGTTTCCATTCCGAGGCCGGGCGGGCGAATGGGGCGGCGGCACATGCTAGAAAGACGACGGCCAAGGCTTTCTTCATACTCGTAAGGTACAACACGGCCGCGCATGACGCCGCCTCACCGACCGTTAGAAGGCGAAGCGGAGTTGCAGGTCGATGCGGCGCTGATTGCTGGAAGTGCCTTCGGCACCATAGCCGCCTTGGATTTGGGTCGATTCCATGAAATAGGGAGAGGTCATCGAACCAATCGGCGGAGCCACATTTTCATGGTTGAGAATGTTGCGAGCATTGATTGAGACCGTGAGGTTGTAGCGATGCTCAGTGGTTTCGCCGCCGCCGAAGCCGCCACGGCCCATACCGCCGCCGAAGCCACCTCCGCCGCCGCGACCTCCACCGCCTCCGCCACGCGAACCACCCGATGGTCCGGCAAACTTAGTGGTGCCGAAGCCAAACGTTTTGCTTACGCGCAGATTTATGCCCAGGAAGCCAGGGCCGGTGAAGTAGTTGCGCGGAATTTCTGCGGCGCCGACGATGGGAGTCGGATTCAAGTACGTTAAGAATTCCCCGGGTGTCAAGCCAGACGGAGGAGCCGATACAAAACTAGGACGAGAGGTTTCGGCGTTATCTAAATAAAGATTCGTTCCAGTTGTGACGTTGTAAGGATTGCCCGTGTGAGCCACGATAAACGGAGAAAAGCGCAGACCCCATTTAGCCGTGATCGAGCCACCGAGGAAGAAGTTGCTGGAGATATCCAAGGACGAGCGTCCCCAGTCTTGCGCAAAATTCAGTGGGTTAGATGGTATAGTACCCAATCCGTCGGTATCGCTGTGGGCGTTGTTGTAGGAGTAGCGGCTGAAAAGTGTCAGCCAGCGGCCGACCTGCGTGTTTACGTTGATTAATAGCTGGGTCTGCTTGAATGTGCCGCTTGATTGATAGTCGTAAATATCGCCGTTGAAATTGGAATACGGACGGACGATAGGAGTAGAAGAGTTAACGAGGGGCGGCAATTCTCCCGGCGTGACGATAGGCGCATTAATATCGACAGTGCGCAGTTCATGATTGCCCCGCGAGTTGACAAAGTTGACCGCCAACGTCGTGTGGCTGAGCAGTTGCCGTTCCACTCCGATGGCCAGTTCCATCAGGCTGGGCGGTTGCAGATTACCATCAATCTGATATTTCTGAGAAGCGCCGCCGGCCGTAGCCGCCGTAAGATCAGCAGATGGTAACGCACCGCCGAAGAAATTCTGTCCCTGCGCGGCGAAAAACGCTGGATCAACGTTGGCCGGGTTATTGACAGTAAACGTCTGCAGCGGATTGCCGCTGGAATAGCGATAGGCGTTCTCTACGTTGGTGATCGCAAAGCGATCGTAGAACATGCCCCAACCGCCGCGGATGACAGTTTTCGCGCGGCTGTTGCTATTGGCTTTGGCTCCCGGAGACCAAGCAAAGCCGATGCGCGGCGCAAAACTGCTGTGTGTGGGTATGTTGGTTTGCGATTCCCAACGAAGCCCAAAGTTCAGCGTCAGATTGGGCCGAACGCGCCAATCGTCTTGAATGAACGGACCAAAGTCCATTTGATAAAAGCTGATATTAGGATTGCCTTGGCTCACCGAATACTGGGTTGGGCCGTACCCTTGCAAGTTGGTCGGGTTCAGGGCGAGCAGTTGTTCGGTGAAAAGAAACTGTTGTATCGAGGAAAGCTTGACTTGGTTGTTGACCACAGCTAGCCCCTGCGCTGACGGGAGATTGGCAATGGGTGCGTAGTTGAAGGTGCCCCCAAGGAATGAATAGGTGCCGTTGAAATTGCTGGGGCTTACATTGGCGAGTACATCGGTGCGCACACGAATCCCAAATTTCATGGTGTGCTGGCCTAGTGTCAACGACGTGT
This sequence comes from Bryobacterales bacterium, assembly GCA_963749105.1. GTDB lineage: Bacteria > Acidobacteriota > Terriglobia > Bryobacterales > Bryobacteraceae > Bog-105. Next base: position 64,279 of record CAVVLT010000031.1, on the reverse strand, counting down.
AGTTTTGGATCTCGGTTTGATTTTCGCGATCGTACGCATTTGGGTAGGCGGACGAACTAAGGCCGGAACCACCGGCGGTGAACGACTGGCTCACCATTAAGGCCGGCGCAATGCTTTGGCTGGTGGAGTTGGTGTAATCGCGTTCGATGTTCAAGTGAGTCTCATTGATGGCTTTGGAGTTTAGGACCGATGTCTCGACCATTTGAAAGCTATGTTGCGTTTGCGAGGAGGTTGAGCCGGCGCTCGGAAAAGTCAGATCAGCAAACGAAGTGGGAGGCAGGCTGTAGCCATTGTTAAAAGTTAGAATTTTCTGATTGTCGAGATAGCTGTAGCGGAAACTCAGCGTGTGGTTTGCGCCGAGAGCATAATCGACGCGGGGACTGACGGTGGTGCGGCGCTGCGGGGTGGAGTAATAGCTGTGATCGAGAACGGTACCCGTGAAACCAGTGACAGGAACGGTGGCGTTGACAATATCGTTATCGTCAATCTGGCGGCGTTCGACGTCGATGAAGAAGCTCGCTTTCTTGCTGAGAGGCCCACTGACATTTCCGCCGAAGAGTTGCGTGCGAAACGGCGGGGCTTCCGGGAGAAATGGATTGCGCGAGTTCCAAATGCCATCGCTAATGTTGTAATAACCCTGGCCGTGGAACTTGTCGGAGCCGGGTTTGGTGAAAATCTGAATGCGGCCGAAGCCGAGCTTGTCAAATTCGGCAGAGAACGGGTTAGAGTTGATGCGGATTTCGCGGATCGATTCTTTGGGCGGTAAACGGCCGCCAGTGAACCCGTCGATGTAGATTTGACTGCCGCCCGGTCCAGCGGCGGGTCCGGCGAGAGCTTGCAAGTCCGCTTGCAGATCGTCAGGATCATCGGGCAGGGCGTCAATGTCTTCCTTGCTCAAGACCAATTGTGTGGCATTGTTGGAAGCTTCAGTGCTAACGGTGTTGTTGGTGGTGTCGTTTACGTTGACGACTTCCTTCTGCTGCGCTGGGACGAGGGTGAGATTTGCGGAGGCAACTTGGCCGGGCGTGACGCTGACAATGCTGGCGTTAGCTTGTTGCAGACCTTTGGTGAATGAACTGACGGTATACGTGCCGGCCGCGACATTGCGGAAAACGTAAGTGCCGTCGGCGCCCGAAGTGACCGTCTGCACTGTACCGGAATCGGAATTGAGCGTTACAGTGGCACCGCGAATAATGCCGCCGGTAGCGTCTTTCACGGTGCCCTGCACGCTGCCGCGACCAGCGCCTTGTGCGAACAACACAGCGGTCGCGAGAGAAATCAAAATCAGAAAACGAGTCAAGTTAGAACCTCTGTTGGAAGGAATCACTGTGGGGCCGCCATTTCGCTGTTCAGACCCCAGTCGCCGCCTACGCTGCCCTGCCGCTGCGGAGCTGATTGCAGAATGGGTTCAACACCGGCAATTAAACCAGTTGCCAGGAGTTTGGAATTATCGGGCGTAAGAGCGACGCCGGAAACAACCAGGGCATCGCCGGGTTTTAGATCGGAGAGCGGGATTTTCGGGATGCGTTCGAGCATCTGGGAGATATCGCCACTGCGCATACCGCCTCCACCAGGTCCGCCAGGGGTTCCGCCTGATGCACTACGTTGCCAGTTACCGCCGCCATTGCTTCCGCCCGCAGCCGGGCTGCCTGCTGCAGGCGCTCCGCCTCCCGGAGTTGCGGCTCCTTCCGGTGGTTTGTAGCTGGGGTTGAAGCGGCGAGCTAACATCGTGGCCATGTTCGGGGGCAGCTTGCGAATGGCCGAATCATCATTCAGCGAGATCGCAACGGGTTTCTTAGTGGCCAGATCTTTAACAATGATGCTTTTTCCATCTGGGCCGATGGACGAAATAGTGGCGGACAACGTACGGAAGGCACCCGAGTAAACACGTTGTGCCTTGATGGACGAGCCGTCTTCGCTTTTATCGCCGATGATTCGAACCTGGTCTCCAGTTTCGATTTGCGCCAATTGGGAAGGCTCAGGTGTTTTGGGATTGTCGGGAGAATAGCGAGTGAATTCGGTTGTTTTCGCTGTTTCGACATTGACAGCCTTCGGCCCGTCAGCCGTTCGCACGTTGACCGTAATTTTCCCTGCTGCGGGATCGACAGCGGAAACGATGCCGGCTGTGGCGTGCTGCCAAGCGGCGGCTTGTTCCTGATGAACTTTTTGCAGATCGCGAGCGGACATCAAGACGAGCCCGCGAGCGTTGAGCGTCGTGGCATCTGTTTTGCGTCCTCGCACATCGACGCGGTCTCCGACTTGCAGATCGTTGGCTGTAATGCGCTGAGCGCTTGTCAAATCTTTTGCGCCCGGTTCGACTTTTAATAGGCTTTTCGTGTCGGCGAGCAGGATGGTGTAAGTGGCCGCAGTTTTATCCTCAAGAACAGTTACCGTGTGGGCGTTAGCGTCGACCGCGGTCACCGCACCGAGAACATGGTCGAGCGGTTGCTTAGCGGCAACGGGAGCGCCATCTTGCGCGTGGATGCAAACGGAGGCCGAGCATGCAATCGAAAACAGGGCGAGCGCCATTCTTAGGGACAATTTCGACATAAATAAGGATGCCAAGGCGGCCACTAGGCAACCTGGCAAACAGAAAGGGCGATTAGAGGGGTGAGAGGGTTACTGCCTACGGGGGGAAAATAGGGGGAAGAAACGGCGCGCTCACCGGAGCTAGTAAACACGCCGCATTCACATTTTGGACGGAAAAACTGTCGGGGCGGTGACTAGGCGGCGTGGCTGACCACTTCATCATCGAAGGTTTCGTTGCCTTCTTCCTTGTTGCGGTCTGCCAGTTCCTGGCACTGAATGCAGTTGGCAGCCCACGGCACCGCGGCAATCCGCTTGGGACTGATTTCTTCGTCGCAATGGAGGCAGGTTCCAAACGAGCCATCTTCAATGCGGCGCAGAGCTAGCCTCACGCTACGCAACAGGTTAGATTCACGATCAAGGTTGCGAATTGCTAACTCACGTTCGGAGGCGTGCTGAACTTCGTCGAGGGCATCGGCGCTTTTTTCAATGGCGATAGCATCGCGATTGCGCACAATCTTCTCTAACTCCGCCTGCTTCGTCTCCAATATTTTTTTGAACTTATTAATTTCAATCTTAGTCATTTTTTTCTCCTTCCAAAACTACCCGACCAGCCGCTTCACAAAAAACGATAACGAAGCGAGCAAGATCTTTCCTATGGACGAACGGCAACGCAAAACGGACTTCCACGGACGGTATCAACTTTTGGTACAGGTGACTATACTAGAGAGCTACTACCGTGGAGCGAGAATCCACGTTTCAACATCACAAAATGTCGCCCAGACATCCCTTTTAACGGCCTAACGGCTATGTCGGGACGCCCACTCAACACAACTTCTGTTTTCGGATTTCAGAATCATACCACAATACTCCAAAATTGCAAGCGGTCGGCAAAAATAATTATTTGGAAGCTCACATTGCTTCCTATGAGTGCACTATCGGCAGATGATGGGCAATACCTTACATCTTTTCTGAACTCTTGCTTTCCAATTGGATAGTGTCTGAAGGTGTGAAATCGCTTCACGGCAAAGTACGTACAGGACTAGCAGGGTGCGATTTCGACGAGACAACTATAAAAGGTAGGACCCCCTCCGATATCGGTGAGCCGTTCGGAGGTAAGGTGATTGAGGCTACTATGGCCGGGAGATGTCTTAGCCCAGCCAAGACTACGGGCTCGCACGACGCCAGGTTGTACGTCGCCATTCACTTTGGCGCGGAGCAGGCATTCACCACGGTCGTTCCAAACGCGAACCGCAGCGCCATCAGTTATATTGCGTCGCGCGGCGTCGCTGGGGTGAATGGAGAGTAGGGAAGTCTGCTGATCGACTTCGCTGCGGTGGCCGAAAGTGGAGTTCATGCTGTCGTCGTTCTTACTCGAGATTAGTTCCAGCGGGAATTTCTGGTGGAGTGCGGTGTCGCCGAAGCGGGACTCGACAGGTGGCGTATAGGAGAGTGTGGATGCGCCGAATTCAAACTTGCTGGAGGCTGTGCGGAAACCGCCGTGGGCAAATGGCAAGTAGGGTTTGCCTTCAGCGGAGAGGTTGAGGCGTATGGAACGCTCCTGTTCAAGGCGCGGCAGCGTGATGCCTTTGAGAAATGGCGAACTTGAGGAGAGCAGCTCTTCGATCATCTGATCTTCCGTATCGTCAAAGCAGGGATCCGTGAAACCCATTCGTTTGGCGAGACGGCGAAAAATTTCTACGTTGCTCTTTGTTTCCCCGGGTGCCGGCAGAGCAGGGCGCGCGAGTTGGACATAGTGATGGCCATACGCGCGATAAATGTCGGTGTGTTCAAGAAAGGTAGTGACGGGAAGCACGATGTCGGCGTAATCGGCCGTGTCGGTTTGAAATTGTTCGAGTACAACGGTGAAAAGATCGTCCCGTTTGAGGCCAGCCGTCACTCTGTTTTGGTTGGGAGCGATGGCTGCTGGATTCGAGTTGTAAACGACCAGGGCGCGGACCTTAGGTTGGTTGAGTTCGAGGAGCGCGTGGCCCAGTTGCGACATGTTCACGATGCGGGCTTCGCGGCCAAGAGGCGAATGCTTTTGGAGATCGGGGCGTTCTAAAGCGGCGGTGTTGAATTCGAATGCGCCGGAGGTTGTAAGTTGGAGGCCTCCACCCGCGTGACGCCAGGCACCCACAAGAACAGGTAAAGCAGCGATGGCGCGCACCGCTGCACCACCGCGGTCGTTGCGCTGTACGCCGTAGTTGACGCGGATGGCGGCGGGTTGTGTGGTGGCGTATTCGTGTGCGAGTCCTTCAATTTGCTTCGCTGAGAGGCCGCTGAGTTGAGCGACACGCCCGGGGCTGTACTCCGCGGCGAGAGTGGCGAGTTCGGCGAAACCATTGGTGTATGAATCGACGTAGGCGCGATCTTCGAGGTGATCGCGCAGAATGACATGCATCAATCCTAGGGCGAGGGCTAGGTCTGAACCTGGGTTGACGGCGAAGTGTTGGTCGGCGGCTTGGCCGGTGCGATTCTTTACCGGATCGATGACGTAAAATTTAGCGCCTTTGCGGCGCGCTTCCACGATGAAGGGCCAGAGATGAGAATTGGTGCCCAGAACGTTAGCGCCCCAAGCGATGATCAGCTTGGCATTGGCAAACTGTTCTGGATCGATACCGAAGCGCGCGCCTTGCGATTCAGTGAGAGCGAGACCACCCGTGGCGGAGCAGATAGTGCGGTCAAGACGCGATGCTCCAAGACGATGAAAGAAGCGGCGATCCATACCTGCCCCGTTGAGCAGACCCATTGTGCCTGCGTAGCTGTAGGGAAGGATGGCTTCAGAGCCCTCCTCGCGGGCGAGGGTGGCGAGACGGTTGGCGATTTCGGAAATAGCTTCGTCCCAGCTGATTTGGGTAAACCGGCCTTCGCCTTTAGCGCCCTTGCGGCGGAGCGGATGTAGTAGCCGGTCGGCATGGTATTCGCGCTCGAGATATTTGGTCACCTTACCGCAGAGGAAACCGCGAGTGACAGGGTGGTGCGGATCCCCGGCGATTTTGGTGGCGCGGCCAGCAGGGTCGATGGTGAGGACAAGCGAGCAGGTGTCAGGGCAATCAAGGGCGCAGACAGAATGTTTTTGCTCAGGCACAGTAATTCTATTGTCGCTGAATGGGTCTGTTGAGGAATGGATCTGTTGAAAACGTCAAATCACCGCCGCCCCTGATCAAAAACATTTCTTGTCTGTTTCTCTCGTATGAATGCGCGCAGTTCTGGAACTTCATTGCATCCTGTCAGGGGCGTGCAGTCATCCACTAAAGTGAACTATTCATGAGCACCCTTGAAGCACAAGCTATCCCACCACAAACAGCTACAAGCCTGTTTGAGCCGTTGCAGATTCGCGACATCAAATTCCGAAATCGCATCCTGGTTTCGCCCATGTGTCAGTATTCGTCCGACGACGGGTTTGCGAATGACTGGCATTTAGTCCACCTCGGTAGCCGCGCGGTTGGCGGGGCTGGTGCGGTCATGGTAGAAGCCACCGCGGTAGAAGCTATCGGCCGGATCTCGCCCGGCGACATGGGGATCTGGAAGGATCAGCAAATTGAACCTTTGGCACGCATCGCACGTTTTGTAAAACAACAGGGCGCGGTCCCCGGTATCCAACTGGCGCATGCCGGACGCAAGGGCAGCACGGATGTTCCTTGGAAGGGCGGCCATCCGCTTTTGAGCGTCGAGCAAGATGGCTGGCAGCCAGTAGCTCCAAGTCCATTACCGTTCGATAAAGGCTATCCCATACCCCGCGAGCTAACAGTGAGCGAGATCAACGCGATCACGCGCGCTTTTGCCGATGCGGCGAAACGCTCTCTCGATGCGGGCTTTGAATTGGTGGAGTTGCACAACGCGCATGGTTATCTCGCACACGAATTTCTTTCACCGCTGTCGAATCGACGAACCGATCGATATGGCGGCTCGTTTGAAAATCGCGTGCGGTTCTCGCTAGAAGTGGTGGAAGCTGTGCGCGAGGTTTGGCCGGCACGTTTGCCATTGTTTCTGCGAATTTCGGCGTCGGACTGGACCGAGGGCGGCTGGACCGTGGACGATTCGGTTGCGCTTGCCAAACTGGTGAAAGACCGAGGAGTGGATCTCGTCGACTGTTCATCAGGTGGCAACGTGCCCCGTGCCGCGATTGCGTTGAAGCCTGGATATCAAGTGCCGTTCGCCGCGAAGGTCAGGAAAGAGGCGGGCATTATGACCGGCGCTGTAGGCATGATCACGGAAGTCAGCCAGGCGAATGATATTCTGCGGGGCGGGGAAGCTGATGTTGTCTTACTCGCCCGCGAATTCCTGCGCGAACCGTACTGGCCATTGAAAGCTGCTAAAGAATTGGGTCTTCCCATGCAAGTGGCTGAACAATACGGCCGCGCGTTCTAACCAGGTCCGATTGAGAGGGCGCTATTTGATAACGGGCCTACTTAGCGGCCCTTTCAATTTCCTCCCATTCCTTGTCGTTCAGCTTCACCTCCGCTGCGGCAAGGTTCTCTTCCAGATGCTTTGCCGAGCTAGTCCCTGGAATCGGCACCATGATGGGAGATCGATGCAGTAGCCATGCGAGCGATAGTTGCGAGACCGTGGCGTTGTGCGCTTTGGCCGCAGCATCGAGTTTCCCACCGGGCTGTGCTAACTTCCCGGCTGCCACAGGAAACCATGGAATAAACGCAATGTTGTGCTTAGTGCAGTAATCCACCACATCGTCATGTTCGCGATCGCCTATGTTATAGCGATTTTGCACGCTCACGATCTTGACTACTTTGCTGGCGCGTTCAATCTCGTGCGGCTTCACTTCGCTGAGGCCGACGTGGCGTATCTTTCCTTGCTCTTGCAACTTCTTGATGGCGCCCAGTGACTCTTCAACCGGTACTTTCGCGTCGATTCGGTGCAACTGCCAAAGATCGATGCGGTCCAATTTCAAACGTCGCAAGCTCATCTCCACTTGTTGCGTTAAATATTCAGGGCGGCCGACCGGCAGCCACTGATTCGGGCCTTGCCGAGTTAAGCCGGCTTTGGTCGCAATAATGACTCCCGCGGCATATGGTGCCAGTGCCTCGCCAATAAGTCGCTCGCTCACTTCTGGGCCATACGAATCGGCCGTATCAATGAAGTTAACTCCGAGCTCAACCGCACGCTTCAGAACGTTCTTAGCGGAGTTCGCATCTTTCGGTTCGCCCCAAATCCCTTCGCCGGTAATTCGCATTGCGCCGAATCCCATGCGATTCACAGTTATGTTGCCGCCAATGGAAATGGTTCCGGCGGCTTGCGCATTCAAAGTTCCAATCATAGGCGTTTAGATGCGACCGTAGACGTCAAGACGCACCTCTGGACCGAAACTGTTAGATCTCCGTATAATCGATCGTCTTACAAAACTTTACTGACCTGCACCCCGTTGTCCCCCTACCCTAAAGCATGGAAAATCAAATAACTCGGCAGTTCGCTGCGTTGAGCCGGCGGTCTTTCTTGGTTGCTGGCGCAGCGCTGGCCAGTACGGCGCGTGCCATGTCCACTACCCCGGCGTGTGTTCTAACGAGTGAGCAGGAAGAGGGTCCTTTCTATATAGATTATGGGCAAGTACGACGCGACATCACAGAAGGAAAGCCAGGTGTTCCGCTGCGGGTGCAAATTGCCCTCGTTCATGCCAAGCGTTGTACGCCACTTTCAAAAGCCGCGCTGGATATCTGGCACTGCGATGCGGGCGGTCTTTATTCTGGTTTCAAAGACAGTCATTTGGGTGGTCCTTTCGGACGGCCTCCAGGTCCACCTCCTGGTGAGCGCGATGGCCATGGACCCCCGCCCATGATGCATCAACCAATGGATGAAAGTCGATTCTTGCGCGGTATGCAATCAACCGACGACAGCGGCATGGCAGAGTTTGTGACGATCTATCCGGGTTGGTACCAGGGCCGCACCATTCATATCCATCTCAAGGTTCACATGGATGGACATGTCGCGCACACGGGACAGTTATTCTTTCCAGAAGATATTAGCAATAGGATTGCGCACATACAGCCATATGCCAAACATCGGGATGTGCATCTCACAACTCAGGATGAGGACCACGTGTTTGAGTCCGAGCACGGCGCGTCGGGGATGTTGACGCTGAACCGGCTGGAAGCGCAATCGGACGAGGCGGGCTTTCTAGCCAGAGTCACGTTGGCCGTCGATCCAGAGGCAACCCCAAAGCCAGTTGGGATGGGTGGCCCGGGCTTTCCACGCTTCTAAACGGCCAGCTACTCTGCCAGGTCTTCGGAAGAGATTTCCACTTCCGCAGAGATGTCGCAATTGCCGCAGGGATTGTCGCAGTGATTTACATGTGCTGCAAATGCGTGCTCTAACGCCTCTTTCCGGGAGGTTGCGAACACGGGGTAATTCACAACACAAGCTCCATCGCCGGACGGCGGCTCGAACGTGCTTCCTTCCGCAGGCCGGCACTTCAAGGTAACGATGTATTTATCCATGGTGCTCATATGCTGATTGTGCCAGAGGTTAGCCCTTTATCTCTGTGATATAAGACACCATTGGTACCCAAAAAACTGTGTTTCCAACCTCCACGTGGTGCGAAAGATCACTTCGCGCCGCACAGAATCGATCTATCCTAGAGTAACGGTAATTTTACTGAGCTTTACGCGCCGGACGGAACTTCGCTATACTCCGCTTGAAAGAACGGAAGGTGTATCGTCTTTCCACTGGAACCGGTTGCCGCTGGGGCTTTTGGTGTTTTGTCGCTGGCTTCTTACCTTGCAGAGGAAGAACCTCGTTAGTGGTCCAGCGACCGTGTCAAAACAACGCGAGGAGCGCGAGGAATTGGTCAAAGTGGATGGCCGCCAAATCAGGCCTTAAGCAGCCCGTTTCTGGTCGGCTTCAATCCGTCGAGATTGTAGAAAGAGTTACTTATGCCAAAAACTATCCAGGTGACTGAGTTAATTTTGCGTGACGCTCATCAAAGCTTGATGGCTACGCGGATGGCGCTCGAAGATATGGTTCCCGCCTGTGAGGATATCGATAAAGCCGGGTTCTGGTCAGTTGAGTGCTGGGGCGGGGCGACTTATGACTCCTGCATCCGCTTCCTAAATGAAGATCCTTGGGAACGCTTGCGCACCTTTCGTAAGTTGATGCCCAATTCGAAGTTACAAATGCTGCTGCGTGGCCAGAATTTGCTCGGATACCGGCATTACGAAGACGGCGTGGTCGATCGTTTTGTGGATAAATCGGCCGAAAACGGCATGGATGTCTTTAGAGTGTTCGACGCCCTGAACGACATCCGAAATCTTGAGCGGCCCATTGCCGCTGTGCGCCGCACAGGCAAACACGCGCAAGGCACCATTTGTTATACAGTAAGTCCGCTGCACACCACTGCCAAGTTTGTGGAAATGGCAAAGCGCCTCATGGACATGGGTTGCGATTCCATTTGTATCAAAGATATGGCGGCTTTGCTCAGGCCGCAACCAGCGTACGACATCGTCAAAGGCATTAAAGAAGCTTGCGGCCAGAAAACTTGGATCGACGTGCATGTGCACTCTACCACGGGTGTCACGTTAGTAAGTCTAATGAAAGCGATTGAAGCCGGTGCCGACTGCGTTGATACAGCGATCAGTTCGATGAGCTTGGGACCAGGACACAATCCAACGGAAAGCTTAGTGGAGATGCTGAAGGGAACCGACTACGATACTAACTTGGACAAAGGCCGGCTCGAGAACATCCGGGCGCATTTTGAAAAGATTCGGCCGCGTTACAAGGAGTTTCTGTCGAACATCATTGGCGTGGACACAGCGATTTTCGATAGCCAAATTCCCGGCGGCATGATTTCGAACATGGAGAGCCAGCTCAAGCAGCAGGGAGCGGGCAACCGTTTGAAAGAAGTGCTGGAAGAGGTTCCAAGAGTGCGCAAAGATTCCGGCTATCCCCCACTAGTTACGCCAACCAGCCAGATTGTGGGCACGCAAGCCGTCTTCAATGTAATGATGGGCCGTTACAAAGTATTAACTGGCGAGTTTGCCGATCTGATGCTTGGGTATTACGGCGAAACTATTGGACCGCGCGACCCCGCGATCATTGAGCAAGCGAAGACGCAGGCAAAGAAGGAAACCATAACGCATCGCCCTGCTGATCTGCTGAAGCCAGAGTGGGATGAACTCCGTTCTGCCGCCATTGCGCTTAAAGGCTGCAATGGGTCCGATGAGGACGTACTGACCTATGCCATGTTCCCGCAAGTAGCGCCCAAATTCTTCGGCACGCGTGAGCAGGGTCCAAAGAATGTGGGCAAAGATCCGGCAGCTGCCGCAGCTCCCGCGGCCGGAACTGCCGCGCCGGCGGTTCCATCGACTGCCGTGTTGAGCGGCCCGGTTACTTACAAGGTTGAGTTGAATGGCAAGGCACATAAGGTAGTTGTCTCGCCCGCGTAAAAGGAGTTTGTTTCATGGCTACAGTGACAAAGACACAAGAAAAGATCCAAGACTTGAAGGAGCGCCAAGCGAAAGTGATGCTTGGCGGAGGTGCGGACAAGCTCGAAAAACAGCATAAAGCCGGCAAACTTACCGCTCGCGAGCGGGTGGACGCGCTCATCGATCCGGATAGTTTTCAAGAGACTGGTTTGTTCGTGCAGCACCGCTCAACCATGTTTGGCATGGCAGGAAAGGATCTGCCGGCAGAAGGCGTGGTCACTGGCGCCGCCTCGGTCGGCGGCCGCCTCATTCACCTGGCGAGTCAGGATTTCACGGTCGCTGGCGGCTCGGCGGGCGAATTCCACTCCGTCAAGATTGCCGAAGCTATGGCGCTATCGCTCAGAACCGGTTCGCCTTTCGTCTTCATTAACGATTCCGGCGGCGCGCGGGTGCAGGAAGGGATCGATTCACTTTCGGGCTACGGCAAAGTATTTTACTCGAACGTAATGCTCTCCGGCGCAGTGCCGCAAATCTCTCTCATTTGCGGGCCATGCGCCGGCGGCGCGTCTTACAGCCCTGCTCTCACCGATTTCATCATTCAAACCCGCCAGGCGCAGATGTTCATCACCGGCCCGCAAGTCATTAAGCAAGTGACGGGCGAAACCGTGACCGCCGACCAATTAGGCGGCCCTGATATGCACATGAGCACCTCGGGCGTCATTCACTTCATCGCCGAAAATGACCGGGATGCCATCGGCATTTGTCAGCGACTGTTGAGTTTCTTACCTGCCAATAATCTGGAAGATCCGCCGCAGGCTGAAGGCGAACATGGTGTCGACCGGGACGAGTCCTTAAACGAAATCGTCCCGGCGGATAACAAGCAAGCCTACGATGTGCGCGAAGTGATCGCGAAGTTATTCGACTTCGGCGATTTCCTCGAAGTGCAATCCGGCTACGCGCAAAATATCGTCATCGGCTTTGCCCGCGTAGCTGGCCGGCCCGTCGGTGTGATCGCTAATCAGCCGTGTGTGCAAGCGGGCGTGCTCGACATTAACGCTTCCGACAAAGCGGCGCGCTTTATCCGTTTTTGCAATGCCTTCAATCTGCCGCTGATAACGCTGGTGGACGTTCCGGGATTCTTGCCCGGCGTGCAACAAGAGTACGGCGGCATCATTCGACATGGCGCAAAAATGCTGTTTGCCTATTCCGCGGCCACCGTTCCGAAAATCACCGTAATACTGCGCAAGGCTTATGGCGGTGCCTACCTGGCGATGTGCTCCAAGGATTTGGGCGCCGATCGGGTGTTCGGTTGGCCATCTTCGGAAATCGCGGTTATGGGTCCGGAAGGCGCGGCGGAAATTGTTTTCCGAAAAGAATTGGACGAAGCCGGCGAGAACATCAAGGCCAAGCGGGCTGAGCTGGTCGGCAAATATCGCGACGCATTTGCCAATCCCTACGTTGCCGCAGGCCGCCGCTTGATCGACGCCGTGATTGAACCTGCGGAAACCCGCAAGCAAGTGGCCCAGGCGCTCGAATATCTGCATACCAAGCGCGAATTGCGGCCCAATAAGAAACACGGCTTGATCCCGCTGTAGGGGAAGGACGGAGGCAATGGTGGTTGACGTCAATACCGATGTAATCGAAGCACTCAAAGAACTTCGCGCAGACTTGCGGGCGCTGAGCGAGCGCATCGCGCTCCTTGAGTCTGAGAAAAAGCAGTCTCCGCCCGCAGCGGTTCCTGTGAATGTAACAGCTCCTGTCGCTGCGCCGGTCCCGGAAAAAACATCCGAAGCTATACCGGAAGATATTCTTCTGGTGATTACGGCCGCGGTCGCTGCTTTCCTGGGTGAACGCGTGCCGCTTCGTCAAGTCCGCCTGATTAGCACGCCTGGCTGGGCTCATCAGGGAAGAGTCACCATCCAGGCATCGCATAACCTCACTAGGTAACCAATTCGCGTGAAACTTAAGATTACTGTTGAAAACAAAACGTACGAAGTAGAAGTAGAAGCAACCCCCACTGAAGTAGAAAGCGCCGCTCCGCGCGGCTATGTGGGTCAGCCCGCGCCTGTGCGTGTGCCGGCCGCGACTCCGGTGGCCGCGGCTCCGGTTGCGTCGGGAACTCCCGCCGACGAGGCCAAAGTTTGCCGCAGCCCGATCAGCGGGATTGTGGTAAAGGTCTCAGCGCAGCCTGGCCAAAGTATTCAGCCCGGCGATGTGCTGTTCGTACTCGAGGCCATGAAGATGGAAACCAGTATCACCGCACCCATTGCCGGCAAGATTGCGCGCGTCAATGTGAATGCCGGTGACGGTGTGCAGAGTGGGCAGATACTGGTCGATTTCGAATAATAAGGAACGCAATAAACCATGGATGCGCTGAAACAAATTCCCGGATTTTTGTATTTTGATCACATTGCCGTGGCAGTGAAGCAGGGCGAGTTGGAACAGCACGTGAACGCATATAAGTCTTTAGGTTTTTCTGAAGTTCATCGCGAAGATGTGCTGGGTACAGACCAGGTGCGCGAAGTCTTACTGCGAGTCGGAGACGGGCCGAATCTGATTCAGTTGTTGGAGCCGCTTTCCGCCGAATCTCCAGTAACGAAGCAGTTGGAAAAATCCGGCGGCCGCGGCGGCTTCGCCCATGTGGCGTTTCGCGTGGCCGACATTCAAAAGGCCTTCGATTACATGCAGACCAATGGCTTCAAAATCATAGATGCCAAGCCGCGCAATGGATCGCGCGGAACAAAAGTTTTTTTCGTACATCCGAAAACGACCGATCAAGCCGCGTTCGGCTATCTCATGGAAGTTGTCCAGGAGGGTGAGGCACATGCCTGAAGCACTGGGGACGGAGATTCTTCAGTTACGCGCTGAGTTCCCACCAGTTTCCACTGCGGAGTGGGAGGCGGTGATTCAAAAGGATCTCAAAGGCGCCGATTACGACAAGAAGTTGGTGTGGCGTCCGGAAGATGGTATTGCGGTTCAACCATATTACCGGCGCGACGTTTTGCAGGCGCTCGGTGACATCGTCGATTTGGCTCCCGCCGATTTCCCTTATACCCGCGGCAATGCGCACGCGGCTGAAGAAGCGCAAAATTATTTGCCGCCGGCTGATGCCATTCGAGCTGATTTTCTGCATGAAGCAGGCGCTACCACTGTGCAAGAGCTGGGTTTTGCTTTAGCCGAGGGTGTGGAAGCGCTCACTACTCCCACGCAAGAGACTGTCTTTGTTTTCGCGATCGGTTCGAATTACTTTTTCGAAATCGCGAAGTTGCGGGCGGCGCGCGTGCTTTGGTCCACGGCTGTTGCGGCTTTCGGCCCGGAATATCAGAAAGCGGCTGCTGTTCGCCTTCATGCTCGTACGGCCCGCTCGAATAAGAGTCTGGTCGATCCTTACACCAACTTGCTGCGTGTCACGACGGAAGCAGCATCCGCGCTGCTGGGAGGTTGCGATTCTCTTTCGGTGGGTGCGTTCGGATTTGATCAGCACTTGGCGGCGAACGTGCAGCGGGTTCTGCGTGAAGAAGCGTACCTGTCTACCGTCTTCGATGCTGCTGGCGGTTCCTATTACATTGAAGCGCTCACCGACAATCTGGCAAAAGCCGCCTGGCATTTGTTCCAAGAAGTAGAAGCTGCCGGCGGCTGGTCTGCCGCTCTGAAGTCTGGGTGGGTGGAGCAGCAACTCACGAAAGCAAGGAATGCGAAAGCGGCTGCCATCTCATCGCGGCGGCGCACGCTAGTGGGCGTTAATAATTTTCCCAACGTAACGGAAAAAACTGCCGACGTGCAGGTCCGGCTCCTCTGCCGAACGATCCTTTTCCGCAGACGCGTTTGTCTGAACCGTTTGAAGCGCTGCGGCGGCGCACGGTCGCGCATGCTGCGAAAACCGGCCGTTATCCCAAAGTGCTGCTGTTGACTCGCGGCAATCCGAAAATGAAGGGCGCACGCGCGAATTTTTGTTTGAATTTCTTCGGTTGTGCCGGCTTCGATCTCATTGAAACCGATCAATATGCAGATGCCAAGCCCGATCTGATCATTCTTTGTAGCTCCGATCCGGAGTATCTGCCATTCGCGCAGGAGGTTTGCAAGAATACCTCCGTTCCGGTGCTAGTGGCTGGAAATCCCAAAGAGCAAATCGCGGAGTTACAAGCGGCAGGCGTCCAAGGGTTCTTGCATGTGGGATCGAATGCGCTGGAAACACTTTTCCTCTGGCAAGACAAGTTAGGAATGGACAAATGAAACCGGATTTCAGCAAAATCGAATATAAGCCGCAGCGCACCGCCGCGCCGAAGCATGCGCCCGACGATCCGGCTCATCTCTGGATGACTGCGGAGCAGATTCCGGTGAAGCCATACTACATCGCGGAGGATTTGTACGCGATGGAGCACCTGGACTACGCTGCCGGTTTGCCGCCGTATCTGCGTGGGCCCTATTCAACGATGTATGTCTCGCAGCCCTGGACGATTCGGCAATACGCCGGATTCTCTACCGCGGAAGAATCGAATGCCTTCTACCGGCGCAATCTTGCCGCCGGACAAAAAGGATTGTCCATCGCTTTCGATCTAGCCACTCACCGCGGTTACGATTCTGACAACGAGCGAGTCACAGGCGACGTGGGCGCGGCTGGCGTGGCGATTGACTCGGTTGAGGACATGAAGATCCTTTTCTCACAGATTCCGCTCGACCAGATGTCGGTTTCTATGACCATGAATGGCGCGGTATTGCCTATCATGGCTTTTTATATTGTGGCGGCGGAAGAGCAAGGTGTCCCGCCCGAACAGCTCAGTGGAACCATTCAGAACGACATTCTGAAAGAGTTCATGGTGCGCAACACTTATATCTATCCGCCTGCGCCCTCCATGCACATCATTGCCGATATCTTTCGCTATTGTTCGCAGAAGATGCCCAAGTTCAATTGTATATCGATTAGTGGGTATCACATGCAGGAAGCGGGTGCGACGGCGGATATTGAATTAGGCTACACGCTGGCGAACGGTTTGGAATACATCCGCACGGGTATCAATGCCGGTTTGAGTATTGACGATTTTGCACCCCGGCTGAGCTTCTTCTGGGCCATCGGCATGAATCACTTCATGGAGATCGCCAAAATGCGGGCGGCCCGAGTTCTGTGGGCGAAGTTGATCAAGGGCTTTAATCCCAAGAACGCAAAATCCATGGCGCTTCGCACGCACTCCCAAACGTCGGGTTGGAGTCTCACGGCGCAGGATGTTTTTAATAATGTTTCGCGGACTTGCATCGAAGCGCTAGCCGCCGCATTAGGCCACACTCAGTCGCTGCACACCAACGCTTTAGACGAAGCTATAGCTTTGCCTACCGATTTTTCGGCGCGCATTGCTCGCAATACGCAAATTTATCTGCAAGAAGAGACCGGCATCACGAAGGTGGTCGATCCCTGGGCCGGTAGTTACTATGTGGAATCGTTGACTCACGAATTAATGCATCGCGCCTGGCATCACATTCAAGAAGTCGAGAGTCTGGGCGGCATGACGAAGGCCATTGAGACTGGCTTACCCAAAATGCGCATCGAAGAGGCTTCCGCTCGGCGTCAGGCGCGTATCGACTCAGGCCGGGAGGTGATCGTTGGCATTAATAAATACCGCGTTGACCATGAGGAGCATCTCGACGTCCTGAGAATCGATAATAAGACGGTGCGCGACAATCAGCTGAAGCGTTTGGCCGCCGTGCGCGCCGCTCGTGATCAGAAGGCGGTAGATGAATCGCTGAATGCGCTGACTCAGGCTGCCGCCGATAAGAGTGGCAACTTACTTGAACTGGCGGTGATTGCGGCTCGCCACCGTGCCACCCTGGGTGAGATTTCAAGTGCGTTGGAGAAGGTATTCACGAGGTACCACGCGCCGATCCGAACCATATCGGGTGTGTACTCATCTGAGAGCAAAGACGATGCAGAGTTCCAGAAGGCGCGCCAGATGGCGAAGGATTTCGAAAAGGCCGAAGGTCGGCGTCCTCGCATACTGGTTGCCAAGATGGGCCAGGACGGGCATGACCGTGGAGCAAAGGTGATTGCCACGGCGTTCGCGGATGTGGGCTTTGACGTTGACGTAGGTCCGTTGTTCCAAACACCGCGCGAAGCCGCGCAAATGGCGGTGGAGAACGACGTTCACATTCTAGGTGTCTCAACTTTAGCCGGTGGCCACAAGACTCTTGTCCCCGAGGTGATCGCCGAACTGAAGAAGTTACAGCGCAGCGACATTATGGTCTATGTCGGAGGCGTGATCCCGCCACAAGACTACGAACAGCTCAAAGCTGTTGGTGTTGCCGGCGTTTTTGGCCCGGGCAGCGTGATTTCGCTTTGCGCGCAGACGATTCTGACGGCGTTGACGGACAAGCTGAGTGGCGCAAGCATTCCCTAAAACGCGCGTCAACCGGCTTACTCCGCAGCGCTATGTGGATGGCATTCTCAGTGGCGACCGGGCGACGCTGGCCCGCGCGATCACCGTTATAGAAAGTGTCTTGCCGGAAGATGCGGATCTGGCGAACGAAGTGCTCACCACGGTTCTGCCGGCTACCGGTAAGGCGCGGCGCGTCGGCATCACGGGCGTCCCCGGCGCCGGGAAGAGTACTTTTATCGATGCGCTTGGCATGTATCTCATTCACACATTCGGCGAGAAGATCGCGGTGTTGAGCGTCGACCCATCGAGCCCGATTTCAGGGGCAGTATTCTAGGCGATCGCACGCGTATGGAACGACTTTCGGTGGATCGCAACGCCTTTATCCGTGCCTCGCCTTCGCGCGGACATCTGGGCGGTGTAGCTCAACGGACGCGCGAAACCATTCTGCTGTGTGAGGCGGCGGGCTATCAAAATGTTTTAGTAGAAACAATCGGCGTAGGACAGTCAGAAACGGCTGTTCGCTCGATGACTGATTTCTTTCTTCTGATTATGCTGGCGGGCGCGGGCGACGAACTGCAAGGTATCAAACGCGGCATCCTTGAAATGATTGACGGCATGGTGATCAATAAAGCAGATGGCGATAACCGACAAAAAGCTGAAGCGGCGCGCTCTGCTTATGCCCGAGCTTTGCATTTATTCCCGCAAAGTCCCGATGGTTGGACACCTCCGGTCTTGACGATGTCGTCGCTAACGGGTACCGGCATCCCTCAGGTTTGGGAGGCCGTGCTGGATCATCGAAAGCGGCTGGAAGCTAACGGCTATCTAGATGCGCGCCGTAAACAGCAAGCGTTGGAATGGATGCACCAACTTATCTTTGCTGGACTACTCAATTTGTTTCGCTCCGATCCCGCTGTCGCTTCCCAGTTGCCCTCACTAGAAGATGCTGTGCGCAATAACCGGCTTACTCCTTCCGCTGCCGCGCGCGCTTTGCTGGCAACTCTTACCAAGAAAGAACTTTGAATTATGGCAAATCCATTTCCTGTTTTGAGCGCCGACGAAGCCGCCGCCCTCATTCAGCACGGTCAGAACATAGGCTTTAGCGGCTTTACACCGGCAGGTTCAGCGAAAGCCATACCGCTAGCTTTAGCCGGCCGCGCCGAACGCGAACATCGCGCTGGACGACCATTCCAAGTGGGTGTGCTGACCGGCGCGTCTACCGGGCGATCTTTAGATGGTGCATTGGGCAAGGCGCAAGCCGTTTCTTTTCGTGCCCCTTATCAGTCCGATCCTGGTCTGCGCGCCCAAATCAACGCCGGCACCGTGCGTTTTGTCGACATGCATTTGTCAATGCTGCCGCAAATGGTCCGCTACGGAGCTTTGGGTGCAATCGATTGGGCTGTCGTCGAAGCATGCGATCTGACTTCCGGCGGCGGTATCGTTTTGAGTACGTCGGTCGGCGCGAGCCCTACTTTTCTGAGCTGCGCCAAAAAGATCTTGCTTGAATTGAACAGCAGGCATTCTCCCGCTTTGCTCGGTTTGCATGATATTTTTCAACCAGAAGATCCTCCAACGCGCCGCGAACTTCCCATCTATACACCGCGCGATCGTGTGGGATCTCCCATCGTCGTTGTCCCGCCTTCTAAGATCGCCGGCGTGGTACTCACCGACCTGGACGATGAGAACGGCGGTTTTGGAGAAAGAGACGCCATTACCAACAAAATTGGCTGCAACGTTGCAGATTTTCTCGTCTCCGAGATGCGCGCCGGACGAATTCCCAAGCACTTCTTGCCGCTGCAATCTGGTGTGGGAGACATCGCCAATTCGGTGCTTGCGTCGTTGGGCGAGAATCCTGACATCCCAGCATTTGAAATGTATACCGAAGTGCTGCAGGATTCTGTTCTTTCGCTGCTGGAAAGCGAACGCTGTTTGTTTGCCTCAACGTGCGCTCTCACGCTGAGTCCAGGCGCTTCGCAACGTTTTTGCCACAATCTGGAATTCTTCCGATCGCGCTTGATCATGCGGCCGCAGGAAATTTCTAATAATCCTGAGCTGGTGCGGCGGCTCGGCATTATCTCGATGAATACGGCAATAGAGGTCGATCTGTCCGGTAACGTCAACTCGACTCACGTGATGGGACGCCAGATGATGAATGGTATCGGCGGCTCGGGCGATTTTACGCGCAACGCGTATGTTTCGATTTTCAGTTGTCCTTCTACCCAGAAAGGCGGCAAGATCTCAACGATTGTGCCGCTGGTCTCGCACACCGACCACAGCGAACACTCGGTGCAGATCGTAGTCACGGAGCATGGAGTGGCTGATTTGCGCGGGCGCGATCCGCATGAGCGCGCGAAATTGTTGATCCATAAATGTGCGCATCCGGATTATCGCGAACAGCTCTTTGAATATCTGGAACTGACGAAGAAAGGACACACGCCGCAATCGTTGTCACTTTCTTTTGCGATGCATCGTGCGTTTGAGCGGACGGGAGATATGCGCGACCTGCGATGGGCCGACTGGCGACAGCATGATCCAGTACCCGTGCTTTCGAAATAGACCATGCCCTCTACCCGTCGCGACTTCGTTAGCGCCTTGGCTGCGGCCACAGTTCAGTTCGACCCCAAAGCCTTTGTCCGTTCGGAAGGAAAAGATCTGTTGAGGCCCAGCGGCGAGAAACTGTTTCTTCGTGGCATCAATTTAGGCAATTGGCTTGAACCCGAGGGGTATATGTTCCTCTTCGACGGTGGGCCACAATCACCGCGCGAGATCGAAGAGTTCTTCAACGAATTGATTGGTCCTACCGCGGCTGCGGCGTTTTGGAACGAATACCGCAGGCAATACATCACCAAAGCCGATATCCAATTTATTAAGAGTTACGGCCTGAACTCGGTCCGCATTCCGTTTCATTACAAACTGTTTGTTGCGGGTGAGGATGAAGGGTTCCATTTATTGGACGCTGTGGTAAGGTGGTGCCGCGAGGCGGGAATCTGGGCAATTCTCGATATGCATTGTGCGCCGGGTGGTCAGACAGGGACGAACATTGACGATAGCTACGGTTATCCGTGGTTGTACGAGAGCGGCGAGGCACAAGATTTAACGTGCCAGGTATGGCAGCGCATTGCGCGGCATTATCGAGCGGAGACAACAGTGCTTGGTTACGATCTGCTGAACGAACCAATTCCTCACTTCCCTCAATTGAAAAAATACAACAGCGACTTGGAGCCCCTGTTCAAGCGCATTACGAATGCCATTCGCGAGGTTGATCAAGAGCACCTGATTTTTCTTGAAGGCGCGCAGTGGGCGAGTAACTTTAAAGTGTTCGGTCCACCGTTCGATTCGAAACTCGTCTATGAATTTCATAAGTATTGGACTGCGCCAAAACAAGAAATGATCCAGGAGTATCTGGATTTCCGCGACCGCTATAACGTGCCGATCTGGCTTGGTGAATCGGGCGAAAACACCGATGAGTGGATTCAACAGTTCACGGCGCTGCTTGAGAAGAATAACGTCGGCTGGTGCTATTGGCCATACAAGAAGATGGCGAAGGACTCTTGCATGGTTTCGATCGCGAAGCCTTTCTATTGGGATGAGATCACGGCTTTTGCCAAAATGCCGGGAGGGACGGGCGCGGCTGAAAAACGCATTGCCGTTCGGCCTTCGCTTGAACACTCGCGGGCTGCTATGGACGACCTGCTGCAAAAGGTTCGCTTTAGCGAATGCTCGATCAATCGAGGCTATTTGACAGCGCTTGCGTTGAAGACTTCGTAATTATCTTTACGCATGGGCAGTGGTCCGGTCAGCGTCCAGAGAATGGTTGCGCACACCAGCGGGATAAGTCCGAAGCCGATGAAAACCGGGGCGTAAGAAAAGTGTTGAATGACCCAGCCTGCGATCAATGTAAACAGCATGCCGCCGAATCCCGCGCCCATACTGGCGAAACCCCAGACGGAACCGACCGACTCTTTTGGAAAAGCATCCGCGGTAAATGCTAACTGCGTAACATTGGCGCCCGTGTAGCCCGCCATCGCGATGGCAACGCAGCCGGTCGCCACCCACGGAGAAGGTGAGAGAACGGCGGGGATAGACGACATCATCAAGATGGCGAACTACGGTGATGGCCAGCTTTCTGGCTTTCGCCGTTTCCATGCCGCGACGCATGAAAGCGGGTGAAAGGATTCCGCCCAGCATGTTGCCAAGTGCGGCGACGAAAAACGGAATCCAGGCAATCCTTCCAATGGCAGCGAGATTGAATTTGTGCATTTGCTTGAGGTACTCGGGGAACCAGAAGACATAAAAATACCAGGCGGGGTCGAGGAAAACTTTCGACAAGGTGAAGCTCCAAACGAAGCGCATGCGCAGTAATCGCAGCACTGGTAAGGGAGCCCGTTTCGCGGATGCGGCTTCCGGCGGCGTGCGGTAGATCGAAAGCCAAGCGATGAGCCACGCAAAGCCCAGCGCGCCAATCAACAGGAAAGCCGCGCGCCAGCCAAAGTAATAGACGATGGCTACAATGACCGGTGGTGCCAGGATCACGCCTATGGTTGCGCCACTGTTGAAGATGCCGGACGCGAGCGCACGTTCCTCGACTGGAAACCATTCGGCTACCACTTTGACTCCGGCTGGCCAATTGCCCGCTTCGCCCACGCCGAGAAGAAAACGGAAAATACCGAGGCTCAAGGCACCCGTGGCGAAGACATGGAGAACAGAACTGATGGACCACCACAGCATACAGAGCGCATATCCAGTACGCGTGCCCAGACGATCGATGAGCGGGCCGGAGATGCCATTGCTCAGCGTATAAGCAAGTAGGAACGAGGACACCACGCGCGAGTAATCGATGCTGTCCATGTGGAACTGATCGAGAAGAACGGGCGCAACGACAGAGAGTGTCTGGCGGTCCAGGTAATTTATAACCGTTGCGAAAAATGCGAGGCTGATCATCAGCCAGCGTAGGCGAGAGACGGTCATAGTATGGCCTCACCATGATATGTGTCCGGCTTTAGATGAGGTGTTTGCTGCAGCCGCCAGGCCCGAACGTCAGAACTTATTGAGGTGCGACGAGACCTTTGCGAATGGCGAAGAGTACCAGTTCGGCTGTGCGGTGGATGTTCATTTTCTCCATCAAGTTGGCGCGGTGCACGGAAACGGTATTTACGCTGAGATCGAGCAAGGTGGCGATATCTTTATTCGATTTACCCTGGGCGATCAACTGCAGCACTTGCTTTTCACGCGGAGTTAGCCTGTTCAGTTCATCATCTTTCTCATGCGCCACATACTTCAAGCCACTACCCATATAGCGTTGACCGCCAGCCACGGCGTGAATCGCTCCTACCAGATCAACGTCAATCGCAGATTTTAGAAGATAGCCTTTCGCCCCGGCATCCAAAGCATTGCGCACATAGTTATCTTCGGCGTGCATACTGAGCACTAAGACCTTTGTCTCGGGCAGATGCTTGGCAATTTCTTTGGTGGCTTGCACGCCGTCTAATTCGGGCATGGACAAATCCATCACAACCACATTCGGCTTCAATTCCTGGGCCATGCGGATCGCTTCCACACCGTTGGCTGCTTCGCCCACCACTTTCAAACCTTCTTCGTCTTCCAGGATGCGCCGGAATCCGCGCCGCACAAGGCTGTGATCGTCTACCAGTAGTACCGTAATCTCTTCACTCATAAAATCTACCTTTGGGAGCCAATGATGGTCTCCGTTAATTTATTTTGTTCCCCGTTCTTCAGTGATTGTTTGGTTTGATCGAGGGGTATGTTGAGGGTCAAAGTGGTACCCTCACCGGGGTCGGAATGGATGCCCAACGTACCACCCAATAATTCAGCGCGTTCACGCATCGCGATGAGGCCCAGTCCTTTTTGTTCGGGTTTCTTGCTGGGAGGAATGCCGCGGCCGAAATCCTTTATCCCCAAAATCAACGCGCTGGCGGTGAAGGTCATTTCGATCAAAGCAGCCTTAGTGCCAGAATGCTTGGCCGCGTTATTTAGCGCTTCTTGCACAATTCGGAAGCAATTACTAGCAGGTTGGCCGGTAATTACGGTAGGTTGGCCGTGTATAACAACCTGAGTCGATATGCCCGTCTGCCTGGTGAAGACATCCGCGTACCATTCAAGGCCCTTCACCAGACCATCGTCGTCAATGATGGCTGGATGCAGCATTTGAGATAAACTGCGCATTTTCTCGATAGTGTTGTGAACAATCTCGCGCACCTCGCTTAGCTCTGTGCGAAAAGGCGAGTCAAGGGGGAGGCCTTTGCGTTCGGCACGAGAGAGCATCGCACCTACCGCCGTCAGGATCTGGCCGAATTCGTCGTGAAGTTCGCGCGAAACGGAGCGCAGCACTTCTTCCTGTAAAGTGATCAATCGGGCAGCCAAAATCCTTCTCTGCTGCGAGAGAGACTCGATCCTGTCAAAGATTTCGCGGTTGGAGTAAATCAGATAGAGGCTGGTGATGAGAATGGCCAAAATAGTCGCAGTCAGAAACGCATAGATGTCCCGGCCTACACGGTCATAGATGAGCGCAACTTTTTCATCGGCGCGTTCCTCGGCCTCGTTGTTGCGCTCAAGCAACTGCGAGACCCGAACAGCCAATGCCTCCTGGCGTGCAAACAGGTTGGTGGATGCCAGTACTCTTACGATGCCGGCGTGACC
Organism: Bryobacterales bacterium; assembly: GCA_963749105.1. Classification (GTDB taxonomy): domain Bacteria; phylum Acidobacteriota; class Terriglobia; order Bryobacterales; family Bryobacteraceae; genus Bog-105. Next base: position 40,359 of record CAVVLT010000031.1, on the reverse strand, counting down.
CTGTTTGGCTGAAGAAAACACGTCGTCGAAATTGCGCCAAAATTCTTTAAGGGCTTTAATCAGCTCTGCGTGTTGATCGGCTTGCCGCGTCAGTGGGTCGAACTTTTCCTCTTCTTCGATCGCGTCTTGCAGATCGGCGCGCAGGCGGTTCAAGTCGTCGCGGATCTTGGAAATGGCTTCAGTTTCAGGGCCGCTGCTCATGTCCCGCATATCACGGAGTTTGAGACCGATGGTATTGATGTCACCCTGGACGCGAACCAGCAGGAGAGAATCGTGGCGGTTCAGGTCGATGGTGTCGGTTTGCAGTTTACGCAGCCGGTCCAATTGAAACAGGGTGTAGGACGAGAACCCAGCCACGGCGGCCAAGGTGATTAGGAGCCCTAACAGGAGACGAAGGGTCGGTGACTTAGACATTTCAAATGCTTCCCAATCATAGAATGACGTCACTCTAGATAGGACGCGCACACTAGAAGGACGATAGTTTCGGGCGAGTTGTTGCGTTTCTTTGGCAACTCATTGAAAAATTTAGGCATCCATAACTCATGCGACTTCCTCTTGGCTCCCAGCGCTCGTTGTTTGCGCTTGTGTTGGGTTCCATACTGTTTGGTGCCCAGCCGGTGTGGGAAAAACCGACGGATTCCTGGACTGCCGATGACATAGGAAGCCTGCTCAATCATTCGCCTTGGGCGCTACAAACCGATGCCGTAATGGAAGATCCGCAAGATGCGCGAGAGCCTCAGCCGGCAGGGCCGCCCGATACGGGCGAGCGGGGCGCGGGAAACAACAAAGCCCCTTGGGACGGCGGGGTTGGGCGGAATCGCATGGGCCGTTTGGCGACAGTTCCGGTCACGGTCCGCTGGGACAGCGCGCTGCCCATTCGGCAGGCCCAAAAAGATATGGCTGCCCCGGCAGAATCATACGTGATCAGCTTGGCGGGTCTGGTTCCGGCAGGCCGCTACCGCGCGGTTGGACACACCGATACGACATCTTCAAGCGACGGTTCCGTTGACGCGCGTAACCCCGAGGAACTGTTGGAAGCGTTCATGGCTTATTCTCGTATCCTGCAGAAAAGCGGGCCTGATTTGCAGCCGGAGAACGTCAAGCTAGATCCGGCCACCGGCGTTGTACGAATCTTCTTTTCGCACAAAACCATTGTCGATCCCAGCCAGAAAGAAGTGATATTTACTACGCACTTCGGCAAGCTGAGCGTGCGGGCTAAATTCCGGCTCGCCACTATGAAGTATCACGGGAACGTTGAGCTTTAAGCTTCTGAATGAAGATAATCTTGGGTTTAGCCATTGGCTCAGTATTGCTTTCTGCACCGCGCGTAGAATATCGCCTAAGCTTTCCCAACGCCGTTCATCATGAAGTGGAAGTGACGGCCACTTTTCGCGATGCGTTTCAACCGGTACTTGAAGTATTGATGAGCCGATCGTCGCCGGGGCGGTATGCGCTGCATGAATTCGCCAAAAATGTGTACCGATTTCGCGCCGATGACGAGAAGGGAACGCCGCTCGCCGTGGTGCGACCCAGTCCTTGCGGTTGGAATATTGCCGGGCACCACAACACTGTGGTGGTGCATTACACGCTCTTCGGAGATCGAGCCGATGGGACCTATGCTGGCATTGATAACACCCATGCCCATTTGAATCTCCCAGCTACATTGGTCTGGGCACATGGGTTTGAAGACGCTCCGGCCAGTCTTACCTTTGAACTACCGTCCGGGTCAAATTGGCTGGTGGCAACCCAACTGAAACCCGAGGCGAATGCCACTTGGTCTGCCCCCAATCTGGAGTGGCTCATGGATAGCCCGGTTGAACTCAGTGCTCATCAAATAGCCGAATGGCGAATGGGAGATCAGCGTTTTCGCATGGCGGTGCATCACAACGGTTCACCTGAAACGGTCAAAGAGTGTGCTAAGAAAGCACAGGCGGTCGTCTTGGAAGCGGCCGGTGTTTTCGGCGCTTTTCCGAAGTTCGATAACGGCACTTACACGTTCTTGATGGATTACCTTCCCTACGTGTTTGGTGATGGCATGGAACATCGCGATTCCGCATCGATCAGCGGGATGTTCGACTTGAAAGACTCCCTTGAGGAAGCACTGAGTGCGGTAAGCCATGAGTTTTTCCATGCCTGGAATGTGCGTCGGATCAGACCGCGTTCGTTACAGCCTTTTGATTTCGAGCGCGCGAACATGTGCGGCGAACTCTGGTTCGCAGAGGGTTTTACAAATTATTATGGGCCGCTGCTGATTCAACGCGCTGGGCTTTCGACATTCGATCAGTTTGTAAAGGAATTGAGTGGAGCAGTGAACGGCGTGCTTACCGCGCCGGGCCGAAATTTTTTTTCGCTAGAGGAGATGAGTGAGCAAGCACCTTTCGTGGATGCCGCGCGCAGCATTGATCCAACCAATTTTCCTAACACCTTCATTTCGTACTACACGTATGGGGAGGCGCTGGCGTTTGGGCTGGATCTAAGCATTCGCCGGCAATTTCCTGGAAAATCTTTAGATGATTGGATGAAGGTGATGTGGCAGCGTCACCCGGACGTGACTTCACCTTACACTTTGGAAGATTTGAAGGACTGTCTGGCGGAAGCGACCGGAAGTAGAGCATTCGCCGAAGATTTTTTCGGCCGCCATATTACCGGTCGCGGGCCCCTCGACTATCAGTCTCTGGTGGGCGAGGCCGGGTTGGAGTTGCGGCCAGCAAAGCCACGAAAGCCCTGGATTGGGGCGGCGCGAGTGTCTGCGTCTGACGAAGGAGTAAAGCTGACAGACCCGGCCCTGAGCGGTTCGCCTCTCTACCTGGCCGGTCTCGATGCCGGTGACGAAATCACCCGTTGCGATGGCAAGGTTATTAAAAAGACAGAGGATTTTCAAAGCTGTTTCGGCAAACACTCCCCAGGCGAATCGCTTACCCTTCAGTACGTGTCGCGAGGAGAAGAAAGGCAAACAAGAGTTGCAATTGCCGAAGACCCGATGTTAGAGTTAGTGACGTTTGAAAGGGCGGGAATCGCGGTCACTGAGGCGGTTAAGCTATTCCGGTCAGGATGGTTAAGCTCGAAGGCGCTAACTATACAAAGAAATGAACCTGTTGTAAACTAGTTGAATTCACGTAATCGAAATCTTGAAACTGCGAATAACTATACAAAAAAAGTTGTAAACTAGTTGAATTCACGTAATCGAAATCTTGAAACTGCGAGATTCTCCGAACCCATGTACACACTGACATGCAGGGAATGCGGCGGCAACTTACGTCGTTCTAAACGCCGTTTTACGGATCGGTTTCGGTACCTTGAAGCCTACCGTTGCGGTGGTTGTGGCGCACGTTATTTCGTGACGCTAGCTTCGCGTTTGCAGTTGGCGCGTTTTGCGAAGTGTCCGAAGTGCAGGTACCAGGACATAACAGCGATGAAGCGCATCGACAAAATCGATCGCATGCGCGGTGGCATCTTGAACCTCATTCACAGATGTCTCGGTGGACAGCTCTATCATTGCTGGTTCTGCCGGTTGCAATTCTACGATCTCCGGCCCCGAAAAACCAACACGAAGTGGAGCGACGACTGGCTCAAGGGCGGCAACAAGCAGCAAATGTTCAAGGAGTTTTGAAACCGTTCGGATAGAATGCAAGTGGTTCACTCAATCCACTATGCAAAGACGAAGTTTTCTCTCTTCTTCTATCGCGGCATCTTCGGCGCTGGCAGTTTCCGGAGCAAGTGCGCTAGCAGCGCAAGCTAATCCCGCTCGTGAGTATTATGAGCTGCGCTGCTACAAGATGTTAGCGGGCGAGCAGCCCAAGTTGGCGCACAAATACTTTGCTGAAGCCCTGATCCCGGCGCTGAATCGACAGGGCATGAAAACCATCGGCGCTTTCGATTTGTACCTAGGTCCGGAAACGCCCAGCCTGTATCTGCTGATTCCGGCGCAATCGCTGGAGACGCTGGTTCATAGCGAACTCCAATTGGCGCACGACGATGAATATATGAAAGCGGCAGAGCCGTTCGACGCCGCGCCCGCCAAGCAGCCCGCCTTTGCGCGCATCGAAAGTTCGCTCATGATCGCCTTTGAAGGGTATCCGAAGCTCACCGTGCCGCCAGTAACGGCCAAGAACGGCGCGCGCGTGTTCCAGATGCGAACGTATGAGAGCCCCAGCTTGCGCGATCATCGCCGCAAAGTGGAAATGTTTAACAGCGGCGAGTTCGACATTTTCGAGAAGGCCGGATTCTGGAACGTTTTCTTCGGAGATACGCTGGTGGGTGCGCGGCAGCCGAATCTGACTTACATGTTGAGCTTTCCAGATCTTAGTGAACTGGATGCGAAATGGAAGAATTTCACAAGCCACCCCGATTGGAAGAAGCTGAGCTCCGAACAACGCTTCAGCTTTGAATCCATCGTTTCAAACATCACCAACTACATCCTGCGGCCCACAGTTTATTCGCAGATTTAATGCTTCGCTGATAGGCTGTTCTTGTGCGAAGGGCGCTAGCTGTTTTTCTCGTTTCTTCCTTTTCCCTGGTCTTCCATGCCGGCGCACCGGCTGCCATTCGCTTCGCCGATGTTTCGGAATCCAGCAAGCTAAGCTTCATCACCCGAAACAGTCCCACTCCCAACAAGAATCAAATCGAGACGATGGTCGCGGGTGTGGCCTTGCTCGACTATGACCAGGATGGCTATCTGGATATATTTCTCGTAAACGGCGCCGACATCCCTTCCCTCAGCAAAACGTCGCCAGCCTATTGGAATCGTCTGTTCCATAACAATCACGATGGCACCTTCAGCGACGTCACCGAAAAGGCCGGCGTCAAAGGCGACGGCTTCGGCATGGGGGTGGCAGTGGGCGATTACGATAACGACGGCTATCCCGATATCTTTGTGGCAAATGTAGGCCGCAACCAATTACTTCACAACAATCGCGACGGCACCTTTAGCGACGTAACGCTGGCTGCCCATTTGCAGGGAGAGCCATACAAGGGCAAGAAAATGTGGTCGACGGCTGGCGGTTGGTTCGACTACAACAATGACGGCCTGCTCGATTTGTTTGTCGTGAACTACTGTGTTTGGGCCGTGAACCAAGATCCCTATTGTTCGTCCCCAGGCGGCTCGCGCTCGTATTGCCATCCGCGCTTCTATGAGCCTTTGCACAGTTCCTTGTACCGCAACGACGGGAGAGGGCACTTTACCGACGTATCCGAAGAAACCGGCGTTATACGAAGTCTCGGTAGCGGGATGAGCGTTTCCTTCGCCGATTTCGATGGAGACGGCTATGTAGACGCCTTTGTGGCAAATGACGCCAGCCCTAATTTTCTCTTTCATAACATCGGTGGCAAGCGCTTCGAGGAGATAGGCGTAGCAGCCGGCATTGCCTACAATGACGACGGCAATGCGCTGTCTGGAATGGGCTCGGATTTTCGCGATGTGAACAACGACGGGCGTCCCGACATTTGGCATACGGCGGTCGAGCGCGAGACTTTTCCGCTGTATCTCAATATGGGCAATACATTTTTTGCGGCAACGGCCCCCAGCGGCTTGGGCCGCTACACCGTGAATATGTCGGGTTGGGGCAACGGCATCATGGACTTCGACAACGACGGCTGGAAGGATCTGTTCGTCGCGCGCTCGAACGTGCTGGACAATGTGGCCGAGGCAAATGACGGCCGCACTTATGCGGAGCCCAATTCGGTTTTTCGGAACCTGGGCAACGGCAAGTTTGAAGATGTCAGCAGATTCGCCGGCGAAAGCTTCCAAAACGCGGCGCCGCATCGCGGGGTGGCATTCGGCGATCTTGACAACGACGGACGGATAGATGCCGTGGTTACGGTTCTTGGCGGAGCGCCAAAGGTTTTGCGCAATGTGTCCATCAATCAAAACCACTGGCTGCTGGTGCGGCTTGTGGGATCGCGCAGTAATCGTTCCGGCTTAGGCGCGCAGGTACGGGTGGTGGACGGCGCCGGTCGGGTACAGTGGAACCATGCCACCAGCAGCGTGGGATACGCGTCTTCCAGCGATAGCCGTGTGCATTTCGGTTTGGGTGACAGCCCCACCGCGCGTGAGCTCGAAGTGCGCTGGCCCAGCGGCACGCGCCAGCTGCTGCGCAACATTAAAGTCGACCGCATCCTGACTTTGCAGGAACCCGCCGCATGATCTGGTTTGCCTGGTTACTCCTTTTCCAGACCGATCCCAGCCAGGCTCGCTTTGAGGAAGCGCAACAGCTTGCCGCGCAAGGCCGCTGTCCTGAGGCTGAACCTCTCTTAAAGCAGCTTGCCGAAACCAACCCTAGCGTTCCCGTCGAGTTCGCTCTTGGACAGTGCCAGTTTGGCGAGAAGGACTATCTGGCGGCCATTGATTCATTTCGGCGGGTGGTTGAGATCGCTCCCAAAATGGTGGAAGCTCGATCTTTGTATGGGGCCGCGCTTGGCTTGTGCGGACAGCCTGCTCAAGCCATTGAACAACTCCGCTTGGCAACGCGCACAGACCCCGGGTTCGCCCCTTCTTTCCGCCTGCTAGGAATGTTCGAGGTGCAGGGCGGTCAAGCTGGACCGGAAGCACGAGCCGCTTTAGAAAGGGCAGTCTTGCTGGATGAAGCCGATGCGCGCGCCCACTACTGGCTGGCGCAGCTATATTTGCTGAATAAGAGCTTCGATGCCGCAGAAAAGGAGTTTTCAGCCTCGCTTAGCTTGCAGCCACAATCGTCTCAAGCGCTCCTTGGGCACGCTAAAGCTCTGGCCGGAAGCGGTCAGACCGATGCCGCATTGAAGGAATTCCAGACTTTGTCGAAAACGGACCCGCCGCCGGCAGAAGCTATTCTGGGTGTGGCCCTCTGTCTATACGACCTGCACCAATTCCCGGCAGCGCTGGCGGCCGCGCAAGACGCTGGGCAGCACGTGACAGATTCGTCGGATCGGCGCGCCCTGCTATGGCTTTTGAGCCGCCTGTATAGGGCGCTCGGAGATCCGGCGAAAGCGCTCGATAACGAGCAACTCCTTGCTAGCCTCGAAGTGGCGAAAAACGGCGATCTTGTGCGCTTCCGAGCGCTACAGGAGGAAGCCATGCGTTATCGTGCCGCGCATGATTTCGCCAATGTCGCTGCCACTCTGGAAGAGGCGTTGCGCATTGAACGGCGGCAGGATTCGCTGGTGATGTTGGGCGACGCGTATCAAGCGCTCAAGCGTCCACAGGACGCGGAAAAGTGCTATCTGGAAGCACTGGCTGCGGGACCCGAACAGCAGGAAATCGCCAAGCGTTTGGCGGAGGTGCGCAACGGCCTGGAACAAAAAAAGCGCTAGCTCGATAGTGGGCGTGGTTAGCAGTGTGGCAGCCATCTTGCTGCTTGCGGCAAGACTGCAGCCCGCGCCTGCCCGGCAAACTGCCACCCATTTTTCTTTCCGCGACATCGCGCCAAGCTCCGGCGTATCATTCGTGCTGCGCAATTCGGCTTCGCCGCGCAAGCATCAAATTGAAACGATGATCTCCGGTGTGGCTCTGTTCGACTACAACAATGACGGGATGCTGGATATTTTCTTCGTTAACGGAGCGGCCATTCCAAGCCTCGCAAAGGAAGACCCCGCATTCTACAATCGGCTGTACCGTAATAACGGCGACGGTACCTTTACCGACGTAACCGCACAGGCCGGCTTAACGGGCGTTGGATACTCTATGGGCGTGGCGGTTGGCGATTACGACAACGATGGTTTCGAGGACCTGTATGTCACCGGCGTCAATCATAACCAGCTCTTGCATAACAATGGAAACGGCACGTTTAGCGACGTGACAATGCAAGCAGGCGTTAGCGGCGTTGATCCAAGGTACGGAAAAATGTGGGCTATGAGCGCGGGCTGGTTTGATTACAACAACGATGGAAAGCTCGACTTGCTGGTGATCAACTACGTTAAGTGGGATCCGGGCAATGAGCCGGTTTGCAGCGTGAATCGGATTCCCAGTTACTGTTCGCCCGACAAGTATCAGGGTCTGCCCAATTTGCTGTATCGCAATAACGGCGATGGCACTTTCACCGACGTGTCGGAGCAATCCGGCTTGGGAGCTCAGCTTGGCAAGGGTATGGGCGTCGCATTTGCGGATTACGACGGCGATGGCTATCCGGATATTTTCATTGCGAACGACACCTTGCGAAATTTTCTCTTCCACAACAATCGCGACGGCACATTTTCAGAAGGGGGGATCGTGGCGGGCGTGGCCTACAATCAGGACGGTAAATCGATTGCCGGAATGGGGGCTGATTTTCGCGACACCGACAATGATGGACATCCGGACATCTTTGTCACCGGAATGATTAACGACACCTTCCCGTTGTATCGAAGCCGGGGAAAGTTTTTCGAGGACGTTACCAGCGAGGCAGGCATTGCGCGCGCGTCTCAACGGCTCACGGGTTGGGGCAATGGAATTTTCGATTTTGATAATGACGGTTACAAAGATCTATTTGTGGCCTGCGGCTCGATTTTGGATAATTCCCAGGAAATCGATCAGTTGCCCGCGAAGCTGCCGAACCTGCTTTTGCGGAATGCGGGAGACATATTTCAGGACGAGTCGGCGCTGGCCGGTGCCGCCTTGCGAAGGGCAGCCCTGCATCGCGGAGCCGCCTTCGGAGATCTTAACAACGACGGCCGCATGGATATAGTAACCGTGAGTCTAAATGACCGCCCGGAGATTCTACTGAACGAAAGCAGCCTGTCCAACCATTGGCTGATTCTGAAGCTGGAGGGCAGCAAGAGCAATCGCGACGGCATGGGAGCCAAAATCAAGATTCAGCCAGCGATAGGACCCGCTCAATTCAATCACGTGACAACCAGCGTTGGCTTGGCGTCTGCCAGCGACCGGCGCGTTCATTTTGGCTTAGGCCGGGCGAACAGCGTCGCTGCAGTTGAGATCGATTGGCCCAGCGGGACGCACCAGGTACTGCACTCCGTTGCGGCGAATCAAATCCTAAATGTGAAAGAGCCATGATTGTTTGGGCGTTGCCTTTGCTGGTGATTCTCTCTCAAGGGGCCAGCCCACCAACCGCCATTGCGACCGCACGCGACCAAATCCGCCAGGGAAACTGCGCTGCCGCCGTTGACACTCTCACGGCGCTATTGCATTCAGCCCCCAAGCCTGGAGATGTACCCTATCAACTGCTGGCAGTGTGCTACGAACGTTTGGGCCAACTGAATCGCGGCATCGATACCCTACGCGACGGATTGCGAGGCAACCCCGATTCGGCGGCGCTGGGGCGGACGTTGGGCGAGTTGTTGTTTCATCAAGACCCAAGCAATCCCGAAGCCGGCCAGTTGCTGGCTGCCGCTGTCAAAACCGCTCCACGCGATCCGGAAGCTCGGCACTATTACGCGCAATGGGCCGCTTTGAATAATCGTGACCAAATCTGCGCTGACCAGGAGCAGACAGCCATCAGATTGTCCGGCTTAAACAATCTGGCCCTGGTCCAGATGTATACGCTCCAGGGCATCTGTCTAAATCACCTTGACAAGGCCGCCGCCGCGAAATCCGCATTTGAAAAAGCCTTCGCGATCGATTTGCGCCAACGGCCTTTCAATCCTGCCATCGCTTATCAGTATGTGCAGTTTCTCACGGGCCGCGGCCAGAGCGAGGATGCGAAAAAAGTCGTGGCCGAAATCTTGCGCCGCAGTCCGCAGTTTGGCCCCGCGCACTTGGAGGCCGCCAAGTCCTTCGATCATGATCGCCAGGCGGAGAAAGCCATTCAAGAAGCCAAAGCCGCCTTGCTGGGCGAAGGAGACGACGATGCCAATATCCGCGCTGCCCATGTGCTTCTGGCCAAAAATTACTTCATTCTGGGAAGAACCACGGAAGCGGAAGCGGAACAACAATGGGTTGAGTCTCATGCCAGCGCGCCAAAACCCTGAGAGTGCCGCTCTGCGTTTCTGCTGGACATTAGCGTTCATAGCCATCTGTGCCTGCTTGCCGATGGCGGTTTCAGTCCCGCAGCAATTTTATGATGCAGCCCCTCAATCGAAGTTCGCCTATGTTACTCACAACGGCTATACCGCCCGTAAATACTTCATCCAGCCAATGTGCGGCGGCATCGCGATTCTCGATTACGACAATGACGGAAAGCCGGACATCTTCTTCACTAACGGAGCGGATCTGCCGTCGCTCAAAAAAGTTTCGCCGGTTTACTATAACTGCCTGCTGCATAATCGCGGCGATGGAACGTTTGAGGATCGTACCGAGGCAGCCGGCCTACTCGGCCGGAATTTAGGCTACAGCTTCGGCGTAGCGGCGGGCGATTATGATAACGATGGCCATAGCGATCTTTTCATCTGCAATGCCGGCCCGAATGTACTCTATCACAACAATGGAAACGGTACCTTCACAGACGTCACGGAACAATCGGGGCTCGGCGCTAAGCCTCCGAACACCGTGAGTGTCGATGCCGCATGGTTTGATTACGACAACGACGGCTTGCTCGACCTGGTTGTCTCAAACTATACGGTTTGGACTCCTGAGACCGACATCCGTTGCCAGGATCGCGGTGTCGAAAAGTATTGCAGTCCTACCCAATATGCGAGCGTGACGAATCGCCTTTATCACAACCTTGGACACGGGCGCTTTGAAGACGTTACCGATAAGTCCGGTTTCGGCTCTGCTCGCGGTAAAGGGATGGGCATCTCCGTCGCCGATTTCGATGGCGATGGTTTTCAAGATGTGTTCATTGCCAATGATACCGAGCGGAATTTCCTGTTTATGAACCAAGGCAACGGAACTTTCAAAGAAGTGGGGCTGCTGTATGGAGTCGCCTACAACGACGATGGGGTGGCTGTCTCCGGTATGGGGTCCGATTCCAAGGACTTCAACAACGATGGCACGGTGGATGTCTTTTATAACGATCTGGCCGAACAGGTTTTCGGCCTGTTCGTGAATGAAGGCGGCAAATCGTTCCGCTACAGCAGCGTCACCGCTGGACTTAGTCAAATCAGCCGGCGCTATTCCGGCTGGAGCGCGGGCTTTATCGACTACGATAACGATGGCTGGAAAGACATTTATTCCGCCAACGGCGACGTCGATTACATTGGCAGCAATGCCCGGCAGCACGACACTATGTTCAGGAACGAGGGCGGCCATGCATTTCGCGATGTGTCGGCCAATATGGGCGCGGGTTTTCTGCCGCTTGGCTTCCATCGCGGTTCGGCGTTCGTGGACTTGAATAACGACGGCTCTATGGATATCGTCGTGACGGCGCTTGATGAGCGCCCGCGTATTCTTCTGAATTCCGCGACTTCCGGCCATCACTGGCTGCTGCTGGATCTGGTGGGCAGCAGGAGCAATCGCGATGCCATTGGAGCCCGCGTGAAAGTAATAACGCCCTCAGGCCACACGCTATTCAACCATGTCTCGGTTTCGACTGGGTTCATGTCATCATCCGACAAGCGCGTTCACTTCGGACTTGGCCAAGAAAAATCGGCGAAGTCCATTGAGATTCGTTGGCCCAGCGGTTTAATCCAAAGGCTCGCGAACGTGAGTGCCGACCACATCATCCGCGTCGATGAACCCGACAGGTAGAAGGCATAGGGTTCTTTTGTGGCGACAACTGACGGTACCTACACCTCTACCGTTAACGTCACGACGACCCCTTGCGTGTCCAGTCCGCTTGTCACGGGTGTTGGCGACGGCGCTACAGACTCGACCTCGTTCCGCTATGGAGCCGGTGGTTTCAGCGGCGCTCGCGGCCCTGTTGGACCTGGTCTCTATATTTGTGTAGCAGTTGTGTAGCAGATGGCGGATTTGGCGGCGCTGGTGGCGGTGGAGCAGGTTTTGCGGATCTATCTTTCAATATGCCGGGACACTCACGCTCATCAACCATAGCTTTGTCAGGAACTCGGCAGTTGGCGGAACAGGAACAAGCCAGGATGGACAAGTGCACCCGGTATTGGCAGCCCTAACGAGACAGTTCCATAGGCCCAGGGAGCTGTCCTGGCCAAAATACTGTTGACGTTTGCGGAGCGGTGACCTTTGCAACCGCGGAGGTGACAATTGCCAGCACCCAGTCTGGCCTTACCTTCGGATTCGCATGCGTGGCGGAGCTTATACAACGCCCAATCAGCCGCAGCCACAGTGTACACGGCGAGTATCACACCCAATACCTCGGGACGACTTCGGTTAATCCGGCTGCGATACGACGTCGCGTGCCGGGACGAACGCGATTCTCGACACCGAGAACTTCTCCAGCTTCCAAAACGGGGAACTCGTCGAATATTACCGGGAACGTAAGCCTGGCGCCCAAGGAGTTTTGGTCATCCGCGAGGGAGTACAAAAGCATCTTCTACCGCATGGGGAAGATTGTCGGAGAAGCGACGGAGAAGAAACTTGGATTGGTGAAAGATCCTGAACTGCGATTGTTGGCGCAAATTGAATTTGCGGCGCCTTTATGCGGCTTGCCAGAGTTAGCCTACCCGGCGATCTTCTTCTGACGTTCATAGAACGCTGCGGTAAAATCCGCCATTGTCGGTTCATGCCAGGCGTTTGGCAGATGCTTCACAATACTCAGCCGATCCTCCTCGCTGCGGTCTTGACCGAGCTTGCATTTTCCTTCGATACCTTCGATTTGCATTTCAAAACCAACGATGCCGCCGATCATCGGATAGACATAGTTATCGGGTAGCTTGGAAAAATCGTAACTTGATTGTGGGTAGCGGCCTTCAAATTTGTGAATGAGATCCGCCAGCAACCCGTGCAAGGCCGTCTTGTCGGTAATGGGTTTCAATTTTCCGCTGGCATGCACTACGGCGAAGTTCCATGTCGGCACTGCTTCAGCTTTCGAATACCAGCTCGGTGAAATATACGATTCGGGTCCGTGAAACACAATCACAGCGGGCGCAGTTCCGTCGAACGCCTGCTGCTGCGGGTTGTTTTTTGAAATGTGTCCAAAGATGGTTCCGTATGGGCCTTTGGCCCGGTCCAGCACAACTGGAATGTGCGTGATGCGGATGGTTGGCGAGGCGGTCACCAAGTCTACAAATGAGAAATTATCCATGAAATCGTGGAGGAATTTGCGGTCTTCCACGCGCTGCACCTTGGGGATGTAAACCGTTTCTGGGCCTGGTTGCTGGCCCTCCATACCGGTTGCAGCCACGGCTAATCCAGCGAGTAAATCGCGGCGTTTCATCTTATAACCTTACACTGTTTCGCTACACTGGGAAGAACCCAAATGCTCTCGATCGTCATTCCTATTCACAATGAAGAGCCAGCGATTTTGCCGCTCTACGACCGTCTTTGCACGGTTTTGGAGAAGCTGGCCAAGCCTTACGAAATTATCTTTGTCGATGACGCTTCAACGGATCGGAGTTTTGATCTGCTAGCCAATTTGGTTGAAACCGACGCTCATCTGAAAGTGCTTCGACTGCGAAGAAACTTCGGTCAGACGGCGGCTCTTGCGGCCGGTTTCGATGAAGCGCAAGGTGAAATAATTGTTTCTCTCGATGGCGATTTACAGCATGATCCCGAGGACATTCCGTTGCTACTGGAACAGATCGATGCAGGGTATGACATTGCCAGCGGTTGGCGCAAGAATCGGGTTGACAACGCCGTTACACGCAAGCTCCCTTCGCGCATTGCAAATTGGATGATGAAGCGCGCCTCTGGTGTCGATATTCACGATTTCGGCACTACTTTCAAAGCTTATCGCGCAGAAGTTCTGAAAGAAGTTAATCTCTACGGGGAGTTGCATCGCTTCATTCCAGCGCTAGCGAGCTTCTATGGCGCGCGAGTTGTGGAAGTGCCGATTAAGAATATAGAACGTCCCAACGGCGCGTCGCATTATGGCTTGAGCCGAACCTTTCGGGTATTTTTTGACATCATCACCATCAACTTTCTGCTGCGTTACCTCACACGCCCCATGCACTTCTTCGGCAAATGGGGATTGGGCGGACTCGGGCTGGGTGGCATTGTTTTGTTGGTGTTATTGGTCGAGAAGATCATGGGGCAAGACATCATTGCGGAGCACGGTCCCCTGCTGGTAGCGGCGGCCATGTTGTGGTTTGGCGGTCTTATGTTGTTTTGCGTTGGTTTAATCGGCGAAGTCTTGATGCGCACCTATTTCGAAAGCCAGGGACGACGCATCTATGCTGTACGCGAAATACGCTGCCGCAAAGAACAGGTTGTGGATGGCGCCCGCTAAAGACTTCGACGGCTACATTTTTGACTACGGCGGCGTTCTTGTCCATCATCAATCGGAAGCAGATCACGCCCGTATGGCGGAAGCTGCTGCTATTCAGGCAGAACTTTTTTCTGAACTGTATTGGGCCAATCGACTGGAGTACGACAAGGGACTTGTTTCCGGCCCTCAGTATTGGGCAGGGATCGGCCGCCACGCTGGCAAGGTGCTGACGCCTGCGGTGGTCGAGCAGTTGACCGAGATAGACAGCACTACCTGGATGAATTTCGATGAGCCCATGTGGGGCTGGATTGCCGAACTGCGCGCCGCCGGTAAGCGCTTGGCGATTCTCTCCAACATGCCGTCCGATCTGGGTGAAACGATCAAAGCCCGGACGGATCGCATGAAGCGCTTTGACTTTGTTACGTTGTCTTACGAGATCCAATCCGTCAAGCCGGAATCGGCCATATACGAACATTGCCTGGCGGGAATTGGCACCGATCCAACGCGCACGGTGTTCTTTGACGACCGGATCGCCAACGTGCATGGCGCAGAGATGCTGGGGATTGAAGCTGTTGAATTCCGCAGTCGCGATGAGGTATTAGGCCAGTTCCGCCGCTGAAACCTTCTATACTTCAGATATGGCAGCGCTGGTTTCCCTTCAGTCCGACCCGCTAGTTCTCGATGCGAAGGAGCGTTTGCTTTTCAGGCTTCTCCGCGATATGGGCAGCGTGATTGTGGCGTACTCCGGCGGAACGGATTCCGCCTACCTGGCGTGGGCTGCGCATCGTGAGTTGGGTGAAAACGCGATTGCTATTACGGCTGATTCTGCTTCGATTCCCGCATCGCATAAGCGTGACGCCGAAGAGTTTGCGCGCGCGTGCGGGTTCCGACACGAGTACATTGAAACTTACGAGTTTGAAAATCCGGATTACGTCAAGAACGATCAGAACCGCTGCTTCCATTGTAAAGACGAGCTATTCAACCAACTGGAAGCATACGCGCAAAGCCGGGACTTCGCGCATATCGTTTATGGCGTAAACAAAGACGACTTGGGCGATTACCGTCCTGGCCAGCGCGCTGCCAGGATTCACGAAGTGAAAGCGCCCTTAGTGGATGCAGGTTTGACGAAATCGGAGATTCGCGAATTGTCCAAGCGTGCTGGACTTTCGACATGGAACCGTCCGGCCGCCGCTTGTCTGAGTTCGCGGGTTCCCTACGGGACGCCGGTTACTCCTGAGACGATTAGGACAATTGAGCAAGGCGAGGAAGCCATTCGCGCGTTAGGCTTCCGCCAGTTTAGGGTGCGCTTCCATGGCGATTTGGTGCGCCTTGAAATCGCCAAAGAGGAAATGCCGAAAGCGATGACGGCGGAAAACGCCAGTGCCTTCTCCGCCATCTTCAAGCAACTTGGTTTTTTGTACGTCACCCTCGATTTGGAGGGTTACCGTCAGGGCTCGTTAAATGCCGCATTGGGCGCAGCCGCTAATTCGAACCAGCCGCTGCCGCAGCAGCTGCGGACATCTGTTTGATACCGTAAACCGGCATAGGCGCGGGGAATGGATCGACGCAGAGGGTGTCGCGAATCGCCATATTGGTATCGAAGTAGACCTGCCAGTAATGATCGTTCGAACAAGAAGGCCGCACTGCCAAAACCGGGCCTACCGGTGTGAACGACAAGATTGACACTTCCGGCGCGGGCGTTGCCAAGACGTTTGGAATGGTTGCGATCCGACGTTCAATAGCAGCGATGGCTTTGTGGGCATCGGCATCGGCTGAAATCTGTGCCGTGAGCTCCACGCGGCGGTAAGGATTGGAAGAGAAGTTCTGGATATTGTCGGAGAGAAGCTTGTTGTTGCCGACGAAGGTGTGGACGTTGTCTGGAGTGAGGATGGTGGTCACGAACAAGCCAACCTCTTGCACCGTGCCAGTTGTGCCGCCGCCAGTGATGAAGTCGCCAACTTTGAACGGGCGCAGAACGATCAGAAACACACCGGCCGCAAAGTTGGCCAGCAAGCCGCTCCACGCCGCACCGATCGCTAATCCTGCGCCGGCTAGCAAGGCGGCAAAGCTGGTGGTCTGCACTCCGAAGTTGCCGAGAATGACGAGCACCAGAATCAAATTCAAAGCGACGGCCAGAGTGTTGCCCAAAAAGCGCGAAAGGGTCGGATCGAATTTCTCACGCGCCAGTAATTTCTGCAAAGCGCGCAGGACAAAGCCGATCAGCCAGCGGCCCACTACGTAAATGACAATCGCTCCAAGCACTTGCAAGCCCACAGCCGTAACCATCGCCTGGGCAGTCGCCCAAGCTGCACTAAAGTTTATGTTCATAATTAGCCTCCAGACTCTATCGTTCTTTAACTACCGGTAGCTAATAACATATGCTCCGGATCCCAATACATAACTCTCTGCTGAAACAAACTCTCATTCGTGAGCAAAGCGGGTCCGGCAGCGCGTAACCCGAATGTGGCGTCTTCCACGGAAGGACGGCCGTCGCGAATAGAAGTGTAGAAATTTCTGTGGTGTTCAAGGTGAGCGTCCACACCCGCGGTGTCGTAGGACTCACTGGTTTGTTGGAAGATCCGCGAATCGGCGGTAGTGTGGCGCGCTTCCCATTCGGCGCGTAAGGTCTTTTGCACTTCTTCGGCAAAGCTTCCCGTACTGCCGTCGAACTGATCGGGCTGAGGCGACTTGTCTACGGTTACGCCTGTGTACCCTGTCGTCATCACGCCATCGCTGCCGATGAACTTCACGCCGAACGATTCCTCCGGTAAACCACTCTTAAAGTTGACTCTCAACAATACGTTGAACGCCGGATGCTCTTGTCTTTCCGGATAGTCGAGCACCGCCAGCATGACATCTGGCACATCGCGGTCTTTCCAATATCGCATGCCCCCCGTAGCGTAAATGCGCGTGGGGCCGAGGGAATTGGTGACAGTGTGAAGACCAGTGAGTAAGTGAACGAAAAGATCGCCGGCGACACCGGTGCCGTAGTCGCGGAAGTTGCGCCAGCGGAAGAAGCGCGCCGGATCCCATTCGCGTTTCGGTGCGTTGCCTAGGAACTGAGGCCAGTCGCAGGTTTGCAAACTGGCGTCGGTGGGAATGGAATACTCCCAAGCGCCGATGGCAGTGTTGCGGTCGAGCCAAGCTTCGACCGAGTTGAGTTTGCCGATGGCGTTCTGTTGATAAAGATCGCGCGCCTTAAGATAGGTGGCGGAACTGCGATACTGGCTGCCAACTTGAAATACATTTCCCGCTTTGGCCTGCGCGGCAATCACATCATGGCCTTCCTCGACCGCGTGGACCATCGGCTTTTCGCAGTAGACGTGTTTGTCGGCGCTCAAGCACGCGATCGATATCGGGGCGTGCCAGTGGTCGGGGGTGGCGATGATGACGGCGTCGATGTCTTTGCGCTGCACGATTTCACGATAATCGCGCGTGATGAAAGTGTCGGGGCCGTAGACTTCCTTCATGTGCTGCAGGCGGCCGTCGTAGCAGTCGCAGGCGGCGACCAACTTCACGCCGGGCAGGGAAGTAGCCATACGCGCGTCGCCTTGGCCCATGCCGCCCGCGCCAATCAAAGCAATTTGGATGGTGTCGTTGGGTGAGTACATAGCGTGTCCTTAGGCTTTGACTTTCATGGTGGTGGGATCCCACTCGAGGAGGCGGTTTTCGAAATAGCTCATGTTGGAAAGCAAAGCAGGGCCGGCAGCGCGAAAACCGAAGGTCGAATCTTCTACGACGGGCTTGCGGGAGCGGACGGCCATAGCGAAGTTGCGGTGATGATCGAGGTGGTCGCTATATTTGGGCGGCGCTTCATAGACCATTTCCTTGGCGCCTCTCATGTTCTGCGGCGTCGCGTCTGTGAGCGGATACTTGGCGCGATAGGCCTTGAGGAACGCTTCTTGTTCGTCGGCGGCAAAGGTGCCGATGGTGTAGCCGGGTTCAGTCTCCGGCGGAGCGCCTGTGACTGTGACGTTATTGCCGACCGTCATAATGCCTTCGCTGCCGGTGAAGCGGAAGCCCGAACTCTCCTTAGCGCCGCTTTCGAAGTTAACGCGCAGAACTAAATTGAACGCGGGATGTTCTGTGGTCTGGGGGTAATCGTACAGGCCGATGAGAAGATCAGGCACGTCGCGGCCGTCGTTCCAAAAACGCAAGCCGCCG
This sequence comes from Bryobacterales bacterium, assembly GCA_963749105.1. Classification (GTDB taxonomy): domain Bacteria; phylum Acidobacteriota; class Terriglobia; order Bryobacterales; family Bryobacteraceae; genus Bog-105. The sequence goes on along the minus strand of CAVVLT010000031.1, from coordinate 22,072 downwards.
GTGGCGAACACGCGCGTGGGGCCGATGGCGCCGGTGATGAAGTGAAGGCCGGAGAAGAGGTGCACAAAGAGATCGCCGGCAACGCCGGTACCGTAATCGCGGTAACAGCGCCAACGGAAAAAGCGGTTCGGGTCCCAATCGGTTTTCGGTGCACGCCCTTGGAAAGTGTTCCAGTCGCAGGTCTCGGGACCGGCATCGGGAGGAACGGTGTATTCCCAGGCCCCAGTGGCTGAGTTACGATCCCACCAGGCTTCAACCATATTGAGTTTGCCGATGGCGCCGGATTGATAAAGCTCGCGCGCTTTTTTGTAAATGACGGAACTGACGCGCTGGCTGCCAACCTGCAAAATCCGATTGGTCGCACGCTGGGCTTCGACGACAGGCGCGCCATCGTCCACGTGCTGGATCATCGGCTTTTCGCAATAGACGTCCTTGCCGGCGTTCATGGCGGCGATGGAGATTTTGCTGTGCCAGTGATCGGGCGTGCCGATGATGACGGCATCAATCTCCGGGCGCGCGAGGATCTCTTCGTAGTTCTTGGTTGTGAAGATGTCCTGGCCATGGACTTCCTTCATGTGGGTTAGGCGACCGTCGTAGCAGTCGCAGGCAGCGACTAATCTGGTCAAGCCGGTGGCGACAGAGGAACGCGCATCGCCTTGGCCCATGCCGCCGCAGCCGATGAGGGCAATCTGGATTTTGTCGTTAGCGGATGTTTTCACCAGCTTGGTTGCGCCTTGCAGCAAAGGCACACCAAGAGTTGCACCGGCCGCTGCGGTGGTTAAGAATTCCCGTCGTGAGGTCACCCCCTATTTTTTATCAGATGACGAGGAGGCGGTTGTAGTGGAATTGGTGGAACTGGTCTTCGAACTGTCTGAAGTTGAAGTGCTGGCGCTACTGCCGGAATCGCTTGACGAACTGGACGCTTCCTTTTTATCGGACTTTTCAGACTTTTCGGAAGAGTTCTTTTCGGACGAGTTGTCTCCGTCCTTTTTTCCGCCGCCGTTCCCATGGCCGCTGCCACTTTTGGCATAGTCGTTCACGTACCAGCCGCTGCCTTTGAACTGCAACGCAGGCGCGGAAATTAGACGGTGCACGCTGCCACCGCATTTTTCATGGGTGGTCAGAGGTTCAGCGCTGAACTTCTCTATCAATTCGAATACGTCGCCACATTTTTCGCATTGATATTCGTAAAGAGGCATATGCTAACTATTTAGGGTCGATTGGAGGGCTTTTGCGAATGATTGGATGACTGACATCGTCATCGTTCGCCGGGCGGATCGCCGCAGCCGAGTCGCCGGTCAGTTGGGCGATCGTTGTCTTACCGGTAACCAGATCGATCGATTGCTTCAATAAATTGTCTTCGGTCGGTTTGACCGGGGCACCGGGCAGAGGGTTCCCATCCTGGTCGAGATCAGGGGTGCTTTCGTTTTCGGCGAGCGGAACGGAGGGCGTAATACCGCCGTCTTGAATCGCTTTGCCGGAAGGCGAGTAGTATTTAGCAACGGAAAGAATGACGGCGCCGCCATCGTCCATCTGAATCGTTTTGCGCAAGCTGGCGTCGCCATAGCTGCGTTCGCCAACGACTTGAGCGCGTTTGTCATCGAGCAATGCGGCGGCGGCGATTTCCGCTCCTCCAGCCGTCGCTCGATTGGTGATTACGACCAGTGGACCCGTCCACACATCGTCAGCGGGCTTGGCAGTGAAATCCTGTTTTTCGGTTTTCTGACCTTGCAGATAAGTGATCTCGCCTTTGTCAAGGAACAGATTCGCTAGCTCGACACCTTTTTCCTGTTCGCCGGTGGAGCAATGGCGGACATCGAGGACGATGTATTTCGCGCCTTCCTTCTTCAATTGAGCCAGTTTAGTTTTAGCTTCTTCGATGCGATTGCCGGCCAAACTCGTGACATGGAGATAGCCGACTTCATTCGGCATCATTTTGCCGACGATGGCGGGATAAGCGACATTGGCGCGGGTCAGGGTGATCTTTTCGGGTTCTGGATTCTTCAAGCGCAACACCGTGACGACAATCGTCGACCCGGAATCGCCCCGCAACAATTGCTCTGCGTAAGCAAGCGGCATATCGCGTGTTGCCACATTATTGATACTTTCAATCAAATCGCCAGTCGTGATGTTTGCCTTGTCAGCGGGGGAGCCGGGGAGCGCGTCCACCACGGCGACATACCCGTAGCGCTTGGCCAAAATGAGACCGACGCTGGCTTTGCCGGAATCGGCGCCCTTTTCGTACTGTTTATACTGATCGGCGTTCAAATAGCTTGCGAAGGGATCGACAGATTCCAAAAGGCCATTGATGGCGCCGAGGGTGACACTCTTCATGTCAGGTTCTTCGACGTACTCCAGCTTGATCCGTTCGAGTACTTCGGTATACACCTTGAGGTGACCATAAACATCGTCGTGCGCGACGGCACGGCCACTGCGCGCGCCAAGTAATAGCAGCACCACAATACAGGTAGAGCTGCCAACTATTGTCCATCTTAAGTTGCTGTTCATGAAGGGAAATACCGAAGGCTAGTCTAAGTATAGCGAAGATTACAGAGGGGTATGAAATGGCGGAGTTTTTATTTTTGTAAAAAGAAGCCGTTTCCGTCCGATCAGTGTAGTAGAGGATAAGAAAATGTCGTCAGTCAGTTCGTTGAGCGCGGGGGTACAGCAACTCTATAACGATGGACTGTTGCCGTCGGGCGTGAATCCCAGCACTTTGAATGGTGCATCGGCTGCGCAGCTAAACAAAATGGCCAGTTCGAGCATGGCGTTACAAGAGGTTGGCACGCTATTTGGGACGGATACAGCTAGCCTGAGTTCGGCGGCTTCCGCTCCTGATCCTCTCACTGCCGCCGTGGACAACCTATTGACTTCAAGCCTGAATGCCGCGGCGAAACAATTCTTACCGCCGAGTTCGACGACAACGGGTAGCAATATTAATTTGTTGGCATAAGAATTGCCGTGGTTCTTACCGAACGAAAGCCCGCGTTATTTATACTCGCAAAAATTGAAGCTGGAGACGGCGGCTTGCCGTCGAATGTTCCATGCTTACGGAAAACATATTACGTCATTGCTCGACGTTGGCCACTTTAGCAGTCATTCTTTTTCTTCTTGCGCCCGGGTTCTCGTTTGCTCAGCAAGCAAATGGTGGAATTAACGGCACGGTGATGGATCATACTGGCGCTGCCATTGCGGGAGCCCTAGTTAAGCTGATTGGCGCGGGCCAAACTCCGGAACAGAACGTTGTCACGGACAGCGAAGGCCACTTCTTTTTCAGTAATGTAGCGGTTGGTTTGTTTCATTTGACAATCACGGCGCAGGGATTTGCCGCGCAGCAGTTTTCATCGACTCTCGCAGGGATCGAAAATGCAACTTTGCCGCCTTTTGTTTTGGAAGTCGCCAAGCTAAAGACGGATGTGCTGGTCACCGGCCGCCAAACGGAGTTGGCGGAAGAGGAGATCAAAGTCCAGGAGAAGCAGCGGTTATTGGGGTTTGTGCCTAACTACAATGTGAGTTACCTGCATCAGGCCGTTCCACTTAGTGCGAAACAAAAGTTTGAGATCGCCTGGAAGACGACTCTCGATCCGGTTTCGTTTGGAATCACGGGTGTGATCGCCGGGGTACAGCAGTGGCAGAAAGATTACAACGGCTATGGGCAGGGAGGCGAGGGCTACGCCAAGCGGTATGGAGCGACATATGCAAATTTTTTCACGGGAACGATGATCGGCGGCGCAATTCTGCCGTCGCTGTTTAAGCAGGATCCACGTTATTTTGTGAAGGGTGATGGCTCGGCGGGTTCACGGGCGCTGTACGCGATTGCGAACGCCGTGATTTGTAAAGGCGACAATGGACACTGGCAGCCGAAGTATGCGGAAATTTTGGGCAGTCTGGCGTCAAGCGGGATTTCCAATCTTTACTATCCGGCGAAAAACCGGCAGGGGGCCGGCCTGACTTTCGAGAATACCGGGATTGGAATTGGCTTTGGGGCGGCAGGGAATTTGTTCCAGGAATTTATCTCTCGAAAAATAACGCCTCGGAAGAAACCGTAACTAGAGCCCGGCGCGATGCGGCGCTGGAACGTCGCTCTGACCGACTTATTCGTGATCTGCGCCTACGGGCGTGGGATTTATCGTCGAACCTGTTGCAGGTGTGTTTAGCTTGCTATGGAAACGGCTATAACTGAAATACACGACTAACCCGACGAGCATCCATATAAAGGCAATGAGTTGTGTGCGGGTATCGAGTGAAACGATCATGGCGCTGCAGACGATCATGCCGAGAATCGGCACTAATGGTACGAGGGGAGTGCGGAACGGGCGTACGCGGCTGGGGTCGGCGCGCCGCAGGAGCCATACTCCGACGCACACCAGCGTAAAGGCGAAGAGCGTACCGATGGAGGTAAGATCGCCAGCGAGTGAACCGGGGATGAAGCCGGAAAAGGCGCCTACAAAAAAGAAAAGCATGGCGTTAGATTTGTAAGGTGTGCGGAATTTCGGATGGATGTCGGCAAAGAGTTTGGGCAGGAGGCCGTCGTTCGCCATAGAAAAGAAGACGCGGCTTTGGCCAAGGAGCATGACCAGAATGACCGAAGAGAAGCCGGCCAAGATGGCGATAGTGACCGCGAGGGCTAACCAGCTGTAACCCGGCATGTAGTGTTGAATCGCGTACGCCACAGAAGCTTCTTTGCCCGCGATGGCGAATTCCTGCCAGTTGCAAATGCCGGTCAGCACGTGGCCGAACAGAACGTAAAGCAAGGTGCAGACGGCGAGCGAGCCGAGAATGCCGATGGGCATATCGCGCGAAGGATTTTTTGCTTCCTGCGCGGCAGTGGAGACGGCGTCGAAACCGATGAATGCGAAAAATACAATTCCTGCGCCCTTGAGAACACCACCCCAACCGTGAGCAAACATTCCTTCGTGACCGGGCACGGTGGCGGGAACCAGGAAGGGAACGTAGTTGGCGGGATGAATAAATTGCCAGCCTAACCCAATGAAAGCGAGTACGATAGTGACCTTAACGGCTACAATGATGGCGTTGAGGGTGGCGGATTCCTGCGTGCCTTTGATTAGCACCAGGGTCAGGATGCCGAGAATCAGAAGGGCTGGCAAGTTGATTAGCCCATGCTCACCGGTGAGCGAAGTCTCAAAAGGTGAATGACATAAGGCGTATGGGATTCGACCGCCGAAAAGGTTGTTCAGATACTCGCTCCAGGCGATGGAAACGGTAGCTGCGCCCAAAGCATATTCCAGTACCAGCGCCCAACCAATCACCCAGGCGACGAATTCGCCCATCGTTGTGTAAGCGTAGGTATACGCGCTGCCTGCGATGGGGAGCATGGCGGCGAATTCTGCGTAACACAGGCCGGCGAAGCAGCATCCCAGGGCAGCAACGATAAACGAAAGAACGACGGATGGACCGGCGGCTTCAGCGGATGCGGCTGCAGTACGCACAAAAAGTCCCGCGCCGATAATGGCGCCTACACCCAGCGCAATCAAGCTGGTGGCCGTGAGTGTCCGTTTTAGCTCGCTATCCTTGACCTGTTCAAGGAGCGTTGCGATGGATTTCTTCCGGGTGAGGTTCATGAAATTACCGCTACGTTACCATATCAGCGGCGTCGCACGCTAACTCTGTCTACTCGAATAGTAATAGAACTTTCATGAAAACGCTCATTATTTTTGCATTTGCGTCCGTAGTTTCTCTGAATTTGACAGAGGCGGCAGGTCCACCAGCAACACCGTTACCGGCGAATGTGCAGCATGCCTTAGCTTCTGTAAGTGCGAATGAAATGAAGGGGGATCTTTCGTTTTTGGCGTCGGACACGCTACAGGGGAGGTTCACGCCATCGCCCGGGTTGGATGTAGCGGCCGAGTTTATTGCGTCGAAGTTTCGGGCGGCTGGGTTAGAGCCAGGCGGTGATCACGACTATTTCCAGACGGCGGAAATGGTGGACCGGCAGATGCCTACGGTGACCAGCGATTTGACGTTGTTTGTAGGGGACCAGACGGTGGTTGTGCCGGCGGCGACAATTTATGTAAAGACCATCAGCCAAGCGGCGCATCTGAATCATGTGCCGGTGGTGTTTCTGGATACCCCTGACGCCGCACTTTTGAAGGACCGGGATCTTAAAGGCAAGGCTGTGGTTACGGTCGAGACTGATTTGAAAGGTTTACCGGTCGATCGATTGAGAGCGGAGATCCGCAAGGTTCGCGCGTTCGATCAAGCGGTGGCTTCCTCAGGAGCGTTGTTGAACGTCACAATTCGGCAAGTACAACAACAACAATTTGTTTTTCCGCGGCGGCTGCTTTTCATGGACCAAGTTGCCGCGGGCGGTTCAATTGCATCCCTATCGATCCGCAGCAAAGAGCTTGAAAAGGTGGCGACCGAACAGAATCGTGCCGCGGCAACGTTGTCCTTTGACATTCCGGCACCTATGGATACAAAGGTTTGGGTCAAGAATGTAATTGGCATTTTGCGCGGATCCGATCCGGTGTTGGCGAAGACGGCGCTGTTATTGACGGCGCATTACGATCACATTGGAACGGTGGAGACGGCGGGCCAGATGTCGATGCATGCGACGGGCGATTCAAAGGACCGAATTTTTAACGGTGCGAATGACGATGGCAGTGGCACCGTATCGGTAGTGGAAATTGCGCGCGCGATGGCTCAGTTGAAGCCGAAGCGGTCGATTGTGTTCGTAACGTTTTTCGGCGAAGAGCGTGGCGAGTTGGGTTCGCAGTTTTATGGCAAGCATCCGGTGTTTCCGCTTGCGGAGACTGTGGCGGATATAAATTTGGAGCAGGTAGGGCGGACGGATTCGACGGTTGGGCCGCAGTTGAACAATGCGAGTGTGACTGGGTTCGATTATTCAGATGTGACGGGATACTTAGTGCGGGCTGGCCAACAGTTGGGGATCAAAGTGTATCGAGACGCCGAAGCGAGCGACGCATATTTCACCCGTAGCGATAACGATGCGCTGGCGCAGCAAGGGGTGCCGGCGCATACCCTTTGTGTGGCGTTCGATTATCCGGATTACCACGGCTTGGGCGATGAATGGCAGAAGATCGACTACGAAAATATGGCGAAGGTGGACCGCATGGTTTTGCTGGCGCTACTAAATATCGCTGACAGTGTGAAGGCGCCGGAATGGAACGCGCAAAATGTGAAGACGGAGCATTTTCGAGAGGTCCGAGCTGCCGCACAAGAGAGCAAGTAGGGAACTTCCGGACAGTTTTTTGCGTAAGGATAGATGTCATGATCAAATTTCTGATCTGGTGCCTTTTGCTGATCTTCTGCTGGCCTCTAGCGCTCTTAGCGCTGGTGTTGTATCCGCTCGTGTGGCTCTTACTGTTGCCGTTCCGGATCGTCGGCATAGCCGTGGAAGGCGTGCTTGAATTAGTGAAAGGAATCATCCTTTTGCCGGGCCGTCTGCTGCGGACGAGGCGGACTGCCTGATCAAAACGTTTTTACGTATTCAATCAGTGCGCGTTTTTCCTCATCTGTGAGGTGAGCACCGAATTCGTGACCGCGGTCCTCTACAAAATCGGGTGCGGTGTTGCGGTCGAGTAACAGCTCGTTGTAAGTCTTCCGACCCAACAGCTGTGTCAGGAATGAGTTGAACCAGTTCTGTTTGCCAATCGCAGGCAGATTCAGGGTATCGATCGAGGCGAACAACTTAATCGGAGTGCCAGCAGGCAAATCGCTAAAGCGCGTTTTACCATTGAGAACGATGTTGCATTTTGCGGTAGTTCGCAAGATCGATTTCACACCAGGGCGGCGCTCGGGCCAGAGGAGTTTTTCCATAGCGTCCTGGTAAGCGCGCAGGCGGCCGCTCACCGACGGGTCACCGGTGAAGATGCCAAGGGAGTTGTTATTGAAGAAGGGAGCGGTGGCCCAGGCGTCAATCAAAGTGGGTGTGCGGTAGTAACCCGGTCCGCCAGCGGGAATTTGAAAGGAAATCGGCTTGCGTGGCTTCACCGGGTTGTATAGATTGTGGATCTCGGGAACTTGCGGCAGATGTTTGTAATCGAGTGACGAAAAGTCTTCCCAAATGTGACCTTGTTCGGGATTACTGCCGGCGGAACGGGAAAAATTCGTGCCGATGACGGTGACTGGGTAGCGCTTGTCGTCTGAAAGAAAATTGTTTTCGAGAAAATCGGGCTGCATCACCGCATTGCGGAACCACGCCACACGCTTTGCTGGATCGACGATTTCCGCGGGCGGCTGCTTACTCGAATGGCAGGTAGCGCAATTCTCCGCGAACACGCGCTTCCCAGTGTTCAAGATTTGTTGATCTTGCGTCACAAAGGCTGCACCGCCATCGGCATCTTGAAGATGCATGGGCTGCACGGTATCTAAGAACGCTTCCATATCGCCCATTTTTGCTTCGGTTTCGCGCCACTTTTCGCAAGTTTCGCGCGCATGCTGAATGCGAAAGGGTGCCTGCGGGCGCGTTTCGCCGTAGACCGGATCTTGCAGCGAGAACCAATAATCGGAACACATGCCAATGTTGACGTATACGCGTAAGGCTGCGAAAGGAGTGCCGATGGAATCTTCGCCTGCTTTCAAAATGTGGTGAACCTGAACTACTGTGGGTTTGCCGGTGGCTGGGTCGATGATTGTTTCGGGTACAGTGGGACGCTGCTTCAAATCGACAACCGTATTGATGGCGTTCGGGTTGAAGTTATGGTCGGTGGCAGTGCGAGATGTGTCCGAAGTGCCAGGCGGCTGCTGCTCGCCCACATGCCAGATAAAGTTATCGGGCTTGAGACGGAAACTAAAGAGCCGGCCTTCTTTCCAATATTGATTGCCGATGGTGGATGCGAGGTTGCCCCAGCGTGGATTTTCCGGATCGGTCGGCGGGTGCAAAGGACTGAAGCCAACGTGGCAGAGAGCGCATGTCATGCCGACCAGATACGGCGGTTCGACAGAGCCGGGCTGTTGACGATATTTATCTACACTCCAGAGGTCGGCTTTGAAATCGGGATTGGGAAATTTCCGCAGACCGATGATGCCAGTGGATTCGCCGGGGATGCCCTGGATGACCAGTGGTGTGCATACATCGAGATTCAGGCCATATTGATCCGGGTGATCGGGCTTGCGGCAATCGGGATCGTTAATAGTGCCAAGCGCTTCAAAGCGTTTGTCGCGGGGCTGGCTCTCGGCGTAAAGCAGCAAGTCGTTTTGACCTTGGGTAATTTTGGAGACTTGCCGCCACATGTGCTCGCCGCCAGCGGTCCAGAAATACCAGGTGTCCCGGCCACGCGATTCTTCAGGGGTGAGGCTGCGGCCATAGTACTGATAGGAATCGATATCGGTTTGCTGCGCTTCGGTGAGCGGCAAAATAAGGAGGATCAGGGGTAACGCCAAGGTTAATTTCGCCATGTGGCCTTCTCGCTACCACACTAGTGACGTCAGGGCGCGAACCGTTGCAAACGATGTTTTAATTAAGCTTCACCCTATAACTGTAGGCTGAAACGCCGCGCTGAAGCTTCGAAAACGTAACGAAAGTCGCGGGTGAGATGTACTTGTCGACGAGCGCGCTGGCGAGATGTGCCCTAGTCGCCGAAGCGCGCGGACAACCTTCGCACGAATGCGGCGTATTCTGGCGAGCGAATTCCTTTTTCTAGGGCAGTCCGAACTGATCGTTTCGGATTCCACAAAGCTGCTGGATCGAGCCAGAGGCCTGGAAATGTGCGCGAGCGCAGCAGTCCGTCGCCCGCGGGCTTCATCTCGCGATAACGGCCACGCACTAACTGACGCCAGATTACCTGATCGCTATCGAGCAGAACGGTGAGATATTCGCGCACGCCCACGCTTCGATAAAGTTCAAGTTTGATGCCGAGGTCGCGCGACAGACTGGATCCGCTCACTTCACATATCAATTCGGGTGTGCCTGCGATGTATGCGCCATCCCTGCGCGAACTAACGCCAAATTCCGGGAGAATGCGCAAGAATAGGTCGGGCTGGGGAACGTCTTTAGGCCCCATCTTCCAGGTGCAATCGATGCCTGACTGACAGCCCGGGGTGGAATCGCCGTAGAACCACAACCAGCCATGCATTTGGTCATGCGCGTTGGAGTGCTCTGCACTTACCGGAGAAGAGATGAAAAAAACCGTCCCATCCACTAGCTCCGCTTGCTTCAACTCCGGCATTGCTTCCCAACGGCGCAGGAATTCTTTACTGTTGAGCCTATCGCCTTCGCGCAAAGGCGGGGGCAGAGCGATTGCGGTAGACGTCATCGGAGTGATTCCAAAGACAGCGTAGCATTTGCATCACAGATAGGTGGTCGTGACAGAATAACAAAACCATGTTTGTCCTGCACAGTTTACCCATCGCTATCTTCTTCTGCTTCATCACCATGCTTGGCTGGGGTTCCTGGGCCAATACACAAAAACTCTCCGGTAAGGATCAATGGCGGTTTGAACTTTACTATTGGGATTACGCTTTAGGCGTCTTGATTTTCGGACTTATTTTCGCTTTCACGTTTGGCAGCACGGGCAGCGCAGGTCAATCGGCTCTGGCGAATTTTCAGCAAGCCAGCCATCATGCGATCCATTATGCGCTGCTGAGTGGAGTTGTCTTTAACATCGGCAACATCCTGCTTGTGGTGGGCATCGACGCTGCCGGAATGGCTGTCGCCTTCCCTCTTGGGGTGGGCCTGGCGCTGGTCATCGGCACGGTCAAGAGTTATTTGCAAGCTCCTAAAGGCGACATCCCATTTTTGTTTGGCGGAGTGATTTGCATTCTGTTCGCCATGATCATGTCGGGGATGGCTTACCGAAGACTGCCGCAGAGCGCCGGCAAAAAGCCGCTTCGCGGGATCATTTTTTCCGTTTTCGCAGGCTGCATCATGGGGTTCTTCTACCCACTGCTCCAGCGCAGCATCTCTGGCAATTTCAACAACGATCCGATTCAACTCGGGATGCTGACGCCTTACGTGGCGCTTGTGGTCTTTGGGATAGGAGTGGTCGGCAGCAATTTGTTAGTAAACACCATTTTCATGCGTGCGGGTAAATTGACTTACGGCGATTACTTTCGCGGGAGCGCGAAGCTGCACCTCATCGGGATTTTGGGCGGGGTCATTTGGATGATCGCTTTGTGCTTCAACGTGATCGCATCGGGTGTGGCTGGACCGGCGATTTCTTATGCGCTCGGACAGGGCGCCACGTTGATTGCGGCGATCTGGGGAGTACTGGTTTGGAAAGAGCTGGCCGCGGGTCCGAAAGGAACAGGGCTCCTGACCGGCTTGATGTTTGCCGGTTATGCGGCGGGATTGATCCTGATTGGGTTCGCGACCCAGTAGCGCAGTGGATATTATGTAGACATGCCACTGCCCTCAAACGAGGAGTTTTACCGAATCAAGAAACTCCCACCCTACGTTTTTGCCGTCATCAATGAGATGCGGGATAAAGCGCACGCAGCGGGCATCGACATTGTGGATATGGGCATGGGTAACCCCGATGGGGCGTCTCCAGAGCCGGTCGTTGAAAAAGCGATCGAAGCCATTCGTAACCCGGCAAATCATCGCTATTCCGTATCGCGCGGTATTACGCCGCTGCGGGAAGCGATGGTGGCCCGTTACGCAAAGCAGTACGGTGTCACGCTCGATTCAGAAACAGAAGCGATTGCTACGATTGGCGCGAAAGACGCGCTGGCCCATTTGCTATTCGCCATTATCGGACCGGGCGACGTGGTAGTTTCGCCCAATCCCGCCTATCCGATTCACCAATACGGCGTGATTATGGCCGAGGGTGACGCGTGTATGCTGCCCATGCCCGATGCGCAGACCTTTCTGGCAGGGTTGAAACAGCTTTATCGAACGGCGGCGAAGGCGCCGAAGGTGATTCTCATTTCCTTCCCGCACAATCCGACAACCATCAGTGTGGATTACGATTTCATGCGTGAAATCGTGGATTTGGCCAATCAATACGGCACTTACATCGTGCATGATTTTGCCTACGCCGAACTGGGATTTGATGGCTACAAACCGCCTAGCATTCTACAGGTGCCGGGCGCAGCCGATCACGCGGTCGAAATCTACTCCATGACCAAGAGTTACAACATGGCTGGCTGGAGGGTGGGTTTCTGTTTGGGCAATCGCAAGTTGATTGGCGCTTTAGCGCGTATCAAAAGCTATTTGGATTATGGCATTTTTCAGCCTTTGCAAATCGCCGCTGTTACGGCCTTGCGTGAGTGCGACGATGCGCCGGGCCAGATCAGCGCCATCTATCAAGCGCGCCGCGATGTGCTGATTCAAGGCTTGCGCGAGGCGGGCTGGCATGTGCCTCCGCCCAAAGCGTCGATGTTCGTGTGGGCCCATATTCCCGAGCCTTTTGTGGAGATGGGTTCGTTGGAATTCGCCAAACTGCTGATGAAGGAAGCGCAATTGGCCGTGTCTCCTGGCATTGGTTTCGGTCCAATGGGCGAAGGTTTTATTCGCTTCAGTCTGATCGAGAACGACGATCGCGTGCGGAAAGCGCTGGCGCGAGTCGGCGAGCTGTTCAAGAAACATGGCGTAAGCACCCCCGCGAGCCCCGAACCAGTCCACGTATAATTCTTGCAATGGCGGCGCGCGTTGAAGCTCCGTTTCCTGAGATAGTCGAGCTCACAAGCCTGACCGTGGCGGAGCTTGCGCCGTTGATGGAAGAGGAGATTGCCGAATGGCGTCGCTACTTCTCCTGGGATTTTCGCCCTTCGGCTGATTTGTTGCGGCGTTTCTTGAATCTGCGATCGCTATTTGGTTATGCGTTGCGCGTGGGACGAACAATCGTGGGGTACTCGTACCACGTTTGCGAGGGCCGCAAAGGGCTGATTGGCGATTTTTATCTGCGGCGCGATTATGCCGATCCTTCGAACGAAATGATGCTATTGGGCGCCGCTGTGCAGGGCTTAATGCTGGTGCCCGGTTTGCAGCGCATTGAATCGCAATTGTTGTTATTGAACGCGCCACCTGCCCAAACACTGCCGTTTAGCCGATTCTTGTCGCGGCATGAACGTTACTTTATGGAAATCGGCCAGGCTTCGGTGAGAGCGATGAAACCCAGGTTGCCCTCGCGTCCAGTGACCGTCCTGCCTTGGAGCGACACATTTCGCGAAGAAACAGCCCATTTGATGGCAAATTCGTATCACGGGCATGTGGACAGCGAGATCAACGATCAGTATCGAACAGTAGCGGGCGCGCGCCATTTTTTGATGAACATCATTCAGTATCCCGGTTGCGGGCACTTTTCCAGCAAGGCTTCGATTGTGGCAGTAGACAGGAAGAACGGCCATGTTTGCGGCGTAAGTCTGGCGAGCATGGTTTCGGAAACGTCGGGGCACGTTACGCAGCTTTGTATTTTGCCGGAAACGCGCGGGACGGGTCTGGGTTATGAGTTGATGCGGCAATCGATGATGCGGCTGTTGGATTTGGGATGTGAGTCGATTAGTTTGACAGTGACGGCGACGAATGCGGAGGCGCTACGGTTGTATGAGTCGGTTGGGTTTAGCGTGACCTCGTTGTTTCCGGCGCTGGTTTGGGAGGGGTTCTAAGGAGTTCCTGCGGTCTGCTTAGGCAACCAAACATCTAAACGATCGCGGGAAACGTTCCCGACTCAAGGACGGCTCGGTTGAAGAAAGGCGCTTACAGCAATCGGACGATCACCACAGTCATATCGTCATGCTGGTCCGCGCCGGCGGTGAAAGCGTCGACGCGCTGCAAAATATGGTTAGAGATCGCGGCTGCGGAATAATCGGGACAGTTGCGAATGGCGTCCATAAGACGCTCTTCATCGAACTCTTCTTCCCCATGATTCATGGCTTCGCTGATGCCGTCGGTAAAGGCAACTAAAATATCGCCAGATTGCATCTCAATCTCTGCTTCTTTAAACGGACAATTCGGGAATAGTCCGAGCACGGTGCCGCCTTCCTCCAAGCGCAGGAACTCGCAATCGTTGCCTTTCTTGCGGCGAAGCATGGGAGGATTGTGGCCTGCATTCACATAGCGGAGCTTGCGAGTGAGCGGATCGTACTGCGCATAGAAGAACGTGGCGTAGCGGTTGGAAGAAGACGCCTCAAAGACGAGGCCGTTGATGTTATGGATCATCTCCGACAGCGTGTCGCAGGGTCGAATAGTCTGTCCTCTTAAAGAAGCTTGCAGACTGGCCATCATTAGTGCGGCAGCAATCCCCTTACCGGAAACATCCCCGACAGCAATGCCGAGAGAGCCTGTCGCCAGGTGAATGAAATCGTAGTAATCGCCGCCAACTCCCTGAGCGGGCCGGCAGTAACCGGCGAAATCGAGACCGTTTACGTGGGGCAGTTTCTGCGGAAAGAGGCGCTGTTGCACGTCGCGGGCAATTTCGAGTTCACGATCAAGACGTTCACGCTGGGCGATTTCTTTACGGATGCTTTCGGTGAGATGAGCGTTCTCGAGCGCCAAGCCGGTTTGTGCAGCAACAGCGCCGAGGAGTTGCAGGTCCGCTTTGGAGTACGGCAGCTCCGATCGTTTTGAACCGAGACTGATGATGCCCAGCATCTTGGTGTCGAGACTCACGGGGAGCAAGACCTGTGTCTCTAACGTTTGCAATGTCGCTTGTTCGATTTGGGGGGTACCATGCACCCACGATTGCGGATCGTCAAAATAGACTTTTGAAGGGCCATTGATCCTCTTAAGTGTGCGGACGGTAGATGTCCTGTCGGAGAGTTGCACTGCGGGTGAAACGCCATTGAAACCCAGCGCGTAAGCCGGTTGAAACAAGCCGCCTTGATCGAGTAGGAATGCGACACGTGGCACGTGCAGGGAATCCGCGATGCGGTTGGCGACCGTTTCGACGAGACGCTTTGGGTCGCGAATGCCAGCGACCGAACTGCTGAGATCGGTAAGAATGCGGTCGGCGTTATACGCTTCTCGGAAGAATCTGCGATCCATCCACCCTCCGACCCAACGAGCCAAGCGGCTCAGAAGAATGACCACGACGGCGCCCGTAGCAAAGATGGCGATGCCTTCGATACGGTGCTCGCTCTGCTGAACAAAATGAACGGTGAGAAGCGCGACGGCGACGATCAGCAGAACGCGCAGGATCTTGATGCAATGGCTTGCCAGAGCATATTGCAATCCGCTCCTCACCACCATACGAACATCCATCGCGCGCTGCACTACGATGACGTAGGCCACGGTCAAGGGAAACAAGAGCAACATGAGCAGCGCGATGACGGCGAGCCAAGGTGGCATCATCGGCATGAGACCCACTTGGGCCAGCGCGAACGGGATCATAGGGGTCAGAGAAACACCACAGCCGGTGATCAGGACGCGCATGCGGCGGTTGGCATCGGGCGATTTGACACTTCTCCTTTTCACCGCCAGGCAGAAGAAAAACGTGAAGACGTAAGCAATAAAGAGAACGGTCTGGGGTCTGGCCACGGCCCTGTCGAGTGTGTACAGCCAGCGGATGTCCGCCAGATGATTGCCCTGCATGAGACTGCCGTAAATATCCAGAACCGCGAAACTAGCGGGCAGCAAGGAAATGGCGACGAGGAGCCAGGTGCGCTGGCGGAGAAAGGCAAACGGGTTAGGAAAATAGAGCGCGAACAGCAACATCCAAAGCGGCCAAGTATTGCTGAGGATGGCGTGATAAATCAGGAGCAGTTCGCGCCAAGGCGACCAGATCGACCACGAGATCAGCCGCCCTTCTGAGGCGAGTTGGCCGAAGGAAGCGAGCATAGCCATGGTGATCCAAGCCAGCGGATCGCGCGGTCTGGCAAACGCGATGTAGAAACCGACGAGCAGGCACATGACCGGCAGGCCAACCTGGACACCGATTACATACGTCCACAGAATGGCGGGCGGCGATTCCGCACGGAGTTTCAAGGGCATGGTGAGGATTTTGGTCTGCGAACCTTCGCCCCGCTTCACGGTGACCTGAACGGTCACGCCAGGATGAACACGCTGGTTGACGGTGGCTATAGTGGCGCGGCCTATGACAGGTTCGCCATCAAGTGCGATCAGTTCATCGCCTGGCCGGAAGCCGCTACCGCGGTAGTTCGGCTGCACGCCATTAATGACACTACTGTAATCGTGCAGGAAAAATGGCAGGCGCGATTCCCGATTGGACTCGCCGCCGACAGCAAGACCCGAGAAGATGCCCTGTGCGATCAGCGCCCAAAGCAGTAGTAGCCCAAGAAGGACCGTTTGTTTGGTTGCCGAAACTTTCATGATGAAAGGCTCAGGTCGTAGAACGGAGCAAACTGCGCTTGCTGCTGTAAATGAAGTAGATCGCCAAGCCGATGATGAGCCATACCACGAATCCCATCCAAGCTAAAAGCGGCAGCCCCAGCATAAGTCCCAGGCAACAGACCACGGATAAGACCGGCGTCACAGGCGAGAAAGGTACCTTGAACGAGCGTGGTCTATCGGGCTGCGTTCGCCGCAAAATGATTACTGCACATGAGACGAAAACGAAGGCGAACAAGGTCCCGATATTCGCCAAATCCGCAAAAAAATCGATGTCCATAATACCTGCGGGAATACCGACTGCTAAGCCCGCTAACCATGTACTGACGTGCGGCGTCTTATATTGTGTGTGAACTTTTGAAAAGAGACCGGGGAGCAGGCGGTCGCGCGACATCGCAAACCAAATGCGCGCTTGTCCATATTGATAAACCAGCAGGGATGAGAGCATGCCGAGCAGCGCTCCTACGGTGACGATGAATTTTAGGTTGTCCATTCCTATTGCGGCGAGTGCATTCGCCACTGGCGCTGCGTTGTCTAGTGTTTTCCAGTTGACGATGCCGGTCAGAACCAGTGACACCGAAGTATAAAGAACGGTGCAAGCGATGAGTGTGCCGATGATGCCGATGGGCATGTTGCGCTGTGGGTTCTTACATTCTTCCGCCGCCGTGGATACCGAATCAAAACCAATGAAAGTGAAAAAGACGATGGCCGCGCCGCTCAACACACCCGCCCCGCCGTTAGGGAAAAAGGGATGAAGATTGGAAGACTTAACGGCATGCGCGGCGCCGAAGACAAAGAGCAAAACGGCGGTAATTTTGATCGCCACCATGATATTGTTGGCGCGCGAACTTTCTTTTACGCCGCGCACGAGAATCCAACTGAGAGCCATTACGACCAGGAATGCCGGCAGGTTGAAGATGGCTCCGGTGTATTTCATGTCGGCAACGATGGCATGAGACAGTTTGAAGGGTAGAACATTATTTACCAGTTCATTGATATACGCGGAGAAGCCCACGGCCACGGTCATATTCGACACAGCGTATTCCAGAATGAGATCCCAGCCGATGATCCAAGCGAAAATTTCGCCCAGCGCGGCATAAGCATATGTGTAGGCGCTGCCGGCGATAGGAATCATGGAAGCGAGTTCGGCGTAGCAGAGGGCTGCGAATCCGCAAGTAAGGGCGACTAATATGAACGACAGAGCAAGTCCGGGGCCTGCGCCAGGTCGACCGCCCAGTGTGGTCGCGGCTGAACCATGCAGCAGCAGATCGAGCAGCGGCGCGTTGAGCAAAGAGGGCGTGGTGCTATGCTGGCCTGCTGCTGCCGTTCCAGTAACGGTAAAGATGCCAGCCCCGATGACGGCGCCAATCCCGAAAGCAATAAGACTCCATGGGCCGAGTGTGCGTTTGAGCCGCGTTCCCTCCGCTTGGGTGTCTTCGACCAGCAAGTCGATATCCTTCGTTTTCATTAGCGATGACATTACTGCGAAGTATAGCGAGTAGTGGAAAAATAGAAAGATGGAGGAAGGGTTGGAGCACGTTTTAGAATAAAAACAGCCCTAGACAACTTCTAATTATTGAGGACCTTGAATACCAAGACGCTTGGATTTTCACGGAGAGAATTTCTTTGTGCCGCCGCCGGATCGATAGTGGCTGCGCGCAATGCGTTTGCCGCTCCCGACAACCCACGTTCGCTGCCCGCAATCAAACCGGAGGATGCGAAATTCCTCGAGGATTGTGCGCACCGTTCGTTCGGTTATTTCGCCGATCACTGGAATCCGCGCACTGGCTTGGTGCAAGATCGCGCCGGGGTGGATGGTTCGCCAAGCGTGATGAAGGTAGCCAGTACGGCGGCGACCGGTTTTGGCCTCACTGCCATGTGCATTGGCGTGGATCGGGCATGGATACCCAAAGAGCAGGCTCGTCAGCGCGTGTTGTCGACATTGCGTTTTCTTTGGGGAAGCGCCTTTCACGACCACGGCTGGTATCTGCACTTCATGGACGGGAACACGGGCGAACGGCGGCTCAATTCTGAAATATCGAGCATTGATACGGCGCTGTTACTGGCGGGCATTTTAACGGCGCAAGGTTACTTTTCGAGCGACCGCGAAATTAGAACTCTAGCCCGACAAATTTTCGAACGCGTCGATTTTTCCTGGATGCTCGATGGCAGTGGCAAGATCTTGTCCCATGGCGTTCAGCCTGGTTCGGGTTTCCTGAAAAGCCGCTGGGACACCTATAGCGAGGCTTCGATACTATATCTTCTCGCCATCGGCTCGCCGCGACATTCGATACCGGTTGACAGTTGGTACGCTTGGCTGCGGCCGGAAGTCCGTTTCGATAGCTGGAAGTTCATTAGCGGCGGTCCGCTGTTTACGCATCAGTATTCGCACGCGTGGATCGATTTCCGCCATTTACGCGACGGCGATCCTTCGTTCCTCGACTACTTCCAGAATTCCCAGATTGCCACTTACGCCCATCGTGATTTTTGTCTGAGTCTGCGGCCTAAATTTGCTGACTACGGACCTAACATGTGGGGAGTTACCGTTTCCGACAGTCCGCTTGGTTACATGAACTGGGGCGAAACGACCACAGCTCGAAATTCGGTGGATGGCACCCTTGTTCCGTGCGCCGCCGCCGGTTCTTTAATGTTCGCGCCTGAGATTTGCTTGCCTGTATTACGTGAAATGTTCAATCAGTATGGGGATAAGATCTACCGACGCTATGGTTTTGCCGATGCTTTCAATCCCAGTTGGAAAGATAAAAAGTTTTGGGTGAACCATGACGTGTTGGGGATCGACGTCGGCATTACTCTGCTTAGCATTGAAAACTTACTGACGGGCAATGTTTGGCGATACTTCATGCGCAACCCCTATATACCCAGTGCTATGGAAAGAGTTGGCTTCCGTATCTCGACGCCCGGCACTGGCATTCGCGAAGTAAGAACCGGGGCGAACCGCGGCTAACGAGTTCGCCCTGACGATGCAAGCTTCTTAACGTTTACGTTGGCCCTTCGCGATCTTCTTTACCTTCTTCTTATTTGCTCCGCGGGCAACTCCAGCGGCCCTCTTGGCCTTGGGCGCGGCTTTCTTCCGGGAGGCGCGCTTCAGCTTCTTACGTTCGTCTTTGTCTGTAACTGTCGTTGTATTCATTCTTCGATTTTTATACCTGCGTACTTTTCTACGATCTTCTTTAACCCGTGTCCGGGAAAGCTAATTGTTAGTTTCGCATCGTCGCCATCGCCTTCGCGGCGCAGAACAGTGCCGCGGCCATATTTGGGGTGGTTCACTACCGCTCCGCTCTTAGGTTTGGCTGTGCGCGGGGGTATGCCACGAGGTGGTGAAATGGCACGTGCTGGGGCTTGCGGCGGCGGTGCGGGTGGCGCCGGCGGCTTCGCTTGCTCGGGGTTATGGACGCCGAGACCGAGTTTGCCTTGTTCGGGACGGCGCGTTAGGCCCGCGGGAGGTGGCATGCCTCGTTCGGCGAAAAACTGCGAGATGTTATCCACAGAGTTATAAGTCTTGCCCGTGAATAGATTGCGCTTAGCGGAATCGCGCACTTCGTATTGTTCTGAATAGAGGTCCACCTCACCTGCACGCAGACCGCTTTCCACCGACAGGCGTTCGCACAAGCTAGGCGGAACCTCTTTAAGAAAGCGGGAAGGCAGACTTATTTCGGGTTGGCCTCCGCCAAAACGCCGCCGGTAACGGGCATTCGACAGGTAAAGGCGTTTTTCAGCGCGCGTCATACCGACATAACAGATCCGGTGTTCTTCTTCCATCGCCGCTTCGGACGTGAGCGAACGGCTGTGGGGAAACAAACCCTCTTCCATGCCCGCTAGAAAAACGTTCGGAAACTCCAGACCTTTGGCGTTATGGATAGTGAGGAGAGACACTGCCGCCTGTTCGTCAACGCCGTCGGCATCGGCAACGAGTGCGGCGTGGTCGAGAAATTCAGCTGGGCTTTCGCCGCGTTCGGCCGCTTCTGCGGCGGCGTTAATCAATTCTTCCAGGTTGGCCAGCCGCGTTTCGCCTTCGGGCGAACTGTCGCTCTTGAGCATGTGTTCATAGCCTGTTTTCTCCAGAATGGCGCGCAGTAGTTGATCGACAGGATCTTGGCTGGCGATTTCGCTGAGTCCTTCAATCAATCTAATAAAAGAGCGCAGGGGGGCCTTGGCGCGGGTTGGAAGACTCTCGCGTCGAGCATGGCGGGCAGCGCTTTCCACACGCTGAGGCCGTTTTGTAAGGCGTACTGCTCCACCTGTTCGACCGTGCCTTTGCCGATGCCGCGCGCCGGCGTGTTAATGATGCGCAACAAGGCAATGGAATCTTGAGGAGTGAACAGGATTCGTAAGTAAGCCAATAAGTCTTTAACTTCCGCGCGTTGATAGAAGCTGAAACCGCCGACAACGAGATACTTGCGGCCATAGCGGCGCAAGGCTTCTTCAATCTGACGCGATCGCGAGTTCGTTCGATAGAGAACCGCGACGCGATCCAGCGGGTTACGAGAAATGATCTTCTCGATGGTGCCCGCAATGAACAGCGCTTCGTTTTCGCCATCGGGCGCTTCGTAATAGCCGATCTTGGTGCCCGCTTCGGACTCGGTCCACAACCACTTTCCTTTGCGTTCTTTATTATTGGCGACGACGGCACTGGCGGCTTCGAGGATGTTTTTGGTCGAGCGGTAATTTTGTTCGAGCCTGATGACGACGGCGTTTGGATAATCCCGTTCAAAATCCAAAATGTTGCGTATGTCAGCACCGCGCCAACCGTAAATGGATTGATCCTCATCGCCTACGACGCAAACATTTCGGCGGGTCTCCGTCAGCAGCCGCATGAGTTGATACTGGCAGGCATTGGTGTCTTGATATTCGTCGATCATGACGAATTCGAAGTTGCGATTGTAGATAGCGCGGAGCTCGTCGTCGTGTTTAAGAAGCCGAACGATTTCGATCAGGAGGTCGTCGAAATCCAGCGCATTGGCCTGCCGCAAACGCTCTTGATATAGTTCGCTAGATTTTGCCTGCCGGGGACAGCTTTGGATCGGTGGCCGCCTTTAGCCAATCGAGCGGCGATTCGTCGTGAACTCTTACCGTGGCTGATGCGCGAAAAGCATTCGCGGTAAGGCATGAAGTTTTCATCTAAGCCGAGCTGCTTGTAAACGGACTTAACTAGCGCTACTTGATCGTCGGCGTCGTAGATGGTGAACTGGCGTGTGAAGCCCTCGCGGATATCGGCCAGCCATCGCGCCGTCGCGTCTTAGCGTGCAGAACGCAAAAGGAGTGAAACGTAGAGACGAATGGAGTTTTGGAGCAGAGAAGAATCGGCCAACAAATGATTTACCCGGTCGCGCATTTCTTGTGACGCTTTGTTGGTAAACGTAACTGCCAGAATCGCCCGGGCCAGGGATGTGATGCGCCTCAATTAAATGCGCGATGCGGTGCGTAATTACGCGCGTCTTTCCACTGCCAGCTCCGGCGAGGAGTAACAACGGACCTTCGACGTGCGCAACGGCGTCGCGTTGCTGCGGATTGAGACCTTCCAAAAAATCCATGAAATGTTTCTGAGGTGGGGCTGAGCGTCTCCGCAGACTAGCATTGCCCGCGTCTGGCTGGTGTGGCTCGGAAACAACTGCCATGTACTCTAGAAGCTAGTAGTGTCCCTCCTATTCATGTTCCGTCGAACAACCGTGTTTGTGGCCTCGCTCGCCATTGGGATGCCGTTCCTGTTGGCAGCCGAGAAGGCGAGCAGTGACCCGACTTTTTTGCAAATTGACTCGATCGTGAAAACGCTTTCCGATATCACTGGCCTGACGGAGAAACACCCGGTACCGTACGGGCGCATGAAGCAAACACCAGCTGCGG
>CAVVLT010000030.1:0-181500 GCA_963749105.1 Bryobacterales bacterium | reverse complement strand
CCCTATTCTTCGGCAACTGGCAAAGAGTTCCATTCCACTCCGTTACGGGCAATCCAACAGGCAGTTCGTTCGTGCCCAGAAAACTGAGTGGAAATCCCATCTGACTTGATGTTCATTCTTGAAATGGACTGAGCCCGCCATACTTTGCCTGCGTCTCCGCGCGTGGAGAGCTCTGGGCGAGGCTGGTGTGTCGACTTATTTCCTTTCCAGGACTAAAGCTCCTATATACGGCAAGCTCAATAGTTGACCGCTTTGAATATCAGCAGAGTAGCCGCCGTTGCTATATTCCGCTTCGAACTCGACTTGGAACGCCGGCCAGGATGAATTGAAGATCTCTTTGTAAGAGTGGCCCGAAGGTAAGCCGAGCCAAGCGCTGTTCTGTTGCTGATTAGGCGTTCCAAAGGTAATCACGGTGAACAGGCTGCCATAGCTGCCGCAAATGAACGCGACTGTCCGGTTTCCAACCTGGACTGACTGGTAGTTGCTGTCCCCTTGCAGACCCTTGGCCGGATCGTTGCGGAGGCCCATGATCTGGCGGAACCAAGCGAGGATCCGCGTGTTATCGGTCGCACTAGCGGCCGGTACCTCAAATTGTTGAGGATTCAGATACTGATCCGTAATATCGAAATAAAAGGGAGTTACTTCACCGTATTCCTGACCCATGAACAACATTGGGATACCGTTCGATAGAAGCGTAAGCGTGCCTAAGGCTTTCGCCATCTGAAAGCCCTGCCCCAGTGGAGGGCGCGCTGCGATACGCTTGTTGCCCGCATCTTGGAAGCTGACCATGTCGTGAGACTCGCCAAAGCGGGTAGCCTGAAAGAACGGCCGGCCCCAGTAACTGGGGTTGTTCATTTCGGTTTCGAGCCCGCTAGCATTGTCGGCATTCCCCGGCCAGGTTGAGTAACTCGAATCACGAATTCGATAAGACTGGTCTATCCCCCACTCGCCATCGAGAACGCTCCATGCGGGATTCGAGATATTCCAGGCGTTGGGCGAAGAGTTCTCAGCCACGCAATATGGCCAGTTACGTCCGTCGGCAGATGCAGCCGCACGGATGGCTGTACGAATTGCACCCAGGAACTGCCAGCCTCCGAGGCAATCGGCAACGATTGTTTTCGTGTCGTCGAAACGAAAGCCGTCGAGGTTGAATGTTCGAAATAAGTAGACAACGGCCTGCCGTAAAAACTCCAAAACCATGGGATGACCACAGTTCATACGGTCACCGTCGTAGTCGCCGTTACGGTAAACATCCGGGGCGACTTGCATCAAGGACGACCCCAAGGAATGGTTGTATACGACATCGAGTGTCACCCCGCGACCGGTGGCGTGGGCAGAATTTACTAACTTGGCGAGCCCGGCTGCACCGCCGAACACGCTATCGATTGCGAAGTAGTAAGAGGGGTCGTAGCCCCAGCCCATGGCCGAGCTAAATTCGTTTACGGGCATAAGGCCCAGAGCAGTGACGGGCGTGTTGTACAGATACCCGGGCTCGCCGAGCCTGCTGACCGGTTGCAGTTCGTCGATAAGGAGGTCGAAAGGCGCGGCATCGCCAATCTGCAAATTGGTGAAGCGACGAGCGTGCATTTCATATATGAGTAGATTCTGCCATCCCATCGTCTGCCAGGGATGGACATGCGCGGCAGAGTAGGCGGCGTTGACGTCGAGTACTTCGGACCAGGAGGTGTTGGGATCGTTAGGGTCCTCACCTAGTTTGGTAGTCAGGCCGCCGGCATCGTAGACGGCGCGCGCAGCAGGATCGAGGATCTCAATGTCGTCGTTAAGGAGAAATCGATAACGCGTCCCCGGACCTGCTTGAGCGAGCGGAACTTGCGTCCACCAGTAGAATGTGTCAGTCGTCAAGTTCATCGGCACAGATACACGCGTCAGTTGTCCGGCGGTCGACTGGTTCACAAAAATCAACGCCGCGCGGACTGCATGGGGAGCGTGCACCACAAAGTACACGGCGCCATTGAAAATGGTGGCGCCATGCGGCATCTCACGACTTGCGAACACGTTTGCATTTACGACGGGGTGTCCATAAATTGCCTCCATTAAGCTATTACGGCTGGATGGATTTTGCCAGGTGGTTGGACCTAGTGAAGTGACGCCATAGACGCCTTCCGCGGTGTAAAGCACAGGAGTAGAAGCCGCCGGTGTAAAGTAGCGACTGGTATCGATCCAAGCGTATGGCCTGGGTTCCGGACCGGCGGAGGGATGCAGGTCGAATGCGGTAGTTGTGTCCAGGGCTAACGAAAGACTAACCTCCCAATTGCCAGTGGCCGTTTGGTTGGCTGGCTGCGTGTCATAAACCGGTCCGTTGCCGATTGAGACATCCACGGAAAGACCAGAAGAAAATACCGAGGATGCCTGAGGCTGAATGGACAGGGTTCGAGTGGCGATGATGGGAAAGAGGGCTAGCCAAGCACTGGCGCCTAGCGCGAAGCGCGAGATACTTTGAGGAATGGTTGGATCGGCTGGGAACGGGCGTTCGAGAGAGGGGTTTTCGAGGCTGTTCGTTGAAATCGAGTAAGCCGCGCCTGGGTAGATGGACGGGTTATAACTCGCAACATTAAGAAGGGGGCTTGACGCATAAGGCTGGGAGGCAAGGGCATTGACTGCAAACGTCGAGCCCTCTGCAAGATCTTTTAGAGTCAAATCCGGAGCGCTGGTCACACGAGCGCTGTAAAGCACTTCAAGGGAAATAGAGGTGAGTGAGAGTTGCTGATTTCGGACATCACATTGCCCGCTTTTGAGCCAAAGGTTCGAACCAT
The DNA here is from genome assembly GCA_963749105.1 of Bryobacterales bacterium. Taxonomy (GTDB): domain Bacteria; phylum Acidobacteriota; class Terriglobia; order Bryobacterales; family Bryobacteraceae; genus Bog-105. Next base: position 178,726 of record CAVVLT010000030.1, on the reverse strand, counting down.
CAGCAGGACGCCACACGCGGTTTGCCGAGTCAGGCTCCCACAGATCGGAGCCGCCGGGCCCAGCGCCGTTCTTCATCAGCTTCAGAGAAAACCCCGTTGTCATCCAGGGAAGCAGGGCAATGCTGAAGGTCGAAACATTATTGCTATCGTCGCGTAAGGTCTCCGGAAAGAAGGCGGCGGGGTTCTGAGCATTGTAGGGATCCCAAACATAAATGTTTCCACTGCGGTACGCTTTTTGGGTGATCACTTGCACCGTCACGATGTCTCCCGCGTTAAAAATGGCGCCAGCCGGAGCCGGATCGGAATACATAACTCTCGGCGAAGAGTCGAATGTCCAGACTTCGGCCGCGTTAGTGAAAGCGAGGCGGCGGATCATCGTGTCGGGCTCCTGCGAGGCCGCTGAATAGAATTTGAATTGCAACTGCCGGACATCGGACACGTCGGGAAGTGTAAAATCAATCAAACCGCCTGTTATACCGCCTGTTATAGGGCTGCCGCCAGCTTTGATCTGCAGGTTGCCATCCCAGGCACTTTGCCAGATCTGAATGTTCCAGTTGGTGGCCTGATTGACCGGCCGGTGATGTATCTTCGTCGACATGTTGCTCTCCTCTTGAGTCGGGGTTATCAACTATCTCGACTTAGCTGAGGACACGGTCAAAAATGAACGAGCGATTGGCCATTTGTACTCACAACGCTCCGTCGTCGATAGTATGTCTAAGAAGTCTACATCATTTGAGCTGATTAGGATTGAACGCTGACTTACTTGCGCTCACGCTCGATTTGCCAAACGGATAACCGTCGTCGACATACTCATAATGAGTCCCCGTGTAGCGGACATATTCGTCGTTCCTTCGTCAATACGGTTCAAATCCGAACCGCTATAGCGGACGTATTGGCCGCCGCTGAAAAGATAGATTTTTCCATCCATGTCCGAGAGTGCCGCATCGACGCGCGTCGGGTTTGGCGAAGGGTGTTATCGAAGAGGCCCCAGCGCTCATTGGTGAGAACGGAGGTCCACTTTCCGCGCTAGTTGCGACTCGCGCACGTTCTATCGCGAAATAGATATTGTTCCGTCCTGGTCCGTCAACCCCGCATCGATGCCTTGCGCAAAGACCTCCGGCAGGTTTGGAAAGACTGCCGCGAGGGTACGCGGATAACCCTCGTCTGTGGTGACTCCTTCACTTTCGAGGCTGTTGCTGAACACCGATAAATGGTCACCAACCACCACGCTGCGGCGGCCGTCAATTTTCGAGGATCGCGTCCACACGGGCTGCCCACGCAAGGTCATTCCGTACATTCCCCCAGAAGTCAACGATTTTGCGCTGGACCGCAGACTCAGTCGAGGCGACGAAGCTGTCTCCCTTGAACAACCACGCGGCCTCGTCGGCGCGCGTCCGCTAGAACTTTTTCCGCTGGCAGTCCCTGTTGACGCTCAATCGTTTCCTTTAGCACTTCATTCGCAATATCCAACTGCCGCACGAGCGTATCGCTCTGCTCCCCATTCAATTTGATCTTCTTGGGGATATCTAGCGGCCGGTCGCGAAAATCAGACGAATCGAAGCGATCCTCTAAGAGTTGAACTAAGTCCGCGAGGTAAGCGGAAGGCGCTGTAATCGAACGCCCGGCATCTCCTGTTTTAGTTTCCGGCGAACCGAACAACTCGGACCACGTCGGGAATGGATGAAAGTGCCAAAAGTTTTACTGCTCCTTCCTGTAACAGATCAATCGGTCAGCTTTGCCCGGTTTATTTGTGAAAGTCGATCACTAAATTTACTCTTAGAAATCGGGCATTCGCTGTTGGCTTAACTAGCAGAAATCAACCTGTTCTCGGGGAGATAGTAAGAGACGTCCTGCAGGCGATTAAATGCAGGCTTTCGACGCTGTTAGTGTTACATCGGCAAGACGCTAATGCGCAGGTCAGACGGCTCGGGCGAATAATTCGACTGGCGCCACCAAGCCTTCTTTCATCATCGACAATATGTTGCGCACCATTAGTGGAGTTTTCTCTCCCATGAGCAACTGGAGCCCAAGCACTGGTGGCCCATATTTCGCCATTTTCTGCATCGATTGCTCGGTCAGTTCCACCGCGTAAGCTGATCGATCGCGCTCGCGTTCAACCGCAAACCCGGCGTGTTCAAGCAGGTTTCGATAAGTCCTGGGTTCGGACACAAAACTGGTTGTCTCGCCTAGGGCCCATGGCAGCGGATAGCGAAACGGACCGTCGGCCATGCGCATGTTGTCAAAAATGACAAAGAGCCCTCCCGGCTTCAAGACCCTGCGTACCTCACGAAAGACTCCTGCTTTTTCGGCGATGTTCATTCCTACGTGGATCATGTACGCGCGATCGAAAGCCGCTGGTGCGAACGGCAAGTGCAGAGCGCTGGCCTGCTTAAACTCCGCCAGATGATTGAGGTTCAGCATCTCCGTGAGGCTTGTAGCGACGTTCACAAACTCCGCAGTCAGATCCACCCCCGTTACGTGGCAGCCATACGCTTCCGCAAAGTAGCGCGCCGGACCGCCGATTCCACTTCCAACATCGAGCAAACGCAGACCAGGCGTCAGTTCCATGTGGGCTGCTAATTCTTGTGTCGCTTCGAGTCCGCCGACGTGGAATTGGTCGGCCATGGCCAAGTCTTTAGTTGTGACAAGCGCTAGGTCTTTGCCCGCAGCTGCGAGAGCCTCTCGAATGGCTTCTTCCAAACGCCCCTGGGTGTAGTGCGCAGCAACCTGTACTTCCATGTTCATATGGTTAATCTACACATTTCGGCCGCACGGGCCAAAGATTTTTCTACGCCGCCAAAGCCGTATTTGACATTCTTTCGCAACCGGGAACCGTGCGACCGCGTAAAAGTAAGGGAAGAGTATACTTGAAATTGCCCTTAAAAAAGCTTCTAAGTACCCTTATAACGGCCAAAACCGTTTTGTTCGCTAGCTTTCTTTGCGTCTTACTTCCAAGCGCATTTGGCGCCGGTCCGACCAAAAGGATTCGGGGTGCGATAAACGAAAGTGAAACATTCGAGTTGAAGGGCAGCATGCGGCCGGCCGTTTCCTTGGGCATCGCCAAAGATATGGGCGTGGTGCCAGGCTCGCAGGTCATGGCGCGCCTCTCTCTCGAATTCACCAAGACTGCCGCGCAGCAAACAGAATTGACCAACTTATTGGCCGCCCAGCAAAATCGCCGTTCCGCGCAATATCGAAAATTCTTAACGCCCGAAGAATACGCCTCGCGTTTTGGACTTAACAGCGCTGATATCGCGAAGGTCGTGCAATGGTTGGAAACGAGCGGTTTCTCGAATGTGCAAGTAGCACGCAGTCAGGCATCCATTAGTTTTGACGGCAACGCCGCGCAAGTGCAAGCGGTGTTTCAAACCTCGATTCACGCCTACACTCTAAATAGCCAAACATATTTTGCGAACGCCAGCAACCCTCGTTTGCCAAAGGCGTTAGAGGGCTTAGTCGAAAATGTCGACGGTCTTCACAACATGGGGCCAAAGCCTCGCTTTACTGCTGGCACGGGCGCCAACTATCTGGTTCCGGACGATTGGGAAACGATTTACGACGTTAAGCCGCTCTATGGCATGGGATTGGACGGCAGCCCGATTCATGGGGAGACTTATTCAATCGTGGTCGTTGGTCAAAGTAACGTTCAACTTAGTGACTTGCATGCGTTTCGCGGCGCTGCCGGTTTACCGGTCAAGGATCCCTTTATCATTATTCCTCCAGGTGATTCCGACCCGGGCCTTGGGTCGGCCACCGGCGATCAAGCCGAGTCTGATTTCGATTTGGAATGGGCTGGCGCCATTGCTAAGAATGCAAACGTCGCCTTTGTGATTGCCGATCCGATTAAAAATAACGGCGTCCACGATGCGATCAAGTACGCCATCAACAACAACTTGGCTCCCGTTCTGATCACCTCCTATGGACAGTGCGAAATAGATGTCGCACCCGCCGAGTTTAACGCTGAAAATAATCTTTTCGAGCAAGCGGGCGTGAACGGTATGACAATCATCGTCACGTCCGGCGATAGCGGCGCGGCGGCCTGCGACACCGGGGCAGTGGCAATGAATGGTTTGCAGGTCGACTTTCCCGCGTCTTCACCATACGTTACGGCTGTCGGAGGTACTCAGTTTAATCCCGGCAGCGGAACCTACTTCGCTTCGACCAACAACAGCAACGGAGGCTCCGCTAACTCTTATATTCCAGAGGTCGCTTGGAACGACGGTAATCAGGCAGCCACGGGCGGCGGTGCCAGTAGGCTCATCTCCAAACCAAGCTGGCAAACCGGCATTGGCGTACCAAGTGATGGTGTACGTGATGTTCCCGACCTTGCTTTTGCCGCGTCGATTAAAGAGTTTGGTCTGCTGGCTTGCACCACTGGCAGTTGCGCCAATGGATTTCTGAATGGCAGTTCCGCGCCTAGCGTTGCGGGAGGCAGTTCAGCCGGTCCTCCGACCTTTGGCGGTGTTGTGGCGCTGCTCGTTCAGCAAACAGGAAAGAGAGTTGGGTTTTTAAATCCGAATTTGTATTCGCTGGCTTCCATCTCAGGCAACGTCTTTCATGACATCACCGGCGGAAATAATCAAGTGACCTGCCAAGGCGGCTCTCCCGGGTGTCCAAGTCCCGCGTCGACCGGGACTGGAGTGATGGGATTTACCGCCGGCGTTGGTTACGATCAGACGACCGGGTTGGGCTCGTTAGACTCCTACAATTTTGTTGAGCAGTGGTCCGGCGACATCCAGCTCACAGCCTCTCCTGCCGCACTTAACATCCCGGCCGGCAGTTCAGCTACTGCAACCATTACCGTCACACCCTATCTAAACTTCAGCGGGCCCGTCACCTTTACATGTTCTGTGGCTAGCGCGCTCACGAATGTCACTTGCTCCGTTCCTACTACGCCGGTGAACACCTCGGGCAGCACTACGGTTGTCATTTCAGCTGCCAATCCTTTGGCTTCAGCCCCGCTGGGTCGATCGTACCCTTCACTGCCCCGCATCAGCCCACAATGGATGATGGCTGTTTTGACGCTCTCTTTGGCGATCTACGCTTTCCGAAGATTGCGTTTCGTTTCGATACAGACCCTTTCGATGTGGAGCGCGGCCGCTTTATTAGTGCTTACATTGGGTGCGGTCAGTTGTGGCAGCGGGAGCTCTAATGGGGGCATTCTGAGTTTGACTTGTAACTTACCGCGGGCCTTAGTCGCTGTGCCATACACCGGCGGCAATTGCGTTGCCAGCGGCGGCAAAGCTCCGTATACCTATACTCTGGTGACTGGCTCGACCGGCACTGGACCTCTGCCCGCGGGTCTTTCCCTGAATTCATCGACTGGGTCCATAACCGGCCTGCCTACCACGCAAAGCGTAAATACTTTCACCCTGACTGCCACGGACAGTGCGTCTCCGCAGGCAACCCAGACGCAAAACGAAGTTCTTACAGTCGGACCCGCCCCTGCTTTAAATGGCGTTGTGACCATTACCGCCAAGAGCGGATCCATCGTAAACACGACCACGATTGCAGTCACGACTGCTTTGTAACAAACTCAAAACAAATTGTTTTTTCTTCCAGATCGACTTTTCTTAGCAGTCGATCTGCTATAGTATGAAAGTCTTTCTGTTTGCATACGTCCTTGCCTTGAGGTGATTGTCAAAGTCACTCTGCGGTTTCCATACGGTTTCGTTCACTCTATCCCGTTCATTAAGGACATGCTGTCAGTTTCGGCTGTGTCCTTTTATGAACAAATTTACTGAACTAGAACTATCTCCGCTCTTGCATCGCAATTTGGTGCGCAACAGCTACGTACAACCCACTCCGGTCCAAGCCCAGTCCATTCCACCAGCTCTGCTGGGTTCGGACGTAGTTGCCACGGCGCAAACGGGCACCGGCAAGACACTCGCTTTTCTGTTGCCGATTCTTTGCAAGCTGACTGCGCCCGATGCACCAAAAGAGTCTAAAGGCATCCGCGCTTTAATTCTGGCGCCTACCCGCGAATTAGCTCTACAAATTGCCGATAGCTTTGCAAAAATGTCAGTCGGAACGGAATTGCGCTCCGCTGTCGTCGTTGGTGGCATGAGTGAACAAACTCAGTTAAATGCTATCCGGCGCGGTGTCCAAATTGTAATTGCCACACCGGGACGACTGGAAGATTTCATCGGGCGCCGCCTGATCGATCTCAGCAAGGTCGCGGTCTCCGTTTTGGACGAAGCCGACCGGATGCTGGATATGGGCTTCGCACCTGCTATCGAAAAAATCTTATCGCTGCTTCCCAAATCCCGGCAGAGTCTGTTTTTCTCCGCCACCATGGACAAAACAGTCGAACGCCTGATCCAGCGCCACTGCAGCAATCCGGTTCGCGTCACGGTGCAGAAGACCACGGCGAAGACACCCGATCAAGTGGACTTGCAAGTTTACGAAGTCGAAAGCGACCGCAAGGTCGAACTGCTGCGTCACATGTTGACTCTCGAAGACGGTTCGTTCCTCGTTTTCACCCGCACCAAGCACGGTTCCGACAAGCTGACCAAACGTTTATCGGCCTCCGGTGTGCGCGCCGTTGCCATGCACGGTGATCGCACACAAAGTCAACGTAACCAGGCGCTCGCCGGTTTCCGCGAAGGCCGTTACCGCGTGTTGGTCGCGACTGACGTTGCCGCGCGCGGTATACACGTCGATAGCGTGGCGCACGTTGTTAATTTCGATCTGCCACAAGCGCCCGACGATTTCGTTCACCGCGTGGGCCGTACCGGCCGCGCTGGACAAAAGGGTTCCGCTTCAACGTTCAGTACAAGATCAGAGCGCGGCGAAGTGAAACGCATCGAACGCGAGTGTCGAGTTGTTTTACAGCGTAAGGAAGTTTCGCCGGCGATCCTCACGCAGATTGCTGAGTCCACCATAATCGCAGTGGCCGCCGCCGCAGTTTCCGCTCCTCCGCATCACCAGCGCAAACAACAGCAGAAAAGCAAACCGAAGGGCAGTCATGCCGCCTGGGATCGTTCCTCGAAACCGGAGTTTCGGCGTAGCCGTTCGGCCCAATAAAATGGATTCTTGCGGACCGGCGGAATTACCGTTCGGTCCGCACTCAGTCTGTTCATTAACCTTTGGTTCGGTTAGGTGCAGTTTTTTGGCATGTTTGGATCTGGCGGCTTGTGTAGGTTGGCCCGTTGCAGCCCTGGATGAATGTGCGGAAGTAGCGGAACGCTCTACTGGGGGATAAACTGAGTTAGCGGTTTAAGCCAATGCGAGAGAGACCAGTGACCGTGCTTCAACAGGACGTTCACAGCCAACTCGGACGAACTGCGGCACAGGTGTTCGCCGCCAATGACCGCATGAATCAGGTTCTGATCGAAAACCTCGATCCTGCCGCCTGGACAGCCAGACCGCCTGGCAAGTGCCGCACTATCGCGGCGATATTTACTCACTTACACAATGCCCGTTGCCAATGGATCAGGCTCACGCCTGCGCATCTGCAGGTTCCGTCACAGCTTAACCGCTTGCAGTGCTCGCCGCAACAGGGCCGCCAAGGATTGCACGAGAGCGCCGCTCGCTGCGGGGAAATGCTCGCTGAAACGCTCAGTGGTCGTGGGGGCGTTGAGATGTTTCGCAGAGACGGCTGGGCTCGACCATGGCCCGCGGGCGTGGAAATGCTGTGCTACATGCTATCTCACGAAGCCCATCATCGAGGGCAGGTTTGCATGCTTGCCCGGCAACTTGGATGCCCGCTGCCAAAGAAGGTGTCATCTGGGATTTGGAATTGGGAAAAACTGTGGAAAGAGTGCGGGTTGTCTGGTGGTCCCGGCTACGGGTCTCCTGCTAATTCCATTTCCGGCGAGACGGATAAATGACACTTGGGGACCTATGCTCGACGCCGGACTTCGCGCACCCGCTCCCAGGCCGAAGAGGGTCTGCCATTCATGGATAACCTGCCGCTGGATGTTCGCTATGCGCTGCGAGTGCTTTGGAAATTTCCCGCGTTTACAGTGGTAGCATTCATCACTTTGATGCTGGGGATCGGCGCGAACGTCGTCGTCTTTGGCGTGCTGAATGCGATCCTGCTGCACCCGCTGGATGTGAGTGACCCACCGAGCCTGTATCAGATACGCCACAAGCCTTGGATGAGCGGACGGCTATTGACTACGTCTTATCCCGCGTTTGAGGATTTTCGGCAGCGCAACACTACCTTCAGCGAAATGGCCGGAATTTATGGATATTCTCATGCAACGCTGCGCTGGGGCAACACCGTAATCAATGCTTCCGGCGACGAGGTTACTGGCAATTATTTCGATTTGCTCGGAGTGCAACCCCAGGTGGGGCGTTTCTTCCATGCGGCGGACGAGCATGGCCCTGGTTCAGCGCCCTATGTTGTGTTAAGCGATGCTCTTTGGCGACGCGCGTTTCAAGCCGATCAGGGCGTAGTCGGGACTACCGTGCATCTCAACAACGATGCGTTTACGGTGATTGGCATAACTTCGGCGCAGTTCCACGGTGCAGAGCGATTTGTGTGGCCGGACTACTGGATGCCCATCGTGAATGAGGGTCAGGATTTCCTCCAGAACCGCAGATCCATAGTCGTTACCGTGATCGGCCGGCTTAAACCCGGCGTGACGCCGCAGCAGGCGACGGAGAATCTGAATGCGATTGCCGCGCATTTGGCAAGGGAGTATCCGGAAACCGACGACGGATTGCCACTGCGGCTGATTCACCCGGGACTTTGGGGAGATGATGGTGAAGTCATACGCGGATTTCTTCTGAGCGTCAACGTGCTAGCGCTGCTGGTGTTGGGGGCCGCGTGCGCAAACCTGGCAAGTCTGTTTGCGGCGCGCGCGGCGGATCGAAGCCGGGAATTGGCGCTCCGTGCTTCCCTTGGATCGAGTCGGCGCCGGCTGGTGGGCCAACTGCTGACCGAAGCAGCGATACTGTCGCTAATCGGCGGCGCAGCGGGGCTGGTAGGCGCGAACGTGTTGTTGGGCGTGCTGAACCGTTTGCCGCCAGCAGCGCAAGTACACTTGGCCGCAAGCATAGATGCGCGCGTGTACTTGGCAGGTCTGGCATTGACACTCGTTAGCGCTCTGCTGTTTGGGCTGGTGCCGGCGCGGCACGCTTGGCAGAGCAGTCCTTTGCAGATGCTGAAGAGCGGAACAGTGGCTGCAAGACGCCTCCGCCGGTTCGCGCTGCGAGACCTCCTCTTAGGTGCACAAATTGTTATCTGCACACTGCTGATAACAGCGTCGCTGGTGGCGGTGCGCGGTATGGATCGCGCGCTGCGCACACCACTCGGTATCCAACCACAGGGCGCGATGCTCGTCGATTTGGATCTCAGCCAAGTAGGACAGCAAGGCGACGCGGCAGGCGAGCAAGCGGGTGTTAGGCAAGCAATGATCGCGGCGCTGTGTGCTATCCCCGGCGTAACCGCTGCGGGTGCCGTAAACCGCACGCCGATGACCGGCGGGATACACGGAATTCCGATCTTCATGCCTGGGACGACCGAGTTCAAGCTGAACAATTCCGTGCTGGCATCGTACGTCTTTCAAATGTCACCGGGATACCTGGAGGCTGCTGGCACGCGACTACTGGGCGGGCGCGAGATCTCATGGCACGACACCGCAAAAACGCCCCACGTGGCGATCGTGAACGAAACTTTCGCGCGCAAAATGTGGGCCAAATTGCCTGCCCTCGGACAGCACTTCATTGTCTCTGGCAACCTTGCGGAAGTAGTGGGCGTGGTGGAGGACGGTAAATACCACGACCTGCAAGAGTCACCGCAGCCTGTGGTGTATCTGCCGTTGACGCAAAGCGCGCAGAGCGAAACGGTTTTCGTGGTGCGGTCGCGCCGGTCGTCAGGCGAAATGGCGGCGGCCCTCGAACACATACTGCGCAGCGTCGCGCCGAATGTGCCCAGCAGTGTGCAGAACTGGCCCGACGTGCTGGAGTCTGAGCTTCTGCCGGCACGTGCGGCGACTGTCGCACTCGGCGTCATGGGTCTGCTGGCGGCGATGTTGGCCCTGACCGGCATCTTTGGCATGGCGGCCTACGGTGTGAGCCGGCGAATGAAGGAGTTGGGTATCCGCGTGGCACTGGGTGCAAGCAAAACGCAAGTAATGAGGGCGGCGTTGGGGAGGCCGATGGCGCTGCTGGGCGTTGGATCGGTCTTAGGTCTGCTCGCCGGAATTGCCGCGAGCCGCCTGCTCGAGCATATCGTGTATCAAGCGAATCCCAGCGATCCGGCCGTAATGGGCGGTGCCGTGCTGACAATGGCGATGCTCGGCGTCGCCGCGTCCGCTCTTCCAGCTAGGCGCGCACTGGCCCTCGATCCATCGCAACTCATGCAGGACGAGTGACTCGTGAGACGCTAGGGCAGTGTTCTCGCCACGCGAAAGCCGATCTGATCGCTTCGAAACTGGGGGCGAATCCAGTGGTTCCAGCAATCCTCCGTCCACTCCGATGCGTTACCCAGCATGTCGAACAAGTGGAACGCGTTCTCCGTCCGGTCGCCAACCGGCATGGTATGTTTGAACGGCTGACACTCAGGTGACACGACCGCCGTGACGGCGTAATGGTAAGTTTCCTCGTCGGGAGGCGAGTACCGCGGTCCAGTGCTGCCCGCACGAGCCGCGTATTCCCACGCACTCTCGCTTGGCAGTCGATACCCCTTTCTCGAACTCTTCTTGTTCAACCAATCCATGTATCGTTGGGCGCAACCTGGATGCGCGCTTTGTTCCCTATTGCCTCCTCACGATAAATTGCGCCGATTCCTGCGACCAAAACAATACAGCCGACGGCCGCCACAGCTACCCACCGGGGTCGACGCCACCTGAATTTCGCTATTGGCGCTGTTGGAGGATGGCTAACTACCACGGGTTGCGGGCGCATAGCTGCGTGCGGCACTACGGTCTGGCAGCGCACGTTGTGGCTGCACAAAGGCACTCAAAGCTTTGATCAGCACTCGGACATCGGAATTCCAGCGCGCGTGGGACACCTCGCAGCAGTTGCGAAAGTGCAGATCGCGCCAGTCATCCGGCAATTCATCCGGCGTTGGCATTTTGGCGCCGTGTACGAGAACCGGGATGACTGGAATGTCGCGCTTTAACGCATGGGCTGTTTCCAAGCGGACGAAATCCGGCGGATCGTCCAGCCGTCTTTGGCCACTTTCGTTCTTGATCTCCAGCCAACTTCTGCCGATGACCGAAAGCAGCACGCAACAGCTGGTTACGCTTTCGTCAATGACTTTCCGAAAATCGCGCCCCGCCTGAATGCCCGCCGCGTCCATGAACACGGAGGCTTCTCCGAAATGTTCGACTAAGTCGTCAAACAGACGCCCAACCCTCGCCTTCAGAATCGTCGCGGCGGTAACTTATGAAGATTGTACTCATGCAGAGCTTACCGCTAATCCAATTGCGCTTCCTCTAGCCAAGATAGCCAAGATATAGCGTGACTGACAGTTAGAATATCAGCGTTTAAACGCGCTACTGGATAGTACTTTAAACGAAAGTCCTCACTCAAATGGGTGATGACAAAGAAGCGGTGCGCTGGTAGGTTAAAAAAGTACGCAAAATCGAGGAGGGTTTGAGGGCATGAGCTTGTTCACAAGAGGATTTCTTCCATCTGTTTTGATGGCAATGTGCGGCGTGACACTGGCTGCTTCGCCCGTTGCCATCACGAACGCATCATTTGAAACACTGCCTTCCGGCGGATTGAACGTCCCCTGCGGAGGTACCTGCGCCTATAGCGAGGGCGTCGCCATTCCAGGGTGGACCGATGGAGGGAACACCGGACAGTGGATCACCGGAGGCTACGGTGGAAATCCTTCCGCCATTAACGGAACGGTTTTGGCTTATACCAATGACGGATACATTTCTCAGGATGTAGGCGCAGCCCTCGCTGGCTCGACTTACACGCTTGTCGTGGCCTTGCTCCACAGAGCGGATTATCCAATGGCAGGAGTCATCCAGTTGGAGATTGGCGGCACAGTCGTGGCCACCGCGACCGGTGCCGATCAAGGCCCTGGCACCTGGTCGGATTGGACCGCTACCTATACCGCCAGTGCAGCCGATGCCGGAAAGACGGTCACGATTCTGCTGAGTGCGACGACGAATCAAGGCGATTTCGACAACGTACGGCTGAATTCTTCACTGACATCCACTCCCGAGCCTACGAGCTTCGCACTGGCCGCATTAGCGATTCCAATGTTGGCCCTGTTGAGAAAGCGGCTGTCGCGCGGGTAAGAATTTCCGCGGGTGTCGCCCTTTTGAGGCTTGCTACGCGCCCACCAGGTCAGAAAGAACTCGCTTGCCGTTTCCTTATCGGAAAAATGAGTAGTATTTTTTTTCGCAAAATCGGCTAAACTCAGAACACACAGGGATATGACAAGGCTTAAGACGGCAGCAGCGTCGGTTTGACGGCTGTCATCTTCGTGCTTCAGAGACGTCTAATCCCCATCGATTCCACAAAAGGAAATTGTGTCAATGAGCAGATTCGCTATCCGGATCGCAACGCTGGCGTGTGCCGCGATTCTTGGGGGATTTGTGTTAGACGCCCAGTCAGTCAGCATTTCGCCAGGATATGTGAATCTTCCGCTTGGTGGAACGCAACAATACACCGCAACCGTCACGGGATTGTCACCGGGAACCGTGACGTGGGGCGTTACGGCGGGTGGCGGTGCCATTACACAGGCCGGCCTCTACACTGCGCCGTCCACGCTGCCCAAGAATTCGGTTCTCGTCAGTGCTACCTCGACGGTCAACTCGAAAATCTCGACGGTAGTTTACGTGAATCCGGAGGCGGCCGGTCCAAGCATTATCGCGTTAACGCCGAATCCGCTGCCCGTGGGCACTGACACAATCACGATCACGGCCAGTGCCGCGGCACCTTTCGTGAAAGGCGCAAGCGCTAACTGCAATGGAGCCTCCACCTCCGCTAAGTTTATTTCGGCGACTTCCATATCAGCGGTGTTTTACATCGGCAACACGGGTACGGCTAGCCTGGATTTCTCACAGATAAAGTAGCAAAAAGCCGTCCAATCTGGCATAAACATAAGTGCTGACAAATGTTTGTGACCAAAGAAGAAAGGCTTTTTGCTATGACACAGTGTAACGAATCGCGATTCGATTTTGGGGACGAGGGCCGGCGGGAAGTAGTGGCGGAATTCAATGGCGGAACGATCAGCTCCGACGGTGGAGCGCTACTGCTGCGCGCAACAGATCGGCGAATGGATCTGCTGCATCGCTTGAGCGCGTGCTTTCTGGACGGACGCAACCCGATCTTCGTAGAACACCAGTTGGATCAGATGCTGACCCAGCGAGTCTACGCGATAGCGCTGGGGTACGGCGACTTGAACGATCACGAACAACTGCGACACGACCCGTTGTTGGGGTTGTTGGCCGGCAAAGCAGAACCGGGCGTAGACATGCTGGCTGGCAAGAGCACCCTGAACCGAATGGAACTGGGAGACGGCACACCGGACCGCTACAAGAAGATCACTTTCTGGCGGGACGCCATCGACGATCTGCTGGCGGATGTGTTTGTGGAGGCGCACGCTGCGGCGCCCGAGCAGATCCTGCTGGACATTGATACCACCGACTTTGCGATTCACGGCGAGCAAGAAGGTCGCTTCTATCACGGTTACTACGACGGCTACTGCTATCTGCCGCTGTATGTGTTTGCCGGCGAGCATGTGTTGTGTGCGCGCTTGCGTCGCAGCAATATCGATCCGTCGGCCGGTAGTAAGGAGGAACTCGAGCGCATCGTCAAACGGCTGCGCGCGGCCTGGCCGGAGGTGAAGATTGTGTTGCGCGGCGATTCTGGTTTCTGCCGTGACGAACTGATGACGTGGTGCGAAACGAACCAAGTGGATTACGTGTTGGGCTTGGCGCGCAACACTCGCTTGGAAACAATTGTGGCGCCGGCGCTAGCCCAAGCCAAGCAGCAATGGGAGGAAACACAAAAGCCTGCGCGCGTGTTTTGGGAGTTTGAACACGAAACCGTGAGTGGAAGTTGGAGCCGCCGGCGGCGGGTGGTGGCCAAGGCCGAGCATATCGATGGTAAATCGAATCCGCGATTCATCGTCACTTCTCTTCCTACGACCGCCTGGGCAGCGCAGTCTTTGTACGAAGATCTGTATTGCGCACGCGGCGATATGGAGAACCGCATCAAAGAGCAGTTCGTGTTGTTCGCTGACCGCGTGAGTGCCGCCACTATGCGCGCCAATCAACTCCGACTCTACTTGTCCGTCTTTGCTTATACGCTGCTGAGCGGACTACGGCGCTTGGGTTTGCCATCTACCGAGATGGCGCGCTCACAAGTCGGCACGATTCGCTTACGCCTGCTCAAAATCGGCGCTCAGATTCGCGTCACCGTCCGCAAAGTTTGGGTTCAGTTGAGCAATGGTTTCCCGCTGCAAGATTTATTCCGCCAAGCTTACACACAACTCCGCTGCTGAATCTAACCCGGCCTGCGGGCCACTGTTCTTTGACATACTCGCCGATCTCTTACGCAACCAACGGGATTCGTGTGCCCTTTTTGCTCATCATCGAATGCTTCTCCTCCATCTCGCGCTCTTTTCCGCGCCCAGTGCATAATTAAGCTTTATTCATGAGAAATCCGGGCTAGCTGTTTCGTAAACAACCCCGGCACTTGGCAAAGTAATGCGCTTACGGTTTCGGTGGGTTCGGGGTCAACGCAGCCTGCGCCGATTATTTCACCCGCAACAGTTACCGTTGGACTTGCTGCCACGCTGCAGTTTTCGGCGAGCAACGTAACGGCGTGGAGTGCGCTCGCCGGCACTATTACGGCAGCCGGCCTATACACCGCTCCCGCCACGATCACCCCCAGCGGCACTGACACGATCACGGCAACGGGTCCAGGGGGTAAAGCTACTGCCACTGTTACGTTGCTGCCGCGTTTAACAATTGCCCCTGCGACAGCGACTCTTCTTCTGGGCGCGAAGCAACAGTTTTCCGCGTCCAATGTAACTTCCTGGAGTGCCGCCGCCGGTTCGATTACGACCACTGGGCTTTATACTGCGCCTTCAACAATGACTGCCTCCGGTAGCGATACTGTCACGGCAATCGGGCCTAGCGGAACTGGCACTGCGATTGTCACGCTACTGAGTCCTGCGCCGGCGATCCAAACTCTGAACCCCACCGCACTCCCGCTTGGTTCATTCACTGCCGCCATCACGGGCAGCGGTTTCACGACGCAATCCACAGCGTCGCTTGGCGGCACCCCTCTCATCATCAGTGCGCAGTCGCCGACCTCTCTTTCTGTTTCAGGTTTTGCTTCTGCAACCGGCTTGCTCAATTTGATCGTTTCAAACGGGGCTGCTTCGTCAGCGCCCTTGGGCGTGCAGGTTGGTAATCCCAACGCGCTGGTATCGGCCGCCGCGGCACGCCGATTTCTGGAGCAGGCCGCTTTTGGGCCAACACCCTCAGACGCCGCCAACGTGCAGGCACTTGGCTTTCAGGGCTGGCTGAACCAGCAGTTTGCCATGGGCCAAATTTCGAACTACAATGCGGAAGCGGCCAGCAGCCAGGGCGGATTACCGACGCAGTTCTTAGCGAACGCAGTCACCAATCCCGACCAGTTGCGTCAAAAAGTAGCGTTCGCACTGAGCCAGATTTTCGTAACTTCGATTAATACGATCATCTGGAACGGTTCCATGATTCCGTATGAACAGATGCTCATGGCGGACGCGTTCACAAACTATCGGCAGATCCTGGGCGACGTGACGCTAAGTCCTGCCATGGGCCAGTATCTCAACCTGGCCAATAACGCCATGGGGAACGCGATAACGGGTACGATCGCCAACCAGAACTATGCGCGCGAGGTGATGCAGTTGTTCACCATTGGCACGACCATGCTGAATCCCGATGGATCGCCACAGTTAGACGCGAATCAGCTGCCAATACCGACTTATTCGCAGCCGGTGATCTTCGATACCGCGCGCGTGTTTACTGGCTGGACCTATCAACCAACTTCGGGACCTGTCGAGTGGAACGATTACATTAATCCGGCTGGACCGATGGTGCCCTATCCAGCAGAGCATGACGCCGGAGCCAAGCAACTGCTTGCTGGCTATGCGGAAGCGTCAGGTCTTACACCGCAGGCTGATCTGACAAACGCGCTCGACAACATTTTTGACCACCCAAATGTGGGTCCTTTTGTCGGCAAAGTTCTCATTCAACATCTGGTGAAGAGCAATCCAAGCCCAGCTTACATTCAGCGCGTTGCTGCGATTTTCGGCGACAACGGAAGCGGCGTCCGCGGCGATATGAAAGCGCTCATCTCGGCGATCTTGCTTGACCCTGAGGCGCGCGCCAACGACAACGGCGGCAACGATCAGCCAGGCGACGGCCATTTGCAGGAACCGGCCTTGTTCATCGCCGGCATGTTTCGCGCCTTCGCCGGCAGCATGTCCAATCAAAACTATTTCGGTTGGGAGCTGGCAAATATGAATCAGGATATTTACAACCCGCCTAGCGTTTTCAACTACTATTCACCAACGTACGTGCCGCCGGGCAGCACGCTTCTCGGCCCGGAATTCCAGATTCTCACGCCCGACGCGGCGGTCTATCGCGCGAATCTGGTGGCGAATCTTTTCTTCTCATACAGCAATCCAGTTCTGAATTATGGGCCTGCTACGACTATCGACCTTACGCCATATCTATCGCTTGCTTCAAACCCCGCAACTTTAGTGGCGGCCCTCGATCTGACTCTTACTCACGGCACGATGCCCGCGCAGATGAAAACGGCTATCCTCACGGCGGTGACGAGCGATACCGCCGGCAATCTTTCCCGCGTGGAAACAGGGGCTTGGCTCATCCTCAGCTCAAGCTATTACAACGTCTGGCATTAATAAGGGAAAACGCAAAATGTTAATTCGTTCAAGACGGGAATTTTTTCGCGCCGCGCGGCGGTCGGTCTCGGCAGTAGGGGCGCTAGGAGGCCTGGCAAAGTTCGGCGAAATGAATGCGCTGGCCGCCGGTTCCGGCTATCAGGCGTTGGTCTGCATTTATCTGGCGGGTGGCAACGACGGCCACAACACCGTCGTCCCGATCAGCACCGCCCAGCAGGGATTCAGCGTTTACCAAAATGCCCGCGGAGCGCTGGGTATTGCGCAAAATGCTTTGCTGCCGGTCAACAATGGCAGCGATGTCTATGGCCTGCATCCGCAATTAGTGGAGATTCAAGGTCTATACCAGACGGGTGCGGCGGCGGTGCTAGCCAACGTAGGCATGCTCGTGCAGCCGATTACTCGTGCCGTGTACAACACGAATAACAGTTCTATCCTGCCGAATGCGCTGTTCTCGCATTCAGATCAGGCGAGCCAATGGCAGTCGTCGATTCCAACCGGGCTTGGCAGCACCGGTTGGGGTGGCAGGATGGCAGATCTGCTGCAATCCTCAAACGCGGGCGCAACATTTCCGGCGATGACGTCGACGAACGGCTCGAGCCTCTTCCTCACCGGCCAACAGTCGTTCGCGGCGAATGTGCCAACGGGGTCTGCCACGCTTTTGAACTTCGGCAATTCAGCACGGCAGGCGGGATTGCAACAATTGCTGACGTTCGATAACGGGCTGCAACTCGTGCAGGCGGCGAATGCCACGCTCGGCCGTGGACAGAGCTATGCGACAGCGCTGGGGGGTGCCTTAGCCGGCGCCACGCTTGCCACTCAATTTCCAGCGGGCAATCCTCTCGCCGCGCAGTTGCAGACTGTCGCGCGAATTATTAAAGTGCGCGCTGCGCTGGGTCTTTCACGGCAGATCTTTTTCTGTGAACTCGGCGGCTTCGATACGCACGGCGGCCAACTCGCTATTCAAAGCGCGCTGCTGCAACAGTTAAGCCAGGCGGTGTTGGCGTTCTATGAGGCGACGCAGGAGTTGGGAGTGAACCAGAGCGTGGCCACATTCACGGCATCTGAGTTTGGACGCACGTTAACGCCGAACAGTTCGGGAACGGATCATGCTTGGGGCAATCACCATTTTGTGATCGGCGGAGGCGTGAAAGGAGGCCAATTTTTCGGCCAATTTCCATCATTAAGCTTAGGCGGCAATGCCGATGCTTACACTAACGGAACGCTGATTCCCACTTCGTCGGTGGATCAGTATGGAGCGACGCTGGCGCAATGGTTCGGTGTAGCTGCCGCGAGTCTGCCGACGATTTTCCCGAATATCGGGAATTTCCCGACAGCCAATCTGGGGATCATGGGATGAAGGGTTCACTGAGGCGGCCAACCTGTTTGCAAAAGGTTGGCCGCCCTCACGTGTTAGAAGTTCAAGCGCAGACCCAACTGCCAGCGCCGCATTTGCGCTAACGCTGCCAGCGAAGTGATTTGGCCCGCCGTCGGCGAATCCACCACTGCCACCGGCTGGCCCAGATTCACGTGGTTGAACGAGTTAAACAACTCTGCTCGGAACTGCAGTCCTATCTGTTCTCTAATGTGAAAATTCTTTGAAAGCGAAGCATCGGTGTTAAAAAGATGCGGGCCGAAGAACGAGTCGCGCGCCACGTTGCCGAAGGTACCGGCTTGCGGACGACTCCAAGGCCCGCGTGTACAGCCGTTGGCGTTCAACTCAGGTGTTGCGGCGCCTGTTGAAAGGCAACCGGTGCCGCTTGTCCCAGGGGTTGCCGTAGCAAACCAGTGCTGCGCGTTCTGATTGGCTACGCTAGCGTTCCCCACCAGGTTTGGCCGGCAAGGGCCCGTGTCTTCATCCTTGCCGCAGTCCTGATACGACGGCGTGAACGGTAACCCGGATTCCCAATTCCAAATACCGGCAACCTGCCACCCGCCGAACGCCTCTTCCTGCCAGCGCGAGGTGTGGCTCAAGAATTTCTGCCCTCTGCCAAATGGTAATTCGTAAACATGATTCATGTTGAATACGAATCGCCGCACGCCCCCTTCTCGCCCATAGTCGATGTTGGGATTCCAGAAAAAATAATCGTTGGCGAAATCAAAGGCGCTCAGCCAGGTGAAATTGCCCTGCACCAGCAAGCCGTTGCCGTAACGCTTTTCACCGCGCACTTGCAGTGAATTGTATTTGGTGGTGGCATCGTCGCTGAAATATTTGATCGATTGCGTCCAGCCGAATTCGTTGTAGAAGTAGCGCCGCTGATTCGTGCTAAGCGTGCCAAAACCGACAATGCTCGGTTCATTGATGTTGTAATTCGTTCCACCAGGCGTCACGTGCGTGCCTTTATTTGCGACATAAGCGGCAGAGAGCAGGAAGCCCCCGCCAAACTGATGTTCCAGTGTGAAGTTCCACGAATCTACCACCGGCAACCGCATCGTGTTGCTGCTCGTTAAAGGCAGCACGTTGGGAGAAATACCATTCGGCAAGAGCGGATTTCCGGTCGGTCCCAGTGGCTGCGAAGCAAGAATCGTGCTGGCAACCAGCGTGGGTGGTCCTTGGCTCAGCGTGAATACCGGCAACCATGGATTCGCTGGGTTCAGCGATTGGTTAGCCAGGACAGGCAAGTTCTGCGTTACGTTATGGCCGAACGATACGCCGAAAACACCAACGTCGTAGGAGCGCCCATAGCCGGTTCGGATTACAGTATTCGGCGTGACTTGGTAGGCGACTCCCAGCCGTGGCGCAAAGTGGGTCAACGCGGTATTCACGTTGCCGTCCAGCGAAACATTATTCTGACCCGCAATCAAAACTTCGCCTGTCTTAAGATCCTGAAATCCGCCTTGCCCCGTGCCGTTCACATATTGCGGAAAATAAATTTCCCAACGCAATCCATAGTTCAGCGTCAACTTCGGAGTTACGCGCCAAGTGTCCTGCAAATAAGTGAAGAAACGATGTTGGCGCTCGGCGGCGCTCGTCGAATTGCTGACGTAACGTGTGAAGGTCTGCACGTCGCCAAGCAGGTAGGAAGCCAGCGATAGACCGCCTCCATTCGGACCCTCCGTAGTTGTTGGGTCAAACGTCAATTGGCCCGCGCGATGCGAATCGCTGGGCACTCGCAGGTTTTCGGCAAACCGGAAATCCGCGCCGAACTTTAACGAATGATTGCCAAACGTGTGTGTCAGGTTATCTACAAATTGAAATTCTTGCTCCTGCTCATTCAGCGGGCAATTACACGCATTGACACCCAGCGAATATCCCCACGACGATCCGCCTGTACCGTTCAGCGTGAATGCGGGCAAGCCCGATGTGTAAGTGCTGTCGAGGTTGAGGCCGGGAATCCCGGCATCTTTCGCTGGAGACGTTCCCAAGCCATTCGGATTTACAAATACCCGATAACGGAAAAAGCCAAAGCGGAAATCGTCGAGCCAATCGGGGCGTGCGATGTAGTCGATACCGTAGGAGAGACTTTGGCTGCGCAGCGACGATTGGCCCGCATAAGTAGTCGTCGCATAGTTCGGTCCGCCGGCAAGCTCACCAAAAGCGCCCGGCGCGTTCTGGCCGACTTGTAAAAAACTGTAGCGGCCGAACATGTGAATCTTCTCTGTTTGGTAGCGGTCGGCACGAACATCGAAGGAGTCGCTGTTGACGATGCCGCTGCCCGACGCGCTGTAGTTCGGACTCGCGCCGGTGGCGCCCGCGATGTTGGGAAGTGGAATGAGGTTCAGAATGTCCACCGCTTGCGGCGCGAGCTGCGAAGACTGAATCACGTTGCCGATGAACTGCTGCCGGTTCGCGGGCAAGACGTTACAATTTGTGCCGTTACAAGGGTTGTAAAACGGCACGGACAGATCGCTCAGATTACCCAATCGCTCAGCTGCTGTCGGAACGCGTGTCAGTAACGAACCGCCGACTTTCTGCCGCGTCCCTTGATAATCGCCAAAGATGAAAGTCTTGTTCTTTTGAATCGGTCCGCCCAACGAACCGCCGAACTGGTTCCATAGCGTACCTGGTATGAAGCGGTTGGTTGTTCCAAATAATGGCTGTGATTGTGCGAAAGGATCGCGCGCCTGGCCGTTGCTATCGCGGCGATATTCAAAAGCGCTGCCATGCACCACGTTCGAGCCCGACTTCGTTTGCGCCGAGATCACCGCTTGGCTTGCTTGTCCGAACTCGGCATCATAAGCGGTTGTGGTGATCTTCAACTCCGAAACACCGTCCAGGTTTGGAGTAATGACCGGCTCCCCCAAAACGGAGTCGCGGTTATCGGTGCCATCTAACTGGAACGAAATGCCACCCCAATACTGTCCGCCCACGTTCGGACGATAAATATCCTGCGGTTGTTCGCTCGCGCCCGTGGTGCCGCTTGCCTGGAATCCCGGCACCAGAAAATAGAGCCTGCTCATATCGCGCGAAAAGACCGGCAATTCCGCAACGGCCTTCTGCGTGACAGTGTCGGAGACGTCCGACTTCTCCGTTTTCAGCAACGCCGCCTCGCCCGTTACATTTACCACCTCGCCCACATTCCCGATTTTTAGTTGTGCGTTAACTTGTGTGGCCGCGTCTACCTCAACCACGACATTTTGTTCCACGAATGTATCGAAGCCCGCGGCTTCAACGCGCACTTCATAGGTGCCGATCACTAAGTGAGTCTGCGAGTAATTGCCCGTTGCGTTGGTGAGTGCGTTGTAGCTGACGCCCTTGCCAAGATCCTTAATCGTCACCTTGGCATTGGGCACAGCCGATCCTGATGGGTCGGTTACCGTGCCTACAATATTTCCGAAGACCGCTTGGCCAAAGGCCGAAACTGCTAATACGAAACTGCATGTGCAAATCGCAATTATTCTTTTCAACATGGAAGCTCCCCGGTGTACTATGCATCTCTGTTACAGCTGAGTTCCAACCCTGGACTCTCGCCGTTTGAGTAGTATACATCTTCTAGGAGCAGCCGGTTAAATTTATTTAGCGCGACTCAACTCTTGCCTGGATCGACTGTTATTTGACTTGCGCCCATTGGTCATTAACGCAATCCGCAACCCTGGATTTACGGGCGACGGATACTCGGTGCAGTAGCCATATTTCCTCATCAGATAGTCTTCCCCCCACATTTTGTTGAAGTCGCTGAGGTAGTTGAAAGAAAGTTTCGGGTTACGACCGCCGTACATGATCACCTTTGCGATGGCCTCCTGGTCTGGATGGTAAAACCTCGCTCCGTTCGTGGAAATCAGATATGTGGAGCAATCGATCGTGTCTAACAGTTCTTTTGAGATCCCGTTCTTACTTCCGTGATGCGCCAGCTTGAACGCATCGAGTCGCAACTTACTCCCTGCTTTACCTCGCTGCTTCATCAACTCCCTGATGGAAGAGGCAACCACCTGAGGATACGCGTCTCCCGTTAACAGAACGGCCGAACCACCGTACTCCAACAACAGAGCAATGCTGCTGCCATTAGCTACGCTCCGATCAACGGGCGTTTTCCTGTTCGCCAGCGCCTCGACATCGAAGGTCTTTAAGTCTTCTATTGGAGCCGGCGGAGCACCTGCCAGAAACTCGTCTTTCGTGCTCTCTGGATGCAGTTCCAGCAGCCCATCGAGCCAATTTGCCGCCAGATTTTCAAGCTGCGCGTGTCCCGGCGAAAGCACCGTTACCGTCATGCCGTCTTCCAAAGAGAATGAAGGCGGCGCATTTGCCAGCCAACTCAACCGGCAGCGGCACTCCCTTACGAGAACCGATTTTCCGATTCCAACGGCTGAACCACTTCTTATCGCTCAGAATCTCGGAGAACTCTTCCGCCTGACCCACGCCCAACTTATCGTGCGGCAATTGATTCCAGCCGTTAAACCAGATCTCTTCAAAACGCACGTCCGGCGGAAGTTCCTTAAAGAACGGCAACACGCCGCTGATATGATCTGAATCGATGTGAGTTAGGACAAAGAGTTCGAAGGTTCGTTTGCTCGACTCAATCTCGTTTACTTTACTCAGTAAGCGCTTGGCTGCCGATGCCGCGCCGCAGTCGATAATGAGACGCCGCGGCGACTTCGGATCACCATACTCCACCCAAAGACAATCACCGTTTTCAGCCGGTAACATTTCGACATCGAAGATGGCTCCGGCGGGCGACGCTTTGGACTTTCGCCGGGCTGTGGCTAGCTGCGGCGTCACGACTAATTGGACTACTGCTGATGGAGAGCCAACTCCCGCACTAGCGGCCATGGCAGCTTGCGCGGGCTCCGCGTTTCCTGCTGTTTCTTGGTTTTGACAGTAGGCGCCTCCCAGCGTTTCCGCAATGCGCTTGGCAGTCTCCGCCAGTCCGTTTTCTCTATGCCAATGGTCTTTATTCGGCACCTTAAACGGCCTCATCATCTTGTCAAAATCTGCGTGCGCCCACCAATTCACATAACGCTCAAACTGTCGTCGTGAAGACTGAACTTGATCTGACATCAATGGGTTCCAAGCCACAATCTGCTGAGCATGCGCTAGCGCTTTTGCCGAAATGTCGCAACAAGCCTCGTCACTTAGATCTGGGTCGCACAATCGAATGAGGTACAACTCAGCAATGCTCCCATGCCCCCAAATCGATTCGCGATTTAGCGCTTCCAACTCAGTCTTGACCGAAAAGACAGCCGCCGACCACGGTTCAAGAAGGAAGGATTTGCCTAATACCGCTTCGAGCGAAATCACTTGGCAGAGCAACCAGTGCAGTGTCGCTACCTGCTGCGCGGGCTTCTCCCGAGCAACCAGGAAGATATCCGTGCCCGTTCGGTAGTCGGCCAAGGCGTTCTCAAGATAATCGAAACAGATTTTTGCCCGCAACTGCCGATCGCTTTCTGTCTTCGCTAGTTGAGCCCGCCGGAATTCTACTTGCGCACGGCGCTTCCAACTGGCGGCTCTCGTTCCAATACACTCTGCCTCATAGGGTCCATTTAAGGGCAATTGTCCGCGCGCGTCGATTAGCTCTTTGTCCAGCGCGGCGTACTGGCAGTCGTTCATCGGGTTCTCGCAGGCTCTTTCCAAACGCGCCAACGAACCCTCCAACGCCCGCTTCATTTGCCAATATTCAAGTTCGTGGAGCTGCTGCGCAATATTCGAGGGCAACGCCTCGTACACAATCAAGCTGGCCCAATCGTGATACTTTTGGCCCCCACTGGCGTAAAGGTGCAAACGAATCTTATACAAAGACACAAGCGGATGAATACCCCGCAGCTGATCGTGGTAAAAAGTCTCGACAAAAGGCAGTGCGCCTTTGAGGCTCAAAGGAAATTGCGATGCCACAACCAGCGGTATACCGGCCTCGTGCAGATCGTGCGCTACGCTCGCACCAGGATGAATGGGCGATTGCTCCTGTGCACTATCGCAGGTGGCCATCGTAACTACCGTCGGCGTATGAATCCTCTGGCGTCCAACCGTAGTCAACGCTTGCGCCAATTCGCGGCCATTTACAACTCCGCTTTGCAGACTAACTCCAAAACGTCCCGTGCAGCCTTTATATTCTCCACCGTGCGCAAGGATATGAACGTGAGTGAACTCCTGCTTTGCCGTAACCTTCATGATTTCGTCGATCGTCGCGTCTTCGCACACCGTCAACCAGTCGTCGATCTGCTCTCCGTTATTCGTCCACGGCTGAAGGGCCGTTTGTAACGCTTTCCGGTGTTCGTCTGGACTGACTCCGTTTCCTGTTATGTAGAGAATTCTCGGCCGGTTGGGCCATTTGACTTTTTCTGAAGCGACAGACCGGTTGTGGCGCGTCAGACAAACCGGCTGGCTCGAGCGGATCTGTAGCCACTCAGCCGTCGCGGTCCCACCGGACACCGGCAGCTTGGCAAGCTCGAATGGCAGTGAAGCCAATTCCGATGCCGAAATTACAATGCGCAGATGCAGAATCTCAGACGATTTCGCTTGCGAATTGAATGCTCCCGGTAGGCCGGGTACCGCCGCCAACATTTGTGCGATTTGTCGCCCGGTGTGCTCTAACACGCCCTGCCGCCGCTCCGTTGTACCTTTTTCGGACGCTACACCATAGCGAAGATCATCCCGCTGGCGTTCGAACTCAGCTTGCTCAAAGGGAACGTTTACCGCGCCCGCCGGCGAGTCACCGCACACCGCTAAATACTCTGTCAGCGGCGAAAGCAGTTGATTATGCCGCGGACCCTTCCTAAGAAACTCCACCGTTACCATCTGTATGTCCATAAAAATCTTTACTTTCCCGCAGCACTGGCTGAAACCGCAGCAGTGAGCGTTCGCTCTCTCGGCGCGTCAGTAGGCAGTTTGTCGTTATATCGATCCTTCGTCCGCAAGTAAGCCGATTCGTGTATCGTCGCGCCAGCCGGCAGCGTCCTTCGCCGAAACAGATTCATCCGGCGTCGCGTCTTTTGCGATTGATAGTCGTAATGACGTTTCGGAACAAACTCTGCCGCGTACCACGCCCGCGTCAACGACTCGTGGAGACACCCATTCGCATCGGCAGCGACATGTTTACCGCCCTTTGCCAAGCCAAGTACCTCCGCAACTTTCTGTTCGTCCACTAACAACCCTACGGCCTCCGCTTCTCGGATCATCCACTCCAATGGGTATTTCGAAAGGCCGGACTCCTTCTCCGGATATCCGCCTCCTACATCGCAATGAACTCCGGCAAACCAGACCTCTTTGAGGTTTTCAGGGCCGCCCGAGACAGCAGCGTTTCGTGGTCTCCATAGGTTCGTGCGGAAAAACGCTCGCCGTTCGTCAATCGCCACCGCGTGCCGGGCATATTTGATATCTGGATTTCTAACCGTGAAAGGAAGCTTGAGTGGGTTTTCCACCCATCCTACCGAGGCCACCGTATCCCATACACCTACAAAATAAGGCTTACATTCAACTGAGCAGAAGGTTGCCCTGAATTCCCCCGCCAGCGCGAAGGCGGATTCGGCCGCGTCGTTCTTCGGCTTTTGCTTGCTATTAACTGCCGTAAGCATGCGTATCGCGTAAGGCACAAGCGGCTCGTGTCCCTCGCGAATAAGTCCATACATATAGAGCAGCGAAGCCACTGCCCGCACCGTGTAAGCGCCTCTGCTAAATCCAAAGAGATAAAGATTATCTCCCGGTTGATAATTACGCATGAGGAAGGTATAGAGGTCCCGTATGTCGTTTTCGAGCCCATACCCAAAAGCCAATCCAAGTAGTTTGGTTAGTTTCCGCGCCACATTTGTTAGGGCGGCGGGATGCTCCATCGTCCCAATTCCCGGGTGATAATAAACGACCTGGCGTCCCGGATCGTGCAGCAGGGTCGCATACAACTTCACAACATTCGTTCTATCTTCAGCAAATTCATTTGCTGTTCCGTCGCAGCAAACTACCACGTTCTTCGACACTGCACCTCCAAGTTGGCTCGAATCAGCGACCTTCGCCGCGAGGGCGACATCTAGCTAAGTTACATCAAATCGCCAAACGTTGCACATCTAGTAGCAATTAAGATACATGTTCTTACTGCTGGCCCGACAGTACGGTCTTTATAGGTATCCTAGTTCGATGGCTCCGCCAAAGTTGGTTTCGTCGCTGCTTGAGTTCGTGGAGTGGGTGGAACAAGTCGCCGACCTCTTTACCGCCAGTGATCTTTATGAAGCACCCTGGTTTCGGGGAATGAGTTCTGCCGAGTACAAACTCATTCCGGGGTTGTATCGATCGAAGTCGGGCCGGGAGCCTTATTCTGACGATGAATTGCGCGCAGAATTTAGGAGACGCGCCCTGCCGCTGGTTGCCGAACGCCCTCCCCGCGACGACTGGGAATGGTATTTCCTCATGCAGCATTATGGCGCTCCTACTCGCCTCCTGGACTGGACCGATTCCGCTCTCGTCGCGCTTTACTTTGCGCTCTATTCAGTTTCCGTAGTAGGCTGGATTGACAGCCGTTCAAAAACCGGTCGTCTGGGCCTTGAATCCGTGGCAATTGAATCGAGCGTTTTCCTTTGCGGGACCGGTCACTCCCGGTGTCCAAGACATAGATAGCTACCTGAGCACGGTCTACAAAGGCCGTCGCCCGCCGCAATATCCGCTAGCGATCGATCCAACTTTCATCGCCCAACGCATGCTCGTCCAACACAGCCACTTCACGCTCCACGGACACGATTTTCGAGGCTTGGATGAAATGCGCGATGAACTCCAATTAGGCGACACACTGCTGCGAGTTGTAATCGATACCGACGCCGAAGGAATTCGTATGATGCGCTTAAGACTTGCCACTTTAGGGATCAGCGAGACGACCATTTTCCCGGACCTCGGCGGATTAGGACGCGAATTAAGTCTCGAATACGGGGTGATTTTGTAGGCTGTCAAGCTGGTTTGACCTACTCGAAACGCTGCCGTAGAGCAACGCATCTAGAAAGCGGGTGATCCTACAAATTTTCCCTTCCGCTTCAGCTGCCTTCCACGGCACTCTGAAAAAATACGGATCTGTCGGCATCTTATTTTGCTTGGGATCGGTAACGTTCTCTCTTGCCGAAGGAGTGGACGTACTCACCAATCGCTACGATAATCAGCGAAATGGCTCGAACATTCAAGAAACCCAGCTGACGCCCCGGACTGTTTCGACCAAGACATTCGGCAAGCTGTTCGAGCGCCAAGTCGATGGCGATATCTACGCTCAGCCGCTCATCAAAACAGCTGTTACCATTCCGAACGTCGGCATCCGCAACGTAGTTTACGTTGCCACCGTTAACAACAGCCTCTACGCCTTCGACGCCGATTCCGCCGGCGCTTCAAAACCTTTCTGGTGCCACTCCCGCGAGGTCTTCGGTATGCCCGTACCAAAATCGTATGCCCGTACCAAAAGACGATGTGACCGACATGCCGCCCGATCAGAAGTATTTGAATTTTGCCAATACCGTAGGCATCGTGGCCACGCCTGTGATAGACCCCAAATCGAACACTATCTATGTCGTCGCCCATTCAAAAGAGGGTAAAGAGTACAGCTTTAATATCCATGCCTTCGACATCGCGACCGGCCGTGAGAAGAAGGATATGAATAGTCCCGTTAAAATCGAAGCGTCAACAGTCGGCAACGGCGTCGGCAACGTGGACGGCCATATCGCCTTTCACCCTCGCAAAATGTTGAACCGTCCCGGCCTCCTGCTTATAGATGGCGTTCTTTACCTGGCGTTCAGTTCTCATCTCGATGGCGAGCCGGCGTTCGATTACCACGGGTGGATCATGGCGTACGATGCACGTACGCTCAAACAAATTTCCGTCTTCTGTACCACGCCCGACGGCATTCAAGGTGGTATTTGGCAGAGCGGAGCGGGGCTGGCAGCAGAAGACCGCGAAGGCACCTATCCACTCATCTATGCCGTCATCGCCAATGGCAGCAGCACCGGGCGCAATTACGGCGAGAGCGTCAGCCAACTCTTTCCCGGTCCGCTGCTAAGCATGAAGCAGGCGTTTACTCCGGCCAACCGCGCGTATTTGAACGATCATGATCTGGACATATCTACCGGACCCGTCTTGCTTCCGGCCCTCCCCTTGGTTGTCGCTTGCACTAAGGAAGGGAAGTGTTATGTTATCGACCGTTCCGACATGCACCTGGTACAAGAATTCCCGGCGGGCACAGATAGCTACGGCGGTGATCGTCCATCCAACATCCATGGCACACCGGTTGTCTGGTGGGATGCCAACAATCTATTACATCTTTACGTTTGGGGAGAAGAAGATTTCCCGCGCGGGTTTGCTTTCGATGGTATAAATTTTCAGCCCGCTAGCAGAGGTAACGTTCGCGCACCGGAAAAGAGCATGCCCGGCGGCATGTTGTGCCTCTCGGCGAATGGACGAGCGCTCGGTAGCGCTATCCTCTGGGCGGCTATTCCTTTAAGCGGCGACGCAAACCTGAATACGGTTCCCGGCATTCTTCGCGCCTTCGATGCTCTCGATTTGACGAAAGAACTCTGGAACAGTGAGCAGAACGCCATCCGCGACAAAGTCGGCATGTTCGCGAAATTTTGTTCGCCCGTGGTTGCCAACGGCAAGGTCTACTTGGCGACGTTTCGCGATGGCTCGCCGCGACCTAATAAGCTCGTCGTCTATGGATTATTGCCCTAGGGCTTCCTAACTGTTCAACGCCGCTGAAATGCGCTTTATCGCCTCGTCAATTTCGCCGGTGCTGCCGAAACCAATCGTCACGCAATCCACTCCCGCCTTACGGAAGGCATAATTCAAAGCGGCTTGACGATCGTCCGGATTCTTGAACTGACCTTCGCCGACCAGCTTCATACTGATGATCCCCGCGCCGCCGGCTTTCGTCCGCTGCATGTGATCCACTACAAATGCGACATCGCCCTTATCGTCCGTGTCTTGCAACAAGGGCGTGTCCATACGTGTGCCATTGTGATTCATACGAATCATCGCCACGTCCAAAAACGGGTTGCCCGGAAATGCCGCCAGAGCCTGCTTGCCATGCACAGAAGCGCCGTGTGCCATCATCAGCTTCTTCTCCTTAGCCTCCTGGAAAGCGTCCTGCAAACGCTTCGTCTCTTCTGGCCAGTTCGCACTGCGCAAACAATGCAGCAGCATGATGTCTACATAGTCTGCCCCCAATGCCGCGTTTAAACGATGGACGCCGGCCATCGGGTCTTCTGAATGATGCACATCATACTTCGTCATCAGCCGGTACGAATCGCGCGGCAGTCCCTTCAATGCCACAGCAAGCATCTCCGGCATTCCGCGATATGCATCGGCTGTTTCAAAAAAACGGATGCCGTTGTCATAGGCATAGCGCACCAAACGCGTGAACTCTTCTTGCCCCAAGTGCCGTTGTTGCGCACCGGAATGGGTTCCCGTTCCGAATGCCAGGCGTGTCACCTTAACATTGGATTTGCCAAGCGTGACCCAATCGGTCGCAGCTCCCATCGGGGGTACTGCGGAGGCAACGCCAGGCAAGGCAGCGGCGGCCAAACCGGCCTTTAGAAAATCGCGTCTCGAAGATGACATGCGATCAAGCTAGCACACTTATTCGGGCTTGCCCAGCGAATGCTCAGCATAGGCTTGCTGAAAAAGTGCGAACGCCTGTTTCATTTGCCCTTCTTCGGAAATGAGCCCTTTCCGGTTGTAGCCGTCCTGGAGCTTTGGAATATTACGCGTCGGTGAACGGAAGTCCATCAGCACCCACGGAATCGTGCCACGCATTTGCGGGATTTTCTTGAACATTGCGAACTGGTGCTCAAATACGAAGACTTGCTGTTCTTCCGTCCAGCGCTCATTCGTTGCTCCGTGATCGCCGAACTTCGCCTCTGCGCCAAACTCACTCATCAACACCGGCTTCTGCGGAAGAGTCCACTGGATCTTATCCGCATCTTCCGGCGTCAGATCGTACCAGCCGACGTATTGATTCTGGCCCACCACATCCAGCGCATCGCACAGTGGATCGTTATTCACCATTTCAAGTCCATTCGCTTTCGGTCCAATAATGGCGGAGGTAATCAACCGGGTCGGATCAAGCTTTCGCGCTTCGTTGGCGAGGTCTGTCAGAAACTTCGTACGCACCGGATTATTCGGCGTCTCGTTTGAGACCGACCAAAGAATCACCGACGCTTTATTGCGGTCCCGGCGAATCATCTCTTTCAACATGACAACATCTTTGGCATAGACTTCCGGCTTGTCGAAAGAGATGCGCTGCCAGTTTGGAATCTCCGACCAGATCAAGATCCCTTCCCGATCGGCCATGCGCTCCATACGCTCATCGTGCGGATAATGTGCCAGGCGTGCGAAGTTCGCGTGCAGCTGTTTTAGATAGCTGAAAATTGTTCTAACGTCATCATCCGAATAAGCGCGGCCCCCGCGGATGGGTGCTTCCGCATGCACATTGACGCCTTGTAGAAAAATCGCTTTGCCGTTTAATAGGATTCGCGTGCCATCGACCCGAATGTCACGAAAGCCGATTTCATCCGTCAATTTGTCATCGCCGCACGTCAACGTCACTTGGTACAACTTTGGAGAATCGGGCGACCATAGATTGAGCCGTTCCGCCTTTACACTGAAGGCTGCGTTGCCGTCAGCATCTGTTTTCGCGCTAGTCTTGACGCCAGCTTCCGGCACTCCAACGCTGACCGTGGTTCCCGCGGGAGCATTCAACACATGGACGTATCCCGTTAACTCTCTGTTGACAGGATCGAACTTAGGTCTGCGCTCCAGGTGTATGTCATAGTCATCGATAAATGTTGCCGGAACAGTGACAAGGGATACATCGCGCGTCAGACCTCCATAATTGAACCAGTCGAACCCGGCCGACGGGATGCCGTCCACTAACCGAGTGCCATCCACTGCAATCACCACAAAGTTAGGGCCATCGCGCAGCACACCCGTCACTTCGCAATCGAACGGTGTGTAACCACCCTCGTGATCGCAAACGCGCTTTTGATTGACCCAAACGTGCGAGCGGTAGTTCGCCGCGCCGATATGAAGAAAAGTGCGCGTGTTCGTTTTCGGGTGCGCGTCGAAATCCCGCTGATACCAAAGAACGCCCTCATAGTTGAAGAGTTGCGCCACTTGGGTATTCCAATCGCCAGGTACTTTAAGCGTGGGCGCCGTGGCGAAATCATACTCCTGGTTGTGCTTACCCACAATGTTGGGATGCTCGTTCAGCGCGTATGACTTGTCGTTGATCTCGCCGTTAGCGGAGTACAACGCGCGGCCTGGGAACTGATCCACCAGATAGTGCCAGTCTCCATCCAAGCTAACCACTGTGCGGCGATCCACTCCCACCAAAAGGGTTTGCAGCGCTTGCCGACCAAACGCCGGCAGCACCAGCGCGAGACAAAACATCCCGAGAATGCGTTTCACTAGAATCACCAAACAAGCATACAAAAAAACACTACCCCGTTCGACGGTGTGTGGATAGAAAAGATTTTCCTGGAAAAGCCCTATCCGTATATGAGTTAAAGTTCTAACACCTTTTTGTCGATTACTTCAGTGTCACAGTACTGTCGATAGGCCGGTGGTAATGTCAACCCGTCCCGATGGTTCTATGGCCACTCGTTGGGACCAACAAATGAAATATTTCCGATCGTTCAAAAACTTGATAGCTCCGCAGGCAGTTCCTCGCTCTGCCGTCCTATTCCTAGCGCTCTCGGCTACCAGTTTCGCGCAGCAACCTACCTCGCCGCCCAGCAGCGATCCGAGCATTGCCGATCTAATGTCTATGGATCTGGATTCACTCAAGAACGTCGATGTAACAACAGCCTCGCGTTTCGCGGAAAAAATTTCCGATGCACCGAGTATTATGTCTGTCGTAACCAGCGACGAGCTTCGTCGCTTTGGAGGGCTCACTCTGGGCGAGATTCTGCAACGCGTTCCGGGTCTCACGGGGTCAACCCAGTACTTTGTTGATCGCAGCATGGTAGCGGCGCTTGGCGACCAAACCAAAACGGATGGCGGCCATATCCTATTTCTGATCAATGGCCGTCCAACACGCGAAGTGATGGAAGGCGGTATCATTTCCGATCTCCTGGAGTCGTTCCCGGTAGACATTTTGGAAAGAATTGAAGTGATCAAGGGCCCTGGATCGGTCCTTTATGGATCAAACGCATTCTCAGCCGTTGTCAATCTGATCACCAAAAAAGCGGACTCTAATCAGGCAACCCTCAAAGCTTTCAAAAGCGCTCGCGGAGCAGTCGATACTTCTACCAATTTTATGTTCACGCGCGGCGATTTAAACGTCGTGGGCGCCGCACAGCTTCACGATTTGGCGAATTGGCCCATTACTTATCTGGTGCCGCCCTCGCAGCAAAACCTGGGCTGGGCGCCGAGTGTGCCTCCCGTGCAAAATCTCGACATCATTGATCGAGGTGTCGGCTCATACCTGGGAGTGAATTATAAAGACCTCAGATTTATGTCCTCTTTTACGGAGTGGCAGTCGACCGGTTTCATCGAAGGGACCGCGAGCGACACCCGTCTCTCTCGCGAGTTTGCGAATCTGGGCTACGACCATAAAGTCTCTGCCAACTGGAACACGAGTTTTGACCTCACCTTCACGCGCACAACATTTCGGGAAACTCCCTTTCCCAACGTCACGCGAGACTCCGACGAAGCGATCATCGAGTGGACCAATCTCGTCAATCTCACTGCCGACGACCGGCTCTCTTTTGGTGGTCTGCTCAACCGTATAGAAGGCCTGGAGCTTTTCACAGGAGTCGATCCCGCCATGGTGGCTGCCCGAGGAAGACGCTTGGGTGGCGCATTTTACGCCCAGATTGACCATCAGTACAAGGATGTGAAATTAATCGCTGGCTTTCAAACTAACAAAATCGGTAACATCCCGCTGAATACGGTTCCCAGAGTAGGAACTGTTTGGACGCCATCCTCTTGGGTCAGCGTCAAAGCTCTGTACAGTGGAGCGTTTCGGGCGCCGAGTCTCGACGAAAACCTGTTGAATAACCCGGGTCTCGGCGGCAATCCTAACTTGAAGCCCGAAACCGTCGCTACCCTACAATTCGGAGTATCTTTTGAGGGCCGGCGAGCACAGTTCGGACTCGACTATTTCCACAGCAAAATCAGCGACAACATCGTGAATGTTCCGGGATTGACCCGGTCTGTCTATTTCAATCTGGGCCAGGTGATCTTCAATGGCGTCGAAGCAGAAGGCAAGTACTACTTCAAAAAGAACTTCTTCCTGCAGGGGAGTGCCCTTTATCAACGGAATGAGGATGGCACTGGAACGCCGAATGTCTCTCCCGTTCCTCAACTCGGCTTTAAGGCCGGTTTGAGTTATGAGACCAAAGGCAAAGTAACCGCCAGCCTGTTCGACGTTTCCGATGGACCTTTCGATGGTTACACCGCCGTAAACCCTCTCCAAGGCTGGCACCACATTCTGAACGCGAACGTTCGCTACGACCTATCGAAGTATGTTCCATTTGGCGACCGCACTGGACTGGCGGCTGTGCTGCATGCCAACAATCTGACAAACCAAGTCATTTGGCTGCCCAGCGGCTTCAGCAGCGTCGACACAGTTCCCGTCCAGCAAGGGCGCGTAATCTTCGCTGGCTTGGAGTTTTCCGTGGGCAAACGCTAACCAACCTTTGAGCGACAACTGCTCAACGGCTGCGCTAATCGATCCAGGTACACCACTCGCATTAACTCAACGCGCCGCCACGCTCTTCAGCGGCGCGTCCAAATATTCAATCCAGCCATCCATCATCTCGGTTTCACTCGCACTCCCCCAACGCACTGGCTTACTGGCGTCCGGATTCGTTGGGTTGTTCACAGAATTGTCAAAGGTCGCCAGAATCCCAACGCGCGTTCCTTTTGGCAGGAAAATTGGCTCTTCCGTGCGATAGGTAATCTGCCAGTTGAAACTATATGCGGGCACATAGAGCAGCGTCTTCTTCTCACCATTCGGCAGATCGGCCACTATGCGCATCGATTTGCCCCGCAGATGCATGTGCGGCGTCAAACTCGTAACCAAAATGTCTTTGTTGAAGGTGTGACACTCCGTCACTGCATGTTCCGCATCGCCCGCCGGAATCATGAACATTTGATTCGAAAGATCGATCCGCTTTGAAACCTGCCGCGGCGCTTCCTTGGCGAAGATGAATCCTACACTCGTCGTATCCACTTCTGTCTTGCCCGTCGTCCGCGAGTAATGAATCTGAAAACTGACCGACGCCCCCGCCGGAATCCTACGCGCCGTCCCTTCCGGGTAAACGTCCGCTTCGCGTCCAGGCAAGTAAGAACTGATTAGACTGCCCAAATCCGAAATATGCGACCCCGGAAACCTGCCATTGTCATCCACCGAGCAGCCGTTATCAATCACCGGCGCTTCCGGCCTTACCCATTCGATCGTGCCTTCTTTTATAAGCAGCCAGTTCGCGTACTCCTTTTGCGGATCTTTCTCCGCCGCTTTGCCTGCAACCTTATTCGAATCGGGCGGGTCGACCACAAACACGTGCGCATGGTGAACGATGCGGCGGTTGCCCGGCCGCAACTCAGCCGCCACTATCCAGCGGTCCTCTTTAAAATTCGTCGGTACGCTTATAGAAACGTACTGATCCGGCCCGCTGCCTTCAATCCTTTGCTCAGGTATGGCGATAACCGCGTCCGGTTTGCCAATCTTCCAGCCGTCCGGGAAATCTGGCGCTACCGGCATTTCTTTCGGATCGCCCTCCACTTTGCCGCCTTCGATCCAACCCTTGATCGTGGCGATCTCCACATCCGAGAGTCGCGGGTCATTAGCCCACTTGCCGAAGTGCGGATCAGCCTTCCATGGAGGCATTTTGCCTGTCACCACCGCTTGCCGGATGGCCGCCGCCCATGGACGCGCATCTTTATACGTCAACAGCGACATCGGCGCAATATCATTGGGATGATGGCACGCAACGCAATGTTTGTAAAGAATAGGCGCCACGTCATGCGTGAAGGTTGGTGCAGCCGCGTCTGCACACATTGCCACGAACCCCGCGCAGGCTAAGAAGTGGATGATCTTCAGCAGTTGGCCCTCCCGGTTTAGACCATACTGTTAAGAGCATACTGCAAACCAATGCTGCTCCGAGATACACTTAAGGTTAAATCCCCAAATCCAGGTATTTATGACTGTCGCCGAACCTACTACTCAATCGCGTGCTGCTGAATTTCGGAGCAAGCTGCAATCCAAGATCGTCGTTGCCGACGGCGCTATGGGGACCATGCTTTACGCCAAAGGCATTTTCATCAACCGTTGTTTCGATGAATTGAACCTTTCATCCCCGCAGATGGTGAAAGAGATCCATCAGGAGTATGTGAAAGCGGGCGCGGAAATTATCGAAACCAATACCTTCGGTAGTAACCGCGTGCGCTTGACCGCATTTGGTTTTGTCGAAAAGTTGAAAGCCATCAACCAGGCGGGTGTTCGCTTGGCCCGCGAAGCCGCTGGTGAACGCGCCTATGTTGCTGGGGCCATCGGTCCTCTCGGCGCAAAAATCGAACCCCTCGGTCCGATGTCTTTCGCCGAAGCGCGCGAAGTTTTCAAAGAACAGGCCGACGCCCTCGTGAGTGCCGGCATTGACCTCATCGTCCTTGAAACATTTTCCGATATCACCGAACTGCGCGAGGCGATTTTTGCCGCCCGAGAGGCGGCGGGCCCAGACATGGTAATTGTCGCCCAAGTCACAGTAGATGACGAAGGCACGCTGCTTGACGGCACAACCACTGATAACTTTACCCGTAAATTGAGCGAATGGCCGGTTGATGTAATCGGCGTGAATTGCTCGGCCGGTCCTAAGGTCGCTCTCGAAACGATCGAGAAAATGCTGCCCCACACCAGCAAGCCTTTGAGCGTTATGCCAAACGCCGGCTTGCCTGCCACCGTGGAAGGCCGCAACATTTATCTATGCTCGCCGGAATACATGGCGCAGTATGCGCGTCGTTTCTTGCAAGCTGGCGTCCGGATGATAGGTGGCTGTTGCGGCACCACGCCAGAACATATTAAAACCATCTGTAGCGAAGTCCGTTCACTCCAGCCCATGCAGCAGCGCTTATCGGTCGAAGATGTGGTCGAAGAAGGCAAGCCGCCTGTCAAGCGCATGCCCAAAGTGCCGGTGGCGGAGAAATCCCAACTCGGCGCAAAGCTTGCCGCTGGGAAATTCGTCGCCTTTGTGGAAATCCTTCCGCCGCGCGGCGTCGATCCCGTCAAGGAAATCGCCGGCGCTAAGCTCTGCAAAGACCATGGCATCGATTGCATCAACGTGCCCGATGGGCCTCGTGCCAGTGCCCGTCTAAGTGCTCAAGTCACCTGCCAGCTGATTCAAGAAAAGGCCGGCATCGAAACCGTTCTGCACTTTTGTTGTCGCGACCGCAACATCCTGGGCATGCAATCTGAGTTGCTTGGGGCGCACGCTGTTGGCGTTCGCAATCTAATTTGCATCACCGGCGATCCGCCTCGCATGGGTACCTACCCCGACGCGACTGCTGTTTTCGACGTCG
The DNA here is from genome assembly GCA_963749105.1 of Bryobacterales bacterium. Lineage (GTDB taxonomy): Bacteria > Acidobacteriota > Terriglobia > Bryobacterales > Bryobacteraceae > Bog-105. The sequence goes on along the minus strand of CAVVLT010000030.1, from coordinate 141,986 downwards.
ATTCCATCGGCCTCACCAATATTGTCAATCAGCTGAACCAGGGTTTGGATATCGGTGGGAATCCTACCGGTTCGCAGACCGCTTTGCTCATCGGCGTCGGCGCCAACCCAGGCCATCTGAACATGGACGAGGAGTTGCGCCGTTTCGCGTGGAAAGTGGAAGCCGGCGCCGAGTACATTGTCACTCAACCGGTGTTCGATCTGAATCTTCTCGAAACATTCTTAAAGAAAACGGAACAGTTCAAAATTCCCTTCATCGCCGGAATATGGCCGCTCACCAGCTACCGCAACGCGGAGTTCATGGTCAATGAACTGCGCGTACCAGTTCCCGAGGAATACATGGAGCGCATGCGGCGCGCCGATACAGCCGACAAGGCCCGCGCCGAAGGCATCAACATCGCCCGCGAAATGTGTGCGCGCATTCGCCACATGGTTCAAGGCGCTCAGCTCAGCGCCCCATTCGGCCGCTATGAAATGGCCATTCAGGTGGCTGAAGCTTTAGGGTCGCGCTAGACTTACCTTTATTCGTGGCAACCGATTTAGTTGAGATCAATTTAGACAATCCGCAACCGGAAATCATAGACCGTGCCGTCCGCGAAGTCGAGCGCGGCAAAGTTGTCGGCGTCCCCACCGACGCGCTTTACGTTTTGGTGGCCGACCCCCTGAACCTACATGCTGTGGGCCGCGTCTTTTCGGCCAAGGGGCGCGAGAGCGTCCGCTCTCTGCCGCTCGCCATTTCCGACGTACTCATGGCCGAAGATTTGTCGAGTGAGTTAAACAGCCGCTTCTACATTTTGGCCCGTCACTTCTGGCCCGGACCCTTAACCATGATCGTACCGGCTTCCGCCAAAGTGCCTCTCAAGGTAACGGGCAACACCGGCCGGTTAGCGGTGCGCAACGCGAAATCCAAAGCGCTCAACGCCATGATCGAAAAAATCGGCCATCCTTTGATCGCAACCAGCGCCAATAAGTCCGGCAAACCCACCATCAACAGCGGCATCGAGCTCTTCGCCGAAATGGACGGACATATCGATCTCGTCCTTGAAGGCGGCCTTTGCACTGGTCCTGGTTCAACAACCGTCGATATAACCGAACCCTATTGGAAAGTCATAAAAGAAGGCGCGATTACTGAAAAAGAGATCGCTGAGCGCTTGCAATTGAGCTGAGTGGGGCGGCGCCATGCGCGGCGATCTTAAGTGAGAAAACTGCCTCGCTTGAAATACAATCTATGTGGCCTTCTACACTCGCCAACTTCCGCATTGGCATCCGTCTGAGGCCGATTTCTTCGTCATTTGGAGACTCCATGGTTCATTGCCAAAGTGGAAGCGAGAGGAGAAGTCGGAGCACATATCGGCCGGCACCGCGTTCATGCAGTTTGACAGAGTCCTCGACCGCGACACCACTGGTCCACTGTGGCTGAAAGATGCAAGCGCGGCAAATGCTGTCAGCAATGTCTTGATCCGCGGCGCCACCGATTGGCGGCTGTACAACCTCCACGCCTGGGTCATAATGGCCAACCATGTGCATGTCCTGATCCGTCCACGAGTTCCCCTCAACAAAGCACTCATGAATATCAAAAGCGCAAGTTCCCGCGCCGCGAATGCCTTGGTCAACCGCATCGGCGAACCATTCTGGCAAAGCGAATCCTCTGACCACTGGGTCCGAAACGACCGCGAATTTGATTCAATCATTCGCTATATTCATAGAAATCCCGTGAGTGCAGGTCTCGTGATTGAACCCGAAGATTGGCAATCGTCAAGCGCCAGAACGGCCGCGCATGGCGTCGCCCTACGATGATCATCCGTCAAATTTCACCACCTGACGCCGCATCCGCCGCCCAGCTCAGCGCTCAATTCGGCTATCCCGTTGGGGTCGAAACCATGGAGCAGCGCATCGACGCTTTGCAGAATCGTACGGACCACGCCGTCTTTATTGCCTGTCTCGATCAAACTGCCGTGGGCTGGATTGACGTAGGGATCGTCCATCATCTGCAAACCGATGCATACGGCGAAATCGGCGGTTTGGTTGTTTCCGAAAAACATCGCAGCACCGGGATTGGCAAACAGCTCATCGCGCGCGCCGAACAATGGATGCTCGAACACGGTCTACACCGTTCGCTCGTCCGCTCACAACTTCATAGAGAACCGGCCCACCGATTTTATGCGCGAGAAGGCTATCGCCGCGTAAAAACTTCCGTGGTTTTCGAAAAAGAACTTCCCAGCGAGTAAAAAGCTCAATTTTTCTGTTATCCTGAGGTGGAAAAGCGTTCCCGGCGAGGGTGTCCGCTTGGTCTCCTACAAATTGATCCGATAGTCAATGTCATGGAGTCCCGCTCGAATTAAGTGCTGGTGTGCAAGCTCCGGTGTGTAAAAGCGCTATGGAGAAGCCTAAAGGCGCTCGGAGGATTCCCCCCTTTGCTCTTCTAGGGGTCAATGACGGGGATTGAGTCAGGAAACCCTCGCCGGGAACGTTTTCGTCTTTCCGCATTCCTGCATGAACATCCTCTTTATTGGCGATATCTTCGCCTCACCTGGCCGCGGCATCGTGGCCGATCACCTCAACCGCATCATCACCGATCACAAAATCAGCCTCGCCATCGCGAATGCCGAAAATAGCGCTGGCGGTTTTGGCATTACGCCACTAATTGCGGAAGAACTGCTCTCGTTGGGTTTGGATGTGCTGACGGGCGGCAATCACAGCTTCGATAAGCGCGAAATTTTCGATTACTTGGCAAATCATCCGCGCCTGCTGCGTCCTGCCAACTACCCCAACGGCCTTGCTGGTTCGGGTATGTACACGGGAACGGCGCGCAACGGCGTACCCTATGCGGTTTTGAATATACAAGGCCGAGCTTCGATGACCAACATCGATTGTCCTTTCAAGAAAGCCGACGAACTGCTCGCGAAGCTCGATCCTTCCATCAAGATTCGCTTTGTCGACTTTCATGCGGAGTTGACCAGTGAAAAGGTCGCGATGGGCTGGCACCTGGACGGACGCGCGACCGCTATGATTGGTACGCATACCCACGTGCCAACCGCCGACACACGCGTCCTCGCCAATGGCCTTGCCTATCAAACCGACGCAGGAATGACGGGTCCTTACGATTCCGTGATCGGCGTTGAAAAGGAAAGTATCATTCGCCGTTTTATGACCGGACTGCCAAACCGCATGGAAGCGGCGCGCCACGGGGTGGAACTGCACGGGGTGGTTATTCATGCCGACGAAGAGACCGGCAAGGCCACTGGCATTGAACGTTTGCACATTGTGAAGTGACGGTAGCGCTAAGCTATCACAATAGTCACTCCCATGAAAACATTCTCAGCGCTGTACCTATTGGCAGCATCCGGTCTGTTCGCGCAGACCATTTCCCTTGAAAAAGAGAACGCCATCAAGGCCGACATGAGCGGACAAATCGACGCCATGAAGAAGCAAGCCCAAGTGATGGTGGATTCGGTATTCAGCTTCGGCGAACTAGGTTTTCAGGAATTCGAGACGAGCAAGTACCTCTCCGACATCCTTGAAAAGAACGGTTTCAAAATCGAGCACGGCATTGCCGGGATTCCCACTGCTTGGGTCGCGACCTGGGGAGAAGGGAAGCCCGTTATTTCGCTTGGTTCGGATATTGACGATATTCCACAAGCATCGCAGAAGCCTGGCGTGGGTTATCACGACCCGCTCATAGAGGGAGCGCCGGGCCATGGCGAAGGCCACAATTCCGGCATGCCTTTGAACATCGTCGCCGCGCTCGCGGTGAAGAAGGTCATGGAACGCGAACACATCAAGGGCACGATTCAGCTTTGGCCTGGCGTTGCGGAAGAACTGGTTGGCACTAAAGCTTGGTATATCAAGGCGGGCGTTTTTAGGAATGTGGACGCGGTGCTGTTTTGTCACGTAGCGAGCGATTTCGGCGTTTCGTATGGGCCGAGTCCATCGAATGGATTAGTTTCCGTTGAGTATATGTATAAAGGAGAAAGCGCGCACGCCGCTGGTGCGCCTTGGCGTGGACGCAGCGCGCTGGATGCGGTCGAACTGGCGGATGTTGGTTGGAATTTCCGCCGCGAGCATTTGCGCTTGGCGACGCGCTTGCACTATGTCATCACCAACGGCGGCGATCAGCCCAACGTCGTTCCACCGAACGCAGCCGTTTGGTATTACTTCCGTGAAGCCGATTACGACCACATCATGAACCTCTGGCGTATTGGCGACAACATGGCCAAGGCGGCAACTCTGATGACAGACACTACGTATACTTCGCGCCTGCTAGGCTCCGCGTGGCCAGGCTATTTCAACAAGCCCATGGCTGAAGCGATGTACGAAAACATTAAGAAGGTCGGATTGCCGCAATGGAGCGAAGCCGATCAGACTCTTGCCAAAGGCTTGCAGCATGAGTTGAAGCAGGAGGAAAAGGGTTTGCCAGTGAAGCTTCGCGAGCTAAAACCACCGAAGCCGATTGAAGATGAAAACATGGAAGGCGGCAACGTTGGTCCAACAGGCGGCGGGTCCGATGACATCGGCGATATTTCCTGGAACGTGCCGACCATCGTTTTGCGTTACCCGTCGAACATTCCCGGCGGCCCAGGACACAATTGGGCCAACGGCGTTTCGATGGCGACGCCGATCGCGCACAAGGGAGTCGTGGCGGGCGCGAAAGCACAAGCATACACAATGCTCGATTTGTTTTTGCATCCGGAGCTGATACAGAAGTCTTGGGATTACTTCAACAACGTGCAGACGAAGACCGTGAAGTATCAGAGCTTTATTCGGCCCGAAGATAAGCCGGCGATTTGGTTGAACGAGAAGATCATGCAGGAGTACCGTCCGCGCATGAAAAGCTTTTACTATGATCCTGCGAAGTATGACAGCTACTTGGAACAACTCGGGATCAAGTACCCGACGGTGAAGTAATACTGATGCCAACCCGAACTCTATTTCTGCGCGCCGGCGTGGCCGCACTTTTGTTGGTGCCCGTTTGCGTAGCTCAGTACTCGCATAAAGACGGAACGAACGTATCCGCCACAGCTTCTACTCCCAAGTATCAGATTGTGGACGGCCATTTTCACCTGCTCAATTTTGTCCAGGAAAGCGACGGTATCGAGGCATTTTTGAAAGTCATGGACGCGACCGGCGTGCCGGAATCCATCATCATCGGTATGCCGGTGGTCAAGACATGGGAGCAGTCGCAAAAGGAGCGCCCGACGTACTATCTGGACGACGATGCGCGCACGTACTGGTACAGCGCCACCGATTTCCTGGTCGGCAACATGCTGATGAAACTCAGCCCGGAGCAGCGCAAGCGCCTGCATCCCTTCATCTGTGGCCTCAACAGTGCGGACAACAACGCGGTGGACCACGTAGAACGTATGATCGCCGCCTATCCTGGTCTGTGGGAAGGCATTGGTGAGGTGTTTGCCCGCCACGACGATCTGACCGCGCTTACTTACGGCGATACGTCACGGGCCAATTCGCAGCCTTTCGACCGACTCATCACGCTGGCAGAGAAGCACGACATGCCCATTTTGATCCACAGCAACATTGGCTCGGCTTGGCGTGAGAATACAGATTATTTGAGCGAGATCGAATCTGCGGTCAAGAATCACCCGAACGCCAAGATCATCTGGGCACATTGCGGAATCAGCCGCCGGATTGTGATCCCGAATCATGCGGCAATTCTAGCTCGTATGTTGCAAACTTATCCCAACTTGCGGGTGGATATCTCGTGGGTGATCTTTGAACAGGAGATAGCACCAAACGGTTTGCTTAACAAGGATTGGCCGGCGCTGATCGAAAAGTATCCGGACCGGTTCATTATCGGGTCAGATGTGGTGGGAGCCGTAGCGCAGTATCAATCCACCATCCAGCGTTATTACATCCTGCTCGACGCATTGAAGCCGGTGACGGCGAAGAAGGTTGCGCGGGAGAATTTTCTTGCGGCTCTACCTCGCCACTAACGAGAGCTTTACTTAGAACGGGCTCTTGCCTTGGGCCGCAGCGGTTAAACCTATTGCGAGTGCTGCCGCTGCTATGCCGCCGATGACCCAGAGCCATACTTTTGTTTCGTGGCTGGATTTGTTGGCGGCGGGTGAAGCACCCGATTTCTGAAACGACATTCTCGTGCCGGAAGCAACTCGCGTGAGCATGCCGCTGTCCATCACTTTCAAAGAACCGCCAAGGGAAGCAACTTCGATTGTTTTGTCGGCTACGCGCACGACCGCGTCTGTGCCTGGAGTTTCCGATTCAATCTGTAATTGCGCGGCTTGCACCGGATAGCTTGCAAAGTTACTGAAGCGCGCAGCGCCTTCTTCGAGAATCGCGTGATCGCTGAAGATCGAGCCTGCGGAACGCGGAGCCATGTGAACGGAGACGCCGTTATCAAGGTGAATGTCGGAACCATCGTTTGGGGAAGCGGCAAAGCAGACAACAGAAAACAGAACTGCACTCGCAAGTGCGGTCAATTTCATATCGATCTCCTTACGGTAGTAAAGCACACCTAGTTAAGCTAGCGATAGCCCGCAGCTTGTAATTCGAATAGCTCCGAGTACTTGCCGCCGAGCGCTAAAAGCTCACTGTGAGAACCCTGTTCGGCGATCAAACCTTTTTCGAGTACTAGTATTCTATCGGCCATTCGAACTGTGGAAAATCTGTGGGAAATCAGGATTGCCATCTTTCCGGCGGTCAATTCAACGAAGCGCTGGTAGACTTCGAACTCGGCGCGGGCGTCCAAACTGGCGGTGGGTTCGTCCAGAATCAGGATCTGGGCGTCGCGCATGTAGGCCCGGGCCAAGGCGATTTTTTGCCATTGTCCGGTAGATAAATCGACGCCACCTTCAAATCGCCGGCCCAGCATTTGGCGGTAATTTTTCGGTAGATTTTCAATTACCGGCTTGGCCAGACTCTTCTCGGCTGAGCGCTCGATTCGAATCTCATCTGCGACCTGTTCGATGCGTCCAAAGCCAATGTTTTCAGCGGCTAACATATCGTAGCGCATGTAATCTTGGAAGATTACGCCGATTTCATGGCGAAGCTCGTCTACATCGTAGTCGCGGAGATCCACGCCATCCAGTAAAATGCGGCCCTCGGTTGGGTCGTACAGGCGGGCGAGGAGTTTCACCAGAGTTGTTTTGCCGGCGCCGTTTTCCCCGACCAGGGCAATTTTTTCGCCGGCTTCCAAACGGAAAGAGACATCGCTCAGGACTTTCTGATCGCGGCCCGGGTAGGAAAAAGAGACATTTTCAAAAACGAACCCATGGCGGATCGGGCGCGGGACCGATAGGGCATTGGGTTTCGAGACAATCAAGGATTCGGTCTCGAAAAAGTCGAATAAGTCCTTAATAAATAGCGACTGTTCGGCAATTCCGGCTAGACCCGACACTAAGCTTTCCATGATACTGCGGGCGCGAGAAAAAGCTCCTGTCGTGAGTGTTAGGTCGCCGACAGATAAAACTCCTGTCAAAGCGCGCTGGAGAATAAGAACGTATGCGATGTAATAAGCGCCTGTCGGGGCAAGGTTTAAGAGCGCACCCTGCGTGGTACGCTTCAAAGCCAATTTCTTATTTTCGGCGTAGAAGCGCTCGAACAGCGCACGGGAGCGGTCGGCTAGGTAATTTCCTAGGCCGAAAATCTTGATTTCTTTCGCGCTTTCACTGCTGGCACCGAGGTAACGGAGGTAATCTAATTCCCTACGCTCCGGCGTGTAACGATAGAGCATGGAATAGTTTAGGAGCGCGAAGCGGGTTTCGCCCAGGAATACCGGGATGGTGGCCAACACTAGCAGCAGAAGCAGCCAGGGATAAACGAAGACGACAGCCGAGAGCATCGACAGCAAAGTAAGAAATTGCTGAGCCATCCCGGCAAGGCTGGCGAGCATGCCCAAGCGGGCCGTAGTCTGGCGGCGCGCGCGCTCCATTTTGTCGTAAAACACTGGATCTTCAAAGGAAACAAGATCCAGGGAAGTGGCGTGGCGCATGAGACGCAGGCTGACGAAGTTAGTGAACTGGTCGCCCAAAAGGCTATCGGTGAGCGATATGAGGCGGCCAAGGACATCGGCAGAGACCGCAAGCAATAGCTCTATAATCAACAGCTTCCAGATCAAAGAACGATCTATCGGTTGGGAACGGATGGCCCGGACCACCAAATCGATGATCAACTTGCCCACCCATAGGCTGGCCAGCGGGAACAGGGCGGCAATTAAGCGTAAGGCGAGCGTAGCAACGCTCAAAAAGGGGCTGGTACCCCAAACCATTCGTAAGAGAGGCGGGACATTCCTGAGCGCTTGGAGCCGTTCCCGCCAAGTTTGTGGGGTTTCGGAGGCTTTTGGAGGAGCGGGTCTCACAGGTAGGCCTCAAACAAAAGAAAATGCTCATCCTTTAAGGGAATGAGCATTGTTCTTCCTGTTACCAGACCTCTGGGGGACCAGAGGATACGTTTGATGGGAGAATCAGCTTCGACGGTATCGCAACCGCCAAAACCGGTTAGTGATTGGAGTTTAGGGCTAGCGGGGAGTGAAGTCAAGGGCATTTTTCGGGGTTTGCGGCGCAGGCTGTAAGTAGCACCGTACAAACCATTTACGGTGAAAGATGTTCTGAGGGTCACAGTGCAAAAAAGCTGAAATAGCTGTGAAAAAGCCTTCGGATAAACTGTCTAACTCCTTTATTTTGTGTGATTTAATCGCCAGTCAGATGAAGCGTCGTCATGGCCTCTTGCTCTTCGAGCGTACCGTAACGCCGGCGGTAGAGGCGCATCCCGCCATAAACCAAACCGCCGACGAGAGCCAATAGCGAGAGTCCCGCACTCATGTAGATGATGTTCAGCAGCAAAAGATAGAGAGGTTTGATCGGGCTCGGTGGAGGCTCTTCATTCAAGGTGATGCGTGCTTCATACTCGATGCGACTGAGGAGTGTGTCGGCTTGCGCGTCGGTTGCACCTGGCAACACCATTGCGACCAGAACACCGGAACGTTTGATGTGAATGTTCGGCAACAATTTGAATTCTTGCGTGTGCAAGCGCGCCATGTCGGGCAGCGGGTAATAGAAGACTGCCAAACGCGCGTGCGATTTTTTGCCGGCGCTATCGGGCACTTCGTATTCGGCAACTTGCGCTTCGGCGCTGTCATTGAAGCCCGGCTTGGTGCCTGCGAGCTCGGGTGCGAAGGCGCGTAGCGATTCGGGTCCGAGGATGTAGCGCGATGAATTGGGCACTAAGCCGTTGCGCGGAACGAAGGTGAGAATGGCGGGTAGCGAAGTGTCGCGCTTGTTGGGTAGCGCGTTCATGGTTTTTTCCAATTGCGCTTGCGTGGGCGGCGGACCATCCATGACCAGAAGGTAATTGTCTTCGTTGATCAGCGTGCGCTTGGCGTTCTGCGCGCAGAAGGGAGTGACTGAGCAAGCGCGGTCATCGGAGGTGCGCTGCCATTGCCACGCAGCAAGCGCACCGGTGGGATCTTTCATGCGATAGGCGGTAATGTTGCGCGTGCCTTGCTGAATGGTTTGCGTATCGGCCAGGCCAAACTCGCTCCATAGAGCAGTGTCGTCGGCTAAGACAATAGTTGCAAGGAACAGGCCCGCGCAAATTACGCGTTGGCGCCGTGACATTTTTTGTATTTCTTTCCGCTGCCGCAGTAGCAAGGATCGTTTCGGCCTACCTTTGGACCTTTAGACGCTTGCGTCTGTTCAGTAGTTCCCGTGGCAGAGGTGAATTGCAGTTCTGCGAGTTCGCGATCTTTCTTACGCTGGATGTTGCGGGTGAGATCGACGACCGATTTTTGAGCTTCGCGCTTTTGCGCTTCGGCTTCGGCGGCAGTGAGTCGCGGACTCTTGCCATTTGGTGAACCGCCATTGAGCGAACCATGCGGGCCGCTATCGTCTTCATCGTCCTCTTCGCCTTCGTCGGGATACGGCATGGGTGGCTGGCCCGCCTCGATGCGCATGAAATAAAGGAACTTGATGGTTTCGTCTTCGATACGGTCCATCATGTCCTGGAACATGACAAACGATTCCTTCTTGTATTCGATGAGCGGATCTTTTTGACCGTAGCCGCGCAGACCGATGCCTTCTTTGAGGTGATCCATGGAGAGAAGGTGGTCCTTCCATTGGTTGTCGACCACGTTCAGCATGATGATGCGTTCGGCGTGGCGCAAATTCTCAGCGCCAATCATCTGCTCCTTTTCGTCGTAGCGCTGGTCGAGTAGATCGCAAAGCTTCTTGTCGATTTCAGCTGTTTTCAAGCCGGCTAAGTCTTCGGTTTCGAGCTTGACGCCAAACTGATTCAGGATGGCGGTTTGCAAACCGGTTAAATCATATTGATCGATGCGCACGGCTTCAGGGCAGAACTGGAATACAAACTCGCCAATGATGCCATGAACGATTTCAACGATGCGTTCTTTTTGGTTTTCGCCTTTGAGCAACAGCTTACGCATGCCATAGATGGATTCGCGCTGTTTGTTCATGACGTCGTCGTATTCGAGAACGTGTTTGCGCGAGGCGAAATGCTGGGCTTCGACTTGCTTCTGGGCGGCGGCAATTCGCGAGGTAATCATGCGCGACTCGATGGGAACATCTTCCTCCATGCCCAGACGAAGCATGATGTTCTGCATTTTTTCGCCGCCGAAAATACGCAGCAGGTCGTCTTGCAATGAGAGAAAGAAACGCGAACTGCCCGGATCGCCCTGGCGTCCGGCGCGGCCGCGGAGCTGATTATCAATGCGGCGGGATTCGTGGCGTTCTGTACCTAATATATGTAGGCCGCCCGCCGCGAGGACTTCTTTACGCTCGACGTCGATTTCGGCGCGAACTTCGGCTTTGATCTTGTCGAGTTCATCGTTGGAAAGCATGTCTGCCGTTTTGCCGTACTTTTGAAGGCGATCCTCGAGCAACATATCGGGGTTGCCGCCGAGCAAAATGTCGGTACCGCGGCCGGCCATGTTGGTGGAAACGGTGACAGCGCCTTTGCGGCCGGCTTGGGCCACGATGTGCGCTTCGCGTGCGTGATTCTTGGCGTTCAGCACCTCGTGACGAACGCCTATCTTCTTAAGTATGCCGGAGAGGTGTTCCGATTTCTGAACGGAGATGGTGCCGACGAGAACGGGCTGGCCCTTCTCGTGCAGAGTTTTAATCTCCTTGGCTGCGTTGCGGAATTTTTCTTCTTCGGTGCGGTAGACGATGTCGGGATATTCGATGCGAATCATCTGGCGATTCGTGGGAACGACGGTGACATCGAGGTTGTAAATCTTCTGGAACTCGGCGACTTCGGTGTCGGCGGTACCGGTCATGCCCGCCAGCTTCTTGTACATGCGGAAGAAGTTCTGAAAGGTGATGCTGGCGAGGGTTTGCGTTTCGCGTTCAATCTTGACGTTCTCTTTGGCTTCGACGGCTTGGTGCAAACCATCGCTCCAACGGCGGCCGGGCATGAGGCGTCCGGTGAATTCGTCGACGATGATGACTTGGCCTTCTTGGACGACGTAATCGCGATCGCGTTGATAAAGGATATGCGCGCGCAGACCTTGCTGCACGTGGTGGTTCATCTCAATGTTGGCGGGGTCGTAGAGATTCCCGGTGTTGAGGAGTTTCTCCACTTTGAGGACGCCTTCTTCGGTGAGGGCTACGGTACGGTGTTTTTCGTCGACTGTGAAGTCGCCAGTGGTGCGCGATTGGCCGGGTTCTTTGCCTTCGATGACTTCGCCGCGCTCGAGGTTGGGGATGATGCGGTTGATGCGGTAATACTTGTCGGTTGATTCTTCGCTAGGACCGGCGATGATGAGCGGAGTGCGGGCTTCGTCGATCAAGATGGAATCGACTTCGTCGACGATGGCAAAGTTGAAATCGCGCTGGACGTAGTCTTCCAGGCGGAACTTCATGTTGTCGCGGAGGTAGTCGAAACCGAATTCGTTGTTGGTGCCGTAGGTGATATCGGAACCGTACGCTTCGCGGCGCTGTACCTCGTCGAGATCGTGAACGATATTACCGACGGTGAGGCCGAGAAATTTGTGAATGCGGCCCATCCATTCGGAGTCGCGGCGGGCGAGGTAGTCGTTGACGGTGACGATGTGGACGCCTTTGCCTTCTAGCGCATTTAGGTAACTGGGCAGGGTGGCGACGAGCGTTTTACCTTCGCCGGTTTTCATTTCGGCGATGCGGCCGCGGTGAAGAACGACGCCGCCGATGAGCTGGACATCGAAGTGGCGCATGTTGAGCACACGGCGGCTGGCTTCACGACAAACGGCAAAGGCTTCGATTAAGACGTCGTCGAGCGGAGCGCCGTTGGAGACGCGTTGCTTGAAGTCGACAGTTTTGGCCGCGAGGTCCTGATCGGAAAGCTGTTGGAGTTCCGGTTCGAGTGCATTGATCGCCGCGACAATTGGCTGGATGCGTTTGATCTCTCGATCATGTTTCGTGCCAAAGACTTTGGCGAGCGTACTTTCGATCATAAATGGGGTCAATACCAGTTTAGCTGGAAAGGGAATGGTAAGGTGTGGGGGCGCAAGTCTGGAGATCTTTGGAAGCTGCTGGGGCATGGCCGTATTCATGTGTTGGCTGTGAGACGACCTGTGGGATGTTGTGGACCCTGATATTATTGCGTTTCTTCTTTGTCCTGAAACTTACCGTTTGTGAGACGGCTTCAAAGGCTCAAAGGTGGTCAAGCTCGCCGCGCGTTGCGTGTCAGTAACATGAAAATGAGATCCAGGACTCAAATGAACAGCGTTACTTGCTGAGATAATTAGGTATATACTAGTCGTGTCTTGGAAACCAAAATGAGATTCTAGACAGACGGAAGGTGACTGACAGATGTTTAGATTCAGGCTTTCGACGGTTCTCTTGTTCTTAGGACTCCCGGCATACGCCGATGTGAGCGGGTTTACTGCTCCCGGGGGCCTTTCGGACACCACGTTCGTGCCAGGCGGGGATCAGTGTTGCAATCTGGGTATGGTTTTTACTGCTGATAGCAACATTACGGTTGATGCCTTGGGGCTTTATGCTATTCCTGGACAAATTCCTGCCGCTGGCGACACAGTAACGCTGTACAGCAGCTCAGGCAGCTTAGCACAGACTACGGGACCCCCTCGGATGCGGTGGTGAACGGGTATTACTACCAAGGCATCGCGGGCGTCGTGCTTTCCGCAGGAAAGCAATACACAGTTAGCGAATTCGGAACCTCCGGGGAATGGGCGTATACTTATGTCGCCGCGCCAACAGCCAACCCGAGCATCACTTTCGATTATGCCGACTACTCCTTCGCAACCTCTCTGACCTTCCCCACCAGCACAGCGTCGGCTCCGGAGAGTTACTATGGTCCAAACATTTTCTTTACGCCCACCTCAACAGCTGCGCCCGAACCGGCAAGCTTATTCTTGTTCGGAACCGCCCTGCTTGGCTTTAGCCTTCAAGGTGCCCTTAAGCGGAAATTCTTGTTGTAGGACTAGTTCACTCACTAAGACGCTAGCACTACGGCATCTTTCACTTCCGTCGCCAACGTCAAGCAAACGGCGGCAAGCGAGGGGGGACGGCAGTCCCAAAACTTAACCCTTGGTGGACAAGCGGGTTTATCGCTTCAGCAAATCGTCAATCTGCTTTTTGAGTTGCGGCTGGTCGTCTTTTACGGTGCCCCAAAGCACATCGATGTTTACATCAAATATTGTGGATCATTCTATTGCGCATGCCGCGCATTTCGGGCCACGGCAACGGAGGATGAGCGGCAACAAACTCCGGCTCCTGTTTCTGAATTCTATTCGCAGCTTCGCCGATGATCTCGACATAACGGATGACGGCAGCTTGGGTCTTATGGTCGCGTTCCAGCGCCGCCGCATTATCAATCCCTTGAACATAGCCGTGATGCGGTCAATGGCTTCCTCGATGTGCTGCAAATAGTCTTGTATGCGTTCGGGATGTTTCATAGAGGCTGCGCCATTTGCAGAACCTTGTCGCGGAACTTTGTCGGCAAATCTTTGGGGTCAGGACGGATACGTATACGCCGAGCAATCGTTGGGCTTCATGCTCGAGGCCAGCGAGGGTAAACAGGGTTGTACGTTCGGTGGCGTCCACCAGCAAATCAAGGTCGCTTTCGTCGTCGTCCTTGCCCGTGAGCACCGAACCATACACGCGCGGGTGTGCCACGCTGTAGCGGCTGACAAGCTGCCGCAATTCGGCGCGGTGCGCCGTGAGGGCTTCCGAAGGTTTCATGGCCGGTTTGTCCGGCGACAACTACTGTTACCCATCAGCGACAACTATTCTTACCGACCGTGTTGCCTCAACAAGAAATGTTACCGAAGTCGCACTGTCGTTTGGTGGCGTAGCTGATGGCCGTTGGATTTTTCGATTTAGTTTTGGCACACTGGGTCTGACCTTAGCAGAGGATAAGGCAACGCAGGGATGCGACCTGAGCGCTGACTGAGGGGCCAGACCAGACCGGGGCGAAGAGAGTTCGCTCCGGTTTTTCTGTTGGCTGGGATGGCAGGAGAGGCGTTAAATCCTGGGGGTTTGGGGGCGAAGCCTCCATTACAATGTGACCTCTTCCTTTTCTTGTGATGTGGTTTTCTGAAGTGATGCATTGCAGCCGATGACCAGTTGCCTTGCTATCTCCGTCCGCCATTGTTTGAGGCGACGCTGCAGTGTGCGCAATTGGCCAAGCTTAAATGGTTCCGGCAGCACTTCTTGAAGGCGCTGAAAAATGCTCTTGGCATTTATATCCGGCTCCTCGTCAAGCCACCGTTTAACAAGTGGCCAGACACTCTCAAACGGATCGGCGCGAGTCCGCCAAGGCCTCAGACCATTCATTGGCTTGCGGTGAGTGGCCCGAACTTCGCCGCCCTTCCAGGCCGTCGACATACTTTTCACGAACTGATCCAGATCTTGATTGATTTCGACCACGCCCTCACTTCCGCTACCAACTTCTTTTTGCGAAAGGTTTCGCTGGGCCTCGCGAATCCTACTCAGCAACAGCACTGGGTCGAGGGCAGAGAACGTTTGCTGCAGTTCCATTTTGCATTCGTCGGTCACGCGGTCATCGCTGAGCAAACGCTCATAGGGCGTCGCCGGCACGTGATATTTCTTCACGACTTTGGCACCCTCGCGCGTTTTTGATTTCAACTTGAAAGACGGCTGAAAGAAGTTGACGTATAAGCGTGCGACCTCATGCAACTCAGCCAAAGCCGCAGTGGCGGCCGCGCCTTCCAATCGTCCGTACCCGACCAACTTTCTGACCACCGCCCCATTCTTTTGCTCGATCCAAGCTTGGTCATTCTTCTTGTAAGCCCGCGATCTGGTCAGTTCGAAGTTGTGGGTTTGGCAGTAATTCAGAACTGTTTCATTGATGAAGGCACTGTCATTGTCCACGTCCAAGCCGAGCATCGGAAACGGCAATTGCAGTCGAATATTTTCGAGGGTCACTGTGATCAGCGTTTGCTCGCGCACAATCATGGCGGCGGCCTCCGTCCAGCCGGAAGCGATGTCCGTTATCACCAAGCTGTGCGCGTGGCTACCGCTTACCGACTTGCCACAATGCGCCACCATATCCATCTCGAAGAAGCCTGGCGGCGGATCGTTCCAATCACTGAACGTTCGCACGGTTATGCTTTTTCTCAGCGGCGTATTGTTGATTCCCGATCTGCGCCGGCCTTGCCTGCTAACATCGCGAACCGGCTTCAAAAGTCGATCCATCGTTGCAGGGCTCATAACGAGGAGGCGACGGCGCACCTCTTCGTTTAGCTGGATGTGCTGATGCCGTTCCATCGCGTCCACCAAGATCGGTATCGCTTGCTTTAGCCGCTTGCCACAGATCCGATCCCCGGCCTCCCACAGAATCGTGAGCGCGTTGACAATAGCTTCGTCATAGATCCGTGATCGCGGTGTCGTTGCCGATGGCTGCCGTTTCTCAATTCTCAATGCCCGAATTGCGTGCTTACGATGAAAGCCCGTGACCTGAACAAACTCATCGAGAATGGTCTTTTTCTCGACTCGCCCAGCTTCTTGATACCGCCCCGCAATAGCTTCGATCAATTCGCGTTTGGTTGCCAAACTCAATTGCCTCCTCAATCTGTCGCTTGTCCCATTCAAATAGGACAGGTAACATTTTCATGAGGCAACGATTCCGCGCTGGTAACAAAAGTGATGAGTCAATGCGGCCGGGCGTTTTAATTGTCGCCAATCACCGGTTCTTCCGTTGTCCGCTTTTCATGGTAGCTGTTTAGCACGGATCGGCGGTGGCGTCACGCAGGGAAGGGCTGGACCGCCAGTCCCAAAACTTAAGACTATACCGGCCAATGTGGCAGTCTAGCCTAGCCGGAGCTCAAGCCTACAAAAAACCCTTTCACGGGTCAATTTCAAATTTGCTGGAGTTTCAATTTTGACTTAACGCCAGTCTTGCGCACCATGCCAGATGTGAAGGATTTCAACAATCTCTTCGGTTGAGCGGTAAACAATAATGTAGGGGGAGTTGACAAGTTCGCGGGTGCCTTTCACCTCTCCGGGTCGGCCAAGGCTGGGGAAATTTGCCAATTGTCCTATGCGGTCGGCAATCGCTTGTGCGACATTCCGGGCTGCGGTGGGATCTTCCTGCAGGATACGTTTCACAGCGGCTTCAAGCTGGTCGGATGCTTCGGTCGTCCACCGAATCATCCTCACGATTGAAACAGCCGGTCAATCCGATTAAGCACGTCCCTGTGCTCGATCAACTCGCCGCGGTCGGCTTGCTCGATGCCTTTTTGAACGCCTGCGATGAAGCGGGCCTGATTCTCAAGCATGCGGGCAACAGTTTCTTTGACAATTTGCTCGGCGTCCTTGCCGCTGGCTACTGCGACTTGTTGCAAGCGTGTTTCAACGTCGGGCGAGAAATGAACTTCCATGCTTTCCAGAGTACGCAATAAACGGTTCCGGGGCAATCGTGGAAACGGTTTAAGGCAAACTTCAAGCTCTGCCCACCGGATTCTTCGCCGTGAAGGCTTGCATCGATGACTGCGTGATCGGATCGATTGGCTGGCTTTCGCGGGTTATCTCATGTCGTCGAGCGGAGCGCCGTTGGAGACGCGTTGTTTAAAGTCAATTGTTTTGGCCGCGAGATCTTGATCGGAGAGTTTCTGGAGTTCTGGTTCGAGTGCATTGATCGCCGCGACCATTGGCTGGATGCGTTTGATCTCTCGATCATGTTTCGTGCCAAAGACTTTGGCGAGCGTACTTTCGATCATAAATGGGGTCAATACCAGTTTAGCTGGAAAGGGAATGGTAAGGTGTGGGGGCGCAAGTCTGGAGATCTTTAGAGGCTGCTGGGGCAGGGCCGTATTCATGTGTTGGCTGTGAGACGACATGTGGGATGTTGTGGACCCTGATTTTATTGCGTTTCTTCTTTGTCCCGAAACCCTTTGCGAGACACGGCGGCGTGCTTTTCATTTGGCCGGTTCGAGGGGCGGTTCAAAATACCCGATCACAGCCGCAACTGTTGTGTAAGATACTTACGATCTTTTGAGGCGTGGCCATAAACCTCACCGCTCTGCGTGTACATGTAAGTCCGTTCATCATCAAAATATCCGATGACCCTTCCAGACGTTGTATAGATACTTGCAGTCTAGATCGAAATATCCGATCACGGCCCCGGCTGTTGTGTAGAGGTAGCGGTTCATTTTGATAGCTTAAGCGAACTCAAGCGGTTTGAGTTTTATGCGGTCGCGGCGAACTTGGGCAAGGTCGTACTGTGCCTGTTGCACAAGCCAGCCTTCTTCCGTTCCGCCGAAAACCTTGGACAGTCTCACGGCCATTTCGGGAGATATGCCGCGCTTCTCGTTGAGAAGTTCCGAAAGCGTGTTGCGCGTTACCCCAAGCGCGGCGGCGGCGTCCGTGATGGTCAAGCCCGACGGCTCAATGCACTGGCGCAGAACAACGCCTCCAGGGTGCGGTGGGTTTTTCATCGTCATTGGTTGTTCTCCCTTTCTAGTGGTAATCGACATAATCAACATCCTCCGCATGGCCTTCTGCAAAACGAAAAACTACTCGCCAATTGGCGCGAACGGTGACGGCGTAAAACCCTTTCATTTGACCCTTGAGCGGGTGCACGCGAAAACCCGGCAAATCCATATGAACAACCGTGGGAGCCGCGTGAAGGGTTGCCAAAATATCCCGCCGTTTCCCGGCGTGTTCCTGGTTTACGCCGCTCGGGTCGTCCTGTTCAAATAGCCGTTTCAGCCCCTTGTGGCGAATTGTTTTTATCATCCGATACTGTAACCCGACACGTGGCGCATGGCAATTGTAATGTTGGCAAGATTATTGCCTTTTTTAGTGAGTAGGGAGCGCGTTTTTTCTTTCGCGGCTGGCTCCTGCGTTAGCAGGGTGGCCGCGCACTCGGATTGTAGAAAAGAGGGTGGAATTAGCGGGCGTGTTACCACGCCGGAAGCTCGGCGCGGGGTTGCAGCGGTGCGACGTGGCTAGTTTGGGTATCATCCCCATTTAGGGGCAAAAGATAGCTGAACCGCAATCCAAAAGGACCGCGAACAGATAAGCTTTGGGACATCATCGGCACGGTCTTGGGGTATTTGGCCTTACTGGCGGTCATCGGAATATTCTTCGTGGATAACCACTAATGGCTGAGGCCCTTTGTAAATTGGACTTTGGGATTGTATGCTGGGGTATTCTTCGAAGGTTTCATCGCCTTAATGGTTCTCTGGCCATTCATTGGAGAAACAATTATGGGGCGAAAGAAAAGCCTCGCACCGGAAAAGCCCCGCGCCGGAGATGAACAGGGGCAAGCTGGAAGCGGGAAAATCGACCGTCCCGAAACCTTTTCGGGACACGCCGAAAAGCCACGGATTGCGGCTCCTCCGGGCGTCATGTATTGCAACGACGAGCGCACGCTGCCGCTCGCCGTTCGTGTGCAGCGAGCGCTTATGGTTGAGGTGGCTATTCCTTCAACTTTTGCGCCGTCTGAAGCAGGCGACCGCGCCGATGCCTGAGAACACGAGAGCTACTGTGGTTGGCTCGGGTGCTGCAGTATTGCTAGCGGGAGAGTCGCCGATGCCATCGGAGAGCAGGATCGAGTAATCCTGCGGATCGCTGACCGACGACGCGATGGAGAAAGTAGGATCGACATAGGCGGAGGCGCTGGTACCAGGCTGTCCAGCGGTGTCCGCGCCTGCGCTGAGAGAGACTTGGTAAACGGTATTGCTGTTGGCCGTCCAGGTTAGGTTGTTCGTGACGGGTGTACCTGGTACGTAGCTTACTTCCACGGTCGGGCCTAGCTGCCCTAGCGTGTCAGCGGAGTATGGTTGTCCGTTGGTTCCGTTGGTATTGGCGGCCAGAGACAGCGCGATACCCTGATTACTCCCAATCTGTAGTACGGCGCTGCTGTAGGCGCCCAAGGCCGATACGGTCGCATTCACCGTTATCGGGACCGTCAATGTGGGGCCTAAAATTTCGATGTAGTAATACATATAGCCATTGGCGTTTGCCGCCCCGGTCCCCTGTATTATCGTGCTGGCGGTCGTGCTCAATGTTGGATTGGGGCTTACGGACAGAACAGTAGTTGCGCTACCCCCCAGAACGGGGTCGCTGTAGCTGTAAGTTCCTGGGGCTGCAGAACCTTTACCACTGTTACTGAGTTCGTTCTGATAAATCGTATTCGCATACTGGAGATAGGAAGCGGGAAGCCCCGATGCCGAGCCAAACGCTGATGAAGCAACCGCCAGCGTTAGCGCCGCAAGAGTCGCGATAGTTCCCCCCCCCGCTGGAACTTGGCAACACTGCCGGTATTGCTATATGAGAAATTAGGCATGCAGCGACTGTACCAAGGAGGCGCGCAATCGGTCAATGATCGTTGCGATGACTGAGTACCGAAACGAAGGTCCTCACCCATTTGGGTGAGGCTGAGCGAACGCCTTCGGCGTTAGCGACTGAGCGATGGCGGTGGAAACCACGTCGGTGAAAGCGACAAACGGCAAAGACCTCGATTGGAACGTCGTCAAGCGGGGAGCCATAATAGACGCGTTGTTTGAAGTCGACCGTTCTGGCCGCGGGGTCCTGATCGGAAAGTTGCTGGAGTTCCGGTTCGAGTGCATTGATCGCCGCCTCGTAGCGGTGCATTGCGGATTTGGGCACTCCGATTCGGGCTTGGACACGAGCCTTTGGGGAGAGCGGTTCACCCAGACGTCGTGGAAAGCGACTTTGAAATCTGGAGTAGCTGATACGGCTCTTGCGCGGCGGCGCGAGGCTATGCGCCCAGTGTCGTTCATTGGGGGCTGGCGAGATTGTGAAGACGATCGCGCGGCAGATGGGTCGAGTGATTTGTCCGCAGAAACAGTGGTGGAAAGCGCGTGTGCAAGCAAACTGAGCCGCATAGCTGTTCCGCACATCGTGGGCAATGCTTTTGCGAAATAAGTCGGACGTGCTACCCCCGTTCGACTTCGACGTTATCGCTATTCATTTCTTCATCTTCGCCACATGCACATCAAACCGAGCTTCTGGCAACAACGACGTCAGCACAAAGGCCGTATAGTCATCGCCACGAATCTCCGTTTGCCGATAAAGCCCCGGCTCCGTCTCCACGCTTTCATGCGTTGCCCCCACGCGGTCCAAAAACTCCTGCGCCTCTCGGATCGTCGCCTCATGCTTATAATTCACGCGGCACCGACTCATAACTCTCCGCCGCATAAGACCGAACTAACTTCGGCCAAAAACGGCTTAGCAGATCCGCACTCGCGAACACATCCGCCCAAATAATCTCGCCATTCACCGCCACCACGGCGCCCACGGCATTATCCGCCCGCAACTTCTGAATTAGCGCGTCGTAAGACTGCTCCAGAGGTCTCGCCATCTTATCGATCTCCGCTTGCACGAAACTATTCTGCATCGCCACCGCATAAGACGACGAAGCCTGCACAGGTGGCGCTGCTGCCGGAACTCGAGCCATCAGTGCCTGCCGCGACTTCGCCACCTCATTCCAAACCTCCTGCTGGTTCTGCTCCGCCATCGCTTTCAACCGAATACTCGGCTGCGCCATAGCCGAACTCAGCGCTCCGAAATTCCGCGATGTCTCGGTCCAACGATGTGGCTCCACGCAAAACACGCCCAGCGCTACCGGCTGACTATGCGCCGGAATGATCCGATCTTTGCCAACCACGCGATCCTGCTTGCCGCCCGTCACTATCTCACCTGCTAACAACAACAGCGGCCGATCCGAATCGTTTATCAACGAAAGTTCATTCACCTGCGCCCGCGATTGTGGCGGAATCGTCCGTCGCCACAATACACCGTCATTCAGTCCTGGCCGCGGCCGCACCAATCCAGCTTGCCCCGTCTCCGTCACAATCACTTTGCCCGAACGAATCCCTTCGTCCAATGTTAGGAAAAAAGCCGTATCAAACGAACTCGCCGATACCACCGGAAACACCATCAAATTTCCCTGCGAAATCGGTGCCAGGAGTTTGTATTGGGACGGCCCTTCTTTCTGGAACGCCAGTGCTCCCACAGACAACACAATTCCCAACAGGCTCAATGAGGCCTTGATCATGGTAATCCTCCAACTCTTTTCTCGACAGAGCGCAACGCACCAGCACGCTCGTCGTCAAAAGGAACGATTGCCGCGAAAGTTCTTGCAAACAATTTGAGGGTGTTATGTGCTGACTGACGTGGCAAAGACACTATACGAGGAAGGCAAAGCTGCGGAATTGCTACCGCCAAAGCGTCCGCCACCAATATTGGGCAGTTGCACCGCTGCGACTGTTATCTGCGTTCCTCGACTGTGCCGTTCGTTGGATTCTTCAGGATCACGGGCGTTGCCGTTGCGCTGACGATACCGCCCAGGGCAATGCTTGAATTGAGTCGCATTGGCGCGATGTTGCCCTACGAACTGAACGATTGCAATTTATAAAGGATCAAGAACTGGCGGAGAGGGGGGGATTCGAACCCCCGGTAGAGTTTTTGACCCTACGACGGTTTAGCAAACCGCTGCTTTCGACCACTCAGCCACCTCTCCGTTTCCTAACTACTTTCGATTCCACCGTTTACAAGCCATGCACCAATCGGATTACGCGGCTTGGGACGGATCAGTTATACTTTGCCACTAAGCGATTCTACCGCATTCCGTTTCGCCGTTTGCCGCGATGAGCTCACGATGTCGGTTCCCTTCGCGATCAGCCGCGCTGCAAACGTGTGCCACGTCTTACCAGTGAGCGCCGCATTCGTGACGACTTTCTTCAAGCCCGTTTTCACATCGTGGGAGCGAGCCCCGGTGAGCTGGTTATAGAACACGGAGGGGCAGGGCTTTGTGGCCTAACCCTGAACGATGGCATCACGATCAAGTGCGATTGCTTTGGTGACGATCATGCGAATGCCATGCTTCGGACGCAGGATCACCATGGGGCGCGCTTCAATCCTCTGGCCCGGAAAAAGCTCAAAATCGTATTTTCTGAGCAGCGCGGTCAGAATCATGAGGATCTGCAGCATAGCGTAGTTACCGCCGATACAGCCGCGCGGTCCGCCTCCAAAGGGAATATATGAGAAGGGCGTGTGCAGTTTCTCGTTCGCTTTCGTGAATCGCTCCGCGTCGAAACTCTCGGGGTCCTGCCAGGAACGCTTAGCGTGGTGCGCGCCGTAGACGAATACAATCACCGTTGATCCTCCCGGTATGGAGAGATCGCCTACGCGGTCGTCCGCGACGGCCATACGGTCGATCATCCAAAACGGCGGGTAGAGGCGGAGGGCCTCCTGAATGACTTGAGTGGCAAACTCGAACTTGGGAACGTCGGCGTACCTCAAAGGCGCTGCGCCCAGCACGGAATCGAATTCCCGGCGCAGCCTTGCGAGACAATCCGGGCGCGAGCTCAAGAGATACAGAAGCCATGATAGAGCATTCGACGAGGTTTCATGGCCGGCCACCAGGAGTTGCATGCTCTCACTCAAAACCAGTTCGTCGCTCATGCCTTCGCCGTTCGTGTAGCGGGCGTCCATCAAGGTCTGAAGCAGATCCTGGCCGGGCGCCTGGTGGCGGCGACTCCTGATGTATTCGAGAAGAATTCCGTCGGCGCGAGCTCGCATGTCTTCGTGTCTGCGCAATTCGCCCGAGACAGCAAACCAGGGATTCAGATAAGGCTGCAGGGTTTGCCGAACGATAAATTCCTGGACGGTGGAGATGGTGTGGCTAACAAGGCTGATGTCTTCGTCCTTAAGGCGGGCGCCAAACAACGAGCGGGCGACCATCGCAAAGGTCATCTTCATCAGGTGCGGATAGATATCGACCGGGCCGGCAGAGATTTGCGTGTCAAAATCTCGCAGCGACTCGACGAGGGAGTCCTGCATGATCGCGGACAGAGCCTCCAGTTGCTTTCGATCAAAACCTTTCTGAATCAGACGCCGCTGTGTGCGCCACGCTTCCCCGTGCGTGGTGAGAAGACCCTTACCCAGAAAGTGGCCCATCCGCTTTACTTGAATCTCGGACTTTTGGTAATTTTCCGCGTTGGTCTTCAAGACGTGCTGAATGACGGCGGGATTGATAGTGACGATGGCCTCTTTCAGACCACCTAAATACAAACGCAAGGTGTCGCCGAAAAGCTCGTTGTACTTTGACAACACCTGAACCGGATTGGCGGCCATGGCGCGCGAATCTGCAAATGAGCGAACTCGAGAGATAACGGGTATAGATGTGGGCAAAGTTACACCTCGCTAACCGGATCGCTAGTGCTTAATGGCGCAAATTCGCGCACAGTCACGGCTCCGAAGCCCTTGCTGAGCCGTGACTGTAAAGGAGCGGTGTACGCAAACTTTTGCAAGTTGGTGCTAGCTGAATGTTCGCGAAGACCCGGAAGCAATTTCATTAGGATTCGCTTCCGAGTTGCTTCAAAAGTATCAGATGATGCCAAATCGCCTGTGTCATGGTGGGATTTTGCCGATAGGGAACGCGAAACTCTTCGGCGGTCTGCTGCACGATCCTGGTCAGCGCGGCGTAGTGGGTGTGACACACGAAAGGGCTCAGATGATGAGCGATGTGATGGTTGAGCCCACCCGTAAGCCAGCCCACTAACGGGTTGCTCGTCGCATAATCGGCTGTCGTCGCGAAGATGTGATACACGCTGTTGTCAAATTCGCCGCGGCTCGACGGGAAGTATGTGCTGTCGACGGTATGTGTGGTCTGAAAGACCAGAGATACGACCAAGCCCACTATTAAATGGACCGCCACGAACGCACCAGCGATCAGGAAAGGCGATTTGCCGAGCAGCACCGCCGGCAGAATTAGCATGTACGTGAAATAAAATGCCTTCCCGGAAACCAGAATCGCGTATTCCCGCGCCGGATGCCGCGTGAGTTTCAAATAGTCGTGGGTGGGGAAGAAAAAAGCTTCAAAGTCCCTCACGAAAACATAGTCGAGAGAGAACAGGGCGTAAAAGAAGAGGGCATAGATGTGCTGGAACCTATGCCACCACGCACGCGGTTCGTGGGGCGTGAACCGAAATATACCGCGGCCAGTGAGCGCGTCGTCTTCGCCGTGGAGATTGATGCAGGAGTGATGGCCCCGGTGATGAAGGATACGCCACATGTACGAGTTGATTCCGCAAAGATCAAAAACATAGTTCAGGGCTTTGTTAATCGACGCCACCGACGATATGGCATTGTGGTTGCTGTCGTGCGCAATGTTAAGCAAAAGGAATGTCTGGGCGAGGCCGCCTAAAACATAGAGGGCCACGAATTTCCATGAGTCCGGCTTGAATGCGTAGAGGGCAATCCAACTGCCCAGGAAGACTGCCAATCCCACAGCAATCTTGATCCACATGCTGGTATCGGCTTTGGGGGAAATGTTCTGGTCGGCAAAGAATCTGTCGAGGCGGCGACGTAAGACTCTTGGGAAGGAAGACTGGCCAGTCGCGTCGCCTAAGGACTGTTGAGGCCCGGGCTCATTTTGAGTAATCTCTGCTTCTGTTTCGGGCGTCACCACAGCCTCCGCAACTCAATGTCAGGTCGGGCCGCCGCATCCTTGGTCCTTGCTTAGCCGACTCTATTCATTATCGCCGAGACTCCAAAGATTATCAATTTGGACGCGACGCTCAGTGCTCTCGGCCCGCGACGGCCGATTCCCTCTGGGCCATGGTGAGGCCGCCAGGCCACCAGTTCCAATCGCCTGCAATGCTGAGAAGCGCGGGGCCAATCACAATTCGAACCACTGTGGCGTCAAGTAAAACGGCCACCGCCAGCGTAAATCCAATCATCTTAACCACCAGGAAGTTTCCAAAGGTGAATGCCGCAAAGATCACAATCATGATCGCGGCGGCGCTTGTTATCAGTCCCGCAGTTCTTGCCAATCCCTCCGGAATTGCTTCCATTTCGGTCATCCCGCTGCGTCTGGCTTCGAGGACGCGCGCGACCAGGAAGACTTCGTAATCCATGCTGAGGCCGAAGACGATGGCAAATGAGACGATCGGAACCAGGGGAAAGACGCTGCCGGTTCCCGCCGGAAATCCCAGCAGACGACTGCCGTGTCCATCTTGGAAGACTAAGACCAAGGCGCCGAAGGAAGCCGCAACCGAGAGCAGGTTCAGCGCGATTGCCTTCAAGGCGGCGAAAAGCGATCGAAACCCCGCCAGAAGTGCTACGAGCGTCGCCCCCACCACGATGATCAATACCGGGACCAAGTGGTCTGTGACAATCGTCTGATAATCGGCATTAAGGGCCGGGATGCCACCAATCTTGATGGTTGCGCCGGGCACTCCGGTAAGGCCTGGGGCTCCGGTTTTTCGCAACTGCCGCACCCAGTCAACTTGATCGCGCAACGAAACCGAAGTAGCAGGTATTACCTCCACCAGCGCAGCACGTCCGTCACTCCTCAGAAACGTTCGTCTGGTCTCGCGCGAGATGTCAGTGAGGTAAGCACGGTTGCGATCGGCAATCGTTCCAATAGAAATGACGCGCGAACAACGAGGGTCGCTGGCGAGGCGTTTGGTAAGACGATCAAGCGCGTTCCAGCCAGCGTCGGTTTGCGCGATGGAATCGGCCGGCAGCTCGAGAATGATGCGCATCGCATAAACCACGCCGACCCGGTCCATCTTTTCCAGCGCGTGCAGAGCCTGGACGGATTCGGCCGACTCCGGAAGCCAATCCCCGTTGGGCACACTGGTGTCAAGGTGTTTGGCTTGCCAGGCAAGCGGGAGCAACAGAGCGCCTGCCAGAAAAAGAGCAAGCCAAGGATGCGAAACAATCAGCTTCCCCCAATTTCTCCAGCGGTTTCCGGTATTCGCCGCCCTGTTCGAATCCAGCTTCGGAGTAAACGGCATGCGGCCGGCATTAATCCGTGGGCCGAGCAACGCCAGCACGGCCGGCACCAGAGTATTAGTCAGCAGCACACTGATTCCCGCCACCAGAAATCCGGCGACGCCAATGGAACGGATTTCGCTAATGGGAACCGTGAGTAGCGCCAGAAATCCGATGGCCACCGTCGAGGCTGAAATCAAGATCGTATGACCGGCCTGACGTGCCGCCATGAGCGACGCCACAGATCCGCTGTGTCCGGCGGAAATGGCTTCCCGGAAGCGGCTGACCATCAGCAGCGCATAATCTATTCCTAGCCCTAAGCCAAGCATTGTGGCTAGATTTTGAACCAGAATGGACAAGTGGAAGCGCTGGGCCAGCAAGGCCGTGATGGCCAAAGTGGTTGCGATGGCAAGCTGACCGACGGCCAATGGAATGACCGCTGCCATAAGGCTGCCAAACGCCACCAGCAGGAGCGCCAGCGTTGCGGGAATCACCATGCTCTCGCCATGTTGCACTTCATCGGCGCTGGCTTTGCGGATGTCGAAATTGAGCGGAAGTTCGCCCGTCAGTTCGAGTTTCACGGCTGGATACCGGCCGCGCAACTGATTTGCAAAAGAGTTTGCCCGCTCGTGAAGCCTGGGAACAAGCGACTCCACTGGAACGTCGGTCGACGACAGGCCAACCAGGACAAACGTGCCACCGCCCTTGCCAAGGAAAATGGGATCGCGTAGGTCCAGATAAGAAACAACGCCCGACACGCCGGCTTCGGCTCTCAGCCCATCCACTATGGTGGCCAAGGCCTGCTTGCCTGGCGCTGAATCCGCGGGGGGTAGTCCTTGAATCACTAGAACCACTTGATCCACGAACGGCGAACGAAAACTGCTGGAAAGCTCGCGCCGGACGGTCTCCGCTTCGCTACCCTCGACACGGGTTGCCGTCTCCAGATGGCGCTCGGCGTGAAAAGAGAAGGGAACAAGAGCAACCGCGGCGGCAAGGACCGCACCGGCCACCCAGAAACGGCGCGCATCCACCAGTGTCATGATTTCATCCGAAATAGTCGCAAGTGGTTTGACGCGCATCCTCAGAATGACATATCCAAAAAAGTAAGGCAACACTCTCTTACTCTGCTAAATTGGTGGCTGCGAACGAGGAGGATCAGTTCTGAAGTTAGCTTTGCTCGCGCTGCTTGCAGCCATTCAACCCGGGGCTGGAGGCGGAGATCCCCGCAGCGGCTCTTGGACGCTTATCTCCGCGCAGTCAACCCTGAATCCTCCCGATAAGCTCTCGGTCACGGATCTGCACGGCTCGCTGCACGTAGTCATGACGGGCCAGACCCATCTGGATTTCACGGCCAAGTCGGGCAAACACGACACGCCCGTCCCAGACAATCCCGGGTTCAATCAAGTTGAGCTGCGCAGGATCGATAAGCGGCAGGCCGAAGTGATTGAAAAGAAGGATGGCGAGGTGGTGGCGACTGTTCGCGAAAAACTGTCGAGTTCCGGAAACGAGCTAACGGTCGTGACCGTGAGCGAAGGCCATGCCGACCAGATTTCCGTGTGGACTCGCAGCGGAGGCGCGAAAGTGGGCGGCGATTTACTCGCGGGTGAGTGGACGCAGGATCTCAGCAAGACTCGTCTGCGGCAAGGGTTGCGACTCAAGATCGAGCCAGAGAGTAATGGCGCAGTTCGCTTTTCAGGCGATTTCAGCTACACTGCCCGTTTTGACGGGAAGCAGTACGACCTTCATAACTCCCGCAACGACACTGTCACGCTTCAACTTGTCGATCCTCATACGGTGGACGCGATTTACCGGCGAGGCGATCAGGTCACGCAAAAGGACAGATGGCAGGTTTCCGAGGACGGGCAGCGTTTGACGCTAGCCACCACGGCAACCCTAGAAACCGGCCAGCAATTAAGCGAGAAACTGGTCTTCAAAAAGCAGTAGCAGACGAAGCATCCGTTAAGGCCAGAGCCGCCGGCAAAACGGTGTTTGGCTCCCGAGCCGCGACTGCAATGATCCCTTTGCGGTTCATAAATTTGAGAATGCCGTTGACCGTATCCTCCAGCGACGGATCAGGCTTGCCCCAAACCGAGGCATCGCGCGCCTCCTGATAAGAGCGATTCTCATAGCGCTTGAACTCCATCGCGGAAATATTGTCTACCGACCCAACCAGAAAATCCAGCAGCGGAAAGAGCAGATCTTC
The DNA here is from genome assembly GCA_963749105.1 of Bryobacterales bacterium. Classification (GTDB taxonomy): domain Bacteria; phylum Acidobacteriota; class Terriglobia; order Bryobacterales; family Bryobacteraceae; genus Bog-105. Next base: position 113,583 of record CAVVLT010000030.1, on the reverse strand, counting down.
CTTGCGGCAGCGCCGAATCAGTTCGGGAACAAAATCGGCGATGCTGAATATTTCAAAGTGCCGTCCGGTGGACTTGGTTATGATCCCGGTAATATCCAGCATATTTGCATAATCATCGCGCACCACATGGTAAGTCTGATTGGCCGTGCCGCGAGTGGTCGAAATCGCAACGATATTGTTCGCCACAATGTCTGCGGGAACGAAGCTAACCTGGTTCAGAGCGTCCACTCCAATGCCGTGATTCACCATGAAGGCCACTAAGCGAACCGCGATATCGAAATTGTTCCCTCCGCCCGTAATGGACGGGCTAACCAGCGCAGGGCGGAAAATGCGGGTGGCAAGCCCTCGACTGCGCGCGTCTGCCACCACTTGTTCGGCGACCCACTTGGACTGGCTGTATCCGAAATCGAGAAGTTCCAGATTCTCGTTGAAGTCGGTCTCATACAGGACAGGTTTGACAGCCCAGCCAAACACAAAGGTGGTGGAGACGTAATTAAATTCCTTGGAACGTCCTTCGAACGCCAGTCTCAGGACTTCGTTGGTCCCCAGCACGTTCGCGTCACGCATGCGGTCGTAATTGAAGAGGTAGTTGACGGTCGCGCCGTTGTGGAACACGGTATCCACTTCGCCGGCGAGGAAATCCCAGACAGCCTGCGACATGCCAAGCATTGGCTGCCCAAGGTCGCCGCAAATGGGAATGACGCGAGACTCAAACATTTTCATGAGCCGGGCCGGGCTGGGTCCCATCGATTCCATCGCCGCCCTAAGTCGTTGCCGTCCCTGATCCTCGTCGGAAGCCCTGACCAGGACATAGATCTTCGCGCGCGTCTGTTCCAGTAGACTCTTGATGAGAAACGGTCCGATGAAACCCGTGCCGCCCGTGAGCAGTACACGGTTCAGCTTCGGTATTTCGGGCAAAGTCCCGGGCGCCGAAGGCACGAAGATAAGCTTCCTGTCGGCACTCATCATCTTCATTTCCGCGACGCGCTGCTCTTCACGAAAAGCGGCCAGGGAATGGCGCAGCACAACCAGTGCATCTTCGGGTGCACGCTCCAACTGTTCGGCCAGTTGAAACAAGTCGGCTACGCTGACACGCTGAATCACGCCGATATCTACCTGCCTCGCCAGCATCTCGGCGCCTTTGTCCTTCAAGAGCTCTTTGAGCTCGTGCATGAACACGACAAGATCCAAAGAATCCAACCCGGCTTCGACAAGGTTGTACGATTCCCGGCCAGTCAGGTTGTACTTGGCTTTCAACGCATCGAACGACGACTGGATGCCGGATTCAGACACGGCGGACGCATCCTCCTTCTCGCGAGAAAACTCGGAGAGGACGGTAAACTGCCCTTCCAGCCACATGTCCTTGGTCTTGTGGCGCATGATCTTGCCCGAACTCGTTCTAGGTATTGCGCGCGGCGCTATGAAGGAAATCAATGCCACTTCCACATTGAGATAACTCCGCACAGCGGCGGCAATCTTGCGCGCATCGGGAAGAGCCTTCGGATTCTTGACTTCGGCTACGATTGCCAGTGCAGGCTCGCTGTCTTCGTGAATCTGGAATGCGGCCACGCAACTGTTCCGAACCAGGCCAGACGTTCTCTCCACCACGTTTTCGATGTCCTGCGGGTAATAATTCTGCCCGCGGATGATAATCATGTCTTTGATCCGGCCGCAGATGAACAGCTCGCCGTCGTGGAAGAATCCCATATCGCCGCTTCGGAGGTAGCCATCGTCATAAGGGCTATCATCCACAAGGCGCGCGCGGAACTGCTTCAGCGTCAGTTCCGGATTGTTCCAGTAGCCCAGACACTTGCCGCTTCCGGTGATCCAAATCTCACCGATGTGCCCCTGCGTCAGAGCGACATGCTGTTCTGGATCCACGATCTTGACGTCGACACCCGCGAGTGGAGTTCCACAACTGACAATCCGCGTGGCCCCGTTGATTTCGGAAACCTCAGTAGTCATGCGCGCCTTCCCTAGCGCAAGCGCCCGCTTGTTAATCGATACGATATTTCGGCCGCCGAGTGAAACCGCCAGAGTATTCTCAGCCAATCCGAAGGCGGCGTAAAAACTCTCCGACTTTAGTCCATAAGGCTGGAACATTTCCAGAAAACGAGTAAACGTATCCGGCTTAATGGGTTCTGCCGCGCACATCAACACTCGCAGGGAGCTTAGATCGCAGTTTGCAAGGTTCTCTTTGGACAGCCTACCCGCGCGCAGGCAGTAGTCGTAGGCGAAGTTGGGGGCTGCGGTCGCGGTGGCACGATATGTTGCGATTGTGTCGAACCACAAGATTGGCCGCTGAATGAAGTCCATGGAAGCGAAGCCATACGTGGTGCCGCCCCTCAATGCGGGATAAAGATAGCATCCGATCAGTCCCATATCGTGATACTGCGGAAGCCAGGATACGACGATTGGATCGGGATGGTCGATTACGAGCGGACAGGTCTGCAGGATGTTTTCGTGCGTTACGATGACACCCTTGGGCTCCATCGTCGACCCCGATGTGTATTGCAGAAACAGAATCTTCGAAGTTTCAACGAGCGGCTCATCCCAAGTGGTATCCGAACCGTCTTCCGTGACGAAGCCTTCCGTTACAATCCAGGGCAGCCGCGAGATATAATCCACGTCGACGCCGGATGCCGAGACGCCGCTTCGCGTGAGATTTGTCTTTAAAGATGCGTGATAGTCGGCGCTGGTTAAAATCCCGGATGCCTGGCAATCCTTGGCGATGTGGACCATCTTGTAAAGGGCGCTTTGGAAGCCGCGGGAACTGGGAGGATAGACGGGCACAGGGATTAATCCCGCGCGCACACATCCAAAAAACGCGCAGATCATTTCGAGGCCCGGCGGGTAGGCGAGCAGTAGCCGGTCCTCCGCCGCGAAACGACCTTCCCTAAGCAAATGTCCAGCAATCGCCTTTGTTCGCTGGAGAAACGACCCGTAGGAATAGCTTTCGATTGGATTGCCGTTCACGTCCAGGTACGAATAGAGGAGTTTGTGCGGGCGCTCAGCCCCCAACCTATTTAACTGATTAAAAATCGATGCCATCATTAATTAGCGATACTCCCGAGACTTCAAAGCAAAACTTAGTACGTTGACATATATTACGACAACAGTAGCTCTGCGGCCTCGATGAGCGGCGCGCCAGTAGCTGCGCAGAACATCCGCAGCCCCTTTTCATCAGCGAGATGGGCGTCTTTGAAAGGCGAATTTGAAAGCAGCTCTTCTTCACCTCCACCACCGGAATGCTAAGACGTCCCGCGATTGCCTGCTGCGCTCCAGTAGAAACCAATGGCGGCGGCCACGGGGAAAAGGTCAGATGGAGCGAAAGATTAGAGCCGTAGTTGGAAGAATTCGTATTAGCGCTTCGCTGCGAGAACCGGGCGAGCACGCAAGCTACGGCATAACCTTACGGTTGTTGTCGTAAGCAACGAACCGGCGAGGTTGAATGCGCATCGAATGCCGCTAAACGAGTTCACGATATTTTAACGAGCGGGTCGGGTGTTTCGACCGAGGCGAGCACCGCATTCGCATCGGCCTCGGTGAATTCCTGCGTCTTGGCGGAATGGTTCATGGAGCAGAATTTCGGTCCGCACATAGAACAAAACGCCGCATCCTTGAAACCTTCTTCCGGTAACGTTTCGTCGTGCATGGCTTCCGCTGTTTCGGGATCGAGCGACAAGGCGAACTGTTTGCGCCAATCGAAGTTAAATCGCGCGCGGGACAGTTCGTCATCGCGATCGCGTGCACCTTTGCGATGGCGAGCCACGTCCGCTGCATGCGCGGCGATTTTATAGGCGATGATGCCTTGCTTCACGTCTTCTCGATTGGGGAGGCCGAGATGTTCTTTTGGCGTAACGTAGCAGAGCATAGATGCGCCATACCAGCCAATCATAGCGGCTCCGATAGCCGATGTAATGTGATCGTAGCCGGGCGCAATGTCGGTCACCAGCGGCCCTAACGTGTAGAAGGGCGCTTCGTAACACATCTCTTTTTCCTTCTCGACTTGCAGTGCAATCTGATCGAGCGGAATATGGCCCGGTCCTTCGATCATCACCTGCACATCATGTTGCCACGCTTTCTTTGTCAGTTCGCCGAGAGTCTTCAATTCCGCGAACTGCGCCGCATCGCTGGCATCGGCCAGACAGCCGGGACGTAGACCATCGCCGAGCGAAAAGCTCACGTCGTACTTCTGGAAAATTGTGCAGATGGCGTCGAAGTTTTCGTAAAGCAGATTTTGCTTGTGGTTCTTTACCATCCACTCGGCCAGAATGGCTCCGCCTCGGCTCACGATGCCGGTAATGCGGTTTTTCGTTAGCGGCACATATTGAACGAGTACGCCTGCGTGAATGGTCATGTAGTCCACGCCTTGCTGCGCTTGCTCTTCAATCACGTCGAGCATTACGTTGATGTTTAGATCTTCCACGCGGCGTACCCGGTTCAGCGCCTCGTAGATCGGCACGGTTCCGATGGGCACCGGAGAGGCGTCAATGATGGCTTGGCGGATGCGAGGGATATCGCCGCCGGTGGACAGATCCATCACCGTATCGGCGCCGTACTTGACAGCGTATTGCAGCTTGGCCAATTCTTCATCGATATTCGAAGTGGTGGCAGAATTACCGATATTGGCATTAATTTTGCACTTTGACTCGACGCCGATGCACATCGGTTCCAGACTGTGGTGATTGACGTTGGCAGGGATGATCATGCGTCCCCGGGCGACTTCGCTTCGAATCACTTCGCTGGTCTGGCCTTCGCGCTGCGCCACAAATTCCATCTCGGGCGTGATCATCCCCTGGCGGGCATAGTAAATCTGGGTGCGAATCGGATCTTTTTGTCTGGAGGCGAGCCACTCGTTACGCTGCATGCTCCGATTATAGGTTGGAACTCTGGCGTTAACAACGTCAGCAAACAACGGATGTCGCAAACGAGTATTCTTACGGTGTTCTCGTTCGCTGCCATTTATCTACCATGAGGTCTCGACAGGGCATGCGGTGGCCATCTAAAGTGGATTGAAGGACGAGTGCTTAGCATCCAGGATCGACGCCTGCCCTCGCTTGCCGTCTGCTGGATGTCGACCCTTAGTGAAGGCGAGTCGTGGGCTCGACATGTCAACCTTGCGAGTCAATAGGTGTGTTGTGAGAGCGGCACTATGTCGAAGGTGCGGCACAATCGACGGCGCCGAGTTGCACCGGTTTGCCGACGCAGTCTAGTTTCGGCTATGCCGGCTCTCGGTTCCACCTCACTTTTTGCTATAAGACCACAACTCCTATAGACAACGGAAGTCCCCACAGGCTCAATGCCGCCCTCATAGTGGTCAATTCTACGGCTCTTTTTCCGACGGAGCGCAACGCAGCAGCACGCTCTTCGTCAAAAGGAACGATTGCCGTGAAAGTTCTTGCAAACAATTTTGCTGCGTGTTAAATCTTGACTGGCGTGGGAAAGACACTCTACGAAAAAAGCGGTGCGGCGGAATTCGACGTAACGCGCGAAGAATTCGCCGTGTGGCTTGCAGAACTCCCGCAGACCGAATCGATGCGTTTGCCGGATCTCGTGCTAGCCCGTGCCTGCGCCACCGGTAAACCAGTCGCGTGGGATTGCTTCGTCGCCCGTTATCGCCAAAAGCTCTATCGCGCCGGCGCTGCCATGCTGCAAGACGAACTCCGCGGCTGCGAACTCGTGGACTCTCTCTGGGCCGACCTCTACAGCAAGCGCCCCTCCAAACTCGAATCGTATATGGGCCGCGGGTCTTTAGAAGGTTGGCTCAAAACTGTCTTGGCCCAAGAGCACATCAACCGCATTCGTCAGCAACGTAAATTCGTCGCCTTTGACGATGCTATCGAAACGCCCGTCCAGTTCGAAATGGACGATCCCGGCCTCTGCAACCAACAACGCGCCCTCACTCTCGCCACCGACGCCGTCCTCGCAAATCTCTCCGCGGAAGACCGTTTCTTCCTGGCCGCATATTATTTGGACCAGCGCACTCTCGCCGAAATTGGCCGCATGGTCAGCATGCACGAATCCACCGTGAGCCGCCGCCTCGATAAAATCACCGCCGCAGTGCGCAGGCAAATCATCACAAAACTAGGCAAATCCGGCATCCCCAAACGTACCGCCGATGAAATGCTCGCTCTCGACGTCCGCGATCTCCCCATCAACGTGCGCGAAAAGCTGGCGCAAGAAAGGCGCGCCTAAACGTTCATCCATATGGAGCAGTTTTCTAAATTTCTGGCTTCCCGCCTCACCCGTCAACAACAGTCAGCCGAAGCTCACCCCGACGCCGACACTCTGCTTGCCTTCGCCGAAAATGTTCTAAAACCAGCCGACCGCCAAATGGTCTTCGCTCACCTCGCCAACTGTTCCGACTGCCGCCAAATCCTGTCCCACTCCTCATCTCCTGCCTACAAGCCATCATTACAGTGGTGGAATCTACGCTGGGCTGCTGGCATGGCAGCCATCCTCCTCGCATTCATCGTCGTGCTGTATCGCCCAGCGCCGATTCCGCTGGCACGACAGACACAGGTTCAACCACAAAAGACCATGCCAACTTCTACCTCGACTGCGAAGGAACTACCAATGGTCGCGGCTGCGCCCAAAAAGAAATTCGTCCCTCGCACGTTCCCCGTTTCACCCGTGTCAGTCCCCGCGCCATCGGCCGCTATGCCTGAAGAGCCCGCTCCCATTGATCCAGCGCCCTTCATCGATAAGTTCCAGCAACAGCAGCCTATATCGATCGCTCCGCCTCCGCCGCAGTCTCGAGTGACACGAGCGGCTCTAGGATCATTCGCCCATAGCAGCCTCGCTCAGCGCTCTTCTCTCACTTGGAAGAATCAAAGCCAATGGAAGTTGAGCGACATCCCCGGAGTTCTAATGAACTCGTCGGACGGCCAGACCTGGCATGCCATCCGCATCGATACGGAAGCCACTCTTTTGTCGCTCTCGGTCTCAGGCTCGGAAATCTGGACCGGCGGCGAATCCGGCACTCTCTTCCATTCCGCAGACAATGGCCTCCACTGGCATCAAATCGCAGTCCCCAGTAAAGACTCCATCACCGCCATTCGCACCGAGGGCGCAAATCTCATTCTTAAAACCAAATCCGGCGACTGGCTATCTTCCGACGGCGGCCAAACCTGGATCACCAAATGAACGGCACCAGCGCTTTGACCTTTTGGCGGTACTCTGCATACTGTTCGCCAAACTCATCTTGCATGAACGACTCTTCCCGCAGTGATTTGATCCTCCACGCGATCGCCGCCAAGGCCACCGCCAACAAGCCTCTCAGCTGTCCCACATAAATTGCCGTCCCCAAAATCGCCAGCAGAAATCCTGAATAAATCGGATGCCTCACCACACTATAAGGGCCTGAGCGGATCAGTTCGTGATGCTGCTTCACCGTCACCGTCGCGCTCCAATTCGTCCCTAGATAGAAGCGCGACCATACCGCAAACACAACCCCCGCCACCGTGAGCACCGTTCCCAGTACTTGCCATTCCAAAGTTGCCGGCACAATGCGCATAGACGCCCACTCCAACAAAGCTCGATTACTAAAAAACAGCAGAAACACCACCGCCATCGGCAAAATGTCAAGCAACGTCGATGAGGCCGACTGCTTTCGAACCGTCGTCTTAGTCATCATGCCCCCAACCACCCAAACAACCACCGCCACGATCCAGGCAGCTTCAATCACCGTGTCCATAGACTAATGTTAATGAAAATGTCTCGCGACACCGAGGCAATGGACCTTCAATGCCAAAATAGATCCGAAAGGCCCTTTTGCAAAATTTACTAGTCATGAAGTTCGGCGGCACCAGCATGGGAAACGCCGAACGCATACGCGTTGCAGCCGACATCATAGCCGGGCAGATAAAACTTCGCCCTCTGACTGTCGTCGTCTCCGCCATGGCAAAGGTCACAGACCTCCTTCTGGAAACCCTCCGCCGCGCTGAAGTAGGGGATAAAACCCTCGTCGGCAAAGGCGTCGAAGCCCTGCGCACCCGTCACCTCGAAGTCTCCGATCAACTCCTCGGCAAGAACACGGCCGCGATTGACGACGTCAATTCAATCATCAACGAATTCGAGCGCATCGCCAACGGCATTCTCATGCTCGGCGAACGCCCTCCCCGTTCCGTCGATGAAGCCATCGCCATCGGCGAACGCCTCTCCGCCTCACTGCTCGCCCGCTTCCTCGAAGCCTCCGGCATCAAAGCGCAGGCTGTCAACGGCGGCGACGTCATCATTACCGACGCCGTCTTCGGCAACGCCTCCCCGCAGATGGAAGCTACCCGCCAGAAATGCGCCACAAAACTAGCGCCCATCATTGAGCAAGGTATCGTGCCCATCGTCACTGGTTTCAATGGCGCAACCGCCGACGGCCGCCCGACCACCCTCGGCCGCGGCGGTTCCGATTTCTCCGCCTCCATCCTCGCCGCCGTCTTAGACGCGCAAGAACTCTGGATCTGGACCGACGTTGACGGCATCATGACCGCCGACCCGCGCCTTGTCAAGGATGTCGCCGTACTCGACGAAGTCACCTACGCCGAAGCGGCCGAACTCGCTTACAACGGCGCCAAAGTCTTACATCCCCGCACCCTCGCCCCGTTAGTCGAAAAACAAATCCCCGTCTGGAGCAAGAACAGCTTCGCCCTGCACAAGCCCGGCACTAAGATCGTTTCCAGCTTCGACGAACCCAAAGGCGCCCGCGCCGTCACATCCATGTCAAACGTCGCACTGGTTTCCATGGAACCCGCCAATGCCGTGCTCAGCGGAACCCGTCTCATGGCCCGCGCCCTCGACGCACTCGCTCTCGCGAACGTCGAAATCCTCGTTCTCACCAGCTCCAGCTATCGCCAGACATTTTGTTTTTTGATCCGCAAACAAGACGTCACACCGGCCATGGAAGCGCTCGAAGCGAATCTATCGATCGAACTCGCGCACGGCTATCTACGCCCCATTGAAGTAGATGAAAACGTCGGATTGCTGGCTGTCGTGGGAGAGGGGATGCGCGGAACGCCGGGACTGGCTGGGCGGGTTTTCACCGCCATCTCCCGCGAGAACGCCAACATCATCGCCATCGCCCAAGGCTCGAGCGAACTCACCATCGGCATTATTGTTCGTCTCGACATGCTCGAAAAAGCCGTCCGCGCGGTGCATGAAGAATGCCACTTAGGCCAGATCGCAAGCACTGTCGCGTAAACGAATGTCAAGGATTGATAGTCGTGGCAAAACAACCTCGTAACGGATAGTTTGGTCATACTATATGATCCTCCAGAATCTGGCAGTACCTCGGCTGTCGGTGTGTCTGCTCACGCTTGTTTGTCTTTCCGTCGTTTCATCCCAAGCTCAAACCCCAAGCTTTTCAGCGAAGGTAGTCAATCAATCCCTCGGATCCACTACCGTCTCGCTAACCGTCGGCATTACCAACACCAGCTTATTTGCCGCCAGGAATGTCACCATCACGAGTGTTACTCCGAGAGTTACGCTAGGAGCGGGTCCCCTGGCGCTCGCGGCGACTCCACTTCCCTTGCTATTGGGCAACATTGGCCCAAGCACCAGCGCCGTCGCCGGCCTCACCTTGAATGCTTCGCCGGGTGTCCGCCGTTTCAGCCTTGTCGAAAACGGCACTGCGCAAGACGCTGCCGGAGAATTCTACGGCGATTTAAACGAGACAGTTGATATCGGCGCGGCACCCGATGCTACCGCGGCTTATAGTGTAGGTGTAGCGGCGTCGACAACGAGCGTCCCTGAACCGTCATCCTTCGGACTTTTCTTGATCGTGTCACTTGCCGTCGGTGTTTTCGCGCGCCCGCGCTTATCATCTCGGCGAGTTTATGAACGCGGCGACGCCACTGTCGATCCTTAGTCGTGCTCGCGCTTAGGCCGTCAGATTAGATGGGATCGCTAAATCACAGCACATTTATTGGAACCCACAGCTTAGGGCCGACAGATGGCTCTTCGCTCGGCAAGACGCTGATCGATCAAGCGCAGCAGCCTCGCTGTAACCCGCCCCTCAGCCGTCAAAGGCTCAATTACAAATCCGCGCAGAATGAAATGGCCGTGCCAAAGACTCCTCCGCGGGATTGAATAGAGAAACGAAGCGATTGCCATCCAAACAGCGGCGATTGGCACGAACCGCGACGCGTTCGCGAAAATCGTCAGAGATTTCGGGACGCAAGCTGGAGTTTCTGGCGGGCCCGCGCTTTGGCTAAGATCAGCAGATGCTCGAGTTGCAGATAGTCGTCGAGTTCGGCTTGCTCATCCGGTGAAATAACTTCATCCCGGTTTTTTGCTGTTAATTCCTCAACCCGCTGAATTGCCGCCAAAGTTGGGCGGAACGCCACGACCGACTCCGGTGTCGTACCCGATGCAATAGAATCGACGATCTCTTCGTAGGACGGCGTTGGCTTCATTGACGTCTGACGCCTATCTGTAGCTTGAACGAGAGGCGTATCGGACATTTTCGTGCTGTAACCGGATGCGCACGCTTTGCAGCCGTCAAGCGTCATCAGCCTTAGCTGAGTTCGCGGGTCTTTACAATGCAATTGAGGCGAAGTGATTTGCTAAATCACCGCACACTCACCGGCGCGCCTACATGCTCCTGATGCGCTGCTAACCTTCGTATCGTAAACGGCAAACCCGTTTGCTGATACGCATCGCTAAGCAATTTTTCAATCTGCCCGAAATTCCGCTCCGCCAACCCCACAATCGACGGCCCAGCTCCGCTCAAACAAACTCCCAACAAATCCGGATGCTCCAGCGCCAAAATCTCCTCCAGTGCCGGCACCAACTTCTGTCGATAAGGTTGATGTATCCGATCATGCAATGCCTCCCGCAACAGTGAATGATTCCCGCTCTGCACCGCCTGCAGCAACAACGCAATCCGCTGCAAATTGAAAACCGCATCCTCCCGCGAAATCAACTCAGGCAGCGCCTCGCGTGAAGCCGCCGTCGAAAGCGCATACTGCGGTGTCAATACGATAAACTGCAGCGCGGCCGGCCAATCCAACTTCACCGCAAACGCCGAGCGATCCGGCAACTGGCAACTCACCGTCAATCCACCCAGCAACGCTGCCGCCACATTATCCGGATGACCCTCTAACGCACACGCCGCATTCAGCAAACCTTGTTCCGGCAGCGGACCTGCCACTGCCTCATAAAGCCGCAGCCCCGCCACCGTGGCCGCCGCACTACTGCCTAAACCACTCCGCATCGGAATCTCGGTGTGCACCACCACATGCAGCGACGGAAACGATCCTCCTCGCTGCCGCGCCGCAAAATTGAACGCGCGTGCAATATAATTCTCGCCGTCGATTCTACAATCGGGAAACTCAAAATCGAGCTGATTCGTGCCGTCCACAATCGTGACCGACAAATTCAAATAAAGCTCAACGGCAACGGCGAGCGTGTCGAAACCCGGCCCTAGATTTGCAATCGAAGCGGGTACGCGAATCTCCAGGCCGGTTTGCGGCGACATCATATCTCTCAATTATGTTCTGTCGCCCCATGCGCGGAGCGCCGTTTGATGATGTAATCTGTGTCCTTCAGCACATGACCTGTCAAAATAGCGACCACTTTGGCGTCCCTGTCCATCTTGCCCGCGTGCGTCAACTTGCGAATTCCCGCTAGCGTTGTTGCTGATGCCGGTTCACACCCGATACCGTCGCGCCCGATCCAATCCTTCGCTTCGCCGATTTCTTCGTCCGTCACATCCAGCACAAAACCGTTCGTGAAATGCACCCCCTGCAGCGATTTCTTCCACGAACGCGGATTGCCAATCCGAATCGCCGTTGCCACCGTTTCTGGCTCCGCCACCGCATGCAGTTCGCTCGCGCCCGATTCCCACATCTGCGCCAACGGATTCGCACCTGCCGCCTGCACAATCACGATGCGTGGCGCTCGTTCGATAAAGCCAAATCTCTTTAGTTCAATGAATGCCTTCCCAAACGCTGACGAGTTCCCCAGATTTCCGCCCGGCACAACCAGATAATCCGGAATACGCCAGTTCAGCTGTTCGAGCATTTCGATCATGGCCGTCTTCTGCCCTTCGATGCGAAATGGATTTATCGAATTCAGAAAGTAAAGATCGGCATCGGTTGAGGCGAGCAGCGCATTCAGCGCATCGTCAAAGTTGCCGTCGATCTGGATCGTCTCCGCACCATAATCGAGTGCCTGCGCCAGCTTGTTTGCCGACGCCTGCCCCGCCGGCAAATACACTCGACCCGCCATTCCGGCCCGTGCCGCGTAAGCCGCCAGTGAAGCCGCCGTATTGCCTGTCGAAGCGCATGCCACCGCCTTCGCGCCCACGAATTTCGCTTCCGTGATGCCGGCTGTCATGCCCAGATCTTTGAACGATCCTGTCGGATTCCAACCGAGATGTTTGAAGGTAAGCTCCTTCAGTCCCGCAAAATCCAAAGTCTTTTGGCCTCGCACCAAAGGCGTATTGCCTTCGCTCAGCGACACAATTCCTTCCTGACCATAAACATCCGGCAGCAATTCGCGAAAGCGCCAAACGCCCGACCTGTCACGCAACTCATTCGACAGTCGCCGACCTAACCAACGGCTTTTCGTTGCGGCGGGATCAGCCGGTGGCGGATCAATTACCACTTCCAGCAAATCGCCGCATTTTGGGCAAGCCAGCGCGCGGTCGTGCAGATCTAAAGTTGTTCCGCAGTCGCTTACACTGCAGCGCAGATGCATCATGTTTACCTGGGCAACGAGTGATCAAACAAAGCATCCACGTCTTGTTTGAGCTTGCTCATGGACTCGTTATCAATGTAAACCATATGCCCTGCATTGAAATGGCCGCGCGAAATATTCTTGTGCGCATCGGGCGTCAATCCCATGTGATTGAAGGTATATTCGACCGCAAAGTAAGGCGTAGCGGCATCGTAAAACCCTTCGGCAATGTAGACCTGCAGAAACGGATTCTTGGCGAAAGCGCGTCGCAGCGCCTGGCTGGTATCTGCAAAACCGGCACGGCCGCCAGCGGTATCGAAGTCCCAGCGCCCGATCCCACCGCCTAGCACGTAGTAAACGGAATCAGACTGGAACCCGAGTTCGGTCTTCACGTAATCACCGAATACCGATGTATACGGCGGACGAATCGCTGCCTCACTCGGGTCGAATTCTGGCGTTTGCTGCGTCGCCGTTTCATTGTATGCCGTGAACCGGCCATCCAAACGACCTACGATTTTTGTCTCATCGCGCAGAAGTTCTGTGTCAAAGTGTGACAGGTCCACCCGCAAGTTGCAGCGCTGAATATATTGTTTGCTCAGGCCGGTATAGCGCGAGAGACGATCAATCACCGACTGTCGAGCCGCGGGATCAAGCGCATCGCCTTGTTGCAACGCAACCGTGTAGTCGCCGGCGGCAAACTTTTCCACCTCCTGCCGCAACGCTTCGCGATCTTTCTCTAACTCCGGCGCCAGTTTCTGATGAAACGCGGCCGTCTCCGCATAAGTCGGCAAATAAAGAATGTAGGGCAAGTCGTTGCCCACCCCAAAGCTCACCGTCTCAAAGTTGAGAATAGTCGAAATCAGAACGATACCGTTTAGCGCGATCCCGTGATCGACCAAATAGCCCGAAAGACCAGCTGCGCGCGTCGTGCCATAGCTTTCACCGGCCAAATAAACGGGCGACGTCCAGCGTGAATTCTTTTGCAAGTACAAGCGCACAAACTCACCGAACGCTGCGATGTCGCCTGAAACGCTCCAGAACTTTTTGCCGAGGTCTGGCGAGACAGCGCGACTGTAGCCAGTTCCAATCGCATCCACGAAGACGAGGTCGGTCCTATCCAGAATCGTGTTCTGATTGTCTTCCCATTCAAATGGGGGCGGCGGCATAAAGCCGTTGGGCTTCATCTTCACGCGCTTTGGTCCGAAACAACCCATGTGCAGCCAAATCGTCGCCGAGCCTGGACCGCCATTGAACGCAAATGTTAATGGCCTTTTGCCAATGGTGCCATCCAACGTGTAGGCCACGTAAAACATATGCGCTTCTGGTTTCCCCTGATCGTCTTTAATCGGTAAAAATCCCGAGGTAGCGGTGTACGAAAGAGCTTTGCCGCCAACCGTGATCTTGTGATGCGTGATTACCGGCTTTTCGTCTGTAACGTCGTTTGGCTTTGCTGTTTCAGGAGTCGTTTTAGGAGCGGGTGCCTGCGCAGCCGCCAAAACCATCGAAAGGAAGACCGCTGGAATTTTCTTCATGGGGAAAATTTGATTTTGATCGTGACTATAGCATGCGAGAATCTCTGGATGACGTGTTCGCATTCGCTCGCCTTGCTCCTGGCTGCCGCATTCCTTGCCAACGGCCAATCGCATTCCCCCGAACATCAGCAGATTCTTGCGTTCCTAAGTGACAGTGCGCCTCAATATCAGCGCATCTCGAAACAGATTTGGGACTACGCCGAACTCGGCTATCACGAACAAAAAAGTTCGGCGCTTTTGCAAGAACAATTGAAGTCTGCCGGGTTCAAAGTCGAATCGCCCATGCCTGACATGACGACTGCGTTTGTCGCAAGTTACGGTTCCGGCAAGCCGGTCATCGCTATTCTTGGCGAGTTCGATGCGTTGCCCGGTTTATCGCAAGAGACTTCGCCCACCAGGAAGCCTGTCGTGGTTGCCGCGCCGGGCCACGGATGCGGACACAATTTACTCGGCTCCGCCGCCGCGCTGGCTGCTGTTTCGCTCAAGCAGTACATGGAAAAGAATCACATCAAAGGGACGCTGCGCTTTTACGGCACGCCTGCGGAAGAGGGCGGTTCCGGCAAGGTCTACATGGTGCGCGCTGGTTTGTTTAAAGATGTCGATGTGGTTTTGCACTGGCATCCCGCCGACCGCAATTCTGTTTTCAACGGCGGATCGCTCGCCGACAGTTCCGCCAAATTCACTTTCCATGGAGTCGCTTCGCATGCTGCTTTCGCGCCCGACCGCGGTCGCTCTGCACTGGACGCCGTGATGTTGATGGGCAATGGCGTCGAATTTATGCGCGAACATGTGCCGAGTTCTTCGCGCATTCACTACATCATTACCAAGGGTGGCGTTGCCCCGAACGTGGTACCTGATCTGGCGGAAATTTTTCTGACAGCGCGCAGTCCGTCGGGTGAAGTTCTTACCGATATCTGGGGACGAATTCAGAAAATCGCCCAAGGCGCGGCTCTGATGACCGAGACCACTGTCGATGTAAAAGTAATTAGTGCCGACGCGAACGTCCTGACAAACGCGCCCCTCGCTGAACTCGCACAACGAGAGTTGGAGGAAGTGGGCGGTTTCAATTACACTCCCGAACAAAAAGCGTTTGCCGAGGAATTACAAAAAAGCTTGCCGCCTTCTGCAGCGGGACACTTTGAGCAAACCAGCGTGATCGTTCCTCTTCGTGCTCCCGATCCAAACGCGCCATCCGCCTCCACCGATGTGGGTGACATCAGTTGGGTCGTGCCCACCATCGGCTTCACTTCGGCGACATTGGTTCCCGGATCGGCCCCGCACACCTGGCAGGCCGCCGCCGCTTCCGGCATGAGCATTGGTCAAGAGGGAATGCTAATCGCCGCCAAATCAATTGCTTTCACAGGCGCAGATCTTTTTGCTCATCCGGAAATAATCAAGGCCGCCAAGGCCGATCTCGATTCTCAGCTCAAGACGATGAACTATCAATCGGCCATTCCGTTGGGCCAGAAACCATTGTTGAACTATCGCGAAAATTGATGTAGCAAAACGGCCGTACTATCAAAATCACCGCGTAAAGTAACGTTGATGCCGTTGTCCATCAAATAAGCGCCACTGAGTTTTTCTAGCATAGTGCCGTCCCATAGTTCAAGTTGGTAAACACCTTGCGGGTCAAGACCCTGTAAATGAATTGTGGGCGGCGCGGTGTTGTATTGCTGCGAGTGACGAAACGCAAAAACTACCGCTTCTTTACCGTCTTTCGAAACGTATTCGTTAGCAGTCGTGTCGTTCGTGCGCGGCGAAAGCAATCGGTACAAACTGCCAAACTGGACCGTTTCGCGAATGCGCTTATACAGTGCCACCATTTGCGTCGCCAGTTTGGTATCCTCGTCGCTGAATTTATTCAAATTCGAACCCACGCCCAGGGCGCCTTGCATGGCAACAAGAAACCGGTAACGCAGCGGTGTGCTGCGCCCGTTAGCATTCGGCACATCGGTCACCCATGCCGACATGAACTTTGCAGCGTACGCTTGCGAGAAGCCTTCTTGAATTTGCAAACGGTCGAACGCTTCCGTGTTGTCGGAAGTCCAGACTTCATCGACGTATCTCAGAACACCCAGATCGATCCGGCCACCGCCGCCCGAACAGGATTCGATCTCAAGCTCCGGATGTTTCTTGCGCAGTCGGTCCATGATGTCGTAGTAGTTCCAAACGTATTTGACCCACAACTCGCGCTGCTCGCCCACGCTTACTTCCGGCCAACCGGGTTCAGAAAAAATTCGGTTCATGTCCCATTTGAAGTAACGAAATTTATAGGTTGTTGACCAGCTTGTCGAGAACGTCGAAAATATAATCCTTGACTTCGTCACGAGCGAGGTTCAGGACAAGTTGGTTTCGTAATTCGCCGCGCGGCCGGCCGGGAAAGTTCATGACCCAATCCGGGTGCGCGCGATAAAGATCGCTATCGGGGTTCACCATCTCTGGTTCCACCCACAAGCCGAAATCCATTCCGAGCGAGTTGACCGATTTAATCAAGCCGTCCAGGCCAGCGGGGAATTTCTGCGGATTCACGACCCAATCGCCTAATCCGGCGTGATCGGTGTTGCGTTTGCCGAACCAGCCATCGTCCATGACAAATAATTCAACTCCGAGTTTTGCGGCCTTTTGTGCGAGGGCTGTTTGGCCTGCTTCGTTCACGTTGAATTCGGTTGCCTCCCAAGAGTTATAAAGAACGGGTCGCGGGCGGGCGGCAGATCCGTGCGGCTCGATATAAGTGAGTTCAAGGTTGTGGAGCAAACGAGATGCCTCGCCGAAACCATTGGCCGAGTAGCCTCCGTAGAACGCGGGCGTCTCCAATTGTTCGCCTGGTTTGAGCGGCCAAGAAAAATCAAAAGCGTTGAAGCCTCCCGTAACGCGAACCTGTTTGTAAGGGGTCTGTTCCACCGAAATCCGCCAATTGCCGCTCCACGCCAAAGCGCCAAACCAAACGCTGCCATGCTCTTCACTGGCTTCACCCTGGTCGATGGCAAACCAGGGATTGAAATTATGGCCGGTATGGCCCAAGCGGCTTTCGAGGACTTTCATCCCTTCGTGAATCGGCTCGCGGTTTACTTGCGTTTCCGCAGCCCAACGGCCACTCAAGTAGGTCAGCCGGTATCCGTCACCAGCAGGCAGATTCCAGGTTGCCGACTGCGCGCTTTCTAAAGTGATCGCCTGATTGCTCTTATTTCGGATGGTCGCTCGGCGGCTAATAATTCCCACATCCGCATAAACGCGATATTCCAGAACCGCTTCAATATCATCTTTGATGTCTTTCAGCGTGATAAACAGCGAGTCGCCATCCACCTTGTGCGACTGATAGTGCAAAACTAAATCCCGATTGCCGTCGGCGCGCGTGATCTTTAAGTCCGTTTCGTAAAAACGCTTGCCACCCCAGCCCGGATATTCTTCCGCTTCGAGCATCTCGTGTGGATCGAAGGAGGAAATATCTTCGCGTGTTTTCGCGGCGGGAACGTCCGCTATACGCCACAACGGTCCGCCCCAATAGAGGTTTTGCAACTGTCCGTCGGGCGACACACCCATAGCATAGGAACTTACTTTGGTATTCAACAGCCAGACTTTGCGGCTTTCGTCATATTGAATGTTTTGAGCGGAGACAGCCGCGAAGGCGGAAAGAAACAGTGCAACGAGGCGCATGGTTTTGATTGTACTTACTGCTGCTTAATTTTTACGACACGATCTGCCCGTTGGTGCTCGATTGTTTGCTTTGAGCCACCGGGCCAAATGACTTCGATGCGATCGACATTCGTTGCGGTGCCGAGGCCGAAATGCAAACGGAAATCGCTTTGCGAAAGATAACTGCCGCCGCTGCGTACTTCACCCCATTGCGCATGTTCGCCGGTAATTACCTTCACGCGCGCACCTATGGCGCTGCGATTTGCTTTCGTTCCTTCGAGCTTCAGGATTAACCAGTGAGCGGCGGGTTTTTGTCGAAAGAGCGATGGGGTTTCGTTTTGATCATTTACGGCGACTTCGAGCGTGCCGTCATTATCGATATCGCCGAACGCTGCGCCGCGCGCAGAGTGTAATTCATTAAATCCAGGACCAGATTCTTTCGTTACGTCTTTGAATTTGCCGTTGCCCAGGTTTTGGTACAGAATGGCGCGATCTTTGTAATGAATGTCGATATGAAGCTTTTCAACCTCTGGGAAAACGTGGCCGTTGACGAGCAGCAAGTCTTTCCACCCATCGTTATTGAAATCGAAGAAGCCGGTTCCCCAGCCGACAAAGCGCGTGTTTTGGCCCAGCCCGGCGTCCAAAGTGACATCGTCGAAATTGCCATGTCCGCGATTGTGATACAGCGTTTCGAATTCGTCGGAGAAGTTAGTGCGAAAGATACTGGGATGACCTTCACCGTTGTAATCGGCTTCATCCAATCCCATGCCCGACATGGCCTTGCCGTTTTCGTCAAAGGCGACGCCCCGTAGCACCGCTTCTTCTTCGAATTTGCCATGGCCCTTATTAATGTAGAGCAGGGAAGGGGTTTGGTCGCAGGCGACGTAAATATCCGGTAGGCCATCTTCGTTGAAATCTCCGGTCAACACGCTCAGAGAGTAATGGCCAACGGGCTCGGCAATGCCCGATTCTTCCGAAATGTCTTGGAATGTTCCGTCGCCATTGTTTTTGTAGAGAATATTGCGATCAAACGGCAACCCGCGCGGTCCGCAATTAACAGCGATGCCGCGGTAGTAACAATATGGATTCGCTCCGGGTTGTGGCGTGGTGGCCGGATCGAATTTTAGGTAGTTCGAAACGAAGAGATCGAGCTTGCCGTCGTTATCGATATCGATGAACGCGCAGCCAGTGTTGTAGCGAACGCGATCTTGCGTCAGGTGCGACTTCTGAGTAACATCTTCAAATCGCTTGCCCCCGACGTTTCGATAAAGATGATTTGCTCCCCAGTAAGTCACGAATAAGTCGGTGTAGCCATCGTTATCGAAATCGCCGGCACAAACTCCCTGCGCCCAGCCGCTCGACTGCAGGCCGAGCTGCGCGGTGACTTCGCGGAACTTGTCATGCCCTTCGTTGTGATACATACGGTTCGTTCCGCCTTTGCCAGAAAGGACGAAGAGATCGAGAAGACCGTCATTATCATAGTCGATAAACGCGATGCCGCTGCCCGTGGTTTCAATGATGAATTGCTTGCTGACTGATCCGCCATTAGGGAAAATATCTAACAACCCGGCTTGTTTGGCGATGTTTTGAAAGTCGGCAATAAGTACAACCGCAGCCAAAGCCAGCTTTATCAAGGTTTTTCGCCGAGCTTCTTCAGGAAGTCGCTGAACTCGCCCTCAGGTGGTTTTTGCAGCTTGTCGAGAACTGCTTTCTCTTCTTTGGCTTTGTCCGTTTGTCCGGCGTCGCGATAGGCCATTTGCAAAGCGTAGTGCGCTGTTTCGTTTGCAGGTTGCAGCGCTATAGCCTTTTGCAGCAGGGCAATCGCTTTGTCGTATTCCATGTCTTGCGTTTCCATCTTGCCTAGCGCGATTAACGCTTGGGCAAATTGTGGAGCCAATTGTAGTGCTTTTTCAAAATGGCCTTTTGCATCCGCTTTATCGCCTGCAACTTGGGCGATTTGACCCAGCTGAAATTCGCATGCCCCGTCTTCGGGATTAAGTTTCAACTCGTCTTGGAAGGCTACCCGCGCATTGGCTAGCGAGTCTGGGTTATGCCCGGCGAGCAAGATGGCGCGGCCGAGGCGGAAGTGTAGATCTGGGGCCTGGGGATTGAGACTGATCGCTTTTCGGTATTCGGCTATGGCTTCGTCGTAGCGGCTCTGGACTTCAAAGATTTCGGCGGAAAGCTCATGCACGCGATACGAAGCGGGCGTTTTTTGGAACATGGCAAGCGTCGCATCGTTGAACGCTTTCATGTGGAGCTTAGCTTTAAGGTACAAAACGTCTGGATTGTCCGCAGGCAGTTGATCCAACAGAGCAAAAGCTTTGGTTTCGTCGCCGGAGGCGCTGTAGCATTTCACGGCTGCGATGCCCGCGATGGGTTCGTTTTTGGCAATCGCAATCAAAAACGGTAAAGCTGTCGCGCAGTCACCCGTTGCCGCCTCCGCTAGCGCCAAAAATAAATGTCCTCGTTGGTCCTTCGCATCTCTTAATTTTTCGAGGGCGATCGAATAACGCCCCTCATTGAATGCTTTAATTCCTTCATCCGTAGGGCTCTGTGCGAGGAGCAAGACGAACGCGCTAATGGCCAGCATCGTCCAACATCAGATCGGTGTTTCCAAAGCGGTGATGCGCTTTGCCTTCGTAGTAGCGAAAGCTTAACAGCGGCGGAGGACCGGGCGCGATCATTGGTTTTGTTTCGACGCGCGCATCCGGTTTTTCGGCGAGCGTGGCGCAACGGCCGGAAGCGGCGGTCTGCTGTTGCGGTGTGACAAGGGTGGCCCACAAAAAAGCCGCTTTGAGAATAAAAATCATCGCCCGCTTAGCTCCTGTAATGCGCGTTTCGCCGTTGCGCTGTCTGGTTTATGTTCCAACAATTGCTGCATCAGTTGCCTAGCACGGTCAAGCTTTCCCTGCTGCGTATAAATTCTGCCCAGGTTGATGTAACAGATCTCGTCCTGCGGCGCCGCATTGATTCCATATTCAAAGGCGGCAATGGCGTCGTTCGGCTTGCCTTGCTGAATATATAGTACGCCCAAATTGTTAATAGCGTCGGCGTAATCACGCTTTATGTTGATGGCTTGCTCGAAATAGTTTTTTGCGTCTTCGGCGTTTCCTTGTTTGGCGAGCGCCAGCCCTAGACCGTTGGCCGCTTCGGCTTGCTTAGGATTCAACACGAGCGCGCGGCGGTAGAAATCTTCGGCGCGTTTTGGTTCGCTCATTTTGTCGGCTAGTTGTCCAGCGTTGAGCAGGGTGAAGAGAAGATCGGACTTGAGATTGAGAGCCTTATCGTAGCTCTCCTTGGCCTGCGTGAATTCCTTGCGCGCCTCATAAACGTCGCCAAGGCCGGCCCATGCTTCTGGACTTCGGTTGTTGAGGGCCAGGGCGGTGCGAAAGTTTTTTTCTGCTTCGTCGATGCGGGTGGCTTGCAGATGGATTTGGCCCACCAAGACTTGCACGCGCGCATTCTCTGGCGTGCGGCGCAAGACTTGTTGCAGATAGGGCAGCGCTTGTTCGTAATAGCCCGACCAAAGATAAGCGACACCGAATTTAAAGAAATCGCGATGGGGATCACCGATATAGAAGCCGGGAAACGGGACAGCTTTGCCCCGTTTCGCCAAATCGCTTTTAACCTGGTCGGGGCTCGGCGCCTCTGCATAGACCTTAATGGCATGGCCGTTTTCATTCAGCAGCAGGTGAAAGGGAGTGACTAAAGATGTCCGCCAATCAAAGAGGTAACGCCGAAATATTTCGTATTGCTCAATTTGGTCGTGCAAGACGAAGAGCCCGGGACCTTTTTGAGGGTCGGGCAAGGGAATAGGTTCGAGGAACCAAGTGTCTTCGAGCCGCAGACTGTTATCGCCGTGCACGGGAAGAGCAGCCAACGGGCGCGGTTCGCGAAACGGCTGGCTGCCGGCCTGCGACCGGCCTTCCGTGACGACGTAAGCGTGCCCGGCCAATAGGTCCGTTAACTCTTGAATATTTCCTGAGGGCCAAGTAATTCGTACTTTCTTCGCCAACTTATTTTCGCCCAATCCGAAGGTCAGCCGCTTGCTGTTTTGCGAAACGAAGCCATTTCCGGCGGCCAGCCATTTTGTTTGACCATCGACCTCTAGCTTGGCGCCGATAGCGTCGCGGTTCGATTTTGTTCCGCGCAGCACAATCGCAATCGCGTTGCCCTTTGCGCAATCGTTTTGCAATACGCGCAGCTGCGGTCCGAGACGGCTTTTCAAAATCAGATCGGGGCGACCGTCGCCGTCGAAATCGGTCACCGCAAAAGCACGAGAATCGTCGGCAAAATCCAGACCGCTGACGCCCGAGAAATCATAGTAACGGTCGCCGCGCTTGACATGCAGCACGTTAGGTTCGCGGCCGTTCCAGCTGTAATCTTCACGAATGAACTGGTTGATGGCGTTCCAGCCATTTTCATAGGCTGCCGACGGCTGCGCGGTTAGTGAGGAACGCGCCACAACTTGCCGCCAGAAGAAACTGCTCAGGTCGGTTTCGCTTTCGTTCGTCAGCATGCCGCAGGTGACGAAGATTTCGGGCTGTCCATCGTTATCGAAATCGTGGCCGTCGGCTCCCCAGGCCCAGCGACCGAAGCCAACTTGCTGCTGCATGGTCACATCTGAGAACTTGCCGTCGCCACGGTTGTGGAAAAGGGAGTTGCCCATGGTGTGGCGTTTATACGCGTCGGGAAGTTGCTGTGCGGGGCCGAAATGCTGGTCTTGGATTAAGCGCTGGCCGGCGGCGGTCCACATGTTAGCAACATAAAGATCGGCGCGGCCATCGCCATTGTAGTCGAACCAGGAGGCGCTCATGCCCGGTCCTATATCTTCCACGCCCGCTTCCGCGGCTTTGTCGCGAAACTTGCCTTGGTGATTGACGTAGAGATTCTTGCGGCCGAAATCGTTGGCGACATAGAGATCGGGCCAGCCGTCTTCGTTGAAATCGCACCAGGCGGGCGCAAAGCTGAAGCGGTTGTTGTTCTCGTTCATGCCGGTTTCGGCCGTGCAATCTATAAAAAATCCACTGCCATCTTCATTCAGCTGATTGCGGAATAAAAAATTCGGCGGGCCGTTTTGTGCATCGTGATAGGGCGATGCGTAGGTGTATTGAGCCTCGCTTTGAAAGTAGACGTAGCAGCACAAATAGAGATCGATTTTGCCGTCGCGATCAAAATCGGCGGCTGCCATGCCGGTGAAACCACCTTGCGGCAGCGATACGAATTTAAACGCATCCTTGTTTAGGCGGAACGTCGCACCTTCGTTGAGCAGCAAGACGGGTCCATTCGAGCGCAGGACAACTAAATCCTGACGGCCTATATTGCGCAGATCGAGAAAGAGAGCACACGAGGTGTCATCTAAAATGCCCGCGCTCCAGGCTTCGGTGATATCTATCAGCGTGCCGTCTTCGCGAAATTTGAACAGCTTGTTGGGCAGTCCGCCGGGCTGGCAAATATAAACCTCGTCCATTCCATCGCCGTCGATATCGCCCACGGCGATGCCGTTGCTGCCGTATAAATCTATGCCGGTGGCGGGATCGAGTCGCGATCGCCAATAAGGCACGCCGCGCAATAGTTGTTCTTTGAAAGCAGGGGTGTGTTCCAAAACCGCTGCCGTCACATCTCGAAAGTAAGGTTTGGGGGCGGATGCGACGTGTTCTTCGATGGGTGAGAGTTTGCCGTCTGCATGCCGCCACAATCCGACGCGATAAAACAGCGCACCGTTTTTCTCACTGGCTACTTCAAAACGAACCGTGTTGCCCGGCAGCGGAAAGAATTCAGCGCGGCGCACATTTCCCAGCGATTCCACCCAAGAATGCCAGTCCTGCGGCGACCCTTGGAATACAGCTTCAAGCAGATCCGGCGCAAGCTGTTTGTAGGAAGTGGCGCCGATGGCCGCGTTGGCGAGCTGTTTCGATTGCAGGGCCGCATGCAGCGCCGCGCGCAGCTCGAAGGCCGCTTTTTCGCCGGTGAACTCGTCGTGGCCCGGTTCTATGAACTTCTCCAGTTTGAGATACGGAGGCTCCTGGCGGCGCGTTTCTTCCGCATAAACGACTGGCTGCTTCAGGCATGCCAGTGCCGCTGCGGAAATTAAGAACTCACGGCGCTTCACTTCTTATTGCTCCGTAATCTTCAGCGTCTGATCGGCAGGAGTTTTGCCAATTTTCTGAATCGTGCCGCTGGGCCAGCGGATTTCGATGCCGTCTACGGAGCTAGCTGCTCCTAAGCCAAAATGCAGCGTAAACGAGTTGTTCGAATAGAAGCTGCCACCGCTCATCACCTCATCGATCATCTTGTGCCCGCCCAACGAAATTGTGGCACGCGCCCCGATCGCGCTGCGATTCGATTTGACCCCGCTGAGAGTGAGGTTGAGGAAATGACCATGCGGACCGCTGTTGCGTAAGAGGCTAGGCGCCGCATTCATGTTCACGATTACGATGTCTTGCCTGCCATCGCCAGCAAGATCGCCTACGGCCAAACCGCGCGCGGGACGTGGCGTTTTGAAAGCGGGTCCGGCTTCGTCGGTGATGTCTTTAAACTTCCCGTCGGCGAGATTGCGATAGAGAACAGTGGGCTGAAGATAGGTATCGCCCAGTTGCTTGCCCTCAACTTCCGGATAAACGTGACCGTTGGCGACGATCAGATCGCGCCAGCCATCGTCGTCCACGTCCACGAACGCGACGCCCCACCCTAAATACTGCCGAGCCTTCAAACCACTTTCGCGCGAGACATCGGTGAAGAATTTGCCATCGTCGTTGTGGAATAGAGAGGTAAGATCGCCAGAGAAATTAGTCTTGGCGATATCAAGTCTTCCATCGTTATCGTAATCGGCCACGGCCACGCCCATGCCCGCCTGCAATGCTCCATCGAAATTGAAAGCGACGCCAGCCTCGGCGCCACGCTCTTCAAAGGTGCCGTTATGGAGGTTGTGGAAGTACAGACTCGGGGTCATGTCACACGCAATATAAATGTCGGGCCAACCATCGTTGTCGAAATCAGCGGAGACAACGGTAAGGCTGTAGCGTCCGCCGGGTTTCAAAAGGCCAGCCGCTTCGCTGACGTCGGTGAACGTGCCGTCGTGGTTATTGTGATAGAGAATATTGTGCGCTTTCGGTAAGCCGCGCGGTCCGCACATCACGGGAATTGATTTCCATTCGCAAAAATCGCCTTGACCGGGACGCGGCGTTTTGTCTAGGTCCAGGTCAACATAGTTGGCCACAACGATGTCAAGATAACCGTCGCGATCGTAATCTAAAAAGGAACAGCCTGAACCATAGCGGATGCCGCTGGTGGGAAGGTGCGCCTTCGCCGTGACGTCCTCGAACGTGCCGTCGCCAAGGTTTCGATAGAGAACGTTATGTCCGTAGTACGTGACGAGCATGTCGGGGTGACCGTCGTTATCAAAGTCTCCAACGCAAACGCCCTGGCCCCAGCCGGTCACGTCTAGACCAGCCGACTTGGCGACGTCGTGAAAGTGGCCGTTGCCGTCGTTGTGATAGAGCTGGGGCGGAGATTTTGTAGTGGAATTTAAACGAGTGCCATTTGCAATGAAAATATCGTTTCGGCCATCGCCATCGAAATCAAAAATAGCGGTGCCGTTTCCTGTCGTTTCCAGTACATAATCCTTGCGTTCCAGACCGCCAAATACGTTTTTCTCGGTTAAACCTGCGGTTTGGGCTATGTCCCGGAATACGATTGCTGTATTTGGAACTTGTGCCGCTGCCAAGGCAAACAAGAAGAGTAGGAAAAGAGAAGTACATCGCGGCATTCGACCTTTATAAGGATAACCGTTATGGGTTCGCGCAGCCGATGCTAAGCCAAAGTGACTAAAAAGATGTTGAAGTAAACGTTTACGTGTGATACAGTCTAGTGCAGTTCGAGGTCTTTCCGTAACTCAACGTTAGAGGGGTTTTACAAACATGCCACGTTGGCGTAATTTTCTGCTAATTTTCATTGCGCTGTTAGCGACGAGCAGCCTTGCTCTCGCACAACGCGATTTGGGCACCATCACTGGAACCATCACCGACCAGCAAGGCGCTGCGGTTCCAAACGCAAAAGTAACCATTAAAGACGATGCCACTGGCGTTTCCTATGAAACAACGAGCAACGACACGGGCAACTTTACCCGGCCTTCGTTGACGCCAGGCACTTATACCGTCACCGCAGTGGCCGCTGGGTTTCAAAAGACGCAACAGGGTAACGTGCTTGTCAACCCTGGCGAACCCGTTGCTGTGAATCTCGCTTTGAGAATCGGTAATGCGACGGAAACGATTGAAGTAACGGCGGCCGCGCCATTGTTGCAGACAGAATCGCCCGCGATGACGGAGAATTTGTCGTCAGCTCAGGTCTCTGAATTGCCGTTAGGTGGACAACGCGTATTTACCTATCTAGCGCGTTTGTCTCCCGCCGTAGTTCCGGCAGAAAGCGGTGCACGCGATGCGAACGGCGGCGGCTTTTCGGCCAACGGTGTGCGATCGACTGGCGAGAACAACTTTTTGTTGAACGGCGTCGACAATAACGTCAACGTCATCGACTTTATCAACCAAGCATCGTTTGTCATCGGCCCATCGGTCGAAGCGATTGGCGATATGCAGATCATTACCAATGGTGCGAGTGCTGAATATGGCCGAGCGGCCGGTGGAATTGTAGATCTCACCTTGAAGTCGGGCACTAACCAACTGCATGGTGTGCTTTTCGAAGTTCTCCAGAACACGAAACTTGATGCGAATAGCTGGACCAACAATCGCAACAATGTGGCTCGTGATCCGATCATCCAGAATCAATTTGGCGGTGCTGCAGGCGGGCCGATTATCAAGAACAAGCTGTTCATATTCGGTGACTACCAAGGCACCCGCATTGCGACGTCTGGCGGTTCCGTTGACGGCTTAGGATACGGCGGAAATTACACCATTCCAACGGCACAACAGCGGGTTGGCAATTTTGCCGGTCTCCCGACAATTTATGATCCGACGACCACCGTTTGTACCAGCGGTTGCGCGGCTGGCAGCTTAACTGCGCTAGCGGGCGCAAATCCTGTCTACACTCGAACTGGCTATGCTGGCAACATAATCGGAGCTTCGCAGATGGACCCGGTGGCGGCGAAATTGGCGGCGCTCTATCCAGCCACGAACAGATCTTACAATCCCGCATTCCCGACGAACGATTATTATGTGGTCACCCCCGGCAGTCTGACACAAGATCAAGGTGACGGCCGCGTCGACTACCATTTGAACGATGCGAATAGCATCTTCGGATCTATCAGTTGGAGCAATACGCAGAAAAACAGCATCACGCCGTTCAACGGACCGGCGCAAGCGCTAGACGGCGGCAGTTTTGCAGGAAACAGCGAACAGGATTTAGGACGCAACGGCAACTTGAGCTGGTCGCACATTTTCTCGCCGACCCTGGTGAACGAAGCCCGTGTGGGTTTCAGCCGACTGGTGACTGCGAGAACCCAAGCCAACGCTTCGACCGACGAATACAAAGCATTTAACATTGGCGGCTATGATCCAACCACAACACTGAACGGTGGACTGCCGCAGTTTGGGTTGGGTCGCTATAGCCAAATCGGCGCAAACAATTGGTTGCCCACAAAGGAATACAACAACGAGTGGGATCTGATTGACAACGTCACTCTCAATAAGGGCACGCATTCGATAAAGATGGGTGCTGAGTTCCGAGAACTGCACTTCCCATTCTTCCAGGTTCCGCAGCCTCACGGCGAACTGGACTTTGCGCGTACGGAAACAGCGTACCCCAGCCTAACGGGGCCAAACACTCCGTCGACTACCGGCGATGAGTTCGCTTCTTTCATGATCGGGGCCATCGACGCTGACCAGATTTCCACTACGAACTTCATCTCCTCGACAAAGCAGGCTTATGCCGGTTACGTACAGGACACCTGGAAATTTAGCCGCAAGTTGACTCTCAACTTGGGTGCGCGTTATGAATTGTTTTCGCCCATCGGTGAGCAGTTTGGACGGCAATCTACGTTTGATTTGCAGAACCTGACTCTTTACATACCGACAGGGCCAAATCAAAATGCGGCGTTGCCTCCGAACTTCAATGCTCCAGCTGTGATCAATGGCATCACTTACCCGGCGCTTTTCACAACGCCGATCACAATTAGCCGTGGTCAGGTAAACAATTATCTGATTCCATGGGACAAGACTGACTTTGGGCCGCGTCTTGGCTTTGCCTATAATATCCAGGAGAAGACCGTAATACGCGGCTCCTTCGGGATCTTCTACGGCGGTGAGGAAAACCAGGGCGGAAATCCGAACCGTGGGGAATCGGCGCCGTTTAACGAATCTCCTCAGTTCAACCGTCCCAATGGTGTTAACCAATTCCAACCAGACCCCTTGATGGCCAATGGCAATCCGACTATGGGCATTTCGGTTGGGTTCCCCGCCAGCCCATTCAGTGGTACCCCGGTTTCGTCGCTGGCACTTCGCGAAATCGCTCCGGATTTCCGCAACGGCATGGTTCAGGAGTGGAACCTCTCGGTTCAGCATGAACTTCCAGGGCAGATGGCTCTCGAAGTCGGGTACCTAGGAAATCATCAATCGCATCAGCTTTATCAGCCTGATCCGAACACTGGACAGTTGGTCTTTACGAGCAATCCCTCCATTAACGGAACCAGCACTCGTCCGTATCCGGATCTTGGTGGAGTTTCTGGTACGGCCAGCTTCGGTTTTGGAAACTACGACGCCATGACGGCAAAGCTTACCAAGCGCATGTCGAATGGTCTCCAATTCCAATCGTCTTACACTTGGGGTCATGCTCTCGCCGATACCGGGACCACCCTTTCCGGTGCAAATGGCTTCTACCAGGTGGACAACGCGAACACCGCTTTGTCGTACTCTAGCGCTGCTTGGGATATCCGGCAGAACTTCACCACTTCGTTCAATTACGAGATCCCGTTTGGCAAGGGCAAGCAGTATGGCTCAAGCATGAATCGGGGTTTGGATATCGCCCTTGGCAGGTGGCAGGTGAATGGCATTCTCTCCATTCGCAGCGGTCAGCCCTTTACTTTGGATTCCAGCGGCTGTCTGGTTGTGAACGGAGGTTGCGGACCGGTACTGCTCACCGGAACCAATGCAAACGCGGCGCCGGCAGGCGGCCGTAATCCGGGTGAATGGTTCAATTACTCCAACTTCGGTTGTAGTCTTATGAACGGCTCGGTCAATTGTCCGGCTTCCAATCAGGGACTCTCCGAAGGTAACGTTGGCCTGCAGAGCAACGTCGGACCGCCGACGCGAACCCTCGATTTCTCTATCTTCAAGGACTTCGCGATCACCGAACGCTTTAAGCTTGAGTTTCGCGCTGAGGGAACAAACGTAGCGAACACGCCTCAGTTCAGCACCCCGAGCAACAGCGTGACAAGCGGAAATTTCGGTCAGATTACCAGTACCAATGCTGGCACCGAAAGGCATCTTCAGTTCCAATTGAGAATGCGGTTCTAACAAAGAGCAGTTCCTAAGTAAAGCCGCCGGCGTCCCAGTGACGCTTGGCGGCTTTGCCGTTTTTTAGTAGCTTTAGTATTTGCTACCTCTGCTTCTTCTTCTGTGGGCGGCGCCAGATTCGCCGACGCAACTTCTGCAACG
Source organism: Bryobacterales bacterium (assembly GCA_963749105.1). GTDB lineage: Bacteria > Acidobacteriota > Terriglobia > Bryobacterales > Bryobacteraceae > Bog-105. The sequence continues at coordinate 84,134 of CAVVLT010000030.1, read as the reverse complement.
TGGATTGATGGCGTTGCAGCGTGGGGATCTGGCACAGGCGCAGATCTCGTTTGAAAGCGTGACGAAGCAGGAGCCAAAAAATGCCTTTGCGTGGGTGTCGCTAGCCGAGACGTATGGGCGACTTAAACAGCCGGCGGCGGCCGATTCCGCGGCGGCAAAAGCCGAGAAATTTGGCGGTGAGAACCCGGCCATCAGTCACGCTTTGGCTATCTACTTAACGAAGAGCGGGGCGTTCCGGCATGCGGCGGAGTTGGAACAAAAATATGCCCAGAGCGGGCGTGCGGATGGCGAGGCGGAGCAACGGGTAGCGAACTTGTTTCTGGATGCGGGGGATGTGCCACAGGCGTTGGCGGCTGCGGAGAAGGCGGTTGCGGAACATCCGTCGGCGCTCGCTGAAAATGCTTTAGGACGTGCTTTAATGGCCGCTGGAAAGTCAGCCGAAGCCGAAGGACACCTGGCAGCAGCGTGGCAGTCTGGCAAGACCGATCAACACGTGGCATTTGATTATGCAAACGCATTGTTGCGGCAAGAGAGGTTCGACAAGAGTGCAGAAGTGCTGACAACGGCCCTGCCTGCGCATCCAGACGATCCACAACTGATGCTCGCGTTGGGCGTGGCTCGCTACGGCCAGAGGCGCTTTGACGACGCGATAACCGCATTCCTAAGCGTAATTACGATCAATCCTCAAGTGGAGCAGCCCTATGTGTTTCTGGGTAAAATGCTGGATCAGGCGGGAACTCACTTGCCGGAAATTACTAAGGGGTACGAACGATGGTCGGCGAAAAATCCAACGAGTGCAGAGGCGTGCTTATTACTCGCAAAGGCTCGACTGGCGAGTGATTCAAAAGATGCGATGGCTGAAGGATTGTTAAGAAGATCGATCGGCCTGGACGAAAAGAGTTGGGAGGCGCATTACGAATTGGGAGTGCTGCTGGAGGGGAAGCGGGATTGGGCGGGAGCGGCGCAAGAGTTGAAGCGGGCGTCGGCACTCGATGAGAAGCAAGCGATGCCGCACTATCATCTAGCAAGGGTGTATGACAGGCTGGGCGAAGGGGAGAAGGCTAAGGCGGAGCGTGAGTTGCATGAGAGACTGACGGGCGGGGGAAAATAGCGGTTGTGATTGGGTGATGGCAATGCTATCATTGCTGTGGAGGGATGAGTATGGCGACTGCGGCAATAACGATCAGGAAATTGGAGGATACCGTCAAAAGCCAGCTGCGCGTGCAGGCGGCGGAACACGGGCGGTCGATGGAAGAAGAGGCACGCGAAATTCTAAAGAACGCCTTGAACAAATCGGCTGAGAAGCCGGTGGATTTGGGTGCGTCGGTGCGGCAGCGTTTTGCGGCGGTTGGTGGTATGGAATTGCCGATTGCGGAACGTGAAGCGATCCGGCCAACCCCTGATTTGCGTAAATGATTATTCTCGATACGAACGTGGTGTCTGAGATGATCAGACCCACGCCAGCGGGGCAAGTGATGCGCTGGATTTCGTCGCAGCCGGCTCTCTTGCTTTACACAACCTCTATCACCCAAGCCGAGATGATGTATGGCATGGAAGTTCTAACAAAGGGGAAAAAGAGGAAGCTTTTGGAGGCGGCGTTAGAGGGAATGTTTGCGGAAGACTTTCGGGATCGAGTGCTTAGTTTCGACGCGGGATGCGCGAAGCACTTTGCCGACATCGCGGCCTCGCGCAAGGCTCTGGGTCGGCCCATTTCACAGTTCGACGCACAGATTGCAGCGATTGCGCGAAATCGCAAAGCCATCTTGGCAACCCGCAATACCGGGGATTTTGCCGATTGCGGATTGAAGCTTAGCAATCCTTGGGTGTCAGAGACCTAAGTTCTCGTTGGCGTATTTCAGGCAGGCGATTACATTCTCATCTTCAACTTTGAGCTGTTGCTCGTGCGGGAGATGCGAGATGCGAGGCAGTGGCTTCGGGCTTTTATGAGCGTTCACGAAACGTAGAGTCCTCGCGAGTTCTATTCCGTTTACGTGGGGGAAAGCCGTCCAGTATTTGTCTGTGAGGCAGGGGACTATCAGTGGATCGCGCGTGATCATTTCGAGTAGCCAATTTGCCTTGGGGCGAGCTTTTTGGACAAGGGCGATGGCGCGGGGCAGATCGAGATAACCGTCGCCGAGAAGTACTTCGGAGAGCAGGAAGCCATCGGGGCTGGTGTCAACCGCCATGTTCTTAAAGTGGGTGGTGATGGTGAAAGGCGCGAATTTTTCGATGGCTTCCATGGGGTTGTCGAGAAGGGCGATGTTGTTGCCGAAATCGAGGCAAGCGCCGAAATACTCACTGGAATATTTTTGCAAGATCGCGACCATTTCCTCGACGGTCCAATCTTTGTGATTCTCGAGGCCGAGGGGGATCTTGTATTTTTCGAGCAGAGGAAGAGCGGCTTCGATGGATTGGCGGCTCTGGAAATCGTGTTGATCCCAAGCGGAGCGGTTGGGGAACGATTCGTAGCGGCGGGTTCCTAAGCAAGCGGCGCGTAAAGCGACGGCCCCTACATCGCGCGCGTCTTTGAGCGCCTGTTCAAAAGCGGCTGTGTCGGAGCCCGTTGGCAAAGGAACCATAGCTTCGATGAACATGTTGCACTGCTCGGCGCGCTTGCGAATGGGCGGAATATCGGCGCGGGTGGTCGCCTCACCGGCAATATCGCCATGAACGCCTGCCTGAATTCCGGCGGCGCCTAGCGCATAACAATGCTCAAGAAACTGCAGCGTGTTTTTTGGTTTCCAGACGCCCAAATAAGACGTGCTGGCAATCCCCAATTTCATTCCTTCACCGGATGATTGCGAAAGAATGCAATATTGATCAAAGCGGAAAGCCAGCAGAATACGGCCAGCGTCACCATGGCGATGGCGGTGCTGTGGAACCTTGTACTGATAAAGCCGATGATCGCGGGTCCAAACTGTCCGCCCAGATTGCCGATTGAATTGATGATAGCGATGCCGGCGGCGGCGGCGGTGCCGGAAAGGTAAAGCGTTGGCAAAGCCCAGAAGGATGACGATGCGGAGACGACACCGGCGCACGCGACAGAGAGCGCTATCAATCCAACTACGCCGGAAATACCAGGAATGGCGGACACGGCCAAACCAACGCCACCTGCGGCGACCGAAAGCGCGATGTGATACGAGCGTTCACCCGTGCGATCGGAATGCCGTCCGATCAAAACCATGGCGATGGTGGTGAATCCCCATGGAATCATGCTGAGCAGGCCGATGCGGAATTGGTCCGTCGTCATGGTGTTCTTGATGATCTGTGGGAGCCAGAATTGAAGTCCGTAGTTGCCGCTGACAGAGCCGAAATAAATCAAGCAAAAAAGAGCGATGTGGAAGCCCTGGATGAAAGAACTGCGGCCGCCGACGGTCGCTTTCTTGTGCGCTTCATCTTCGTCCAAACGCTGGCAGATCAAGGTACGTTCGACATCGTCGAGCCACTTAGCTTTGCCGGGACCGTCATCCAGAAAAATCATGGACGCGGCGCCTGCCAGGATGGACGGAATCGCTTCCAACACAAATAGCCATTGCCAACCATGCAAACCGCCGGCATTGTCCAAGCGCTTCATCAGCCAGCCGGAAATCGGACCGAAAATAAAGCCGGAAAGGGGAATGGCTGTCATAAAAACCGCCACCATTTGCGCGCGGTAGCGGCCGTTGAACCAAAAAGTGAGATAGAGAATGACGCCCGGAAAGAAACCAGATTCTACGATGCCGAGCAAGAAACGGATGCCGTAGAAATCATAGGTCCCATGCACGAACATAGTGCAGGCCGATACCAAACCCCACACGATCATGATCGGACCGAGCCACAGCCGTGCGCCAATTTTTTGCAGCGCCATATTGCACGGAACTTGGAAAAGCAGATAACCGATGAAGAAAATGCCAGAGCCATAGCCGAACACGGCATCGGTCATGCCTAAATCTTTCTTCATGTCGAGGCCGGCAAAGCCAACGTTTACCCGGTCGACATAGGCGAAGATGTAGCACATGAAAAGGAAAGGCATAAGCCGCCAGATTACTTTTTTATAGGTGCGCTGCTCGAAGTCATGCGCGAAATCCTGGGGCAGGTTAGGAGTGAGCGGAGGTGAACCTTGAGCCATGCTAGATTTCCTTTTTGCGGGCGAGATCTATCAACTGATCGCAGCCGCGCGCGGTCAGCGCCATCATCGTCAAAGTTGGATGCTTGTCGCCGGTTGTGACAAAACAGCCGCCGCCAAATACGAAAAGGTTGCGGATATCGTGGGTTTGACAGAACGAGTTGAGCACGCTGGATTTCGGGTCGGCCCCCATGCGGCAGGTGCCGACTTCGTGGAAGAGCGAACCGGGCGGCGCTAAGAAGGGCTTCACCTCGGTTGCTTCGCCTTTGGCGGCTTCAAACAACTCGTGTGCACGGTTGTAGAAATCCTGATACAAAGCTTTATCGTTAGCGGAATGCGCGCAACTAATCTTGAGAACTGGAATGCCCCATTTGTCTTTCACAACCGGGTCGAGTTCAACAAAGTTTTCCTTGCGCGCCAGCATCTCGCCGCCAGACATCCACACACGCGCATAGGCTGGGTAAAGCGCTTTGACTTGTCTTTTGAAACTTGAGCCGAAACCGGGCAGGGCAGGGGCAAAGGCCGGAAACATTGCTGCGCCGCCGGATGCGCTCATGGCGTAGCCGCGAATAAACCGCGCATTCTTCTGCGCGCTCAAGTTGCTGAAATTTGGAATGTAGAGTCCGGCCATTTTGCCGTCGTCGTTGCGAATCTGGGTAGACTTCAATTGCGGAAGGTAGCCGGTAGCGCCGGCGCCCACAAGTTGATCCATCAAATAGCGACCCAGCACGCCGCTGCTGTTGGCGAGTCCGCCTTTTTGTGAGTTGAGCAATAGACGCGTGTTCTCCAGAGAGGAGCCGGCTAAGATGACAACCCGGGCCTCGATCTCCATTGGCCTATTGGTAAAGCGTTCGAGGTAGCGAACGCCGCGAGCACGCTGTTCGTTGTCGAGCAAGACCTCGCTCACAACTGAATCGCAGAGGAGCGTTACATTGCCCGTTTTGAGCGCAGGCGGCAGCGTTGTCGAAACGGTACTGAACATCGCGCCCACGTCGCAGCCGTTTATGCAATTGCCGCAGTAGTGGCAGGGGGGTCGGTTGTTGAGCATGCGAGTTAGCTGTGCGACGCGGCGCGGTGTGGCGGGAAAGCCCACTTTACGGCAGGCGGCGCTGAAGATTGTTTCCGCACAATTCAACGCCATGGGAGGTTGAAATACGCCGTCCGGAAATTGCGGGAAGTTTTCGGCGGCGCCACTCACGCCGATGAATCGTTCGACCCGGTCATAGTAGGGAGCGATGTCTTGGTAGGAGATGGGCCAGTTCTCGCCGTAGCCGTCGCGCTCGGCAGCTTTAAACTCGAAATCGGACATGCGGTCGGAACAGCGCGCCCAATGCAGCGTACGACCGCCCAGGACGCGCGAGCGCAGCCAGTTGAAAGGCTTGTCAGGATCGGTGGTGTACGGGTTATCGCGATCGTCGATCATGATCCGATAGTTGTACTCGGTGGAATTATGAAAGTGCTTGCGCAGGAGTCCTGGCTGACCAGCGCCGCGAAAATCGAGTTCGTAGGGGAAGCGATGATGAAATTCGCGAAACGGTTCGACGGCTGAACCTGCTTCCACCAGCGCCACTTTGAAGCCTTGTTGCGCCAGTGTCATGCAGGCCCAACCTCCGCAGGCGCCCGATCCGACAATGATTACGTCAAATTTCGACATGGGTTACACGCTGCGATGCTCGGGATGAGTGCAGGCTGGAAACTCCGTCAAATACGCAATGCCCTGATATTCAAGAACGTCGACCAAACCAACGCGCGATGTGTAAAAGGCGCGCACGGTCATTTCTTTAACGAGTTTGTAGGTGGCAAAGCCGGGATGTTGGGCAGTGTGATCTAGCTCCGGCTCGGCCGCTGCCGTGATTAGCGCGAGTTGTTGTTGATTGGAAAGCTGACCAAAATCAACGAGGCGCAGCCACTGCATCGCAGCGCGCCATTCGGTTTGCACTTCGGGAGCGAATTCGGCGGCGGCATTCACTACGAAATCTATGAAGGCCGCCACATGGGCCTCTTGCGCTCCAGGAGTTTCATCGGTAGGAATTAGTATGGCTGTGAAGGTTTCCAACCAAGCATATTCTTCGACTGAAAAGAACTTTGGCCGGTAGGCATTCCAATCGTGCGGGTCCGCCGGCGCGGGGCTGTGACGATGTGTTTGCTGGGCGGCCAGCCACGGGGCGAGAAACGATACTGCTCCAGCGGTGGCAGCGGCTCGCGCGATCAGCCAATTAGCATCGCGGCGCGTCATCGAGCTGTCCATCCGCCATCAATCAGTATGTCGGTACCCGTGATGAAGGAGGCGGAATGGGAGCAGAGAAAAGCAGCCAGACTGCCAATGTCTTCCACTTTCCCCCAACAGCCCACCGGAATGTTAGCCACAAACTGCGCGTTGAGTTCCGGATTATTGACGATTGGGAGATTCATCTCAGTGGCAAAAGGTCCCGGACTAATGCCGTTTACGGTAATGCCCTCTGCGGCGAGTTCCAGAGCGAGTGCCCTTATCAATCCCAAGACCGCAGCCTTGCTAGCAGAATAAGCGCTGCGCTGCGGAAGCGATACGTGGCTCATGATGGACGTCATGCAAAGAACGCGGCCGTAACCAGTGCCGCGCATATGGGGCACAAAGCGCCGCGACATCAGAAAAACGCTGGTCAAGTTGGTGTTGATGACGCTTTGCCATTCATCCAGCGAGAAATCGGTCAGATTCTTGCGAACGTTAATGCCCGCATTATTGATGAGAATCTGAACCTTTCCAAGGCGGGTGGATACTTCGGTTTCCAACTGATCCACTTGCGCTTCGCTGCTGACGTCGGCTACGAAAACCTCTGCCTTTCCGCCGTCGTTTCTGATTTCAGACTGGACATCCGTTAGTTTCGACGCATCGCGGGAAACCAGTGCGACGGTAGCTCCGGCTGCCGCCAGGGCCTGTGCCATCGCCTTTCCGAGGCCTTTGCTCGCCCCAGTAATGAGCGCCGTCTTGCCGGACAGATTTTGGGTTTGTGTAGAGTTTGACATTTTGGATCAAGAGCGACCCTCAACATACTATCGCGTTGGGCTTGGCGTGTTCACAATCATATCGTCGAGCCCTTTGTTAACGTTTGACTGCCAGAGGAAAGCGTCCGAGACGACGGTTCGCCAAAAGTTTCTTTGGTGATAGTAAGATGTTGTGTGGAGAAGCTTACAATTTTTTCATGTTTGAGTTAGGCAGCAGGCCACTTTCTTTTAGTAACGAGTGAAACCAAAACCAGCTTAAGGGGATCGGGTTAGTTAGGGGAGACGATGACATCGCCGTCCGAGATTTTGCGGAAACGCATTCTCGATCTTGTGGCTGAGTATTACCAGGCTATTCACGCCCCCACTCCGTTCACTCCCGGCGAGAGCGTCATCCCGGCGACAATCCGCAGTTTGACCACACAAGATATGCAATCGCTGGTGGACTCGTCACTAGACATGACTCTCTCAGCAGGTGGGTTCTCAGATGACTTTGAGCGAAGCTTAGCGGCATACGTTGGTTTGCGCTATGCGGCATTGGTCAATTCCGGTTCATCCGCGAACTTACTCGCTTTGTCTTTACTTACTTCTCCTAAACTGGGCAGTCGCCGCCTGCTGCCTGGCGATGAGGTGATCACGGTAGCGGCCGCGTTTCCGACGACGGTCAGTCCAATCGTTCAAAACGGATTGGTTCCTGTATTCGTGGATGTTTCTGCACCGACTTACAATATCGACGTGCGGATGCTGGAAGCGGCAAAATCTGCTCGCACGCGGGCGATGATGATTCCGCATGCCCTGGGAAATCCATTCGATGCCGCCACCGTTTCCGAGTTCGCGCGCAGACATGAATTGAGCTTGATTGAAGACTGCGGTACTGCCCTCGGTGCGACATTCGACGGCAAGAACGTCGGAACGTTCGGCGATCTCGCTACGCTCGGCTTCAGTGGTGCTCATCAGATTACCACCGGCGAAGGCGGCTGCGTACTAACGGAAAAGCCGCTGTTTAACACCATCCTCAGGTCGTTACGCGATTGCGGGCGCGATTGCTGGTGCGATCCGGGCAAAGAAAATACCTGCGGCAAACGATTTGACTGGCAGTTAGGCGGATTACCTCCCGGCTATGACCACAAGTTCATCTATTCTCATCTTGGTTACAACGTAAAGATGACTGATATGCAAGCTGCCGTCGGTGTTTCGCAAGTGAAAAGGTTACCGGACTTGATAAAGAAACGCCGGACAAATTTTCAGTTATTGCGTGAAGGTCTTAAAGACTTGGAGCATTTGTTTATACTGCCCGAAGCAACGCCTAAGAGCGAGCCCAGTTGGTATAGCTTTCCGCTGGCCGTGCGACGCGAGGCGCCATTCAGCCGCAATCGAGTAATCGCTTTTCTGGAGAGTAGAAAGATCGGGACTGGACTACTGTTCGGTGGTAATCTGTTGCGTCAGCCGGCATTTCGCGAGATTAAACATCGTGTGGTCGGATCTCTTGCCAATACCGACTTCGTCATGAATCAAGTGTTTTGGATAGGACTCTCTCCTGGATTCACCAAAGAAATGATTGCCTACACGGTGGACGTCTTTCATCAAATGCCTGTGACCAATTGGAAGACCTTGTGGGCCTAAGGCACTTTTATATTAACTGGACGGGCGCGTTTTGGTAGGAGTCCAGAGTTTCTGTGGCGGTACGAAGAAGATAGCGAGCGCGCAGAGTGCCGCCAGCATCATCACAACGAACGTTCGTGCGACCGAAGATAGACGCTTCAAAAGAGAATTCTCCGGAATTCGACCATCGAAAGCGGCTAAGCCGTAGACGGCAAGTTGGGCGGCGACAACCGTAATTACCATCCAACGCGCAGGAAGCCAAAAGCCCGTAATGGCGATCATAATCAGCGAGAACGGCAGCAGCAGCCGACCTAGTTTATAAGGCAGATAGTGGATCCTCATCCGGTTACGGGAGGTTAACAGACCGGGAAATTGCCGCATGATTTGATAGTTTCCCGCCAAGGTACGTACTTTGCGGCGGAATTCAGTCGCCAGCGAAGTGGGATCGTCATAGGCTTTGGCAGACGGCTCGACTACCAGTCGATAGCCACGAAAGAACGCCGACAAAGGAATGTATACATCGTCGAGCAGAGTCTCCGGCGGCACGCGTACCATCAATTCGCGGCGGATGGCATAGAAGGGGCCAGTGGCGCCCAGCATGGAATCCAAATCGCTTAATCGGTTTCTGATCCAGCTTTCAAATTTCCAATAGACGCCGATATTGCTCTCTTCAAGGTTGTCGCCCCGGCGGATGATCAACTCGCCACTTACGACGCCAACTGCCGGATCAGCGAAACAGCTCATCATCTTTCGCAGACTTCCCGGTTCCAGAACTTGCCGGATGTCGGTTAAGACAAGAATCGAGTTTCGGGTGCCGGGAATCGCCGCATTCAGCGCAGCGGCTTTACCGCCTTGCGGTATCTGCAAGAGCCTAAAGCCCCAGGCGAAGTATTCGCGCACCAAGAGATCTGTCTCATCAGTGCTACCGTCGGAAATGACCAGTACATCTAACAATTCCTTTGGATAGTCCAGTTGCAAAATGGAATCAAGTTTGCGGCGCACATACTGTTCGCCATTTCTGACCGGAATGACAATGGAAACGGAAGGTAGAAAATCACCCTTTTTGATTGGCTTACGCAAGAGGCTGGCCAGAATCTTGAGTAGTACTGGATAGCCGGCAATGACATAAACCAAAAAGGCGCAACTCAGTGCGAACAAGATCGTCTGCCAGTTCATAAGCTTGGTTTGGGCGCCTCTTTTTGCAGAGTTGTTTCAAACACTCTTGCCGCATGCTCCCAAGAGAATTGCGACGAGACCATTTCGAAAGCGTTTTGTGCCATCTGTCTGCGCCTCTTTTCTGAATCGAGCAGTTCCAGGCAATACTGTGCAAACGCCTCTGGCGTGTCAGCGAGATAAATATTGCGTCCGTGAATAACTGGAAGTCCCTCGGCGCCTATGGTGGTGGAAACGATCGGAGCCTGTGCCGCCATGGCTTCGTAAATCTTCAGGCGGGTCCCGCCACCGATGCGAAGCGGAACAATCGATACCGAACTGCCCCAAAAGTAAGGTCGGATATCGGACACTGTGCCCGACACCAGAATTTTAGAATCGGCGCGCGCCATTTCCAGAATGCCGCTGCCGGGAGACCGACCGACAATCCCTACTGTGCAATCGGGCCGTTGTCGCCGAATAATCGGCAAGATCTGGCGGACGAAATAGTTGCAGCCGTCGATGTTGGGCAGCCAATCCATTGAACCCACAAAGACGAAATCGGCTTTATGTTCAGCGGGTTGATCCTTGGGCGGAGTGAATGAGGGTACGTCTACCCCAGTTGGAACTTCGGAAACGCGCTCTGCCTGAAACATGGTGCGGAAGCGCTGCGCATCCTGACTCGATACCGCGACGACGTGCGCCGATTGGCGGCAGGCTTCCCCTTCGTAACGGGCCATGCGATTTCGTTGAATTCGGAAGAATGCTCTGGCCGGTGCGCTGCGAGCGTTTTCCAAATGGCGATCCCAGATGGTGGTCTCGACATTGTGCTGAAACAGAAGTGCCTGACTTAGCGATGGAATATTGGGACCGGGAAACAGAAAATCGCAAACTAAACGATCAAAATTGCCGGTGATCAGCAGCCGGGAGACCTCACTCTTCATGAGCGCCGAACGATATCGAGTTATGGCTAGGGGCAACGGATCCACTAAATTTCCGACTGCTTGAAAAACAAACGAGGCTGACCCGCGCGGCGGAAGGGTATGCGGAATTGGATAAGCCTTGCTGCAATATTCCGAACTCCGGGCTGGACCTTCCCCTTCCGCGCAGTTTTCCAAAGCAACGTAATGTATTTCATGCCACCGGTTTAAGTGCCGCAGCATTTCTAACGTGCGGATCTGGCCCCCTTTGGTGGTCGGATGCAGGAAATGAGGATTGACCCAGAGAATTTTCATCGCGCGGTAAGTAGGCCTAAGTTCATCTATCGGCCGTTTGGGCATTGTCGCTTAGTGCACTTCATTTTTTGGCAATAGGAAACCATAATGCGATATAGAAATTGGCTTTCTGCCAGAGGATCGGGGAAGGGTCTGCCGGCGGTCACAGTTTTGGAGAAAACTATATTTCATTTTAAATCAGAGGCTTACGGGAAAAATGTTGGGACGGCGGATAGGGTTGAGCAGCAGACTGCTCGTAGAAAGCGCTGTTCGGTTCCGACGTCATCAGGGACCCAGGCGCGCGAGTTTTCAAAAGGAATTTCAATTGTGAAGAAATACCAATTGGTAAGTCTACTATGGCTGATCGCGTCCCTCGACGGCCAGAATTTGGTGGACATCAAGACGCAGACGAAGAACGTTGATTTCTCAGGCGCCACAGCGACAATCCCGGCGAAGTCGGGTACCGCGCTGCCGGCAACCTGCAACACCGGTGAATTGTATTTTAAAACCGACAATACGCCTGGCCAAAACCTATATGGCTGTGCGCCCGCTAACACGTGGACTCTGTTAGGGGCAAATAATGGTATCGTTTCAGCGGCTAGCAGCGGACAGTTTGGCTTCTACGCCGCCAACGGGAGCACGATTACCGGCCATACTCTAACTGCAAGCGATATACCGGCCCTAGGCTATCAGGGGCTGTTAACGTTTACGGGCAATGGAACCAGATCCGCCAGCTCAACCGGATCGCTGACTAACAACGATTGCGCGAAGTGGGACGTGAGCGGCAACATCATCGATGCCGGGTTGCCTTGCGCCAGTGTGGGAAGCGGTACAGCGGGACAATTCGGATTTTACTCGGCAAGCGGCAATGCTCTGACTGCCCACACGCTGGTGGCCAGCGATATTCCAGCGCTTGCCTATGAACCAATTTTGTCCTTTACTGGGAGCGGAACAAAGACAGCGAGTTCAACAGGTTCATTCACCGCCAATGATTGCGCCAAGTGGGACGTAAACGGCAACGTGGTAGATGCGGGAACTCCTTGTGCCAGCGGCGCGACGTATCCTGCGAACACTATGCTGGTGAATGCAACGAGTGCGGCGGCGGCGGCAATTGGCGTAACAACGCTACCCGCTTCCAACTTCCCTGCGATTACAGGCGACACGCAGATAGCAGCTGGAACAACGGTAAGTTCAACCAGCAGTATTCACGGTACGACGGTTCCGGCATCGGCAACGGCCGACACGGCTTTGATTACCAGCGCGGCAAATGCGGCATTGTGGAGTGCCATACCGCTGTGTCTGGATTCAGCAGGCCAACATTTGAACTACAACACCGCAACCCATGGGTTCTCTTGCGGAACGTCTGGGGGCACCGCCGGCAGCGCAGCATTCAATACCCTCACGGGCGGGACAAATGCTTCGGCCACATTGATTGTCGGAACCGGCGCCAGTCTTTCGGCCATTGGAACGGGAACGATCACCGCCACAGCCGTTCCGGCGACTGGGATCACCGGCACTCTTGCCGCAGCGAGTCTGCCCAGCCCAACTGGTTCAACCCTTGGAGGCGTTCGTTCGGCGACGGCCGTCACTCACCAGTGGATTAACTCGATTTCTACTTCAGGTATTCCAGCGCTTTCACAGCCGGTCGCTGCCGATATCGGCGGTCTGGCCGCCAGCGCCACGACCGACACGACAAACGCGTCCAATATTGCCAGTGGCACATTATCTTCGGCGCGCCTGCCATCCATCGCTTACAGTTCTCTAACCGGTCTGCCCACTTTAGGAACCGCCGCCTCACAGAACAGCAGCGCGTTTCAATCGCCGCTTAGTTTCACAGGCACAGGAAGCAAGGCAATTAGTGCAACAGCCGCTGGAACGTCCGGCCATTGCGCCTCTTGGCTAGCTTCCGGCGATCTTGGAGATGCTGGAGTAACTTGCACTCCCTCGTGGGCTGCTCTCACAACTGGCGCCAATACGTCTGCTGCGTTCTTGATTGGCACAGGCGCAAGCCTCGGTCCAACAGGGACCGGTACGGTTACTGCGAACCAGATTCCTGTTCTCGCCGCTGCTGCCAACTGTCCAACCATTGCAGGACAGTTAGCCTATCTCACCACCGAATTCGGCATTTGCGGCGGTAATGGCGGCAGTTCCTGGTTCGGTACTTACTGGAACACGACGAGCACGGCTCCTATGGCAAACCACTTCGTGTTGTGGGGCAGTTCTTTGGTGCCTGGGCAACAAACGGATGCGGGTCTTTCTGCCAGTGGAAACGGCACGGGTGTAACCACCACAACAGGGACCCACACTTCGGGTAATTGCGGGAAATGGGATGCGAACGGCAATATCGTCGATGCGGGCGCACCATGTGGGTCGGGCAGCGGCGGCGGAATTACGGTTCCCTCTTCTACAACCGTGGGCAACGTGCCGCAGTTCAGCACCACCAGCGGGAGCGCTTTATCGGTGGGCGTGGGTGTCGTAACTACGGTGGGTAGTCCTGGGCTCGACACCAATATCCCAACCGAAAAGTCGGTGAGAACGGCGATTGCTTCTGCCGCCACGGGTGATATGCCGGCTCAAACCGGGACAGCGGGTGTGCTGCTAACAAACGGCACCGGTGCGATCTGGGGTAACATTCCAACCGGCGGATCGGGAGCACTGGATTGCGCCACGGTTCCGGGCGTTTGCGATCTTGTGACGGCAGTTGTTCCTATGAAAGCGTCGGCCAACGTGTTTACCGGCCTCAACAAGTTCGCGCAATTGCAAGTTACGATTTTCACCGTGGCTACCCTGCCCACCTGCAATTCAAGCTTTGAAGGACAGTTGGAAGGTGTTAGCGATGCAGTTTCGCCGGCTTATCTTGCGGCCGTCAGCGGCGGTGGATCGGTTCATACTCCGGTTTATTGTAATGGGACAGCTTGGGTTGCTCACTAAATGAACATTGCTTCGGTTTGGGGCGAAATCTGTCCGCGAGATTGTTAGATCCGCCCAAACTTAGCGACGGCTTCCCGGAGCGAACGATACTTTTCGATAAAGGGAAGCATGCTATGTTCGGTATCGTCCAATTGCTGGGCACGCTTCAAAACCTCGGCGGCTTTCTCAATCGGAATTACTACCACCCCATCCATATCTGCACTGATAATGTCACCGCCCCGCACTTCCACACCAGCGCACTTTACAGGAACATTCTTTCCCGCGAATCTATAGTGATTCACCGTTGACGAAGGCGCCACGCCGCGGCTGAAAACAGGGAATTGGATTTTTGCAATTTGCGGTGTGTCTCTCACGCTCGCGTCGACGACTGCCCCCGCGAATCCGCGCGCTTTCATAGCCGTGCTCATCAAGCCGCCGATACCGGCATAATCCAGACCATCTTCCAAGACCATCACATATACCGATCCGGCTGGCGATTCATCAATCGCATCGAGCATCCCCTGCTCCACCTTCGCCCCTTCATGATGTTCTTCTTTTTTCAGCAGCACGGTCACGGCGCTTCCGACAAACTTCGTTGGCGCGAGCGGGCGCATGTCGTGATACATATACGCTTTTGTTCCGTATAGCTGTTCCATGGCATCGGCGACAGAGGCAACTTCGACGATGCGAAAGCCTTGTATTAGATCGTCAGCCGGCGATGGCTCGGGCCGCTTAAATGCCGCCAACAAAAGGAATGCAAACGAAAGTAAGGTGACTCCAATTAGCTTTTTCATGGTTTAGCGGGTCCTTTCTCTTGAAATGTCCATGCGCCCATTTCATCGATCAATGAGACGACGCCCTCGGCAGCCGCTTCCAGAAACTCCGAGCCCTTTTCGGCGCTCGCTTCTTCGGGCGCTCCAATGACGCCATTGTGCGACATTTCATCGAATTCGTTGATCAGAGTGAAGGGCATCGGATGCAACATATCATTCAACCGAAATCCCATATGCGGCCCTGGGCCACCGGCTTCCGCCAGACTCATATTGACCAGTTCAGGACTCTGGGCTAACAAAATAGCAGTCTCCATTTCGCACGCATGACCCATGCCGCCCACAGCGGACGTTCTGATCTCCGTGAAGCGCTTGGCCGCGAGATTCCAGTACGCGGCGTAGACGATATACAAATCGCGCATTTCTTCGAATTCGCTCTTGAGTTCGCGTTGTGCAGCCTTGCAAGGGATATCGTTGCCACCGTGCCCGTTCAATAGGAAGATTTTGCGCGCTCCCATTCCAATGAGCGAACGGCACATGCCGCGAATCATTTCCACATAGGGCATGAGATCGAGGCTGACGGAGCCAAAGCGCCGGTGATGCGGAGAATGGCCCAGCCACTGAACGGGGAGCATCACGATTTTCTGCGTGCGCGCACTCTCCACTCTTTCGGCAACGTGCGAGATGATCAAAGAGTCGGTGAAAACCGGTAAATGCGGGCCATGTTGTTCCAGGGAACCGAGAGGCACGACAAAAATTCGCTGTGCCAAACTCTTGAGATCGGGCCAGCGCGCGTTTTGCAGAAGCATCGCTATGCCGTTCGATAGGTTACCGACAAGGCTGGTGTTTCAAGTCGAACCGAACCTTGTTTTTTCGATTCAAGGCAGCTTTCTAAGATGCCGCTGGTCAGTAACGTGCGCTCAATCGGGTACGGGGCGCGGCGCGTCATGAACATCTCTTCGATTTTTTGAACCAGGCAGGCCGAGTAAGTCACATTCGGCACGGGCGTGAGTAAGAACTGCGTCGAGATAACTCCGTGACCGCGAACGCGCGCGGCAAAGTTGAAGTCTTTTACCGCACCATCAAGCATCAGCATCGTGGCCTTTAGTCCGTCGCGGTACTCAATTTTGTAGGCAGCTGGATTTTTCACCAGCCCTGGCAGAACGCCGTCTGCGGTGAGGTCCTGCACTCTGCCATCTAACTCGGAGAGACCCAGTGGAGTGTCGCTGCGTGACAGAGCGGAACTGAGCAGTTCTTTGGAAACCGAACCCCAAACCGCATCGCCGGTTAGCAACTGGACCGCCTTCACGCCCGTTTCACCGCCGCTGCGGCGTTCGAGCATACACTGCAATCCTTCGAGCGCGTGAAAGTCCATGGCATCCGAGCCACCCTCGCCAACCATCACGGCATCTTCTATGTGCGCGCCAGCAGGGATCTCTACAGCCGGGAGACGCCACGTGACTGGCAGGGACGAGCCTCCCAACATAGGAAATCCCATCCTATGCGATGTCTGCACCATTGAGCGAGCTTTCTCGAAGCTATAAGAGAGATGCTTGTCGTTATAGACCGGCACCGACCTGCCGCTCGCCTTAAACACCTCCACGCATTGCTGAAAAAACTCGTAACGTGGATAGAGCTTCTGGCCTTTGTCGTTCGATGGATACTCGCCATGTTCGCCGACGATCAGCACCGCGTCGCAGGCCAATTTATTCCCGCCGCAACAGAGCGCTTCGGCAATCGTCGGATAAACCTTGAATCCAAATTCTTGTGCGCGCGCCTCACTCAAGTCGCCTTCGGGCTTCTGATCGACATACAGCGAACACTACTTTCACGTTCGGCTGATGCCACGCGCCATCGAGCGGATAACCGATTAAGAACCGGTCGCCGATATGCTGACCGTGCGACAGATACCTATAGATTGTCGTAACGATCGCTACTCGAACCGGCGGCCGTTGGGCAGCCAGTGCGAGCGGTACTGCTGCGGCGGAGGTGAGAAATTCGCGTCGTGTCAGCATTTAAGCTCTCTCAAAAGTCGATTCTTTCGCCGGCTGATACTGAATCGCCAAGTGCGGCGTATCTTGCCGCGCGCCACCGGCATACAGACTGTCGACACCGCTCGCCGTTAGGCCTGTCGTTAATAGAGTTCGTTCGATCGGATAGGGCGACTTGCCGGTCGTATACAGGCGCTCCATGTTGTAAGCAAGCGGGCTGAAGAAATTGGCAAGTGTCGTACGACCGTCCGGCATCGGTAAATAAAGCTGCGTCGACACAATGCGCGACGGATTATCAAGCCGGGCGGCAAAGTTAAAATCTCGGACTAAGCCACCCATCAGCAGCATGGTGCAGCGGAGGCCGTCTTGATGTTCGTAGGTGTACGCCACCGGGTCCTTTACGATCTGCTTCATCTGCTCCACGTTCGGCATCATGTCGTTAAAGCCTTCGCGCGGCGAGGTTAGCGTATGGCTGCGGCAAAGAGCGGCTTGCATGAGTTCACGCGACCAGACGCCTTCTGACAGCGCCGCCCAGAATTTATCGTCGCGGTACGCCTGCAGCCACCTGACGCCCGGCTCACCGCCCTTGCGCCGTTCCACCATGCACTGAATGCTTTCGAGCCCATGGAAGTCGTAGCTATCCACACCGCCGTAGCAAACGCAAACGGCTTCACGAACAATAGTGCCGAGCGGCATCTCAAACTTCGGAATCCGCCAGGTGACAGGCAAACTGGAACCCGCCATAAAACCGAAATTCATGGAGCGCGCGGTGTCGTACATTTCCTTCGCCCAGATCCAATTCCAGGAGAGATGCTTGTCGTTAAAGAGCGGAACGCTGCGCCCGCTCTTTCTATACACGTCCACGATCTGTTGAAAGAACTGATAGCGTGGGTATTGGACTTGGCCCTTCTCCGTTTTCGGATAAGTGCCATGCTCGCCAACGAAGATGACGCCATCCACCGCGAGTTTCCCAGAGCCGAGCGTCAGGGCTTCGGCGATGGTCGGATAAATCGTCATAGAAGGATGCCGCTGGGCGCGCTCCTTGCTTAGATCGTCCGGACCGACTTGATCTACATAAAGACTGACCAGATCGAACGGCGGATGATGGTATTCGCCCTGCCAGCCGTAACCGTCGAGAAAGCGGTCGACAATGTGCTGTGCGTGCGAATACTTCCGGTAAACCGTAACGACGGCGGCGAGTTTTTTCGGCATGGCGGCTTTAGGCCATGTTAATACGCTTCACGTGGATCTTGTCGTCGGCGAACATGCCCAGTTGCAACATGCCGGCAATCTCAATGTGTTCCACCTGGCAGTTAAGGTAATGACTCTCGTCATCGGGTTTAGAGAGCGCGATGCTGGACATGCCCACTGCTGCGCGCTTGGCGTCGATTACTTTAAGCCCCGTCTTATCCAAAGCAACCGGATCGGTGCCGAAGAACAAGGTCTTTGGTTCCCACATAAAGCGCGGTTTTCCGGGAGGGCCGCCATGATACGAGGCCTTCACCGCGTCCACAATGTGCAGGACAAATTTCTGGCGGAAGACAGGCAGGCTCACAACCGATGGTATAAACATGCCGCAAGCATTGTTGGTTGGCGTTAAGTGGCTGCGGTTGACGTTATTGACACAGCCATGCGACATGTTCTTTAGTGTGATGGTGACGCCGGCCGACTGGTGATGCTTCAATACCGGCAGATTGATGACCTTATTAACTTGCTGAGTGACAACCTTGGCGACGTACGAGCGGCGCACGTGCGCGTCGGTGGGACTATCGCCGGGCTTAATCAGAGCCATCTCCATGAAGTGGTTCTCGTCATACCCTTCCATGTCTAGCTGGGTTTCGGTGTAGCGATGAGAGGCGGCAGTGAAGTGGACGCCTTCCGGCAGCCATTTGTCGATGCCAGCCACGCGCGCTTCCTCTTCGTAGCGATTAAACACAATAATGTTCTGGTTGGACACACCGGCGGCGTTGAGGCCGTCGATCACCGAACGAAGCACCGAGGCGTCGGAGGAAAGCTTGGGTCCACCCACCGGACTCACTTTGAGACCTACCACATCGCCCTTCTCGAAAAAAGTGCGCCAGGCATCTTGCCAGGAAGGAGCTTGGGTGAGTTCAGTCATGCCACGCCGCATCATTTGCTGAATGGTTTCTTTTTGATAGACGTCGGCAATGATGGAGCCGGGATGTTCGACAGCGATAACGCGGCCTGGATACGGGCCAGGTAAGCCGAGATTGTTTGAGACTGATGCTTTACTTTGCGACAGGGTAGCCGTAGCAGCTGCCGCCATAAACGAATTCTGAACGAATTTTCTGCGATTCGTGCTCAACTGGTCACCTCATGTCGAAAATAGCACTTCTGACTTAACCCGAACGGCCTTGTGTTGAGTCGGCTGGTGTGACATCCGCAGACATCATCTCCCCTTGCGCGCCAAATAGAAACTTCGACAGCCGGGGCTGATGCGCGGATCGCCAGTGAAGAATGGGGTGGCATCCCACTTGCGGATTCGATCGAAACCAGCCGCACGGAGTGTCCGGCGGATCTCGGCCTCGCTCCAACAAACTTGCTCAATCCGCTCGCGACGGCGACGCCACAAGCGCCCTTCTTTGAAAAACCATTCGACGTTTGTCCAACCGCGATCGTTTTCGCGATCATAGCCGCCGTGCATGACGAAAGCCATCCCGGGCTTTTCCGTGAACCAAGTGCCCGGCCAAATCGTCTCGAAAGCGCGTCGGTTGTTGACGTCGAAATAAAAATGCCCACCCCCCTTAAGCGCGCGGCTGACGCATTGGGCAACCGAGCCTAAGTCGGAGGTTTGCGGAATGTGATTGAGTGCATCAAACTCACAGAGGATGAGGTCGACGGGTTTGGGCAAGCGGAAGTTCCGCATGTCGGCGCGTTGAATGGGAACTGGCACCCGGAGGCGCTTCGCCTTTTCACGTGCGATTCGGCACATGATGGGGGAGAGATCGACACCGCTGGTTGGAATGCCTTGCTTGGTGAGGAGGATAGCAGTGCTGCCGGTACCGCAGGCGAGATCGCACGCGGAACTGACCTGTGTCAGTATGTTGCCAAGGATTTGCTGACGCGCAGTTTTGTACCAAGGCAAGTGGAAGGTGAAGAGTTGATCGTAGTGCCGGGCAAGGTGTGTGTAAGGCCGATTGCCTTTCGGTTGAGCCATCATTACCTGTCAGGATGCTCAAAATTCGGATGCGGACAACCCACAAAGTCATGCACGGCTGTATTGCCTTTGTAGCCCAAGTGTTCCCGCTGAATGAGCTCCGATGCGTAGAACCCATCAATCACTGTGCGCTTGAAGTCCACAAAGAACTTGTCCGATTCATTCAGAGGAGCCAACTCATTCTTGGCAAGTTCCGCCAGGAGCGCCTGCTTCTGTGAATCGGAACACTTGGCGAAAGATTGCTGGAAACGATCGTGCACCATTGCCTCGATTCCGACCAAACCACCTTTCCAAAACTGCAGCCGAGCGTCTGGCGCGTGGCTCAACACAACATCCACATAATAGGCAACGTGTGCCGCGTGTGCGCCTGGACCAGTTTCGTCCGCGGGTAGAAGACTTTCGGCTAATCCGTCGAGCAACTCGTATTCAGCGGCCGAGAACGCTTTAGGCCGATAAGCTGCAAAATCCAACGCCGCGGAAATACCGAGGATCGCCAGGAATTCTCGGCGGTCTATCGCGCCCGAGAGCAGTGGGATCATGCCAGTTCTCCTTTGCGCGCTTTGCCGGCGAGCCGTTCACTCATACGCCAAGCCAGCGCGATATTCGTTAGCGTCGGATTCTTTTCCGGATAAGCCGAAAAAACCGACGAATCGCCGACGAACAAGTTGGCAATGTCGTGCGCCTGCCCATCCACATTGAGCACCGAAGTCTTAGGATCCGTTCCCATCTTCACTGTGCCGACCCAGTGGTTGTAGTCGATCTGCAGCGTTGCGGCGGAAACTTCGCGAGGCTTATGCAGAACTTCGCCATGGGCGGCATGAATGATCTCTTCCGACGTTTGCACCATATCCTTGGCCATCGCAATGTCATTCTCTTCGTAGTGAAGATGAACGCGCGGCAAGGGTAGGCCAAAGCGGTCTTTGCGGTCGGGATCGAGATCCACATATTTCTGGGCGGATGTGAAAAGCGCCCCTTGCATGTTCATGTTGGCAGAACAAATCGCCTTCTCTTTCAATTCGCGCTTTAAAGCGGACCCAAAGCCGGGGAGATAAACCAGGCGCGTATTGTGCGGATGCAGACCCGATCCACACTGCACCTGGTATGTGCCGTCGAAGTGCTTGCTGGGCTCATCCCAATAGAGGCCGCTGAGTAAGCCGTTATAGTAATCGGTGCCATCGTCGTTGGAGGCGTCGCGATTCTTCAGTTGCGGGAAGAAGGCGTCAACGCTTAAGCCAAAGTGACTCGTCAGATTGCGCCCCACCTGCCCGCTGCTGTTGGCGAGGCCGTTAGGGAAGTCGGGCGTTCGATTCAGCAGTAAGTGGCGCGCCGTTTCGACGGTGCTGCAGGCGAGCACTAAGATGCGGCAGTTCAGCTGATTGATCGCCCCTGCCTCATTGTGATATTCGATGGCAGCCACGCGCGGACGGCTTGTCTCCATAACGATGCGCGTCATCATGCAACCGGTCAAAATGGTTAAGTTGCCGGTCTTGAGGGCAAGTGGAATGGGCGTGTTGGCCGACGTATATTTAGCATCCACTTCACAGCCATTCATGCAGTGGCCGCAGTAGTGGCACTTGGCGCGCTGTTGCGGATGAACCTCCGTTGGCATGGCTTTGCGAAGTGGAACAAAATCCATTTTGCGGCCTTGCGCTTTCAGACGAGTGACGCCCGTCTTGAGCATGTGTTCGCCACAACGCAACGGCACGCCCTTCTGAAACTCGCCGTCGGGCATATTCCAGAGGCCGTCTTTATTGCCGTAGACGCACATGAGATGTTCGGCACGGCTATAGTATGGCGCGACTTCTTGGTACGAAATGGGCCAGCGCTTGAAGTCGAGCGGTCCGAAGCGCAGGCTATGGCCAGCCCAGCAAAGTGATCGGCCGCCTACCGCCCGCAAGAGGCCGTGGCCGGGCCGATCGCCGACAGGGGTGAAGTGATTGGAGTCGGAAAAGTCAGTGACGCCGAGCAAAGGGCTGCGTTTGGCAGCGAGGCGTTCATCCAGCTTTTGGTAGATCGAATCGTGGTGTCCACCATAATCGACGCCAGGCCGAAGCCATTTGCCCGATTCCACGAGGGCGACTTTCAATCCGGCAGAAGCCAGTACATAGGCACAAATGCCGCCGCCTGGACCGCTGCCAACAATACAGACATCGTATATGGTTCGCTGCATGGCTGAATGTGGGGTGAGTATATCAAGCTTGTACAATTCAAGCGGCAGCTTTGCGAGTGGTGTCGGGGCAAAGTGAAAAGTTCCTAATTGACCAAAGTAGAAAGTTCCTCTTGCCAGGCGTAAGCCAGAAAGATGGAACGACTCGGAGCAAACAGTGATCGCCCAATAGAATTCCTGAACTTATACCCACTATCGGGTGCATCATTGGATCAGGTCCACCTTTGCCATAGGTGAGTCGGCACAGTCAGCCTCCATGGCGCTTAATTTCCTCAAAAAAGTTCAGAATCAGGATATAGTTTGGACGTCGTCGAATGCCCGGTTCATCATTTGTCTCCAAAACTGCGGCTAAACGATTGCCTGTCGGATCGAATGCATAAATGGTGTTCGATCCGTCGGGAGGGAAGGCCACGGTCCCAGCAAAGGGCGTAACATCGCCCGGCACAAAGACGTCTGCGTTTATTGAGTAGGACGCAGCCAGGAGTCGGTCGTTCTGCAACGAGTGGAAGATGATTTGTTTCCCGTTCGGTGACCACTCGGGAAGAAATCCTTCTTGTGTTGAGACCTGCCAACTTGTTTCAGCGCCGCTCACGGGCCGGACATAAATGTTAAAGGTGCCGCTTTGGGTAGACGAATAGACCAACCATTTGCCATCTGGCGAGAACGAAGGGTTAATTTCGTCGGCCGTACTGCTAAGGAAGGGTTTGGGTTCACCAGCGCGTAGAGTTTCGCCTTCTCCACTTAAAGGAACCAGCCAGATATCTCGCTGGGTGTTCTTGCCCTCGCGGACCAGAGCCAAGTGGCGACCATCCGGCGAAATCCTCTCGGGGATATCATCGGGTAGGCCGTTGAGGTTCAGGATGAGCCTCGGCTTGCTGCTACCATTGGCCGCTACGACGAAAAGGCCCTGCGCCCCGCGAAAGAGTAGATATTTCCCGCCCGGCATCCATAAAGGGTACCGTGCCGTCGGGTTTTCGAAGGTGAGTTGGCTTGACACGTGCCGCGTCAAATCATAAATCCAGATCTGCCTTCCTTTGTCGCCGTGCGTTGTATATGCCAGCCGCTTACCGTCTTGAGAAACTCGCGGCGTTGCGTAAGAGGCCGGCGCCTCCGCAATCGCTTCTGTGCCGCCTGCCTTATCAACCCACTTTAGAGCTCTGGCGTTGGATCTGGCCCGCCTGCAGATAAGGAGGCCTGTACGGCTGACATCGAAGGATAAAACACCTTCAAGCAAAGGGAATGCGGCCCCTTTCACTTCTAGCGCTGTCGCATCGAATGGTAGAGCTTGGAGGATTGCGTGTTCGTCGACATAAAGAATATAGCCAATTGGAAGATATTTCGCTCCGTCTCCCCGGATGCCTGGGAGCGGTTTCGCCTTTCCTCCTTCAATCGGCAGAATGAATAACTGCCCATCCGACACAAGAACGGATTTTCCTCCCGGCAGAAAAAAAGGTTCTACCGGTGGAGAGGTGTAAATGGCTTCGGGTGGTCCGCCGGCTGAATGGATGCGCGATAAGCCGGTAAACGTCAAAGCGGAAACAATGTCGCCATTCGCCGCCCATGCGGAGAATGCGGGGCCTGCTACTCCTTCCGCCACCACAACCGGAAGCCCACCGTCTATCGCGACCTTCTTCAACTTATGCGTTCCCTCATAACCAACCCACTTACCGTCCGGGGAGAAGAACGGGGCTGCCCAAACGCCACGGCCGAGGCTGTCGTCGAGGACGGTTGCCTTGGCCTGATCAAGACGGCGAATGAACAAAGTTGAGTTGGAATTCGCGTCTATGCCAATAAAACTGATGCGGCTTCCATCTGGAGATATGGCGAAACGGTCGCCTGGATCGAGATCGGTTCCTAGATCCACGTCGAAACGAACCACTGGAAGTTGCGGTGAAAGAGTAGAACGCCAGAAAATAATGGAAGCGAGGATGGACACGATCACAGCCGCCGAGGCGACCCACGTCCAGGGACTATTCCGCGACGGAATGGGAAGAGGCTCGACTGGCTCGGCCCGCTCTTCGATTAGCAGGTTGGCATCGCCAATATCGCGCAAGCGCAAGTTGGTATCTTTTTGAAGACAGCTCCCTAGCAGCCGACGGAGCTCCCGCGGCGCTTGTTCAAGATCGGGATTCTTTGTAAGTACAGCAGCCAGAGTCTGTGCGAACGAATCACCTTCGAAAAGGGGTTTCCGGGTGGCCATCTCCCAAAGCACCACCCCGAACGCCCAAATATCGGTGCGCCTGTCGACTACCCGACCCGATGCCTGTTCGGGACTCATATAGCCGGCAGTGCCCATGATCATCCCCGGTGCTGTCGCGGCGATCGTCGAGTCGGGAGCCGTGACGGTGTCGCTGTAACTGGCGGCTCCCGCAAGGGACACGGAGGCGAGTCCAAAGTCGAGAATTTTTACCACCCCGCCTGGTGTCACCATAATATTCGCGGGCTTGAGGTCACGATGGATAATGCCTTTTTCGTGTGCTGCGCCGAGGGCTGCTGCAATCTGCCGCGCATAATTCACGATCACCGGGAGTGTCAACCCGCCTTGCCGAATCAGGGAACTCAGGGATTGTCCTGGGATGAGTTCCATCACTAAGGCGGGCCTGCTTCCGTTGTCCTCTATGCCGTAAATTTGTGCAATGTTGGAATGATTGAGGGAGGCTAGCACCTTTGCCTCTCGGGCAAACCTGCTGAGCAGTGAAAGGTCCGCGGCAAGGTCCGCCCTTAAGATTTTTACGGCCACATCGCGACCGAGCCTTGCATCCGTTGCTCGATACACCTCACCCATTCCGCCCGCACCAATGTAGGAGCGTATTTCATACGAACCGAGTTTTGTCCCACTAGAGATCATTACGGAGCGGCTCCAGTAGTTTACCTCACCACTAAAGGGTGAAAACAACCGCTGGAAGCGATTTTATCTGGCACTGATCAGTGGACAATCGTGCCCGAAAATTAGTAAATCGTCGAAGGCTAAACTGCCATGATCGAGCGTTCATTACTACGCTCGGTCGGCCCGTCCGCTCCGCTGTGGCCTTATCTTATGCGCTCAGGCGCTTTAGTCCCCTGAGCGTCGGCCCTGGTCTTGCTGCCCGATGACTCTAAAGGCGGCCTGCATTTGCTGAGTAATCGGCGTGATGGTGTATGGCGGATTTCCGGCGACGGTAATCTGCGTCACTTCGCCTACCGGCACCCAGGAAACGATAGAGTGCCCACCGGCGCAGGTGACCAGCGATTTTTGCCCAGCCCGTTCGACTAGAAAAACACCTTCCATATTTTTAAGTGCCTCCGCCACATCGTAGGAAGTGATCGGCTCATTCAACATTTGCAACATGGTGATTTGTACTCCTTTATGGAACGCGGTGCTGGTGGACCTCAACGCAACTGTTTATGTCCGCGAGTACTGGGGGATTGCTACGATTCCTTACGTTCCAAAATTACGATATCACTTTTTGTTGCGCGATGAAACAACTATTTATCAGCTTTGCGAGTGGTAGGCGCCTTCGGGCCAACTGCCGTTTTTAGGTTGATTGGCCATCGAATTCCTTATCACGACCAGCAGACTATTTACTCCGTGAAATGATTGCCGCCTCGAATTCGGCAAGCGGAAGCGTGTTGAGAATATCGCGCGCTTCGAGCCACCCTCGGCGAGCGGTGAGCACCCCAAAGCGCATGTTTTGCAAATGTGCGGGCCGGTGCGCGTCCGTCGAAATCGTAAATCGGCAGCCTTTCGCTTTGGCCGAGCGGATGAGGGGTCCCGGAAGATCGAGCCGCTCGGGGCTGGCATTCACCTCAAAGCAAACGTTGCGGGCGGCGGCTTTCGTGGCGATGCGTTCGAAATCGTAAGGATACGATTCGCGTTGCAGCAATAGCCGCCCGGTGGCATGACCCAGAATGCGCAGCGACGCCGACTCCAGTGCGCGCAGTAGACGGTCTGTCATCTCCGCCGATTCCAGATTCATGTGACTGTGCACGCTGCCGATCACTATATCGAGTTCCGCCAGAGCGTCTTCGGAAAGATCCATAGCGCCGTCGCGCATGATGTCGCACTCGATTCCGGCGAATACGCGCAGTGGCAGACCGTCGCGATTCAGCTCTTTAACCTGCCGCGCAAAGGCGACCACGCGTTGTTCATCCAGGCCGTTCGCCATGGCAAGCGCTTTGGAGTGGTCCGTGATAGCGATGTACTGATAACCCAGGGCCGCCGCTGCTTCGGCCATTTCACGCAGGGTCGCTTTGCCGTCAGTTTCGGTGGTGTGCATGTGAAGATCGCCACGGATGTCGGCGAGTTCCACCAGCTTAGGCAAGGCATTGCGTTGTGCCGCTTCGAGTTCGCCGGAGTTCTCGCGAAGCTCTGGTGGAATCCAGGCATAGCCGAGTTTCTGGTAAATCTCTTCTTCCGTTTCGCCGGCAACGCGTTGATTGCCTTCCAACGTGGCAAGCCCATATTCATTAAGCGTGAGCCCCTGCTTGATCGCCTGCGTGCGCAGCGAAACGTTGTGCTCTTTGCTGCCGGTGAAATATTGCATCGCGGCACCGAAGCTCTCGTGCGGCAACGCGCGCACATCGACTTGCAGACGCTCAACGCCGAACGTGACGCTGGCTTTGTTGTCGCCCTGTCCGAGAACCTCTTGCGATTTGGGATGACGCACGATGTGATCGAGCGCGGCAGTGGCATTGGGTCCGGTCACCAGTAAATCGAGATCGCCTATGGTCTCGCGTCCACGTCGCAGGCTGCCCGCGGCTTCCACTTTTTCGATACCGGGCAGAGCGGCAAACTCTGCGCTGAGTTCATCGGCAGTACGGCGGCCAAAGCTCAGCAAGAAGCGGCCGGCGCTTTTGCGATAGGACTCGATCGAACGTAGAACTTTTTCTTCCAGTTTGACGCCCATGCGCGGGAGTTCGCGCAGTTTCTGTTCGCGGCAGATGCGTTCCAGATCGTCTACTGTCTTCACGCCGTGGTGCTCGTATAACACCGCAATGCTTTTTGGCCCAAGACCTTGAATTTTGAGAAGCTCAAGCGCCGACGCCGGGTATTTGGCGAGCATCTCATCACGCCGTTCGAAAGATCCGCGCTGCGCGAGTTCGATAAGAACCGCAGCCAAGCCCTTGCCGATTCCAGGTATATCGGTCACCTTGCGCTCAGGGTTCGAGAGGATATCCTGCACACGTTCGGGATGGCCGAGAATGGCGGCGGCTGCGTTGCGATAACTGCGGATGCGAAAGCCGTCCTCGCCGGCGATTTCCATCAGGTCGGCGGTCTCACTGAGCAGTTGAGCGAAATCCTTATTTTCCATGTGCGGTGGGTGAAGTAATGATGGCGGGCGACGGTTCGACGTGCACGAGAACATCGGCCACCCAAGGCAGAGTGTCTTTGATGGCGCCGCGCACAAGCGTAGCAATTTCGTGCGAATCGCGCACTGTCAGGTTGGGATCGACCTCCAGATGCAAATCCACAAAATAGCGCAGCCCTGACGCACGGGCAAAACATTTTTCAATGCCAAGCGCACCAGGCACTCGCAAGGCGACACGGCGAATCTCGGCCAGCCTTTCGGAATCGGGCATCGCGTCGATTAATTTGTCGACCGTGCGCCGGACGACTTGAATCGAAAGAAAAAAGATGATAATGCCTATGCAGATGCCGCCGATGTGGTCAGCGGTGGCGAAGCGGATTGGATTCAGGAGGGTGAGACCGACGGCGAGGAGGGCGACGAAAGTCGAGAGGAGGTCGGTCATGTCGTGCCAGGCGTCAGCCTGCAGAGCGGTGGACGAGATGCGGCGGCCTACTTTGAATTTGGAGGCGGCCAGCATGATTTTGATGAAAACAGAGGCCACCAAGGGATAGAGGGCGTAAGTCGGGATAGGATTAGCATCTGAAAAGGAGGTGAAGCCATGCCAAAAGATGGCCGAACCCGCGAGTAGGAGTATGGCGCCAACGGCCAGGCCCGCCAGAGTTTCGTAACGGCCATGACCATAAGGATGCTCCGAGTCGGCAGGCTTGGCAGCAAGTAACAGGCCCGCGTAGACAATACCAGAAGATAGAACGTCGCCGCCCGCCTCCAGACCGTCCGACGTAACCGCCGAAGAGCCGGCCTTGGCGCCCACCACGACCTTTGAGACCGCAATGGCTGCGCCGACGATCATACTAATGAGGGCGATTCGGCGGCCGATGAGTTCTTCGCGCCTTGCCAAACCCTGTCCTCCAGCAGAGGAGAGCATAAGCCTTGAGGATAACGCGGGAGAGATTCCTAAGGTGAACAAGTTTTTTGGCCGATAGCAGAGATATGGTTCAGCAGAGAGCACGCGAGCGCGGCGCTGCCTTGTTATTGGTGACGTTTGTTTCGGCTTTTTTGCTGATACCCATCATCGGTCTCTGTATCGATGGTGCGGTGGTCTATTGGGTGAAAGCAAGGCTTTCGTCGGCGGTAGATGCAACGGCGTTGGCGACTGCCAGGTCGTTGAATGTCGGGCAGGATGTGTCGAGCCAGATGTGCAACGCGGTAACACTTGGCGGTGAGTATTTTACAGCGAATTTTCCGACCAGTGTCATGGGGACAACTGTTGTTGGAGGGCCGAACCTGGGCCAGCCATGCCTGAACAACTCTCGGATCAGTATTACGGAGGTTGGTCTTCACTCCAGGGTTGTAACGGTGAGTGCGTCCGTTTCGGTTCCTCTCTACTTCATGCCGTTCCTCGGTTTCAAGAACCAGACGGTGGCAGCAACGGGGCAGGCCACCCGACGGGATGCCAACATCATGTTGGTTCTGGATCGCTCAGGTTCTATGAACCTAAATGGGTCATGTCCGGCGCTGAAGGCCAGCGTGCAGAACTTTGTCAACCAGTTTGTCGACGGCCGTGATCAACTAGGTCTGGTGACGTATCAGTTCACCGCAAACGTCGACTACAAGCCACGATTAAAGTTCAAATCGGATACACCTAACTTAAGCGATACGATTGGCTCACTTGTCTGCGGGGGCGATACCAACACCGTGGAAGGGCTCTATCAGGGTTATGATCAGATCAAGAATACGATCAATCAGCCGGGTGCTCTGAATGCCATCGTGTTGTTTACCGATGGCCAGGCTAACGCGTTTGTGGGGATTTTTGAAAAAAAGGATCAAGAAGACCTTCGTTATGGGGTTTCGCCCCCGGACCAAGTGGTTAAAACCCCAGCTAGCAATTGTCAGGCTAAAACGCTGACTGGAGTTTTCGGCGATGCTTGGACGGAAACGGCTTCTGATGTTCGCGGGCTGGCTGCGACAGGTTACACGGGTGCTGTCGTACCGAATACACCTATTTCCCTTACGCAAACTGTTGGCTGGTCGGTCATCAATGCTCCTGGCTGCGCCTTTTATCGACAAAATGATGTGGTTTACGCTCGCCAAGACATCAAAGGCATTCCCACGACCGACATCCACGGCAACTCAACAATCGACAACAACTATCTGCCTCTCGATTATTTTCCAGTTGGGCACCCCTTCCATGGATATATCAGGCCCGATATGCCACGAGATGCCCGCTGGGCCGCTATGAACGCAACCGATTCCCTAGCGCAAAAGATCAGACAAGATTCGGTCTATAGCCCAATCGTATACACAATTGGTCTACAGGGTAACGAGCCGATGGCTATTGATCAGGATTGGATGGAGCGGTTAGCAAACGATCCTAACGCCTCCAATCGCGATAACACCAAGCCGCAGGGCAAATTCATTCTTGCCGGCGACTCGGGACAACTATCGGCGGCCTTTCAACAGATTGCTTCGCAAATTTTACGCCTGTCGAAATGAACAGGTCTATCGCCTAAGATAAAAGAAATGTTCCTGGCCGTCGCGCTGCTTTGGGGAACGTTGAACTGCGCTGATTTGGACACCGGCGGTTCTACTCCGCCCCCTACCAATAAATCTCAGCTTGAGAAAGCTGCCGAAGAGTTCAAAATTGAGAGCGAGTCTCTGGGTCTGCGTCCGGGCCAGAATGAAACCGTTCACGAATCAAAGGCCAATAAACCGGTTTGGCACGGGCGGCTTTTTGAGAACTTCCGCAACGACGCGCTCGACGCCATTCCGCATGAGATCAAGCAGCGTGGCGAAAGCAATTCGCTACTACGGCGCAATCAATTCGGTTTCAATGTCTCCGGTCCGCTGATTATTCCGCACGTTCTGAGCGCCCGCCGAGGGACGTTTTTCTCTTTGTCCTATGAGGGTGTTCGCGAACACATCTCACGCACGCTGCTCACCACCGTTTCGACGGTTGCTCAACGCGCGGGCAATTTTTCGCAAACGGTAGATAGCGGCGGCAACCCCCTCGCTATCTTCGATCCAGCGTCCACGCAACTCAATCCATCGTATGATGCCACGCAGGCGGTTTCCACGTCCAATCTGCAATATCTGCGCGCCCAATTCGCCGGCAATCAGATCCCGATTTCGCGTTTCGATCCAGCAGCGGTAGCAGCTCTCGCGCTTTATCCCACACCTAATGCCAACGCCGGTCCCTACTTCCAGAACAATTATTTCGTAAGCTCTCCGGCAACCGACACTGCCGATGGCTTTCTCGGCAAAATAGACCAGCAGTTAAACGCGCGTAACCGGCTCACCTTCGATTTCAATCTTTCGACCGGCTTTCTTGGCTCGCCGCGCTGGTTCGCGACCGCGGCTAATCCGGGTAGTCCCGATCAAACGTTTCACAATCGCCACGCCGATCTGCAACATGTCTGGACCTTATCGCCCGCTACGGTAAACACTGCTACCTTCACGGTCGACCGTCGTGACTTTCTGACACAAACCGCAAACGGCGTAGCGTTTCCTATTTATCGCCTGGACTCCTATATCGGTTTCGGGGCGTTCTCGCCTTACGGGCATACCGATCGAACCCTTTACACGTTTGATGAGGGACTAACCACGCACAAGCGCGGGCACTACATAAGTGCGCTTGCCGAGTACCAGGCTCGGCAAGTAAATACCTTTGCGCCGGACTTTCCAGCGAGTTATTTCCATTTTTCTAGCGGCATTACGAGCCTGCCCGGCATTATCGATACCGGCGATGCGTTTGCCAGTATGCTGCTTGGCATGCCTGATCTGGCCGAACGCACCTATGTTCCACAGCCCTCCTATTTTCGAAACTCCGCCACTGCGCTCAGCTTGCAGGACAAATACGAGTTATCGAAGTCATTCACATTAACGGTCGCTGCACGCTTCAATCGCCGAGTCCCCCGTAGTGAGAAGTACGATCGCCAAAGTACCGTCGATCCTGCGGCAATTAATCCGGAGGACGGACTGCCGGGCGCGCTGGTCTTCGCAGGGTCCAATGGAATGCCAAACGGTCTGCGGCCCGTGAGCTACAGCTTTGATCCGAGCTTGGGTTTTGCCTGGAGCCCTTCTGCCGATATGCGTACAGCAATTCGCGGTTCGTACGCCCGCACTCACGTAGCAGTCCCGCTTTATTCTTCGCAATGGGCTACTCAGGGGTTCAACGCGCTGCAGTCAATCGTTTCACCCAACAGTCAACTTTCCCCTGCTGTCGTGCTCAGCGCGGGCTTGCCGCCACTCCCCTATGCGTTACCCGATTTGCGTGCCAATGCCGCCAACGGCGCGGTGGCCGATTGGCTCGATCTCACTGCGCGCGAACCGCTATATCAGTCCGCCTCTCTCACCGTCGAAAGGCAGCTTCCTTTTTCGATTCTGCTGTCTGCGGGAGCGTATTACAACGGTGGCCACGATCTGCTGGTAAGCAATAGTTCGGCCAATCCAAACGCCATCAATCCAAGTGCTCTGGCCTATGGCAATTTGCTATATAACGAATCGTTTGCCGCCACGCTTCGGCCGTTTCCAAACTATACGAGCTTCGATCTTTCAAACCTCTACCCGATTGGCCGTTATCAGCGGGATGCCGGATTTTTGCGCGTCGAAAAGCGCGCTTCCAACGGCCTTTCCGTGTCGGCCTATTATGAATTCGGCAAACAGTTCGACGATTATTCCGGGCCTTACGGCATCCAGGATTTCTTCAATCGCAATAACGATTGGTCGCAGACGCCGGGTGTGCCGCGCCAATCTCTACAAATTTCCTACGTCTACGAGTTGCCGGTCGGCGGCAGTAAATCAGGGTTGAATCTGTCGGGTTGGGAGCAGGCGTTGGCGAATAACTGGTCGATCAGCGGACGAATTTATCTTGACGATGGTTCCCCGCTCGCCGTTCATCCTGAGTTCAACAACACGGGTGGAGTTATTTCCGGACTGACGGTAAACTCGGTGGCGGGTGTCAGTCCCGCCGTTTCGAATCAAAGTCCGAACCTGTGGTTCAATCCGGCGGCGTTCATTCAACCGCCAGATTTTACGCTCGGCGACGCACCCCGCACCATCAACATCTTAGGCCCGGGCGTGCACTCGTTTGACGCCACTCTGGTAAAGCGAATTGAAACCGGCAAAGACACCACCGTTGAATTCACGACTACCGCCTTCAACGTTTTCAATCACGCCGACTGGAACTCGCCGGATACCGCGATCGGATCGCTCGCCGCTCCCAATACGGATGCCGGCAGAATTATTGGCTCGCACGGTGGGCGAGTCATTCAACTCGGATTGACGTTCAATTTCTGATGCGTAGCGTGCTGGTTGTGCTCGTTGCCGCTTTGTCCGTATCGGCAGGTGCGCCTCCGAAAAGTATGACCATTCAGTCCTATTGGTCGGTGCCACTTTGGCTTGAACCCACCGGCAAGAATCTGTCGCCGGGGGATCTCTCGGCGTACGTGAATAATCAGCCCACGCCGATCGCCAAGTTGCTCGCGCCAGATTCTGACCTAGTCGTTCTAGTGGTCCTAGACCTGACCGGTGATCTCGCGCTCGTGCAGCCTGCCAAAGAATCGCTGATCGCCGAGTTCGAAAAATTGCCGCCTAATGTCTGGATCGCCTTGCTGCACGCGCAGGGAGGATTGTCGGTTCTTGCCGATCCGACCGGCGACCGTGCGCGTGTATCCGAGATCGTTCAATCGCTGCCCATTAGCGGCAAAGCGGGGCTGCTCGATACGCTGGAACCGGTGGCTACGCTGGCAGAAGATCTGTTGCATAAGGCGGACGTACGGGTTGCCGTTCTTTACGTGACCGATAGCGATGTTACGAATTACCAGGAAGATCTCACCAATCCGGTGATCAATTCGAGCGATCCGCACGATCTGAGCCGCCGCTTTCCCGACAGCTTGATTCGTGAACGTGCGGCTCGGCTCGAACGGCAGTTGTCTCATACCAGTGCTCCGCTGTTTATTTTGCACTTGCAATACAAAGGAAGCGGCCTAAATCAGTCGTACCAAAGTGCGCTGAGTTCCCTGGCGGAAAGCACCGCCGGATTTGCCACGTTCTGTCGTTCTAGCGGAGGAATTCCACCGGACATGGCGAGCATGATTTCTTACATACGATCGGCCTATTTTCTAAAGTTAGCCATTCCGCAACGGCCAGCGTCGGCGTTGCAGTTGCGCATCGAATGGAAAAATCAAGACAGTGATCAACCGCGCCTGGCCTACCGTGCGCGACTATTGGTAAAGCAGAGGTGACCATGCAGTCCAGGACAACGACCGTTTCGTTGATTGCTTTGTGTGCCGTGCTCGCGGGAGTTCTTTTCTGGCGCACCCACTCTAATGTCCGAAAAGAAGAGTTTGGAAGAGCGAGTTGCCGCTCTTTCGCAAGAACTCGCTGCGGCAAAGAAGCAGCCTCGCGAACTGCAGCCTGTCGTGCCTCGGGAGCAGGCGCCGATCGCCGCGCCAAGACTACTGCCCGAAAAGGATCAGCACGCAGCAATCGTTCCTAAGACCAGCGAAGATCTCGCGGCGGCCCGCGCGCGCGTGAGTGAATTGGAATCCAAGGTGCTTTCGCTCGAGGCGGATCGAGCAACTCTAACACAACAGCGGCAGCAGGAATTGTCAGCGAGTGAAGAATCATGCACCAGTCGCATCGCCGATGCGCAGCGCTTAGTTGAAACAGCCCAGGCGGATCTGAAGGCCGCGCAACAACGGACTGCGCTCTTTGAAACGGAAAACGAAAACCTTCGTAAAGCGCAGCTGTCTCTTACCAAAACGAATACCAAAACGGGCGCCGTGGCGGACAGCGATCTGGACGAGTTGTCGCGTCGGCGTGATACCTACCTTAAAGGCTTAATGCGGCGCTATCGGGAAATCGACAATGAGTATCGCGCTCTGTTGCGCGACCCACAAGGCGCCCACACCAACGATGCGGCTGTGTTCCGGATTCAGGGTACCTTGGCCCAAGCCGAAGACGATTTGCGCCAGATCGATTCACTCAACGCCAAGACATTGCTGGTAGAAAAGAGGCGCGAAAAGAATTGATTTATTTAAACCGCTTCTTCCTGTTTTCCTCCTGCTTTTCGAACAGCGGCAATAGTTGCGCGTCAATCCATTCAAAGGCAGCCTGCAATCCCGCAGCCGCATAGACGCGGCCAATTTTCGCTTCCACTCTCGTAGGTTCGCCAAACGATCCCAAAAACTGGTTTGAGGTGAGGCGCTTGCACTTTTCGCCATCCACCCGGCCGTCTTCGCGTAAGATTTTCAGGCGCGCATAGAGCGCGAGCACGGCGTCGCCAATCCAGGCATCCTCAACCGGCAGTGCTTGCATGTCACCAATGTAACCGATCACTTTGCTGCTTGACAGCTTCGCGAACAGATGCTACTTTTACAGCATGGTGCTAAAAGAACAGCACAAGCTGAGCCGCCGCGAACGTCAGATTATGGACGTTCTCTACAAACTGGGCCGCGCTACTGCTGCGGATATTTTGGAGAATATACCCGACCCTCCCGGCTACTCGGCAGTGCGCGCCATGTTGCGGGTACTTGAAGAAAAAAAACATATACGGCATGAAGAGAAGGATCTGCGTTACGTGTTTCTGCCAGTGGTGCCCCGCGACAAAGCTAGGCGCTCGGCCGTCCGGCACATGCTGGATACATTCTTCGAAGGCTCACCCGAACAGGCCGTAGCAACGCTGCTCGATGTTTCCGGGCGTAATCTGTCCGGTGACGATTTCGACCGGCTCGCGGCATTAATCGAGAAAGCTCGTCAGGAGGGGCGCTGATGTTTTTGTTGGTGGCGAATTTATTCGTCCGCTCGGCCCTGATCCTTGGCGCAGCGATTTTGCTATGCCGCGCTTCGAATCGACTACGCCCAAAGCAGCGTCACGCGATTTTGGCCGCGGCCTTTGCACTGCTCCTGCTATGGCCGCTGTTTGCGGCGTTGTTACCCGAAATTGCGCTGCCTCTTTGGAAAACAACCCTGAGCAGAGAGATAATCACCATTCAGCAAGTGGCAAGGGTGCGCGGCGGCCCAGTGGCAAACCATTTCCAGTTCTCGCCTGCGCTCCTCTGGTTCATCGTTACGCTGGCTGTCCTCGTGCCTTTGTTGACCGCCCATTTGCGTTTGCGTTCACTCGTTCGTCGCGCAGTACTCTGCGAGGATGCCGATTGGAACAACCTTCTGTATGAACTCTGCGCGCGCCTTGGTTTGGCGGATGCTCCGCAGCTTTTGATTTATCCACAAAGCCTCATGCCCATGGTGGCAGGTGTTCTGCGCCCCTGCATTGTTCTACCGAGTGATTGCCGCCAGTGGACGCAATCGCGTCGCCGCATGGTTCTTTTGCACGAAATCGGCCACATTGTGCGCCGCGATCTGATGACGCAAAGCTGCGCCCGACTCATCGCCGCGGCCTGGTGGTTTCAACCGCTAGCCTGGATCGCATTGAGCATGTTGCGCCGCGAAAGCGAAAGGGCTTGCGACGAATTTGTCGTCCAATCCGGCGTGCGCCCGTCTGACTATGCGGCAGAACTCCTGACCATCGCGCACTCCTTCACCTGCAGTTCAAAGGGTCTGGCAATGGCCCGCACCGCCGGTTTGGAAGGTCGCCTCCGCTCAATTCTTCAGCCGCAAAAGATACCTTCTCCCAAGATTGCCGTTGTTGCCATTTGCTCTCTTACCGCCCTAACGATTACCGCTTCGGCGGTCACAATACAACCCAGAGGTCACACCATGAAACACACGCTCTTCGCCGGCTTGCTTGCCTCCGCCGGTCTCACCGCCGCCACCATTGGCGGTTCCCTTTACGATCCCAGCGGCGCAGCCGTACCAAACGCTAAAGCGCTGCTGTACGATCCCGACACTAACACCAAATTTGAAACCACCACCGCGGCCGACGGCAAGTTCTCGTTTGAAGCGCTGCCCGCCGGCCAATATTTTCTGCGGGTGCAAAGCCCGGGGTTCGCCACGTTGTTTCGCGAATTCAACGTGAAGACGGATTCGAAAGTTGACCGCGGACTTACTCTCGCCCTCGGCAAAGCGCAGGAGCAGATCACCGTTTCTGCTGAGGGCACGCCTGATTGCCGCCGCTGCCAATGAATCGAAGCGCATCCGCGTTGGCGGCAACGTGGAACAAATGAACCTGGTAACGAAAGTTCAGCCCATCTATCCGAAGGCCGCAAAGATGGCGGGCGTTCAAGGCGTGGTCCTGCTTGAAACGGTAATTTCGAAAGAGGGCGAGCCGCTCGATATTCGAGTCATCTCCTCACCCAATGACGATCTCACTCAATCTTCGCTCGAAGCCGTTCGCCAATGGCGTTATAGACCGACGCTGCTGAACGGCAATCCGGTGGAAATCGTTACCGATGTTAACGTGAACTACACGTTAATGAAGTAATCCTCAAATCGTGCGGCTCGGGTAGAAAGCGTCTTGCTGATGCAATACCGAGGGCGGATCGGTGAACACCACAGAGACAATGTCGAAGCGCACTTGGCTCCAATCGATTCCGCCCCTTGTTGCGAAGGCTCGAGCGCCGCGCATGATATTCTTCTGTTTTTTTTCGTCGATGGCACGTTCGGGCGCTCCATAGTCGGCCGACTGGCGAGCTTTGACTTCTACGAAAACGACGAGGCCGTCTTTCCTTGCCACGATATCGATTTCGGAGTCCGACCCTGCTTTATAGTTGCGCGCCACGATCATGTAC
The DNA here is from genome assembly GCA_963749105.1 of Bryobacterales bacterium. Classification (GTDB taxonomy): domain Bacteria; phylum Acidobacteriota; class Terriglobia; order Bryobacterales; family Bryobacteraceae; genus Bog-105. The sequence goes on along the minus strand of CAVVLT010000030.1, from coordinate 47,092 downwards.
CCTAACTTTCGAAGATAGCGATGCGCCAAGTCCTCGCCATGCCGACCCAGCGCCGCGTCGGCAGTGAGCGTTTTGGTTTCCCGAAACTGTCTGGCGCGATCGCTGAGTTTCCACAACAACTGCGCGGGTCTTATTGTCCAACTGGATTTTTTATCGCTTCCAACTGCCATTCGATCACCTTGCCGCGGATCACGTAACAAAGGTAGAACTCCCAAAATCGCCGGAACCATCTGGAATGGTTCACCAGGAATTCGTACCCTGCGTATCTCCACAATGCAAGTAACTTTACGTAGACCGAAATCTCACGAAATCGAGCTTTGGAGTAGTAACCGTAGCCCGCGTTGTCTTCGCCGAAATAACGCAGCGAAAAGCTATTTAGATGAGAGCGGTGGGTGGGATCGCAAAAGGAACTGAAGTCAGTGTAATGCGGCGTGACAATAATTGCGCGGCCGCCGGGCTTCAGCAGACGGTGAAATTCTTCCACCGTTCGAATTACGTCCGCCACATGCTCAATTACGTGACTGCAGCGGATTTCGCTAAATGAATTGTCGCGGAAAGGGTAGGGAAACTGATCCAAATTGGCGATCACGTCCGCCTTGGTATGCGGATTGTTATCGACCCCAATGGATCCAGGGAACTTATTGATTCCACAGCCTACATCTAAGACCAGTCCCGACACTGGAACTAGTTTATGCGAGCAGCGGAAAACACGCTTCGATCGTGTCCATCGCAAAATCGGCTTGGTCTTTATTAATTACCAGTGGCGGACAAAGACGGATCGTATTCTGACCGCAGCCAAGGACGAGCAGGCCGCGTTCGAAAGCGAGTTGTTCCAGCCTGTCGCGCAGTTCGGGCGCACGCTCTTTGGTGGCTTTGTCACGGATGAATTCGATGCCGATCATCAAGCCACGGCCGCGCACATCGCCAACGATTTCGTACTTCTTCGGCCAAGCGCTCATGCGTTCAAGCATGTATGCGCCTATGCGGGCGGAGTTTTGCAGCAGGTCTTCTTCGAGCAATTCAATAGTGGTAAGGGCGGCCGCGATAGCGACGGGATTGCCGCCGAATGTTGAAGCGTGCGCCCCAGGCGGCCAAGTCATAACGTCGGCCCGCGCGATGGTTGCGGCGAGTGGCAGGCCGCTGGCGATGCCTTTGGCGAGGGTGACGATATCAGGGGACACGCCAAAATGTTCCGAAGCAAACATTTTGCCAGTGCGGCCCATACCGCTTTGCACTTCGTCGTGAATGAGCAGGATGCCATATTTGTCGGCAACTCGCCGCAACTCTTCGTGGAATTTGGCGGGCGGGACCAGGTAGCCGCCTTCACCTTGAATCGGCTCGACCACAATCGCCGCCACTTCTTCCGCCGGCAGGATCGTCTTGAAAAGCGAATCTTCCAAGACTTTTACGCATTCGACGTTGCAGGTTTCGGGTTGCTTGCCATAGGCACAGCGATAGCAATTGGCGTAAGGAATGTGTTGTACAGGAAGTGAAGGATGAAAACCGCGCCGCTGCGTAATCTTGCTGCCCGTGAGGGAAAGCGCGCCCATGGTGCGTCCATGAAAACTGCCAAGAAATGCGATGAACTTATCGCGCCCGGTGGAATAGCGCGCGAGTTTGATAGCGGCCTCGATGGATTCAGTTCCCGAGTTGCCGAAATAAACTCGTCGCGGCATGCCGCCGGGCGTCAGCGCCGCCAGTTTCTCCGCCAGTTGCACCATGCTTTCGTAATAAAAATCGGTGCCCGACATGTGGATGAATTGGGCGGCTTGCTGCTGGATAGCTTTGACAACGCGTGGATGCGAATGTCCAGTCGCTACCACGGCGATGCCGGCGGCGAAATCCAGAAAACGATTGCCGTCGACGTCGTCCACCACGGCGCCTTCGCCGCTTTTGATTACCAGCGGATAATCTCTGGTATAGCTCGGCGAGACCACGGCATGGTCGCGCGCAATGATCTCCTGCGCTTTAGGGCCGGGCAAAGCCGTGATAAGGCTCGGCAATAGCGGATTGGGGGCAATCAGCGTTGACATCTTACACCTCTAGAACTGTTTTGGGGAACCGCGGGCAGACAGGGAGAGACGCTTTGGGCTAAGCCGACTAGTCGGAGCCAAACAGGGACGGACGGGTGGCAGAAGGGATTGCCATGCATTTAGTCTAGAACAAAAGTAGCCGCAATGGGGCGAAGATCTCAAAATTCCTCCAGAATACTTGAGATTTCCAATGGCGAAGACACGGCCAAGAACTTTGCAGTCGATGTGTCAGTCCTTAGCTGCAGATTCCACTTTGGTTTTCGTCCTCGTTACAATGGATCGAATGGCAGAGGAGAAAAGTTCTCCGCTGAGTTTTGAAAAGAGCTTAGAGGAACTGGAACGTACGGTGAAAGAGCTGGAAAAAGGCGACTTGCCGCTGGAGCGCAGTCTTGCTCTTTTTGAAAGCGGCATGCGTCTGAGCAGCGAGTGCAAGAAACTGCTGGAAGAGGCGGAGACGCGCGTGGAAGTACTGACGAAACGTGGCGGTGAAGTGGTGGCCTTACCCTATACGCCGGACAAACCTGCCAAATGACAAAGGCCCAGCCGCAGCGGTCGCAGCTCGAACTGTCTTGGTATCTGGCAGAACAGGTTCGCGAGATCGATCTTGTGCTGGATCAATGGGTGCCGGCGGAAACTACCGACCCTTCCTCTATACATAAGGCGATGCGCTATAGCCTTTTTGCGGGCGGCAAGCGTATTCGCCCCATTCTGGCGATCGCCTCCGGGAGAGCCGTTTCAGATGCACCGGACGGGATTGAGAACGCGGCGGTAACGCTCGAGCTCATTCATACCTATTCGTTGATTCACGACGATCTGCCGGCGTTAGATAACGACGACTTGCGGCGCGGGCGGCCCACTTGCCACAAGGTGTTTGGCGAAGCGCTGGCGATTTTGGCGGGCGATTCTTTGCTTACGTTGGCGTTTGAAGTGCTGAGCCGCTTGCCGCATATCGAGGCGGAACGTAAGATCCGCTTAGTGGAAGAACTGGCGCGCGCCTCGGGCACGGTCGGCGGAATGATCGGTGGGCAGGTCAACGACATCGAAGGTGAGAAGAAGGCGCCCACCGCGTTCTTATTGGAATCGATTCACCGGGCCAAGACGGGCGCATTACTGCGCGCAAGTCTGCGGATGGGCGCCATTTACGCGGGCGCCACTGCTGAGGAACTGGCGGCACTCTCGGAGTTTGGTGAACGGGTCGGCTTGGCATTTCAAATCATCGATGACGTGCTGGATGTAGAAGAGTCATCGGAGAAGCTCGGCAAGACAGCCGGTAAGGACGCCGCACAGCAGAAGATTACGTTTCCTGCGGTCTATGGCTTGGCGCGTTCCCGTGAGATGGCCGAGGAGGAACGCTTAGCTGCCCATGCGGCTCTGCATTCGTTCGACGAGCGCGCGGATCGCTTGCGTCAGATCGCCGATTTTATCGTCCAGCGCAAGACATGAAGCAGCGTCTTGACGTTGCCATGCTCAACCGGCATTTAGTGGAATCGCGCGAAAAGGCGCAGGCGCTGATTCTCTCCGGGAAAGTAACCGTCGATGGACAGAAGGCCGATAAACCTGGACATGCCGTTGCAGAGTCGGCGCGCATCGAAGTTTCTGAGCCGCTTAAGTATGTAAGCCGCGGCGGCCTGAAACTGGAAGCGGCGCTCGCGTATTTTGCAGTTGATCCCACCGGCAAGGTTTGCTTGGACGTAGGCACTTCCACAGGAGGTTTTACCGATTGTCTGCTCCAACACAGGGCTCTGCATGTGCATGCCGTGGATACGGGTGCAGGCCAAATCGATTGGAAGCTAAGAACCGATCCGCGCGTAGTGTTACATGAGAACTTCAATGCCCGCTATCTCACGGAAGCCGATCTTGGTGAAACAGTGCAGATCATAACTTGCGATGTGAGTTTTATTTCGGTTACGCTTTTGATACCCGCACTGGCGCCGCTGCTGGCGCCTGCGGGAGATTGGATCGTTTTAGTGAAGCCGCAGTTTGAAGTAGGGAGGGAATTGGTGGGCAAGGGCGGCATTGTGCGTGACGCATCTGCCCATCAAGCGGCATGCGACAAAGTAGTGGCTGCGCTTGCGAATGCGGGCTTCACGAGTAAGTTGACGGACAGTCCGATTCGAGGCGCGGAAGGGAATCGCGAATTTTTGTTGCATGCCACACGGCGTCGCCTGGCTGAGAACTAGACCCGATCAAGTAACCTAATGATTTGCTGTATGCATAAGCCGGATGCAGACTATTAGCACTGTTGGAATCATTTCAAAGCCTAAGATCGTGCAGGCGCCGGACATTGTTTGCGGACTGCTCACATGGCTCGACAAACACGGCGTGCGCTATCGCTGCGACCAACTCACCGCCGAGTACGCTGGCAACACGCATTTTGTGAATCGCGAGGACCTGCACGAAGGCATCGACCTGTTGATCGTACTTGGTGGAGACGGCACGCTACTGTCGGCAGCGCGTGCCGTGGCGGGTCATGATATTCCGATCTTCGCGGTGAACCTGGGCCACTTGGGATTTCTCACATCGATTCGCGAGGAGGAGCTTTACCCGGAGTTGGAACGGGCGCTACGCGGTGAGCATCGCATCGGACGCCGCCGCATGGTGGACTGCGAATTGCAGCGCGACGGCAAAACCATTGGCGTCTATTCAGCGCTGAACGATGTGGTGATCGCCAAATCCGAATTAGCGCGCATGATCGATCTCGATACGCACGTTGACAATCATTTCGTCGCTGCCTATAAAGCGGACGGCCTGATTATTTCCACGCCTACCGGCTCTACCGCCTATTCGCTTTCCGCCGGCGGTCCCGTCATCTTTCCGTCGGTGAATTGCTTCTGCATTACGCCCATCTGTCCGCACATGCTGACCAACCGTCCGGTGATTGTGCCCGATTCCAGCGTGATCAACATATTGAATCACGGCGAGGACGGTACGTACTTGACGATTGATGGGCAAGTAGGAGAACCTCTATCAAAAGGCGACCGAGTCGTTTGCCGTTCGTCCCCGAAGACTATTCAATTGATTCGTCCGCCCAAAATGCTCTTCTTTGACGTTTTGCGGGAAAAGCTGAAGTGGGGGGAACGTTAGTCCAAGTTCACCGCTGCGTGAAATGGATAAGGATGACATGCAACTACTCAAGAGAATAAGCCTCACCTCCTGGATTTTTATCGCGCTCGTGATTGGCATTCTGATCGGTGTGTTCTTCCCGTCCTTTGCTGTCGAACTGGCGCCTGTTAGCAATATTTTTCTGCGGTTGATTAAGTCGATTGTGGGACCGCTGCTGTTTGGAACGCTGATTTACGGCATTTCTTCGGCAGGCGAATTGAAGACTATGGGGCGCATTGCGCTCAAGGCCATCACGTATTTCGAAGTTGCGACGACGCTGGCGCTGGTGATTGGTCTGGTGATGGTGAATGTATTTCAGCCCGGCAACGGAATCAAGATTACCGCTGAGAATGCCGGCGCGATACCCACGCTGGCCAAGCCTGTTTCGTTGACCTCGGTTTTGGAGCACGCGATCCCTACCAATATTTTCGAATCGCTTACCTCAAACGATGTTCTGCAGATGGTGGTTTTCTTCTTCCTTTTTGGCGCAGCTTGTTCGGCCATCGGCAAAAAGGCTGAACCCGTGGTGCAGTTCGCCGGATCGGTGTCGGAGATCATGTTCCGCTACACGAAATATGTCATGTACGTTGCGCCGTTCGGGGTGGGCGCGGCCATCGCTGTGACGATCGGAAAGAACGGTCCCAAAGTGTTGTTCAGTTTGGGCAAGCTGGTGGGTACGCTCTACTTGGCGCAGGGTTTGTTCGTGGTGTTGGTACTTGGCTCGGCTCTACTGATCGCAGGCGTACCGCTTGGCGCGTTCATCAAAGCGGCGCGACAGCCGTTCGTGCTGGCGTTCTCCACGGCATCGAGTGAAGCAGCGCTTCCGCTTGCGCTTGAGAATATGGAGCGTTTAGGCATCCCGAAACATATTGTCGGGTTCGTGTTACCCACTGGCTACAGCTTTAATTTGGATGGATCTACTCTTTATCTTTCACTGGCCTCGATGTTTGTGGCGCAGGCCGCAGGGGTAAATATGCCGCTAGGCACGCAAATCACCATGATGCTGACTCTGATGCTGACAAGCAAAGGCGTGGCTGCGGTTCCTCGCGCGTCACTCGTGATTCTGGCCGGCACGCTGGGCACGTTCCATTTGCCGATTGAAGGTATCTCGCTCATCCTCGGCGTCGACGCGCTGATGGATATGTGCCGCACCTCGGTAAACTTGCTTGGGAATTGTGTCGCGACGGCTGTTGTCGCGCGGTGGGAAGGTGTGACGATTTCCCCCAACACTCACAAAGAACTGGAAGCTGTGGCTTAGTCACAAAGCTGCTCATCCGCGCCGAGGTTTCTGGCGTAGAATTGAAACTCGGAGGGAAGCTCTTGATGAGATGTTTGTTTGCGATGGGTTTGTTGTTCTGCTCGGCCTTGCCTCGACTGGAGGCCGCTGCTCTCAGTTGTGAATCATCGCCTGCCATGGCGGCCGCGCGCTGGCAAGTGAACCAGAAGCTCGAGACGGCAACGTTTGAAGAGTCAAACGCGCTTTTCGAACAAGCTCACAAAGAACTGCCGTCAATTGACCCGCTGGATTTTCGTCCGCTCCGGCAATATCTTTCGCATGTGCGCTATTCCGATTCGAGCCGCTGGGAGGCGGTAAGGGAGCGAACCTTAGCAGAAGCGCAGGCTGATCCAAACAACCCGCTGAAAGTAACCGCCGCCGTCCTTGTCCTCGCCGGCAAAGATACGCCGCAAGCCTTTCGGCTGATGAATCAAGTCATTGCTTCCAATCCCAACTATGCGCCGGCTTATCCACAACTAGCCAGCATGTATAGCGGCTACGGAAAGTTCATCGACAACGACAAAGCGGCTACTTACCTTTCTAAATACTACGAACTCTGCCCGGGTGGCCGTGACGATCGCGCGATTGCGCTACTGAAGCGGTCGGAGAACAAAGTTCTCCGAGAGCAGGTCGCTAAGGACCTCCGCAAGAGGCTTGCCACGGCAAAGGATGAGCTTTTTCTGAATTCATATGCGGACGTTTGGTCGCTTGAGTTCGCCTCGTTACCGCCCGCCCAGCACCCGCAAGAACGCCAGCGCGTCACGGAAGATTTGAAGCGCTTGGAGCAGCTTCCCATTAAGCCTAGTTCAAGCTGGCTCGCTTTTCTACGCGATGGTTATAAACAAAGCAGCACGCCGGATAAAGTGGATGCGTTGGAGAGTCGCATCTTACGTGAATATTCGCATTCTAGCGAAGCTCTGGATGTAGTGAGCGAAAGGTGGGAAGGGGAACATCCGGAACCGAACGGTGAAGCCTCGGTAAAAGATTGGCAAGAATACTTGCGCCTCTCTCTGGCCCATTATCGCGACTTGGAGAAAACATTCCCGGGCCACACTTTCGGCTCCTCGTTGTTTGAAGCGGTCGCCAATTTGGACGGTGGCTCGAATGAAGAGATCATCCGGCAGGGCGAATCTTTGTTGAAGCAGAACGACCTATACCAAGGGCCCTCTTCCTGGGTGCGGGTTTATGTCGCCACGGTATGGATGGATCATGATCTAGAACCTGCTCGCGCCTTGGCTCTGCTGAAAGAAGCGCGTCAGTTGAGAGAGTCCCCGCAAGAGACTGTTCGTTCGCAAACGGCCGATTACGCCAAGCAGAAAGAATTGGACGATGCGGCTAAGAATGCTGCATGGAGTAAAGCAAGCTTCAATGTGAATTATCTTCGCGCGTGCCGTGCGGCTGGCGACAAGGCTGCCGCTGAACAAGTGAAAGCGACGCTAGACGCCGCTCCACCAACTGAGGCGATTCTCCTTCCAAAGTACTGGCAAGAGCGAGCAATCCTGGCCGAAATTGAAGGTCACACTACCGACGCACTAGCGTTTTACCAGAAGGCCTTGTTCTTGCGAGATACCAAACCCAACAAGCAATACGGCAAGGTGCGCGATCTGGTGCTCGCTGACGCGCACCGCCTGTGGATTGTTTCGCAAGGGTCTGAAGCAGCCTTTGTGATTTGGAGTCAGCCCGATACCACAGCTAAGACGGCGCTAGCAGATGGGCGATGGGAGAAGCCTGGCGCAGAACTGCCTGCTTTCGAACTTTCCGATTTGCAGGGTAAGACCTGGAAGCTGGTATCGCTCGAGGGCAAGAAGGTTTTGATCAACATCTGGGCAACGTGGTGCGGACCCTGCCAGCAGGAGCTGCCGCATCTTGAGAAACTCTATCAGCAGACCAAAGACCGCACCGATATTGCCATTCTCACCCTCAACTTCGACGAAGACAGCGGGTTGATCGATCCGTTCGTGAAGAAGAAAGGCTACACCTTCCCGGTGCTGCCCGCTTATGCATTTCTGAGGAACAAAATCGATGTAAATTCGATTCCTCGAAATTGGCTTATCAACTCGAATGGCAAATGGCAGTGGGAGCAGATTGGCTTCGGTTCCGGTGAAGCCGATTGGGAAAAGAGTATGCTCGCGCGATTAGAAGATACCAAATAGATCGAATGCAAGTTCAACACGAGCAAGAAATAAAAGCCGACGGCAGCACTACGTTGAAGGCAACGGGACGGCTGATTTCTCTGGATGCGTTTCGCGGCATAACCGTTGCCGCCATGCTGTTGGTCAACAATCCGGGAAGTGAGCCGGCCTATGCTCAGCTTGAGCACGCCGCTTGGAACGGCTGGACATTTACCGATACCATCTTTCCGTTCTTTCTGTGGATCGTTGGCGTATCCATGACGCTGTCTTTTGCAAAGCGCATGGAACAGGGCGCAGACCGTTTCAAGTTGATGATACATGTAACGCGGCGCGCTGCCATCATTTATTTGCTCGGTTTATTGCTTGCTGGTTTTCCGTATTTCCATTTGGCGCACATTCGGCTCGTCGGCGTCTTGCCACGCATTGCGATTTGTTATTTCAGCGCCTCCATTGTCTTTTTGTTCACGAGCTGGCGTGGACAATTGGTTGTGGTTGTTGCCGCGTTTGCATCTTATTGGCTTCTCATGACGGCCTTTCCGGTTCCTGGATTGGGTCCGGGACATCTGGAAATCGGCCACAACTTCGCCGCTTTTATTGACCAGATATTCCTCAGCGGACACATGTGGGGTCACACAAAAACATGGGACCCGGAAGGAATCGTGAGCACCCTGCCGGCGTTCGGTACGACCTTGCTAGGCGCATTAGCCGGACAAATGCTACGAAGCGCAAAGGACCGTGTGAAATGGCTTGCCTGCTCCGGCCTTCTCTTGATTGCGCTTGGTGAACTATTAAGTCTTTGGATGCCTATCAATAAGAGTCTGTGGACTGTACCGTACGCGCTTTTAATGGCTGGCCTCGCAACACTCGAATTCCTTTTTCTGTATTGGCTTGTCGACGTCAAGCTATGGCGGAAATGGGCGACACCTTTCCTGATTTTTGGCAGCAACGCTATCGTCGTTTTCGTATTGTCGGGTTTGATCGGCCGTCTGCTCGGATTGATAAAAGTTCAAAATCGAAGCCTGGGCGCGTTCTTGTACGCCACTTTGTTTGCGCCGCTCGCCAGCCAGCAAAACGCATCGCTGCTCTACGCTTTGGCGTTCGTCGCCATGTTGTTTTTGGTTGCCGGCTTGCTCTATTGGCGCCGTTGGTTTCTAAGAGTCTAGTTCTGTTTTTGGGAGATTAGTAAATGACAGTTCGCTCCGGCATGACAGGTGAAGTAGTCGCGCGCATCGAACAGTTCTTGCTTAAGTTAAAGCTCTATCGCGGACCGGTGGATGGCTGCTTCGGCGGTGGCGTGGAAGCCGGCGTAAAAACGTATCAGACGCAACAAGGGCTTGCTCCATCGGGTGCCGTCGATTCCGTAACCTGGAGCCGAATGTTCCCAACCGATCCGCCGCCCGTTTCGGAAATCGCTTCGCTTCCGCTGGCGGAACGCTGTCTGGCGCTAACGGGCTCCTTTGAAACCGGCAAGTTTGCGCCCGATTGTTTTTGTGGAATAGCGGGCGACTTTGACCAAATGGGGCTCAGCTTTGGCGCGTTGCAATGGAACGTAGGGCAGGGAAGTCTGCAGCCCTTGTTGATGCAGATGTTCGACCAGCACGCCGACGTGGCTCGTAACATTTTCCACGAACATTTCGATACGGTGGCGGCTTTGCGCACCAGTACAGTGCCGGATCAACTCACTTTTGCGCGCTCGATACAAACCAGCGGAAGGCTGCAAGAGCCGTGGCAAGGCATGCTCATCGCGCTGGGCCGCACTCCTGAGTTTCAGGGTATTCAGTCCGACCATGCGAGTAAAATCTTTCAGCAGGCATTAAATATGTGCGGCGACTACGGTCTCATTTCCGAACGCGCTGTCGCATTGATGTTCGACATCGCCACGCAAGGTGGTTCGATTCCTACCATCATTCGTGCCCAAATCATGGCCGATTTTGCACAGCTTCCAAAGACTGGCACCGACAATGAAGTCGCTAAAATGTGCATCGTTGCCAACCGGCGTGCCGCTGCGTCAAACCCTAAATTTGTGGATGACGTTCGGGTTAGAAAACTAACCATCGCGCAGGGTACTGGCACGGTCCACGGCCTCGTTTACGATTTGGCTGATACCTTCAATCTCACCCTGAATCCGTTTGCTCAAGCGCGAGCGGCGGTCCAATAAGCTCGCGGTCCTACGGCGCGATTTTTAATTGCGCTGACTTAGAAGCGTTATCGATGCTGGCCGTTATGATCGCTGTTATAACCGCCTTCACGGGCTTTCCAGTGATTGAGAATGTTCCGGTCCGTAATCCCGCCGCGATCTTGAACTCCTCCGGCAGGATTGTCTCCGCTTGATTGCTGCTCAATTTCACGGTCACGCCTTGCGCGTTCGCGGGCGCAAAGAGAGTCACTGTTCCTGTCACTGTTCCAGTGCTTTTAATATTCGTCTGACTGAGAGTGAAGTCTGCCAGGATCGGGTAAACATTCAGTGTGTTTGACAGTGACTCGCTGCCTGCTATGACCGTGATCGTAACGCTCGTCATTTCTTGCGGCCCTTTTACTCCGATCTGAAATTGCGCGCCATTTGCAGTTGGTGGAATGACTGCTCCAGTGGGCAGTGTCAGCAATTCGGGATTTGAGGTTTTGAAGATTACCGGCACTGTCTTGTCGCGATTATCCGCTAAAGCAAACTGCGCTTTCACGGTGCCCCCACCCACCATATTGACCGGTGAAATGCCGAACCAGCTTTCCTGGTTAATGGACGAGCTATAAGGGCCCGCTCCGTTTGGAAATGGCCTGTACAAAGGGTCTCCCAAGTTGATGATCATCCACTTCAGCCATCTAGTCCCGCGCAGGACTGCATCCCCGACGTTTGCGCCTTGGAACAAACAACGGAAAATTTGATCCGGGTGGACCAACCCTTCCAGATACGGTTCTGTCACAGATCCGCTGGTAACGGTAATGCCTCTCTGCAAAGCGCCTGCGACCCAACTCGGAGGTCTGCGAGGACTGACAGCAGACGCGCTATCCAGATGGAACCCAATCGCGCCGGGTGCCCAACTGAACGCGTCGTTGTAGCTGAGGGAATACCAACCTGCATACAAGGCGGCGTCCTCACACTTCAGTAGCGATGGAGCAGTGCCAAATTCACTAGGCTTGTCATCGAGCGTCGTATCGAACCCCGCTTTCTTGGCCATTTGGCTAGCGCGATAGATGTCCCACTCGCCCGCACCGTAGCCGTTATCCACATAGGTTTCGATCGCGCCTCGGATGTCGAAGTAAGCTTTGCCCTTGAGACCATGGGCCTCCGCATACATAGCCTTGTCCACGAGACTCTTGGCTGTTGCAGCGTTTGCTCCGTCAAGACGCCAGACGGAGTAAATCGTCTTTGCTTGGGGGCGATCACGGTACTTGGCAAATGGAATATAGGGTTCGTAAACATTTCCCTGACTCTCCGCTTTCCCGAAATAAGGTTGATCGGCAGTGTCTCTTCCCGACGCGCGAGGGCCGGCATATTCATCCCAGATGTCGGCCACCACTTGGTCCACTGCTCGCCCATGTCCATCGAGCGTCACCGTATAGGGCGTTTGATACGACATTACAATGTAGAGGATCTGTTGCTTGCCGAGCTTTTCAAGACAGGCGCGCAACGGCTTTTTGATCTCAGGATCGAAACGGGTGCCGTCTTGGATCTCGTCTATATCGGTGTCGATTTTGCAAAGGTTCGCGTTAGGGATGTTGCGCTTTTCCATGTAGTATTTCGCAACTTTGCGCGAGTCGTCGCCGGCCGCGTTATAGACCACCATCACTCTTTCATTCAGCGGGACATTGAGCGCGTCCTCACCACGCAGCAGAATTCTAGCCAGGCTGAAAACCAGGAGCGAAACAACATTCCTCATCTTTCTCTATTGCACCACTGGCGGCTCACTTTTCCAGTTGTGCCAGAGCGATGCGGTACTTTTCGGCGTCCCAGTTCATCAGGCGGGCAACTTGGTCAGAGGGCAAATAGGTGGCTTGCGCTCCTTCAGGAATACGTTCGACAACGCGACTTAAACATATCAATAGTTCCTGCGCCGCACGTTTCATTGGGCGCTTCGTAACCACACCTGCTCGAGGTACAAGAAGGAACAGCGGCGAGAAGTTGTACTTTGCCTGGTAGCGTTGGGCGGCGGCGTCCAGCGTCTCGTCTTCTTTGACGATGGCGGCTCCAGGCCCGAGATATACGCACTGATCCGGAAACATGGTACCCGCGGCAGCGGTCTCCACAGACGATGGCGAATTGGCAAGCGCATGAACTTCGCTATCCACTGCAACTTCCCATTCGCTGTTCATCGTGCGTTGCTGAAGTTGCGCCAAATCTGGCGATGCAGTCTGTCGAGTAGGACCGTCTAAGCGGCGCTCCACTTCATGGAGCAAAGCCTCTGCGGTTTGACAGTCTTCAGCCGCGACAACTAACCCGTGGTTTTCCAGAATTAGAACATTGGGTTGGGGGGCCATTTGCTCTTGAATTCGCATGGCAAGCGGAATTCCCGGGTGAGTGTATGGAATCCAGCGCCAGTTCAAGCCAGCCAAAAGGGGTTTCACGCCGACCACTCCATTCGCTCGCGCCGCCCATGCGATTGCGCGCACGGAATGCACATGAATGACAACTCTTTGAGGCATCACCGCGTGGACCGCAGTCTCAACCGACGGCCGCAGCGCCGCGCCTGTGCGTGTAAGATACTCGGGGAATTTTTCGTCATAGGCTGCCAACTGCCGTTCGATGTCAGCCGTCGGTACGGGCAGAAACATGTCGTCATCGGCCGCTTGACGCAGCCATTTCCCCGATGCCTTAATCCATAGTGTTCCGGCGTCTTTGACGGAAGTATTCCCGCCACCTGCCTGTACCAGATCCAGATTGCTGCCGATGCGTGCGGAAAGTTCAATCAACTTTTGTAATGATTCATTGGCCATTTCGCGATTGCTTCATCATAATCCTAATGTGTCCAGAGAGGTTTTGCGTCGGATACAATGAACGGAACATGGTTACCTCTACGCGTAGGAAGTCCCTTCTTGCGGATGCGCGTGGTTCCGAGATTGGTAAGCTGCGCGCTTGGTGGTCGCACCGACAAGGGTTGGATTCTGCGGTACAGGTTGCTTCTGCCGCTTCCGTGCTCAAGCAAAGTGGATGGGCCCGCTCGGTGGGTGGTTCCAGCCCTTACTTGACGTTTTTCTCGAGATCTGGAATGTCGCGGGAGACTGTCGATCAGGCTGTCGCGAGTCTGGCGATCCATGAACTCCCCAGCGCGCGGGGTTGCACGTACGTAGTGCCGGCAGAAGACTTTTCCCTCGCTCTGCACTTAGCGAAGAACGCGGGACCTGGTGAAATGCGAGTGGCTGAAAAACTGGGTGTTACCGCCAAAGAAATTGACAAACTTTGCGTTGCTGTTCAGGCGGCGCTGGAAAAAGGACCGCTCGATCCCGATGGCATCCGCCAAGCTGCGGGCAAGGCCGTTCGAAGCCTTGGACCCGAGGGCCAGAAAAAAGGACTTAGTTCGACCCTTCCTGTTGCACTCGGTGAACTTCAGCAAAACGGTGAGATTCGCCGCGTTCCCGTAAACGGCAGGCTGGACCAACAGCGCTACAAATACTGCTTGTGGCGTCCGAATCCTTTGCAAAAAGTCAAAGTCGATTCGGAAGCTGTGTTGGCGCAACTAGCGGTGCGCTTTTTTCAGTGGATAGCGCCCACCCGCCTTTCTGACTTTCAAGCCTTTGCCGGTGTCAGCGCGAAAGCCATTAGGTCTGCGGTTGAGACGCTCAAATTGGAAGCGATTTTTGAAGCCGATGATGGTCTCCTCGTGCCTGCCTCACTGCGTGAAGAGTTTGAGTGTTTCAAGCCTGCCAAAGATCCCAATTACCATTTTGTCACCGCACTAGACTCGCTGTTATTGCTCCATCGAGATCTAACGCTGCTTATCGATAATGAAGACATCGAACACCCTCTTCTCGCTTGTAAGAGTGGGTTGCTAGCCATGCTGCCTGGGCCTGCGATTGTTGACCGAGGTCGTGTCGTCGGCACCTGGGAGTATGACACCTCAACAGAATCGATTGTGTACGTTTCATTCGTAAAGCAGGATAGCGTGCTGAAGAAGGCTATAGCGGCGATGGAAGAATACATTCGCACACAACTCGGCGATGTGCGTACGGGTAGCTTGGATAGTCCTAAAAGCCGTGCTCCACGGATTGAGGCGCTCAGGAAGGCGAATAGATAGCCCGATTAGTTGTTACTCGTTCGCACATTCAAAATGATTCGTCGATAGGAAGTGAGTTGCGGAGTACCATCGTTTGTGACAGCAACGATGACGTGAGCTATACCGTTAGCCGGACACGGGCTCGTTATAGGAAGCCATTGTGGACGGCAAGTGGCAGTTGGCACGATGGTTGCCTTCGGAGTGTCGCCATCGCTAATAGTCAGAGCTGCGAGAGATGCCTCGGTACTTCCGGCTTCGCGGTAATGAAACCATTGGTAGTGCAGCTTTTGTCCATTGGGATCATGGGAGCGGCTCGCATCCAAGATGACTGCCTGCCCTATCAGCGCATCCATCTCGATCGGAGCTGTGCCAGACTGCCCGTTCACTTCGACGACCGGATTATGATTGGCGTGGGCGTAGTCATCAATGGTCCAACTCATGCGCGCGGCGAAGTCATTTTGAAACGCGCCTCGCCAGCGCCAGATTGTGGCTTGATCGGAAATGTAATGCTTGCCATCGGCACTCAAGACTTCGTCTTGTGAAGTAACACGCGAAAATAAATCGCCCCCTTGCGTCCAGATCGGATGTGTTTCGCCGTAGGGTTGGCGGTAGACATAACGGCCACCCCAGCCACCCCAATCGGGCCGGCGGTAAGCATTCAAACCGTTGTCAAGCAAGCTCAGATAAGAGGGCGTGTCGCCTTCCATAATGAAAGCGAAGCGTGGATAGAGCTTGCCCAGCGGTCCTTTGCTGCGGATATTCGCGTCCAACCATTCGTTGGTGACCGTCTTAAAGTTTGCTCCTGCACCGTTGCGGTAGTAATTGTCGCCGCTAATTCCTGTCCAAGTCGCGTAGTAGTATTCGCCGCCGGTCGGAGTCGAGGGTTCAACTATATAAAACAAATTCGGAAACTCCCGTCTTATCCACGGTCCAGCATCGTCCTGGTCTGAGATCGAATAGACTCGTAGCTTTTCCACAAAGGCATCTACCTCCTGGGACGTGCGCGTCGCTCGCACTCGCAGCAAGGTCTGCGCCAGTGTGTTGACGCCACCCCAAACGCTAATCCACAAGGGTCGGGTGTCGTTGCGGTCAACGGCGCGAATGATTGCAGCAGCGCCTTCGGACATTTGATCTGGACCTGTGGCGGCTATGCCGTAAGCAGTCTGCCCGGTGAAAACGCGCGCGTCCAGATCCTCTGCCGTCGGCCAGCCCTGCGCGTGCAAAAGCAAGTTTGAACGCACTTGGCCGTAGGCTTTGATTAGGCTGCGCATGGTCTCGGGATGTACCGCCGTTTTCTGCCATGTTGAGGTAGACGCCACCAGAGCCTCAATGTCAACCTCGTTCGAATACAGAAGCAGGCGCACGAGTGACATCTGGTCGTCGGGTTCGTTGCCGATGTCGCTGATCACGATGACCCGGGGCTTGCCGCTGAAGTTGTCTACATGGTTGGAAGGAATGGGAGCGGCGACAAGTTCGGCAATCAAAACTGTTGTGGCGAGATACGGTAGTGTTCTGCTTAGCATCGAACCTTTTACTGTATGACAGATGCCGCCTTACTATGGAGAATATGGCCACTCTTAGCGAATTCATACAACACCCGGGATTCGTGGTTCTGGATGGCGGATTGGCCACCGAGCTTGAGATTCGCGGCGAATCGCTTGATCATCCTCTGTGGTCTGCCAAAATCCTCCTTTCTGCCCCGGAAAAAATCGCCAGTGTTCATCTGGCCTATTTCATTGCCGGTGCCGATGTGGCGATCACCTCAAGCTATCAGGCCACTTTCCAGGGCCTACAAGCGCGTGGGTGCAGCCGGGCCGAGGCCGAGCGGATCATTCGCGGCAGTGTGACTATAGCCATCGAGGCTCGCGATGAGTTTTGGAGCGAACCAAGAAACCGGGTAGGGCGTCTCCGTCCATTAGTGGCAGCCTCCGTTGGTCCTTATGGAGCCTTTCTACACGACGGCTCCGAGTACCATGGTAACTACGGAGTGGCGAGGGAAACTCTCGTCGACTTTCACCGCGAACGCTTAGCCGTTTTGGCAGATAGCGGAGCCGATCTTCTCGCTTGCGAGACAATTCCTTCGCTCCTCGAAGCGGAGGTCTTGGTCGAGTTACTAGAGGATCTTGCTCCGTGCTGCGCCTGGATCACTTTCACCTGTAAAGACCAGGCACATATTTCCGATGGCGCCAAGTTCGACGATGCGGTTTCAATTGTAAGCCAAGCGAATTCAGTCGTTGCCGTTGGATTGAACTGCACCGCTCCAAGTCTGGTGAATAAACTTTTGGAACGTGCGAGCAGCGTCACGCACAAACCCCTTGTTGTCTATCCGAACAGTGGTGAGGTTTACGAACTTACTACTCGCAGTTGGCGGTACACGTGCGAAGTCGAAACCATCGAAGAAGCCGCGCGCGGCTGGTACGAACGCGGTGCGCGGCTGATCGGGGGCTGTTGCCGGACCACGCCAGAAACGATCCGCGGCATTCGTAAGGCACTTACTCTCGCACCTGCGGATGCCGAAAGCAAGTGACCAGGTGATCGTTCACCATGCCGGTTGCCTGCATTAGTGCGTAGCAAATAGTTGAACCGACGAAAGTGAAACCGCGTTTCTTGAGATCTTTGCTCATGGCATCCGAAACCTCGGTTCGCGCCGGAACTTCTTTGTGCTCTTTCCATGAGTTCTGAATGGGACGGCCGTTCGTGAACTGCCACAGATATTTGTGAAAGCCGCCAAAGTCTTTAGCGACAGCCAGGCAGGCTCGAGCGTTCTGGACGGTACCGCGAATCTTGAGCCGGTTGCGCACAATTCCCTCATTCGTTAGCAGTTTTTCCAATTTGGCTTCGCGATAACGGGCGATTTTGGCAGGATCGAAATCGTCGAACGCAGCCCGGTAGGCGGCGCGCTTTTTTAGGATGGTATACCAGCTAAGACCAGCCTGCGCTCCTTCCAAAATCAGAAATTCGAACAGTGCGCGATCGTCACGGAGGGGAACACCCCACTCGGTATCGTGATAAGCGGTGGACAGCGGATCGGCGGTCGACCAGGTACAACGGACAATTGAAGGCACGTCCCCGTTGTACGCTAGAAGATCGAAGGAAAGCAAGTTAAGAAACGATATGTCAGAACCAAGTTACGACGAATTGAAATCTGAACTGGAAAAACTGAAGGCCGCCAAAGTAAGAACGGGCGAGCTCTCGTTCAAGGTGAGCGAGAAGGGTGCGGTCAGCGTATATGGACTCGGCCGATTTCCTGTGACACTCTATCAGGAGCAATGGGCCAGGCTGCTGGGCGTGGCGGAAGATTTGAAAACTTTCATCAAGGATAACCAAGCGAAGTTAAAGGTCAAGGAGTAATTTGGCCGAGACGGCGGGACGAAGTTAAGCCAAAGCGAGCGGGACAGCTTGTTCCCAACGGCCTTGCGCCTTTAATATCAGCTCTATCACTTCTCGCGCTGCGCCTCTACCCGCAAGCTGCTGCGTTGTGTAATGGCACACTGCTTTCAATTCAGCGGCTCCATCGGCCACTGAAACGGCGAGCCCTGCGCGGCGGGCGAGCGGTATGTCCGGCAAATCGTCGCCCATGTAGGCGACTTCATCCTCGGTCACCCCGGCCTTTTTCACACATTCTTCAAAAGCGTTCGTTTTATTTGCTTGCCCCAGATATACGAAAGTTACTTTGAGTTCTTCCGCACGTTTCGCTACCGCTGGCGAGCGGCGGCCCGTGATAAAACCCGTTTGGATGCCCATCGTGTGTGCGAGTGAAAGACCTTGACCGTCCTTTGCACTGAAGACTTTCATCTCCGAAACAGTAGCTGGCTCGGAGCCGTCAACAACATTGGTTGTGGAGATGAGGCACACGCCTCCATCCGTCAACGTGCCGTCTACATCCATTAAGAAGAGCTTGATTTTGCGAGCGCGCGCCAATACTTCGGGCGAAGCAAGTGAGACCTCTGACATGAGCCAATCTTAACTCGTCCCGCAGTGCGCAAATCCCAGTCGGTTGGACTAACCTTTAGCTTTCAATGCCGCCCACCTTGCTTTTTGTGCTTTTCTGATAGCCTCGCGGCCCTCCGGAGACAGCTTGCGCTTTTTCGCCGTTTTCTTTTGCGAAACCGCGGGGGCCGCGCCCGGCTTAGCGGCTACCGTCTTAGAAGAACCGACATAGAGTCCCTCGGAATTCTGTTTTACCAGACCTCTTCCCTTGAGCTGACTTAAGTGAGAATGAACAGCGTTCGAGCCTTTACTTATCAATTTGTGCTCCAAAAGAATCTCTGCGATATCCCGCGGCCTCGTGCCACGCTCGCCGGCTTGCTGGACAAGGGCCAGGATGATTTCGGATTGCTTCCCCTTGAAGTTAACGCTTGGCTGCGTTTGAGGCTCTGAGACAGCAGTGTGAGTCGCCGTTTCTGGTACTGACTCGCCCATCTCTTTGTGAAGCAAAAGGCGGAGAGCTGCCAAGTTTTCATTCTGATCGGCGATGATAAGTTCGGCCTCGCGAATGCGAGCATTGAGATCGTTTACAAATGTTGATTTAGCCACGCGGCCATTCTATCAATGTTATCTAGCGAATAGAGCATATCTCGCCCTCCGGTGAGGAAGACCCTCGATTGTATCGTTACTCCTGATAAAAAAAACTGACACCCCTTTGGTAAGGAAACTTGCAGAACTACCATCTGCTTGAATTTATCGGAGATAATAGACGGGGGCCCATAACAGCCCGGCTCGAACTCCACGAAAGCATGAGCGGAGCACTACCAAAATGAAGAGCGGCGCCTTTCGAATCCTGGAAGTTGCACAGAGGTATAAACTTGGAAATTTCGCTACCATGTCTTCGTGCCATTCGGGCAGTAATTAACTGTTCGCGGAATTATTACTTCATCGTTTTTGCAATTCTGCCGCTAACCGTT
Source organism: Bryobacterales bacterium (assembly GCA_963749105.1). Classification (GTDB taxonomy): domain Bacteria; phylum Acidobacteriota; class Terriglobia; order Bryobacterales; family Bryobacteraceae; genus Bog-105. Next base: position 27,439 of record CAVVLT010000030.1, on the reverse strand, counting down.
AACTCGCTTTTTGGGCAGGTCACGAACATTTCGATTGGCACGACTGCCATCCAGCCATCTGTCAAACGCATGGGTATAAACCTGGGCACGTTAACCAACTATGATTCCGGCCAAACCACGCAAAACCTGGTGCCGCAAAACCCGGGATTTGAAGGCCAGATCTGGAACTCAACCGTCCGTTGTACGTCCGGTACGGCCACCAGTTGCGTAGATGAGAATCAATATTCAGCTTGGCCGGCCGACTTTTGGGATGGAGCCACCTACCAGGTGTTCTACGGAGCCGCCGCAGGTCGCACCGGCACCATCACCAAGTCCACCGCCCCTGCCAATAGCGTGGGTGTGACGTTGAACTTCAACAACTCCGGCGTTGCGCCCGCCCAAGGAGACTACCTGATCCTGCGCAAGAACATTCCCGGAGGCTCAACTGAAGGCTGGTGGCCCACCACCTCTGGCCACGGCCTCATTACCGACAACCTCACCGATCTTCCTCCGGGAACTCTCGGCAAGCAGACTGCCGCTCTGTCGGCTCCGGCATCTTCAGACGGCGCTTCCATTGCCGGGTATTTCGATTCTTTAGCGGGCAAAAGCTTCGTTCAGCTGAACGGGACCTACCAGCTGCAATTCAAAGCGAAGGGCACGGGCGGTTCCAATCAAATTAGTATCTACGTTGGACGTTCGGCTACGTTTTTTGACCAAGTAGTCAATCTCACTGGAAGTTGGAATACTTACAACTTTACGTTTGGTGCGTCCGAGAATGGCTCGGCGGTTGGCACGGCAAAAGTTTCTTTTAGCACGGTTGGGGCAGACTCATTCGAACTGGATGATGTGAGCCTCAGCAGGATTGACGGCGATCCTACCAATCCAACGGTTTTTAGAGATCCCGTTGTCACTGCGCTGCGCACTGTGCAGCCGGGTATTATTCGCGATTGGGGCGGACAGTTAGGCGATACGCTCGACAATTTGCTGACGCCATCGTTTGGGCGGCAACGCGCCGGATTCTCAACCTGGAATAGCGAGTCGGATATTGTCGACTACGGACTGCATGATTTTCTGCAATTGTGCCAGACGGTAGGAGCCGAGCCATGGTTTGTGGTTCCCTCCACGTTCAGTACTACCGATGCTTCTAATCTGATTGAGTATCTGGGCGGAAATTCCACAACGCCCTATGGAGCCAAACGGACGGCCTTGGGCCAGACCACACCCTGGACGGAGGTTTTTTCCAAAATCCACTTGGAGTTCGGCAACGAGGCTTGGAACTCTGCCTTCAAAGGCGGCAGCATTGAGTATTCGGAACCCTATGGCCAGCGCGCCCAGACGATCTTTGGAGCGATGCGGGCCAACTCACTGTACAATGCGGCCAAGCTTGATCTGGTGCTGGGCGGCCAGGCCGTGTACCCGGGCCGGAACACCGATATTCAGAACAATTGCAACAACAACGACTCGTTCACAATAGCGCCTTACACCATGAGAACGGTCGACAGTTATTCGAATAATGAATCGCTGTTCGGGTCTACCTTCGCCGAGCCGGAAGCGTTTATGTCAAGCAGTGGCTCCGCCGAGGGGCTCACGCCAGGGATGGTCCTTCAGGACTATCAAGCCATTCAGGGATCTTCGCATCCGGTGCCCACTAGCTTCTATGAAGTGAACATGGACACGCTGGAAGGATCGATTACGCAACAGGCCCTGAACTCTTACGTTAGCTCGTTGGGCGCCGGGATCATGGTGGCCGATACCATGCTGCAAAGTTTGAGACAGTTTGGCGTCGTCAATCAAAACCTTTTCGCACTTACCCAATATGAGTTCACACGGCCTGACGGCAGTAATGTTTACCTGTGGGGAGCGGTGATCGACATGGGCGTGACGAACCGGAAACGGCCGCAGTTTCTAGCTTTGCAACTCGCGAATCAAGCGCTGAGTAACGGCGCGACTATGCTGCAGACCGTTCACACGGGAGCCAATCCGACTTGGAATCAGTCGTTGATCAACACTGTCCAGCTCAATAACGCGCATTATCTGGAATCCTTCGCCTTCTCTCAAGGCCAAAGCCTCTCGGCGGTGCTCTTCAATCTTTCTCGAAACTCTGCCCTGCCGGTTACCTTCAGTGGTGCGAATGCGCCCTCTGGAACAGTGCAAATGCAACAGTTGACTTCGGCGAACCTGACCGATACGAACGAGAACACCAGCGTGGTGAATATCGCGTCATCAAGTGTGAATAGTTTCAACGCCGCGCAGAGTCTTTCCTTACCTCCGTATTCGATGACCGTCATGGCTTGGACCGGCAGCGCTGCCCCTAACTTTACCGTCACGACGAGTCCTGCAAGCTTAAGTATCAACGCTGGGAATTCGGGAACGGCGACAATAACAGTCGCCCCCACACAAGGGTTCACGGGCAGCGTCACTTTTGCATGTTCGGTAGCCAGTACGCTCGCCAACGTGACTTGCTCAATCCCCGGTACGGTCACTGGTGGGTCAGGCTCACTCACCCTGACAGTCACCGCTGGAACGGCGGCGAGAACGCACTGGTGGCGGCGCACACCTCAATTCCCGACCGGAAATACGTGGCTAATCTGTCTCTGGGCAATGCTGCTGGCAGGCTGCGCCTATACCTTGACCCGGCAGCGGAAAATCAACATGCTGGCGGTTGCGTTTGCATTGCTGCTAGTGGCCGGCCTCTCCAGTTGCGGTGGAAGCAGTTCCACCGGTTCTTTGACGTCTAGCCCAAGTGCGACTGAAACTGGCGTGGTCAACGTTGTCGGCATCAGCGGCTCGCTAACTAATAGCGTGAGCGTTGCGGTCACGATTCAATAATTAGAATTTAAACCGCCAATGCGTGAGCATGGCGGTGGAGCAAGCGTGCATGCTGCGATGCTTTGGTACTGGGCGGAAAGCCTTGGCCTGTCATTTCCGTCAAGACCTTTTCGACTTGGGCAGGCAATCCGTCTTTGCTGACGTAGCGTTGAATTTGCGGCTCTGCGGCGATCTCCTGATGAATAGTGGACACGGCTTCAAAAATTTGTTGCGGGGTTTGTTTCGCAGTCACCCTCTTTCCGACGCTCGCGCTCAAAGCCTGGAAGAAACGCTGCTGATCGTCAAGAACGTTCTGCATCCCGCGTGCGCCGTGACCCGGGCAGATGGTTTGCGCGCCAAGTTTCTTCGCCGCTTCGAGAGTAGCGATCCACTTTTGAACGTCACCGTCGCCGACGAAATTGTACGGGCCGTTAACACACGCATCACCGGTGAAGAGGATCTTTTCTTTTGGCAGCCACGCGACAGCATCGCCGTGGGTATGTGCGACGCCGAGGTGATGCAACTCCACGCGATGTTCGCCGTCATCGAAATAGATTTCGCGAGGAAATAACAGCGAAGGAGGCGCTAAGCGGCTGGCCGCGACATCGGGTCGCGTTTTAGCGGTATCGTCCCATCGAGCCGGCTCATAACGCTTCATCTCTTCGAGAACACCGCTGTGAGCCAGCGGCGTGGCGCCGTTATCGATCCAGAACTGATTGCCATAGGCATGATCGCCGTGATGGTGCGTGTCAAAGGCAAAGCGGATAGGCTTCGCTGTGACCGCACGAATTTTTGGCAAAATGTTTTGCGCGCCTGAAGGAAAGTTAGCGTCAATCACCAGCACGTAATCTTTAAAAACGATCCAGCCGTTGTTGCAGTGGCCTTGGTGCGCGATATCGCCTTGGTGGAAGTAGACGTCCTTGATAAGGCTGACGGGAACATTGATTTCGTCGTCGGCGCGCGCGGCTTGGGCAAACGCGGCGCTCGCAAGTAAAAGATTTCTGCGGGAAATGTCGCACATCGTGCGCACTATCATATCCCAGGACGCAGCCGTTTTTTATTCCGTAAAATCGAATCATGGTAGCGCTTATGATTCGCACGGCGGAGGACTCAGATCGACTACCGCTGGCGGCCATGCGTTCCTCCCTTTGGCCGGATGCATCCTTCGAGGATCACCTGCGCGAACTTGAGAGCGCGCCGGTGGGCCAGTTGCCAAGCGAAACTTTTGTGGCGGTCGGCGAAGAGAATGGCTTGCTTGGCTTCATCGATGTCGGATTGCGATCTCACGCTGACGGATGCAATCCCGCGCGGCCGGTTGGATTTGTCGAGGGCTGGTTTGTGCGCGAGGCGTTCCGCAGGCAAGGAATTGGCGGAGACTTAATGCGCGCGGCTGAGACGTGGGCGCGGACGCAGGGCTCCCTGGAGATGGCTTCCGACACTTTGATAGATCATCAACAATCACAGCGAGCGCATGAAGCACTGGGGTTCGAAGTGGTGGATCGCTGCGTACACTTTAGGAAACTGCTCTAAGGCGCTTGGAGTGGCTGCCGCGCAGACACACTCGGGAGAAGCATTTAAATGTAGGCGATGACGTCGATTTCCACCAGCGATTTACCCGGTAAAGCGGCCACTGCCGTCGTTGTCCGCACCGGCGGTTCGGCGCCGAAGCGACCCAGAAAGATTTCGTTCATCCCTTTAAAATCGTTGATGTCCACCAGAAAGACTTGCGCTTTTAGAACTTTCTCCATAGACGAGCCCGACGCTTCCAGCTTCTTCTGAATCTCGTCCAGCACGATTTTGGTATGCGTCTTGATGTCGCCCGGGATGTGTGCGCCAATGCCCGACAGAAAGAGCAAGTTGCCAAACGAAACGGCAGGCGCGAACATCTGTTGCTTTTCGGGAACCTTGCCATCAGTCCATAGACACTTCTTGCTAGGGCCTTTGGATGCGGCCTTCGCCATAGTAGCTCCGGCAACTGCGGTGGCTGCTGCCGCGGCGGCACTCGTGCTAAGAAAACTTCTTCGGTCGGTCTTTGGCAAACTGATCTCTCCTTTGATGGTTACGAACGTTTCACTGGGCGTACTACGCCGCCTGGGACGTGATATTGATGGCGCTGTGCAGTCCAGCGCGCCGAGCCATATTCACCCAAGCCGACGTCGCCGCCCATTTTATCGCCATCCACAATCCCGCTGAACTCATAGCTGAGAATCTGTCCCTCAATTCTTTGCGAACTGCGGAATTTAATCTGATTCGCATGCAGCTTGCCTTGCAGATCGCCGGTCCCATATTCGCCGTTATGAGCGCCCACTAAGTCGGAACCACTTTGCTCGAAAATTAAGGTATGGTCCGCACTGCCACGATCAAACTGCATCGCAAGTTGCCATAGGCCGCCCACTGCTGCGGGATCGCCGGTCGGTGTCTCGGGCAATGGTTCCAAGCGCGGTGGTTTGGTCAGCGCTTGATGCAAGCGGTCAGCAACAATCTTGTCGTCGCCGGGCATGAGCATATAAGGCGTAATGGAGACGCCGCTGGCCAGCTGGTCGGGTCTTCTCCCGTGAGCGCTGCCCAAGACGATGCGCGGCTCGGTGTCGAGCAAATGAGCGCGCACATCTTCACCGGTGATGCCGAGTTTCGCTCCGTCCCACTCAATGCGCAAGATCGGGGTTTTGTTCGAAAGTCCTTCCGGTGGTTCGATACGGGTGGAAACACCGTCAATCTTTTTCAGATTGCTAGCGATGCCGTCCAGCCACGATTCCCATAATTTCATTTCGCCGTCGTAATCGCGCTTGGTCCATGCTTCTACTGCGGCCAGCATGCCCATAATTTCTTCTTTACCTACCTTGAGCGAACGGCCGAAGGCGTGATGCGGCGCGCTGTTGACCCAAGCGGCTTGCAGCAAATTCTTGTCTCCGAGCAGAAGTCCCGCGGCCTGTGGACCACGAATGCATTTGCCACCGCTATAGGCAACAGCGGTAGCGCCGCGCTTCAGGTGAACGTTTGGCATAGTGAGGATTTCAGCCGCGGCATCTACGATTAAGGGGACGTTGTGTCGCTGGCAGGCTTCGGCCACTACTGCGGTGCCGAGCGGCCCTTCGTCGCCCGGCCCGGCCAAAATGTAAGCCATCGCGGTGCGCTCGTTGAACGCTTTTTCGAGTTCGTCTGTGCTGTTGACGGTGATTATTTTAGTGCCCACCATGCGGATGGCATGATCGTAAACGTTGCGCGAATATTCCGGGATAATTACTTCGTTTTTCATGCCGGTCAAATCAGGCAACCGCTGCATACGTTCGGGATTCGTGCCCGCCACGGCGGCACTGGTGCAATGGGTGAGGGCCGCGCAACATCCGGCGGTGACGATGCCCCACGGTGCGCCAGTGATTTCAGCAAGACGCTTGCCTACGCCTTCCATCAATTCATCCATTTGCACAAAACTCCGTGAAGCTTCGTCCATGGCTTCCTTCACGGAAGGCAGCGTCTGCGAGCCAGTGATGATGGTGAAGGTTCCGCGTGCGTTGACGACGGGCCGGACACCGATGTTTCGGTAAACCGCGCCCGATGCTTCGAATGACTTGACGCTAGCAGCCGATGCGCCGGGGGAAAGGCGAACGGCTCCCAAAAGAGTAAGCAGACCGCCCTGCCTGAACAACTGGCGGCGGTTGACAGAATTCCAGTTCCTGGCAATAGAAGAGAGCATTGCAGATGTCCTTTTCGTCAACTATAGCGTTTGCCGGTTTGCTTGGCCTGCCACCGGTGTCGGGGAAATTACAGAGTAGACTGATTTTATGTATTGTCCCAACTGTGGAACGGCTAATGAAGGAGCTGTGAGATTTTGCGCAAATTGCGGCACGCCCTTGACGGCAGCGGCGACTCCTCAGCCGCTTCAACCGGAAGTTGTTCCTCCTTACGCCCCGGCTGCGCCGCCACAGACGCGCGATAGCTTCTTGAAATTCCTGGGCATGGGTTGTCTGGTTGTACTGGCCATTTTTGTATTGTTTGGCTTGTCGTGTGCTCGCTCCTGTTTTTTTGGCCGGAGACGCGGATTCGGGTATGGACGCAGAATGATTTAATGCGGCGGCGATGAGCGAAGAGGAACGCCATTGAGTACATCTAACATCGACGCGCCGCGCACAACAAAAGCAGGCGCGTCGTTGTCGCAGATTTTAGTGAATCACGGGGCTGGTTCGAGACCGGCCGAGAACAAAACTGGCACGGAGACGGACAGCTCCAAGAAGCTGAATATCCTGGTTGTGGAAGACGAGAGGATCGTCGCCCGCGATTTGCAGGTTAGGCTGACGAGTCTCGGCTACCAGATCAGCGGAATCGCGGGTTCGAAAGCGGAGGCACTCAGATCGGCGCGGCAGAACCGGCCGGACTTGGCGTTGATGGACATTCGCTTGAATGGCGTTCCTGAAGGCATTGAGGCGGCGCGCGAGTTGCGCGCAGATTTCAATCTCCCGGTCATCTACTTGACGGGGCACTCTGACACAGCCACGCTTGCTAAAGCGCGCATCACTGAGCCTTTCGGATACATTCTGAAGCCGTTTGAAAACAGGGAGTTGGTAGCGGCGATCGAAACGGCTGTCTACAAGCACGGTGTTGAAACGCGCTTGCGCGAGGCCAACACCCGGCTGCATCTAGCGCAGCGCGCAGGCCGCGTGGGTGTGTTTGACTGGGATGGCGAGACCTGCGAATTATATGTCACGCCCGAATTGGAAGAAATGCGTGAAGCTCCGGCGGGTAGTATCCGAGATATTGACGATTTGTGGGGGATCGCCGCCGATCCGAGCGATCAAGATGCGATGCGCGTGCGTTTTGCAGAATGGATTGTTTCGGACCGCGCGGAGGAAAGCTGGGAGCATCGAATTCTCGTGAATCGCGGACCTGTGCGCTGGGTGCAGGTGCGCGCGCATGTTTACCGAAATGCCGAAGGACGGCCGCTGCGCATCATTGGTACCGAAGTGGATATTACCGCGCGCAAGGAAATGGAAGACGCTTTGCTCGCCAAGGAAAAAGAACTGGAACGCTCGAATGCCGACTTGCAAGCCTATGCTTACACGATTGCGCACGATCTGCAAGAGCCGGTGCGAACGCTAGTTTGCGGGGTGGAGCTAATTGAACGCGACCTGGCGGGAAAGCTCGAACGCTCGCATGAACGGTTGCTATTTTTTATAAAGAGCAGCGCCGATCGATTGCGAAACATGATTGCCGGCTTGCTCGAATATAGCCGGCTGGCGCAAGACGACGAGACGCCGTCGCAAGCAGATTGTAACGCCGCCATTGAGCAAGTTGTTGAATCGCTGCATGCGCTGGTGGAGGAAACGGGAGCGCGCATTGACGCGGCAAATTTACCCACGGTGGCTGTTTCGGAACACCGCGTGACACAGCTGTTTCTCAACCTGGTGGGGAATGCACTGAAATTTCGCTGCCCAGGCATTGTGCCGCACGTCAAGATTTCCGCCGAAGCGGACGGCGGCGTTTGGAATTTCGTGGTTGCGGATAACGGGATTGGTTTCGATATGCTTTACGCGGAGCGGATTTTCGGCGTGTTTAAGCGCCTGCATGCGCGTGAAGTGGAGGGCACAGGCATTGGCCTTTCAGTTTGCAAGCGAATTGTGGAGCATGCAGGCGGCGTCATTCGAGCGGAGTCTGCGCCGGGTCAGGGGGCAAAATTCCTGTTTACACTGCCTGCCGTGGCGAAGAGTGAGTTGTGAGTCGTAGGGCTCGGCTATCGCGGATCTTAGGGCCGCTTGCTCTGCTGCTGATTATTGCGGCCGCGGGACAGGTGCTTTGGAATAACTTTGAACGGTCGAAGGAAGCCAGTGAGTCGGTCGAACATACTTACCGCGTCCTGATCTCGTCTGAACGTTTCCTTTCGACGATTCGCGAGGCGGAAAGCTCTTTGCGAGCGTATGTGATTACGAAGGACCGGCAGTATCTGGGGCCTTATAACGTAGACATCGCATTTCAAGGTCACATTCTGGACACGTTAGACAAGCTAACGCGCGACAACTCGAAACAGCGAGAAAACCTAAAGGCTATTCGGAACTTGGCAACGCAGCGTGTGAACCTGATGGCGCGGGGGTTAGAACTGGCAGATCAGGGGCTACTGGTTCCCATGGTTGGTCCGGTTAAGAGCGGTGAAGGCACGCGAATTATGGGCGAACTAACCAAGCAAGTTGGCGAGTTCGAAGAAGAGGAGCACCGCTTACTCGAAATGCGAACCAATGCGGCGGCAGAGGCGGTGAGCCGGACTCGGTTGATGCTTGTTTTGACCTCCGTGCTGCTGGTGCTGGCGCTATTTGTTGCGCGGGAGTTCTTCCAGCGCGATATCCGGAACCGTGAAGCCGCGAACGAAGCTTTGCAGCGGCAAGCCGAACTGATCGACTTTTCGCACGATGCGATTATCACGCTGAATCCTGCAGGAGTGATTACCGGATGGAATGCGGGTGCGGTGGAGATCTATGGCTGGAGCAGCGCGGAAGCAATAGGACGGCGTCCGGGTGAAATTCTTAAGAGCGAGGATGAAGCGCTGTTAGCGAAGATTGACGACGCCTTGGCGCAAACCGGACGTTGGGACGGCCAACTACGGCAGACTACCAAAGACGGGCGGATTTGTATTTCGGATAGCCGCTATGTGCAGGTGCGTAATCGAGCGGGCGAACCGGTGGGTGTGCTGAAGATCAGTCGCGATGAAACCCAGCGCGTGCAGGCGGAAGAACTATCCCGGCAGGTGGCGGAGCAACGGCGGTTAGCCTTAGACGCGGCGGAACTGGGATTTTGGGATTATAACGTGCTGCAAGATAGCGTGGTGTGGGACGAACGCTGTCGTGAAATTATGGGGCTGCATGGATTAGGACCAGCGTCATTTGAGCAGGCGCTGAAGATGGTGCACCCGGATGAGCGGGAGACGATGCGGGGCGCGTCGAAGCGCGCGATGTTGGGAGAAGGAGATGGACGGTTTTTCCATGAGATGCGCATAGTGTTGCGCGATGGAACGGTGAGGTGGCTGGCGACGCACGGGCGCGTTTATTTTGCGGAAGTGAACGGCGTCGCGCGCCCGGTTCGCGTGATCGGCGTGAACGGCGACATAACGGAACGTAAGCGGGTGGAGGAAGCACTGCGCGAGAGCGAAGACAAGCTGCGCGTGGCGCTGGATACGGGGCGGATCGGAATTTTCAATGACGTCGTAGGAGAGAACAAAATTATTTTCGATGAACGGGCGCAACAGCTTTTGGGTTTTGGGAGTGACGAAGTAGAGCCGGTGGCGTTTTTTAACAGGTTGCATCCAGACGATCAGGCAAAGTTGCAAGCTGCCAGGAATGAAGATCTGAAGCGGAAGGACAGCGACCCGGGCGAGATAGATTATCGAATCACTCTTCCGAATGGCGAGGTTCGCTGGCTGATTGCCCGGCGGCGCGTTTATTTCGGTGGGGAGGGCGAAGCGAAAAAGGCCATTCGCGTACTGGGCGTGCTGCTCGACATCACGCAGCAAAAGAGCGCCGAACAGAAGCTTACGGAAGCACTGCGAAATTCGGACCAGGAACGGCGACGGCTGGGGGCAATTTTGGAAACGATGCCGGCGGGTGTGGTGCTGGCGGATCTCGACAATAAATTGCAAGAGGGCAATGCGCAGGCGGTGCAGATTTGGCGGGCGGGAAATTTTGCTACGCTCGCCGCGCGGTTGCACGAACTGCGCGGCTGGCGGGCTGGGTCGGGCGAGTTGGTACGGCTTGAGGACTGGCCGCGCTCGCGCGCGCTTAAGGGCGAAACTGTTAACGGCGACATTATCGATATTGAGCGTTTTGACGGCAGCAGGGGAACGGTGTTTAACGCTGCTTCCCCGGTAAGAGACGGGCTGGGTAACATACACGGGGCAGTCGGGGTGATGGTCGATATTACGGAACAGCGGCAAGTCGAACTGGCGTTGCGGAGGAGCGAGGAGCGGCTGCGTTTGGCGTCTCGTGAACTCGAGCGCTTGCTGGAACAAAAGAATATTCTCTTCCAGGAAGTGCAGCACCGGGTGAAGAATAATCTGCAGATTGTTTCGAGTCTGCTTTCGCTCGAAGCGCAGCGTTTTGAAGACGGCGAGTTTCGAAAGGCACTGAATGCGAGCCGCGACCGGATTCGTTCGATGGCGTTGATGCACGAAAAGTTTTACCATTTGGACGACTTGGCGCGGATCGAGTTTGCGCCGTATGTGGACGAGTTGGTGCGTTACTTCTTTAGCTTGTACGTGGCGAATCCGGGGGACATCGGCTTTTCGTCAAGCGTGGATGTGAAGTTGAGCATGGGGGAGGCGATACCGTGCGGGCTGATTTTGCAGGAACTTTTGTCGAATTCAGTGAAGCATGCGTTTCCCGAAGGTTCGGGTGATATTGCGATCGATTTTCATGCTCATGACGGGCACTATCAGCTTTGTTATCGAGACAGCGGGGTGGGGCTGCCGTCGCGGGTGGATTTGGAAAAGCCGGCGAGCTTAGGGTTGCAGCTGGTGAGCGATCTGGCGGAGCAGCTGCAAGGGAAGCTGCGGTATGAATACCGGGAAGGATCGCAGTTCACCTTAACGTTTGGCTAGGAGTACGCGGTAAAGATCGGCATTGCGGCGGGCGTTGATTTCCATGGAGAAGGTGTCGTGTGCGTGAATCGCGGCTTTTAGGGAGAAGTGGCGGCGCAGGGCCGGATCGAGGATCAGTTTCGAGAGGGCGGCGGCAAGAGCCGCGGCGCTTTTCGACTCGAAAAGAAGGCCGGTGACGTTGTCGGTGATGAGTTCCGGAATGCCGCCGACGCGCGAACCGACGACCGCGCAGCCGGAGGCCATGGCTTCGAGCAAGGCGTTGGGAAAGCTTTCGGATTCCGAACACATGACGTAAATGTCGAGCGCGCGCATCCAGGGAGCGACTTCAATTTTCGAAGGCTCGAAGATGCAATCGGCGGCGATGCCGAGTTCATCGCGTAAGGACTCGAGTTGCGGAGCATGGGGCCACTGCCGACGATGAGAAGTTTCATGCCGGGGAGAAGATGGCGGGCTTGGGCAAAGGCTTTGAGGAGCAGGTCAGGGCGCTGCCACCTGCTTGAGGAGCGGCAGGTTGACCTTGGCGTAAACCTGAGTTGTGTTCAGGCTGACATGACCCAACAAGTCAGCTACCGCCTTTAAACTGGTTCCACGTTGCACCAAATGCGATGCCAGGGTGTGGCGCAAAAGGTGCGGCCCAAGCCGTGAGCCAACCAGCCCCGCTTGTTCCATGGCCTTGGCTGTTAAAGACGAGATGCTGTCCGAGACTCAAAGGCCGTGCGTGTTGCAGTGTCAAAAACACATGGCGACAAGGAGTTCGCGCTCGTGCCTGCTTCAGATACGCGGCTATTGCCCGCCCCACCTCGGCGGGCAGTGGCAATTGGCGCTCTCGTCGCCCTTTGGTTTTAACCAAACGAATGGTTCCACTCCGCCAATTGAGATCCTCCAAAGTCAGTCGAGCAACCTCTCCGGCTCGCAACCCAAGCCGGGCAAGGCATAGGACGATGGCATGATCGCGCTTTTGCGCACGGTCTGCTTCAGGCAGGAACTCAACTAACCGCTCGACATCTCGACGGCTGAGAAAGCCTGGGAAGTTGTCTTGGTGCGCAGCGATGCTGGGAATGGCGGGGCTTAAATCGCGATCGACACGCCCGCTAAAGCAAAGAAAACGGCAAAAGGAGCGAAGAGAACCGGTCACCGATTGGAGGGTCTCCAGGGAGAGTCTCTGCCGCTGCTCCAAGACATAGTTGAGCAATGTCTGGGGCGTAATCTCACGCAAGTTCAACTTGTGCTTCGGCTTGAACTGGGAAGTCAAAAAGGCCCGGAGGTGACACAACCGGACGCGACAGCTTTCGGTTGTTAGACCTGCGTCGTTGAGGAGATGTTGCTGGTATTCGGTAACCAGACGTTCGAGTTCGATCGTGGAGGCGATAGTTTTCATCGCCCTGAGTCTGGCCGACCGGATCGCCGCGGCCCAATATTATGCGGACATCAGCCGCCGAAAAGCCCAATAAATCGGGCCACCCAGCCGCATATCCGCATAATCACGATGTCCGCATAAGCTTCGGATCCAGGCACTCATCTAGTGCGACTCCGCTTATAAGGCGGACGGTTCTCTTTGAACTACGCGCGCAGGAAATGGCGGAATGCCGTGGACTTGCGCCACTTGCCCGAAGGCACGCACTCGTTAGCACCGAGGCCCGGTTCGCTTGCCCGGTTGGCATTCCACTCCAGAGATGGCACTCCCGGCAGGAATCTCACCTGCAACCTGGCGGTTTGAAGCCGCCCGCTCTGATAGTTTGAGTTACGGGAGCATGGAATGGGGCCGACGGGGAGACTCGCACTCCCGTGGGGCGGATCGCCCGGCAGTTTACGAAACTGCTGCTGTCGCTGCTGAGCCACGCCGGCCTCCGAAATGCGGAATGCAGAATGCGGAGCGCGGAATGAAAAGAGCCTGCGACCTGACGGTCGAGCCCAATTCCGCACTCCGCACTCCGCACTTAAGATGGTGGGTCGCCACGGTGCTGCCCGTGCTCTGCGGTTTAAGAAACCGCTGCATCACTGCAATGCTTGCAACCCGGTCGCGACACGAAGGCGGACTCGAACCGCCGCAGCCACTGCTGTGAGGGTCCGCCGGCACCGGTGTTCGCGTCGCGTAAAATGGTCAGAGAGCGACGGGTACCGACCCCGTTTGCTCCTGCTCCCGAAGCGGGCAGCTCACTATTAGGCTACGCTCTCCCTGGCAACACCATCAGCATCCGCCCGTAGGTTCATGCGCCGGATATTGACACACCGCTTCCAGCACTGCTAGAGTCGCCAGCGGCGATAACAGAGCCACCAAACGATTCCGACATGCAATAGAGCCGAAGACAACGAAAGGACAACATGAGTCTGACGGACACATATCTCGTTACAACAAAGAATCTAGAGGCGTTTTTTAATGCCCTCCAGTCGGCGCAGGCCCCAGAGAAATTCACATACAGGTTCTTGGAGTCGTTGGAATTCACGAGCACTCCAACGATCGCCTGCTAATGAAGCTGCTGAAGGCTCTTGGCTTCATTGATGACGCGGGTACGCCGACCAAGAGCTGTACTTTGATTTTCTCGATCAAACGCAATCACGGATTGTTGTTGCCAGGGCAGTGCGCGAGGCCTATGGAGACCTCTTTGCTATAAACAAGAATGCCAGCCAGTTTACCCTCGAGGAAATTCTGAATAAGCTCAAGACTCTGACGCAGGGGAAGAAATCCGACAACGTCCTGCGGTGGATGGCGAATACCTTCAGGGCGCTCTGCGACTACGGCGATTGGGAGGGGCTAGAGCGACAAGGCAGCGCCAGTTCCTCTCCCCCCGCTGCGCAGCCCGCTCCAGAACAACCGCCAAAAGCCACCCCAGAGCCAGCACCCGAGTCGCAACACGCCAAGGGGGGGAAAACAGAATTGCATTACAACATCCAGATACATCTGCCTGAATCGCGCGACGCCGCTGTATATGACGCGATATTCCAAAGCCTCCGTAGGCATTTGATCTGAAAAGGCTGGCTTATGACCGACAAAGTGTATGCTTTCGTTTTCCGCGGGCTGCTTTGCGAAGAAGCACTCGACCGTTCGCCGAGGCTTCCACGATTTGGAGCGTCTGCGCTGCTCGACACGCAAACCGCGGAAAGGCTGTCTATCGACCTTCTCGACCAAGAATGTGTGTCCAGAGCACGCAGGATGGCTGCGGTTTATACCGCTATCGCAACTTTCGAGAACTCCGTTCGCGAGTTTGTGACCAAGATTCTTGCCGACAATTTCAAGGAGGCGTGGTGGGAGACTGCGGTGTCAGAGAAGATTCGGCTGAAAGCTGAATCTCGACGAGAGGAAGAAAGTAAGATACGTTGGCACACCCCACGCGGAGACGCCCCACTCAACTACACCGAGTTCGGTGACCTTGCCTCCATAATAGCCCAGAACTGGAGCCACTTTGAACCCTATCTAGATTCCCAAGACTGGGTCCGTCAGATCATCTCAACTCTCGAGAGGTTACGGAATGTCATAATGCACAGCGGCGAGCTTGCAAACGCCGATGTCGAACGGATCGGCACAGCGATACGTGATTCGGGTCAAACAAGCAGGGGCATAGTCGGAACCAGCGCTCAACAACTCCGACCATATGGCGAGTCGCCCGCGCCCCACGAACCTTTCGGTGAAACGACCCTAGCTTGCTGAGAGTTGGGGTGACCAACCGGATTCGCACCGGCACAAACGCCTTCACGGGGCGTGATGCTGCTGTTACATCATGATCACCATTAAATATGGTGCCCTCACGTGGACTTGCACCACGAACCTCCGCCTTCGCAGAGCGGCGTGCAGATCTAATTACACCTTGAGAGCAAATGGCATCCGTGGCCGGACTCGCACCGGCTAGGGTCGGGTTGAAAACCCGGCTGCTCGAGCTGCTTTGCATTCACGGACGAAAAAGCAGTTCCAGGAAGGATGAAACCCACAGGGTGGCTGCTCGCGGGCAAGCCTTAACCCTGTGGTCTCGATTCCTCCATGGCGGCAAAGAACGCGTTAGCGCCGAAACGCACGCGTCTTGTAGGTGAGGAGCGGTCGGAATGTCGCGATGACCGAAGCAAGTCCGGCATCGACGAGTTCCTGAATCACGTCCTCGATGTTCTTGTAAGCAGCGGGAGCCTCTTCATAGAGCAAGTCCCGCTCTCCGCAGATGACCCGGCCACCCAAAGGCGTCTGGGTCAACTGATGCATGCCGAAGCGCTCGCGCATGCGCTGGCGGGCTTCGCTCCGGGCCCACTTGCGGCCCGCACCGTGAGCCAGCGACCAGGCACGGCTTTCGCCATCACCCAGCGGCTTGACCAGGTAGCTGAGTGAACCGCGCGAACCCGGGATGACCACCGCTTCGCTTTCGGCTGCCACAGCTCCCTTGCGGTGCACCCAAACGGTTTCACCTTCGTGCTCACGAGAGGCGATGCTGTTGTGGCAACCGTCCCAGAGCAGGTCAGCCTCGGCCCCGAGCTGTTGCACGAAGCGCTGAGCGAGGAGCCCTCGGTTCACCTTGGCCCAGCGCACGGCCAGGTCGTGGCCTTGCAGGTAAGCCGCGGCGGCGAAGGACTCCGCGTCCGAGCCACTGGCCTGATGCTCATCCACATAGTCGCGCAGGATGGATTCACCCAAACCGCGCGAGCCGCTGTGGACCAGGACAACCAGTTGCTGCTTGCCCAAGCCGAAGAGCTTGAATGCCCTTGCATCAAGCACCTCATCAACCATCTGCAACTCCGCAAAGTGGTTGCCACCACCAAGCGTTCCCAAGGCCTGGTCGAATTCCGTGGATTCAAGTTCCGATGCAGCGAGAACTTCTTGCACGTCGCCCTCCCAGGGATGTTCCAGGTCGAAGCGCAGATCGGCCCAACGGTTGAGCTTGATGTCACGCTGGACCAGGTCGGTTTTGAACAAGGCCATACCGCAGCCGATGTCGCCGCCGATGAGGTAAGGGTAGATGAGCCCCTCGGTTACGAAGGCCGCCCCCACCGGGCTGCCTTTGCCCGGGTGCAAATCCGGAAAACCGACTGCCAGGCGCATCCCATCAAAGTTCGCCGCAGCGTAGAGCTGGCGAAGCGCCTCGCCTTCGACCCAGCTCTTGGCCGAGGCGAAAAGGCGCACATTGGTTTTCGTAAGTGTGGTCATGCTTCCTTTCTTCCCCGGTAAACCGGGATTGTGGGTTTCAGTGGTGCGGATGGCTCCGGAATTCCGCATTCCGCACTCCGCAGGTAAATGGTCCCCGAGGTTGGTATCGCGCCAACGTCTCCTCCTCTTCAGGGAGGCGCTAATCTGCCTCAGCTACTCGGGGAAATGGTCGTCCCGCGCGGTAACGCTCCGCGTTCTCCCGCTTATCAGGCGAGTGCTCTGCTTTTGAGCTACAGGACGGAAAATGGTTCGAGAGGTGCCCGTTGGAGGACACCCCTCGAGATTTGAATTTCATCCAGTAACGCGGGCTGCCAACGCCGGCTGCCGGGTTACATGCGCCAATAAATGCGAAACCGCGCTTCACCGGCGTCGTCCTGCCAGAGAGTTGGCGGGCCTTTCGGCTTCGGCAGCACCGGAAGAACTTGTCGCTCCTTCTTGGCGACGGTCTTAGGCTTTTGTGGAGCAGCTTTCTGCCATCTGTTCCGCAGCCACTGCGGTATATACTGGACTATGGTCATGTTGGTCTCCTGGGGTTGAGGGTTAAAGTGGCGGATGGTGTAGGGATTGCACCCACGCAGCCCGGAGGCTCACTCGGTTTTCGGGACCGGGGCATTACTGCTCTGCCAACCATCCGCAATGGTCAGGGTGGCAGGAGTTGCACCTGCGACCTCCTCGTTCCGAACGAGGCCGTCTGCTGCTGACATTACACCCTGAAAATGGCTGCCAGGGTTGGACTCGCACCAACACCGTGCGGTTTAACAAACCGTCGTGCTACTTTGACACCACCTGGCAGTTTGAAATTGGCGCTGCCGGCAAGACTCGCACTTGCATCGGTTCGTTTAGAAGACGAATGCCTCTCTATCTCGGCCACGGCAGCATTGGGAAATGGTCAGCGCGGCAGGATTTGCACCTGCGATCCCTCGGTCCCAAGCCGAGTGCGTTGGCTGCTACGCTACGCGCTGGAAAATGGCGGATCCGAAGGGGTTCGCACCCTCAGCCTTCCCGCAGACAACGGGTTGCTCCGCTAATTGAGCTACGGATCCGAAATGGTGGGAGGTGCTGGTAATGCTCCAGTCGTCACTTCCGACAGTTGTTTGCGACACCGGTTTTACAGACCGGCAGCCGGAACACCTCCCAAGATTGGTAGCGGGGGTGGGAGTCGCGCCCACGGAGGCTGAGCTTATGAGGCTCGCCTGAATCTCATTCTCCCCGCAGTGAAATGGTGGAGTCGGCGGGTAACGCTCCCGCATCAGCTTGCTTGCAGGGCAAGTGCATTGCTTGTCTGCCACGACCCCGAAATGGAAATTGGCAAGCCGCCCTGGTGCTGCCCCAGGCAAGCTGAGTTTTGGAGACTCTGCTGCACAGGCTGGTGCGCGGCTTATTGGAAATTGGTGCGGCTGCCGGGAGTTGCACCCGGACATCCTCCGTGGCGGGGAGACATTCTGCTGTTAAATCACAGCCGCAGGAAAGTAAAAGGGCCGGGAGCAATCACGCTCCCGGCCCATGCCATTTCAACAAAGAACAAACACCTCTTGCTATCTTGCGATACCAACCCACGGTTTCACGGTGGTTCTTTCGGTGTTTAGGGGCACACCTCCTGCGAAGCCCTTAAAATGTAAAATCCGGCCTAATTCATCCGGCGCGCTTAGTTGCGACCCGTGGGCAGACCCCACCGGCGGAGAACCTCGGCTCTCCCGCGCCTTTCTATGCTTTGTGCCAGGTGACATCATCTAGATGCCGTCTTCGTTTCGTCTCACAGTGCTCTGCCTTTCGTTATCGAGTTTCACTTCTTGTTTCGGTTCTGCATGGGTAAACAAAAAACCCTGCTTCCATTCCGGTAAGCAGGGTGTAGAAATCCGTTGTCTGGTTCGTTTACCTGCTCACCTTCAATCTATCCAAACCGGTTTTGGGCTCCTGCCCGCAATATGACCTGGATAGGCCGAGGCTAGAACACATTACCCCGGCTGGTCCGACTATGACGTGTCGCTTCCGCGACCGACGTCGTCGGCCAAATCGAGACTAATATGTTCATGCAAGTTTTCATCGAACGTGCGCAAAGACTACCACACACCTCCTAATCTTGTCCACTTATACTTTTAGGGTTCGTATATCTTAAATTCAAATATCTCGATAGGATGATACTCGACGCCTTTAGTTGGTCCCGTAACACCGTTTGAATTTGCGAGAACCTCTGATATTGCAACCTCGGAACCCTGTTCCGGAACGAGTACCCGGAAGCCGGTCTGGGTCAAGCGGGACTGGAAGTATGCCAATTCAGGACTGAAAAATGCGTATCCGCCTCGTGTTCCGGCCGCCCCCGTCATTGCTATCCGTCTCCTGTTGCTTCAACCCAACCCGGGTGCCCTCCGGCGTGCTGGAGGCCATATTTTAAACGTTCACATCAGCCTCGCCGGGGACCCGGGTGCCCTCTGAAGCAGTGCTGGAGGCCGCTTTTCAAAAGTCACAGGACGCGAGCCCGCCGGGGACGGGAAATGAGAGCGGCTCCGCCTGCCGCGACCCTGTTTGCAGTAAATGTGACACTGCGGATTGCGGTGACGACATCGGCTGTGCCGCGTGGTTATCTGACCGGGCTCCCCCTGCAGTTTAAGGCTGTGAAGTATGCCATCGAACACGGAAGGCTGACCCGACCCGACTATGAACGAATCGCAGGGGTGGCTCGTGCAACGGCGAATCGCGACCTAATCGACCTGACTAAGAGAGGCGTTCTGCGGCAAGGCGGGGCGGCACGGGGCGCGTTGACTCACGGGAAAACCTTACCCAAGCGGGAGAGAGGTTTCGGGGACATGGTACGAGTTTATCTTCTCAGGAAATGAGAAGATGCGTGAGACGATACTCCCTGCGAAACTGGCCGGTTGAGCGAAACGTGAGAAGAAAGTGACCCGCAAATGAGCCGCTCGTGGTCTGCTAGAGCCGCTGAAGATCCGCATGTGGCCGGAATCTTGAGTGGATAGTGGGAATAGCCTGCGAATGGCCCGCGTGTGGCCCATATGACCCGCAAATGGCCCGCGGGGCCCCAAAATGGCGCGATTCAGTTCGGGGCTAAATGCACCGCATTTGGCTGGAATAACCAACCAAAATGCCTTGGAACGTGAACCGAAAAACTCCCGAAGAATCAGGGTAATTCGCACAAATCAACCGAAACGTGAGCGGGAATGAACTGATACCGTACTCCGTACCCGCCGACCGGAATGGCTCATAAACGGCTCAAGAGGCTCGCTTGACAGGCCGCTCAAATCCGGCGTAATGCGGCACCCTTTCGCCGCCGGATAATGCCGGGTGGGGAACTGCTTGAGCGGGTAATGAGCGGATACTGCATGGGTACGCCAGGCTGCATCCGAAGCTCGTGCGCAGCTACACCCTGGAAGGCCTGGTCGAGGCAAACGCCAAGCCCGCTCCCCCGAACGGCATCACCAGCCGCGCGCAGGAGTTCCTTGCAGAAATAACCGGCGCCGAAGAACGCCAGTTCGCCTCTGTCGGCCACGGCACAGATTACCGCTACAAAGGCAAGGCCCTCGCTGGCACCGCCCTGGTCCACCAAAACGAGGTGATCCACGCCGCCTTCTTCCGCCTGGACGAAACCGAACAACCCGAGCGCATGGCCTCCTACCGCCACCGACGTTGTCACTACTCAAAATAGGCCTTCACCCAAGGGCCGGGCCATCACTGGCCCGGCCCCCACGCCTCACCTTACGCGATCCTGGCCAACACAACAGAATATACGTGCAATCCCGCCAGCCCCGCTCCATTATTACGCGACTTTTCGTCGTAGGTGACGCGAAAACAATGGAAACTCCTCATTACCACGGACACCGCCAGCGCCTGAGGGAAAGATTCCTCAAAAGCGGCTTCACCGGCTTCGCCGAACACGAGATCGTCGAGCTCCTGCTTACCTTGTGCATCCCGCGCAGGGACGTGAAGGCCAGTGCCAAAACACTCTTGGACCGTTTCGGCAGCTTGCGCGCAATCCTCGACGCGCCGATTCCTCCACCTCCAGCAGACCCCTGGTATCGGCGAGGTGGCCCCCGTCGCCCTTCGGGTCATCCGCGAGGCCGCCAGCCTCTACCTCCAGCAACGTGCCGAGGAGGCGACTGTCCTGGCTTCGCCCGAATCTCTGAAATCCTTCTGGCGTACCCGCCTCGGCGGCCTCCGCAACGAGGTCTTTGAAGTCGCCTACCTCGATTCAGCATCCAGGCTCATGCGAAACGGCGTGGAGACCCTCGAAGAGGGCACCATCGACAGGGCCGCAGTCTATCCCCGGCGTGTGGCGGAAGCTGCCCTGCGCCGCGGAGCCGCCGCTCTCGTTGTCGCCCACAACCACCCCAACGGCAACGTTACACCATCCGAGCAGGACAAATTACTCACGCGCGCCCTCGTCCTCGCGGCGACAACCCTCAGATCAAGGTCATCGACCATCTGGTCATTTCGGCGGACGCAGCCTTCAGCTTCCGGGAGGCTGGTCTCCTGTGACCATCGCCTCGCCAATCCTCAAAGCCTTCCCAAAGATAAACGACGCGCAGCGCGCCATCGTCGGCCATACGGACGGGCCCCTGCTCGTTATCGCCGGCCCAGGCTCAGGCAAAACCTTCAGCCTGGTGCTCCGCACCCTGAACATCCTCCACCGCGGCCTCGCCAAGCCTCGCGAGCTAGTCGTCTGCACCTTCACCGAGAAAGCCGCTTTCGAGCTCCGCGACCGCATTTCCGCCGCGGCTCAAAAGACCGCCTACAAGGAGGACCTCTCGGAACTTCGAGCCTCCACCATCCACGGCTTCTGCAACCGACTCCTCACACAGCACCGGCACCGTACCCCGCTCGGCAGCAATTATGAAACCCTCGACGAGCTGACCCAACTCTTGTTCCTCTTCGACAACTTCGACGAGATCGTGGGCGAAGGCACCGCCGGCAAATTCCTCGATCACTGGACCACCAAGTGGACGGCCATCGAAGGAGCCCGAGACTACTTCGACAAAATCACCGAAGAACTCGTTGATCCCGACAACCTAACGAAGTCCCCCAACCCTTTCCTTCGCGCGATTGGCACCTCGTACAAGGCCTACACCAAAGCCCTCACCGAAAAAAACCGGGTCGATTTCTCCCACCTCCAGAAGCACCTCTACGACCTGCTAAAAGACCCCGACATCGCCGCCAGCATCACTCGCAACATAAAGTTTGTCATGGTTGACGAGTACCAGGACACCAACTACATCCAGGAACAAATCCTCCTCAAACTCACGGAAACGACACGCAACCTCTGCGTTGTCGGCGACGAAGACCAGAGCCTCTACCGCTTCCGCGGTGCCACGGTCCGCAACATCCTCGAATTCACCGAGCGCGTGCCGGACGCCAAGGTCGAGAAGCTGGTCACCAACTACCGCTCCCACAAACGCATTATCGCGACTGCTACGACACCTGGATGGCCTCATCCGACTGGTACAATCCCAATGGCCTCCCGTTCCGCTACGACAAAACCATTTCGCACGACCCCGAAGCCAAATACCCCAACTACCCCGCCGTGTTCTCTATTTACGGCACAACGGAAAAGGACGAAGGAGACCGCTTCGCTGCCCTGGTCCAGTTCCTCAAACAAAAGGCCGTCATCGAGGACTACAGCCAGGTCGCCCTCCTCCTCCACAGCGTCCGCCAGGATCACAGCGCCCGCTTTCTCGCGGCCCTGGAGGCGAAGGGCATTCCCGCTTTCTGCCCGCGCGCCCGCGCCTACTTCGACAACGACGAAGTCCGCATTATGATTGCTTGCCTCGCCCTCATCTTCGGCTATCACGGTGCCGGCCGGGGCCAGATCTCCGGCGGAACACTTGCCAATCTCGCCGCCTATATTGATGACTGCCTTAAGGACCTCGCACGCCAACACGCTTCAAGCCCAATCGCGCCCGCCCTTCGTGCGTTTGTCACCGGCATTAACGCCCTGAAAGAAGGCGAATCCCTCGACCTCCGCCCCGCGGACTATTTCTTCAGGCTCTTGGCCTTCGAGCCCTTCCAGAGCTACGTCAAAAACGAAAACCGCGCCCGCAACCTGGCTGTCCTCTCCCAGCTCCTGAATACTTTTCAGAACTACTACCACTACACCGTCGTTACCTTCAAAAACCGCGAGTACCTACGCTTCCACCTTTTCAACAGCTTCTTCCGCCTCCTCCACGAAGGCGGCATCAATGAGTACGAGGACCCGGACCAGCCCTTCCCCAAAGGCCACGTCCAGGTCATGACCATCCACCAGGCCAAAGGCCTCGAGTTTCCCGTTGTGGTTGTCGGCTCCCTGGACAAACAGCTTTCCACAGCGAAGCAGGTGGACCGGGACCTCCAGCCATTCTATGCGCGTCCGCCCTTCGAGCCCGAGAGCCGCATTACGCACTTCGACCGCATGCGTCTCCACTACGTCGCCTTCTCTAGACCCGAGAAGGTCCTGGTCCTGACGTCCCACAACTCACCCAAAGACCATTTCGCCACCATCTGGCAAGGACTGCCCCAGTGGCCCTACGTCCAGCAAGACCTGCTCGCCGCTCAGAGCTTCGCCCTCAAGAACCGCATGGCCCCCAAGCGCTCCTTCAGCTTCACGGGCGACCTCAAGCTGTACCAAACCTGCCCGCGACAGTATCAGTTCTTCCGCGAGTACGATTTCACGCCATCCCGCTCTGCAGTCATCTTCTTCGGCCTGCTCGTGCACCAGACCATCGAGGAAATTCACCGCATTGTCCTCGACAAACAGCTCTCCACACCCTCAACGAAACCCGCATCCGCGAGCTGTTCGAGAAAACCTTCAAGTTCCTCTGCCTCGCCGACGTCCGTCCCATCGGCCAAACCGCCAAGGCCTCCGCCTTCCGCCAGGTCATGAACTACTTCCACCAAAACCAGGCCGAAATGCAGCGCGTCATTGAAACCGAGGTGGATGTCTCCGTCGAAAAAGACGACTACATCCTCACCGGCAAGGTGGACCTCCTCATGGGCGGCGACGGCCGCCTCGAACTCCTGGACTTCAAGACCTCCCCGAAACCGAAAGGCTCGCCCGCCCTCCTTCATACCTACGAGCGCCAGCTCTGCACCTACGCCCACATCCTTGAAAAACGCCACGGCAAACGCCCCGAGCGCCTCTTCCTCTATTGGACCGCCGAGGAATCCAAAGCCGACGCCCTCATGCAATTCCCCTTCACCCCTGACCTCGTTGACGCGGCCGCGCAAGACTTCGACGAGGTTGTCGGAAAGATCAAAGCCAAGAACTTCACCATCGTCACCCCACCTGAAAGGGGCATTTGCAAAGAATGCGACCTCCGAAGCTATTGTGTTGCCGACGGTGTACTCGCCTGAACTGCCGCCCCGGCGCAGGGCGGCACCACGGCAGGCGCAAGAATCCACAAAAATCCTTGTTGACATTTTCAGCGATTTCATTCACCCTTAGGGTGAATGATATAGAATTTTGGATAAAACAACTGAAATGGCCGGATTATGCCCAGCGACTACGCAAAGATTTCCGCGGATAACACCGTTAAATACGGAACGGAAGTCAGCTACTACGGCAGCGACTTCGCCGATCGCTACACCGAGCGCACCCACTTCATTTTCGAACTGCTTCAAAACGCGGAAGACGCGATTCGCTGGCGCGAGGAAGCCGAGCCAGGCGCCGCATTTCCGCACAATGTCACGTTCCGCCTGTTTCCGGACCACGTGGAGGTGACCCATTCGGGCCTGCCCTTCACGGAAGAACACGTCCGTGCGATCTGCTCAATCAAGCGGGGTACCAAGACTAAAAACCTCACCGACCTCGGCAAATTCGGCATCGGCTTCAAATCCGTTTACGCCTACACCAAGCGCCCTGAGGTCCATTCCGGCGACGAACACTTCGTAATCGAGTCCTACGTCCACCCACAGGCGGTGCCCGCACGCCCGACCGAGCCAGGCCAAACCCTCTTCTACATTCCATTTGACCATGACGACATCCCGGCCGACCAGACTTACGCCGAAATCCGGGCCAAACTCGGCAAATTGGGATTCCGCACTCTGCTGTTCCTGAACCAGATCGAATCCGTGGACTGGGCCGCCTCGGACACGGCAAGCGGCAGCTACCAGCGGGAGTCCACCCGGCACACGGATTGCCGGGAAGTGCTCCTCTCCGGCCGCAACGAAAACGGCAAAGACTCTCCCCGGCAACGTTGGTTCATCTTCTCCAGACCAATCAAGTCGCCCAAAGGCGAGGCCGCTGGCCAGGTCGAGATCGCCTTCAGAATTACCGGTGACGGTAGCCGGCGCTCCGTCGCCAGCGCCGAAGACTCAACCCTGGTGGTCTTCTTCCCCACTGAAAAGGAGACCCAATGCGGGTTCCTGATGCAGGGCCCGTACAAGACTACCTCCAGTTGTGACAACGTGCCCCATGACAACAAATGGAATGCCCACCTCGTCGACGAAACCGCAAAGCTCCTCGCCGATACGCTGCGCCGCATGCCCCGACCAGAACCTGGCGTCCGTCGGCCTCCTCCAGGCCCTGCCGCTCTTGCTGCAACACGAAATCGTTGACAACTGGATGTTCCAACCCGTTTACGACGCAGCCGTCGAGACGCTGAAAACCTGCCCGCTCATCCCTGCCGCCGACGATCGGCTCGTTTCCGCCGAATGCGCCCGCTTTGCTAGAGGCAAAGGCCTCGCCGAACTCCTCCAGCCCAAACAACTATTGCTCCTGCTTGGAGCAGGTGAGGGCGTCACGCTTGATTGGGTCAGCCCCGAAATTTCAGAGGCCCGTTCCGAAACCTTCGGACCTCTTTTACTTCCTGCGCCAGGTTTTGGGAGTTGACCAGATCGAGCCCGAACACCTGCCCAACTACATGGACGAGGATTTCTTCAGCGCCCAACCCATCTCCTGGATTGTCAAGTTTTACACGTTCCTGCTCGATCAGGAACGCCTCTGGCGCCGCGACTCCCCCCGCGCCAACCTTCTTCGTCGCCCCTTCATTCGCCTCAGGGACAATACACACGTTGTTCCATTCAAATCCGACGGCGCACCCAACGTGTATCTGCCTGGCGAGTCGGAAACCGATTTCGACACCGTCCACCGCCTCCTCGCAAAGCCGAAGAAATGCGCCCAGTTCCTCCGCAAGCTAGGTCTGACTGAACCCGACATTACCACCGAGGTCCTCGAAAAGGTCCTTCCCCAGTACGAAGCCGCCGAAACCAACATCCCCGACCGGAAGCACCATGCAAACGTCAGAAAAATCTTTCGGGCCTTGGCCAGCGACTTTCGCAACCGCGGCATCCTCCTTCAGCGCCTGAAACGCATCTCCTTCCTGGACTGCGTTAAACCCGGCTCGACTAAGGTGTTCCGCGGTACAGCCGACACTCTCTACTTCCCCACTCGTCATCTCCAGACCTTCTTCGAGAACGAGAAAGACGTTCTGGTTCCTGGCGGAACCCGAAGCGGTTATCGGCCAGGAAAAAATAAAGAAAGCCATGCGCGATCTCGGGGTGGAAGACAAGCCCCGCCGGATCATGGTTGCACCGGATGACCGCTGGGAGAAACAACAAGCCCTTCGCGAGGGCTACGGCCACTCTTGGGACGTCCACTATCACGACTACGAAATCGTAGGCCTCGCCTCATTCCTGAAGACCCTCAAGAAGGCGGACCCCTCAGAGGCCACCCGCCGCAGCCGCTTGATATGGGATTTTCTCATAGCCCACCTCGAAACTTACCCTCCGGGCTCCGAAAAGCGCTTCTTCGAAGGGGAGGTACCGAATGGTCTTACTACAGCCGTTACTCAAAATGCTTCGCCGCCCTTTTCCTCACCCGGCTCCGAACCAAAGAATGGCTCCCCGGACCAGACGGCCAGCTTCACAAACCCTCCGAACTCCTGCCGCAGGAACTCCCCCAAGGCTTTGCGCGCAACCAGGCTCTCTGCGAGGCGCTCCAAATGAAAGCTGAGGTCCTCGTGAACCTCGGCCAAGGAAGCAGGCATCAAAGTCGAAGACCTCATGCTCATCCGCCGTTACAAGGACGAGTTCGAAAAGTTCAAACGGACGATGAAGGAAAAACCCGTCGCCAGCTCCAAGCCCGTTGAACCAGCGCCCAAAGCTACCCCTGTAGAACCAGCACAGCCAAGTCCAGCGCCTGACCCCCAGAACGCCATACCCGAACCAACAACGCCCCAATCGGTGCCCGTCCCAAGCCGTACTGCCCCCGTTTCACCCGACGACGTCGCGCAAGCCCTGGCAAACCTCCTTGGTCCAGATGCGCCCCCGCCAACCCCGCCGCCGGCAGATCTGCTGAAACCGGAGGTCCCCGCTGGCCGCGACACAAACAACACGCCTCCACCATCAGGTAATGGAGGCTCCCAATTGACAAGCCTGCCACGACGCACCCATACGGGCCACTCGCAGGATGGAAAGTACTTCACCTTCGTCTGATGTCGCCCGATGGAAACGGCGGGCCGGGCGATAGAACCAATGGCAGAGGGACCGCCGAAATTGACCGCCGGGAAAAAGTTGGCCGCGAAGGCGTTGATGCCGGTACTCGCATTTGAGAAGCAAACCGGGCGCAACCCCACTGAAATGGACCACTTCCACGAAGGCTACGACATAGAGTCCCGCAACAGCGCCGGCGAAATCGAACGCCACATCGAAGTAAAGGCCATCAGCGCCGCCTGGGAGGCCGCGGGGTTACCCTGTCCCAGCCGCAATTCACCACCGCCCAGCAACTGGCAGGATTGCGACCTGGCTCGACGTTGTCGAGAACCCAGGCACGCCATCCCAGGTCATCCACCGCATACAGAACCCCGCCGTCCAGGTGAAATGCTTCGCCTACGACCAGGGCTGGCGAGCTCGGCCGAAACCGGGGCCCCACCCGATCCCAAAGAATGACAAAAACCGCTTGCCATCCTTCAGACTTTCATTCACCCTTGGGATGAATAACATTATGAACGAGCAAACGCCGCAGGTCAAAAAGA
>CAVVLT010000029.1:0-50121 GCA_963749105.1 Bryobacterales bacterium | reverse complement strand
GAGGCGCGGGGCGGAATCGAACCGCCGAATAAAGGTTTTGCAGACCTCTGCCTTACCGCTTGGCTACCGCGCCGCTATTGGCAACATACCACATCAAGATGTATGATCTTCAGATGCATTGTGCTCGGCTCTTAATGCTACTTTTATTCGCAGCCACTCTTCTGAGCGCGCAATCAGCGCCGCTTCGCGTCATCGTATTCGGCGCCCATCCAGACGATTGCGATATCCGCGCCTCTGGAACAGCGGCTCTCTGGGTCAAGGTGGGCTACGCGGTGAAGTTTGTGTCCGTTACGAATGGTGACGCGGGCCATCAAACAATGCACGGCGCGGAATTGGCCAAACGGCGCTTGGCCGAAGCGAAGGAGTCTGCTCGCCGCTTAGGGATTGAATACGAGGTCTTGAACAATCATGACGGAGAATTACTCCCGAGCCTCGATGTTCGCTTGCAAGTGATTCGCGAGATTCGTAAGTGGAAGGCTGACGTAGTCATTGGTCCGCGACCGAATGATTACCATCCGGACCATCGCTACACGGGTGTTCTCATGCAAGATGCGGCGTACATGGTCGTTGTGCCGAACGTTGCCCCTGAAACCCCAGCGCTTCGCAAGAACCCGGTTTTCTTGTATTACCAAGACAATTTCCAGCGTCCCAATCCTTTTCGGCCCGATGTCGCTGTAGATATCGACGATGTCTTTGATCTCAAGATCGCGGCGCTCGATTCGCATGTTTCGCAATTCTATGAATGGCTGCCCTGGGTTGACGGCAAATTGGCGGATGTTCCCAAAGACGGCGAAGCACGCAAACAGTGGTTGAAACATGGCTTCGTCAATCGGCCGGTCACGCCGGATGTACGCGCATCGTTAGTCAAGTGGTATGGGACCGAGAAGGGCAATGCCATTCAACACGCCGAAGCGTTCGAAATCTGCGAATACGGCGCTCAACCCGACGCGGCCCGCCTAAAACAGATTTTTCCCATGCTGCACTAGAAGTGCCGCAGGCTCTCGGCGCTATCTTCTGGCATGCGGGAGGCCTGGCGTTCGAGTGAACGGCTAACCAGGTCGCGCGCACCGAGTCCCACCGCCAAAGCCAGCGTAAGAACGATGCCGCCAAATAGAATCGCGAAAGCCTCGTCGACAATTTTGCCGCCGATTTCCAAATGATTGAGGGCCATGGCGCCCGTTAGCACAAGGATCAGCCATTTCATGCCAACGCTAAGCAGGTGGGCGTACTGCACATTTAAGTTCACCGCGCCAATCAAAATGCTGCGCGAGAAGAAGCGAGCCGCGATGCCTCCCACTAGCAGCACTAATCCTGCCGCCAGAACATTTGGAAGATAGGCGAACAACTGGGTTACTAACTGCGAAGTAAGTGTCGCTTCAAACGCATTAATCCCAACAAGGAAGCCCATGATAATAACGCACCAACCAACGATTCGCACAACCAGATCCGTAGGACTGCGACCGGTTTCCGGATGAAGTCCAGGCAAGCCCCAACTGGCTGCCTTTTCATCGAAATCAAAACTGCGCAGAGATCGCCGCAGGATGAAGCCAAGAGCCCACGCGGCGAGGAGCGCGACGAGCAGTGCCACAACCAGTGCCAGAAAGCCGGGCAATAATGTCGCGATTCTGGTTGCAACTCTAGTTACCGATTGATTCAAAGCTTGCGATACCTGCTGCCACATAAACTTACTCCTCTTTTCCAAACTTATGGGTTGAAACGGTCGGGCCATCGCCAACGCGACAGCAAATACGGCTTCTGTTTCTCGTAGGCGAGCGCCAGCCGCTCTAAATAATAATGGAAGCCATCAGGCGAGGTGTCTTTTGTTTCCAAAGCATACGAGGCAACCCATGCGAGATATAACGGCGTCATGGCTCGCAGTAGATGTTCTCGATTGATAGCGCGTTGCCGGTAGGCAAGGGCAAAATCGTAAACGATCCGGACCCAAAGATCGTCCGGCATTCTAAACGCATTGGCGGGCAGCGCCGCCAATTTTTTAAGTTCCAGAGATGTGGCCGGCGGCATGGCGAAATTCCAGATTTCACGCAAATTCCGGTAGCCCAGTTGAAAAGTCTCGATCATCGGATGAACGTCTACCGGAGACTCTTCGGTTTCTTTCGTCGTTGCTTCGCCGAAGGCTGGTATGTTTGGTGATCCGTTAGACCGCTGCCAGAAGGTGGCGTTTCGTTCCAAGTCCGAAAAAAGACGGCCGAGAACCGTCACTAAGAGGGAACTCACATCGATGGATTCAGGAGGCCGGGGGGGGTCCATGGGCAAATAAACCTGGCAGATAGTTAAACCATTGCAAATGGCCTCCATGGCGATCCACTGCTGCGAGCGCGGCAGGTGGGTCTTTGGATCGGGCTTTACGAGGCGATCCACAAACTGGGCGGAAAAGCCCAGGTCGATTGCCATTGGATAGAGAATTCCCTTCCCATAGAGCGCCCGCACGAGCGGATAAATGATGCTGCTGTTAATGAGAGAACCCAATTTCATTTCGATATAGCGAGGCACCGCTAGATCAAAACCCTCGTGCAAGAGAGGGTTTACTAGTTCGCTAATGATATGCGCAGATACCGGTTGAAGACTGGTGTTCCACACACAACAACATTTGGCTCCTACCTTTTGGCTGATTTGAAAAACTTCCTGAAAACTGCCAAATAAGGGTGGGGGCGCATTCAAGAAGCGGTCCGTCTGTGAAACCGGATAGTGCAGCAGATCGAGCCCTGCGACCTGTTCCGAGACAGGAAGTTCGCCGCTGCTCGGGCATGCGATCAGAAGGCGCTGGCCGAGGCCGGCGATCTCAGAGATCCAATCCAGATCGTCACTCGTCTTGAGGCCCGGCAAACCAACCACAATATCGGCAGTACCGATTGCGTCGAGTTGGTCTTTCAATTCCTGCGGCAGAATACCTATTTCAGCCATATGCAAATCGCCTCACAGATCCAATGCGGCAATACTGGCAAGTGGAATGCGAACCCATGCGGGCCGATTTTCCAGTTCATAATTCAGCTCGTAAAGGGCTTTGTCGAGAAGGTAAGCCTCCAGGAGCGCTTTGAATCCAGTTACATCTTTGGGCAAGAACGATGCGCCGCCCGCTTCTGCCCGGTACGCTCGAAGAAAAGATGCAGATACCGATTGCTCCCAAAATCGGCCCCAGCCCGCGAGACTGGCAACGCTTTCCGGACGACGGGCTGCGTAGTTCATCAAGCCCGCTTGGGCCGCGTAACTGTAAGAACGAAGCATACCGGCCACATCCTTTAATGCGGAGTCTTTAGCGCGCCGTTCTTGTAACGGACGAGTGGGCTCACCTTCAAAATCCAAGATGACAAAGTCATTCTTAACGGAAAGTACCTGCCCAAGATGATAGTCTCCGTGAATGCGAATGCGCTGCGCGTCGATTTTAAGATCGTGCAAGCAGCGGAAGTGGCTCAGCACTTGGGTCCGGCGGCTAAGCAGTAAAGCGGCCGCCTCGGTCGAGTCGTCGGGCAAGCGCGGGATCGCCTGCTTCAGCCGTGAAAATACGGCGCCGGCGTTTTCTTCCATTTGACCGGCCAATTCCGTCAGGCTGTTGCGCCCCAAAGGCTCAGGGGTGAAATCGGGGTTGTTTGTACCCGACGCCAGTGCTAGGTGCATTTCGGCAGTGCGCCGGCCAAGAGTGGTGGCGGCATCCAGACAAATGCCCAAGTGCATGCGCGCTTGCGAGTCTTCTTCTTCCTGCGCCGATTCAATCACGGATTTAAAAGTGGCGGGCGCCTGCTCGCGCGGAGTGCGTGAACAATCCTCGTAATAGCGATTAAGTTCGTCCATCGTCCAGCACCAACCGTCGCCTTCGTTTTCGACCAAGCCCTGTAGCATGGCAAGGGTTGCTGGTTCGTTTTGGCCCTGAGCGTAGTCGATTGAACCGGCGAAGGGTGGCAGCCGGCTAAAAGGGGTTTGCTCCGTTAGGAAGCGGCAAATTTCACAGTCTGGGTTTTGACCGGCTTGTTGACGGCGGAAAAGCTTCATGATCAGCCGCCGGTCAAAAAGAATTGAAGAGTTGCTTTGTTCGGCCGTGCCGCGAATGGGTGGGAGTGCTGTACCGACCGGCCCCCGCGCTTCGTTGTATTTACTACTGGGGCGGCCCCGGATCTCGCCGTTTTGCGTTTTTATGACGGATTCTTTTTGGATACATTCCAGCAGGGCGGTGCAGGTAGCATCGTCGAAGATTGCGTCATACAAGACACCATCGTCTTGGCTGGAAGTAATATTGGCGATTATGGCGTTCGGAAAATCGGTGCGAATTTTTTCAGTCGCGGGCCCGAATTTCTTAGCCAAAGCAAGAAAGTAAGTGTCGACACTGCCGTCTGCAAAGCGAATCGAAAGAAACGTCAAAGCAGAATCGCTATTGGGAAGCTGCGCCCAATCCAGTAAAGAGACAGCCGCCATCTGCCGTGACTTACCGCCGAACCAGCGTTGCCGGGTTAGAAAATCAGGGAGCGCGCGTGCCAGTAGAGCGGCGAGGTCCGCTCCCTCTAAAATCTTTTTCCAACCACCATTCATGACGAGTCGAACTTCCTCCGGTTTGGTTTCCGTTTCCGTTGACTTGTGCAGTTCAAACCAAAGAAACTCATAGGCGCCCAAACTGAGGGGATAAGCTTGCTTACCGATGCGAGGGAACTCTACATAGCCCATCATCTCAATTGGCTTCATGCCATCGAACTCAGCCAAATCAAGCGCGACCGGTTGTGGAAAACGAGATAGATTGGCAACGCACAGAATTTCTTCGTTCTCGGAACGGCGTAAATAGGCGAGCACTTTACGATTCGCGGGATTTAGGAACTCGATGGAACCTCTGCCAAAGACACGAAAGATTTTGCGGAGCGCGATCATATTGCGCATCCAACTCAGCAAAGAAGAGGGATCGCCTTGCTGGGCTTCCACGTTAATGGCTTCGTAACCGTAGATCGGATCCATGATCACCGGATTAAAGAGGCGCGCCGGAGTGACGCGCGAAAAACCGGCATTACGGTCGGCGCTCCACTGCATGGGGGTGCGCACACCATTACGGTCGCCCAGATAGATGTTATCGCCCATGCCTATTTCATCACCGTAATACAGAATGGGCGTGCCTGGGAAGGAAAACAATAAGCTATTTAGCAGTTCGATGCGCCGTCGATTGTTATCCATCAAAGGGGCAAGACGTCGGCGGATGCCCACGTTGACTCGCATGCGTGGATCGGCGCTATAGGCTAGGTACATATAGTCGCGTTCCTCGTCGCTTACCATTTCAAGGGTGAGTTCATCGTGATTGCGCAAAAATAATCCCCACTGACAACTTTCTGGGATGGCTGGCGTCTGCGCAATAATATCGGTCACCGGCAAGCGATCTTCCAATCGCAATGCCATAAAAATTCGCGGCATGAGCGGAAAATGGAAAGCCATGTGGCATTCGTTGCCATCGCCAAAATAAGCGCGCACGTCGGTCGGCCATTGATTGGCTTCCGCCAGAATCATGCGATTCAGATAGCGCTCGTCCATTTCGCGGCGGATTTGCTTAATCACCACATGTGTTTCGGGTAAGTTCTCGCAATTAGTGTGGTCACGCTCTACTAAATAAGGAATGGCATCGAGGCGCAAAGCATCCACGCCCATGTCGAGCCAGTAACGCATAGCTTTCTGCACTTCTTCGAGCACCATCGGATTGTCGAAGTTGAGGTCGGGCTGATGCGAAAAGAAGCGGTGCCAGTAATAGGCTTTCGCGACCGTGTCCCAAGCCCAATTGGATTTTTCCGTGTCGGTAAAGATGATGCGGGCGTCGGTGTATTTTTTGTCCGTCTCGCTCCAGACGTAAAAATCCCGCTCCCAGGAACCTGCCGGTGCCATGCGTGCGCGTTGAAACCAAGGGTGTTGATCGGAGGTGTGATTTATGACCAGTTCGATCATGACTTGCATGTTGCGGTCATGAGCGGCATCGAGGAAGGCACGGAAATCATCAAGGGTTCCGTAATCGGGGTTGACGTTGAGGTAGTCGGAGATGTCGTAGCCGTCGTCTCGTAAGGGGGAAGGAAAAAACGGCAACAGCCACAGGCAAGTGACGCCAAGATCTTGTAAATAGTCCAGGCGCTGAGTGAGCCCTTGAAAGTCGCCGATGCCGTCGTTGTTGCTGTCGGAGAAAGCCCGGACATGCAATTCATAGATGACAGCATCTTTAAACCACAGCGCATCGGATGCGCTTCCCGCCGCTTTCATACATCTTCACCGCTGGCAAGCAGTGCCACCGGAAATCCTGCGAACAATTCTGCGATAGGAACGCGTCCACCAGGAGCGGCCATCATTTTTTGCCCGGTAACAACATTGCGGAAAGGCTGCGTGGCCCACTCGCTCAAATCTAGTTCGGTGTTGTGCCACGCGGCCCCAAGGGGCAAACCACTCTCAAAGCCTGTCATACAGACAGTCAACCGCGGCGTCACCGCGATAACGGTAGCACCTTCCAGCCGTCGGGCAAAGGCGACGATGTTAGAAGAAAAGAGGCCCGAAGCAGTGAGCGGAACATAATCGCCATGCAAAAAAAGCCGTGACCGCTTTTTCCTCAGCGCCAAGCCTTGTGCGGTAACAAAAAGCTTCACGGCGCCGTTTTTCCAGCTGTCTAATAGCTGAGTGGCAAGGGTCAGTTTGGCACAGCAGAGCGAACCCTCGTTCAGCCGGCGGGAAATATCGGCCAGCATTTCTTGATGAGCCGCGAAATCAACGGGCCGGCGATTGTCCGGGTCAACTAGATTTAAGTCCCACACTTCGCTCCCTTGAAAAAAGTCCGGCACGCCTGGAGACGCTATCTTTAAAGTCAACTGCGCCAGCGAATTTACCATACCTATTTCGGCAACACGCCGCTGAAAGGGCAGAAATTGCGTCAGGAAAGGTTTGGAACGCGAACCAGTGAGGGTGCTTTCTACAAATTGCCCGACGGCTGCATCATATTCAGCGGAGGGTGTAATCCAACTAGTGTGAATTTTCTTTTCCTTGGTCGCTTTGCCAAGATACTGCCGCATACGGTCAACAAATTCGGGGCAAGCGGCATCTTGTCCAGGTGGCCACGCGCCGAGCAACGCCTGGTAGTAAATATATTCGTCAGCCCGATCGGGTGCCGGCTCGTCGTGCACGTTTGTGCGCGCTGATGAGTTGATGCGCGTCCATAGTTTGACCCGCTGGCTCCAGAGCCGCGGGATTTCGGAAAGGACATTGAGTCGTGCGCGGGCATCTTCGCCGCGTTTGGCATCGTGTGTGGAGGTTGCCGAAAGAGCTAAAGGATGGTGTTCGGCCCGCTCGGAATTTGCTTCGTGAAATTCTTCGGGACGACCGCCAAATTGCAATGGATTTCCACCTACGTCGTTGAGAGATAGCAACGGCGCATACCGGTAAAACGCAGTATCTTCCACGCCTTTCGCTTGGACAGGTCCGGTATACTGCTGAACCTTCATGGCAAAGCCGAGCCGGCGGGCTTGCTCTTCGGAGGAAAGACTAGGGCGCGCTGCGGGTAGCAGAATTTTTCGAATAAACCGGAAAATGGACGATTCTTGCGCGGGGTTACGCCGCAATGCGTCGCGGATAGCGGCGTCGATGTTGTGTTTGTCGAATTCAGTAAACCCGTTATCGCTGACATAGGTTCGATACACCGGGAAACAAGCTACTACTTCCGTGAGCGCCTCCTGCAAACTGAGGAGCGTGAAATCGCGGTAGTGGCGGTCGCTTTCTGAAATGCGATTTAACTCGTGAGCCAGCACGTGCATTTCACTTGCCATCGACGTTTTGATGATCAGCTTTTTGCTGTTATAGACCACTTCTTTGAAGGAGCGCCGGTCGCCGGTAATGCGCGTGTAAAGCTTTTGAAATTCACGTGCGGCTCCCCGGTCCACAAACAAAGAGTTGACCATGTTCATGAACTCGTAGCCGGTGGTTCCCTGCACACTCCAGTCGGTTGGAAGCTTTTCTCCTTCGGTTAGAATCTTCTCCACCACTACATAGACTTGGTGGTCTGGTCCCATGGCTTCGCGCAGACGATTGAAGTAAGCACGCGGATCGAACAAGCCATCCACATGGTCGAGTCGCAGTCCTGTAACTACACCATCTTTAATCATCTTCAGAATCAGCGGGTGGGTTGCGTTGAAAACCTCGGCGTCTTCCATGCGAATCGCGGCCAGTTCGTTAATGTCGAAGAAACGGCGGTAATTGATTTCATGCGTAGCCGTACGCCAAGAAGACAGGCGATAGGGCTGCAGCTCAAGTAGCTTGTGAAGGAGATCAAAGGACCCCGGTTCGTCGGGCTTGCCATTAAATTCTCGTATATTCGCTTCGATGTGTTCACGAACGAAGCTAAACTCCCTCATCAAGGTGGCAAGGCGGCGTTTGGCTACCTCTTTTTCGCGGCCGCGCTCGCTTACCGAAGTCATGTCGGTTTGTTCGGTATGGGGAAGGTGCTCCAAATGGAACAGAATACTTAAGAACTCAGTCAATTCCGGACTCTCAGCGGGAAGCGAGGCTTTGAGTTTGTCGAGGTTGCGTCGCAAGACTAGGCCGAGTTGTCCTGGATTCAGGGGTAAATCGCGGTCGAAATAGCGGAGGCTGAAGAGTCCTTCGGCCGAAAGTGCCATTTGCAATTTCCCACTATCCAGGGCCACACCGTACTGTTCTCCTAGGATCGGCAAGAGCACTTTATCGCGCAGCTCAGTTTTCAGCGGCGTCCAATCGATATCAAAATAGCGCGCGTGTTGGGACGAGGGTCCGTTCTCCAAGACGTCGCGCCACCAGGCATTCTCGCGTTCGTTGATGCCCATGTGGTTCGGGACAAAATCGAGGACCATACCCATGCCTCGCTCACGTAGTTCGGCCGCCAGTCTGGCGAGTGCTTCACTGCCGCCAATTTCTGGATTGATCTGGGTGTGGTCGCACGTATCATAGCCGTGCATGCTACCTGGCGTTGCCTTCAAAATCGGCGAAGCGTAGGCGTCGGTAATGCCTAAGTCCGAGAGGAACGAGATAATGCGGGCCGCATCGTCCAGCGAGAACGTTTTATTGAATTGAAGGCGATAGGTGGAAACCGGCTCATGCATTAGCATCCCTCCTGCTCTTTTGTTCGAAAAACAATCGCGCCAGGGCGTGAGAATACGACTCGCGATTCGCGCGCCTTAACCCCAATCGGAAGGCTGTCCGCTGCGAACTGCGAATCCTCAGAGTCCCAAACAGGATTGCTAAGATCGACCTTGCTATGCAAATGAATGTCGCCACTGCCGTGCAACCGAATCACAGCAATCAGAAGTTCCCGTTGCAGCAGGAGTGTACTATCATCCAAGGCTGCAATCTGCAATTGTGGAGACCTCGCGTCAACGTCGGGAGCCGGATTGCCGCGCCGCAGTTGCAAGAGACTCTTATAGAGACGTAGCGTGGAAGCATGCGGTTCATTGGTCACTTCATCCCAACGAAGCTGGCTGGCCTGAAATGTTTTCAGCGATTGCGGGTCGGGAATCTCGATGCGCGAGAACCCGGAAAAGTCTGCGAATTCGTGTCGCCGCCCCTCCGTTACCAGCGTACCTAACTCTGCGTGGTGATCGGTGAAGAAGCAGAAAGGAGTACTGGCCGCCCATTCCTGGCCCATGAACAAAAGTGGAGTTTGCGGCACGAGGAGCAACAGCGCACTGGCAGCTCGGTAGACAGCGGCATCCACCGCATGATTTAACCTATCTCCCAGCGCTCGATTGCCAATTTGATCGTGGTTCTGAATACAATAGACGAACTGCGGATAGTCAATTCCGGCGGGATCGCTACCGCGCAACCAGCCATATTTAATCGTTTCGGCAATGGAAGCGGTAGAGCCTTCGAAAGGCGCGAAATAGCCGTCTTTATCGCCAGTCAGGGCGCGACGCATCTGATGATGGAAGTCGTCGGCCCAAACGGCGGATAGTCCCATACCGCTGCGACATTCAGGCTTCAACAACTGGGCAAGGTTTCGGGCGTCTTCGGCAACGACATGAATGCGCCGCCCCAGTTCGGCCGAAGCGTGCCGAACGGCCGACGATAGAGATGCCAGGATATGGCGCGGGCTATCGTCGACGATGGCGTGCGTGGCGTCTAAGCGGAGCCCATCTATGTGATATTCGTAAATCCAGCGCAAAGCGTTTTCAATCACGTATTCGCGCACTGGCTCGTTGAGCATTCCATCGAAATTCACAGCATCGCCCCAAGGCGTGTGATGGCGCTTGGTGAAGTAGTGATTGCTGAAAGTACCCTGGTAAGCGCCATCAGGTCCAAAGTGGTTGTAGACGACGTCGACGAAAACGGCCAAGCCAATCTGATGAGCTTGATCGATGAACGAGCGCAACTCGTCGGGCGTTCCGTAAACGTGTGCCGGAGCAAAAGGGGCGACGCCATCATAACCCCAATTTCGCCTCCCCGGAAAATCGGAAAGCGGCATCAGTTCTATAGCAGTGATCCCAAGATCCTTCAGATACGGCAGCTTCTTCGCGGCGGATTGATAGGTACCTTCCTGGGTAAATGTGCCGACGTGTAATTCATAGAAAACCGCGTCTTGCAGCGCTATGCCGATCCATTCGGCATCTTGCCACTGGTAGCTGCCGGGATCAATCACGACTGATGGTCCGTGCACGCCTTCCGGTTGGTAGCGCGAGGCGGGATCGGGAAACGGTCCGCGACCGTCGACATGGAAAAAGTAGTGTGTACCGGTTGTCGCGCCGAGAGCGAGCGCTGTAAAATAACCATCAGCTAGTTTCGTCATGGCCAAGGCCCCTTGCGTCTCAGGGCTCGCGCCAAGGGATAAGTGCATAGTCTTCGCATCTGGCGCCCAGACGCGAAACATTACGTGATCTTTGTGATAGGTTGCGCCTAAAGAAGGCTTCCA
The DNA here is from genome assembly GCA_963749105.1 of Bryobacterales bacterium. Taxonomy (GTDB): domain Bacteria; phylum Acidobacteriota; class Terriglobia; order Bryobacterales; family Bryobacteraceae; genus Bog-105. Next base: position 39,236 of record CAVVLT010000029.1, on the reverse strand, counting down.
GCTAGGCACTACTTTAGGAAGAGGTCGTATTACCAATCACTGTTTCGTCGAAACTTAAGACTGTAAGAGTTGCGAGATATGATCCGCGAGGTAGTCGGGCCGGCATTTCGCAAGATCTTCGCGTTGGCCATAGCCATAAGTGACAGCGCAGCTCTTCACGCCGGCGCGGTGGGCGGCTTCGATATCGGCGGGAGAATCGCCTACAAACAAACACTGGTCAACGGTCGCGCCCAGTCCGGCCAGAGCCTTAAAAATAACGTCGGGATGAGGTTTAGCGGGAAAGCCGTCAGTGCCTTGTACGTGATCGAAATAGGAAAGAAGACCGAAGCGCTCCAAGACGAGCCGAGTAGTCGGGGTACCTTTCGTAGTGGCTGTAGACTTGCGGCCGCCCAGTCTTGATAAAGCTTCGGCAACTCCCGGGTAGGCCGTTGTTGAAGCGTGATTGCGCAATGGGTATAAGCGGCGGTATTCCACCACCATCGCGTCAATTTGTTCGGGTGTGTAATCGGGAAACAGATCTTGATAAAGATCGATCAAATGCCGCCCAATGTAGCGCTTCAGAACATCGAACGGCACATTGTTTTTGGGAGTAGATGCTAAAACACCCTGGATGGCTCCGACTATATCTATCGCGGAGTCGACCAGGGTGCCATCGACGTCAAACAGGTAGACCGGAAACGCTGGAATCAAGCCGGCTGAGGACTCTCGCCGCCCATCAAACCGGGCAGGGCATTTGGCATCGGAGTGGGAGCAACAGCTCCGCCATCGGGGCCGCTGGGCCGTTGGTTGGTCGGCTGAATCTTCGGCAGCGTTCTGCCGTCAATCAGAGCCATCACTTCTGCGCCGTCTAGAACTTCGCGCTCCAGCAGGGCTTCGGCGATACGGACCATGGCATCCGAGCGGTCGGAAATAACTCTCTTTGCGCGGTCGTAGCCGTCTTCTACCAACTTGCGAACTTGCTGGTCTATTTTGATGGCGGTCTCTTCGCTGTAATCACGATGTTGGTTGATCTCGCGGCCCAGGAAGATTTGCTCATCTTTCTTGCCGAAACTGAGTGGGCCGAGTTCGCTCATGCCCCATTCGCAAACCATCTTATGGGCCATTTCGGTGGCGCGTTCGATATCGTTGCCTGCGCCGGTGGTCATTTGGTCGAGGAAGATTTCCTCTGCGATTCGTCCAGCCATTAAGATAGCCAGCCGAGCTTCCAAATATTTCTTATCGTGCGACAGTTTGTCATCGAGCGGCAGCTGCATCGTTAAGCCGAGTGCCATGCCGCGTGGAATGATGGTTACTTTGTGGAGCGGGTCTGAGTGCTCAATGACCGCGGCTACGATGGCGTGGCCTGCTTCGTGATAGGCGGTCATGCGCTTTTCCTTGTCGCTAATGATCAGGCTCTTGCGCTCGACACCCATGAGGACTTTGTCTTTGGCAAGTTCAAAATCCCACTGCGTCACGACTTTGCGATTTTGGCGAGCGGCAACGAGGGCGGCTTCATTAACCAAATTGGCCAAATCCGCTCCAGCGAAACCGGGAGTGCCGCGGGCGATGACGCTGAGATCGACATCATCTGCGAGCGGTGACTTCTTGGTGTGTACTTTGAGTATGTTTTCACGGCCGCGAACGTCTGGGCGATCCACTACCACACGGCGATCAAAACGACCGGGGCGCAGAAGAGCGGGATCAAGCACGTCCGGACGATTGGTTGCGGCGACCAGGATCACACCTTCGTTGGATTCGAAGCCATCCATCTCAACTAGCAACTGATTGAGGGTTTGCTCACGTTCATCGTGACCACCGCCCAAGCCTGCACCACGGTGACGACCGACAGCGTCAATTTCGTCGATGAAAATTATGCAAGGAGCGTTCTTCTTTCCTTGTTCGAAAAGATCACGCACGCGGCTTGCTCCAACGCCAACAAACATTTCAACAAAGTCGGAGCCAGAGATCGAGAAGAATGGCACGTTCGCTTCGCCAGCGATAGCGCGCGCGAGCAGAGTTTTACCGGTACCGGGAGGTCCGATTAGTAAGACGCCTTTCGGAATACGACCGCCGAGTTTCTGGAACTTCTGTGGTTCGCGCAAGAATTCGATAATTTCCTGCAACTCTTCTTTGGCTTCGTCGACGCCAGCGACGTCTTTGAAGGTTACTTTCTTCTGCTGTGAGGAATGCAAACGCGCGCGGCTCTTGCCAAAGCTCAACGCTTTGTTGCCGCCGCTTTGCATTTGGCGCATCATGAAGATCCAAAGTCCGAGCAAAATCAGAATCGGCACAAAACTGAGAAGGGTGCCAATCCAGCCGCTTGCTGTTTCCTTCTCCATCGTGTACTTCACGCCTTTTTCGTTAAGCAGGTCGTAAATTTTGGGATAGTTGCTGGGAATTACGGTGTGATACTGCTCAGCAACACCGTTATTGATGTAAGTGCCTGTGACATCCGTGCCGGTGATGTCGGCGTCTTTCACTTTGCCGTCTTGAATCGCGGCGATAAAGTCGCCGGCTTTCAGAGATGCCGGAGCTTTTCCGCGCCCGGTCTTAACCGCCATGTACACCAAAAGTACGGCGGATATTATGACCACCCAGAACACTGCTGTTTTAACGTTTGAACTCATGAAAATTTACCTTCTGCCGGTCTGCCTATCTCAGCCTTCCTTATCTACATCTACAAGGATACGGCAACCAGTCCCACTCCATCTCAAACCCGACCTGCCTCAGAGCGAAAGCCACTCCTGTAATAAAGACGTAAAACCCCTAGCTTTCGATTCATAGATCATCTGAGTTGCCTAGACTCAGGCTTGCGATAGATCAACCGAAAAATATTGCGGCTCCCGCCCGCAGCGATGACACTAGCCGAGCCCCCAAATCGGCGGACCCAGACAATTTTGGCCCCCGCCACTACTACGGGCCAATGCTTTCGTTCCCAAAGTAGAATTTTGCCCGATTGGAAAAGCGTTTTGATCTTGTCGTCTGAATGGTGGCCGACGCGTTGGAAAACATCACCGGGTCGCCAATTGCGGACATATATAGAAGGTAGTGTCCCGGAAGGGGCAAGAAGATCGCCGTCCCAATCACAAATTTCTAAGTTTTTATCTTGTTCCCCCTTGAAATTAGCACAAAAACTTTCCGGGTCAGCGGATTTTAACCAATTAATAGAGAGGAATCCAACTTGAAAGGGTAATTGGTACTCTTTTCCTAGACTTAGCTCTATTTGGTAATTGCGTTCTTGCCCGCGACGCTGACCGTCTGGACTGAGCAAAAGCTGGCCAAAAGAGCGTAGGGCGTCGATGCCTGGAATGATGACGCGATCATGACCTTCTGCGCTTTCGCAGAGGTAAAGGATTGATTCGATATGCGCGAAATCAATAGCGTGCAAGTCGCCCCGCAAATGTTGGATCATACGGCGAATCAAGCGGCGGCGCAGGGCCAAATGGAGAAGTCGAAGTGCGGCGACCGCAATTTGTAGGCCAAAGGCCGTTTCTTGTGTGATTTTGTGGTATACCGATTCAACTTCGCGAGCCCAATAATCCTCTTCAGTTTGGGCCAATTCAGCAGATTGGGTAAGCAAAGTCTCTAGGTTCGGATTATAAATGTTCGCCAAAGCGGGCAAAGTTTCGAGCCGTAGACGGTTTCGGGTGAAGGCAGTATCTAAATTGGATGCGTCCTCGCGCCAAGCTATGCCTTCGGCCTTTGCCCAAGTGCGGATTTCGTCTCGGTTGCATTTCAGAAGGGGACGGATGAGGAGATCGCTGGTGACGGGGCGCATACCTGCCAAACCGGTAAGACCCGCGCCGCGCAGTAGACGGAAGAGAACGGTTTCGGCTTGATCGCTGCGGGTGTGGCCGAGGGCAATGCGGTCGAGATTGAATTCGCGGCGGGCGCGTTGGAAAAAGGCCCGACGGAGATCGCGGGCCTGCTGCTCAATTTGTGAATTCGGTGCGATGGCTTGTTCGACTTCGATGGCGAGACCTAAGTGGGTGGCTAGGGAGCGGACGAATGATTCGTCGGACTCTGATTCGGCGGCGCGCAGGTGGTGGTTGACGTGGAGGACGAGCAGTTCGCAGGCGAATTCGCTGCGGAGGCGATAGAGAAGGTGGAGGAGGACAACGGAATCGGCACCACCGGAGACGGCAACGCCGATGCGTTTACCGGGAGTAAGCATCTGGTGGCGGCGGAGTTGTGCGGCGACGAACTGCGGAAGGGATGAGGACATGGTTGGGCTGCGATTTTGGGAATGGAAAGTCCTTTCATGATTATCACTGGCGAAGGCGCGGCGTCCGAGGCGGGCAAAGAATTTGGGAACGTCACCTGATCGAAGAGCGCGCCGGAAAGTGGCAGGGCAGACACTGTAAACCGTAAGGCGGTATAGAAAGCAGGCGGTCCGACAATTGCGGTGAAATGTTGTCTTCGAAGTTGCTGTAGGCCTCATGCTCGCGCTTTGGATCGGGGTCAACAAGAGTCTCGAGGGCTTAGGGGCTGTCTTTTTGCTCGGAGGACGGGGTCCGAGTCTTCCGACGGACGAAGAGTGTCTGGCGACAACTACTATTGCCGGTTTTGAAATCGGCCCTTGAAAACTCAGTCAAAGCCATCGAGGCACGGAACGGCGCGGGGACAAAACGAGCCGCCGCATAGTCCGGCAGTCCTTCGCGCGGTAGACGTGATCTCGGCCATCTTTTGCGCTTCCATTTAGGCGGCAATCGGGCGGCGTCAGTAGGGGCGGAGTCGGAGCAGTGAGTACCGCGCGGGCGATCTGGACAATGCGACCGGAAAGTCGATCGCCCGCGCGCCTTTCTATGACTTGACCGCAACTAAGTCTGCCACCCGCCTCCGAGAGCCCGATAGACTTGCACGAGGCTCTGGTACTCGTTGCCACGGGCTTGTGCCAGGGTGAGTTCAGCCGCATACAGCGATCGCTGGCCATCGAGTACTTCGAGATAGGTAGTCGTACCTCCCCGGTAACGAAGTGTGGAAAGGCGTACGGATTCCTGCAAATCGGCTACCGACTCTTGCTGGCGAATCCGGACCTGGTGGAATTTTTCATAGCCGATGAGGGCATCGGAAACATCGCCGAAAGCACGTTGAATCGCTTGCCGGTAAGTGATCAGAGCCTGCTTCTGTTGCGACTCAGCCAGATGCAGATTCCCACGAAGTGCGCCACCCGTGAAAATCGGCTGACTCACCTGCGCACCATAGGACCAGGTACCAATCTGCGAACTCATGAGGCTCGAGAAGGCGCTGCTGCGGCCGAAGGCGCCGCCCGCTGATCCGGTCAGCGAAATTTGTGGAAAGAACTGAGCCTTAGCAACTCCGATTTCGGCGTTCGCAGCAATCAAGTCCTGTTCGGCCTCGCGGATATCGGGCCGGCGTTCGATGATCGAGGAAGGGACGCCGGGCGGCACTTCGGGCGGAAGTGCTTGCTCCACCAGAGTGAGCCCGCGTGGCACATCCTGTGGATAATTGCCGAGGAGAATGCTGATGGCGTTTTCCTCCTGAGTAATTTGCCGTTCTAAGTCGGGAACTTGCGCATTGGCCGTATCGAGCGTTTGCTGGGCTTGCAGTACATCCAGTTTTGTGGCTACACCATATTCCAGGCGTCTGGTGGTTAACTTAACCGAATCCGTCTGGGTATCTACTGTTTCACGTGTAATCTGGAGTTGCAGGTCGAGTTGCAGAAGAGCGAAGTAGTCGCTTGCCACGTCGCTGACAAGAGTTAATATGACGGTTTGCTGAGCGGCTTCCGTGGCCAAGAGCTGAGCGTGAGCCGCCTCTGTGGCGCGACGCAGACGCCCGAAGAAATCCAGCTGGAACGTGGCGTCGGCCGCCAGGATGAAAAAGTTGTATTTTGTTTGAAAATTAGATTCTTTCCCACCGCTGAAATTGCCGCCGCCTTGCACTTGAGGAAACAGGCTCGAGCGGGTGATCGCGAGTTGAGCACGCGCAGCGCTGATGCGTTCCGTGGCAAGCTGCAAATCATAGTTCTGCTTGAGGGCAGTGCGAATGAGCTCTTGTAACTTGGGATCTTTGAAAACCTGCCACCAGGGAAGGTCTGCATATGAGGCGGCCTGAGCCTGAAGCTGGGGATTTCCCGACAGGTCACGATAGGTAGCTGGAGTCTGAACAGGCGGCCGATGATAATTGGGTCCGACCATGCAAGCGCTCAGCAAACCGAGGGCGAAGAGCGCAATTGGGAAGGTTGCGAATCCGACGGACAGTGCGGCTTTATGCGGCGGGCGATTCGTCACGCTGGCAGACATCTCAATCTCCAGGAGCCGGCGCCGGTGTAGCTGGCATCATCCCGGCAACGGACTCCTTACCGGCGCCGGATAATTTTTCCACTAAGTAGAAAATGCCGGGCACGAAGAAGATGCCGATCCCACTAGCGGCCACCATGCCACCGATCACTGTGGTTCCCATAATCTGACGCGCCACCGAGCCAGCCCCGGTGGCGGTCCAGAGCGGCACACAACCAAGAATAAAGGCGAAGGACGTCATCAAAATCGGTCGCAGCCGAAGCTTGGCGCCTTCCAGCGCAGCCTCCGAAAGAGGCCTTCCCCCTTCATATTGATCCTTGGCGAACTCCACGATCAGAATCGCGTTCTTAGCCGCCAACCCAATCAACATGACCAGCCCGATTTGCGAATAGATGTCGCTCTCGATCTGGACCATGTAAGGAGGTAGAAGCTTGCCAAGGACGACACGGCGAAGCCACAAGACAAAAAACGCTCCGAACACCGCCACCGGCGTGCTCAGCAGAACACTGAAGGGCAGCGACCAGCTTTCGTAAAGCGCCGCCAGAACCAAAAAGACAAATAACAGCGACAGCCCGAAGACCAGTGAAGGTGGAACGCCTTCCCGGGCTTTCTGTTCCTGAAACGAGATGCCCGAGTAATCGAAGCCCATCTCTCGCGGCATGTTCTCTCTGAAGACAGCCTCGAGAGCGGCGGTAGCTTGGTCGGCGCTGTAGCCAGGAGCGGCGCTTCCGTTGATTTGCGCCGAACGGTACTCGTTGAATCGTAAAATGAATTCGGGACCGAGGCGCGGGTTAACCCTGGTAAGCGTCGAGAGGGGAACGTTCTCTCCGTTTCCATTGCGAACATAGAACTGTCCGACGTTCTCCGCCTTTGCGCGCTCGTTGCTCTCCGCTTCTATGTACACCTGCCATTGGCGTCCGAAGCGGTTGAAATAATTGATAAAGAAACCGCCCATGAACGCTTGGATCGTCCGGTAAACATCGTTGAGGTTCACACCTTGCTTCAGCACTTTGTCGCGGTCCACTTCGACAAACTTTTGCGGGACGCTGGGCAAGAAGGTGGTGCTCAGACTGGCGATCTCGGGCCTCTTGCGGGCAGCTTCAAGAAAAATTCCCAGGTTTTTGCTGAGGAATTGGATATCGCTGCCTGAACGGTCTTCCAGGATGAATGTGAACCCGCCGGCGGTCCCAACACCCGGAATGGCTGGCGGCGAAAAACCGAAAATGACGGCCGCCGGTATTTTACTGAACTGCTGGTTGAGATGCGCCTTAAGCGCTTGAAATTGCTGCGCCTGGGTTTTGCGCTCATCCCAGGGCTTGAAAGTCACAAAATAGGTTGCGTTGTAACTGGTGCGAACAAAACTGAGCAAGCTGAAACCGATGAAGGCGGTGGAGTATTGAACTCCGGGGGTATTCATCAGAATTTTTTCTACTTGAGCGGCCACCGCGGTGGTACGTTCCATGGAAGCCCCATTGGGCAATTGCACATTGACGTAGGCGTACCCTTGATCTTCGTCCGGCAGAAAACTCGAGGGCACGCGATTGGCGAAGAATCCGGCTGCCGCGGCAAAAGCGCCGATCAATACGACTATCACGACAGCCTTTTGGAGCAGTATTCCGCTCCAACGAACGTACCCAACCGTAGCTTGCTCGAAAACGCGGTTGAACCAGTCGAAGAATCGTCTCAATAACCCGCGGCTTGGTTTCCTGGGCCGAAGCAACAGCGCAGCGAGCGCGGGGCTCAGCGTAAGGGCGTTGAATGCCGAGAGCAGGACCGAGATAGCAATCGTGACAGCAAACTGCTGATAGAGTCTGCCGGTAATTCCTGGTATGAAAGCCGTAGGGACGAAGACGGCGGAGAGAACCAGAGCGATTCCGACGACAGGGCCAGAGAGTTCCTCCATTGCTTTTAGCGCTGCGTTTTTAGGCGCCATCCCCTCTTCAATGTGCCGTTCCACACCCTCCACCACGACAATGGCGTCATCCACCACCAGACCGATGGCCAGCACGAGCCCGAAGAGGGAAAGAGTGTTGATGGAAAAGCCGAATAACGGAAAGAGTATGAAGGTGCCGACCAGGGAAACGGGCACGGCGAGCAGGGGAATCAGCGTGGCGCGCCAACCCTGCAGGAACAGATAGACCACCAGGATGACGAGCGCAAGCGCGATAAACAGCGTTATGAGGATCTCTTTAATGCCTTGCGTGACCGAGCGCGTTGTGTCCAGTGCAACCACGAAATCAAGATCTTCCGGAAAGCGCTGTTTCATCTGCGTCATCAGCTTCCTGACACCGGCGGCTGCATCCACCGCGTTCGAGCCCGGCAATTGGTATGCTGCGATGACCGCGCTGGGCGCTCCATTAAAACGGCCCGCGACGCTATAGTCCTGCGAACCAAGCTCGATTCGAGCCACGTCGCGGACCCGCACGATGCCGCCGTCGGGAGTTTCGCGAACTACGATGTTGCCGAATTCTTGTGGCGATACGAGGCGCCCTTGCGCGAGAACCGAGTAAGTAAATTCCTGGCCTTTGGGGGCAGGCTCGCCCCCAGCTTTCCCGGCTGGGTTGACAGTGTTTTGCGCCTGAATCGCACTGACAATTTCCGGGACCGTGATGCCCAGCTTTGCGAGCGTATCGGGGTTTACCCAAAGCCGCATCGCGTATTGACCGGAGCCGAATACCTGAACGTTGCCGATGCCCGGCGAACGAAGGACGGGGTCTGCCAGATTGATGTACGCGTAGTTCGCCAGGAAATTGGCGTCATACGTCCCATGCGGCGAGTAAACGGCCACTAACAAGAGCGGCGCGGTAACAGACTTTCTAACAGTGATCCCGTAATTGGTTACGTCCACGGGAAGCTGAGAAGCGGCTTGCGTTTCACGGGCCTGCGCGAGTATGAAATCCGTGTTCGGATCGGTTTTTACGTCGAAGTCCACAATTAGGCTAGTCGTCGAGTTGCCCGTGGCGTTGAGCGAATACATGTAATTCATGTTGTCCACGCCATTCATCTGCTGCTCGATAGGAGTGGCAACCGCTTGCTCGAGGGTTTGTGCGTCCGCCCCGACGTAGGTGGCGAGGATTTGAATCTCCGGTGGAGCAATATTAGGAAACTGGGCGACCGGTAAAGTCAGCACGGTAAGTCCGCCGACCAAAACCAAGACGATCGAAATCACCATCGCCACAATAGGGCGGTTAATGAAGAACTTTGACATGCGATTACCTGATCTCGGCTTGTATGACCAAGGGCTTGGGATTCACGTACACGCCCGTGCGGACTTTCTGAACTCCCTCGGCGACAACTCTTTCCGCTTGAGTCAGGCCGCTAAGAATGATCCATTGACTGCCGACACGATCGCCTACGGTGACTGTCCGAACATTCACTTTGTTATCGCCATCCACCACAGCGATTTGATAGCCCCCTTGGAGTTCTGACACCGCTCGTTGAGGAACAAGCAGCGCGCCATGTTGAATGGAGATGACGGCGTGAACTTTAGCGTACCCGCCGGGCCGTAGAACGTTCCCTGGATTTGGAAACAGCCCGGCGATACGAATGGCTCCGGTACCCACATTAACCTGGCGATCCGCAAAGTAGAACCTACCCTCGTGCCCGTAGGTCGAGCCGTCCGCCAAAATCAGTTCGAGGCGCAGAGCTTTGTCGGCCGCCACCCGGCTGGTCTCCGTCGGGAAGCGCTTCCGCCACGCGAGATACTGCGGCTCGCTGACCGTGAAATAGACCTTGATCGGGTCAACGGTGGAAACGGAGGTGACCGGCGCACTTCCCGGCGTGACCAGGGCACCCACTTGCAGCTGGGCTTGTCCTGCGATGCCATCAATCGGGGCGACGAGGCGGGTAAACTCGAGATTGATCTTGGCGGTTTCGATGGCAGCCTCATCTGTCCTAATTTGGGCTCTGGCCGTTTCCACAGTCGCTTTGGCGGCAAGATTGTTCTGGACTGCGTTGTCGAGATCCTGCTGGCTGGCGGCCTGCTCCTTAGCGAGGGGCGTATAGCGTTTGACGTCCAGGTCGGTCCGGCCTTGCACTGCCTCCGCATTGGCGAGCATAGCCTTAGCCTGTGACAACTGACCTTCGGCTTGATCGAGCACCGCCTGAAAAGGCCGTGGGTCGATCTGGAAGAGAAGCTGGCCCTTTTTGACGAACGCGCCCTCCTGATAGCCCTGTGTTTGCAGATATCCGGTAACCTGTGCCCTCACGTCGGCATTGACCAAACCGTCGAGCGTGCCGATCCATTCGCCATAAATCGGAACATCCCTCTGCTCAACCTGAACTACACTTACGTCCTGCGGGGCCTTTGCCGGCGCCGCCGAAGCATTCTTTGACGGCCGCATCGCTGCAATGATCACACCAATTAAGACCAGGCTAAGACCACCGCCGACGAGAAGCTTACGTTTCAATTGATTAGTCACCTTCGCCCCCCAAAAACGCTTTCACCTGGTCGGAAATCCGTGACGATGTTCTTCTGCGGCACAGCCGCTTTCGATCTTCGATACGGCGGGAAATGTCCTTGGATGTGATCGGCGCTTTGCTGGGTCTCGTCGGCCACCGATTTGTTCACAGCCACAAACACCTCCCCTCCCTATCCTTGGGCTGCTGGGTAAGAGGAGCCAAACGCTCGACAGCCGCGCGGACGTGTAGTTCTGTGCACGAAGCAGACTGGGCAAAGAGAGCGAGCTTCGCGCCGCGAAGCACATTATAAACCAAAAACTGTTGAAAACTTCACTCGCAGAAATCCTATATGCCGTTGCGAGGAAACGCTCTTGCGTTTGGGAACGTGTCGGAAGAAGTTGAAGGCCGAAGAAATGGTCAACGTGGGCATGAGTGAGGTTAATGCCGATGAGGTTCTGGCCGATTTCCTCATTGAAAAAGAGCTTCTGCACGAAGAGCGACCGCTTGAAATTGGTCAGTTCTTACCGGTTAGCGGCGGTGCGAAATTGGGCGGGCAAGTGACGTGACTTTGGAGTATAACGGCTGGCGCGTAGAAGAGGGTCGCCAATGAAATTAGCACTGTAACTTCTACTCTCCACCGCGAACCGGAGCTCGTTGGGCAGACCGTTGTGGTGATTGGCGGTAGCTCTGGCATCGGACTCGAAACGGCACGCCGTGCATGTGCAGAAGGGGCCAAGGTGGATTATCGCATCGCACACTATAGGCGGCGGTGGTCCTGGCGGCTCTTCACCAGGAGGTCGCCCTCCGACGATACCGCTTACCGTTGATCGTACTCGCCCTGTTTTTCCCTATCCGACACAAGCGAAATACACCGGCAAGGGCAGCATTGATGCTGCTGCAAATTTCGTCCCCGTAAAGGACACAGAGCTTCAGACCAAGGATTTGCGATGGGCTGGGCAATCGTTCTATAGCCCTGGCTACGAAACTTGATGCACCGTTACTGGAAATGAAGCTGACTGCTCCGCGCAGAAGAAATGAGTTTGGGTCCCGTGCGCATCAACCAGCAAATCAGACTTGTCAAGAGCAAAGCTGCAGCGATCCAGACAGACTGATGCGCGACGCTGTCCACCACAGCACCTACCGAGTTGTGCACATTCAGCAGGCGTTCAGCAATCCAGCCAACCGACGCAAAACCCGCAAACAGGGCGCCGCCAATCCTCAGCATTGAGTAAGCACGTGTGCGACTAAGTAGAACGAGCGATGGCATGGTAGCCACTACCGCAATTAATTGCATGGTTTCAATTCCGAGGTTGAATCCCAGAATGCTGACGACACGCTCCCAACGGCCGAGCCCTAAATCGCCCAGCGTGCTGGCGAATGCCAAACCGTGAATGAGGCCGAAAAACGCCGCAATTGCCGCCTCGCGTCCAGGAAAAAGCGGGCGGAACGCGTGTGCCGCAGAGACAAGGATCGAAACTGCAATCAACACTTCTATCGGTCGACTGGGCACGCGAACCAGCCCCAACGCCGCGAGTGCCAACGTGATGGAATGCCCAATTGTGAAAGCTGTGACAACTTTCAAAATCCGCAGCACACTTTGTCGAACACCCGCGAATCCGTTCCAATGCGAAGCAGCCGCCAGCAGCGGTGCAGGCAGAAGCAGCGCGACTAAGAAAAGAAGATGGTCTGTGCCTTCCGCGATATGACGGATCCCCAGACCAAACATGCCGCTGAAGCCGCGAAACCAGAACTGGATGAACGCCTGCGTGCCACCCGCAGAAGGCAAATCACCCGCCTGGGAATAATCCAACCGATAAAGGGACTGCACCGCGTTGCGATTCTGAGCGATCACCAGCGCCAATCGCCGGCGGGCGTGATGGAGGCGACAGGCGTCCGCATGGCAGGCAATTCGAAACTGGACCAGAACCCAATTACGATCAAATGTTTGCGGCCGCTAGGAGCATCACCCCTTACTGGCACACCATCACTCTGAACGTTGTCCGCGATGCCAACGCGCCCGTTCAGGCGAGCATTGACGAAGGCAGCGGAGGACAGCCTCAAGAACGCGCGCAATACGCCTTGAATCGCGATACCGGCGCAGTCGTCAAATCCACTACATTCGCAAACGGCACCCTCGGCCAAAGACTGCGCGCGTTCGTCCGTTTCGGGCACACGGGCGAATACTACGGATGGGCAGGTCAAGCGGTCGCCGCTATCGCTTCACTAGGCGCCTGCCTGCTGGTGTACACCGGCTTGGCGCTCTCCCTCCGCAGACTTGCCGCCAGACTCAAGCGTAAGAAAGTCGTTTCCTCGGGCAGAATTTATGCCGAGCAACCAGCAGGTTGAGTTGCCTTGGCCAAGTCGATATAAACTAGTTTTCAATAAGGAGCGGATATGTGCGATCAGGATCATTTTGATAAGGACCGGCAAGAATACGAGCGTCTCGGTTTAGTAACCCGCAAGCAATTCGGCAAGATGTTGGGCGCGGGCATGGCGATGATGCTGCCTAGCGTGGCAAATGCCGCCGCCGTTACAGAAGCGGACGTGAACATCACCACGCCGGACGGCACCGCAGACTGCTACTTCGTACATCCCGCCACTGGCGCTACTGCCGGCGTTCTGGTATGGCCCGATATCTTTGGGCTGCGTCCCGCCTTTCGCCAGATGGGCAAACGGCTGGCTGAATCTGGCTATGCGGTGCTGGTGGTGAATCCGTTTTACCGCACCAAGAAAGCTCCAACCGCAGAGGCCGGCGCCGCGACCCCGATTCAAAGCGTGCGTCCGCTCGCGCAAAGCCTGAACGAGACGACTCAAATGACGGACGCCAAAGCGTTCATCGCCTGGCTGGACACGCAGCCATCTGTTGCCAAAAATCGCAAGATCGGCACGCAGGGTTACTGTATGGGTGGCCCGATGGCGTTTCGAACTGCGGCTGCAGTGCCTGATCGCGTGGGTGCAGTCGCCTCCTTCCACGGTGGTGGACTTGTGAACGACACCCCCAACAGCCCTCATCTCGAGGCGTCGAGAAGCAAGGCGCAGTTTCTCGTTGCGATTGCCGCGAACGATGACGCCCGCTCGCCTAAGGATAAAGACATTATGAAAGAGACTTTCGCTAAGGCCGGCCTGCCCGCCGAAATCGAAGTATACGAAGGCTCCGCACATGGCTGGTGTCCGCCGGATTCGCAAGTCTACAACGAGCCACAGGCTGAGAAGGCGTGGAGCCGCCTGCTAATACTGTACGGAAAAGCTTTGGCGTAAGCATCTCTCACTTGTCCTTAAAATTCGCGAACAGCCCGTTGGGCCGCAGCACCAATGCGCTGGCGATGAGCCCGCCAATCAGAACAACTTGCAAAGCCGCAGCACGTGCTTGTTCGGCCTGAGGGATCCATCCGCGCATGACTCCTCCTGCCGCCGTCCAAAAGCCCCAAACCACAAAAGCACCTATAATTGCACCCCGGTTACTGCCTGCCCCACCGACGATCAGCATCGCCCAGAGTTGAAAGGTCAAGATCGGAAGAAAATCCTCCGGTGCAATGAAACCTAAAAAATGTGCGTAGAGGGCGCCGCCGAGACCCATCAGCATGCTGCCAATCACAAAGCTCTGCAAGCGGAATAGGAAGACGGGTTTGCCGACGGAGGATGCGGTGTCTTCATCTTCACGAATGGCACGCAGCACCCGTCCCCAAGGACTGTTGACCAGCTTTTCCAGCGCAACATAAACGAAAGCAAGCAAGGCGAGCGATAGCGCCAGGTAGACCACGGTCCATAGTAGGCCCGTGCCAAGCCAAGACTGCAGCGGCTTCGGAATGAATTGCACGCCGAAGGGCCCACCCGTTAAAGGGGTGGCATTGTTGGCCACAACTTGTATTGTGACCGCTATGCCGAAAGTGGTGATGGCGAAATAATCGCGTCGCAGCCGCAGTGCCACTGCGCCAACGAAAAGCCCCACGAAGCCGCTAATCAGTGCAGCCGCGAGGAGACCAACGACAACGGGCCATCCAAATCCAACCCAACGATCTGCCGCCTTTGGCACAGTTAGTAATGCGGATGTGTACGCGCCTACCGCGACAAACCCGGCTACGCCCACGTTAAACAGACCAGTGAAACCCCACTGCAAGTTGAGACCCAAGGTGATGATGGCGAAGACAGTGGCAAAGACCAGAAAAAAACTTGCGTACGACATCCAGCCGAGTAAGAGCTGCATCAAGTTCGCTCCCCGAAAAGGCCATTGGGTTTCACCAGCAAAACTATGATTAGAACGATGAAGGCAGCCGCTGAACGGTATTCAGCCCCCAGCAGAGTCACAGCTGCGCTTTCGGCAAGACCGATCAGCAGACCACCCAAGACAGCTCCCCAAGTGGAACCGATGCCACCAAGAATAACAGCGGCGAATAGTGGCAGCAAGAGTTCCACTCCCATGGTTGGGCGTAATTGCGCGGTGACGCCGGAAAAGACTCCTGCTACCGCAGCCAGCACGCCGCCCATCAACCAGGTGGCGCGTAAAACTCGTTCAGGGTCGATACCGGTTACTTGCGCCAGAGCGGGGTTGATGGCAGTCGCCCGCATGGACCGGCCCAGTACGCTATAACGCAAGAACAGATGCAGTCCGGCGACCGTTGTCAGCGTTAAGGCCACAACGAAAAGCTGGTCTGGCGTAAAGCGCAACCCACCCAAGACACTACGCGGCAACAGCGAAATGGCGATCTGCAAATTCTGCGAAAAATATTGCGGCACGCTGCCTTGCCAGAACAGCAGCAGGTTACGCAGAACAAGCGCCGCACCGAAGCTGGCAATCACCAATGTGATGGACCCGTGTTTGCGCAACCGCTTGAATAGAATCGTATCGACCAAAAGAGCGAGCAGCGCCGTGCCCCCTGCGGAAGCTATCATCGCTATGAGCAGCCCCCAGCCGAACGAAAAGGGTCCCAATGGTGTCGCCAGATTTTCATTCATAGCTGTCAGCCCGGTGCTTACTATGAGTGCAAGATAAGCACCCCATGCGAGCAACTCACCATGACTGAAGTTCGAAAAGCGCACAATGGACAGGGTGAGGCTTAGGCCAATGGCGCCCAGCGAAATTACGGAGCCGATGATGAGACCGTCCGCGATAATCTGAAACACTATCGCCGTTACCTCACGAATTGTGAACCGGTTCGGCGGCCAAGATAGAGTTCGGCAATACGGTCATCGTTCAACAGATCTGAACTGGCGGCCACAATGCGCTCTTTGCCTTCCACTAGAACAGCAGCGCGATCAGCCAGTGCTAATGCGGCTTTAACATTTTGTTCCACTAGCAGTACCGTGACGCCGCTTGCACGCACCTCGCGCAGTTTGCTGAATACTTGCTCCATCATTTTGGGACTCAACCCGGCAGATGGTTCATCGAGAATGAGCAGTTTGGGCCGAGCGATTAGCCCCCGTGCTATTGCAAGCATCTGACGTTGTCCGCCCGAAAGCCGCCCTGCCAAGTCGGCCCGTTGTCGATGAAGATCAGGGAACATGGCATAAATGGGATCCAAACGTTCTCGGCGATTGGCCCTAACAACGGCCGCCGCAAGTTCCAGATTTTCAGCAACGCTCAGATTGACAAAGACATTTTCAGTCTGCGGCACGAACGCCAGACCCTCAAAAACCATGCGGTGCGCCGGCGTTTTTCTAATGTCTCTGCCGAACAGCAAGCTGCGTCCGTTGCTGATGGGGACCAAGCCGGACACGGCCTTCACGAGCGTCGATTTTCCTGCTCCATTCGGTCCAATCAGGGCAACAATTTCGCCGGACTGCACGGTCAAGGAAGCGCCGCGAACAATGGATAGCCCTGGCTCGTAACCTGCCTCGAGCGCTTCAATGGTGAGTGCAGGCACTGCCTCTGTCATGCGGCGGTCCCTAGGTACGCCTCAATCACACGGGGATCGCGCAATACCGCGCTGGCGTCGCCAGACATGAGAAGCTGTCCTTGCGCCATTACCATCACCGGCTTGCATAAGGAAGCCACCAAGTCCATATTGTGTTCGATGATTAAGAAAGTTGTTCCGCCGGCATTGATGGCGACGATCTGGTCGACGATCTGATCGAGCAATACTGGATTCACCCCGGCGCCCGGTTCGTCAAGCAGAACCAGCTTTGGTTCGGAAACCATCACGCGCGCGAGTTCCAGCAACTTTCGCTGGCCGCCTGACAAAATGCCTGCGGGCTTTTGCTCTAGATCCGACAGTCCGACAAAACTCAACCAATATCTTGCTGCTTCCTTGTTCTGGCATGCTTGCCGGCTCACCAGATTCGGTTGCAACCAGTTATTCCAGAAGCGTTCGCCCAGCTGAGCGGCAACTGCCACTAGCACGTTGTCCAGCACAGTCATCTCCGGGAAAGGGCGTGGAATTTGAAACGTGCGCGCTAACCCAGCGGCGAAAACATCGCAGGAGGGAAGCCCGGAAATTGCGCGGCCGTTCAGCAAGACTTTTCCAGAGGTCGGCTTCAGGAATCCGGCCAGGCAATTGAACAGTGTTGTTTTACCCGCGCCGTTCGGGCCAATGAGTCCAGCAATAGAACCTGTTTGCAAAGTGAATGAAATCCGGTCGACCGCTCGATGACCACCGAAATTCTTGGTGATTTTGTCGACAACCAGAAGATCTCGGTCACCGGAGTTCATTCAACTACCGCCTCAGCCTCGATTTCGACTAAGTAACCATCACCAATCAATCCCGCCACTTGCAGCATTGTGTTAGCGGGACGTATCTGGCCAAAATAGCTGCCATGAACTTTGCCGACCATCTGCCAATCGTTTGCGTTGGTCAAATAGATTCTGGTTCGCACCACGTCTTCCAATCGTCCGCCCAGCGCCTTGATACTTGCGGTAATCTTGTCGAGGATATAAGTGGTCTGCACGGCCGCGTCATTTTTTCCAATCAATTGACCGCTCCCATGGGTTGCCGTCGTCCCTGAAACTACAATGCGATCCCCGGTTCGGACCGCGCGCGAGTAGCCAGCCAATGGCTCCCAAACGCTCCCGCTGTCGATCTTAAAGCGGTTGGGATAACCTTCTACGGGTTGGGGCTCCCACAGTGGCGCAAAAGATTCCAAGTGATGGCTCAAGTCCCCGGACGCTGTCAAAAACGGTGGCCGGCGGTATTCATCGCCACAATCGCCCGGCAAACGCTTGGTACCCGCAAACGCGTTGGAGAGCATTGCATAATCTTCCTCATCCAATACAAATTCAAAAAGATTGCGGTTGTCTGCCCGATGCTCTGATTCGCCCAAGCGTGCACCTACGATTATGGCTGCCACTGCTTGCTGTTCAAGAACCCACCGTGCCGCCACATTCGATAATGAGACGCCGTGCTTGCGTGCAATGGCCTGCACAGCTTTCAGCACATTTTGTAAGGCGTTCCATCCACCAATGGCGTGAATGAACCGCTGATACTTCATTTTGCTCCAATCGCTCACCGCTACGGGTTCAGGGGCGCTTAGCCAACGCTCCGTCAGAAATCCGCCACCGAGTGTGCCGTATGCCAGCAGCCTCACTCCGCACGCAAGGCAAAGTTCCGACATGGCTTCTGTGCCGCGCCGATCAAGCAAGGACATGCACACCTGGTTCGTCGCAATCGGGATGCCTTCGTTCAAGAGCAGCCGCAAGTGGGCGGTATCAAAGTTTGTCAGGCCAAGGTGGGCGATCAGTCCTTCCTCGCGAAGTCTCGCGAGTTCCAGCAGCGCGTCGAGGTAGCGAGGATCGTCGAATGTCCACCAATGAAACTGCAGCAAGTCGATACATGAAATTTGAAGACGGTCTAACGATCGCCGCACCCCTTCACGTACGATGGCCGCTGTCATAGGCCCCGGGGATGGGCACCATTTGGTAAAGGCCTTCACAGAAGAATGTTCGCCAGAGGCCAACAAGGTTCCGGTAATGACTTCGGCCGAGCCGTAATGATCGGCCATGTCAAAGGTGTCGAAGCCCGCTTCAGCGTACTCGGCAAGCGCAGCGGCACCCTGCTGCGGATCAAGAGTCGTGCCACTCCGTTCCATGTCGGCCACCTGCCAAAGGCCAGTCACGATGCGCGAAATCTCAAATCCTGGGGCGAGCATTATGCGCTCGGGCTGAACCACAGTGTTGCCGATTTTCCTATTACTCATTTTGGTAGGCGTGCTTGAATCGCTTGCACATCTTCGCTAGACATTTGCCCGACGGTGGTCACCTCGCCGGTAGCTATCTTCCAGAGGCGGAATGGACCGGCGATGTCGCCGTACTTATCAAACTGCACAGGGCCGATTACGCCAACATAGCGCACAGGCTTTTTTTCGCGGATCAGTCGCATGGCGCGTGCAAAGCCCTGCGGACCCGCGTAAACAACTTCCCCTCCGGGAGCGGTTACCTTGCGAATGGAGTTGCGAATTGCTGCTGCTTCGAACTTTCCGGCTTGTGCAATGGCTAATCCGAGAATCGCGCCGGCATCGAATGCACGGTCAGCCGCAGGCGATCCCGCATCAAAACCACCGCTCATGGCCGGGTATGCCTTGGCGAAATATTCATTTGACGGCGTCTTGGCAGACCCAGACGAGGTCCCATAGGCGTTGTTCAGAAATTGCCGCCCCACGCCTTTTATGAAGTCTGCCGTGTTCATGCCGTCGTTCAATAGGAACCGCTGTGGGCCACCCTGTTGAATCCAAGTTCGGATAATAGTGGTGCCGTCGCCTGGATAGCCAACGAAGTAAAGTGCTGGCGGGTCGCCCTTGAGCGCCTTAGTAACTTCGGCGTTATAAGAAGATTGCTCAGGATTGTAGGGCGTGATGCCGATAATCCTGCCACCCAGCGCTTCATAGGCGCGACGAAATTCGGCAACCATATTGACGCCAAAGTCGTTGTTTACGTAGATGATGGTCAAGACTTTCATCCCCTGATCCAACGCATACTTAGCGGCAGCCGTTCCTTGCAGTGAATCGGCGGTGATAGTGCGGAAAAACCAGCCATTCGTTTTTCCCGCAACGCCTAATTTAGTGAAGGAGGGCGTGGAGGATGCGGGCGAAATCTGTACCACCCCGGCCGGTGCCGTTACCGACGTCACCATTGGTATCGAGACGGAACTGATGATGCTTCCTATAATCACGGGTACTTTCTTAAGATCCACCAATTGGCGGGCTTGATCGACGCCAACTGAACCCTGACTCTGATCGTCACGCAGGTCAAAAGCGAGCTTGCATCCGGCAATCCCCTGAATGCCCGCCGCTTGGTTCAGTTCTCTAAAGGCAAGTTCAACGGATTTGCTGGCGGCCTGACCATAACGTCCAGCGGGCCCCGTGAGGGAGACTACCATGCCCACCGTATTGGTGCACGAAGGGGATTGTGCCGAAGCGAACTGCGGGCCAAAAGCCGCAATCACCGTTAGAGCGGCGGGAGAGATCGAAACTCGCATAGTGAAGGGACGGAGTAATGCTTGATTGTTTCATGCTCGACCCTCTTGGCTGCGTTCTTATGAATTCAGCTGGTTCACTCGGACTGGGTAAGCAGTGCTTCAGCAGCAGCACGCAGCCATACCATGATTGCCTGCGCACCTGGATCTTGATGGCCAAGTACGCGATCCCAGAGATAACTAGAGCGGCCGAGTCGTGGCTTCATTTGAGCGGTAGATACAGCGCCGCGTTCGCCGGCGGCAACCGCGTCGACCACCGCTTCAGTTATGGACTTCTTCCCAACATCTCTTTTGAGAGTATTAGCAAATGGATCAAGCGCATCCAGCATGGTTCGATCACCCGGCTTCGCTCCGCCCAAATCGCTGATAGCGTCGGCGCCTTGTTGTAAAGCATTGGCCCACTGCTCCATGCCAGTTGAACCACTTGCTTCCAGAACAGTGCCGCATCGTAGGAAAAATATTCCGTAAAGCGGCCCTGACGATCCGCCCAATTCGTGCCTTAGGGTGTGCGCCAGCGCTTTGAGCGTGGCGGGAAGATTGTCCAACGGATATGAATCGAGCGCGGCCAGCACAGCGCGAGCCGCGCGCTCCATGCTGGTTCCCAAATCGCCATCGCCCGTAATGCGGTCAAGCTCAGTCAGTTCGGGTTCAGCTTTTATCAGCGCCTGGCAGGCGGCTTCGATAGCCTGCTTAGCTCTTTGGCCTAACTTCGTTTCAACCCTTTTGTGCTGTCCGGAACTTACTTCGATTGTTGTTTCTGGTGCGATCTTGTCATTCGGTTTGCCCGGACGACGTCTCGAAACGTTTGGCCACGCAGGAGCTGTGGTATCCGCGTCTAGCCAGCGTATCCACTCTTCCTTTACTCCCAAAACAGAGATCGAAATTCCGGCCATGTCAAGGGATGACAGGAACGTTCCGGCGTAGATTCGCTCGACCGTAAATCCATTCTGTTCAAGGAAAGACACGGCATGGCTGGCCACGATCGCGAGTTCCATCTCGGTTGTAGCCCCTAGATTGTTCACCATCACGGCTATGCGTTTTTCGCGCCCAAAATTTCCATGCTGCAAAATTTGACTTAGCAGCATCTTC
Organism: Bryobacterales bacterium; assembly: GCA_963749105.1. GTDB lineage: Bacteria > Acidobacteriota > Terriglobia > Bryobacterales > Bryobacteraceae > Bog-105. The sequence goes on along the minus strand of CAVVLT010000029.1, from coordinate 18,103 downwards.
GTCAGATCGGCCGCCGGCCGCCACTGGGTTCTTTCCACGCCTGGTTCTCCGTGAATTCCAAGACCCAACTCTATCTCTTGCTCGCCCAGTTCAAAGCTCGGCTTCCCTACAGCGGGCGCCGTTCCCGCCGAAAAGGAAACGCCCATCGTTGCCAATGACTGAACCGCTGCTTTGCCAACAGCAGCTATTTCGGCTAGGGTCTTACCCTCAAAAGCTGCGGCGCCGAGAAGCTTGTGGATGAGCACCGTTCCTGCCAGACCGCGTGCGCCGGTAACGTGCGCCTGTCCTTTCAATGCAACGTCGTCGTCAACGATGACGATTTCCACCGGAATTTCTTCCGCGCGGGCCATCTCAGCCGCCAAACCAAAATTCAAGCGGTCGCCCGTGTAGTTCTTGACCACCAACAACGCACCGCGCTGGCCCGCAACCGACTTGATGGCTGCGAAAACCGAGTCGCTACTTGGCGAAGTGAAAACTTCTCCTGCCACGGCGGCACTTAGCATCCCCGCGCCGACGTACCCTGCGTGGGCAGGCTCGTGACCGCTTCCTCCGCCAGAGAGGAGAGCGACTTGCGAATGGCGCGCACGCTCCGCATCCGCTCGAACGATAACTTTGTAACCAGGTAAACGGGCCAAGCCGGGGTTAAGTATCACCAGGCCTTTAAGCATTTCTTCGACAACGTCTTCCGGTCGATTGATAAACTTTTTCATCTCAGCGTTTGAAAATTGTTGTCTCCGGATGATAGTTGCGCCAATCAAACCAATAGTCTTTCAGCGCATCCACCGGTCTCAAACAGATCCCCTTTCGACTGCCGTTTACAGCACAGCCGCTGAAATTCCACTCACTGCCGGACTCCGAATCTATCAAACGATCACCCGACATATAGTACTCCGGCGCCGCCGTCTGCCCGTCCAGCTGAGCCTGAAACACACGAATCGATTTCCCGTCAGTTCCGCCCACGATCAAAATCGACTCGCTTCCCAAACGATCCTCAATTACCTTCGCTGAGAGAATTCTCGGCACCGGATAAGCCCGGCTAGCCCCAAACGCGTCAACCCCCAACACTAGATCGCGAGACTTGAGCCCGGAATTTGGAAAATCGAGCACGGTTCGTGCCTTCTCCATCCGCACATCCCAATCTTTTGTCTCATACTCCTTCGCATACTTTGGCAACGCTTTTAAGACCGTGCCGCTCGGCGATTCGCCACGCCACACTGCAAATGTCAATTCATCGCTGTGCACCGGCTGCAACTGAGCACCCGCTAGCGGACCCGAGATCGCACGCCCGCTAATTTGCTGCCAGAACGTGCCCGTCTCTTCATCCCGCATCAAGAAGTTCTGATTGTTAATGCCCGCGAGATGAAACGTCAACGCCAATCCATTTATTTTTCGCGCCCACACCAGACCGGTGTGACAGAGAGTTCAATAAGTGGAGACGATCGGCTCCTGGCCCACCGTGTCATTCACCACGTGATGATACGCCATCTCGCGAACCGGATACGCGCGCGCTTCGCCGTTCACTCGGACCGCAATCACCATGTCGTCTCTATCGACATGCGCGTCTTTCGCCGCTTCAAACTGAGCGGGTCCTAGCGGGTGAAACATCAATTCGTAGACATTCACGCGTGCAAAATAGGCCCCGCCGAGCCCTAACAGAAGTGCCGCTAGCGCAGCCAAGCGCGTCAACCATCCCGGCATCCTCCGCCAGCTCAAAACAACGATTACCAACACTAGCGCCGCGCATACCAGCGAAAGCCACGGTCCAATCTGCTTGACGAAAAGCGCCACCGCCAACTCGCGCGCCCCCTGATGCCGGAATGGCCTGATCACATAAATCGGCACGGCAAAACACGCAAGCGACACCAGGGAGCAAACCCAAAGAACGATTCGCGCAAGCATATCCAAGGATGCTATCAACTTACCGGCGCAGCGTCCTCAATCAAAAGTTGGAGGATAGAGATATGAAGGCATGCACCCATCTTGATCAGATTAAGGACGTTAAACCGCACACCCCCCAAGGTTGCGAGGAGTGTTTGAAAACCGGTGATTCCTGGGTTCATCTCCGTCTCTGCCTGGAATGTGGCCATGTCGGCTGCTGCGATTCTTCCAAGAACAAACACGCTACTAAACACTTTCATCGCACCAAACATCCCATCATGAAATCCATGCAGCCCGGCGAAAACTGGGGCTGGTGCTACGTCGATGAAGTCGAAATCGACTTTAGTTAACACTGGCTATATGTCAATCTAAGAAGAACCGCTCATTGCATGATTTCCGGATCGACTGCGCAGCCCACCCAATCTCCGCGCGCGCTCTTGTCCTTCACATCCGCAGCCGGCGGCAACATCTTTTGGCAAATCGCCATCCCTCTTTTTTTGCTATCTTGCTTCTTTTTACTCAGTCGTATTCTCGACCCGCTCGGCAAGCACTTCAAATTCACAGGAATTCTTCTGGCATTACTCGCAATCGCGTTGCTCGCCAGCCGTCGCATGCTAATTTTCTGGAAAACCAACGCTGGCAAATTGCTCCCCTTCTTCGCCGCCTGGTTCTTTTTTACCTACGCACTTTCCGATCACACCGAACTAAGCTTTCTATATCTGCAAACGTTTTCGCAAGGCTTGCTATTGTTCATTGCGGCTGCCGTCTTGCTCACAACGGTAGCTGATTTCAAGAAGCTCTTCGTCACTTTCGCTGCTGCTGGACTCGCAATGTGCGCGCTTGGAATCGTTTGGGGCGAAGTTCACAACGCTCGCTTCGGCCTGCGCAGCGGTCCCTATTACGACTCGAATTACTATGCGATGTGTCTGCTGGCAATCACTCCTATTATCTGGGTGAGCATCGCTCGAGAATCCCTAACAACTAAGCTCTGCGCCTGTTGCGCCACAGCGCTGCCACTGCTCTTAACGATCCGCACCGCTTCGCGCGGAGCTTTCGTTGCTTTGCTCGCCATGCTGGCCTTGCTGTTTTTCTTGTCTGCCATTCGCATGCGAATTCTGATCGGCAGTCTGGGCGCAGTGGGTCTTGTGATCATGCTCGCCTTCCTGCCGAACGCGTTACGCTCCCGCCTCTTGCCGGCATCTGCGGCGGCCGACCAAGAGTCTGGGTCAGACCGCCATGGCGCCGACCAAAATTCTGCCGATGCCCGTCAAACCCTTTTAATGAGTGGCGTCGTGCTCACCCTCAACAATCCCGTCTTTGGAGTCGGCCCGGGCAATTTCGGCCCAATCATTGTCAACATCGGCAAGGAGCAAGGCTTCGACTGGGCGCCGCTCAACACGCATAATGCCTACACACAGGTCTCCTCCGAAACCGGCATTCCCGGAATTCTGCTTTTTCTCGCGCTCATCTTTTTCTCCACCAGGGCGCTGGTCTCATTGCTCCGGCAAACTTCCGCCACTGGAACGACGCCGAATTCGGAGATTCACCGCTTAGCCTCTGCTTTGCTAGTCTCACTTGCCGCAATCCTGACCTGCCTGTTCTTCCTCAGCGAAGCCTATGGTCAAATTATTTATTTGTGGCTTGGATTAGCCTGCGGGTTGAGGCTGCTACTCCCTGAACCGCAGCGCGAGGAAGACGAGTTTATTGAGATACCGGCGGCACAACTAACGCCTGAGCCGTAAGTTCGGGCCGTAATTTCTGCGCGACCATCCGCGAAAAAAAAGCTGAACCCTTGTCAGTGAAATGCACGAAATCGCCGAAGTATTCCGGACCGCTCGGCATGCCTGCCGCTGCATCGATCAGCAGAACGCCTTTGTCGTGCGCCACCCGCCGCATCACGTCATTCATGGTTACTTCCATCCGCAAGAAAGCGTCTTCCCGCAGCATCGGATAGAAGCGTCGCCACGATATCAACATGAATCGCTCATTGGGTTCGACATGATCCTTAAAGCGGTTCGCATGCGTGATCAGGACCGGCTCCGCGCCTGCGTCTTTACTCAACTCGATTGCTTTTGCGAGATCCTTATAAAATTCATCCTGATATTCCACCGGCATGTTGTCTAATACCGGTTCATTTCCTTGCGCTCGCTTAATGTCGCGTTGCCGCAGCCACGTTTGCAACGGTATGGGCAAGACAGCCTTCAATGTGTTCTCAAGCCGGCCCTGCATGCGCCAGCGAAACTTCGCTTGCGGAGGCGGTGGTCCGCTCTTCCGCAACTCTGGTAACGACAAATAATGCGCCAAACTCGGATATAGCAGCACAAACTTCGGCTTTACCAAGGCAAGACGCTCCGGCAACCGCATCACCGATGTGGGAAACGTTTCCCCAGCAAACCCTGTGTTTACCAGTTGATATTGGCTACCAGCACCGTTCAAATCGCGTTCCAACTCGCGCGGCCATTCATGCCCTTCGGTTTCGAACTGCCCAAAGGTCTCGGAGGAACCCACACACAAAATTCGCGTTGCCGCAGCATTCAATTCCGGCCCCCGAAAGCCCAAGCTGTTCAACTTCCATTTCAGATACTGCCCATGAGGACGTCCGTGCTGCCCCATTTTGTCGAACGCTCCCAACAGCGAATTGTCATAGAGTCCGAAAGGTGAAGCGCCATAGGAAACCCAATCGTCCACGCGCGCGCACACTTCCAGAGTCAGCACGGCGATTATGCTCCACAGCAGCGCTTTGAACAAGATTCTGATCATGACTTAAAACTGAAAGTAGATGAACGATTGCGGTGCGCCGCCGCGGAATAAAACGAAGTAGGTCATCACCGAATACACCGCTACTCTAAATTCGGCCGTTATCCAACGGAACGACAAAAATTCCAACTTGCCCGAAAAGTATTGAATCAGTTGCACGAATATGAGCGGCGAACTCAGCAGGGCGATCTTTCCGGCGAGGTTCCAATCTACTTGCCAAGGCCCGAAAAGCGCTCCGGTCATGGCCGCAATCTGGCTGAAGGACGACGCCCGGAACAGCAGCCACCCATAGCATGTGAAGTGGAAGAAAACGACAATCAGCAGCGCCGTCGACAAGGCCCGGCCCATTCGCCCAGGCCAATCAAACAGCTTGTCGAGACTTGGCTTGATATAGCGATGCACCACTAAAAGCGCGCCGTGATAAAGGCCCCACAAAATGAAGTTCCAAGCCGCACCGTGCCAGAAACCGCCAATCACCATCGTCAGCATCAGGTTGCGGTTCGTCTTGGCTTCGCCGCCGCGATTCCCACCCAACGAAATATAAAGATAATCCCGCAGCCAGGTCGACAAACTGATATGCCAGCGCCGCCAAAAATCTGCCGGATTCGCCGCCCAATAAGGTAAGTTGAAGTTCAGCATGAATTCAAAACCCATGAGCCGGGCCACACCGCGTGCGATATCCGTATAACCGGAAAAATCGCAATAAATCTGCACCGCAAACGCGTACACGCCCATCAGAGTTTTCCACCCATCCGGTGCTCGGTGCGGATCGAACAACGGACTCACGATCGTCGCGAGGTTGTCGGCGATAAATACCTTTTTGAAAAAGCCCCAAAAAATAAGATGCAGCCCATTGACGATCTTTTCAATCGTCACAATCCGCGGATTTGTCACCTGCGGCAATAAACTATTGGCGCGCTGAATCGGTCCTGCTACTAAGTGAGGAAAATAGAGCACGGCCAACAGAAAATCGAAGAAACTATCGGTCGCATGAATCTCACCGCGGTAAACGTCTATCGTGTAACTCAACGCCTGAAATGTATAGAACGAAATGCCAATCGGTAAAATCACCCGCAGCGTCCACAGTGCCACGTTCGCGCCCAACATCTGCAGCAAATGATGCAAGTTATCGGCAAAGAAATCGAAGTATTTGAAGAAACCCAATAGCGCCAGGTTAGTTATGACGCTCAGCGCGAGCCACTTTTTGCGCCGGTCTTTCGGTTCATCCGCCCGAATTTGCTGCTCCATGCGCTTGGCGCAATAATAATCAATACTGGTTGAGGTCAGCAGCGGAAACAAAAACCGCCAATCCCAACTACCGTAAAAAAAGCAACTCGCCCCCAGCAGAAAACGGTTCTGCGCCTTGTGCGGCAGCAGATAATAAACCGCCAACACAACGGGCAAAAAAATCAGGAATTCTAAGGAATTAAACAGCATTGACTAACGAACAGGTTCTAAAACCCGGGCGGAAAGATTCTGTCCTTGGCCGCGGCCTGTGAGGAAGATCTCGCCCCAATACTGCAAATTGAGCAACCGCCAGATCCGGTCGGTCGCATCGATCTTGCGGTTGCGGTGCTGCTCAATCATGGTATTCACGCGGCCCATATCCAAATAGGACGCGATGAAACCATCCGGCTCCTGCAGATTGGCGTATAACGAATTCGCTCGCGGATCAAGCAGCCAGTTTTTGATCGGCGTCGGGAAGCCAAGCTTCTTGCGAGTCAGCGTTGTCTGCGGCAGCAGATCTTCCACCGCTTTCCGCAAAATATATTTACCCTTCCCTTCGCGGATTTTCAAATGCGCCGGCACCTGCGCGGCAAATTCCACTAATGGATGATCCAGAAACGGCACGCGGCTCTCAATAGAGCACGCCATACTCATCTGATCCTGCTTCATCAGCAGTTCAACCAGGTAAGTCTTCTGATCCGCGTAAAGCAACTTCGTCAACGGATCCGCAGCGGAGCGTTTGTTCCGGTAACTCAGGTATTCGGCATAAGCGCTGCCGGCCGCGTTCTTTCCTTTAATTAAGCCCTTCTGTTCATCCGCCGAAAACGCTGAATAAAAGTTGTCCAGAAACAGCGATTCGAAGTTGAGCTCGCGTCCCACAAATGTATGCTGCGCTTTACGCCGCAAGTCCGCCGGCAGGAGACTCGAACCCGCCACCATATTTCGAATGCCGTTACGCAAAACTTCCGGAATCATGCCGTACATCCCGGCATATTTTTCGTTCATAGCGTAATACTGATAACGCCCGTAGCCAGCGAACAACTCATCAGCACCCTCGCCAGTGAGAACAACCTTCACTTCCTTGGCGGCCAACTTCGAGACAAAATACAGCGACACACTCGACGGCCACACGATCGGCTCATCTTCATGCCAGATCAACGACGGTAACTGGTTGAAAAACTCCTCCATGCCTACCGTGACTTCGTGATGATCCGTGCCGATTTCGGTTGCCAGATCGCGCGCGAACCCAAGCTCGCTATATTCCACTTCCCGGTAGCCGACCGAAAATGTTTTGATCTTCTGGTCGGACGGAACAATGCGCTTCATGAGCGCCGCGATGGTGCTCGAATCAATGCCACCGCTCAGAAACATGCCCAGCGGCACATCGCTCATGAGCCGCATTTGGACGGTCTCTGCTACCCGCCGCCGGCACTCTTCAATCCAGGCGCGGTCGTCCTTCTCAACACCCGCCACCGGTGCAGGCACATCCCAATACTGCTTCCGCGTAACTGACAACGCCCGCGCGGCAGTCACTTCCACTTTCATGCTGTGTCCCGGCATCAACTTTCGGATGTTCCGAAACATCGTCTGCTCGCCGCTCAAATAGCCGAAGGCCAGATACTCCGGCAAGTTCGTCTCGTCGAATTCCGCGCGCACCGCCGGATGCATCAACAGCGCCTTAATCTCGCTGGCAAACACAAACGTCAATCCGTCGGTCCAGTAATAAAAGGGCTTGATGCCTAAGCGGTCTCGAGCGCAAAACAGCGTTCGCGATTCTCTATCCCAAATAGCAAACGAAAACATGCCGCGATACTTGCCGACACAGTCCTCGCCATACTGCTCGTAGGAGTGAATAATCGTTTCCGTGTCGCAGCGCGTCTGATAGCGGTGTCCCGCCGCCTCCAAATCTGGCCGCAATTGCGCGTGATTAAAAATTTCGCCGTTAAAGATAATCTGGTAACGGCCATCTTCGTTGCCCATCGGTTGGTGGCCGCCCGCAACATCGATTATGCTGAGCCGCCGGTGCCCTAACGCAACGAAATCGTCACAAAAAAAGCCGCTGCCGTCCGGTCCGCGGTGCGCAATCCGGTCCGTCATCGACCTGACCAAATCCCGGTCTATATTCTTATTCGCTGAAACAAATCCCGCAATCCCACACATTGTATAAAAGCTTCACTTACCAATGTAGCGTGCCGTTGGCCTTTCGCGGCAGGAAGCAATCGCAGCAACTCCAGCGGCGAACTTGCCAAACAGCTGTCCAGGCGAATAGTCTGATGTCATGGCCTCATCCTTATATCAGCCGTCGCGCCGCGCCGTTTTGGCTGGTTTAGCCTCAGCAGCTTCGTCCCTCGCGCGCACATCAGCGCCGCCGACTCCCTTCGGCGTCCTCCCTTCCCCGGCCCAGCTGCGGTGGAGCGAACTCGGCTTTTACAACTTCCTGCACTTCACCGTGAACACCTTCACGGATAAAGAATGGGGTGAGGGCGACGAAAATCCGGTCATGTTTAATCCCACCGCGTTCGATCCCGCCGCCATCTGTTCCGTTCTCAAAGACGCTGGAAGCAAAGGCATCATCCTGACCTGCAAACATCACGACGGCTTCTGTTTATGGCCGACAAAGACGACGGAACATTCCATTCGCTTCAGCCCATACAAGAACGGTAAAGGGGACATTGTCCGCGAGCTCTCCGAAGCTGCGGCGCACGCTGGCTTGAAATTTGGTGTTTATCTTTCACCGTGGGACCGCAACAACGCCGCCTACGGAACGCCCGCCTATCTTGATATGTATCGACGCCAGCTTCGCGAACTGCTCAGCGAATACGGACCCATCTTCGAAGTTTGGCATGACGGCGCCAATGGCGGCAGCGGCTACTATGGCGGCGCACGCGAAACGCGCACCATCGACAAAGCGCGTTATTACGATTGGCCGACTACCTGGGCGCTCGTTCGCGAGCTTCAACCCGATGCCGTCATTTTCAGTGATGTGGGACCAGATATCCGTTGGGTCGGTAACGAGAAGGGCATTGCCGGTGAAACCTGTTGGGCAACCTACACACCGGTTGCCACTAATGGAGGTCCGGCCGTCCCCGGCGATGTGCGCGAGAAGGAATCGACCGTCGGCACGCGCAACGGCAAGTTTTGGCTGCCCGCCGAATGCGACGTGTCTATCCGCCCAGGCTGGTTCTGGCATCCCGCCGAAAATACCAAAGTCAAAACGCCGCCACAGTTGTTCGACTTGTATTGCGAATCCACCGGGCGCGGCGCCAGCTTTTTACTGAACGTTCCACCCGATCGGCGCGGCCTTATTTACGATGCAGATGCCGAGAGCCTGCGCGGTTTTGGCCGCATTATGAACGCCACGTTCGCCCGCAACCTTGCCGCCGGGGCGCGTGTGAAAGCATCCAACACTCGGCGCGGCTATCAACCCGCTCACATGCTTGACGAGAACCGACACACCTACTGGGCCACCGATGACGGAGTCATGCAAGCAGAAATCATTTTCGATCTACCAATCGCCGTTAACTTCGACCTTGTCCTGGTGCGCGAAACCATCGCCCTTGGTCAGCGCATCGGCGGCTTCTCAGTAGAATATTGGAAAGACGGCGGCTGGACGAACTTTGGGGACGGCACCAGCATCGGTGCGTGCCGCATTCTACGTTCCGGGCAAGCAGTCACTGCGCATCGCGTGCGACTCAAGATTACGGAAAGTGAAGCCTGTCCGGTGCTCTCTGAGTTTGCTTTGTACCGATCCGTTGCCTGACGTTGGCGGACGAGAATGCCTTGATCTACTATGGCGGTATGTCAGGCAATAATCATCCCGGTCTTTCGCGACGAGCATTCCTAGCGACTGCGGGTAGCGGCGGTGCGCTGCTGCTCGGGTCGGCCTGGATGAATGAGGCACGCGAAAAGGTTGATCCGCGCATTGCAGCAGGTCATGTCCAGGACCATCGGCATCGACATGCACAACCATGTCTATCCCGCGGGGACGGAACCGCATCCGCAGCGTGGTCAGCCACAGCGTGAGGAGGAGCAGTCGCAGGCTCCCGATCTTTTCATTGCAGATGAGCTGAAAATGTCGGGACTGACGGCGGTGTGTGCGAGCTTAGTGCTGGATTTCGCGCAAAATGAAAAGCCAGGCGACGCGCGCGACAACTTCCTGAGTTGGCTGACGGCCATCGACGCGCAGTTGGAAAAGGGACACATTCGTCGCGCGCTGAACCTCAAAGATTTGCAGGCCGCTCACAAGCATGGTCAACCAACGGTCGTCCAAACGGTCGAAGGGGCGCACTTCATCGAAGGGCATCTGGAAAGAGTGGCCGAAGTGTACCAGCGTGGTCTGCGGGACCTGCAACTGCTCCACGAGCGAGACGACATGGTTTCGCCGCTGGGCGACACGAACACGGCCCGCGCGCATCTGGGTGGCTTGACGGCTTTTGGCGCCGAGGTTGTGAAGGAGTGCAACCGGTTGGGAATCTTGGTGGACCTCGCTCACGCCAGTCACGAGACGGTGCTGGGCGCATTGAAGGTGGCGACGCAGCCGTTCATTATTTCGCACACGAGTTTAGACAGCCGGACAGGCGGCAACCCCAGAATGGTGGAAATGATGAAGCCGCGATTGATCAGCAAAGAACACGCGAAGGTCGTGGCGATGCGGGCGGCGTGATCGGGGTGTGGACTCACCTGGCGGACTCGCTGAAAGAATTCGTGGAAAGCATCAAGGCGATGGTGGACGCGGTGGGCGTGGACCACGTTGGCATAGGGAGCGACACTGATCTGCTTTCCGCGCGTGTTGGCCAAGGCACCAACAAGGCTTGGCCAGGACTGACGGGAGGATTTTTCCATGCGGTTGTCGGCGAAATGCTGCTCCAGGGCTTCACGCCTGAGGATATCGGCAAAATCGGCGGTGGAAACTTCTGCCGCGTCTTTGGCAAGGTAACGGCTGTTCACGCGTAGGGGTCGTGTGATAACAAGCCGGAGCAGACGTGTTTCAGTACAATAACAGCGTGGTCTGCCCTGTCGGCGGCACGCTACGTCTGCGAACTTGAGCTTCCAAACCGAATCCCGGAGATAACAATCTTGCCTCTTGCAACCGCCTTTGTGCGTATGCTCGCCATTTTGCCGCTCGCCGGCAACTTTTTCCTGAATGCGCAAGCAGTCGATCCAAAACTCTATTCAGAAATGGAGTGGCGGCAGGTTGGACCGCCGCGCGCCGGGCGGGCCAGGGCGCTAGCGGGCGTTCCGAGTCAGCCAAATCTTTTCTACATTGGATTTGATAACGGCGGCGTTTGGCGTTCGACCGATTACGGTTCCAATTGGGAACCATTGTTCGACGATCAACCTACTGGTTCGATTGGAGCGATTGCGGTTGCGCCTTCCGACCCGAACATAATTTACGTGGGCACGGGAGCGGGTATCATCCGGCCGGACCTGGCGACCGGCGACGGCATTTATAAGTCGACGGACGCGGGGAAAACATGGACCCACCTCGGCTTGCGCGATTCGCAAATGACGGCCCAGATCGAGGTAGATCCGCGCGACCCCAATCGGCTCTTTGTCGCTTCCCTCGGTCATCCTTATGGACCGAATCCGGAACGCGGCATTTACCGGTCGACGAACGGCGGCGCCAGCTTCGAACAGGTTCTGTATAAAGACGAATACACCAGCGGCAACGATGTGCGTATCGATCCGGCTGACCCGAACACCGTTTACGCAACGCTTTGGCAGCAGCAACAAGGCTTCTATGAAAACGGCGCGTTCGGCGGTACTGATGGCGGCATCTTCAAATCGACCGATGGCGGCACGACATGGAAGAAACTCGCCGGTGGATTACCGCCGATTATTGAAGCCAATCTCGCTATTGCGCCCAGCAATCCGAAGATTATTTATGCGACCGTGGCGGCGGGGGGCGCGGAAGTGGAGCGACCCGCTGCGGCGTCAGGCGGTAGAGCGGCACGCGGCGGCAGAGGCGGTAACATTTCGTTCTATAAGACGACCGATGGCGGCGAACATTGGATGCTGGCTACCGATGATACGCGCGTTTTCGAAATGGGTTCGACCGGCCGGCACGCGCCGGATAACCGGCCAATGGGAAGGATCGGGGGCGGCGATTTGCCGACGATTACCGTTGATCCGCACAATGACAAAGTTGTCTACAGCTGTTCCACTGTTTTCTGGCGGACCGATGATGCTGGCTTGACGTGGTCGGCGGTGCGCGGCGCACCCGGCGGCGACGATTATCAAAAAAGCTGGGTGAATCCGAACAATTCCGACATCATTTTGTTGGTCAGCGATCAAGGTGGCGTCGTCTCGGCAAATCATGGCCAGTCGTGGAGCAATTGGTACACGCAGCCGACCGCCGCGATTTATCACGTTACAGCGGACAATGCCTTTCCCTACCGGCTGTGCGGAGGGCAACAGGATTCAGGCTCGGCTTGTGTGGATAGCCGCAGTATGGATGGCGAAATCACTTTCCACGATTGGCATCCCGTGGGCATCGAGGAATACGGTTTCGCAGCGCCCGATCCGAAGAATCCCGATCTCGTGTATGGCGGCAAAGTTACGGTTTACAACCGGTTGACTGGACAAAAGGCGAATGTCGGTCCGGCAGCGCCCCCGCGAGGTGGGTCCGAGGCAGAAAAGAGTGCGATGAAAATGCCACCAGCGCGCACCGTGCGTACACAACCCTTAATTTGGTCGCCGAAAGATCCGGGTGTCTTGTTCTACGCAACAGCCGGTGTTTGGAAATCGCTTGACGGCGCGCACAGTTGGACCCCGATTAGCGGAGATCTGACCCGGCAGACATGGGAGATTCCGGCGAACGCCGGCAAATACGCGTCGACGGTTACGCCGTCGGTGATGGGAACGGTTACTGCGCTCGCGCCTTCGCCTTTGGACCTAAAGGTGCTCTGGGCCGGAACGGGCGACGGTTTGATTCAGGTGACCACCGACGGTGGACTGAAATGGACGAATGTAACGCCGTCTGAAATCAAACCGTGGACTCGAATCTTTAATATGGAGGCGGGCCATTTCGATGCCAAAACAGCATACGCTGCCGGCAACACTTTGCGGCTGGACGACATGCGGCCGCATCTATGGCGTACGCACGATGGAGGCCGCACTTGGACCGAAATCAACAACGGTATTTCGTTGGGCGCGGTGACGAATTCGATTCGCGAAGATCCGCATCAGAAGGGACTGCTCTATGCTTCTACCGACACGCAAGTTTGGTTTTCGATCGACGATGGTGATCATTGGAATTCACTGCGGCAAAATATGCCTGCCATTTCGGTGCGCGACATTGAAGTAAAAGACGACGCTTACGTTGCCGACTTAGTGGCTGGCACTCACGGCCGCGGTTTCTGGGTGCTAGATGACGTAACACCACTCAGACAAGCCGCCGAAGCCGCCGCGGCAGGCAAAGCTTATCTCTTTAAGCCAGCGAATGGGGTTCGCATTCGCTTTGCCACGAACGATCCAACACCTTGGCCACCTGAATTGCCGGCGGGACAAAATCCTCCTCCGGGTGCGATTATCGATTACTATCTGCCAGCTGCGGCGAGCGAGGTGAAACTGGAATTCTTAAATGCCAAGGGTCAGGTGATCCGTTCCTATTCGAGCAGGACTCCGATCAGGCATCCTGATCCGGCACTCGACCCGGTGGCGTATAACAAGCTTTGCCAGGAGAAGCCGAACGCAGCGGATTGTGGATTGCCGCTTTATTGGCCAGCCCCACCAGAGATGCTGAAAACAACGCCGGGCATGCATCGCTTCACTTGGGACATGCACTATGACGCGACACCGGGTGTAGCGGCGGGTCGCGGGGGAGCCAATGGCGCGGTGCCTCATCGCACATATCCATCCATTGCGTCGCCTTGGGTTCCACCTGGAAGTTACACGGTGCGCCTGACGGCCGACGGGGAGACTCAGTTGCGGCCGATCACGATCAAGATGGATCCACGCGTGAAGCTGACGCCGGCAGTCACGCAGATATTTACGCTGACCGAACAAGTCGAGACGGACGCCGGGGCCGCCACAGCCGCGCACAAAGAAGCGCTGGCTCTGATCGAAAAACTGAAGGGCGATTCGGCTGCATCGAACAGCGCACTTGTCACGAAACTGGAGGAACTGGCCCCTGCAGAAGAGGTGAACGTACCCATTGCAGGAGGCTTCGGTCCGAGTGCCGATTCGCCGGTAGGGAAGACGAACCTGACTAATCTCGCGAGCCACCTGGTGGCGGCTGTGATGAGCATGCAAGCATCGGAAATGCCGCCCACGGCGCTGCAACTGGCTGCCTGCAAAAAACAAACAGCGGCGTTCGCTTCGCTCATGACGCAATGGAACGCCTTGCGGGCGGAGGCACGCGGCGCTAGGCCGTCCAGCCACAAGAAGTAAGCCCCATGGGTTCGATCTTCTTTGCCACCTACGGAACAGTTTTTTTGGCCGAGATCGTAGGCGACAAGTTGCTTTATACAACTGGCGTACTGGCGACTCGTTATCGAACAGCATCGGTGATGATCGGGATGCTGGTGGCTTTCATGGTGAAGATGGCAGTCGCCGTGGCCGTTGGCAGCGCGATCGGGAAACTGCCGCCTTGGCTGGTAGCCTGCGTCACGAGCTTAAGCTTTATCGGTGTTGCCATCGCGCTCTGGCGCAAACCGCTGGAGGGGCGTTCGGGTGAAAAAGATCAGCGCCATGCCAAGGGCGCCCTGATTGCATTCGCGGCCATTTTTTTCTCTGAATGGGGGGACGTTGGGCAAATCACCGCCGCCACAATGGCGGCACGGTTCGGAACTCCGGCGCTAGTTTGGGCGGGTGCCGTGACGGCGATGGCCACCAAAGGAGCATTAGCTGCCTCACTCGGAGCGGGTATTCGTCAATGGATCGCGGCTCACATCCGGCCGAAGGTCATCCGCTATGTCGGGGTAAGCGCGCTGCTGCTACTAGGCCTTCTTTCAGTTTTGGAAACGCTGACCGACGGCCACGCTTAAACTGACTTTTCGAAGGCCGGCAGTTTGTTCCGAAGGGTGAAAAACAGAATTGCGGCAGCCAGTTGGAATGCTACACCAAAGAGGGCCAAGCCCAACAGCGACCGAGAATAGAGCAAACCCATGGCGAGGCTTCCCAAGAACCACATCACGCCATAGACACCGTTGAAAGCCCCAAACGCGCTGCCACGTTTATTCATCGATACCACGCTGGCAATGCCGGAACGCAAACAGGCATCCTGCGCGCCGAGTCCCGCCGCCCAGCAAGAAACACTGGCAATGCCCGCTGCCCGGCCACCTAGGAATCCAAACGGCAACGCGAGCAAAGAAATTAAAATGCCGAAAACCAGAGTATTCAAGCCGAGGCGGTCATAAACTCGACCGAAGATCAGCGCGGTCAGGCCGTTGATGGCCATGGCGCCCACATAAAGCAACGGGATGGTCTCAGGAGGAAAGAGGCGAGCGCTTTCGAAGCGATAAGCCAGCAAAGGGAAATCAATATAGCCGCACGCCAGGAAACCCGCGGCCATTACATACAGCCAGAAAACATGGGGTAGCGTCTGCGGGGCGGGCGTGTTGGCCTTCGGCTCTCGATTTGGATTGAGGAGGCGAGCCATGCTCAGGGCAATCAGCGTGCCAACTGCTGGGAAAATCAACCATAGAAAAGGCGGACCAAAACGATGTGCCCGGGCGACGGCAGCCACCATCAACAATGGCCCAATGACAGCGCCGGTCTGATCCATGATCGAATGCAACCCAAAGCCCCAGCCATGCCCGACCTCTTGCGTGGCGCCGGACAGAAGCACATCGCGCGCCGGCCCACGTAACGCTTTGCCCGTCCGTTCCGCGATCACGAGAAGGGCAGCCGTCTGCCAGTTGCCGGCAAAGGCCAGCGCCGGCACCGCTACGACATTCAGGGCATAACCGCAAAAAGTGATCGTCCAATAGGCGCGAGTACGGTCGGCGTAGCGGCCGGAAAAAAACCGCAAGCTCGCGGCCAGCATCTCGCCAAAGCCTGCGACGCTTGCCACTATGAAGGCGCTTGCGCCCAACTCTTTTAGATAAGGACCGATGATGCTATGCGCGCCTTCGTAGGTCATGTCGGCGAACAGACTCACAGTGCCGAGGGATACGATGAAGCGGAGTGCCGCAGCGCGCCTTTGTGTGGGAGTGGCTTGATCCGTTTCTAGCATTGTTTTCTAACGCGCCACATTTGTAATCTTAGCGGACACGGCAGCGTGGGAGAAATGGCCGTTTATGTTGCAAGCTCCTGCACCGAAGCAAGCCACGCGGCCTCAACCCCTCAATTTCTCTACTTGCTTGATGAGGACTCGTACCGCCTCCGCAATGCCACATCTCCGAAGCTCCAACGTCAGGCCCGACGATGTGAAAACCTACGAGCGTAACGGCGTTGTGAAGGCTCGCGCCGATGGTTTCGGAATATCCCTCGGCACAGAGCAGCACATCGAGCGCATGAACTGCCACAATTCTTGGCTTTGGAAAGGGTACGAAAGTTATGAACATTGAACTACAGGAATGGCAAGTACGCTATTTGTTTGAAGTCATGCGAGCGCTTGAGGAGCAATGGCGCGACACCGCAGCCCACAGCGACGAGGACACCGCCGCCGACCTTGGTAACGACATGATGCGCCTTACCGCCGTCGATGACCATGTGGAGCGCGAAGCGGTCCAAGCCTTCGGCCCTACCGTTACACAATTTCAAGCGGTAACCCCCGCCACCGTACCCAACGGCGAACAGCCGCGATCGCGTTAAGCCGACCGAAGGGAAACGAAACCAACCGTTCTTTTCCCTTTCAGTCACTTTTCTTCCCTCACGCCCCTCGCGGTTTTCGTCTTTGCCCTTGCTCGTTCTTGGGTCCCGTCAAGGTTAGGTTTCGGGACTGGCATTTTCGCGCTTCTTAAACCCTTGTCAACGACGAGTAATGTGAAAGCGGCCGGTTTCGATGTCTTGGACGTTTAGAGGTCATTCCAATTCAGACCGACATGCCCATCCGCTAATTGCGAATTGATGGCTTCGGGCCAAGTGCTGTGTTCCGATTCTTGCTTTACACATGTTACTGTTACCTGTTTCGTTCTGTATAGGCAACGACTCACGACGGTTGCCGAACTCAAATCGAACAAGGCAATATTTCGTCCTTCTTTGTCAAGAAGGCTTCGATAAATTATGCCATCATAGCCGCCGCCCCGGAATGCTTCGGCCAAGAATTGAGTTGGGACGTAATCCAGATGCGGCTCTTCGTGGGTTACGGGGCGAGAAAACGCATAGCCAATATCTCCCTAAACTCCTTTTTCCTTTGTACTCGGGTCCACCTCCTCCGTCTTGTCAGACTCTTCGAAATTGTGAGGTTGAAGCGCAAAGCTCTGGATCGTGTTTTCAGAACAGTCGACCATTTTGAGAATCCGCGTCGTCTTGAATTGCGCCAGAGTTAAGAAGGAACCGACCCAAGGGCGCATTTCAGAAATTGCAGCGCTGGCTTTGGTTGCTAAATAGAGGCAAGGAATTCTTTTGGGGTTAGCTCGACCATCGCCAACATATTCTGCTTTTGGAACCATGCGCTCGGACGACAATGCACATTCGTTTTCCAGGTAGACTTCCTCGTCATCCTGCTCGCCATCCTCTGAATTTATAGGCCTCTGCTCGGTATCGCATCCTCGTGCAGCGCGGAAAAGAGGTAGCCCTTGTCTTAGTTGTTTTTGCCGCTTTTTGGCAGTGTCTAGCACCACTCTAATGAAATCCCTAACCTCGACATCAATGCCGAAGCGAGACTTGTTTTTAATAATTTGCTCAAACCGTTCGTAACTGTTCAGTTGAGAAAACCCGCTCATATGATTGGGACAATACCACCAGCGTTGGGCGTTGGTGTCTCACAAAGGGTAAGTTTTCGGAATCGCCGAGCGGCAATCTGTGCGCGTGTCCGTTCTGGACTCGCTAAGGAATGCGCGACTACCTGCGAAGGCGCAGAGGCCAGCAGCGAAAGAAACAAACCTGCCCCACTCAATAAAAAAGCAACAATCTTGCTAACATTGGTCTTGACCTGCGTTACGTAACGCGTTACGGTTCGGAATGATACGAACGATACGCCATAGGGGAGTGAAACGCCTTCACGAAGACGACGACCCGCGCGGCGTCATCGCCGAACACGCCGACAAGCTCCGCGATATTCTCGCGAGGCTGGACGCTGTTTTGACTGTGTCCGATATGGACGTGCCCGGTCTAAGGCTGCACCCGCTCAAAG
>CAVVLT010000028.1:0-527977 GCA_963749105.1 Bryobacterales bacterium | reverse complement strand
CAAGGGTGGGCAGATCCGAGTAGGCTTGCCATTTTTGGATCGAGGTGCCGGTGGGTTCATATGACTTCGTGGACGGTTACCCAAACGAATCGGTATAAGGCCGCCATTGAGGGAGCGGGAATCACCGATTGGGAGCCGTTCTTATGGACCAGTGACGTTGACCAGTTTGACTACGATGCGCGTTGGACCGATGAAGATCCTGAGGCGTCCAGGAAGTTTTCCGCCGTCGCATACGCGAAGAATGTAACCACACCATTATTGATCTTGCATGGCGAGGCGGACCAGCGGGTCCGACGTTTCAAGGGATTGAGTTCTTTCAGATCTTGGCGGCACGCGGGAAGACTGTACGGCTTGTGACGTATCCCGGCTCGCCACATTTTCCAGTGCTGTGGGAACAGCGGCTGAATGTGTTTGAAGAGTTGGCGGGATGGCTGCGCAAGTACAACTCTTCCAATTAGCAATCAAGCCATTACTGAATTTTCTGGTGATCAGGGCCGCGCATCCGTGCCATGCTTGGTGAATGCCTATATCCGCACGCAACCAGATCGAAGGAAAAGTCTCTGAAATAATTTTGGGAGACATCATGGCCCATGTTACAGTTCGCGTTGGAAAGAACCAATTAGAAAGTGTAATCACGCGGAAGAGCGTCGAGCAACTCAGCCTTAAAAAGGGTGACAAGGTGAAGGTCATCATCAAATCGACTGAAGTGATGCTCCAAAAGGACTGATTTAATTGCGCGAATGCCTTCCAAAACCGTGTGAACTCTTGTGGAGCGATTTGGCCTTTGCCACGAGCGGCCGCCACTCTCGCCGTGCCGCAGTAGAAACAACCATTTGCTCAACAGAAGAAGCTTACCGGCGGGGCACTTCCTCGGTGAAAGTAAGACGCGTTATGCTTTCATGTCGGAACGTGAATTGAACCTCAGAATTTTTTACTCCCACGGTTGATTCAACCGGTGTTACCAACTGCGGCCGCACTTCGTCGTTTTTTTCATAAATGCTTGAAGCATAAAGCGATTCTACATTCGCCGTTGTCTTCGAGCTAAACCCTGCAATCGAAATCGCAGCAGGAATATCCTGTGTGAGATGGCGGTTCACGCAGAACACCGTCAATTCGCTGCCAGAGCGGCTCATTGCAGCGACAACATCCAAGTACGGAACATCCTTGATTTCCGGCAACCGAGTTACGCCGTTGTGAACGTCGTAAGAAGGGGAATCGTTCTCTACTGCCACCGGAACGTCAGCGTTGGCAGTCGAATATAAACAAAACGCGTAGTAAGCGGGCGTCGCATACACTCTTCCGCTTCTTCCAAATACCGGCGAATTCGACAACTCCCGTCATATCCGATATAGGAACAATGTCCGCATTTCGGAGCAGCATGTTGAAGAACCCAGCCGTATCAATGGCTCCGCCCATGTTGTCATAGCGCGGAGCATTGGCCACAGCATTACCATCGCAACAGACGAACAACCACTCAGTGAACGCGATTTTGACTCTCCCGGCGAAACCCGCCTCATTGATTTGAGATTGCATGGAACGTAGCCGTCGCCCCAACTCGATGGGCAGGGCAAACGCCGCTTCTGCGATGAAATCCGGAGAGTAGGACTGCTGCTCGACACGATCGGTGGTTACTACAAAGTGGGTGGATAAGAAATTGAAGGTATTTGGCGGGTCTTTCAGTTGTTTGGCGTTCCACTTGTGATAGACATCGGGGTCTTTGCCAGTCGCTATCGGTTGGGCTGAGGATGGACGGACCGGACTCCTTACTAAATTCCAATGTTCGGCGCGCCAGTTCCTCTAGTGTGGGATATCCCCAATTCCAATTTCCCCACAGCTCATTGCCGAGTTCCCAAAGCAATCCTTTATGCTTACTCCAGTGTTCGTCAACGTAGCGAACCCAATCGGCGGCTTCCTGCGGAGTGCCACTGCCAAGATTTAGAGCAATCTGCGGTTCAGCACCCACGAGGCGGCAAAACTCCAGGAATTCGTCAGTACCAAACTGATTGTACTCGGGAATGCCCCAAGCGATATTCAGCATGTTGACACGTTTGTCCCGCGGCCCGATACCATCGCGCCAATGATAAGCGGAGGTGAAATTACCGCCAATCTGACCAGTGGCGTCTTCATTGATTTAGCCATCGCCACGATTTCAGGGTCCAGACCGTCCACTGCATCCAGCGGCATCAGGCTGACTTCATCGACAAGTGCGCGTTCGTCGCCCGTTAGAGTGATCACAAAATCCGCGGCGTCCAGCGGCTTCAGTTGCCCGGTGGGAAGATCGAGTGTGAAGGTGTATTTCCGCCACTCGGTAGCAGACGCATTGACGTCGGCGGAGCTGAGAACCCGCTCGGGGTGACTGCGCCCCCGGATCGAAACGTGAATGGCTCCGGGTCCACTGAGGTGCTTCACATAAATGCTGCCGGCGTAGCGCAACTCGCGGTAAACAGGCAGAAATACCTTCTGTTTTATACCGGTCTCTCGGCCCGGCAATCCCAATATCGCCAACGAACGCCAGGAATTCGCCGCATCACCCCAGCGTGGCTCATATCGATTGCCCTCGCCGGCATCGAGCGGTTCCCAGGGTAGCGGTAAACCCAGTTGCGACGCCTGCACTAAGGCCGGTTCGTCCTGAACCATCCGGCTAATGGCGGATGCGCTCCAAAGGTTTTCTTCCAGGCTGGGGTTCTGAAGTATCTCAGCCCAGAGCCCGTTGTAAGTTGAATTACCAATTGGTTCAAGAAAGGTTCCAAAAATTGTGGAGGGGATCTGGTAGCCTGCAGGCGTTGCCGTGTTGATGGCAACCTTCACAACTCCAACGGGTGACTGGGCGGACGAAGAGCAAACTACCGCAACAGTAAACACTGCCGCCATTGTTAATTTTGCCGTTTTCATGAGTTCTCTACTGCAAAATTGCATCACTTGGAGTCGCCAAGCTTTCTTAAGTGCCAGGATCAACCGATATAGCGCGGTTACATCGTTCGGATTGGTGCGCAAAGCCAGGCGGCTCTGGGTAATCGCTTCTTCCGTTGCGCCACTCTCAAGATCCAGACGCGCGAGTATGTCCCTGGCCAGCGTGAGATTCGGTTCAAGCATGACCGCCGTCGTTGCAGAGTGGAGAGCGGCGACGAATTCCGCAGTTCCAGGAGCGGCGCCTCTTTTTATCAATATCTCTGCCAGGAGGTAATGTAAAAAAGCGTCATTCGGACGCTGTCGCAATCTTTCGTTGATGATTCGTTCTGCTTCGTCTAGGTTATTCTGCTGCAGCTTTGCCAAGCCCCACACGGCAGACCCGAATTCCACGTGCGGGTCAAGACGTTCCGCGTGATTGAAGTCTGCCTCGCCTTCTTCATACTTTGACATCTCGCTGAAGAGCAGTCCTCTGGCGAGGTATAACGGGGCAGAATCAGGCAATTGGCGCAAGGCGGAGTTCAGGACCTCAATACCGTGCAGAGCCTCCCCTAAGGAAAGGCAAAGATTCGCGAACTCCACATAAAATCGGGGAATATTAGGGTGTATGTCAATGGCTTGTTGTAAGAGAGCCAAGGCCGGCTTCGGGTTGCCAGCAGCTTGGTAGCTCTCGGCGACGAGTTCAAGCACGTCTGCGCTCACCTCAGATTTTGACAGCAAGGGACTAAGTGTATTTAGAACATCGTTGTAGCCGCCCGCCAAGAACTGGACAATAGCAAGATTGTAAAGCGCCTGCTGATCTTGCTGCTTTAGTTCGCAAAGCCGCCTAAAAACTGGAATGGCTTCTGCCGTTCGCTTCTGATTGATCAGACATGCTCCCAGTTCCTCCAACGAAGCAGAGGGTGGCGCGTCTTGCTGGCTTGCCGCGAATTCCTTTCCTGCGGTTTCGCACTCCCCTTGCCTAAAGGCGATAGCCGCCAGCATGGAGTGGCTTGCTCTATCAGCCGGCCGCTTTGCCACAATTTTTCTTAACAAGGCAGAAGCGCCGGAATCTCCTGAGTCATATAGAATTTGCGCCGCGCCTTCGAGAGCGGGTAAGTATTCGGGCGATAATTGGAGAGCCTTTTTTAGGGAGTACAACGCTTCTCTTTGCTCTCCCAATCGAACAAGCGTCAGTCCGTTCAGGGTCCAAAGCCGAGCATCCTCTGGATACTTTTTCAACGCATCATCAAGCAATGACCGAGCGTCCACGTACTTTCCGGCGCTAAGTTCGGACGCTATAAGATGACCTAAATCGTTGGCACTCTGATGACATTGCGTAAGAACCGGCGTAACAAAAAGCAGCGTAACGCTGATCTTCCAAGCCTTGGTCACATTCTGATTTTATACAGCTTTTTCTCGGATTTGATCGAGCTTTCCTGGAAACTAGCGTGCAAAGCCGGATCTACTTGCTATTCCGCCGTTTGGCGACACTAGCGCCGGCGCCAGATTTCAGGTCGCGAGTATATATCGGCTCGAAGCCGCGACTGTGGATTTGACCACATTTCGTCATTTCCGCTTTGCCACCTGATCCTGTCCGCCTTGGTGGAGCGTAACCTGGGCTGCCCTGCCCGAGGTGTCGAAAGCGAATTCAAGCTGGGCATCGACGACCTTAAGGAACAGAAGCGTGGGGCTCTCGGCGAAAAGAGGGAATTTGGGTTGTCCGGTGAGCTGGGTCCAGAGTTGGCCGTCTTCCTCCATTACAGCAAGGTCGATAGTGGGAGCAAGTGAATATGTGCCGACGACCGCGTTGATTTGTTCCTTTGTTAGCGTGACTTCTTTACGTTCGGGCGCCGGCTTGTAATCGCCGGTCCGCTTTGCTAATTGGTCGTGTCCGCCTTGATGGAGAGTTACCTGGATGGCTTTGCCCGAGGAGTCCAGGACGAATTCGAGCTGGGCGTCGACAACTTTGAGGAACAGCAGGGTCGGGGTTTCGGCGAAAATCGGGAGTTTGCCTTGACCGGTTAACTGTGTCATGAGTTTACCCTTCTCGACGAATACCGACAAGTCAATACCTGGTGCGAGCGAGTAGGTTCCGAGGAGGGCGTTGGTTTGTTCCGGGGTTAGCGTGATTTCTCTTCGCTCAGAGGTGAGTTCCGCGGTGCCCCCTAGCTCGACAGTTGCTGCTTTGTTAGCAATCTCGCCGGGAGCGGCGCCGTTTAAATTTGCTAGTACGATGACGGAGATGTTGTCGTCTGGGTAATACGCTACTTCCGTGTTGAAACCTTCTATGCCACCGCCGTGGTCGATTTTCTTGTGGCCTTGCGCCTCACTCACAAAGAGGCCCATGGCGTAGTTGTCCTTGTAGGGTGTGGTCATTTTCTTGATTGATTCCGGTTTCAAGAGCTTTCCGCCGTACAGCGCCTGCTCCCACTTGAGCAAATCGCGTGTGGTCGAATAGAGCGCGCCAGCGGAGTATGGAATTGTCATATCGATAAACCCGGTGTTCTCGATTTCTCCGGTGGCCTGCGCCTTGGTGTAACCTGAGGCGCGATGGGGAATGACTGCCGCATTGACGTCATAGCCGGAGTCGGTCATCCCCAACGGAGTGAAGATATTTTCTTTCACAAAGTTTGGATACTTGTCGCCGCTGATCTTGTCGAGCAAGTAGCCGAGTAACAGGTAGCCTGAGTTGCTGTACTTGAACTTAGAGCCGGGCTCAAACTCGAGCGGCTTGTCTTTGAATCGGTCCACCAGCTCTTTGGGTGTGGTGGCTGTCTTCTCCCACGTCGGATATTCAGGAAACCCAGTGAAACTTGGAATGCCGGAAGTATGGGTGAGCAAGTGGAAAATGGTGATTTTGTCCCAGGTGACCGGGGCGTCGGGCAGGTATTTTTTGACTAAGTCATCGGTCTTTAATTTACCGCGTTCTTCGAGGAGGAGTATGCTGGCAGCGGTGAATTGCTTGGTGACAGAGCCGAGGCGGAACTTGGTATCGGGGGTGTTGGGGATCTGCCATTCGAGGTTTGCGTAGCCGTAGCCCTTATCGAGAAGAACCTTGTCGCCCTTGGCTATCAGGACGGTGCCCATGAAAGTGTGGCCGGCAACGTAAGACTGAATGATTTGCTCGATCCGGGTATTGGGAGATTGAGCGCAGAGAATGGCTGTAAAGAGAAAAAAGAGGGTCGGCTTACGCATGGCTGTTGTTACCTTACATTGAACTGAAATGTACTGGATGTCCAGTGCTGCGGGACAAGTATATCCAAGCTGAAATCCCGGAAGGGCTATTCGCCTTCTCTTGATTGCGACAGAACCCAGACACGCTGCAAACATTACGGGTGCATTCCGGATTCGCAGTCTTGGAAGTGCACTTATGAAATCCGAGAACGGGGAAAATTGAAGCGCGAGCACGGCCACCCAAGTCCTCACCAGTCGGCTTGCCCCGGCGATCAGAGATTAGCAACGCAATGGCCCAGGATCACGGGTGGTTCACCATCCAAGCCTTAAAGAACACGCCGTAGCCGTCGGTAGGCGTGCCGTTTACATCCTTGATGAGAACGAAATCCGATGAGTTCCATACGTCCCAGGTCCAGCCGAGTAATGACACGCCGTTTGCGTCGGCGAAGGTAGTTACGGTCTGAACTAAGGGCGCGCCAACGGTTCCGGCAGTATCCTGATCGCCGGTCTCGGTCGCTACCACCGGGATGCCCGCCGCTAGAATGCTCTGCACCTCGGTGAAGATCTCCGGCGCGTAACTCGGCTGAGCCCAGGCGGGCGTTCCCCAAGTGGAGCCACCCGGGTAAGGATGCCAGGTAGCCGCCATCTGGCCAAGTGGATCAGTGGGTTTGTGGGACAACCATCCGCTCAAGTCAGCGGTATAAGAAAGGCTGCCGATCAATACAACGTTCGTTGCGCCAGTGGCGCGCACGGCATTGATCATGGCTTGGTAACTGGCGATGTTCCAGGGCGTCATCACATTCTTCCAAGTACCATTGTTGCTGGTGGCTGGATACCCGCTGAAGGAACCGCCGGTTCCAAACATGAGGTATTGCCACGGATCGCCGGTGAAATCGAAATCGAGGAAGGGCTCGTTGAACAGTTCGAACAGCACCGCTGGATTGCCTTTATATGCATTGGCGATGGAGGTCCAGAAAGCGAGCGAGTGATCGGTATCGGCCATCTGAGATTGCAACATCGGACATGCATTGCCGGGCGCCGCCCAATGCAAATCGAGAATGACATAGATGCCGGCGGCATTCGCCTCTTGGACGAGGTTCGCTAGAGTCTGCTTGTAGTTTCCGCCCGGATCGGAGTTATGAACCACGCCGTCGGTATCGGTACAGGTCAAGCCCAACCAGGAATCCTCATTCAGGGGAATGCGTACGATGTTGGCTTTCCAGCTTGAGATGGCGGACCAATTTGGTTTATTAGGTTGACCGAAGTTGCCGCCAGTCGGGTCTGAGGGATCATAGCCGTCGACAGCCGTAAATTCCATTCCGCTCAGATTCACGCCGCGGAGCTGAACAGTTTTGGCGGAGCCATTGACGAGTTTATTGCCACTCACTTGAATGGAGAAGGCACTTGGATTCGTGACTGTGACACCGGCACTAGCGCTTGCTGATCCGCCGGCACCGGTGCAAGTCAGCAGGTAAGCAGTGGTACTGGCGACCGGGACGCTCTTCGATCCAGTAGTTGGCAACGAGCCGCTCCAGCCACCGCTGCCGAGGCATGATGCGGCGTTGGTGCTCGACCAAGTCAGCGTGGTGTTACCCGCGGAGGTAAACAAAGTGGGACTCGCTGTAAGGGTAACGAGCGGCGGATAGAACGGCGGTATGGACTGCACGAAGCCGACATTATCCACATACCAGGAGTTGCTAGCCAGTCCGGTTTGATCTTGAATGGCAAACGATTCTATGGAGGAAGCGGAAACACCCAGATCGGTCAGTGGAATGGAGTAAGTGCCCCAGACCCCGGCAACTGGAGCGGGACCATAGTTCAGCACGTTGACTACGTTGCTTGTTGAAGTGGCGCCGGTTTTTGTGAAATAGCAAGACCACGTTTGGCCAGCGACGGTGGGCTTGAGAGAGAAGGTCACGTACTTATAGGGTGTGAGATCGAGAGCCTGATTCGGAGCAGCCGGTTGCCAGCCGCCCCAAGTGGAAGTGCTGACTTGAGATCGTAAAGTCCGCTCAGCGGTGCGCCCGCTGTGGAGGAGTAATTGGTGGCGGCGGCGTAAGACCAGTCCGCAGGCCAAGTGAATTGGCCGTTATAGTAGACCCAGTCGGCTGCCAGCGCGCTGGTCACACTGACTGTGGCCGAGGCTTGCGAGGAGCCACCTGGACCAGTGCAGCTTAACGTGTAAGAAGTGGTTGTGGCGGGCGACACGCTGGTGCTGCCGTTCGTTGTTTGTGTTCCGGTCCAGCCGCCGCTGGCCACACAGGACGTCGCATTTGTGCTTGACCAGGTTAGGGTTGAACCGCCACCTGCGGTGATCGAAGCTGGGTTGGCGGTCAACGTAACCTTGGGCGTCGCGTTGGTGGATGGGGTATCGAAGAAGATCCCATTGACGATGGAGTTGTAACCGCTTTGATAAATGACTTGCACCTGGACATGACCTTTTATGGTCCAACTTTCATAAATGCCGCCGGTGAAAGATGAAAAGTTTTGCGAGGAGAGTACAGCGTGCGTGGCGCATCGACAATGGAAATAGTTTCGGCGCGGTTTCCGGCATCCCAGTCGCACAGATACAGAGAGACCTTGTGGCTGTTGCCGTCGGTGAGGTTCAGGTCGATGATGAAACCGTTTGAGTAGTAAGTGGACGCGATGCGGGTTGACGAACCGCTTGCCACTTGCAGCCCGCGCGTGTCGCTGGTTGGCGAGGCCCAAGTCCAAAGCAGGTCTCCAGTCAAGCTGACGGTTGCATATGCGGGCGGTTTGGACAGATCGTTGGGAATCATTTGCCCGTCCGCGCCGTATTTGCCGGTCCAGAGGCCAAGTGTGGTGGTGTCGGCGCCAGTGTAAGTCGCGGTGGCGCTCGGGGCAGCGGCACCACCGGTGTCGAAGAAAACTCCCGCGACGACCGCATTATTTCCGCCCGTGAAAACGACCTTGATCTGCACGTGGCCTTTGATGTTCCAAGTTTCGTAAATGCCGCCGCTAAATGAAGAAAAACTCTCAGTCGAGAGCAGCGCCTGACTGGCAGCATCGACAATGTTTATTGTTTCGGCGCGCTTGGCACTCTCCCAATCCAACAAATAAAGCGAGACTTTGTGTGTGTTGGCATCGGTTAGGTTCACGTCAATGGTGAAACTTGTGGAGCTGTAGTAAGTGGACGCGATACGCGATGTCGATCCACTAGCGACTTGCAGCGCGCGTGTATCAGTGGTTGGTTGGGCCCAGGTCCAGGCGAGATCTCCGCTTAACGAAACGCCGGCATAGGAGGGCGGACTGGCCAGATCGTTCGCAATGAGTTGACCATCGGCGCCGTATTTGCCGGTCCAGTTGCCCAGGGTTGTGGTATCGGCACCGACATAAGTTGCCGACGCCGGCGTACCTGTAGAACCGGGCGTATCGAAGAAGATACCGTTGACAAGCGCGTTCACTCCACCTTTGTCGGTGATTTGGATCTGCACGTCCTTGATATTCCAGGTTTCGTAAACGCCGGAGTTGAAAGCTGAAAATGATTGCGTATTAAGAACGGCCTGGCTGGCCGCGTCGACAACAGAAATGGTTTCGGCGCGCGTCACGCTATCCCAGTCGCACAAATAAAGCGCGATCTTGTGCGTGTTGCCATCTGTCAGGTTCACGTCAATAGTGAAGCTGTTGGCATAGTAAGTGGAGGCAATGCGGGAAGGCGATCCGCTGTACGTTTGCAGGGCGCGTGTATCGTTAGTAGCAGTGGCCCACGTCCAAATGGAATCGCCGCTAAGGGCGACAGTAGCGTAAGCCGGAGCATTGCTCAAATCGCTGGGAATCAGTTGACCGTCGGCGCCGTATTTGCCGGTCCAATTACCAATGGTGGCGGTGTCGGCTCCGGTGTAGCTGGCGGAGCTTTGCGCGAATACTATTTGCGCCAGCCCGAGATAAAGAAAAAGGGCGGCGGGAATAACAAAGCCGGTGCCTGGCATGGAACGGCCGAATATCGTCATCTAGGATTAGTTCTCCGGTATTTTTTCTAACCACGTGCAGCCTTTTAGAGTAACAATCCTCTACTACCGTTTCAGTGTTTTCAGGATCGCGTGGAGATCGGCTAAGACAAATGGATCCCTTGGCGCACTAGGTTTTCACATGATTGAAAAAAGCACGCTGAAGCTTCGCGCGCACTCTATTGTCGCCTGGGTCGCGCTCTTCGCCGGATCGGGCGCCGCCTTCAGCCAGATGGTGAGCCCAAACCAGCCAGTTTGCGGTTTTGAACATGCCGGTCAATGTCTAAAAGATGTTGTGAAAGACCAGGCCGGTGTTTGGGGCAGTCCCTTTCACGTTAAGGCTAAAGATGCGAGTTGGCTCATACCCTTGGCGGGGCCGACGGCGTTGGCTCTGCATTACGATATGCAAGCGCAGAAGGATTTGGGAATCGATCAGAGCCGAATCGATAAAAGTAATAAAATTGCCGCCTTCGGTTCACCTTACGCGACTATCGGCGCGGGGCCCGGTTTACTTGGTTGGATTGGGAACGCACAATGAGATGTTGCCGAGACCGGCCGTTTGGGCATGGAAGCGGTGGTTGACGCATCGATTGTAGCCGGGGCGCTCAAGTTTGCGACCAACCGGCAGCGCTTGAACAGCGTCGATGAAGGTCAATTTTGGCCGCAAGGCACGAGCCGCTTCGATACCAACAGTTCGTTTCCCAACTGGCCGCTGCATGGCCCGAGGGAAACGAACTGTTGGTATCGAAGCGGCTCGTGCCTTGCGGCCAAAATTGACCTTCATCGACGCTGTTCAAGCGCTGCCGGTTGGTCGCAAACTTGAGCGCCCCGGCTACAATCGATGCGTCAACCACCGCTTCCATGCCCAAACGGCCGGTCTCGGCAACATGCTCATTGTGCGTTCCCAATCCAACCAAGTAAACCCCGGCACCCGCGCCGATAGTCGCGTAAGGTGAACCGAAGGCGGCAATTTTATTACTTTTATCGATTCGGCTCTGATCGATTCCCAAATCCTTCTGCGCTTGCATATCGTAATGCAGAGCCAACGCCGTCGCCCCCGCCAAGGGTATGAGCCAACTCGCATCTTTAGCCTTAACGTGAAAGGGACTGCCCCAAACACCGGCCTGGTCTTTCACAACATCTTTTAGACATTGACCGGCATGTTCAAAACCGCAAACTGGCTGGTTTGGGCTCACCATCTGGCTGAAGGCGGCGCCCGATCCGGCGAAGAGCGCGACCCAGGCGACAATAGAGTGCGCGCGAAGCTTCAGCGTGCTTTTTTCAATCATGTGAAAACCTAGTGCGCCAAGGGATCCATTTGTCTTAGCCGATCTCCACGCGATCCTGAAAACACTGAAACGGTAGTAGAGGATTGTTACTCTAAAAGGCTGCACGTGGTTAGAAAAAATACCGGAGAACTAATCCTAGATGACGATATTCGGCCGTTCCATGCCAGGCACTGGCTTTGTTATTCCCGCCGCCCTTTTTCTTTATCTCGGGCTGGCGCAAATCGTATTCGCGCAAAGCTCCGCCAGCTACACCGGAGCCGACACCGCCACCATTGGTAATTGGACCGGCAAATACGGCGCCGACGGTCAACTGATTCCCAGCGATTTGAGCAATGCTCCGGCTTACGCTACTGTCGCCCTTAGCGGCGATTCCATTTGGACTTGGGCCACTGCTACTAACGATACACGCGCCCTGCAAACGTACAGCGGATCGCCTTCCCGCATTGCCTCCACTTACTATGCCAACAGCTTCACTATTGACGTGAACCTGACAGATGGCAACACGCACAAGATCGCGCTTTATTTGTGCGACTGGGATAGCGTGACGCGCGCCGAAACCATTTCTATTGTCGACGCGGCCAGCCAGGCCGTTCTTAATGCGCAATCATTTTCAGCTTTCAACTCCGGCGTTTACGAAACCTGGAATATCAAAGGCCACGTGCAGATCCAAATCACCGACAAAGGTGGAGTGAACGCGCTTGTCAACGGTATCTTCTTCGATACGCCCGGTTCTACAGGTACGCCGGCGTCGGCAACTTATGTCGGTGCCGATACCACAACCCTGGGCAACTGGACCGGCAAATACGGCGCCGATGGTCAACTCATTGCGAACGATCTGGCCAGCCCGCCCTCCTATGCCGGCGTTTCGTTAAGCGGAGATCTTGCCTGGACCTGGGCCCAACCAACCACTGATACACGCGCGCTGCAAGTCGCTAGTGGATCGACATCGCGTATCGCGTCCACTTACTACAGCGCCACAAGTTTCACCATCGACGTGAACCTAACCGATGCCAACACACACAAAGTCTCGCTTTATTTGTTGGATTGGGAGAGTGCCAAGCGCGCCGAAACAATAAACATTGTCGATGCTGCCAGTCAGGCGCTGCTCTCGACTGAGAGTTTTTCTTCATTTAGCGGCGGCATTTACGAAACTTGGAACATCAAAGGCCACGTGCAGATCAAGGTCGTTTTCACGGGAGGAAATAATGCGGTCGTCGCGGGAGTTTTCTTCGACACCGGTGGTGCCGCTGCCCCGAGCGCCACCGCGACTTACACTGGCGCCGACACCACCACACTTGGCCTCTGGACCGGCAAATACGGCGCGGATGGTCAAATGATTCCCAACGATCTGTCCAAACCGCCCGCATATGCAACCGTCAGCTTGACTGGAGACCTGCTTTGGACTTGGGCCTCGCCAACCAGCGACACGCGCGGGCTGCAAGTGGCAAGCGGTTCGTCAACCCGCATCGCGTCCACTTACTACTCAAACGGTTTCATCATCGACCTGAACCTCACCGACGGCAACAGCCACAAGGTCTCTCTGTATCTGTGCGACTGGGATGCCGGAAACCGCGCCGAAACTATTTCCATTGTCGATGCAGCCACGCACGCTGTACTCTCCTCGCAAAACTTTTCATCTTTCACCGGCGGCATTTATGAAAGTTGGACCATAAAAGGTCATGTCCAGGTGCAAGTCATTTATCAAAGCGGTTACAACTCCATCGTCAATGGGATCTTCTTCGATACCCCATCCACCAACGCGACGCCCAAGGTTACGTTGACCGCCAACCCAGCTTCGATCACTGCAGGTGGCGGTTCAACCCTAACCTGGTCAAGCACAAATGCGACGTCCTGTGTGGCCAGCGGCGGCTGGACCGGAACACAAACAACGAACGGCAGCACCAGCGTGTCGCCCGTCACAACCACTTCTTACACGTTAAGCTGCACTGGTCCAGGTGGCTCCTCGCAAGCCTCGGCAACAGTCAGTGTGACCAGCGCGCTGGCAGCCGACTGGGTCTACTATAACGGCCAATTCAATTGGCCTTCGGACTGGTCTTACGCCGCCACCACCAATTACTCCTCCACAGCGGGCGCACCGCTGAGCGGACCTTACGATCTTCAAGTCAGCACTTCCACTTGGGGCGGCTGGCAACCGGCTGCTCCGAATCAGGCTCTCGATCTCACACCCTATAAGTACGTGACCTTCTCTCTCAAGCCCACCATCGCTGGCCAAACGTGGTCTTGCTATTTCACAAAAACCGGCGCCACTTCAACAAGCAACGTAGTCAACGTGCTGAACTATGGTCCCGCTCCAGTTGCCGGGGTTTGGGGCACTTACTCCATTCCACTGACCGATCTGGGTGTTTCCGCTTCCTCCATAGAATCGTTTGCCATTCAAGATCAAACCGGACTGGCTAGCAACTCCTGGTATGTGGATAATGTCGGCTTCGTGCAGTCCATACCGCCGTTCTATCCGCCGCTCGTTACCCTTACAGCGAGTCCCACTTTGTTTACCTCCGCGGGTAACACCACGCTGACTTGGTCGAGCACCAACGCCGCATCATGCCTCGGCAGCGGTGGCTGGAGCGGCTCGTTGCCAACTACTGGAACGAAGAGCGTCCCGGTCGCCAGTACCACTGCTTACCTGCTGACTTGCACCGGTGCCGGCGGATCAGCAAGCGCTAGTGCCGGTGTCACAGTCACGAATCCAAGTGCCTTCTCCATTCAAGTGAGTGGCAATAAACTGGTCAATGGCTCCGCCAAAACTGTTCAGCTCCGCGGCGTGAATCTGAGCGGAATGGAATTTACGGCTGTCGACGGCTATGATCCCTCAGACCCGACTGGCGGCAACTTCGGTCAACCTAATAAACCAAATTGGTCCGCCATCTCAAGCTGGAAAGCCAGCATCGTACGCATTCCCCTGAATGAGGATTCCTGGTTGGGCTTGACCTGTACCGATACCGACGGCGTGGTTCATAACTCCGATCCGGGCGGGAACTACAAGCAGACTCTAGCGAACCTCGTCCAAGAGGCGAATGCCGCCGGCATCTATGTCATTCTCGATTTGCATTGGGCGGCGCCCGGCAATGCATGTCCGATGTTGCAATCTCAGATGGCCGATACCGATCACTCGCTCGCTTTCTGGACCTCCATCGCCGATGCATATAAAGGCAATCCAGCGGTGCTGTTCGAACTGTTCAACGAGCCCTTCCTCGATTTCGATTTCACCGGCGATCCGTGGCAATACCTCATGTTTGGAACCGGCGGTTCCTTCAGCGGGTATCCAGCCACCAGCAACAATGGTACTTGGAAGAATGTGATGACGCCCTGGAACATCGCCAGTTACCAAGCCATGATCAATGCCGTGCGCGCCACTGGCGCAACGAACGTTGTATTGATCGGCAGCCTTTCTTATACCGCTGACTTGAGCGGATGGTTGTCCCACAAACCCACTGATCCACTTGGCCAGATGGCGGCTACCTGGCATCCTTACCCGGGTGGCTCCACTTGGGGAACGCCCGCCTGGGCTCAGCCGAGTTACGCGCCGGAGATCTTCACCGAGGTGCAGAGCATTCTAGCGGCGGGCATCCCGGTGGTAGCGACGGAGACCGGCGACCAGGATACTGCCGGAACCGTGGGCGCGCCCTTAGTTCAGACGGTAACTACCTTCGCCGACGCAAACGGCGTGTCATTACTCGGCTGGACCTGGGACGTATGGAACTCATCGGATTTCGTTCTCATCAAGGATGTAAACGGCACGCCTACCGACGGCTACGGCGTGTTCTTTAAGGCTTGGATGGTGAACCACCCGTGATCCTGGGCCATTGCGTTGCTAATCTCTGATCGCCGGGGCAAGCCGACTGGTGAGGACTTGGGTGGCCGTGTTCGCGCTTTAATTTTCCCCGTTCTCGGATTTCATAAGTGCACCTCCAGGACTGCGAATCCGGAATGCACCCGTAATGTTTGCAGCGTGTCTGGGTTCTGTCGCAATCAAGAGAAGGCGAATAGCCCTTCCGGGATTTCAGCTTGGATATACTTGTCCCGCAGCACTGGACATCCAGTACATTTCAGTTCAATGTAAGGTAACAAACAGCCATGCGTAAGCCGACCCTCTTTTTTCTCTTTACAGCCATTCTCTGCGCTCAATCTCCCAATACCCGGATCGAGCAAATCATTCAGTCTTACGTTGCCGGCCACACTTTCATGGGCACCGTCCTGATAGCCAAGGGCGACAAGGTTCTTCTCGATAAGGGCTACGGCTACGCAAACCTCGAATGGCAGATCCCCAACACCCCCGATACCAAGTTCCGCCTCGGCTCTGTCACCAAGCAATTCACCGCTGCCAGCATACTCCTCCTCGAAGAACGCGGTAAATTAAAGACCGATGACTTAGTCAAAAAATACCTGCCCGACGCCCCGGCCACCTGGGACAAAATCACCATTTCCCACTTGCTCACCCATACTTCCGGCATTCCAAGTTTCACTGGGTTTCCTGAATATCCGACGTGGGAGAAGACAGCCACCACACCCAAAGAGCTGGTGGATCGATTCAAAGACAAGCCGCTCGAGTTTGAGCCCGGCTCTAAGTTCAAGTACAGCAACTCAGGCTACCTGTTACTCGGCTACTTGCTCGACAAGATCAGCGGCGACAAGTATCCAAACTTTGTGAAAGAAAATATCTTCACTCCATTGGGGATGACCGACTCCGGCTATGACGTCAATGCGGCAGTCATTCCCCATCGCGCCTCAGGTTACACCAAGGCGCAGGCCACCGGAGAAATCGAGAACACCGGGTTTATCGATATGACAATTCCATACTCCGCCGGCGCGCTCTATTCGACCACACGCGATTTGCTCAAGTGGGAGCAGGCACTGTACGGCGGAAAGCTCTTGAAACCGGAATCAATCAAGAAAATGACCACACCCTACAAGGACAACTACGCCATGGGCCTCTTTGTGAGTGAGGCGCAAGGCCACAAGAAAATCGACCACGGCGGTGGCATAGAAGGTTTCAACACGGAAGTAGCGTATTACCCAGACGACAACATCTCCGTCATCGTACTAGCAAATTTAAACGGCGCCGCTCCCGGCGAGATTGCTAACAAAGCAGCAACTGTCGAGCTAGGGGGCACCGCGGAACTCACCTCTGAGCGAAGAGAAATCACGCTAACCCCGGAACAAACCAACGCCCTCCTCGGAACCTACTCGCTCGCACCAGGTATTGACTTGTCGGTATTCGTCGAGATGGGTAAACTCATGACACAGTTAACCGGTCAAGGCAAACTCCCGATTTTCGCCGAAACCCCGACCCTGCTGTTTCTCAAAGTTGTCGACGCCCAACTCGAATTCGTCCTCGACTCCTCGGGCAAAGCCATCCAGGTAACTCTCCATCAAGGCGGACGCGACCAATTAGCAAAGCGGACCGGCGATTACAAGCCGGCGCCCGAACGTAAAGAGGTCACGCTAACAAAGGAACAAATCAACGCGGTCGTCGGCACATATTCACTTGCTCCCACTATCGACCTTGCTGTAATGGAGGAAGACGGCCAACTCTGGACCCAGCTCACCGGACAACCCAAATTCCCTCTTTTCGCCGAGAGCCCCACGCTTCTGTTCCTTAAGGTCGTCGACGCCCAGCTTGAATTCGCTTTCGACACCTCGGGCAAGGCAGCCCAGGTTACGCTCCACCAAGGCGGACAGGATCAGGTGGCAAAGCGCAAATGACGAAATGTGGTCAAATCCACAGTCGCGGCTTCGAGCCGATATATACTCGCGACCTGAAATCTGGCGCCGGCGCTAGTGTCGCCAAACGGCGGAATAGCAAGTAGATCCGGCTTTGCACGCTAGTTTCCAGGAAAGCTCGATCAAATCCGAGAAAAAGCTGTATAAAATCAGAATGTGACCAAGGCTTGGAAGATGAGCGTTACGCTGCTTTTTGTTACGCCGGTTCTTACGCAATGTCATCAGAGTGCCAACGATTTAGGTCATCTTATAGCGTCCGAACTTAGCGCCGGAAAGTACGTGGACGCTCGGTCACTGCTTGATGATGCGTTGAAAAAGTATCCAGAGGATGCTCGGCTTTGGACCCTGAACGGACTGACACTTGTTCGATTGGGAGAGCAAAGAGAAGCTTTGTACTCCCTAAAAAAGGCTCTCCAATTATCGCCCGAATACTTACCCGCTCTCGAAGGCGCGGCGCAAATTCTATATGACTCAGGAGATTCCGGCGCTTCTGCCTTGTTAAGAAAAATTGTGGCAAAGCGGCCGGCTGATAGAGCAAGTCACTCTATGCTCGCGACTATCGCCTTTAGGCAAGGGGAGTGCGAAACCGCAGCAAAGGAATTCGCGGCAAGCCAGCAAGACGCGCCACCCTCTGCTTCGTTGGAGGAACTGGGAGCATGTCTGATCAATCAGAAGCGAACGGCAGAAGCCATTCCAGTTTTTAGGCGGCTTTGCGAACTAAAGCAGCAAGATCAGCAGGCGCTTTACAATCTTGCTATTGTCCAGTTCTTGGCGGGCGGCTACAACGATGTTCTAAATACACTTAGTCCCTTGCTATCAAAATCTGAGGTGAGCGCAGACGTGCTTGAACTCGTCGCCGAGAGCTACCAAGCTGCTGGCAACCCGAAGCCGGCCTTGGCTCTCTTACAACAAGCCATTGACATACACCCTAATATTCCCCGATTTTATGTGGAGTTCGCGAATCTTTGCCTTTCCTTAGGGGAGGCTCGGCACGGTATTGAGGTCCTGAACTCCGCCTTGCGCCAATTGCCTGATTCTGCCCCGTTATACCTCGCCAGAGGACTGCTCTTCAGCGAGATGTCAAAGTATGAAGAAGGCGGAGGCAGACTTCAATCACGCGGAACGTCTTGACCCGCACGTGGAATTCGGGTCTGCCGTGTGGGGCTTGGCAAAGCTGCAGCAGAATAACCTAGACGAAGCAGAACGAATCATCAACGAAAGATTGCGACAGCGTCCGAATGACGCTTTTTTGCATTACCTCCTGGCAGAGATATTGGTAAAAAGAGGCGACGCTCCTGGAACTGCGGAATTCGTCGCCGCTCTCCACTCTGCAACGACGGCGGTCATGCTTGAACCGAATCTCACGCTGGCCAGGGACATACTCGCGCGTCTGGATCTTGAGAGTGGCGAAACGGAAGCGATTACCCAGAGCCGCCTGGCTTTGCGCACCAATCCGAAAGATGTAACCGCGCTATATCGGTTGATCCTGGCACTTAAGAAAGCTTGGCGACTCCAAGTGATGCAATTTTGCAGTAGAGAACTCATGAAAACGGCAAAATTAACAATGGCGCATGTTTACTGTTGCGGTAGTTTGCTCTTCGTCCGCCCAGTCACCCGTTGGAGTTGTGAAGGTTGCCATCAACACGGCAACGCCTGCAGGCTACCAGATCCCCTCCACAATTTTTGGAACCTTCCTTGAACGAATTGGTAATTCAACTTACAACGGGCTCTGGGCTGAGATACTTCAGAACCCCAGCCTGGAAGAAAACCTTTGGAGCGCATCCGCCATTAGCCGGATCGTTCAGGACGAACCGGCCTTAGTGCAGGCGTCGCAACTGGGTTTACCGCTACCCTGGGGACCGCTTGATGCCGGCGAAGGCAATCGATATGAGCCACGCTGGGGTGATGCGGCGAATTCCTGGCGTTCGTTGGCGATATTGGGATTGCCGGGCCGAGAGACCGGTATAAAACAGAAGGTATTTCTGCCTGTTTACCGCGAGTTGCGGTACGCCGGCAGCATTTATGTGAAGCACCTCAGTGGACCCGGAGCCATTCACGTTTCGATCCGGGGGCGCAATCACCCCGAGCGGGTTCTCAGTTCTGCCGACGTCAATGCGTCTGCTACCAGTTGGCAGAAATACACCTTCACACTTGATCTTCCCACCGGGCAACTGAAGCCGCTGGACGCCGCGGATTTTGTGATCACTCTAACGGGCGACGAACGCGCACTTGTCGATGAAGTCAGCCTGATGCCGCTGGATGCAGTGGACGGTCTGGACCCTGAAATTGTGGCGATGGCTAAATCAATGAAGACGCCACTGGTGAGATTCGGCGGTAATTTCACCTCCGCTTATCATTGGCGCGATGGTATCGGGCCGCGGGACAAACGTGTCAACATGCTGAATATCGCTTGGGGCATTCCCGAGTACAATCAGTTTGGTACTGACGAATTCCTGGAGTTTTGCCGCCTCGTGGGTGCTGAACCGCAGATTGCTCTAAATCTTGGCAGTGGCACTCCGCAGGAAGCCGCCGATTGGGTTCGCTACGTTGACGAACACTGGAGTAAGCATGAAGGATTGCTTTGGGAACTCGGCAATGAGTTGTGGGGAAATTGGAATTTGGGGTATCCCACACTAGAGGAACTGGCGCGCCGAACACTGGAATTTAGTAAGGAGATCCGGTCCGTCGATCCTCAGGCCCAACTGATAGCGACTGGCCAAGACCCCGATGTCTATCACAAGTGGAACGCCGAACAACTGAAAGACCCGCCAAATACCTTCAATTTCTTATCCACCCACTTTGTAGTAACCACCGATCGTGTCGAGCAGCAGTCCTACTCTCCGGATTTCATCGCCGAAGCGGCGTTTGCCCTGCCCGTCGAGTTGGGGCGACGGCTACGTTCCATGCAATCTCAAATCACTGAGGCGGGTTTCGCCGGGAGAGTCAAAATCGCGTTCACTGAGTGGTTGTTCGTCTGTTGCGATGGTAATGCTGTGGCCAATGCTCCGCGCTATGACAACATGGGCGGAGCCATTGATACGGCTGGGTTCTTCAACATGCTGCTCCGAAATGCGGACATTGTTCCTATATCGGATATGACGGGAGTTGTCGAATTCGCCGGTATTTGGAAGAAGCGCGGAAGAGTGTATGCGACGCCGGCTTACTACGCGTTTCGTTTATATTCGACTGCCAACGCTGACGTTCCGGTGGCAGTGGAGAACGATTCCCCTTCTTACGACGTTCACAACGGGGTAACTCGGTTGCCGGAAATCAAGGATGTTCCGTACTTGGATGTTGTTGCTGCAATGAGCCGCTCTGGCAGCGAATTGACGGTGTTCTGCGTGAACCGCCATCTCACACAGGATATTCCTGCTGCGATTTCGATTGCAGGGTTTAGCTCGAAGACAACGGCGAATGTAGAATCGCTTTATGCTTCAAGCATTTATGAAAAAAACGACGAAGTGCGGCCGCAGTTGGTAACACCGGTTGAATCAACCGTGGGAGTAAAAAATTCTGAGGTTCAATTCACGTTCCGACATGAAAGCATAACGCGTCTTACTTTTACCGAGGAAATGCGCGGCCGCCGGTAAGCTTCTTCTGTTGAGCAAATGGTTGTTTTTACTGCGGCACGGCGAGAGTGGCTGGCCGCTCGTGGCAAAGGCCAACAATCGCTCCACAAGAGTTCACACGGTTTTGGAAGGCATTCGCGCGATTAGATCAGTCCTTTTGGAGCATCACTTCAGTCGATTTGATGATGACCTTCACCTTGTCACCCTTTTTAAGGCTGAGTTGCTCGACGCTCTTCCGCGTGATTACACTTTCTAATTGGTTCTTTCCAACGCGAACTGTAACATGGGCCATGATGTCTCCCAAAATTATTTCAGAGACTTTTCCTTCGATCTGGTTGCGTGCGGATATAGGCATTCACCAAGCATGGCACGGATGCGCGGCCCTGATCAGCAGAAAATTCAGTAATGGCTTGATTGCTAATTGGAAGAGTTGTACTTGCGCAGCCATCCCGCCAACTCTTCAAACACATTCAGCCGCTGTTCCCACAGCACTGGAAAATGTGGCGAGCCGGGATACGTCACAAGCCGTACAGTCTTTCCGCGTGCCGCCAAGATCTGAAAGAACTCAATCCCCTGAAACGTCGGCACCCGCTGGTCCGCCTCGCCATGCAAGATCAATAATGGTGTGGTTACATTCTTCGCGTATGCGACGGCGGAAAACTTCCTAAATGCCTCAGGATCTTCATCGGTCCAACGCGCATCGTAGTCAAACTGGTCAACGTCACTGGTCCATAAGAACGGCTCCCAATCGGTGATTCCCGCTCCCTCAATGGCGGCCTTATACCGGTTCGTTTGGGTAACCGTCCACGAAGTCATGAACCCACCGGCACTCCATCCAAAAATGGCAAGCCTACTCGGATCTGCCCACCCTTGTGCAATGGCATAGTCTGTGGCGCTGTCCACATCTCGAAAAGCACGGTCGCCAAAATGCTGATAGATGGCGGCCAGGAACTCAGCGCCATAGCCGGTTGAACCGCGATATTCCGGCTGAAGCACGACATATCCCAAACCCGCAATAGTTCGTGAAAAGGCGTCCATTCTCAGCTCATCATTTGATTCTGGACCGCCGTGCGGCAAAACAAGGAATGGATACTTCTTACCTTCAACGTAGCCAGCGGGAAACGTCGCGATGCCTTCAAGGTCGATCCCCTCTTTGCTTTTCCAACGCACGGCGCGAACAACGCCGAGGTCAACTTTCTCCAACTGACTGTCACCTTCGTGCGTGATTTTGCGCAAACGCTCACCCTCCGGCACAGCCACGTTCGTAGCGTGAACTGGATCATCGACGTTGAATACGATCCGCTGACTCGCATCGGCATACTCTGGCTTTACTGGCAAACCTTCAATGATGCCCTCAGGCCAGCGATAGCTCGGCTTAAGGGCACCATCGATAAACTCCTCAATGTCATTTTGCACGCCGTGCCCGACCAATGCCCAAACTCGACCTCGCGTGTCACCTGCCAGCGCAACCGCCGTGCCCTTGAGACTGGGAGTTCGGTCTTCCGCCGTGCCACCTGTCGAAGCTACCGTCCAAATGTGTTCCGGCGTCAAGACATCAGACTGAGTGGAAACGAAAGCAATCTCTTTTCCACCGTCAGCCCAGGCAATGCTACCCGCCGAGTTAGGAACATCGGTGATGTGTCGCGTTGTGGATGCAGTGCACACGTCAATAGATGCGTTCGCTCGGTGATATCCAATATGCGGCAATTGCGATAGCAAAGCTATCGACGCGCCATCGGCGTTCCAGGCCACTTCATTCGCGACCGATTTGAGGCCGCTGCACCACCAACCCCCTCCTGTGCCGTCCCTATTGACCACGTACAAACTGGACTCACCTGCTTCAATGACGTGCCGAACATCTTCAAGCGCATCAAAAGGGCGCGGATCAGCTACCACTGCAAAACGCTTCCCATCTGGAGATGGGGTTGCGGATTGAATGCCGTGCGGCAATAGAATCAGAGTCGATGGTACGGATTCGGCTTTGTGATCGGTGAGCGGGAAAATTGCCAGTTGCAACAGCTTGTTTACCTTCCATTTGCCGTAGAGGCTAGAACCATCGCCGGTAAAGCCTATCGGCGAGAAATCGTCAGAAAGTTCCAATCTGCCCGCCCTGGTTCCGTCTCCGGCAATCGTCCACCACTCGGTTTTCGTTGGTCCTTTGTCCCCTCCGAATGTGACGCTATAGAGGACCAATCCATCACGTGATACGGCTTTCGCCCGCGCACTGCGAAGTGTGCTCCAATCCTTTGCGGTGAAATCGTGTTTCGCGGAAGGAGGGATGCTTGTAACCTGGAAGCAAACACCTGATTCTGCTAGCAGCAATGAAAGCCAGAGCGAACCGCCGATGGAATACCTGCGCATCTACTTCGTCTCTCTCCTTGGTCGAATTGAAAACCCGTGTGGCAAGTTTACCAATTCGCCACCAGGAAACCGGCGACTCGTTGTGAAAAAAAGATTCGGCAAATGTATACGAGTCGCGACTTAACTCTTTTCCAGAGACCAGCGGGTCCGGCGATCTCATTCCCCTATCTGCGAGACTTCGAGTAGCATCTATGAACCGCTCACAGCTATTTGCTCACTTTTGGCTTTTGTCATCCGTCTGCTCTGCTCAAGCAATACCTTCAACAACTGTTGTAGACGACCGGCAGCCTCATTTTTCAACCAGTGTTCAGATGGTAGTCCTGCAAGCAACGGTGCTTACGAGCAAAGGATCATTCGCGAGGGGTCTTAGTCGACAGAATTTTACGGTCTCCGAGGATACTCACCCCCAAACCATCAGCCTGTTTAATCACAATGACAGTCCTGTCGCAATCGGTCTGGTTATTGACACTAGCGGCAGCATGAGACGAAAACACACTGCCGTGCTCGCGGCGGCAAAAGCATTTGCCCGGAATAGCAATCCGCAAGATGAGTTATTTGTCGTTAGCTTCAACGAGAAAGTTACGCTGGGTTTGGGCAGTGCGCAGCCCTTTTCGGCCAACTCCCGCGAGTTGGATCGAGCCCTTCCGCAAACTGTCGGCGGTGGACAAACTGCACTATATGATGCGCTCGAAACAGCCCTAGCTCACGTCCGTGAACTTAAACAGGACAAGAAGGCTTTAATTCTAATCAGCGACGGCGGAGACAACGCCAGCAGCCACACTCTGGCGCAAATCATTGACGACGCAACAAACTCCGACGTTGTGATCTACACAATCGGACTGTTCGGCAAGGACGAGGATCTGACAAGCCCTGCATTCATGAAACGCATTAGCGAAGTAACGGGCGGCGAGACTTTCCTTCCCAAACGGCCTAGCCAAGCCGCCAACAGTTGCAAGCGAATCGCGCAGACTATCCGTACTGAATACACGATTGGCTATTCACCCAGCAATCTGCAGCCCTCTGGGAATTTCATTTCAATTCACGTGAGTGTTGCGACGAAGAGTAAAGCGAAGTTGTTTGTACGAACACGTTCAGGCTATACGCCACAGCGCAGTACGCTGTCAGATCCCACTCAAAAATGATCATCATCACCACCCTTACGGAGACTCTGCGTACACGCTCTTAAACAGTGCTTCGTCTTGAGATCAGCACTGATCTGTTTTCCAGCACCTTCCGCCGGCACGCCCTGACTCTTAAGCGCAAGCCCCCGCGTGCGAATGTTTGATATCAGTTCTCGTTTTGCCGCCACGAGCGAACCGTCCCCAGGAGCGCTGTGATCGGGGAGGACATGCTGGACGTTTAGAGCGGCATTCTGTGGCTGGCCGGAATCTCCTCCTATAAAAAGATAGAGTATAAGCAGGGAAAAGCAACCGTGCAAACGTCATCCACCCCAACCTACATACCCAGCACTGAAGAACTCGATCAAACCCAACGCGATCTGCGGTTTCATCCATCGACAACGAAGAACCCGAAAACGCTGTCATTGGAACAACTCTCGGCTTTCAACCGAGATGGCTATCTGACAAAAATTCAAATATTCAGCGAAGAAGAGATTGTGAGCATTCGTCGATACTTTGACGAACTGCTTGCAAAGACGTTAGCCGAAGGCGGAAACAGCTACTCGATCAGCACGGCGCACCTGCGTTATGGCCGCGTTTACGACATTTTGACGGATCGGCGGATTGTGGACCGCATTGAGGATTTGATCGGGGAGGATGTGATCGCGTGGGGATCTCACTTCTTTTGCAAGATGCCGGGGGATGGGAAACGTGTCTCCTGGCATCAAGATTCGAGTTACTGGCCGCTAACGCCTTCTAAGGCGGTAACGGCGTGGCTGGCGATTGACGATTCAACGGTGGAGAACGCTTGCATGCGTTTCATTCCCGGTACGCACCATTTGGGGCACCTAACTTACAAGCTCAGCGAAAGCGATGAAGCCAACGTCTTAAATCAGACAGTGGTCGGGGCCGACACTCTGGGTCAGCCTATCGATGTCGAGTTAAAGTCTGGACAGATCTCGATCCACAGCGATCTGCTGTTGCATGGTTCGGAAGCGAACCAATCGAGCAAGCGACGTTGTGGTCTTACTTTGCGTTATTGTCCGGCGAGCGTGCGGGCGGAACTGGGCTGGAACGCAAAAGGTGTGATTGTCAGTGGACGAGATGTTTCCGGTCATTGGGCGAATCCGCCGCGCCCCGCTACGGATTGAATGGGCCGGTCTGGCGAATTGCATGAGACTGGCCGCATCCAATCACGAATGACAAACCTAATGATGTGCTTCTATTCGATTTGTTCGCTTTGAAGTACACTTGGAATTTTCAAGGCGCTGACAGCGCAGCAAATAGAGGCACATTTTGACGCGGAGTCTATGTGCCCAGGATCTTGAGGCCAAGTTCCTTCAACTGCCTGTCGGGCACCGTCGAAGGAGCCTCGCACATTAAGTCACTCCCTTTGGCTGTCTTGGGGAAGGGAATTACTTCGCGGATCGAAGTCTCCCCCGCCAGCAGCATCACTAATCGGTCGAGTCCCAGCGCAATCCCACCATGCGGCGGTGCGCCATATTCCAGCGCTTCCAGCAAAAAACCAAATCGCCGTTTTGCTTCGTCCTCGCTGAAACCGAGGGCAGCAAACACTTTCGTTTGTACATCTCGGCGGTGGATTCTGATCGAACCCGAGCCCAACTCGACACCGTTTAAGACAAGGTCGTAAGACTTAGCCCGGCAGTTCGCCGGATCGCTCGTCAACTTGTCGAAGTCTCCGTCATGCACCGACGTGAACGGATGATGCGCTGCATTCCAGCGCTGGTCTTCTTCGTCCCACTCGAACATCGGAAACTCAACCACCCACAAAAACCGCAGATCTTCAGGATCAAGCAGCTTGTGTCGGTCGTTGTACTTCTGCCCCAACTGTAGCCGCAGTTGTCCGCACAACTCCAGCACTTTGCGATCCCTCAGCGCACCTTCCAGCGGTTTCGTCGAGCCGGCAATGATTACCAGATCATCCTCCGCCGCCTTCACACGCTCGCGAACCTGCGCCATCTGCTCCGGATAGTCGCGGTCCAGCCGCTTCATATCGTCGAAAAGCCGAAGCCCCCGCTCGTGCCAGGTTGCCTTCAACTCATCGCGTTCTTTACGGCTCAACACTCCCGTCTTTGGAATATGAATCGTCGCCAGCGGCAAGCCTTCCGACTTGAAATCGGTGCCCGCGAACAAATCCTCCACGCAGTAAAACGGCGGCAGCCGCAAGTCCGGTTTGTCGCTTCCATAGGAACGAATCGCTTCCGCAAAGGTAATGCGCGGAATCTCCGCAGCCATCTGCTTCCCGGCCGCCGCAATCACGCCTTGCAGCAGCGGCTCAATCACTTCGTAAATCTGTTCTTCTTGCGGGAACGACATTTCCAAGTCAATCTGCGTAAACTCCGGCTGCCGGTCCGCGCGCAAATCTTCATCCCGAAAACAACGCACAATTTGGAAATAGCGTTCGTACCCGCCCACCATCAGCAAT
Source organism: Bryobacterales bacterium (assembly GCA_963749105.1). Lineage (GTDB taxonomy): Bacteria > Acidobacteriota > Terriglobia > Bryobacterales > Bryobacteraceae > Bog-105. Next base: position 501,421 of record CAVVLT010000028.1, on the reverse strand, counting down.
TGCTTGAATATCTGCGGCGATTGGGGCAGCGCATAAAAGCTACCCGGCTGCACACGGCTTGGCACTAAATAATCACGCGCGCCTTCTGGTGTCGAGCGCGTCATAAACGGCGTCTCAATCTCCAGAAATCCCTGCGCATACAGCGCCTGCCGGATCGCCAGCGTCACTTTCGAACGCATGATGATGTTCTTCTGAACCTTCGGCCGCCGCAAATCCACATAGCGGTACTTCAGGCGCACTTCTTCCTTCACATCCACGTTGTCTTCCAACGGGAACGGCGGCGTGCGCGATTCGTTCAATATCCAGATCTGCGCCACGGCCACTTCCACTTCGCCCGTCGCAATGTTCGGATTCACCGTGTCGTCTGAGCGCTTCTCCACCAAACCCTCGGCGGCAATCACGAACTCCGCACTCAGTTCCTGCGCCCGCTTATGGGCCGCCGCATTCTTGCTCTCATCGAAAACCAGTTGCGTAATGCCGTCGCGGTCGCGCAGATGAATAAAAATAAGCCCGCCTAAATCGCGACGCCGGTGCACCCAGCCCATCAACAGCGCCTTCTTGCCCGCGTCCTCCACGCGCAAAGTTCCGCAGCTATTCGTCCGACGAAGATCGCCCAAAAAATCCAGTTGTACTTCAGCCATTGTTAGTTTTTCAATCGATCGAGCAGAGCTTGCCGCGACAGCGTTTCCTGTTCGCCCGTCGCCATATTTTTCAAACTATAAGCTTGCGAAACAATCTCGTTGTCGCCCAAAATCAGTGTGAACCGTGCTTCCAGCTTGTTTGCCAACTCCAGCATCCGCTTTAACTTTCGATCTGTTCCTACTTCCACCGATAAATTCAACTTCCGTATCTCACCCGCCAAAACCGCGCAATGCCGCAAGGCCGTATCGCCCATTGGCGCAATATAAAGATCCAACGCCGCGCCCTTCGCCTTGCCCGCCTCTTCCACTGCCATTACCAAACGATCTTCGCCGATAGAAAAGCCAATCCCCGGCGCAGGCACCTTCGATCCAATCGTCTCGGCCAGACCGTCATAGCGCCCGCCACCTAAAAGCGCGTTCTGCGCACCCAGTGCCCCATGCGTAATTTCAAATGTCGTACGCATGTAGTAATCGAGACCACGCACCAGCCTCGGTTTCAAAGTATAGGCAATCCCGCGATCGTCCAGGAATTCCCGCACGCGCCGAAAGTGTTCTTTGTCTTCACCATTGAGAAAATCCAGAATCGACGGCAACTTTTCGATAATGGGTTGATCGGCCGGCACCTTGCAATCGAGCACGCGCAGCGGATTCGTCTGCGCACGCCGCCGGCAATCCTCGCACATCTGCGGCGCAACTTCCTGCAACTCAATCCGTAGCGCGTCGTTGTATTTCTTTCGCGATTCCTTCGACCCTACCGAGTTAATCAACAACTCAAATCCGCCGATGCCCACCGCGTGCAATACCCCGACCGCCAGTTCAATTGCTTCCGCGTCTACCGCCGGTGAGTCCGTGCCAATCGCCTCCGCGCCAATCTGAAAAAACTGTCGGTAGCGCCCTTTTTGCGGGCGTTCGCGCCGGAACATCGGGCCAATGTAATAGAGCTTCTGCAATCCCGGTTGTTGATCGAGCCTATGCTCCACATACGCGCGCAATACCGAAGCAGTGTTCTCCGGCCGTAGCGTCAGCGAACTGCCGTCGCGGTCGTCGAATGAATACATTTCTTTGCTGACAATATCCGTCTCTTCGCCAACCCCGCGCGCAAACAGCGCCGTCTCTTCCAACAAGGGCGTGCGAATCTCGCGGTAATTAAATCGCTGAAACACTTGGCGGGCGGCGGCTTCCACTTCGTTCCACACACTGCTGGCGGGCGGCAGAATGTCACGCATGCCCTTAACGGCTTGAATCAAGTCTGCTCTTCCTTATAAATGGCTGTGATCTTCACGTAGTTCTGGCAATTCTCGTCGAAGCGTTTGGTTTCTTCTGGTGTCACGGCACGCTTCACTTTAGCCGGCGTTCCCATCACCAGCGTAAAATCCGGCACCTGCATACCTTCTGGCACCAACGCACCAGCAGCCACAATCGAACCCTTGCCAATCTTCGCGCCATTCAGCACAATCGCTCCAATGCCGATCAGCGCCCCGTCTTCCACCACACAACCATGCAGCACCACACTATGTCCCACCGTCACGCGATTGCCCACAATACATGGATACGTGCGATGATCCACATGCAACACCGAGTTGTCTTGAACGCTCGTCTCATCGCCAACGCGAATGTGGTTCACGTCGCCGCGAATCGTCACCAGCGGCCAAACGCTCGATCGCTCGCCCACCACTACATCGCCAATCACTTGTGCGCTCGGATCGACATAGGCAGAGTCGGCAATTTGGGGTGTCACCCCCCGATATGGTCGAATCATGGGAAACAGGCCCGTGAAACTAGGGCTTCCTGTCATACTACCAAGCAGCAGCACCGCCTCGAGTTCGTCGAGGATTCGGCCACCGCTTGGATCTAATCCAATTTAAAGCGTTGCCGAAATACACCTTGTAGCTTGGGATCGCCTCGCTCCGCCACTGCCTGCTCAATCCGCCTGACGATTTCCTCGCTACTCTTCTGCAACTCCAGCGCATGCAGCGCTTCCTCGGCATCTCTCGGACGGCCTTCGCGTACTAGGTCCAACAGAAACTCCAGCGCTTCAGCCAGCCGCGAAACACTCATCGCCCGCAAAAACGTATTAGCCGGTCGCGTCTCCCAGGCGCTCTTCAACAGTCCGAATGCTTCCGGCAGGCGTGATGCACCCACTGCCAGCGCTGCCTCATCCGCTACGCCTTCATCCTGGCTCTGCAGGAATTCCCCCGCCAGAGATAGCGCTTCTTTCCCTTCCATATGCAGCAGCGCTTCCAGCACTTCTCCGGTCACGCGTGGGTCATGATCGCCCACCCGCGCTTTAAGCCGCAAAAGCAGCAGCACATCCCGGCCGCCCATCTGCTCCAAAGACCGCGCTGCATCCATCCGCACTGTCGCAACTTTATCCGTCAGCGAATCTAACAAATGCCGCAGCGTCTCGTCCCGCGGAATGTCGTTACATTGCACTATTCCCATCGCGCAAGTTCCGCGCAGCACTGCCGCCGTGTCTTCGCTTCCACCCCAAACCGGCTCTAATTGCACATGGCAAATACCCTGCAAGAAAACCGCCGACTCCTGAACGCCTAAATCCTTAAGCGTCTTGGCAATCGCGTTCTTACCCCAACACTGCGGGTCTTTGCCTTCAAACATCCGCCTGAAGGCTGTCTTCAGTTCGGGAATCAATTCTGCAACCGACATCTCACCGCAAATCTCGGCCGCCTTGGCCACCACCACATTCACCCGGTCGTTCAGCGCTTTTTTCAAAGCCGCCACCGTCTCCGAGTTGGCCTCTCTGCCTCGAAGTGCCCTGAGATCGTCTAATTGCTTCTCTACTTTGTTGTTGGCCATGCGGCTATATACAATATTAAGAATGCACTCTGCTCTTGTCTGCGGGCTGTTGCTCTTACTAGGTGGCTTCAATCTCATCGACGCAAAGACCCCATTTACTTTCGACGCCCTTTCTAAGATCGCCCGGATCGACGACCCGCAGCTTTCCCCCGATGGCAAGCTGATTGCCTTCACGGTCCAAACTGTCGATCTGCCCTCCAACACAAAGCCGACGCAAATCTATGTTGTCCCGGTAGATGGGGGCACGCCGCTACGCCTTACTAATGACGGAACCTCGAATACGCGCCCGCGCTGGACTCCCGATTCCAAACGAATTTTCTTTGTGTCGGATCGTTCCAATACCTCGGGCTCTAGCAATACCCAGGTTTGGTCCATAGCTCCCGACGGCAGCGATGCCCGTGCCATCACTAGTCTTCCGACGGGCGCAGAAGGCGTCACACTTTCGCCCGACGGTAACCTCATCATCTTTACTAGCGACGTTTACCCGGGCTGCGCGCCATCCAATGCCGTGCCTGGAATTGACTATGACGCGGCCTGCAACAAAGCCAATCTCGATAAAGAAGCTGATTCCAAGATGCACGCCCGTGTTTACACCGCCTTACTTTACCGCCACTGGACCCAGTATCAGGGCAGCCGCCGCCGCCATCTTCTAATTCAAACGCTAAATGCAGGGAAGGTGCGAGATCTTACTCCCGGCCCTATCGATACCCCGCCATTCTCTTTAGGCGGCCCTGAGCCTTATGTTTTCTCTCCCGATAGTGTGCAGATCGCTTACGTTGCGAACAACGATACCGACTTATCAACCAGTACCAACTCCGACATTTACCTCGTCTCTTCCTCCGGCGGTGCGCCTAAGCAACTTACCGGAGCCAAAGGCGCGGACGAGGGGCCACTTTTTTCACCCGATGGCAAGCTGCTTGCCTTTCGTACCCAGACGCGCGCCGGGTATGAGAGCGATCTCTGGCGGCTTGCCGTCATGGATCTGCAAACCAATGCGATTACCAGTCTTACCGATTCGCTCGACCGCTGGGTTGAATCGTACACTTGGTCCGCCGATTCAAAGCGCCTCTTCTTCACCATCGACGAGCATGGTTCCCAGCCGCTCATGATGATCGCTGCCAACGGTGGTGTTATCCGCACCATTGCGCAAGGGCCAACCTCGATCACTTCTATGCAATTCACCCCCGGCGACAAAATGTTGGTGTATGCGGAGCAAAGCGGCTCGCGTCCAGTGGAGATTTTTAAAGCGACCTCGAAGGGCGGCAGCGGTGTTGCTTTGACGCATTTGAACGACGAGATTATCAGCGACTATCAATTAACTGCGCTTGATCGCTTAACTGTCGATGGGCCCGATAATTCCAAAGTGGAGAGCTTCATAGTCAAGCCGTCCGATTTCGATCCTGCCAAAAAATATCCAGTGCTCTTCCTCATCCATGGCGGTCCCCAGGGCGATTGGGGCGAATCATGGAGTTACCGTTGGAACGCCCAGGTCTTCGCTGGAGCAGGTTACGTCGTTGTAATGCCCAATCCACAAGGGTCTATTGGATACGGTCAGGCCTTCACCGATGCCGTGAACGGAGATTGGGGCGGTCGCGCCTATCAATCGATTATTGCAACGGTAAATGCGGTCGCCGCCATGCCCTATGTCGATAACAATCGCATGGTGGCTGCCGGTGGTTCCTACGGCGGCTACATGATTGACTGGATTCTCGGCCACACCTCTGCCTTCAAAGCGCTTGTGTCTCACGCTGGAGTTTACGATCTTGCAAGCGAAGCGGGTACCACTGAAGAACTCTGGTTCCCCAAATGGGAGTTCCACGGCTTTCCTTGGGAGAACAAAGCCATGTATGAACAGTGGTCTCCCAGCAGCTATGTCAAACAGTTCAAAACTCCCACTCTTGTCACTCACGGCGAGTTAGACTACCGCGTGCCCATTGGTCAAGGACAGCAACTCTTTACTGCCTTGCAGGAAATGAATGTTCCTTCTAAGTTAGTGCAGTTTCCCGACGAAGGCCATTGGATTCTCAAACCGCAAAATAGCCAGTTCTGGTACCAAACAGTAATCGATTGGCTCAACCAATACACCAAACCACTCCATTAGTGCATCCTCGCTCCGAGCCGTGACCGTGCGGGAGCGGTCTATTGCGGAGTGGACACGCAACGGGACTCGTAGTACGCAAGTAAACACGTTGTTTTTCGAGCCACTAATTTCAGAATAGTTATCTTGACAGAGCATTGCGTCAGCGCGATACTTCGGCTAAGTCTGTGTCGACTTGAGACCCAGGGGCCTCGCCGCTCGTTTTCTGCATTGAGGTAACTTATGTCGTTCTTTACTCGCTTGCTTCGTCTTTCCTGCTTACTCGTTGTTCTACTTGTTGTACCTCTTACAGCCATCGCACAAACTTTTCGCGGGGCTATTAGCGGAACCGTGACCGATGCTTCAGGCGCAGTTGTGCCCAACGCCAAGGTAACCTGCACAAACGATGGCACTGCCGTCCAACTGTCGTCAGTTACTACAAACGATGGCGTGTTCTCGTTTCAGGATTTGCCGCTGGGCAGTTACACGGTCGTTGTCACCGCCGGCGGCTTTCAATCCACCACCGTTTCTAAGGTCAACGTAACCGCCGGCAACGTCTATTCGTTGCCGGTGGCGTTAGCGGTGGGACAATCCACACAGTCAGTCGAAGTGTCAGCCGCAGCTGTCGCTCTCGACACCGAAAGTGCTACCCAGAGTGACACAATCACGAACAAGTCGATCCAGGATCTTCCCTTGAATGGCCGCGATTTTACTCAGATGATTGCCATTGCACCCGGTTACGGTGGCTATTCCGTGGGTGGTTTCGGATCGCTCAACGGCACTCGCGCTAACCAGATGAACTGGCAAATTGATGGCACCGATAACAACGATTTCTGGCATAACATCCCGGCCGTGAATCAGGGCGGCGTGTCTGGCATCGCTGGCGTCGTTATGCCGATCGATGCCATCGACGAATTCTCCGCGCAAACCCAATCGAACGCGGAAACCGGCCGCAGTGCGGGTGGCACCGTCAATTTAACAATCAAATCTGGAACCAATCAAGTGCATGGCACCGCGTACTACTACAACCGGAACGAATTCTATGCGGCTCACTCGCCTTTCTTTGTGGCCACGCCGGAATTCCCAAAAGCACCGGAACTCCGCAACGAGAATGTCGGCATGACGATCGGCGGTCCGGTCATCAAAGATAAGACCTTCTTCTTTTTGGGCTTCGAACGCCAGGATTACATCTTCGGCCTGACCGGTCTTTCCACCGAACCTTCTGCTGCGTGGGTCTCACAGGCTTCCGCTCTCTTGGCGAACGCCGGGGGTCGCTACGGTGCCTATACGCCGGTTCCCGAAAGCCCGCTTTCCGCTCGTTTGCTCTCCACGCTCTGGCCCAGTTCTATCAATGCTCTTCCAGCCACCCTCAATAACTATTTCGCAACTGTTCCCGGAACCGGTTATAGCTATAACGGAGTGATTAAGCTTGATCACAATTTCACTTCCAAAGAACATTTATCGATGCATTGGTTTGGCGGGGAAGGCAATCAAACCCAACCTCCTGGCGCAAGTCTGGCGTTGGCTACCGCCAGTTCCAATCTGGGCTATTACTTTGAAGTCGCTCCTATCCATGTCCAAAACTATTCGGCGGTGCTGAATTCCACTCTGTCCGACAAGTTGACAAACCAGTTACTGCTCGGAACCAGTTACTTTCACCAGATTTTTCACGATTCGAACAATAGCTTCAACATGGCCGCGCTTGGCTTGGACTTAAGCCCTGGCGCCACCATTGGAGGCCAGCCGATTATGGGCGCGTCCAACCTCCTGATCAGCGGCTTTGATCAAGTCGGAATCACACCTCCCGAAGGCCGTACCGACGCCACTGGACACTTGACAGACATCCTTTCTTATGTTGCAGGCGCGCACCAGTTCCGCTTTGGCGGCGAGTATCGTCTTGGCCGTGTCGACGAGTTTTACTTCCGCAGATCGACCGGCCAATTCGTCTTCGATGGTACGCAAGGGCCCTGGGCCACTACCTGTGCCGCCACTCCCGCCCTCACCGGTTGTGACGCGAACACCCTGGCTCTCGCCGATTTCCTCGCGGGCGATGTAAGTTCGTCGTCCATTTCAGTTGGCAATGCTGAACGCTACGTTTCTGTCACTGGTTTTGACTTTTTCGGTCAAGATGATTGGCAAGTGACGCCTAAATTCAATCTCAATGCCGGTCTCCGTTGGGAGTATTTTGGACCTCTGCATAGTGTTGGGCCCGACAATTTGGGTGTGTTTGTCGCCGGTCAGGGTCTGGAAATTCAAGGCAAGGGGATCTCCAATATTTTCAAGCCTGACTATCACAACATTGCTCCACGAGTCGGTTTCGCCTACCAGGCGGGCGGCGGTCTTGTGGTGCGTGGTGGGTTTGGCATGTTTTTCGATCAGATCAATATGAATCCTTTCCTCGATTTCCGGCCGCCTATCGCAGCGGCAGACGGCTTGGAGGACAATCCGATTGGTACGGCGCCGGTGGATAACTACAGCCGTAACTCCTATAACTGGACATCCGCTCAACTAGGCGGCGCCGCTATTTTCCCTGGCGTCACCACTTGCATGGGCAATTTTGCCACGGATACCAACTGTCTCAGCGCCGCGCAAATCTTCAACGTGTTCTCAGTCAATCAGAACTTCCGCACACCCTACTTCTTCAATTACAACTTCAATTTGGAAAAGAGCGTCGGCAAGTCCGCCGTTTTGCAACTCGGTTACGTCGGCAGTCAGGGGCGCAAGTTGGGGATCATGGAAGACATCAATCAGAACGGCGCATACGCTGCGCAATATCCAAACTATGGCTCTATCATCCAGTTGAATAGTGTCGGCACATCGAACTATAATTCATTGCAAACCACATTCAAGGTGAGGACATGGCACGGCGTGAACGCGCAATTCGCCTATACCTGGGCTCACGCGCTCGATGAGGTTACCGAGTACCGCGGCGCAATTCCGCTCGATAGCTTCAACTTGCGTCAGGAATACGGCAATAGCGATTTCGACACCCGCCATAACTTCACCGCGTTTTTCAGCTACGATGTCCCCGGATCGTCTCGCCTAAAGTGGCTGACCAATGGATGGACCGCCAGCGGCTTGATCTCTCTTCACAGTGGACAGCCCTTCAACTTCAATGCCGGCACGCAGCGGCCCGGTCTCAACATCGTCGGAAACCCGTTTGCCGGCGTGAACCACACTTTCAGCGCCGCGAACGGAGGCGAACTTTGGGTTAATCCATCGGCATTCTGTGTACCCGGCCCAGGCTGTCCGGGTACTACTGATCCGGCTGGCGACCTAGGTCGCAATGTTTTCACCGGACCGGGATTTGCGGACACTGATCTCTCCGTCTTTCGCATCATTCCCGTGAGAGAACGTTTCAAGATTCAACTGCGCGCGGAAATGTTCAACGTCTTGAACCGCATCAATCTAGCAACGGGTGCTGGTTCTGTCGGCTCAAACGGTTATGTGGCTGACACCATCGGCGATTTCAACGGCGCGCCCGGCCTCGGACCTGGCGAACCCTTCAACCTTCAAATCGCGGCGAAGATTATCTTCTGAGGTCTGCTCAGTCTTCGTCATGCTGGGCCGATAAATTCGTCAGCACAGTCAGATCCTCGAGGGTCGTAACATCGCCAATCGGCGCGCCTTTGCTCGTCACAATTTCGCGCAACAGCCGCCGCATAATCTTCCCGCTACGCGTCTTCGGCAACACATCCGTAAACCGAATTTCCTCCGGCCTCGCGAACGGCCCGATCTCATGGCCCACCCACTGCCGCAACTCCTGCTGCAGCGCTTTGTGATCGTAATTGCCTTTCTTGAGCGTCACAAACGCGCAAACCGCCTGTCCGGTTATCTCATGCGGCTTGCCAACCACCGCCGCTTCTGCCACTGCCGGATGATGCACCAATGCCGATTCAATCTCCATGGTGCTCAAACGATGTCCACTCACATTCATCACATCGTCCACCCGCCCGAGCACCCAATAATACCCGTCCTCATCGCGCCTCGCCGCATCGCCTGTGAAATACGCGCCCGGCACGCGCGACCAATACTGTTCTTCAAACCGCTTGGGATCGCCCCAAATCGTCCGCACCATACTCGGCCACGGATGCTTGATGATCAGAAAGCCTTCGCGATTGTCGCCCACCGGAGCACCCTTGCCATCCACCACATCGAGCATGACGCCCGGCAGTGGCAGCGTGGCCGAACCTGCCTTTAACGGCACGGCGCCCGGCATCGGCGAGATCATGATCGCGCCCGTCTCAGTCTGCCACCAAGTGTCCACGATCGGGCACTTTTCTTTACCAATCACCTTGTAATACCATTCCCACGCCGCTGGATTGATGGGCTCACCCACCGAACCCAGCAAGCGCAGGCTCGAGAGATCATGCGCATTCGGCCACTGATCACCCTGCCGGATCAGCGCGCGAATCGCCGTCGGTGACGTGTAGAAAATGGAAACCTTGCGCCGCTCCACAATCTGCCAGAAGCGATCGAACGCCGGAAAATCAGGCGCACCTTCATAGATCACCGCCGTTGCGCCACGAGCCAGCGGCCCGTAAACAATGTAGCTGTGCCCAGTGACCCAACCGATGTCGGCAGTGCACCAATAAATATCTTCCGGATGCAGATCGAACACCCACTTCATCGTCATGGATGTTTGCAGCAGATAGCCTGCTGTGGTGTGGAGAATTCCTTTGGGCTTGCCGGTGGTGCCGGAAGTATATAGCACAAAAAGCGGATGTTCCGAATCGAGCGGCTCTGCCGGACACTTCTCTGCGTCCGCATCCAGCTTCTGATCAAGTTCGTGCCACCACAAATCACGGCCGGCCTTCATCGGAATACTGGTTCCCGTTCGTTTGCACACAATTACATGGCGAACATTGGGACATTCCTCAAGCGACTCATCTACCGCGCCCTTCAGCGGCACTTCCTTGCCGCGCCGCCATCCGGCATCCGCCGTGATCACCAGCGTGGCATCCAGATCCTGCGTGCGCGCCTTCAAAGCCTCTGCCGAAAAACCGCCGAACACCACGCTATGAGTGATGCCAAGCCGCGCGCAGGCGAGCAGTGCTATCGGTAGCTCCGGAATCATCGGCATGTACACCATCGCCCGATCGCCCGCTTTGTAGCCAAGCTGCTTTAGCGCAGTCGCAAAGCGGCAAACCAGCCTGTGCAATTCCCGATAACTGATGATGCGCTCATCCCCAGGTTCGCCTTCGAATACAATCGCCGTCTTTGCGCCATAGCCAGCTTCTATATGGCGGTCCAGGCAGTTGTAGCTTGCATTGATTTTGCCACCCGTGAACCATTTGGCGAAAGGTGAATTCCATTCCAAGCCTTTTGTGAAAGGCTTAAACCAGGCGAGTTCCTGCTGGGCCAAGTCCGACCAGAACTTCTCAGGATCGGCCTTGGCCCGTTCGTAGAGCGCGCGGTAGGCTTCGAGGCCCTGCACGTGCGCGTGCTTAACGAAATCGTTGCTCGGCGGATAAGTTGTTACATTGCTCATGAGATTTTGCTAGCGGATAGTGTATCGCACGTACAAATACGGAAGAGAGAAAATTGCCGCCTTTCGTACTATCCGTTTGAACCCCCCTCGTCCTTATGGAAATTATTTCTTTGGATCTCAACCGGCCCCATCATCAGCCGGCTGAGAATCCAACCATCCCGCTAACGCTTATTGAGCACCTTCAATTCCTGATTCGAGGCATCGCTCTGCATGCCATTGAGAGCGACCCCGAACAATTGGCGCTGCTGAATCGGCGTTTAGGTGAAATTGCTCAAAGTCTAAGCAGTGAGTCTTCGGCGGACGAATTACTTGCCGCCATTGGCAAAACCCTCCGTTTGACCCAGGAATATAACGGCCAAGCCACGCTGTTGTTCAAAGGGCAGGTAGAAGAACTTCGCGAAATGCTTGCCGCCATGGTTGCCACCACGGAATTTATCGTGTCGTCGAGTGCTATCAGCGTGAAGCAACTGGGCTTCATGGAGTCTCAATTGCAAAAAGCCAGTAGCCTGGAAGATCTCCGCCAGTTGAAAACGTTTGCTGCCGCCTGCCTTACCTTGGTCCGCCGCGAAAGCACCCGCTTGCAAGAGGAGACCCACGCCAGGATCGACGCCCTCAAGAATCACGTAACCCGATTGTCCGTTCGCCTCAAGGCGGCAGCCATCGAAGAATCGCTCGATCAAACTACCGGATTGCCGGGACGCGCTGCGGCCGAACAATCGATTGAAGACAAAATCGCCGCTGGCAAAAGTTTTGTAGCGGCGCAGTACATGATGACCGAAATGGCTGCGATCAACGACCGCTTTGGTTGCCTGGTTGGCGAAGAAGTGATGGTGACTTGCGCTCACATGCTGGCTAAAAAACTCAGCGGCGCTGCCCTCTTCCGCTGGAGTGGTCCGGCATTTGTGGCCATCTTCGATCCGTCGCTCGGTGTTGCGGACGCCGAAATTCGCGCCCGGCAAGCGGGAGCTCAAAAGTTGGAACGCGATGTTGACGTTGACGGTCGAACTCTGCTGATTGTGGTCTCCCCCAAGTGTCAGGTGCAACAGATCTCGCCGCTAACGGAACCGGGCACCATCTTCAACGCTATGGATAGCTTTATGGTCGCGGTCGTTTAAGGACCTACCGTCGCACCTTGGGCGTTCAGCACCGAGCTTTGCCTGAGCAGTTCATTCTGAAGTTGCTCAAATCGTCGGTGTGATTCGTCAAGCTTTCCGCTCTCTGCCTTTATAAACCGCGTGTACGGCGCGAGTGCGTCCTCAACCCGGCGTACACTGCCCTGCACTTCTTTATCGAACTGCGCAGTCAACGCGGAAATCAACTGCGCGCGCATGCTTTCGATCTTTTCGCGAAGTTGCTTGCGTCCCACCTGCTTACGATGCGGAAGAATTAACAAACCGAGAGCCGCAATCGCGCCCGCCGCAACTAGACCCGTAACATCCGCCGCCGCCGTCGTAGCGAGGATCGAAACGGCCGTTCCTAATCCCACCGCGCCCACTCCCACAATCGCCATGCGGCCCACAGCTTCCTGCAAAGACTCGGCCATGCGGCTCGCTTCCGAATCTTTATCGTAATTCTCCAGCGTGCGTTGCGTGGTCTTGCCCACGGTTTCAAGCAAATGTGTGCGGTCGTATTGAAAGCCTGCCGTCATCTGACCCGCCAATCGATCCGCCTGCTCCGAGCGTCGCCGCGTCAAGTGATCGCGCACCGTCTGCCATTGCTGCAAATCGCTGGTTACCAGCCAATCGATAATTTCGTGGACGCGCTGTTCAATCTGTTTCGGCAGATCCATAATTACGCGCTGCTCGAAATCCGTTTTGATCTTCGCTTTATCCGCGAGATCGAAGATGCGGCTCAGCCGAATCGTAGATTCGAAGAAATCGGCGCCGCGCTTTTCGAATTCATGCAGGATGTTGTCGACTTCGGCAAGGCGGAGTTTGAACCCTTTTGACATGTCCTCTTGGTAGATCTTCAGTTCGCGCTCAATCCGATCGATCGTCTCCGCATCGCCTGCCAGCAGCTTCGCACGGTCCTCTATCTCCTTAAGGTATTTGCCGGTTGTCCGTGTGCCAAGCCCTAAAGGGTTCAGCAATTTCAGGCGAAGGCGTTCCTGTTCGTCAAGCGTCGTCGCAATGTAATCTTCAAGCTTGTCGAAACGAGTCGCGGCAAGGGCTTCTGCATTGGCCGCTTGTTTGGCCTGCAGCGCAGGCCGTGCCGCCACGGGAAAGATCTCAGGCATGAATCCCAAAAGCCGTTGCATGCTCTCCTTGATGAACGTGAGAATCTGCTGTAAATCCCGCTCGCTTTCAAGAATGTCGATCTTATTAAGAACCATGACGACTTTCTTGCCCCATTCGCGGATCTGACTAAGAAACAACCGTTCGCTTTCCGTCAACGGCCGATCTGCGGATGTCAGGAAGAAAACAATGTCGGCCCGCGGCAAAAACTTTTGCGTAATCGCTTCGTGGTGGCGTTCAATCGCGTTCGTTCCCGGCGTGTCGACAATATGGATTTCGCGGAGGAGTTCAATCGGCGCACTGAACTCATCTGTAATCTCGTCGAGTGCCGTGGATTTTACCGCTGATCCATACGTAACGACATGGATACGCGAGGTGGTGGGAGTAACGCCCTCTTCCAGAATTCTTTCGCCCAGCAAAGCATTAATGAACGCGCTTTTACCTGCATTAAATTCGCCGGCGACAACCAGCAGGAAAAGCGAATCGAGCTGTAGTTGCGACTGCCTGACAGCCGCTTCGTCTTCCGGCGCTGCTCCAAAAGCAACCAGCGTCGCATGCAGATCTAAGAGCACCCCGCGAAGCTTGGAAAGCGCTTCTTGCTGTTGGGGCTGAAGTATCTTTCCGCGCATAATGCCTCAAAAATAGCACGCTTGATCATCCGTACGGCCGCGCGCCAATACGTCTGACAGTACTCCGCGACCGCATTAATCCGCCGCTTTCCCCACCGCGCCGCAATACACTTTCGGCCACCTGGGTCGCACCATACCAATGCGCGTCCAAAAGGGCGGTACTCGGCAGGAACTGCCCTTTTTTTCACTTAAAACCGATCATTTTAGCGTACTAAGAGTACCGGTACTGCTTTGATTGTTGCTGGAACGGATGGTGATCTCCAGCTCTTCTGTTACTCAGGATTTGAGTCCATGATGGGAACAGATGCGATTTTTGAGTCTGTTCCTTTGTGTCGTTTCTACCTCGTTTTCCGCCGCCATCACCTTGAGCACCACTTGCACCTCGAGCGGCGAAATCAATACGGGGGTGGCGAGTTGCAATATAAGCGACGGCGTTGGTTCGGGTCAGGCGCAAGCGTCGGCGAGCTTATCGGTTTCGGGTAATATTCTCAGCGTCGATGCACATACATGGGCGAACGCTTTGCCCGGCATCTCTTCCGGATTTTCGCAAGCACAGTTTTCAGCATCCTCGAACGTGGCAGTCAGCGTCAATCTTTTCACCAATGGACCTTTGCGTTTAGGTTATGTGGAAATCAGTGGCGGGTCGCAAACGACAGCCGCTGGCTTTGGCAGTGCGAATATTTCTGCTTCCGTGGGAACGGCGCTCAACTTAGGGTGCGGTGTAAATCAGTCGTGTTATTCGCTCTCCAATACCCTGCAGCCGTTCGAACTGGGAACGAGTTTTACTTTCTCGCAAACACAGCATTCGACAGGTCAAAGTGACATCATTCAGAATCAAGGCGACAGCGTGGCGAACACCAGCGAGACCTTTACGTTCTTTGAGGCGGACGGCGTAACACCGGTTGCGGTTTTTGATGCCGCATCGGCCGTACCAGAACCAGCTGCCTGGACGTTGTTCGCGCTCGGCTTAGCGGGTCTCGGAGCTTTATCCTTCCGCACTAAACGCTAGTTCTAAATTGCATAAACTCGCGTATCCTTGCCGATTCAAGCGCGTTTCCGAGCCGTGACTGTGAAGGAGCGGTTTACTTATATGCTAATAACTTACTCATGCCTGAGGCTATCCGCTATACCGTCGTCGTGATCAGCCTCACCTTTGCCGCCGTGGGCGGATACTATCGAATCCAATCGCAACGTTCTGGCGAGCGGCTCGACCGCACTAAGGAAGGTTGGCCCATTTTAATAGGCATTCGACTGCTGGGCTTGGTAACAATCGGGTCGACAGCGGCTTGGCTGTGGAAGCCGGAGCTGTTTCGGTGGGCTTCACTCCCAATTTCGCCCAGTCTCCGCTGGTTGGGTGTTTTCGTTTTTGCCGCTGCCGTCGCTTGGCTGCTCTGGATGTTCAAAACGCTCGGGCGCAACCTTACCGACACAGTGATCGTTAGGCAAGATGCCCATCTTGTCGATCATGGACCATATCGCCTCGTCCGAAATCCTATGTATACCGGTGTCCTGATGCTATCCCTCAGCCTGGGGTTCGCCTTGGGAACGTGGCTGCTCCCCGCTGCTGGCAGCGCCGTCTTCACTCTCTTTGTGCTGCGTACGCGAACCGAAGAAAAATATCTGATCGAGCGCTTCGGCGATCGGTACCTCGACTATATGGAGCGTGTCGGGCGTTTTTTCCCAAAGCTACCAGCGTGAATTGCGCAGAAGCTTAAGTAATGAATTGGACCTCTGATATATGCTGGGCTCGGCTGGGGATAGCCCTCCAACCAGCGCTGATTTCGTTTTCATAGAAATTTTTTATGCACTGAAACCGCGTTCACCCGATGGCGCAATGGTACACTCTACTTCAGAAAGTTTTTAGCCCCAGGACTGTTTGGCAGGTCACGCCAAACCACTTGAATCCTTGAGCTCTGTTCACGTCAACCAAACTGCTCTCCGTCGCAGCGCGCTCCATAGACTCGTGGTTCAGGACTGGTCATCCCCTGCAACGGAACTGAATTGTTTCATAAACTAGCAGTCTTAATCGACGACGGCTCACGCCCATTTACTGGGCAGTTTTTGTTCACCGCGTTCCGCGAGGCAGGGTCGATTTTTAGTCAGCCTGTCAATAACCTTACTAAGATCAAGAAAGCGCAGTTAGTCCAAAAATCGGTTGCGCTCCCATTCTCTCAAATTTGCTGCTTTTTGCCGGGTAAGCTTCCCCGCGTTTACCCGCTGAATGCAGTTGTGTGAAATAATGTACAAAACTTTGGTTAGCCCAAAATTGACAAAGGAGATTTTATGCCAGCAGTTCTGAATGCAGATCAAGAGGTAGAATTGATCCGCCGAGGTTTCACGCGCAGGAATTTTGGACGGATTGCCAGCCTAATCACGGCCGGGGCCGCCCTGCCTTTTTATAATGAGCCGGCACTGGCTCAGCTGTCTCGCGTGCGCAATATTCCCGCCGACGCGGTAAAGATTGACGCCAATGAGAATCCCCTCGGGCCTTGTCCCGAGGCTGCCGACGCGATTCACAATGTAATCAAGAGCGGCGGCCGTTATCAATATGATCTGACCGACCAACTCGTTCAAACGCTGGCCGAACAAGAAGGCGTTAAGGCCAATTACGTTGAAGCTTACGCCGGTTCCAGCGCACCACTGCATCAGGCTGTGCTTGGCTACTGTTCCAAAGATCGCGCTTTCGTTGCCGGCGATCCCGGCTATGAAGCGGGTGCTCGCGCCGCTAAGTTCATTGGCGCGCCCGTCGTCCAAGTTCCTCTCCGCAAAGGCGCCTGGGATCACGATGTGAAAGCAATGCTGGCGGCCGCCCCCAATGGCGGTCTCTATTACGTTTGCAATCCGAACAACCCAACCGGCACACTCACCAGCAAAGCCGATATTGAATGGCTGGTGGCCAACAAGCCCGCCGGTTCCATTGTTTTGGTCGACGAAGCCTATCTACACATCTCGCCCAACGCCGTAAAGTCCGTCGATCTGGTTGCCAAAGATAAAGACGTTCTCGTGTTGCGCACCTTCTCCAAGCTCTACGGCATGGCGGGTTTGCGCGCTGGCGCGGCCATTGCGCGTCCGGACATTCTCGAAAAAATCAAACCGTTCAGTGCTGGCATGATGCCAATCACCGGTATGGTCGGCGCCACTGCCAGCTTAAAGGTCAAGACGCTCGTTGAAACCCGCCGCAAGATCATGGGCGATGTTCGCAACGAGACGTTCGAATACCTCACGAAAAAGAACGTTACATTTATCCCTTCCGAGAGTAACTGCTTCATGCTCGATACTAAGCGTCCCGGTCGTGAATTCTGGGCCGCGATGGCCAAAGAGAAGGTCTACATCGGTCGTGTTTGGCCGGCTCTTCCAACCTATGTCCGCGTCACCGTCGGAACCAAAGAAGAAATGCAGAAATTCCAGGCGGCGTTCGACAAGGTTTACGCCTAACTAAGTCCGCCCCTTTCCTGCTGTCGTGCGCTGCTTGTACACTACGAGCGGCGCACGTCGATTATTTTTTCTGGGATGTGACTCTGTCGACGCATAACCCGAGTCGAGGCTCACTTGAAACCGTGGCTCTTTCGTCATTACAGTTATAGTCTAAAGCTCCTGGGCGGCGATTTGGCAGGCGGAGCAATTGCGGCGCTCATTGCTTTACCTTATGGTTTGGCGATGGCGAACATGATGGGTTTGCCTCCTGTGCTGGGGTTAGTAACATCTATTTCCACAGCGCCTATCACCGCTTTGTTAGGCCGGAATCCCGTTCTAATAGGCGGTACCGCCAGCGCCACCGTTCCTTTTATTTCGCAGGCCGTGCATTCCCAGGGAATTGGCGGCGCAGCCAAAGTTTGCATTGTCGCGTCGGTGTTCATGCTGGTTTTTTCCTTTCTGCGTCTGGGGCGTTATATTCATAAAGTCCCGCCGCCGGTCGTTACTGGGTTTTCATGCGGAATCGGAGCCATGATGTTCCTCTCCCAACTGGGCGTCATGCTGGGCGTGAAAGCGGTGGTCGATCGCACCTCGAATAACGTGCTGTATCAGAGTTGGCAAGTGTTGTCGCATTTTGCCGAGACCCAATGGGCCGCCGTGATTATTAGTGGCATGGTGATTTTGGCGGCGTTTGCATCTGCGCGCTTTATGCCGCGGGCGCCCGCTCCACTCATGGGCATTTTGGCGTCGGTCGCGGTGGCCTTGCTTTTCGGGTTACATCAGAAAGAAGTCGGCAAACTGCCCTTGGAAGTGCCGGACTTTGTCGGCTTCTCCTGGACTCCCAAAGACGTTTTGGGAGTCTTACCAGCGGGCCTGGGTTTGGCTTTCGTGGCAAGCGTCAACATTCTGTTGACTTCACGCGTGGTTGAACACTTCCGCGGCAAACATAAGCATCTGAAGATCGCCGATGCCGACGGCGAAATCGGCGCTTACGGCATTGCCAACATGGTCGCAGGGATCTTCGCGGCTCCTATGAGTGTGGGTATTCCCGCTCGTAGCTTGGCCAGCGTTCGTTGCGGCGGCGCCACTCGCATGTCAAATCTATTCCACGGCGCGTTCATTCTGGCTTTCGTGCTCTTGGGGAACGATTACATTTCACACATTCCAATCCCGGCATTGGCGGGAGTTACCGCATACATCGGCATCTGTCTTTTGGAATGGAGTACCTGGCGACGCTTGCACAAAATGGGTCGCGTCGATGCACTGGCGTTTTTGATAACCGCGACTTCAGTGTTGGTTGTCAATGCGGTGCTGGCCGTCGCCATCGGTTGTTCTCTTTACATCATTCGTTTCATGCTGCAGCGGACTACTACCGACAAAGAAACCGCGAACGTTTTCGCTGTTCCAAGCGCTCAATAGCTATATTCGCCTTTTGTTCTGTGATATTCCATTCAAAAAATTGATTCACTGTTGGTCTTGAACAGTGGTAACCTAACCGTAATTGTCTCAGTGACTAGCTCTCCGTTGTAGCAGTGACCCGCCTAGTTTTGCGGATGCCGGGCTTTGCCGGCGCAATAGCCTTAACTTAAGCGATCGATACCAAGGGAGATTTACAACAATGCTTCAGCATTTGAATTCACTCAGGAAGGGCCGAGCTATGCCGATTTTGGCACTGCTGGCGCTTACGAGTTTAGGGGCCTGGGCGCAGTCCACCCAGGGCGGAGTGCACGGCGCAATCACAGACGCATCCGGCGCTGCGGTTGCCAACGTCAAAGTGACATTGACGAATGAAGGCACCAGCGAGTCCCGCACGAGTACCACAAACGGCTCGGGCTTTTATGACTTTTCGAACGTTGTTCCGGCGAACTACACCGTTGTCGCCGAGAGTCCAAGCTTTAAGAAATTTGAACGGAAAAACGTCGTCGTCGGCACGCAGGAATTCGTAACGGTCGACGCAAGATTAGAAGTCGGCGCTGTAACGGAGAGCGTTTTGGTAACCGAGCAGATGCCGCTCGTGGAATCCTCCAACGCCTCGCAAGGCCAGGTGCTCGACAACCAGAAATTGGTTGATTTGCCCAACCTGGGGCGCAACCCGTTCATGATGTCCAGACTTGCCCAGAACGTTGTTCAGGTAGGTCCACCCGCCTATAACCGCATGGAAGATCAGAGCGGTTCGTCGATGATCTCCATCGCCGGCGGCCCGGTCCGTGGCAACAACTATTTGCTCGATGGTATTCCAATCACCGATTCCAACAATCGCGCGATTATCATTCCGACCCTGGAATCTGTGCAGGAAGTCAAAATTCAGTCTAATACCTACGACGCCGAAATGGCGCGCACTGGTGGCGGCATGTTCAACACCTTGATGAAGTCGGGTACCAACGATTTCCACGGTAGCTTGTACGGCCACTTGCGCCGCACAGACTGGGACGCCAACGCGTTCTTTAGCAATGCCGCCGGTATTCCGATCACCAACCAACCGAACACGACATGGGGTGGCAGCTTTGGTGGCCGCATCTGGATTCCTCACGTGTATGACGGCAAGAATAAAACCTTCTTCTTTTTGGGCGTTGAACATTACGACGACGCTTCTTCCGACTCGTCAAACTTCGGCTTGCCCACTGTGGCTCAGCGCGGTGGCAATTTTGCCGGACAAACCGTGATCAATCCCAGCACCGGTCAAGCTTTTGTAGGCGGCCTCATTCCTACCAGCATGCAAAACCCGGTAGGCCAAGCGATCGCCAATCTTTACCCCACACCAACGGGAACTCCGACCGGCTTCGGTGGTAACGATCTTACGTTGGCCTCCTCGATTAAGGCGCGTGCCGTTCAATATACCGGCAAGATCGATGAAGACTTTACCAGTTGGTGGCGCTCTAGCTTGAGCTACCTGCGCTACTACTCGCTTGAGCCTGGCGATACTTGGTTTAACTCGCCCGCTACCCAGAGCGGCTGGCGTTTGCTGCGCCGCGTCGATACGACCCAGTTGAACAACATCTTCACCATCAACCCGACAACCGTCCTCGCGGTTCGCTACGGCTTCAACCGCTTCCCGAACTTCGATTACAACAGCTCACAAGGCTTCAACGTTTCCTCTTTGGGCTTCAGTCCACAATGGGCCTCCGTCGCCAACACCCCGGCCGCCGAATTCCCGGCCATCAACATGACAACCTTCACCAGCTTGGGTGATTCCGGCGATTGGGATTATTACGACGAGGCTTCGCATAACTTCTCCGCCAGTGTTGACAAGTTCCTGGGCCGCCATAGCATTAAGGCCGGCTTCGATTATCGTCTTATCGCCACTGCCGGTTCGGGCATCAGTTGCCCCACCGGTTGCTACACTTTCAACACCGATAAGACGCTCGGCACCAGCTACACCGGTATCGATCTAGCCGATCTTCTGCTGGGCTTGCCTTACGAACGTCAAGCGGACACCAGCACCAAGCTAACCGACTACATTCATTACTACGCTGGTTTCATTCAGGACAACTTCCGCGTCAACAGCAAATTAACTGTTAACTTTGGTCTCCGAATGGAGCACGAGTCCGGTGTTGAGGAAGCTCATAATGGTTTGCTTGTCGACTTCAATACGGCCACAGCCAATCCGCTTGCCGGAAATGGTGTTGTCGAGTATGCCGGTCTGAACGGCGCGCCGACTCACGTTGGTGACTATCAAGGCATCAAGTGGGGTCCGCGTGGTGGCGTAGCTTATCAGTTGAATAGCAAAACCGTCATTCGCGGCGGTTACGGCATCTTCTGGGCTCCGCAAATTTACCTCGGTGGTCCGTTCGGCGCCATCGGTTATACCAATAACACCGACTACAAAGGTCTGTCTTATGCAAACCTCATTGCCAACAATGGCACCAACACCAGTCCTTTGACAAATCCCTTTCCTGTGGGCTTAAATCAGCCAATTGGAAACACTTTGGGGACATCCGCTGGCATCGGCGAGGGCTTCTCTATTGTCGATCCGAACGCCAAAGCACCGATGATTCAGCAGTACTCAGTTGACGTACAGCGTGAACTGGGCGCGGGCTTCGCTTTGGAAGTTGGCTATGTCGCGTCACACTCCACCCATCTGACGTTGGGCAACCCTAACATCAATATTGATGCCTTGAATCCTAGCAGCTTGTGCGCAACTTGCAACACCGCTCTTACGACGCAAGTGACCAATCCCTTTTATGGCAAAAGCCTGGTTGGCACCGGTACCCTTTCCAGCCCGACGATCGACGCATACCAACTGCTGCTCCCTTACCCTGCTTACACTGCAGTCAATTATACGTTCGGCTCGCAAAATCACGCCAGCTACAACTCCATGGTCGTCAAATTCCAGAAACGCGTCACTCACGGCTTGACCTTGTTGAGCACTTTGACTTGGTCGAAAAATATGGATGAAAGCAGCGGCGGCGTCGGCAGTTCGCTCAATAGCGGTGCGCAAAACGCTCCGCAGAATCCTTACAACACGGCCGCGGAGTATAGCTATTCGAACGTAGATACACCCGTACGTGTAGCAACCGCCATTACTTACTCGCTGCCAGTTGGCAAGGGTCAAAAGCTCTTAGGCAACGCGAACCGTCTGGTCGATTTAGCCGTCGGTGGTTGGTCGGTCAACGGAGTCAGCGTTTATCAAACTGGCTTTCCGCTCCAGATCTATCAATCGGACTATAACTCGATTTACGGTTACGGCGCACAACGCCCCGACACAACTAGTGTTGCTCCGGGAACGAGCGGCAGCGTAGAGAGCCGCTTGGGCGACTACATCAACCCTGGGGCCTTCGTAGCGGCTCCGCAAGGCACGTTTGGCAATACGCCGCGCACCTTAGGTTCGCTCCGTGGACCTGGCCAAAAGAACTGGGATCTGTCGGTGTTCAAAAACTTCAGCATCACTGAGCGCGCCAAGGCTCAGTTCAGAGCGGAAGCTTTGAATGCTTTCAACTCACCCCTGTTCCATTCGCCGAACACCAACTTCTCCAGCGGCACCTTCGGGCAGATCAACTCGCAAGATAACTTTGCCCGCCAGTTGCAGTTGGCCATCCGCTTCACCTTCTAAGAACAGCATCAGAACACAAAACGGGGCTTCAGTCTGAAAAGACCGAAGCCCCGTTTTTCATGCTAGACGCTATTGGATAGTGGTGCACCACGCAAAAGTGGTGTACTCTGGTGTTGGCGGCTCATGGCTACTGTACTTCCTACCTCAGCGACCCACACCGACCTTTTTATCAACCAGCCCTACGACCAATACACTGCAGAAAACCATCAGGCATGGCGTCGCCTTTACGCCCGCATGCTTCCTAAATGGGAGCGCTACGCCAACCCACATTTCCTGCAAGGCATACATGCCCTGAGCCTCGATCCCGAGCGCGTACCTCGTTTAGCGGATGTAAACCGCTTCCTTCATCCGCTCACCGGTTTTCGCGCCAAAGCTGTCAGCGGCTACGTTCCCGCCTTGCAGTTTTTCGATTGCTTGCGCCAGCGCGAATTCCCCACCACAATAACTATTCGCCGTTCCGATCAGCTCGACTATTTGCCCGAACCAGACATTTTTCACGACATCGCCGGTCACGTCCCGATGCATACCGATCCGCACTTTGCCGAGACCCTGGTTCGTTTTGGCGAATGTGCGCGTACAGCGACGCAATTAGGCGCGCCTCCCGAACAGTTGACCAGCATCATTCGCGCCATGGCTCGTTTCTTCTGGTTCACCATTGAATTCGGCCTTATGCGCGGCCCCGTGAACTCAGGCGAACTAAAGGCTTATGGCAGCGGTTTGCTGAGTTCCTTTGGCGAAATTGAGCATGCCGTGGCATCACCCGCCGTTCAACGTTATCCGCTGAAATTGCAGTGGGTAATTAACCAAAGTTTTGCCATCGATCATTACCAGCCGCTGCTGTTCGTCGTTGAGTCATTCGAACATCTTTATGATCTCGTAGGAACCCTGGAACAATGGATGATTGAAGGAAAGCTTAACAATGTGGCGCCGGGCGAACCGCTGGTGCGTGAGGAAGATATCTGGAGCTTTCAAAGTGAAAAGGAGAGCCACCTCGCAGCGGTCGCTCCCGTTCAGAACTAGCCTGTGCAGGCTTGCCGCATCTGCCGGTGAACAATCCTCGCCGCTCGTTGGCTAATTAAATCCGCCACCTTACTTAAAAGGCTAGGCAAATCCTGCGGTTCGATCAAGACCGGCTGGCGCTGGCCCGGATACGTGTTCCGATAGGTTGTCAGAATCGCGGTGGCCGGCTTGTATTCCATCAGCCTGGCATGCGCGATCACTTTCAAACCGGCTTGCGGAGATTCCATCTGCAAGTCACTCAAGACGAGCTCGTATTGCCTCTCGTCCAATTTTCCGACAGCTTCTGCCGCCGAGGCAGCTGAATCGACAAAATAACCTCCAGCCTCCAATATCGTCTTGAGAGTCAATCTGGATGTCAGATCATCGTCAACCAACAGCACGCGCGCTAGTTCTAATTCCTTACCCGGTGGTTTTCGTAAGGTCGCTTGCATTCACGTAGCTTTCTGGCGGCTTCGCCGTCTCATAGTCATCGCCCAGCAACGCATAGCGCCGGGGCTGGCGATTTATTGTCTGTTTGCACCAAGCGAGGGCTTGGCCGTCAGACTAGTAAGTACAGTGTAAAGGAAAACGCCAAAAATACACATAGACAATTTCTATTGGTTACCAAAGTGCTAACTAGGAAATACCCTGTGGAAAATGGTGTCTACGTTCCGCAGTTGTCGTTTTACGTCGAAGGTTTCCGCTAGTTGAGCAGCAGTCAGATGCCTGGCGATCTCGCTATCTTGTTGAATCGCTTGCTGAAAGTCGCTTTCCGCCTGCCAAGCCTTGAGCGCGTGCCTTTGTACCAGCCGGTAAGCATCCTCGCGCAGCATACCCGCCGCTGCCAAGTCCAACAGAAGCTGGCCCGAGAAAATTAATCCCTTAGTGTTATTCAGGTTTCGTTTCATTCGCTCCACGTTGACCACCAAACCGGCTATAAGCCACGTAGTTTTACTTAGCAGATAGTCAATCAAGATCGTCGAGTCCGGCAAAATCACGCGTTCTACAGAGGAATGCGATATATCTCGTTCGTGCCACAATGCGACATTCTCAAACGCCGCCTGTGCGTTTGAGCGCACTAGTCGTGCCAAACCACAGATTTGCTCGCAAGTGACCGGATTTTTCTTGTGAGGCATAGCGGACGAGCCCTTTTGCCCAGCGGCAAATGGTTCTTCGGCCTCTCGCACTTCGGTGCGCTGTAAATGCCGGATCTCCAGCGCGATCTTCTCCAGACTGGCGCCCATCCCAGCCAACACGGCTATGTAGTTCGCATGCAAATCGCGCGACAGAACTTGCGAACTAATGGGCGCGGCGCGCAGTCCCAAGCGCGCGCAAATCTTCTCTTCCGCGGCTGGTGAAAGATGCGCAAACGTGCCGACCGCGCCCGACACTTTGCCGACCCGCATCTCCTCCGCCGCCGCAGTAAACCGCGTTTTCTGCCGCGCGATTTCATCCCACCACAACGCCACTTTCAGGCCGAAGGTAATCGGCTCCGCATGCATCCCATGCGTACGGCCAATCTGAACGGTGTCTTTATGCTCGAACGCAAGTTTACGCAGCGCCGCCAACAGTTCATCCAGATCCTTCGCCAAAATCGCCGAGGCATTCTTGATCTGTAATCCCTGCGCCGTGTCGACAACATCGTTCGAAGTCAGCCCATAATGCAGCCAGCGCGACGCTTCGCCTGCGCCTTTGGCTTTCATGCTTTCCGACACAGCGGTGGTGAACGCGATCACGTCATGTTTAACTTCGCGTTCAATCTCCTGAATGCGCTTGAGATCGAACGAAGCATTCGCCCGCAACGCCTGCGCCGCCTCGCGTGGCACTTCGCCCAAATCCGCCAACGCCTCGCTCGCCGCCAACTCTACTTCCAACCAGCACTCGTACTTGTGCTGCTCACTCCAAATAGCGCCCATTTCAGGACGCGTGTATCGCGCAATCATTCCTTAACTAGGTTAGGTCAGACGCCTCAAAACTGGGGACAGCCCGCATGTTTCCAGTTTCTGACTCAATACGTAAACACCTCCGACTGCACTCCCGGCTCCGCCACCACCAGTCGCGTCCACAAAGCGCGCCCGTTCAGCGCCTTCATCGCCGCATTCCGCACTAGCTCCACATGGTTATTATGTTCGCTAATGTGCCCAAGCACCACCGTCGAAACACAGGTGTCCAGATCATCGCGCAAAAAATCCGCCGCTAGTTCATTCGACAAATGTCCGCGCCTGCTCATCACCCGCTGCTTCACCGACCACGGATACGGCCCCACCCGCAACATCTCCAAATCGTGGTTTGATTCCAACAGCAGCAAATCTGTCCCGCGCAAATGCACGCGCAGAGAATCGGTGACATAGCCAAGATCCGTGGCAATCGCCACCTTGATCCCGTGCGCCGTCAGCGTAAAGCCAACCGGATCGACGGCATCATGGGGAATCGTAAAACTCGCCACATCGATATCGCCAATCGTAAATCCGCAACCTGCCTGAAACGCCTCTACGACCGGCGTAGCCTCGCCCCACTCGATGTAAGGCGCAGTCTTCTGTGTCAAATAAACCGGAATCGCCCGCTCAGCTATGCCCTTCGACAGCGGCGACAATCCCGCAACGTGATCCGTATGCTCATGCGTAATCAGAATCGCGTCCAGCCGCGCCAAATCTTCGCCAATCGCCGCCAGCCGTTTCTTCACTTCCCGCCGGCTCAATCCCGCATCCACCAACAGACGCGTCCGCTCCGTCGCAACAAACACCGAGTTGCCGGAACTGCTGCTCGCCAGGATGCAAACCTTAACGATCGAGATTCTCCCTATCTCCCTTATCGACGGGATTATCCCTACCTTACAACATTTCACCCCAAATTTGTTGTTTCTTTTCCTCGCTTGCCCGCCACGCAGCGCCCAGTGGCCTAGAATGGGGAATTACGATGAAAGCGCGCGTCTACGTTACCATGAAGCCCACGGTGCTCGATCCGCAAGGCCAGACAGTCTGCTCCACTTTGCAAGGCATGGGTCACCGCGAGATTCAGCACGTGCGCCAAGGTAAATACTTCGAAATCGCCTTGGCAGACGGCGTCGAACGCGAAAACGCTCTCAAAATGCTCGCTGAAGTATCGCGCGACCTCCTTTCCAACCCAGTCATCGAGGATTACCGGCTGGAGATCTTAGACTAACTTTTCGCTCTCTATATATTATGTGTGGAATTGTAGGTTATATCGGCGGTCGGGAAGCCGTCCCGCTCATCGTCGACGGTCTGCGCCGCTTGGAATACCGCGGCTATGACTCGGCGGGTGTCGCCGTATTCTCCGATACTGATCAGCTGGAAATCCGCCGCGCCTCTGGCAAACTGCGCAATCTGGAAGAAGTCATTCGTAACAAACCACTGGCAGGATCGTATGGCATCGGCCACACCCGTTGGGCCACCCATGGCCGCCCTACCGAAGAGAACGCCCACCCCCACCGCGATTGCACCGGCCGCATTGTCGTTGTCCACAACGGCATCGTCGAAAATTATTTAGCTCTCCGCAAGCAACTCGCCGCTGAAGGCCACACCTTCATCACTGAAACCGACACCGAAGTCATCGCCCACTTAGTCGAAAAGTACCTCACCGGCCCCGCAACTCTGGAAGACGCCGTCCGCTGCGCTCTCAAGCAAATCACCGGCGTCTTTGCCATCGGTGTGATCGCCGCCGCCGACCCCCGCAAAATCGTCGCCGCCCGCTCTGGTCCACCCGTCGTGATCGGTCTTGGACAGGACGAGTTTTTCGTCGCCTCCGATGTCCCCGCCGTTCTCAGCCACACCCGCGACATGATCTTCCTCAACGACGGCGACATTGCCGTCCTCACCGACAGCGGCGTCAAGCTGATGGATATCGAAGGCCGCACCGTTCGCCGCAAAGTCTCGCACATCCTCTGGGATCCCATCATGGCCGAAAAAGGCGGCTATAAACACTTCATGCTCAAAGAAGTGTTTGAGCAGCCGCGTGCTATCAAGGACACCATGCTCGCCCGCGTCGGTCAGGAAAGCGGCCGCGTCTTTCTCGATGAAGTCGATATCTCCGAAGCCGATTTCAAATCGTTCCAACAAGTCAAGATCGTCGCCTGTGGCACCAGTTGGCATGCCGGACTGGCCGGCAAATTTATCATCGAACGCCTCGCCCGTCTGCCCGTCGAAGTCGATTACGGCAGTGAGTTCCGCTACCGCGATCCCATCATTCCCCCCAACACCCTCACCATCGTCATCTCGCAATCCGGCGAGACCGCCGATACTCTCGCCGCCCTCCGCGAAGCCAAGCAAAAAGGCTCCAAAACGCTCGCCATCTGCAATGTCGTTGGCTCCATGATCACGCGCGAAGCCGCCGGTACCCTGCTCACGCACGCTGGACCCGAAATCGGCGTCGCGTCGACCAAGGCATTCACCGCGCAAATCACCGCGCTCATCATCCTCGGCATGTATCTCGGCCAGGTGCGCAGTACGCTGTCGCCCGAAGCATCTTGCATTCTCACCCAAGAACTCATCCAGATCCCTGGCAAACTCGAACACGTGCTGGCCCAAACCGAAATTTACGACGAAATGGCGAAGCACCTTTCCAAGGCGCAGGATTTCCTCTACCTCGGACGCGGCATCCATTTCCCCATCGCGCTCGAAGGCGCACTCAAGCTCAAAGAGATCTCTTACATCCACGCCGAAGGATATCCCGCCGGTGAAATGAAGCACGGGCCCAACGCACTCATCGATGAAAACCTCCCCGTCGTCGTTCTCGCCACCAAAGACCCCCAATCGGAAGAGAGCATCGTGCATTATGAAAAAACGCTCTCGAACATTCAAGAAGTGAAAGCGCGCAGCGGCATCGTAGTAGCGGTCGCTTGCGAAGGCGATGAAGAAGTCGCTAAGATGGCCGACTATCTCATCACCATCCCGGTCACCCGCGAGTTACTGCTTCCCTTACTCGAAATGATCCCCTTACAGTTACTCGCCTATCACATCGCCGTCCGCCGCGGCTGCGATGTCGATCAACCGCGTAACCTCGCGAAGAGTGTCACCGTGGAGTAGCACCCACTGAATCGAGTTCGCGGCGTCAGTGATTTCAGTAAGAATTTCAAAACTTCCGATCTCGTCGCAAATGCTATCCTAAGCTACGTCCCCGTTAAAAACGGGCGAAAATTCACACGAGAACGCAAGGAGACAATCATGGGTTTTTTGGATGAAGCAGAGAAACTCGCCGGAGCCGTGGCAGCAGTTGAAGGCATGAAGAAGCTCGATCCGAATGCGTCGCTAATAACGGAAGCCGCCGCCGCCATTACTGGGTTTGAAGGCGCCGGCGCTATCGCCGAACACTTCGAAAAGAAAAAAGAAGACGGCAGCGAACCACAAAGCTAATTATTCAGTGCTCAACCTCGCTGGTCGGCGAGGAATTGCCACACCTCATACCGGCGGCAATTGATAGCGCGCTGCAGCGGCGTATCGCCCTTTCGGTCCCGTGCTTCCAATGCCGCCCCGCAATCAACCAATGCCCGAGCAATTTCCACGAAACCTCGTCTCGCCGCCATGTGCAGTGCGGTCGCTTTGGTGACGCCCCCACAAGCATTCACCTTCGCACCGGCCCGCACGAGTGTCCGCACTATCTCCGCTCCAGACTCGGCAGCGCATTCGTTGGCCACACAGTAGAGCGGTGTATGTCTGCCGCGATCCTCAATGTTTGGGTCCGCACCCATTTTCAGCAGTAGCCTTACGACGTCTACGCAGCCTGCCCCGCATGCGAAATGCAAGATTGTCCTGCCCGCGAAACGGCGCGTCGCCAGGGAAGGCTCACGTTCCATTTCATACATTACGAACCCAAGCAACCTGGCCTGCCCCGATTGCATCATTCGCACCAGCAGCCCAACGAACACCGACGGACGGGAGGCAAATGGCGGCACGCGTGCCAGAACTTCATCGTCCTGTCCAGCAGCAATTGCGCTGATGATGTCATCCAAAACGCACTGCTCACGCCAACGCGCGCCGAGTTCAGAATCTCCCGGCTCGCCCCGCTCTTGTCCCACGACATAGGCCGAACTATGCAAGAAGAATTGCCGCAGTGACTTTCGCGTTTCCTCATCGAGAGGGACCGCTTCGAGGGCCGCTCCCATATGCCTCAACCAGGCGCTCCGCGCAGCCGGGCTAATCTTGAATCGCGCATGAGATTCCCGCAAACTCAGCCACCAACGGTCCTGCGCCTGCTCCTCGTCGCCACCCAGGAATTGTATGAGGAAAGCCGCGAACGCCTCCGTTGCGCATTTGAGGCTCTTGCCAGGGAACAGCGGGTGCAGAACCGCGTCTTTCCCGACACGCCCATAGAATTCCGCCGCCAGCCGCCTACAACCCGCTTCACCGCCCAACGCTGCTAGGACGCCTGCACCCATGTCTACTTTCAGATTCTACTCTTGATTGCCATTCTAGAGGCTTCAAAGGTGGTGACAGCCCCCATAAGCGTTTAACGACTGAGTCGCTGCCGCAGACGTTGGACACTTAAGCGGATAACTTGGAAACCTTGGCGACTAAGCACGATCTACCTCCCATGTCGCTTCTGGAGTTCGCTGTCTGGCAAGTTGGCGATTTGCCGACAATCCACCCGGAATCGGCAAAGCGCTTCGACAGATAGCGCGTTATACGGAAAAGTGCCGGCTGCGGTTTACCCTTCATCACACTGAACTTGAAAAGACGACGTTCGAGGGCATAGTCGCCTCGAGGAGGCTCGCCACTAGCTCCTCCTTCTGATTCGAGCGCAAAGAGTATGCTGGTGGTCCATCCAGATTTTGACAACGGACCGCTTCATAATGGTGGTAGCGCGATGGGGACGACTTGACAAGATCCATAGACAGCTCAATCAATTACTCGTTTTCACAGGTCTGAATGCCAGAGCTCGAAGCGCAGATTCGCCGCGCCGTAACTGCGGACGCACCGGCACTGGCGCGTTTATCGGCCGATCTGTTTCCGTTGGGTTGCCCCGCGAATACCAAGCCCGAGGATCTGGCAGAGTACATCGGGCGGGAACTAACGCCCGAGCGATTTTGCGCACTGCTCGAAGGTAATCGGAATGTGATTCTGATCGCGCATATAGCGGAGAAGCTCGCAGGCTACGCTCTCATTGCTCATGGTTCCACACCGCCGCAGAGGCAACTCGCTGGGTCTGAATTGCGAAAATTTTATCTCGACGCCGCGTACCATGGGCGAGGTATTGCAAACGCCCTCATGAAGGAAGTGCTGGCGTTCGCTGCAGATGGCCCCGAGGGAACACTTTGGCTCAGCGTTTTCTCTGGCAATGGGCGCGCCATTTCCTTCTATAGGAAATGGGGCTTCCGCATTGCGGGAGTGCAGGGTTTTGTCGTCGGCGCCGATTGTCAGCAGGACTACCTAATGCAGCATGAAACCGCTGTCAATGCGAGGTCCTGGTCTGCTGGCGATGGCCGCCACCAGAGCGGAATTTAGTCCCGATAACGCGCCAGCGTCCGCGAAAATCGAATGTGAGCTAGCTTACATTCGCGTCGCGTGCCCACGAAGTGGCGAGGTGATGTTCCTTGCCACCAATGTCCGGATAGACCGACGATCCGGGAGTTGAACCGGTCGCTCTACCCTTCGCCGTTGGCGCCGATCTATGTACGAGGACTTGAGTCGAAATGCCATCATTGCTGGTGCACCGGGCGGCATTCCTTTCAGACACCCAGACGTGTTTGGCTGAACGGTACGCGGGCCCCGTCGGCTCCTGAGCGAACGCCGAGCAATCCTATTTGAACGCGACGCGCACACGCTGCGGCGGCCCGGATTGCCTCGAGCCGCTGATCCATAGGGTTGGGAGTGATACTGGATAAACGGCTGGGTTCTGAAGATTCTTATTGCGACTTGTAGAGGAATACGACACCACGCTCAAACATCGCCGACCATGACCTTTCATCATGCGTTCCGCCCTCCTGCACCACACTATCCACTTTGGCTTTCGCCATGTACGCAGTCTCGATGTTCCTAACGAGCGCCTGAAACATCCCGACCAGGCCGGAGTTGAGAAGCGGCTGACCGGGAACTTCGTTTGTTCCCATGCTCAGGAAGACTCTACTTGGAGCGGCGACCAGAAAGGCGGTATCCCGCAACAATTGCCCGTTGCCGACCTGGAGCGCAGGGCTCTCGATGATTCCCGCGCCGAACAAGTCCGGACGCATCAGCAAAGTGTACAAGGCCGCGATGGCCCCATATGATGCGCCGCCCAGGGATGTGTATTTCGGGCCGTACTCGGCGCGATAGTTCATGTTGATAAATGGCAATACTTCATTTCCGAGGAATTCAGGAAACTGCTTTCCGGCCGGCTCTGGCATTGTGGGGTAGACCACGACATCCTTGTACGGAAGATACTCATGCATTCGTTCCTGCTCACCCAGGCTGTCGATGCCAACTATGATCGCCGGTTCCACAGAATGTCGACGAAGTAGATCGGTCATTATTTCGTCGACATGCCACTCAGTAGCATCGGACGCGGTGCAGGCATCAAATAGATCTTGGCCGTCCAGTAAGTACAGCACCGGATATCGCCGACTCACTTCTTCGACATAGTTAGGCGGGAGCCAGATCCGGAGTTTCCGTGTATTCCCAAAGACCCTGCTTTCCAGCAAACGAATGTCGAGCCGTCCAGTGACCGTCGAGCGACAAATCGGCTCAGCGGTCTTGCCGGACTTGGGAGCAGAAAGCATAATACATGCGCCCGCGAGCCAAGTAGTGAGGAACTTTGCATGCATGATCCCAGAATACGAGTCTTCTTGGGAAGGACGTATCTGTGCTGGCCATAGTAGCCTGAGCAGCCGGTTATTGTTACCGTGAAACCAGGGCCAACGCAAGAACCTAACAAAAAGTGCGAACTCGCGTCACTAATGGCTGGCAAACCATTCCAATACCCGCCGATCAAACTCCTCCGGTGCTACCGCAGCCGCCGCGCTGTGGCCGGCGTTTGGCACCATCCACAACTCGTGCGGCCCGCGCGCCGACGCTGCAAGGAGCTGGGAATCGGCCGGTGATGTGTTCTCGTCCTTCATACCCTGAATGAGCAGCACTGGCGTCGAAGTCAAGCCGATACTGTGCCTCGGCGAAACACCTCTTAAGTCAATATGCTGAATCATCCGCGCGTAGGCCAGACCCAAGTCCACCGCAATTCTCGCCAGGAAAGCGGAATGAGTGCGCTGTTGTAGACGCTGAATACGATAGGCTCGAAATTCGGCGAATGACGACTCCGCAACGATCGCCCGAAACTCCGGCGTTATCGGTAGGGATTGAATCAAAACTAGTCCTCCCAGCGATTCTCCCAACCCGTAAATACGGTTGCATCCCTGCTCTCTCAGCCAGCTCGCCCAGCGCTGGACATCGCCTTTTTCTAACAGGCCGTAAGTAACATACTTGCCACCGCTCTCTCCGTGGCCCCGGCTGTCCGGTGTCAACACCGCATAGCCCGCCCTTTGAAATATCTGCGCGTAACCGGCAGAAGCCGCCCGCGATTCGCCCAAGCCATGGAGAACCATCACACAACCCATCGATCCTTTACCCTGTGCAAACCAGGAACCTCGCAACTCGACGCCATCGTCTGCGATGATCGCCGCCTCCAGCGCTCCCGCGGAAGCCGGCTCATGCTTTCGCGGAACCTCCAGCATGGCGTGGCTAACCATCGCTGCCACCACCCAACCCGCAATCGTCGCTGCCATCACCAGGCAGACGCCCGCTAGCAAGGCGATTGTTTTTAGCGGCAGCATAGTGTAGACCTCAGCTCTTTCCAATTTGAATCCTCCAAAATTCGAGCATCCCTATTTTTCTTCCTCCCGTTATCATCCCTCGTGTCAACTCCGCAAAGCCCGTCCCGCGCGAGTCACAGCCCTTTGCCGTAGCCGCTCAAATTTTTATCTCCAATTCCCCCAAGTACTTACCGCCCTTTCCTGCCCAAAGAACAGCCCTATCCATTCGGCCCCGCTGTTGCCAGCGCTATCGTTCAAAGCGCACAGGAGCATTCATCATGAACCGCACACAACGTCGCGCTGCCATGCGCCATTCTCAAAACATCACGCAAAAATCCACCCCCGAACCCATCACCCCAAACGACACCATCCCCGAACCCGGCTTCCCTTTCCCATCGTTTTCCTCCCTCACCGACACACCCAACCCTGACCACCCACCCGACCCCATCTCCGAAGCCCAACTCAACGCCAACCGCGCCAATTCCCAACACTCCACCGGTCCAAAGACAGACGCCGGCCGCGCCGCCTCCTCCCAAAACCACACCATCCACGGCCTCGCCCGCCACAACGGCCACTTCGCCCTCCTCACCTCCGAAGACCCCGCCGCCTTCGCCACCCTCAAAACCGGTCTCGCGAACGCCCATCAACCCACCGACGAAGCCGAATCCGACCTCGTCAACGCCATGGCCGAATCCCGCTGGCTCGCCAACCGCGCTCAGACTCTCCAAAATTCCTGCACCGACCCGCACACCGGCCAAATCACCGACGCGAAAATGTTCGACCGCTATCTCCGCTACGAAACCAAACACACTCACGACTTCAACATCGCCTTCAACAACCTCCTAAAACGCCGAGCCGCCAAGCACAAAGTCGAAAATGGCTTCGAAGCGCAACAGCGCAAAAACGCCGAACTTCGCCTCAAAACCGAGCGTCAGGAAATGAAAAACAAATCTCAATATTGGGAGGTTTTACGAAAAGATGGCGAAGCTTGCCATCAAATCGCCGTCAACGCGCTCTTCAATACCAAAGCCGCCGCCGAAAACCCTGCCTTCGAAGCGCAATATAACGCCGAACTTAAAAAACGCGGTCTCCATCCAATCCAAATGGACGTCGCCGCCGCCTAAATCCGCGCCATACAAACAAGGCCCACCAACAGCGGCGCCCGCATTCTGTCTCCGCTAACTCCCAACTATCGATACGATAGAGAAACATTCCATGCCTCTCAACCCGCAGCGCACCATCGCCGAACTTAAAGAACTCCGTGCCCTCACCTCCGACGAAAACGGCGCTCAACGTGTCGCCTGGACCGACACTTGGATCAAAGCTCGCGATTGGTTCCGCACTAAGTGGCACGGCCTGCCCGTAACACAACATTATGATGCCGCCGGTAACAGTTACCTCACCCTCAAAGGCGAATCCGAAAAAGCGCTCCTCCTCGGCAGCCACCTCGATTCCGTCCCTAACGGCGGTTGGCTCGATGGTTCCCTCGGTATGCTGGCCGGCCTCGAAGTCCTCCGCCATTTTGCCGAACAATACAATGGCCACCCGCCCGTCACCATCCGCCTCATCGATTGGGCCGATGAAGAAGGTGCCCGCTTCGGCCGCAGTCTTCTCGGTTCATCCGCCTTCGCCGGCACTCACTCCATCGCCGCCGACCGCCTGCGCACCGATCGCGATGGCATTCGTCTCGAAGACGCTCTGCGCCGCTGCGGTGTGGAGATTCACCGCTTCCCCGAAGCCGAACGTGAACGCCAACACGCCGCCGCCTATCTCGAACTGCACATCGAACAAGGTCCTGTCCTCGAGCGCATGAATCTTCCACTCGCTGTCGTGCTCGGAACCAAGGGCGTCGAACGCCACACCATCACCTTTCACGGCCAGGAAGCCCACTCCGGTTCTACCCCTATGAACGTTCGTCGCGACGCTCTCGCTGCTGCCGCTAAACTTGCTCTTGCCATTCGCCCCATCGCCACCAAACATCCTGACGCCGTCTGTACTATGGGCAGCGTCAAAACGTTTCCAGGCATCGTCACCGCCGTCGTCGGCCGCTGCGAAACCACCCTCGACCAGCGCGATCTCGATCCCTCCATCCTCGCCGCCATGTTCCAGGAAGCGCAAGACG
Organism: Bryobacterales bacterium; assembly: GCA_963749105.1. Taxonomy (GTDB): domain Bacteria; phylum Acidobacteriota; class Terriglobia; order Bryobacterales; family Bryobacteraceae; genus Bog-105. The sequence goes on along the minus strand of CAVVLT010000028.1, from coordinate 466,217 downwards.
CCAGCGCCCGCTTTGCTAACGAAGAAGGCTGCACTGTCGAATGGTCGCGTATCTGGAACATCGAACCCGTTCCGTTCCACCCCGCTCTCATCAAGCTCTGCGAAGAAGCCATCACCCAAACCGCCGGCCGCCCTGGCCACCGTCTTCCCTCCGGCCCGCTCCACGATGCCGCCGAAGTCTCCCGCGCCGGCATCCCCACTGTCATGCTATTCGTTCAGTCGCTCGGCGGTATTAGTCACAATAAGATCGAAGATACTCGTGAAGAGCATCTCGCGCTTGCCGTTACTGCCTTCGACAAACTCGCCGCCAAAACCGCGCACTGGATTTCACAAGCATAAATTCGCTAAAACGTTCACCAAAAAGTAACTTCTGCCTTGCATAATTACAGGGATTGTCACCACGTCTGTGGCGGCTTATCGAAATCTAATCTCGAAAGAAGAATAAAATGGCACACACTGGAGCCGAACATCACAAAAAAGCGGCTGAGCATCACACGCACGCGGCCAAGCATCATCTCGAAGCCGCCAAGCATCACGAAGCTGGTAACCACGAAAAAGCCGGCCACCACGCTCACGTTGCGCATGGCCACCACACGCATGCGGAACATCATGCTGACGAAGCCGCCAAGCATCACTCCGACACCCACGGTGCGTAAACTCCGTTGCTAATCGACCCAGAGGGCGCGGTCTAGGCCAGCGCTCTCTTCATCAAATATTCATTTGATCGTCTGCTCGTTTCGCAGCATACTCGTGGTTTAGGCCAAAATCATGACAGCCACCCAGGCGCAAAAGCACACGAGTGTTGTATCTATTGGCGACGACGGAGCCCTGAATCACGAAATCCCCGTAGACTTGGCCGAAATCTGGATCGACCGTGACTTGAGTTGGCTGGATTTCAACGAACGCGTGCTCGCCGAGGCCCTCGACAGCCGCAACCCGCTCCTTGAACGCGCCAAGTTTCTTGCTATCTTCTCCTCCAACCTCGATGAGTTCTTCATGAAAAGAGTGGCCGTTCTGCGCCCCTCCCTCACTCCTCAGCGCGAAAAGCTTCTCCAGGAACTGAACGTCCGCCTTCTTCCCATGCTCCAGAAGCAGGCAGCCTGTTTCCGCGACGAAATCGCCCCTGGCTTGGCCACGCACGGCGTGTTTCTCCGCCATTGGGAGGAATTGACACCAGCCCAGAAACAGGAAGCCAACGCATTCTTCGACAAGCAGATTTCGCCCGCCTTAACGCCCCTGCTCATCAACCCGGGCGATTCGTTTCCCTTCTTATCCAACCTGTCCACTTCACTTGTCTTCCCTATCAGTGACGAAGCCGGCGGTGGCCAACGCTCTTATGCTCGCGTCAAGGTTCCAGGCGACTTGAAGCATTGGATTTCGCTGCGTGAAGACGTAGGGCCGGATACCGCCGTCTATGTTCGTTTGCACGAGTTGATTCGCGAGAACCTAAGCAAGTTATACCCCGGCATGCACATCGGGCCTGCTACTTTGGTCCGCCTGACCCGCGATGCTGAAGTGGAGGAACACGATAACCAAAATGGCAGCCTTCTCCAGCAAGTTACCGAACAGGTTCGCAAACGCCGCTACGAACCAGTCGTTCGCTTGGAGTTCGCCGGCGATCCCGACCCCGCCGTTCGCACTCTTCTCCGTGAGCATTTCCAACTCCGCCCGTCCGAATTGTACGAAGCCGCCGCCGAGTTGGATTACACCCCGCTTTTCGAACTCTTAGCCATAGAAAAAGCCGGCCTCAAAGACCCGCCCTGGATTCCCGTCGTGCCCCCGAGCTTGCGTCAGGACCATCCCGATATCTTTGCCGTCATCCGCGAAGGCGATTTGTTCTTTCATCATCCTTACGAATCGTTTGAAGCAAGTGTCGAAAGTTTTATCAGAAAGGCGGCGAACGATCCGCATACCGTAGCCGTGAAGATGACTGTTTATCGCGTCGGGGACGACACGCCTTTCGTGAAATCGCTGATCCGCGCCGCCGAATCTGGCAAACAAGTAGCCTGCGTTATTGAACTAAAAGCCCGCTTTGACGAGGAGCGAAACATTCATTGGGCCAAGGAACTCCAAGCTGCCGGCGCGCACGTGACCTTTGGTGTCAAAGGTCTTAAAACGCATGGCAAGACTGCTTTGGTTGTACGCAAAGAGTCCGCTGGCTTACGCGCGTACGCTCACGTTGGCACCGGCAACTATCATGTGCGCACCGCCCGCCTCTACGCCGATTGCGGCCTGTTAACCTGCGATCCCGCCATCACCGGCGATGTCGTCACTCTCTTCCACTTCCTAACCGGTCACGCACACGGCCCCGACACCCATTCGTTGCTCGTCGCCCCCAATTCCATGCGGCCTCGTTTTCTGGAATTAGTGAAGCGCGAAACCGAGTTGCGCGAGCGGGGCCGCATCATCGCCAAGATGAATCAATTGGAAGATCCTGAGCTGATCGAAGCGCTCGTCGCTGCCGCTCGCGCCGGCGTTTCCATCGATCTCATCGTGCGCGGCTTCTGCTGCCTAAAGCCCATCGAGAACATTCGCATCCGTTCCATCATCGGTCGGTTTCTCGAACACTCGCGTATCTACTACTTCGGTGCGGGACAGCCGCTGGCTGAAGGCGAATTCTACCTGGGTTCCGCCGATTGGATGTTCCGTAATCTTTCTAGGCGCATCGAAGTCGCTACGCCCGTTAGAGCGGCTGGCGCGAAACGAAGACTATGGGAGATCCTCGATATTTGTCTCAAAGACAAACGGCAATCCTGGATGCTTGGCAACGACGGTCGTTACTCGCGCGATGAGTCGGCTGAAGACCCGGGCGTGCACCGCCGCCTGATGGACCTGGCTCTTGAACTTTAGGCCTGTGTTTACGGAATAGCAACTTAGGCGTAACCGTTGAGTAACTCTCCAAGAGTATTCTGTTCTAGGCATTACCGCCTAACTTATACGAAACTTGGAGAAATGAACTTTGCAGCAGTTATCTCGATCTGTGTTTGCCCTGTTCGCAATCATCGCTGCGGCGGCGAGCAACGCTTTCGCTTCATCGGTCCTGACTCCCGACAACCTGGTATTGACTCGTAGCGTCTACGCAGGGGTCGCATCCACTGTCATGATCGGAGAGCCGTTACCCCCCAACTGCCCTTCCACCGCTGCTTGTGGAACCGGAACCGCCACAAACAACGGTCTCTTTCCATCCCTCAACACCACTAACAACGTTTGGAATAACGACTTGGCCGATGGCAGCTTCGGTGTCACCTCTCCGATCTTCATCGACGAACTCTTGCCGTCCTCAGGTGCGGTCCTCACTACCATTGCTATTCCGCCCACAACTTTGACTACCAGCTTCAGTTCGAAATCCGAACTAGCCATCAATCTGTCGCTCGACCGTCAATATCTTACGCTCATGGGTTACGTGGCAAACCAGAACACGCTGGATGTTTCTAACTCCAACACGCCCGGCGTTTATGATCCAACCAATCCAGTCGGTGGCAGTTACTACCGCGCTGTACTGCAAATCGATTCTAACGCCGCCTTACAGGTGACGGAAACGAACGCCTATAGCGGCAACAACGGACGCGCCGCTATCCTCGGCAACGGTGTTTACTACATGGTCGGTAATTCGAACAACGGTTCCGGCACGCCTGCCAACGTGGTAGCATCGGCGGGCGCACAAATCGCCGCCGCCACGCCAGGACAAGTTCCAGGCGCTCCCACTGAACTCGGTATCTTCTCTATTACTCAAGTCATCAACCCGGCCACCGGCATTCCTTATGCTGCCGATAAGCTTGGGAAAGATAACAACTTCCGCGGCCTCACCGTCTTTAACAACACCGAGTACGTCTCCAAGGGCAGCGGCAGCAACGGCATCAACACCGTCTATCAAGTCGGCAATGCAGGAACGCTTCCCACACTCACCGATGCACCCAACGCCCCGATCACGATTCTTCCTGGTTTCCCGGTCACGCTCGCGAAGAGCGCCGGCGCTGCCAATCCTTTTGGTCTCTGGTTTGCCGATCCTGACACTCTTTACGTTGCCGATGAAGGCGATGGCACCGCCGCCGACGCCGCCACTAGTACCATCTCCGGACTTGAGAAATGGATTCGCGTAGGCGGCGTTTGGCGCCTCGCTTATGTTTTGCAGAATGGCTTGAATCTCGGTGTACCCTACAGCGTGGCAAATTACCCCACCGCGCTAAATCCTGTCACCGACGGTCTGCGCAACATCACCGGTCGTGTCAACTCGGATGGCACCGTTACCATCTGGGGTGTCACCTCGACTGTCAGCGCCAATGGCGATCAAGGCGCCGATCCAAACAAACTCGTGACCATCACCGACAAACTCAGCTTCACCAGCGCTTCGCAAGCCGCTAACGAAAGCTTCACCACGCTTCGTACTGCGGTCGCTGGCGAAGTTCTGCGCGGGGTATCTTTCACGCCCAACAGCCTCCTCCCGCTTCCGGTAAGCGTCACGAGCAGCGGCTTGATCTACAACCGTCGTACGCAAAATCTCACTGGCACGATCACAGTCACGAATAACCGGCCCAGTGCTATGAGCGGCCCCATGACCGTCGTTCTCACCGGTCTGAGCCAGGCTGTCTCCGTTGTCGGCGGTACCACCGTCAATGGCACGCAAGCTCTGATCATTCCAGGAACCTCTTCCCTGGCAAGCGGTCAGTCCGTCAGCACCACCATTGAGTTTCACGACCCCTCACTAGCCGACATCGGATACACACCGGTCGTCATTCACTAACCTGAATTCAACGGAGAAATAACATGTATAAATTCTTACTGCCAGCAGCCTTTATTCTTTCCCTAGGCGCTCTAGCTGCCCGTGCCGATGTCATTCTCACGGGCGTGGTCGATACTCACACGCTTGCCGGTACCGCGGGCTATGTGGACTTCCAATTCAATCCGGGTAACTTATCCAGCACACAAAGCGCGACCCTTGATGTAAAGAACTTCGCCGGCGCAACTTATGTTGCCGGTTCGCAGCTTGCTGCCGGCGGAGTCAGCGGCGGTCCCGTTCCCGCCACCGTCGTCCTGACGAATACCCACTCGGTAAACGACGATAATGAAGGCGTTGTTTTTGGGAACACGCTGACTTTCACCCTCGATTTCACAGGCCCTGCCATCACTAGCCCGGACGGAATTTCCACTTCAGGCACCGATTTCGTCTTCTCACTGGAAGACTCGAACGGTAATCCGCTTCTCACGACAGACCCCAATGGCGTTGCCGGTCTAGTAGAGGTAAATACCAATGGCGCCGTAACTATCTCTACTCCGTCTCCCAATGTTTCCATCACTCCTGAGCCCGCATCATTGCTGATGATGGGCACAGCTCTCTCTCTTTTGGGCCTGCTCGCCCGCCGCAGGTAATCCATCACAAGAAAGAAGTGACCCAAGATGTCACACGATTGCAAGATCTAAAAGCTACATTAGCTAGCTGGAGGCTTTACTTCATTGTCCATTAGTAAGAGAAGTTTTTCCGTACTCGCCGTGGGGGCGTTCATCGCGTCCACGGCGTTGCCCCAGAACTGGGGTCGAAATGATTCCGGCAAAATTAAGCATGTGCTGTTGATCAGCATTGACGGCATGCATGCAGTCGATTTTTTGAATTGCAGCAACGGCATCGGAACACTTGCGCCCTACTGTCCAGCCCTCGCGACGCTGGGCACAACTGGTATCGCCTATCAGAATGCCAGCACTTCCAAACCATCTGATTCGTTCCCGGGATTGACCGCGATTGTGAGCGGTGGCGGCCCCAAGAGCAATGGCGTTTATTATGACGTTGCCTATGACCGAGTTCTCGCGCCCCCCACCGTCGCAACCGGAAACGGACTGAATGGTGGCAATTGCGTAGCTGGGCAAGCCAACGGAACCAGCACCGAGTATGAAGAAGGAATTGATATCAATCAGAACTACTTGACTGGCGGAAACCCAAACGCCGCTAACGGCTATGACGGCACAACCGCTTCGATTGATCCCCAAAAGCTGCCTCGCGATCCCTATAAGAACTGCGCTCCCGTCTATCCGTGGAACTTCGTTCGCGATAACACAGTCTTTGGAGTTATTCACGAAAATGGTGGATACACGGCTTGGTCCGATAAGCACCCCGCTTACTCGTCTGTGAACGGACCTGGCAATGGCAAAAATGTCGACGATTTCTTCGGACCGGAAATTAACTCGGTAGCCAATCCCAGCGATCCGACCCAGAATGCCGCTGCCGCCGCCAATCAGGCCGCTGTTGCCAAGATCACCACAGCGCTTGGTGAGTCTTGCGCTAGCCTTGATCTCAGTTCCAGCGTGAATCAATGGGTCGATAGCTTCTTCGACATCCGCTGCTATGACCAAATCAAGGTGAACGCCATTGTGCATGAAATTCACGGCATGAACCATTTGGGTACGGTGAAGACGAAAGTGCCGACCATTTTGGGCATGAATTTTCAGGCCGTTAGCGTTGGGCAAAAGCTTATTGAAAAGGGCACGAGCACCACGGGCGGATATCTTGATGCAGAAGGCACACCCTCCGCCGCTCTGACGCGCGAGATTGAGTTTGTCGATGCCTCGATCGCCCAAATGGTGAAGGCGTTGAAGTCGCAAGGAGTCTATGACTCGACTTTGATCGTCATCACCGCCAAGCATGGCCAATCCCCGATCGATCCGAAACTGTTCTATCCGCTGCCCGGTCACTCCGGAACCAATGGCACGAGTCCGGTCACTCTCCTGGGAGCATCCTTCATCCCCGACTCTGAGCTCAATCAAATCGGACCGACGGAAGATGATATTTCTCTGATCTGGCTGAGCCCAGGTGTCAGCACGCTGAGCGCCGTAAATATTTTAGAGGGAGCGAGCAAGATCCCCGGTACCCCGACGTACATCGGTCTAGGTCAGATTTTCTACGGTGCAAGCTTGACCTCGATGGTAGACACGCCCGGCATTCCTCCCTACGGCGCTGCCCCAACGGCTGACGCCGACCCTCGCACGCCCGATATCATCGTGACCCCGAACGTCGGCATTGTCTACACCGGCAGCACGAAGAAACAATCCGAACACGGCGGCTTCGCACATGACGATACCAACGTCATGCTGCTGCTATCGAACCCCTCGTTCTCGCAAGCGCTCTATAGTGGACCAGTGGAAACCGCGCAGGTTGCACCAACAATCCTGCAAGCTCTGGGTCTGAATCCGAACGCACTCGTCGGGGTGCGGACTGAAGGCACGCAGGTTCTGCCAGCTGTTCAGTTCAACGCCAGCGACGCGCGCTAAGCGTTCGGGCCAGGCACACCCTCACGTTGGCGGGCGCTTCAAAACGCCCGCCAAATCCTTACAGAGACTGTTTTGGCGTAAGCCCCAGATTGAAAAAAGTGAACGCGTAAAGATCGGCGGTGATATCGAGCATCTTGCCCATGCTGCTCGCTCCGTGTCCCGAGTTGGTCTCTATGCGGATCAATATGGGTCTTTCTTTGCTTGCGCCTGCTTGCATGGCTGCTGCATACTTGAAGGAGTGAGCTGGCACAACGCGGTCGTCATGATCCGCCGTTGTGATCAGGACCGCCGGATAACGCGCTCCCTGCTTGACGTTGTGAATCGGTGAATATGCATACAGCGCTTTGAATTCTTCCGTATTGTCGCTCGATCCATAATCGGCGATCCAATTAAACCCGATCGTGAACTTTTGATACCTCAGCATATCCATGACTCCGGCTTGCGGAATCGCTACCCGGTATAAGTCGGGCCGTTGATTAATGACCGCGCCCACTAACAATCCTCCGTTCGACGTGCCATTCACCGCCAGCTTTTCCGGATTCGTGTAATGATTCGCAATCAGCCATTCAGCTCCGCCGATAAAATCGTCGAACACGTTCTGTTTTTTCAGCTTTGTTCCAGCCTCATGCCAAGTCTCGCCGTACTCGCCGCCGCCGCGCATATTGACTTGTGCAAAGACAAAGCCGTTTTCCAGCAGAAAAAGCCTTGTCGCCGAAAACGAAGGATTCACCGTGATATTAAAGCCGCCATAACCCGTGATCCACGCTGGATTCGTTCCGTCCAGTTTCATCCCTTTCTTATGCACCACAAACATAGGAATGCGCGTGCCATCTTTGCTTGCGAAGAAAACCTGCTTCGACTCATACTTTTCAGGATCGTAGCCGGGTATCGTCGGAACGCGGAACGGCGTGCTCTTGCCTGTCGCAATGTCGTACTTGAAAATCGTCGGAGGATAGCTGATCGAAGTAAACGTATAGAACGCTTCCTTGTCATCGCGCAATCCGTCAAAACCCGCGGCGGTTCCGACTCCGGGCAACGCCACCTCGCGCTCAAGCTTGCCGTCCTCGCTGAAAACATAAGCGTGCGTTGCCACATCCTTCAGGTACAGAGCGAAGATCTTTCCCCCTACTGTGCTTACACTTTCGAGTGGCTCTGGTTTCTCCGGCAGCACGTCCGTCCATTGATTCGCGGCAGGATCGAACAAAACCACTTTGCCGTTGGGAGCTTTACTGTTGGTTTGAACCAGGAACTTACTGCCGAGATTATCCAAGACACTGAACTCGTAGTCGCCGATCTCACCGACAATGGGCTGAAACGCGCCACCCGGCTTCGTCAGATCGCGGAACCAGAGAGCGTTTCCCTTCTTTCCTGTGCCTCGGTCAGAAACGTAAAGGATTGCGAAGCGCTCATCCTCAGTCGTGGCCAGCGTATGGAAACGCCGCGGGTTCGCTTTGTCCTCGTAAACCAGCGCGTCGTCTGTCTGGGGCGTGCCTACCTTGTGAAAATAGACCTGGTGAAACTCGTTTTTTGTGGTAAGTTCGTGCCCCGCTTCGGGCGCGGGATAGCGGCTGTAATAGAACCCATCCTTAGCCCAAGCCAGTCCGGAAACTTTGACCCACTTCAGCGTTTCGGGCTCCACTTTGCGTGTGGCGATCTCCATCACATGTACATCGACCCAATCCGAACCGCCGGTTGAAACACCGTATGCCAAATATTTGCCGTTGCGCGAAATGGCCGTTGCCCCTAAGCGAGTCGTACCGTCTTTAGAGAATTGATTAGGATCGAGCAACATTTCCGGCTGTCCGCCCAGACCCTTTTGCACGTACCAGACATCCTGGTTTTGCAATCCTTCATTCTTCTCAAAGAAGTACTTGTCTCCGCGTCGCAGTGGCCGCGTGTATTTGGGATAATTTGCCAACTGTGCCAGCCTGTCGCGAATCTCTTTCCGGTAAGGGATCTGGTTTAGATAAGAGAAGGTGACGCTATTCTCCGCCTTGACCCATTCCGTTACTTCCGGTGCATGGTCGTCTTCCAGCCAGCGGTAGGGGTCGGCAACGGAAGTGCCATGATAGTCGTCGACTTGCGCATCTTTGCGCGTTTGCGGATAATTCTGCGCCAACAAACATCCAGCTCCCACAGCGAAAATCAAGCCTGCTCGTAACATAGTCGACCTTATCTCCCGAACACTAGTGTGCCAAAACTCTGTGGTGTGTGATTGCCCGTTTTCCGATCGCATGTTGGCTGCCAGCACATGAAATGTCGAGTATCGTTGCCGCCAGGTCCATCGATCCGGTAAAAGTTAACTCGCCACCTTGTACCCGGCGTAACCGGCTTCTCGCTAATTGCCTTGAGAGGAATGCGCGCCGCGGCATACCAAACCTTATGCGCTTCATCGATGCGCGCCAGCGTCTCCCAACCTGATCGCCACGTGTGGTCGAAACTTTTCCGATCTAGATCGATTGCCAAATCGATCCAATCGCCAGTCGGCGCGATTTCAAATTCGCGATAGCGTCCGGTGTTTTGCCAATCGTCACCTATAAACATCTCCACAACGTCTCGATCCCAGAGGTTCATGCGCGCCTCTGCCTGGTTCGCAGGCTCGAAAATATTCAGCTTCGCGTATGGGCAACGAAAGAAAACATACAAATCTGTATCCGTCCAAAAAGCGTTGATCGTTGTCTTGGCCTGCGGATAATCAATCTGTTCGTAGCAATCTTTCGACATGGTTTGACTGGCGCCGCGCGCGTCAAGAGTCAGCTTGGGATGCCCCGATACATGTGAGATTTCAAATTCGTCGTGCACGGAACTAACGACGCAAGGCGCGAGCAGGGCAAGAAACAAGGCGAGATTCATTCTTGTTATTGTCGCAATTCATGGAAGTCCGAAAGCAATCAAATCACTGCCTGCCGCAATGGCAACAAACTGCTTGCCGTTCACCGCATAACTCATCGGCGACGCATGCACAATCTGCCCCATGTTGAATTTCCAGAGCGAACGACCGCTCTTCGCGTCCACTGCCTCGAACTCCTGCGCATCGTTGCCGAAAAAAACCAGGCCGCCGGCAGTAGACATCGTTCCTGCCCAAGACTCGGCATCTCCGATCAGGGAATAGCTCCAGCGCAGTGTTCCGGTTGCGGAATCATAGGCTACTAGTTTCTTTTCACGCGCGCCGCCCGGCACACGCTTGACACCAGTTGCGTAATAACCGCGGCCTTCGGCAAAAGCTTCCGGTGCTACGAAATAGTTGTGGCAACTTTCCAGAGCGATGAAGTAGAACAATCCCAGGTCCGGATTGTAAGTCGGAGAGAACCAGTTCGTCGCGCCCGTCATGTCAGGGCAGATCGTCGTCCCCGCCTTACTTGGTTGCAAATTACTTCGCATGGGCTTGCCGTTCTTGTCGATGCCGCTTGCCCAATTCAACTTCGCTACAAACGGTACCGCCTTGATGAACTCCCCATTCGTTCGGTCCAGCATGTACAGGAAGCCATTCCGGTTCGCTTGCAGCAGTAATTTGCGCCCACCGCGATCGATTAATACGGGCGTTTCCACCGCGTCGTAGTCGTATACGTCATGCGGCGTGAATTGGTAATACCATTTCAGCGAGCCTTTGTCTGGATCGATCGCCAAGACGCAGTCGGTATATAAGTCATCGCCCGGACGAGGTTCGCCATCGAACACCGGCGCGGGATTGCTCGTTCCCCAAAAGATGGTGTTCAAGTCCGCATCGTAAGTGCCAGGCATCCAGGTCGTACCACCGCCCCGCAAGTACAAATCGCCCGGCCAACTTTCGGCGCCCTTTTCTCCGGGGCCTGGAATTGTCCAGAATCGCCATTTCTCTTTTCCAGTCGCCGCGTCAAAGGCAGCCACAAAACCGCGTACGCCATCGTCGCCGCCGGATGTGCCGACGATCACCATGTCTTTCACGATCAGCGGTACACTCGTTGCGCCGTAATTCTTGTTGCCGGTTGCATACGGCACATCCCAAATCTCCGCACCCGTGTGCGCATCGAGACTCACCAAATGTGCGTTGTCAGTCTCGATGTAGACACGTTCTCCTAACACAGCGACGCCTCGATTGTGATGCGCCGACGCGTCGTCAATCAAACCCTCGGTCACCGGCCGCTGATAGTGCCAGCGCTGTTTGCCAGTCTGTGCCTCCAGTGCGTACACATCGTTAGCCGCGGTGACGAACATGATGCCGTCCACTACCACTGGAGTGCATTCGAGGAGATTCGAGTTCGCGGCGTGAAAGATCCACTGCGCGCGCAGCTGGTCCACGTTCACGGTTGTAATGCGGCTCAGTGACGAATAGCGCCGGCCGGTGTAGTCGCCGTTGTAAGACACCCAATTGGCGCCCACCGGTACCGCCAACAAATCCGCGGGTTTCACATTAACAACTACGTTGGCCGATTGGATCGTCTTGCCGACAGCCATTGGCGCCAGGCTCCGGACGTATGTCACCACGGCGGTTATCTCTTCATCATTTAAGGAACCGCTGAAAGCGGGCATTCCTTTAACGCCTGCTTTTACGATCGCGGCTAAATCTAACTGGACATTCAGTTGTGTAATGTTGGGCCCGTACTCACCGCCACGAGCATCCAAGCCATGGCAGCGCGCGCAAGAGGCGCTGAAAATTTCGCGCCCGTTTACTGCCGTTTGGGAATGAGCGCACACCACGGTCATTGCCGCGACAAGCGCAACCGTACACAACCGCATCACTCGAATATACTTGGCTCTAAACCAATCGTGCCGTTCAGTTCCTTAAGGTATTCGCTGCTGCTAACCCGCTCCAGTTGTTTAGAGACTGCGCACAGGTTCGCGCGCCATGCCGCTTCGTTGCGGTCGACAGGACTCGCCAGGAACTGACTCAACGCGCATTTGTGGCGGCTCCACAAAGCTTTATCGCGATTTTGTTTGGCCGTCAGCCGAGCTTTGTACCAGTCGCTCTGCATGACAGCTTCACGCTCGAAGAGCGCCCTGAAACTCGGATCCTTCTCCGTCATGCCGTTATAGTTTCCATGCGCCATGATGTGCAACAAAGCTTTTAGGGGCGGGCACGCTGCTTCAACACTGCCATCTTCGAAGTAGTTCAATGCGACGAGCCGCTGTGCTTCCACAATCGCATCTACACCCGCGACAAATGGCTCGATTCCTTGTTTCTCGGGCCGCAAGAGTTCTTCCGGAAACACCGCGCCTGGCACTTCAAAAATACGTCCTAAAAAGTGATCTACAAACGAAGCCGTGATTCGGAACCCTAGCCGGCTGGCCAAGACTTTACGTCCTTTGAAATCGAGATCTTCCACTTTCTCGAAATAACCCTGCTCAATCAGGTATGGCGCTTCCCGCTCGAACACGCGCATGCGGCACCACAGTTCCGGCACCAGCATGCTGTTGTCGTGGTCCATGCGGTAATCCGGTCCGATGTGCCCCGCCGCGGTAGTAAATCCCGCATAACCTGTGACCACCGCCGAGACCAGAGCATTGTTGATATCGATCACCGGAGGGAGAGCGTTGAAGGGTCCCTTGGTAAGCGCGCCTTCGCTGCCGAAGCCAGTGGTGGACGGAGACTTGCCAGTCAAGCTGCAAATGAAATCCATGAACAACTCAGGCAGCTCTTGATAGTGAATCGGATTGTAAACCGCCAGCGGCGGCACGCCGGTTTTCAGGTCGGGAGGATTGTTGCGCCGTCCGGAAAGCACAGCGTTAACTGGAAACCATGCAGGCTGATCGGCGGGAATTTCGCGTGCCAAGCGCGTGCCGATTTCGCCAATATAAACATCGCGCGGATTCACCAGATCGGGCCGGCGCTGCAAATAACGCGGGTTCTTAGACGGCGCTCCATCCACGATGCGGGGATGCGCCGACGAAACCACATAAGCGGGATGCGGATCGGCCACAAAGTCTTTCAACAAGCGCTTCATCGGCTCGCTGTATTTATCGAACTCCACCACGCCGTTCATGATTTCTTGCACCGCATGTTGGTCCAGCGGCTCGAAGTTTGAGATGAAGTTTCCAGGCGCCGCCATATCGGCTTCAGCATCTTTGTCGAAGCCGCGATGAATGGCGTCATCCGGCCGTTGGAACAGCATCGTCTCGCAGTTCTCGACCAGCTTTACGCTTGGATTGTGGTACTCCGGATCCAAGTGACTGAGGCTTTCTTTCGGCAGCACCACCGAGGCGGTTATGTCGTCTTCAACTTGCACCTTATCGGCGGGATTGAAATCGGGACGCAACTTGTAGATACGCCATGATCCATTGGGATCGTAGCCCATGCGCAGATAGTTCGCTGTGAGTTTCTGATTCTCGAACTTGAGTTCGTTCCCCATCTTTCCATTAATGAGGTCGACGCCAAAGTGTTCGCGCCAGTTATCGCCCCAATCCTGTTGGTAATAGCGTTTGACGGTGATCAACAATTGCCTGACGCTGGCCGGAACCGTTTCGATCCAGGCATTGTGCTCATCGGTATATTCAGGCGAGACGGTGAGCAGCTTAATCACCGAGCCTAGCGAACGTTCGTGGCTCAGAATGGGCCGTTTGCTGCGCTCGCCGGAGAACTGGCGCTTGGTAACGTTAGAGAAATCTTTGTTGAGTATTCCGGCGACGCGGTCCATGTCCGCGTGAAAGTCATTTACAAAAATACGACCTTTGAGAACGATACTGCCAATCGATTTTGAAATTTCCGACTTGCCTCCGCCTGAAACGGTGCAGGGCTTGTGACAGAGGATCCCATCGGCGCGTGAAGCTACCAGCCGCCAAGCCGTTCCTTCGATTTGCTTTTCCAAGCGAATTTTCGTGCCCCACGGCAGCACGTAAGTAACATTTGCCAACAAAGTCAGTGTGTGCCACTCGCCGGTAGCTTGCTCCCACTCCACCGTGCCTTTTCGTACACTGAACTCAGCATTCTCGGGGACGTAGATGATATCGGGATACTTGCGGTCGGTGCCGTAGCCTTGGGCATGAATGGAGACGCGATCGCCCAACCAGTTCATGGCTTCGCGGAAAGTGACTTTCTTGGTTAGTACCGTGCGCCCCGCATAAAACTGCGCACCAAGAACATAAGCAGGGTAGGCAATCGCACCGCCCGCATGCTCCTCTTCGCACATACCATAGAGATTCGCCGCATAACTGATCTGCGTCTTAACTTCCTTCTTACAATAACCGTAGTAGTTATCGGCAATGATGGTGACTATCACGCCGGTCTGATCGCGGCAGGTAAGTTTGAACGCACCGCCATTGTTATATTTCTCAGACTCATCGCGCCAGCACATGCCGTCTTTGCGCTGGCGTGCCGTTGCCTGTTCATAGTGCGGCAGCGCAAGATCTTTCTTGTTCATCCCGGCGATATGCGGGGCCAAGATTACGCAGCCGGTGTGTCCAGTCCAGTGCAAGCCATCCAACGCCGCATCATTTTCCGGCAAGTCTGGATCGCCGCCGTTGCCAAAAATGCTCTCGACGAAGTCGAGGTTGCTGACCAAGCTGCCAGGCACGAAGAACCTTGTCTCCATCGTCTTTGCTGCTTCGGCGCCAGTGGCCGGACACACCAGCGGACGCAGAAGCAAAGATGCGAACACTTGCACCTGGTGCTCTTGATTCGCCGTGAAGGGCAGCGCCATCACCTTTGGAGGGGGTTGAAACGCGGCGGCCAGTAACTTTGCAAACGTTGCTTTGGGAACGGCAATCTTATCCGCCGGAACTGGCAATCCGCCTTCGACTACGTGAAAGATTCCCTGGGTAGTGCGCCGGTCGCTGCGCGGATTGTGCAAAACGCCTTGCCGTAAACGGTAAGACTGAAGGTATGGCGACCCGATCCGATCTTCGCCTGCGGGCAGGGAAGTCACGCGCGCCAAACCAGGCATGTCCAAAACCAGCGTATGCGCCGGCAAACGTGGCGTACCTTCACCCAGATAGCCGTCTAAGAACGATTGAATGCGCGCATCCACCGGACACAAGCGCCCGCCCAGCAAACGGTCCTTCTGATAATGGTTGCGCAATAGCGGCCCGGCGATCTCCAAGAAATGCTGATCGACCGTGGTCTCGCTGACTGGCTGCCCAAGCGCCGCCAATTTCAGATTGATGTATCTAATAAGTTCCGCGTCGCGTTCGTTTACGATCACCATCGTCCGCTCATGTCGCTGGAAGTACCGCCAGCTGCCGGTACGTAACATTTCGTCGTATAATCCATCACCATGCGGTCGGCGTTGAAGCGCCATCCTAACGTGCGAATGGTGCGTTTCATACGTTTGATCCAACCGCGCGGCAGGCCATCACGGTCGCGTTGATAATACAGCGGTATAACTTCGTCATGCAGCACGCGATACAGATCGTCTCCGTCGCGCGTATCATGTACGCTCATGTTTGAGTGTGTGCGGCCCGTGCCAATGGCGAAACCGTTCAAACCGTCGTACGCCTCCGCCCACCAGCCATCTAGCACCGAGAGGTTTAAGCCACCGTTCAAAACTACTTTCTGGCCGCTGGTGCCTGATGCTTCCAAAGGACGCCGGGGATTGTTTAGCCAGACGTCCACGCCTTGCACAAAGAAGCGGCCCACGTTGATGTCGTAGTCTTCAATGAAAACAAACTTGTCCGAGAACTGAGAATCATGCATCAGCTCGGCTATTTGTTGCAATACGCGCTTGCCTGGCTCGTCGCGTGGATGAGCCTTTCCCGCAAAGACAAACTGCACCGGCCGGTTGGCGTCATTCACCATCGACTCGAGGCGCTCGATATCAGCCAAAAATAAGTTCGCCCGTTTATAGGTGGCAAACCTGCGCGCAAAACCGATCGTCAAGGCATCGGGAGTTAACAGCCGGGATAGTTTATGCAGTGTTGCCTGTGGTTCGTCGCGGCGCTTCGATTGGGCGACAGCGCGGGAACGAATAAATTCCAGCAGACGCGATTTCAAGCTCAGGTGCGTTTCCCAAAGCTCCCCGTCGTCGATGTTTTCGATTCCTTCCCAGATGCTCGATTCCGCGCTGCGTGAGTTCCAGCCGGCGCCCAAGTGGCGATCATATAAACGCGACATTTGGGGCGCGAGCCACGAAGGCACGTGAACGCCATTGGTAATGTGTCCAATCGGCACGGAGTCTTCCGCTTTGCCCGGATATAAGCCAGTCCACATGTTGCGCGAAACCTCGCCATGCAGAGCTGAAACAGCATTGGCGCGCCGCGATAGCTTTAAACCCAGCACGGTCATGCAGAAATCCTCGCCATGGTTGTTGGGATTTTCGCGGCCGATGGCCATTAGGCGGTCTGATCCGATGCCGAGTTGCTCACGCAGCGGACCTAAATGCTCTTCGATGAGGTCATAGCTGAAACGGTCGTGACCGGCTGGGACGGGCGTGTGAGTGGTAAAGCAGACCTCGCGCGAAACACGCGGCACGGCTTCCTCGAAATTCATGCCCTCTTCTTCCATGCGGTTGCGAATGGCTTCGAGCACGGCAAAGCCGCTGTGGCCTTCGTTCAAATGCAGGACGCTGGGCGTGACACCCATGGCCTTCAAAGCACGCACGCCGCCGACGCCAAGCAACAACTCCTGGCGAATACGAACGCGTCCATCGCCACCATAGAGACGCGAAGTCAACTCGCGATCTTCCGGCGCATTTCCCTCGACATCGGAATCGAGCAGGAGCAGGTCTACGCGCCCGACTTTCACGCGCCACACTTTTGCGCGAATAGCGCCGCGGCGCGTATCAATTTGTACGGCTACGGGCGCACCATTCTTGCCGATGGCCGGCTCCATGGCCAGATTGTTTATGTCGGTCTGCAGATACTCTTCCTGTTGCCAACCCTTTTCGTCGAGCCGCTGACGAAAATAACCTTGGCCGTAGAAGAGCCCAATGCCGATCAGAGGAATCGCCAGATCCGAGGCGCTTTTGATGTGGTCGCCGGCGAGCACGCCCAAGCCACCGGAGTAAATCGGAAGCGATTCGTGCAGCCCGAATTCAGCGGAGAAATAAGCGACGGGCCTTGGCCGGAGGACGCTGGCGTGCGTGGCGCCCCAGGTGTGGTCTGCCTGAAGATATTCCTGCTGGCGGCGGTATGCGTAATTGATGCGACTGTGCAGCATCAATTCGCTGGCGCGCTTCTCAATGGTGTTCAAAGGCAGTTCATGCAGCAATGCTACCGGGTTTTGGTTGAGTTCCGCAAAACGCTGCGGCGCCAGATCGCGAAACAAGCTGACGCAGTCGTTATCCCAACTCCACCATAGGTTCCGGGCTAGCGTCCACAGACGCTCCTGGGTAGGCGCAATAAAGCGATCCAACATGCGGGCTTGGCTCACTACGGGCGCGACTTCGGCGGCCGCAGCGGTCAACAGTTTGATTTCTTCGTCTCTGAAGACGCGCGCTTCAATTGTTTGCAAGATCAGCACGCCTTGCAGCACGCCACGATCAATAACCGGCACGCCCAAGAACGAATGGTAAGCGTCCTCGCCCGCTTCGCTGAAGTACTTATATCTTGGATGGTTCTTGACTTGATCGACGGCCACCGGACGAAGCTGTTCGGCCACCAAGCCCGTCAGCCCTTCTTGCAGCGATAAACGCAGCGTACCCACTGCTTGCTTACGCAGCCCGACCGTAGCGGCTAAAACAAGATTGGCGCGATCCGGCTCCAGTAAGTAAGTCGAACAAACGTCTGTCTTGAATCGCTTACTGATCAACTCCACAAGATTCGCCAGGGTCTCGGCCGGTTGGCCGGTGTCTTCCGCAAGTCTGGCAATTTCTTCCAGCGTCAGCACATGGGTGGCTTCCAGTGTCCCCGCCGCCGTCTCAGTCGTCATAATTGAACCCTTCCAGAGCCAATAAGATTCGCAGACGGGGCGAGCAGCGTACTTGGGTCAACGCTACCCATTCAGTTTACAAAAAACTACGAGGAACTATCCTGGTTAGCCAGTTTTTAATTTTTCACGGGCGCGCGAGGCCTATCCGCAGGACCGCAGCTTCATAAGCGTCCAGCGCATCTTTGAAGAAATGATCTTCGGACTCGATCCAGTCGACGCTTTTGGGTTCGGGCACGGTTTGAAAAAAAGCTTCGAAATCGGGGCGCGGTCCGAAGTTATCGTGTGTGCTGTGGATGAAGAACTTGGCCACGTGCACTTTGTTGACAAAGGCGCGCTCGGCAACGACGGTGGGAAAGCCGACGGGGATGACTCGCCCGATGACACGTTCCTGGGATGTGAGGCGCAAGGCTATGCGCGAACCAAATGAAAAGCCAGCCGCCAGAAGAGGCAAATAAGGATAGCGGGACTGCAATTCGCGCAGCGCAACGCGCGCATCTTCGGTTTCGCCAACACCGCTATCGTAGGCGCCTTCACTTAAATTGACGCCGCGATAATTAAAGCGCAACACGACGCAGCCTGATTTGCGCAAGCCACGGGCCAAGCGGTAAACGACTTTGTTATGCATGGTTCCGCCATGCTGCGGGTGGGGGTGACAAACGACTGCGGCTTCAACCGGGTCGCCGTGTTCGGGCTCTTCTAGCAACGCTTCGATTTTGCCCGCTAAACCCGGCAGGAACAGCGATTCGATGCGCCGCGCCATTAATTGGACCGGAAGTTGGTGAACTGCATGTCGATGCCGAAATCTTTTCCTTTGAGCAGGGCGATGACTTGCTGCAAAATGTCTCGGTCTTTACCGGCTACGCGTACGACATCGCCTTGAATGCTGGCTTGCACTTTGAGCTTGCTGTCTTTGATGAGCTTGACAATGTCTTTGGCCTTTTCCATGGGGATGCCCTGCTGAAGAGAAATCTCCTGGCGGACGCTACCTGCGGACGCAGTTTGCAGCGGACCGTAGGTAAGGCCCTTCAGCGGGACGTTGCGCTTAACGAGTTTCTGCCCGAGGATTTCTATGACAGCCTTTAGCTTGTATTCGTCTGAGCTGGCGAGCAGCAGTTTGTGGTCTTTCTCGTTCAACTCGACGGAAGACTTACTGTCCTTCAAGTCATAGCGGGTGATGAGTTCCTTGGAGGTTTGCTGGACGGCGTTCAGCACCTCGGTCATATCTATCTTGGATGCGATGTCGAAAGTATTGTCGGGCATGGTACGGCGTTAGGGGAATACAGAATACAGAATATCGAATACAGGATGCTGCGCCGAACCTTTATCCGACTTCTTTCAATCCAAGATGCTTTACGAAAGGTTCGAAATCCTTGTCGTTATGCAGCAACGTAAAACCACTCTCAATGCAACGAGTCGCAATGATAGTGTCTATGGTTTTCCGAACCGTAATGCCCATCTTGCGAAGTTTGCGATAGTGACTGGCGGCCTTGATTGCGATGTCTTTGCCACCTAAGTCCACTTGTGTAAGCGAGGCTAAAAGGATGTTGGCTTTGGCGAAATGCTTGTCGTCAACAAACCCTTGAAGAACTTCCGTCAGGATCAAGTCGCCAATGGCCAAGGGTTCGCGGCCGAGCAGTTCGTCAAGCTTATTTGTTTGTGACGTCACCGTGCCTTTGAAATAGTCGATCCATACAGTGGAATCGACTAGAATCAACGGCTAGCTCTCATGACGTTCAAATCGCCTTGCCATGGCAATTTGCCGCGGAATTCGCGGATTTCCTGCTGTTTGCCCAACCGCAATAACGTCTCTAAACCCAACTCAACAACCTCGCGTTTGGTTTTCAAGCCGGTGACGCGCAAAGTGTCGCGCATCAACTTATCGTCAATGACAATGTTCGTTCGCATTGTGTATGTTCTGTTTTTATTATACACATGGGTTAGGATTGAAGCAAGGCTAAAATTACGCGCTCGGTGAGTTCGTCAATCAATGCGGGCATGGCCGAATCAAGCGCTAAAGTGACTGCGGCCCGAATGGTGGCACGGTCTAAGGCGTTGTTGGCCGCAGCAGCCGCCCCGGGCGCACTGCGTCGAGCCTGTGCGCGCCGCTCGATCAGCGTTTGCACAGTATCGAGGAAGGAGGAAGCTTCAAAGGGTTTCCTTAGAATGGCATCGGCGCCGGCATTACGGGCATCTTGCTCATCGAACACATCGGCGGGTGCGGCGGCAAAAACGATAGGAATGTCTTGAAAGACAGCGTCGGCTTTCATGAAGCGAGCGAGTTCGAAGCCGTTCTTAGTAGGCAGGTAAATATCGGTGACGAAGAGATCGGGATTTACGTCGCTTAGCCGGCGAAGAGCGACTGCGCCATCGGTGACGCTCACGACTTCAAATCCCTGGGCGGACAGGATCTGCTCACCCAGGCGCAACGCTTGCGGGCTATCGTCCGCAAGCAGAATACGACTCATGATTGAGGAGCGGCGGGTGTCGTGCCTGCGGCGGCAGGAACAGTGGCAGCGGGCGTAGCAGAAGCAGGGGCTGCTTGGTCAGGCTGTTTCTTCTTGTTCTTCTTAGCGGCCTTCTCTTGCAGTTTTTTCTGCTTCGCCTTCATCAACTCGATTTCTTTGTCGCGATTGGTCGGCAGTTGCTGAGGAGCATCGACAGCCTTGGTGGTGCCGGTGGTGGTTTCGGCGGTCACTTCAGTCTTGGTCGGCGCTGGCGTACCGTTCGCCGCAGCCGCTGCTGCATCACCCTGAACAGTATTCACAACAGGAACGCTGTAGGGAATGGTCTTCTTCGGATCCGTCATAGTGGGTGCACCTGAACGTGCCGAGTGGCTGAGGTCCGGACGACTTCCTATGTAGTTCATCGCTCTCTTAGCTACGCCGGGTTTTTGATAATTTTCCTGCTCCCACTTGGCACGCTCCAGGGCTGCCTGGCTAGGCGCGGGCACCGGCATCTCCATGTCCTGCAGACGCCTGGTGGCATCTTTCACGCGTGCGCTGAGCGGGTAATCACGCACCAGGCGCGTGAACATCTCGCCAGCCTGTTTACGGAAACGCGGACCCATTTTGGAATAGGAATCGCCCGCTTCATAAAGCGCATCGCCTGCGCCGCTGTATAAGGGATATTGATCGACCAGCGCGTTTAAGCGGTTGGCAGCCGCGGGGTTCATCTGGCGGCCATGATAAAAATCTCCAACGAAGAACTCGTGGGCAGCCAATGATTCCTGCACTTCGCGCAGTTTCTGCGTGGCGCTTGGCACAAACTTGCTGTTCGGATATTGGGTGATCAGATCTTTGCACTCGGTTTCTGCGCGCAAGGTTTGAATGATGTCGCGATCGCTCTTGTCCATCTGCTTGTAGTGAATGTCGCAAATGCGGTCTTGCGCCTGCGCGGCTTCTTCCATTTGCGGATAGAACAATTCGAAATCCTTGTATTCAGCTTCCGCTTGTCCCAAACCGTTGGAGCCGCCCTCACGGAACCAGCTATCGGCGATGGCAAGTTTTGCCTTGGCCAAGTATTCACTGGATTCGTAAGTGTTCATCAACGTCTGTAGCGAAATACGCGCCACTTCGTAACGGCCGCGCTCGATATCGTGCATGGCCGAATCGAATAGGATTTTATCGGGCTGCTGCGTGTTCTTGGCGATTGGTGTCTCGTACTTCTTGTGAATACAAGAGGAAAGCAAGGCCAGCGAGCAGACCCCAATGAGTGCACGCTTCGACATGGAAAGAAATGAAAGCATATGAGAGCTATACCTTTACCTGCAACGCCTCAGCGGCGGTTTTGAGCATATCGCGAATGGCTTGCGCCGGATCGGGCGTGTGAAAGACCGAAGTCCCTACCACCACCCAATCTACCCCCGCTCTAGCTATTTGCGCAATATTCTCTGGTCCTACCCCGCCATCTATTTCGATGGCAAACCCCAACCTGCGCTCAGCGCGAACCTGCACCAAGTCGCGAACCTTATTTAAGGTGTTCGGAATAAATTTCTGGCCCCCGTACCCTGGGTTTACGCTCATCACTAATATGTAGTCGACAAAATCCAAAACGTTCTCAAGCAAGCGGACCGATGTTGCCGGATTGATCACCACGCCCGCTTTGGCGCCATGATCCTGAATCATGTGCAGCGTGCGATCGAGGTTGCGGCAAGCTTCGTAATGAACACTGACGCAATCCGCCCCCGCTTTGATGAACACAGGCGCGAACGTATCCGGATCTTCGATCATAAGGTGATGATCCATTTTGACGTTGGTAAAGCGCCTTAAGGATTCAGTAATCGGCGTGCCAAACGTAAAATTTGGTACAAAATGTCCGTCCATTATATCGACGTGGAGCATTTGAATGCCGGCAGCTTCGACGCGGCGAACATCTTCACCTAAGCGTGTGAAATCGGCGGCGAATATGGATGGAAGAATTTGAAGCACGCGCAGCCGTCAAACGATTGGAACTGCCCCAATCGGAAACCGGGAAATTGCTTGGGCAGTCTTTATTTGCCGCAACTTCCAGGCACTTCAATGATGGTAACACGGGGATCTATTTGGTGAGCACTTCGACTTTGCTGGTCACCACATCGAGCGGTACTTTCGTTTGTCCGCCGGCTAAATTGACCAGCACGATGTCTTGCGTCTTGGCGGTGGCCGAGGCGCCGGCAGCCCGCAACCCGCTGATTTTAATTACCCCGGGTGTCTTCTTGTCGATAATGAGCTGTTTATCGCCAAAAGAGGCTGCAACTATGTTTCCAAGCTTGTCGCCTACCAACGTCGCCTCATCTGCGCCAACTACCACGCGTTCTTGAAATTTCGGATCTTGCGTTTTTCCCGCAGTACCGGTCGGCGAAGCGGTTGAATCGGTGGCGGGAAGCGCCGGGACAGCAACCACGAATGGCCGATCGGTTGGAGCCGGACGCTGCAGGACAACGGGACTTCCCTCCTTGACCACATCGACAGGCAACTTCAGGAGCTTCAGCGTGCCGTCGTCATTCGTTTGACTCAGGGGCAGGAGGCACGATTGCTTGGGCGGGCACTGGGGGTCGACGTTTCGTGCGGGCCAGACCACTCGTGTCTGGTTCAAATCGTGACCATATAACAAATAAGTTGCGGTATCTTTGTCGTAGCTGAGAAGTACCAGTTTGTCCTGCACCAAGCTTTGCGGAAAGATGTTGAATGTGCGATTGGCGGCCAACTGCGATTGGATCATGCCATCCTCATCGAGCATAAGAGCTTTTACCGAAATATTGGGGCTGGCTTCTAATAACGCCCGCGGTAATGCAACGGAAAGGACACAAGTACCAGCCGCCGCGTTACAGTTCCGGTCGATCGGCGCATCGGAGTAACCGAAGATCTTGCCGCCGATCAGCAGGACAGGTGGAATGTCCTCAGTCGTAATGAAGTTTGTGATGGGTACTTGAAGCAGGGTGGTGGAGTCGTCGAGGGGAGTTACGCTCACGTGCTTCTGATCGACGCGGAATTGGTTGATACCGCCCGCTGGGATTTTCAATGGATACTCTGTGCCATCGCGCGAGATGATGAAGGTTTTCAGCGTGGCCAGATCTGAAATAGCGGCCACAAAGCGGGTGGTTTTCAGATCTGATGGCAGCGGGCCGGCTGTTCCTGGCTGCACAACGTTCGAGCCGATACGAAGGTAGGTGCCAGGCAGAAGCCGGCCATCCAGCTTGACGAGCATCTTGCCGCCCCCTAAATCTTCCAGATCGGTGGGATTAAAAGCGGCGACCGCACCCCACTTCTGATGCATGTCGTAATTCGGAATTGACGTTGAAATCGTACTTTCGTTGAGTGAGCCGGGGACGATCCATAGCAGAACCCCCGTTTTCGGATCGACACGCCGCCAATAGGTTCGAACGCGCACGGTGCCGAACGATTTTACGGCGGGAGTGATGCCGCGGCCGGGGAAAGCTAACTGCACAAATACCTGACGCGAGCCCGCTTGCACGAATTGCCTGCCGAGGACGGGACGGAATTGCCAGGCGAACGCACGCAGGCGCTGTTTGTCGATCGGCTGTTGCGCAGTCGACAGGACCGCTAGTTCAGAATCAGTTGGCTCAAATTCGACGGCCAGGGTGTCTTGATCTTTGACGATGAAGTATTGTTTGTGGCCCCACAAGAAATTGCCCGCCACGCCAGCGGTAGCGGTGGCGAAAGCAGCTCCGATAGAGGCACTTTTGTCGGAAATGGCGGCTACGTTGTAGGTCTTTTCGCGTGGGAGCAGGGCGGTGATGGAAGGTGGTTCACCGTTGCGGCTGGCATCGTTCTGGTTGTTGGTCTGAACGAGCACTTCCACGACCGCGACGGCGTTACGGTAACGCAATTCGGGAGAAATCACCACTGGAAAGCCCAACGTCACCCGCGGCTTGGCGAACGTTTCCTGCGTTCCCACCATGATCTGGTCAGAAAGGGAGCCTTCCATCAGCAAACGCAAATTAGCGATCTCAGATGTGATTTGCACTTGTTCGCTGAGCACGTCGGAAGCGGAAGGAGCAGGCGACGACGGGAGTGAGGTAGACGGAGCCGGGGCGCCAGGGGACGGAGGCGGAAAGGGAGAAGTTATATTGCCATAGGATGTTTGGATAACCGGGGGCTGCACTCCGCCGGAAACGCCAACGCTGGAGATCTGCTGGTTTGCCCCTGTCACCGTTCCGATGGCTTTCGTCAGACTGGATTGATCGAATCCTTGCAGGGACGCGAGCCGGCTTTGCGCAGACGCTAACATTTGCTGAAGCAACGAATCGTCATATACTTTCGGCACGTCGACATAAATTCCATTACTCGTTGTGCTGCGCTGGTTGATCAGTTGCTCGGCGGGGTTAGCGGTTTTGGGTAAACGAAGCTTAGGTGCGATGACGCGCTGGCGGCCAGCCAAACGCGCAGCTTTGGCATCCTTATCCAACCGGGCTGCATAATCCAGGAGAATGTGGGCCTGCTCAGGCGGTTCGACTAGCGGGCTCTGCGCCTGGGCTGCCAACGAGGACGCGAGCAGGAAGACGACAGCGGTACGAAATGATGCAATCACGATTTCGGACGACTCCTTGCAGACTTACGCGCTGCTTTTTTGTTAGCGGCGATTTTTTGGGGCGCAGGCGCGGTTGCAGCAGGTTGTGGCGCTGTGGTCGTGTTCTCGTCGACGCTGCTAATGGCGCCAATCGAAAAGTCATTTACGGTGGCCACAGCAGAGGCTTGCGCTGCCCAATCGATGTTAGTGACATACAAGACGGGGGAATTATCGACCGTTCCTGTGTTACCCGTGACTGTGACCGGTTGGGTTTGTCCCCACTTTGCAAAACGTCCCGCCGCGGTAGCCAGTGGGTTAGGGCCGGGCACCGCCAGAACCGTGCCATCGTCTATGTCAACTTGGCCCTCGCTGAAAACCAATCGGCCTGAGTGAGTTTCAATACCCATGTCATTCCAGAGACTTCAATTTTATAGGAGGGCGCATCTAAAATCTAAAGATGAATGTACGGCAGGACGAAGGCTGATAGGATGCTGAACGATATGAAGAGGCGCGACTTTCTCGCAATGGGGGCGGCGATTCCGGCGGCAATGATGGCAGATACATACAAAGACGTTAAGTTGGGGATTGATTTGTTTAGTCTGCGGGCGCAAAAGTGGACACCATTTGAGGCGCTCGATTACTGCGCGGCGCGCAAAGTGCAAGTCGTGCATTTCTCCGAAATCCGTTTCATCGGCAATCTGGAGACTGAGCATTTGCGAAAGGTGCGTGCGCAGGCGAGCAAGCTTGGTTTAGAGGTGGAAATCGGCATGCGGTCAATTTGTCCGACTTCCACCATGTTCGAGCCAAAAATGGGCACCGCGGAGGAGCAACTCAACCGCATGATCGAGGCGGCGGACGTGGTGGGTTCACATATTGTACGCGCTGTATTGGGCAGTGGCGAAGACCGCGTGAAGCCCGGGCCGATTGAGGCGCGCATTGACGACACTGCGAAAGTTCTGAAGAACGTGCGGAGCAAGGCAACGGATAAAAACATCAAAATTGCCATCGAGAACCACGCGGGCGATATGCAAGCGCGCGAACTCAAGATGCTGGTGGAAGAAGCCGGGCGCGATTTCGTGGGCGTCTGTCTCGACTCGGGCAATCCTTTGTGGACGGTCGAAGATCCGCATTTGACGCTGGATGTTTTGCATCCTTATGTGCTGACCAGCCATGTGCGGGACAGCGCGGTGTGGCGGGTACCGCAGGGAGCGGCGGTGACATGGGTGGAAATGGGCCGCGGCAATGTCGATATTGAGGGCTACGTTAAGAAGTATGTGGAATTGTGCCCGGGCCGGGCGGTGTCGTTGGAATCGATCATTTTTGGGCCGCGCGTGCTGCCTTTCAGAGAGGCTAAATTCTGGGATTCCTTCCCCAGAACGCCGGCGTGGGAGTTTGAGCGGTTTTTGGAAATCGCCGATCGCGGCAAGCCTTATGAAGATGAGCCGTGGGAAAAGGGCGATGAAGCGCAACGCGAACGTGACGCGCTAGATGCGAGTTTGGGTTATCTGAAGAAGGTGCTCGGACGCGCATGATGAAACGAGCGATTGTCTTACTACTGGCCAGCGCAGCTTGGGCCGCCACTCCGATGCCGCAGATTGTCTCTTCCGGAGGTAAGTACTCGTTATTGGTGGATAGCAAACCCTACTTAATGCTCGGCGCGCAAGTGCGAAATTCGAGCGGCTGGCCTGCACAGTTCGAACCGCTGCTAGCGGCGGCGACAGCAATGAATATCAATACGCTGGAGGCGCCAGTTTATTGGGAGAACGTCGAGCCGAGTGAAGGCGACTTTCACTTTGAGACGCTCGACAATATCGTAAAGCTGGCGCGTGAGCGGGAGTTTCGATTAGTGCTGTTGTGGTTTGGTACTTGGAAAAACGGCACGATGGACTATGCGCCGGGGTGGGTAAAAGTCGACATGGCGCGCTTTCCTAGAATGTTGGACGACGCTGGCCATCCCGTGCGCGTGTTGACTCCGCTGAGCGAAACAAATCTGAATGCCGACCGGCGTGCTTTCGCGAAAGTGATGGCGCACTTGAAGGAAGTGGACGGTGAGCGCCACACGGTCATTCTGGTGCAGGTCGAAAATGAATCGGGTTCGCTGTTTACGGAACGGGATCATTCTGCTGAAGCGAACAAACAGTTTGCGGGACCGGTACCGGCGAATTTGACGGAGGCGCTGCGGAAGAGGCCAGGCACATGGCGTGAAGTGTTTGGAAGCGAAGCGGATGAAGCTTTCGCCGCTTACTATGTGGCGCGTTACGTAAATGCGGTTGCGGAGGCAGGAAAGCGCGAGTATCCGTTGCCCGCTTATGCCAACGTATGGCTGCGTGAACAGAAGAATTTTATGCGGCCAGGTGAAGCGTATCCAAGCGGCGGCGGGACGCTGAATATGCTGGACATATGGAAGGCGTTGACGCCGGCGCTCGATGCGGTAGCGCCGGACAACTATGTGCTCGATTACGTGAACTATCAAAGGGTGCTGGCTGGTTATAAGCGCCCGGACAATCCCTTGCTGGTGCCGGAGACGGGCGGACCCCGTTTCGCCTCTAACCTTTTTTATGCACTGGGCGAATACGATGCGCTGGGCTACGCATTCTTCGGACTTGACTATGCGGTGGAGGGCGCCAAGGTCAAAGAGATAGGAGAGCCGTTTGCGGAGGATTGCCGTCTGTTGCGGCCGGCTTTGCCCTTTATTGCAAAATGGCAAGGTACGGGCAAGTTGCACGCGGCGGTGGAGGAAGAAAATCTAACCGAACGATTGATCCCTTCTTCGGCGTTTGATGTGCTTGTGCAGTTTGGTACGCCGCATCAGGAGTATGGCGGCATCTTCGGAACGCAAACGCCGAAGAAGAGCGGGAGAGCCTTGGTTGTGGAACTTGCGCCGGATGAATTTGTGGCGATTGGCTTCGATGCGCGGATAGACTTCCGTCCGGCACGCGGGCGTAAAGAATTGAATGCGCAATTTTTGCGAGCAGAAGAAGGAACGTTTGTCGATGGCGAGTGGAAGGCGACGCACGTGTTGAATGGCGATGAAACATTTTTCGGCGTGCGCTTGGCTGCCGACGGCGCGATGATCAAAGTGAAACTGCTGGCCTATTGATTTGTCAGGCTGGCGAAGTAACGCTCTCGGGACCATAAACAGTTCGCACGCGAGCGATCTCCTGGTTGAGTTCATCGATGCGGATCGGTTTCGACGCGTAGCCGTCCATACCCGCCATGAGGCAGTGCTCGCGGTCGCCTGACATAGCGTGAGCGGTTAGAGCGATGATCGGTAAGTGTTTGCCGGTGGCCTTCTCAGCGAGTCGAATCGCGCGAGTTGCCTCCAGT
The DNA here is from genome assembly GCA_963749105.1 of Bryobacterales bacterium. Taxonomy (GTDB): domain Bacteria; phylum Acidobacteriota; class Terriglobia; order Bryobacterales; family Bryobacteraceae; genus Bog-105. The sequence goes on along the minus strand of CAVVLT010000028.1, from coordinate 437,849 downwards.
CCGTCCATTTCTGGCATCTGCACGTCCATTAGAGCAAGGTCGAAGGATTGTTGCCGCATAATTTCAAGGGCAATTTTGCCATTACCGGCCACGGTAACGGAATGCCCTTGTTTCTGGAGCATTCGCAACGCCACCTTCTGATTGACGGGGTTGTCTTCCGCGAGCAGAATTTGCAAAGTGCCAACGCTGTTTTGAGCGGCCAGCAAGACTGTGGCTGCGGCCTCTGGTTTATGGACGATCACCTCGGCTGCGATCGTGAAATGGAAACAACTGCCTTTCCCGGGTTCGCTTTCCACCCACAAATTGCCGCCGAGCATTTTGACGAGTTTGGATGAAATGGTAAGCCCAAGGCCTGTCCCACCGAACTTACGAGTGGTTGAAGCGTCGGCTTGGGAAAACGCCTCAAAGATGTACAGTTTTTTGTCCGCTGGAATTCCGATGCCAGTGTCGCGAACGGAAAAATGAAGACGGGCCATGTCGCCAGTCAAATCTTCCAAATTCACGTTCAGCTCAATTTCGCCCTCAGCTGTGAATTTGAGCGCGTTGCCAAGCAAATTCGTAACGACCTGCGCCAGTCGCGTGGGATCGCTCAGAATGGTATTTGGAACAGCGGGGTGGATATTGCAGGATAGTTTTATTCCCTTTCTTTCAGCCAATACCTTGTGTATCTTCAACCGCTTCGTCAACACTTTCCGCAACGAGAATGGCACCGGATCCAGTTCGAGTTTGCCCGCTTCGATTTTTGAAAAATCAAGAATGTCGTTGATGATGATGAGCAAAGACTCGGCCGAAAAGTGAGCGGTTTCGATGAGCTCTTTTTGCTCGGAGTTAAGCGGCGTTTCCAGCGCCGATTCTGTCATGCCCAAAATGCCGTTCATGGGCGTGCGGATTTCGTGGCTCATGTTGGCAAGAAACTGACTTTTGGCTAGATTCGCTTGCTCGGCTTGCTGGCGGGCCTTTTCGGCGCGCCGGTTCGCCTCCTCCAATTGACTGGTGCGCGCCAGGACTCGATGGCGTAAAGCTGAGATCCAGAAAAAAGCGCCGCAAGCAAGCGCAATGGCAGCCATCGAGACGCGCCCCCAAGGGATCCGTTCCACGATGGGGCGCTTCGCTAATATCTCGATGTCGCTGGCAGAACGTAATTCCAGGGTAATATCACTGCGTCTCTCATCCATATCCTCACGGACTTGCGCTATGCCCGTTACTTTGGCGCGATCACCGACCTCGGGGAGGCCGGCCGGAATTATGCCATTCGCAAACGACAGCTCCATACTGACTGTCCTCTGCCCGATTCGCAGACCGAATATGCCGCGTCCCGGTATCAGTTGTCGCGCTAAGACTTCCCCCTGCAGATCTACGAGTGCGCCCGCGAATCTGGGTTCGACAAAGTCTTGTTCCGTTAGATGACGAACTGCAAAATGCTCAGGAACCGCAGCCGGACGAAAACGGGCATTGACCAGACGTCTGATCCCTTCCTCATCTTGAGCAAGGCGGCCCAAGACCTCAACGCTCTGGCCCATTGCGGGTGCCAGTCCTTCTACCATTGGGTCAACCAGTATCCCGCTTATTCCGTTCTGGACAAAAAACAGCCGGGAAGGGCGAACGAATGTGACCACGCCTCTCACACGAACCATGTCGTCAATCCGGGTGCCCGAGCGATAGGTGAGCAGCCGGCCAACATCCGCTAACGACGGGGACCAATCCTCCGGCGGGCGGCGAACAATCTGTATGTCTTGACATGTTGGCACATAGAGGGCATCCGCTTGGCGATGTTCGGCACCAGCCGAAATCGTTCCCAGGACGCCGCGGATCACGACATCGGCGTCGACGAACGCAGCGGAATTACAACCGTTTGGAGAACTAAGAACAATTTTTATTTTCTTTTTAGCATTTAAATCCAAGTCAAATCCAAAGGAGGGATAGTCGCCCAGACCCCTGAAGTCGGCACGTAGGATCCGGCCATGCACAATTGCCCAAAGGTTGGCCGCTTCGGGTAGGTGCTGTGCCGGGTCACCTGCTCTAAAGGGTGCGGGCAAGGGAGAATTCCCTAAGACCCTTACTTTGCGCAAAGTGAGCGTAGGCGCAAATCCGCCACGGGCTGTAACTCCATCTGCCTCTATCCAATCACCGGAGTGGAGGACGGTCGTGTCGTTAGAGAAGGCGAATATACCAAAGGACTTATCTTGCAAAAAAAGCCAATAAGCCTTTGGAATGGAAATCGTTACCTGTGCGCGCAGGTGCACAGGATAAGCTCTGCTGGCCTCATCATTCGTAAGGCTAAGCACCTCTGCCAAACTGCCCAAGGGCGCATGGTTAAGGATAGGCGCAACTTCACTGGAGGCGCTGCCGGCTGATCCGAGAAGACCGCCGATCAGCACCACCGTTGGTAACAGCCTAAGGCGAGCCGAGTTCACTAAGAGGAATATCGGCCATTCTGACGATTGCTTTACGGTGCGCGGATGGCGCGGTCTGAATTTAGGTGAGCAAACCCTTTACACGACCTTCTAAGGTATTTCGCATTCCGCCGCCCAGAAGCTTCTCCAACAAACCGAGATCCGCATCAATCGTGAGGTCGCGGTCGGTCACCTCAACTGTTCCTTTAATAGGCGCGCTCAGCAACCCCATCTTGGCGTTAAAGGAAAAGACGAGCGTGTTGCCCTGCCATTGCCGGCTTTGATTAGTGACCTGAATCGGCACTAGGGGCGTTCCTTTGAAAAGGTCTTCGAAAGAACGGTCGACAGCCTGAATGATTTGGTCTTTCGACTTGGTATGTGAGACCGTGATCCGCATACCTCTACGATACGTCCGATTGAAGCAAAGATTCAGCGTGGGTGAATTTTAATGGGACTTGCGGGCGAAGGCAAAAATATGACCCGGAAAGGGATACGCCCGATACGGCGGGATTGCCATACATTTGTGTGGCATACTCAAGTAAGATTTTTTCCACTTTTTGGGTGTGTTTTGGGGCCAATGACTTCTACTCGACCAGCCGAATCCGCAGCAGTCGCAACGAACACGGAGCGCAGCGTGGCCGATTCCCCATACCAATTTAAGAAGTCAGACGCTTATTCCAGCCACTCGTTGATTTTGGAGTTGGCCGGCGAAGGTGGCGGCAGGCGCTTGGTTGATGTTGGCGCGGCGCACGGTTATTTAGCAGGCGCCTTGCGAGCGCAAGGTTTTCAGGTAACCGGCATCGAGGCGGATCGCGTTTTGGGAGCAGAGGCCGCCAAACATTGCGACGAGTTTCTGTTGCTAGATCTGGACGGTCCCTTACCAGGGTTCGCGGAGCCATTCGACTTAATGGTGTTCGGAGACGTGCTGGAGCATCTCAGAAATCCGTTAGCGGTCCTGCGGGAGTTTGCCGAGAGTTTGAAGGACGATGGCGCAGTCATCATATCCTTGCCGAACATTGCCAACATATATGTGCGTTTGAACCTGCTGATGGGGCGGTTCGATTATCAGGACCGCGGCATTCTCGATCGCACGCACATGCGCTTTTTTACGCGCCGGAGCTTTCGACAATTTTTGAACGATGCGGGCCTCGAAGTGGAGACTCTGACGGCGACGCCGATTCCCCTTCCACTAGTTGTGCCTCAGCAGCATCAGGGAGCCTTGTTTGGAGTGCTGCATGCTTGCAACGCCTGGCTGGCGCGGCGGTGGCAAACGCTCTTCGGTTATCAATTCGTTGCAGTCGCGCGCAAAGCGGGAAAGAAGGGAAGCCTTGAAGCATCCTAAAGTAGTCGTAGTGATGCCAGCGTATAACGCCGCGCGTACGCTGCGCATGACCTACGAAGAGTTGCCGAAGGATTGCATAGACTCGATCATTTTGGTGGACGACGGATCCACCGATGACACCATCGCGATTGCCCGCCGGCTGAATTTGGAAGTATTTGTCCACACGCGCAACTTCGGTTACGGGGCAAATCAGAAGACGTGCTATCGCGAAGCGCTGAAGGCAGGGGCGGAGATTGTGGCGATGGTGCATCCTGATTATCAATACGACCCAACGCTGCTGCCGCAAATTATTCAGCCCATCATTGAAGGCAAGGCGGACATTGTTTTAGGATCGCGGCTGCAAAAAGGTTCAGCGTTAGAGCAGGGCATGCCGTGGTGGAAATACTTCTCTAACCGATTTCTGACGGGGCTTGAGAATGTTTGCTTCGGCCTGGATCATTCGGAGTATCACACAGGCTACCGCGCGTTTCACCGGTCGGCACTCGAAGCCGTCAATTTCGACATGAACTCCGATGGTTTTGTTTTCGATCAGGAAATCATTGCGCAGGCGGTGGCCTGTCACTTGCGTATTGGCGAAATCGCGGTACCGGTTCGCTACTTCAAAGAAGCGTCTTCGGCGAGTTTTTTTCAGAGTTCGGTTTATGGATTGCGTATTCTTTGGCTGCTGGGCAAGTATATGGCCCACAAAACGGGCTTGCACCACAGCAGGCAATTTCAAAGCCTAAATCGACGTTATCACGCAGCGACCGACGAGGAAGCAAAAGCCCATAGCAGTGGATTTTAGGCTCGGGGAGAGGGCGTTTCGACCAGCACCGGTTCATCGCCGACCGATTCACCCAGGTAGGCCTGAATAGCTTCCGCCGGACTGCCATTTACGGCCAGCTTGCCTTTTTCGAGAAGCATCACGCGATCGCAGTAAGATTCGATCTGTTCCATGCTGTGGCTGACGAACAGAATGGTTTTGCCCGCTTCACGGAAGGCGCGCAAACGATGGAAGCACTTTTCCTGAAACGTGAAATCGCCCACGGCCAGAATTTCATCGACTACCAGAATGTCGGGATCGACTTCGGTGGCGACCGCGAAGGCGAGCCGCATGTACATGCCCGACGAATATTGCTTCACGGGAGCATCGATGAAATCGCCGATATCGGCGAACTCGATGATCTTCTGCTCGCGGGCGCGCATGACCTCTTTGGAGTAACCCATCAGCAGGCCGTTCAGCAAAATGTTTTCGCGGCCGGTGAGTTCATGATGCATACCGGCGCCCAGCTCGATCATCGGCGCCAGACTGCCAGTCACCATAACAGATCCGGTGGTGGGCCGGTAGACGCCAGCGACGATTTTGAGCAGCGTGCTTTTGCCGGAGCCGTTGCGGCCAATCAAACCGACAATTTCTCCTTTGCGAACTTCGAACGAAACATCGCTGACGGCTTCAAAATCGTGATAACTAACGCGATTTTTCATGACGCGCGAAAACAATTCTCTTACCGTATCGGGCCTTTCGTGAATGACCCTAAAGCGCTGGGTTACGTTCTCTAAGCGAATGGCAATGGAATTGTCGTTCATGTTTCGTTAAACGTAAAAGACGAAATCGTGCTGATGACGGCGAAAGACTCGAAAGCCAAAAAACAAAGCGGCGAAGGCGCAAAGAAACGACATTGCCACCGATTGAGCTGTGGGCAGCATTCCATAATAGACGCTCAACCGAAAGCCGTTTAATACATAGATGATGGGGTTCAGCTTGAACAGCAGATGATATTTTTGTGGAATATCTTCTACTGAGTAAATAATCGGCGTGAGGTAGAACCAAACCTGCAGAATGATTTGCAAAATGTGAGACACATCACGGTAGTAAACGTTGATGGCGGCAAAGAAGAAAGTTGCGCCCAATGTGGTAAGCGCTAAGGCGAGGATCGGCACAGGCAGATAAAGCCACGTTGCGTAGAAGGGGTGGCGCATGACGAGGACGATGAGTACCAAGGGGATCAACGAGAGCAGTAAGTTGATCATGTTCGATACCACGGCGGCGACGGGAAAAACAAGTTTGGCGACACGTACCTTCTTAATCAGATCGCCGTTGCCGACAATCGATTCCGCCGCATAACTGAGCGATTGCGAGAAAAACGTCCAAGGGAGCAATACGCTAAGCAGGAACACGGCAAAGTGGATGCGGTGCGAGGGCATTAGTGTGGAGAATACAATGGTGAGCACAAGGCACAGCAGCATTGGATTCAGCAAAGCCCAGAGAAAGCCCAATATGGAGCGTTTGTAGCGGATCTTAAGCTCTTTCAGTGCTAGCGCCCAAATGAGTTCACGGTAGCGGAAGGTATCGCGGAAAAGTTCTATCATTTCGTTGGAAAGAGCGGACAGCCGCCGAGTATCCCCTTATTGTAGCGGAGGAGTAGCGTTTGGCTTGCGCTGGATAGTAATTCTGGCAGTGGGTGTCATTTGAGCGCCCCAGAGAAGCTTATAGGGTTCGTTGCCCCGCAAAAAGTTCCAGGCGCGATAGCCCTTTTCGAAAGCATGCCGCAGAGATTCAAACAGCAGCAGGCGTCCGAAACCGAGCGCTTCGAATTCCGGATCGTGTCCGCCGGCGAAGGCGTAAATCGTGTTTCGGTGGACAAACGTCAGCATGGCCGCAACAAGTTTTTTGTTATAGCGCAGGCCGAAGAGGCGCAACATGTCGGCATCGTCGAACACGCGCGCTAAATCGACGAGGAATGCCGCTGGACCTTCTTTGGCGTTAGCGAAGGCCGGTGCCTGTTCGCCTTGTAACCTAATGATCGCGTTGACGAATTCCGGATCGGCTTGTGTGACGACTTCAAAGCGCGGACGGTCCGCCTGGCTTCCCGAGTCGAGGTATTTAAGAAAATTGCGGCGTAAAGAAAATGAACGGGCATCCCAATATTGACGGAACGCGCCTTGTATGAGTACTTGCGACCATTCGCTGTCGGCGGTAGTTTTCAGATCGAACTTGTCGCCTAACTGTAAAGCGGCGAGAGGGGAATTGAGTTCGATATCGCGCCAATCACAGGCTTGCCAAGCGTTGTTTGCGAGGAGATGGCCTTTGAGAAGATTTGTGACTTCGGCGCGTTGACGAAGCGCAATGGGCGGTTCTAAATAGCACGCCATACCGGAACCGATGAGTTTTAAAGTTGGGCGATCTTCTTCTTCGCTCTGAAAGCATGGCACAACTCCGACCAGCGTATCGAGACTGCGAAACAGCATGACGTGCGGACGGCCTTCGCCAAAATGCCGCCACCAGGTAAACTGCCATTCGGGCAATTGGAATGGTGTGACGCGGTCGAGCCCGGATGCGAAACGGGTCCATTCGCTCCTGATTTGTTCCAAGTGCGCGAGATCTCGCACAACTTCGAGAGTTAAGGGAGTGACCGGCAAGCGCCGTTCTGGCTTCATCAAGACTTGACTATAAGATAGCGAATCGAACGAATTCTGTTAAACTAAAGGTTCCCACCTCGTTCTATCCCATGATTTCTGTAAGCAATGTAAGTATGCGCTACGGCGCTAAAATTTTGTTCGAAGACGTGACCACCGCATTTCTACCGGGACGGCGGTACGGTCTGACTGGTCCTAATGGCGCGGGCAAGACGACGTTTATGAAACTGCTGTCGGGCGATTTGGAGCCGCAAAAAGGAACTGTTGTGAAGCCGAAGAAGCTGGGCATCTTGCGGCAGGATCAGTTTGCGTTCGATAAGTTTCGCGTGGTCGACACTGTGATCATGGGCAACCTTCCGTTGTGGAAGGCGCTGGAAGAACGTGAACATCTTTACGCCAAGGCCGAACTGACGGATGAAGACGGCATGCGGCTGGGGGAATTGGAAGGCATTGTTTCGGAAGAAGACGGTTACACGGCGGAAGCAGACGCGGCGGTGTTACTCGACGGCTTGGATATTCCGGAGCCCTTTCACAACCGGCTGATGGGCGAAATGCAAGGCGGCCAGAAGGTTCGTGTGCTGCTGGCGCAAGCGCTGTTTGGGCATCCGCAGGCGTTACTGCTGGACGAGCCGACTAACTATCTCGATCTTGAATCTATTCACTGGCTACAGAATTTTTTAACGCATTACGACGGGACGCTAATTACGATTTCGCACGATCGGCACTTTTTAAATAGCGTGACGACGCATACTGCCGATATCGATTATCAAACGATCATTACCTACACCGGCGGCTACGATGACATGGTGTTGCAGAAGACGCAGGTGCGGTCGCGGATTGAGTCGGAGAATGCGCAGCGGGAAAAAAAGATTGCGCAGTTGAATGAGTTTATCGCACGCTTTTCGGCCGGTACGCGTGCGAGCCAGGTGACTTCGCGTAAGAAAGAAGTGGAACGGTTGGAGACGAAGGAACTGGCGCGGTCGAATATTGCGCGCCCTTTTATTCGCTTTGACCAGATGCGGCCTTCGGGACGAAATGCGCTGGAGTTTAAAGGTTTAACGAAGGGCTACCCGGGCTTGCCGGTGATTAAGGACTTCAGCGCTTCGGTGCAGCGCGGCGAGAAAATTGCGTTGATGGGCCGCAACGGTGCGGGTAAAACGACGCTGTTGAAGGCGCTGTTGGCGGATGCGCCGGGCGTTGATAGCAAAGGTGTGGGCCGCGATGCGGGCAAGGTGACGTGGGGACATGAGGTGCAGGTTGGTTATTTTTCGCAGGATCATCGCGAGGAGATTCCCGGCGGCATGACGATCTCCGATTGGCTGCATAATTTCGCTCCGCAGGCGGCGCGCGAAGAGATCCGCGGGTTGCTGGGGCAGATGTTGTTTACCGGCGAAGAGGGCATGAAGAAGACGGATGCGCTGTCGGGTGGGGAAGCGGCGCGGATGATGTTCTGCAAGATAATGCTGCTGAAGCCGAATATTCTGGTGTTCGATGAACCGACCAACCACCTTGACCTGGAAGCGATCAACGCGTTGAACATTGCGCTGCAGAAGTTCGAAGGTACGGTGTTGCTGGTGACGCACGATGAAGATCTGGTAGACGAAGTCGCGACGCGTGTTTGGTACTTCGATCACGGCAAGGTGCAGGACTTTGTGGGAACCTACGAAGAATTTTCGACGGCGGTGGCGCGTTAACATCGATAGGGACGGAGGGGACGGAGAGCTATGGAACCTTGTCGTACGACGATGGACCATAGCTCTCCGTCCCCTCCGTCCCTACTTGGTGGCAACGAAGCAGGTTGTGCGGAATTGCTCCAGGGACTCGTCATACTGCGGGATGGTGTGTAATCTTCCTAATGCCGTGACTCGCGATAAACCCATGCCTTGTGTTTTGAAGAAATAGAAGAAGTCGCGTAGAAATGTTCGCGAGTCCACGTTGCAGCCGCCGAATTCGAAGCTTACCGCTCTAATCTGCTTACGTTCCAACAGGCGAGCCGCGCCCTTGAGGATTTCCAGTTCGTGACCTTCAGCGTCGAGCTTTAGCAAATCGATTCTTTCGATCTGGTGTTGTTCGCAGTAATGATCTAATGTCTCGACTTGCACAACTTCGTTTTGATTCAACTGATGGCCGTGATGCGTTATCTCGCGCTGGTAGAGCGAACTGAGTTCTGATCCGGGGACATCGAAGTAGAGTTCTCGCTCAGTGGCTTCGCGGCCGAGCGCTAGTCTGTTGAGGACGACGTTAGGTCTGCTGGAGAACCGTTGCGTGAGTGCGGCAAAGGCTACGCTGCTTGGCTCGAAGGCATGCACGGTTGTTGCCTGCGCCAGCGCCAATTGCAAATATTGGCCGCGGTTTGCGCCAACATCAAAAACCATCGAAGGCTTTAGTTTGCGGAGTACCGCCTTGTCGACCGACCTTCTATTTCCTGCTCCAACTCCTTGCAGATACTGGAGCCACTTCACTGCTGGCGTTCCATTGCTACAGAGCGAAGCGTGATGTGGCCTGTTGGTCTGACATGCCCGAGCGCGCGGTTGAACTCCAGTGTCAGCAAAAAGCCGTTGATGTTCGGCGGAGCGACAAACTCCCACGATTGCGGTTTATTCAGCAGATCAGTGGAAACCAGGTCGACGCCGACGTCTCGATTCGCCGGACGCAAATGCCAAGATACGCCGCTGCCGGCCGGAATGCCTTGCCCTTCGGCGTTCCAGGTCAACTTATAAAGAAATCCGGGTTCCACAGCAACGTACTGATGCATCAGTTCACAGTGTTCGGCTTGATCTCCGGACAGGCTAATGTCGATGGAAGGCTCATTCGGGAACTGATCGATATGAACACCCTCGGCGTCTGAAGGCGCCCAGTCGAAACCGTGGCGATAGAAAGTTAACCGGAAATCGCCATTTGTTAGGGGATGATTGGCATCGGGCACACCTTGATTGATCCAGCGGCCGTCGCGTAAAGTGCTCCAGATTTGCAACGCAGTATGCACGTCGCCACTGGCGAGGACATGGTCGATGGAAGAAGCAATCAGGTCGTCGCGTCCCCAACCGCGCGGGTCGTCATGACCGACAACACGCACTAAGCGCTGAATGATCGGCGGAATGGCAGAGTATTGCTGGCTATTCGAGAGGAACCAGGTGTATTGAACGAGGGAGCGAGGCCTGTCGGGGACAACGGCAGAAAGGCGCGAGGCGTCTTGGCTCATAAGCCACATCTGAGTGAATACGGGCGCGCCGTCATAAGGGGAGATCTTAAGCGTTTCGTTTGCCCAGCGGAAGAACTCACCCGCATTTTGCATGCGGAAGTAGAAGTTGGTGAGAGTCCACTTCGGCTCGTACATATGGTTCACGGCAGCGGCCTTCAGGAAATATGTTTCGGCGGATTTTGGGTCGCCCTGACTCATTTCAGAGATTAAGCCCAGTTGGATCAGGGAATCGTAATCAAAAGGGTTCAGCTCGGTGGCTTTTTTAAGCAAGGGAATTCGTTCGTACTTGTGCCAAGCCGCGAGGCGAGCCACATATTCAGATTTATAAGGAACAAGTTCTACGGCGGCGGGGATCGAAGCGGCGGTGTCTTCGGCGAACAAATAGGAGGCTCGCGCCAGGATGCTGGAGTAGTAAGCTCCTGCGATAGCTCCTGCGATAAGCAGATAGCGGAGAAAGAACGCCGCCGCCGATTTCATGTCATTCACCGGGCTGCATGCGGCAAAGCAGTACCGCGGCCTGGGCTTCACAGGACCGGCCTTCGCCGACTGGGCCGACCTTCTCGGCGGTCTTGAATTTAACTCCGATGCAACTCGCAGGCACGTTCAAGACGCGCGCCAAGTTGTCGCGGATGATGGAGCGGAAATCCTTAAGTTTCGGCTTCTCCAGAATGATGGTTGAATCCACGTTGGCGATCGCGTAGCCTTGCTGGGCGATCAGTTTGATGGCATGCAAGAGGAACTTTTCGCTAGCGGCGCCTTTCCATTCGGGCGCGGTATCGGGGAAGTGCATGCCTATGTCGCCGAGCGCCAGCGCACCGAGGAGTGCGTCGGTGACGGCGTGAAAGAGAACGTCGGCATCGGAGTGTCCGGCCAAACCGAAGTCGCTAGGAATCGTGATGCCGCCTAGGATGAGCGGGCGGCCCACTTCTATGCGATGCGAATCCCAGCCTTGCCCGATGCGGAACTGGGTGAGTCCAGTTTGGTCCATTCAATTTACTAAATTTCAAGAGGCGAACCTTCGAGCGCCAGATAGAGGCGGGCAAGATCCATGTCGCTGGGCTTGGTGATTTTAATGTTGCGGTCGCTGCCCATAACAACGCAGACTTCTACTTCTTCGAGGCGTTCCACTAAAGATGATTCGTCGGTGCCGACGAAGAGATCCTGACGGGCTTTCTCGAAGGCCTGGCGCAAAAGCTTCAGCCGAAAGACTTGCGGCGTTTGGGTGAGGATCAAGCGTTCGCGCGGTAAAGTGGCGCGCACTTTGTTACGGTGCACTTGTTTGACGGTATCGACTGGCACGATGCCGACGATGGCAGCGCCTGTTTCATGGGCTTCCTGGATTACTTTTTCAATCACCTCGCGGCTGACGAAGGGGCGGACGGCGTCGTGCACGGCGACGAGATCGACGTCGTCTTTGATCGAGGCTAATGCATTCTCAACGGACTGCTGGCGGGATTCGCCGCCTTCGACGGGGCGGACAGATAATCCCAGTCCTTGGCTCTTGAACAATTCTTTGGCCCACTCCATGTCATCGGCGCGCAAGGCAACAACGATCTCGTTGACCAACGGGGAACTGGCGAACTTTCGAATCGTATGGATCAAAATGGGGGAGTTGTTCAGAAGCATAAACTGCTTCCGGCTGATGCCCTCCTTTTCTGGAGCACTGCGGCCCATGCGCGTCCCGAGTCCGGCAGCGGGAATGATAACGGAAACTTTCATTTAGCTCGAATTAACATCATAGAGGATGACGGGTGGAGGTGAGAATGCAGGAACTGCCAGACAACGGGATGGTCCACTTGGACAGCCCTTTTGCGGTGGACGAGTCGATCGAACGAATCTTGAAAACAATTGCGGCAAAGGGGCTTACCTTGTTTGCGCGTGTCGATCATGCGCGTGGGGCGGCGGCGGTGGGGTTGACGATGCGGCCGACGGAGTTGCTGATTTTTGGCAGCGCGAAAGCGGGAACACCGCTGATGCTGGCGTCGCCAACGTTGGCGATTGATTTGCCTTTGAAGGCGCTGGTTTGGGAAGACGACGAAGGCAAGGTGCGGGTATCTTGCAATAGCGTTGATTATTTGAAGGCGCGGCATCATTTGCCGGATGCCTTATTGGTGAATATCGCAGGGTTGCCGGCTATTTTGGAGGCGGCTTTGCGGTAGGCTCGGCTGGATTGAAGTTATCGCGGATGCCCGAGATCAGACGTTACAGAGATCGACTGCGCTTTTTAATGACGTTAGTGGATCTTTGTCTTTGCTCGGCACGAATTCATGGGCGAAGTAGCCTTGGAAGTTGAGATCGGCGATGGCTTTCGCCACAGTTCGCCATTGGAGTTCCTGGGTGTCGTCTAGCTCGTGACGCCCCGGGACACCGCCGGTGTGAAAGTGGGCGATGTACTGGATGTTTTCGCGGATGGTGCGGATGATATCGCCTTCCATGATTTGCATATGATAGATATCGTAGAGCAATTTGACGCGCGGTGAGTCGACAGCTTTGCAGACGTCGACGCCCCAAACTGTGTGGTCGCACATGTAATCGTGGTGGTCGATTTTGCTGTTGAGGAGTTCCAGGCAAATGGTGACGCCGGCGTCTTCGGCAGCTTTTTTCACTTTGTTCAGGCCGATGATGCAGTTTTCTTTGCCGATGTCGTCAGCCATGCCTTTGCGGTTGCCTGAGAAGGTGATCACGTTGGGTACTTTGGCGGCAGCCGCACGCTCGATGTTTTCGAGCATTTCTTTTTCGAGCTTGTCGTGATCCTCCTTGCGGTTCCAGGCGTCTTTGATAGTTCCGGCGCCGGGAGTCATGGCGGGGACTAAGCCGTATTTCTGGACAGTCGGCCATTCGTCGTGATTAATGAGATCAATGCCGCTAAGGCCCATGTCGGCGCCGGCTTTGGCGAGATCGTCGAGGCTGATTTTTGAATAACACCAGCGGGCGGCGGATTGTTTCAAACGTCCAGCGTGACCGGCGGTCTTGCCTAAGGCGGCGGTGGCGAGTGCGGCACCCGCGCCTGTCTGCAATGCTTTTCTGCGTGTCATGACGTGGCTATGATATCAACGGGCGGGGAAAAACTGCGGCATGGCAGGATCGCAGTAGGGATGTGCCGGGGCTCGTATAGCCTCGGAGGCGCAACCTGCGGCGAATTACTCAGGATGGCGATGACGCCGTGGAATGAATCTTCGACCGCTTTCGCGGGGATCAACTTATGGTTCAGAATTTGGGTTCAAATTTGCGCGCATGGTCATCCACGTGGGCCGCCAATTGCGCGGCGAAACGGTTCCCTTGATTTTCCGACGACAGATAACGAGGGTGAAAAGTTGATGGCGGATTTCGATTCTTAAATAGATACCACCGCTAAGACACGCCAGACGGCCATCGGGTGGCTACATAGCTCCGTTGCAAATTAAGGACATCTTCGCCCAGCACTTGGCAATGTCAGACCTAAGGTTCTACGAACGTGAATTCCCGGGAAACGGTTTTGTTGCCATCGGCATCCACGCTGACAAGCTGATATTTAATCGTCCCCCTCGGTACCCACTTCGCGACACAATGCGGCTCGGTAGTGAGTTCGCTATGACTCGACCAGAGTTCGGAAGGTGTAACTTTTCCGACCGTGAAATAGCTATTGGCTGGCTTCGACGTCTTCCAGGAAATTGTTACTTCACGATTTGCCGAGGGTTCGACCACAACATCAGATATGGTAGGGGGAATACCAACGCTTTTTGTTGTGAACGACATTTGCGCTGAATCTCCAATGGTGGCGTTTCTGTCGGCTGATCGCGCTACAAAGTAATAGGTTGTACCGCTTTTCAAATTAGAAAGCGTTACCCCGTGTGACGCGGTCAGCGTTTTTTCCTCCGCAGTGTGTTGATCGAGCGACGGTGAAGTCCCGTAAAGCAGCATAGTTGTCGCAGGGACATCTGTGGACCAAGTGATTGTGGCCCCAGTCGTTCCGATGCCCCAGGCTGAAACGTAGCCGACTTCGGGAAGCTTTGTTTGGATTGCCTTGACGACGGGCGCTGACTCTGGGCCCTCGGCAGACGAAGCCGGAGCTACCGCCTGCTCTCCCCTGTCTGCGGATCCAAGCGCTGCCGGTCGGCGGACAAGATAGTTTCCAACAAAAAACAAGCCGGCCACGAAGCCGGTTGCGACGCAGATCTTGCCCACGTTGACAAAAAATTTGGTGGATTTCTTGGGTGGTAGGGCAAGCTCATAAACCTCAATCTTTTCAGCCTGTCTCTGCAATGGGTACGGCGGTAATTCTTCGTTGTTCCAGTTCTGACGAGGACTACTTTTCACCGCTTCACTCCTTACTCGAAGAGTGTAACAAAGGGTGTGGGCCCTTTGCATGGACTCCGGCGAGCTTCTTTTGCCTGTTCTACAACCGATATTTGGCCTACTAACCTAATCGTCCGTCGACAGCTAAGCTTGCTGCTATATTCAAACAAATCAAGACGATTTCCCACAATCCTATTATATGCGAACGAATCAAAACGATTTCCCACCATGCTATGTTCTCTAAGGCTGCTGAGCGCTCTTGGCATGTACCCCTTCCCTATACGCGTCGTGCGGACCAATGGCCTTGACTAGATCCCACGTGGCACAAACCAGGTGGGGAATCCTTGGGACCGGTGCGGTTGCTGAACAGTTCGCTTACGCCCTACAGTCTATTCCAAGTGCAACCACGAATCTGGTTGTTTCCGGCTCCCTTGATCGAGCAAAAACCTTTGCTGGCAAATTTAAAATACCCAATGCGGCTCAGGAGCAAGGGTATGACTTCGGCAAGGCGCCGGTAGACGTCTTCTATATTGCCACCCCAAACGCTTTGCACGCGAAGCAGTGTTTGACGCTGCTTGAGGCCGATAAACCACTCCTTTGTGAAAAACCGTTTGCAGTGACGGCCGCCGAAGCAGAGTCGGTCGTCTCTCTCGCTTTAGAGAAGAAGATTTTCTGCATGGAGGCGATGTGGATGCGATTTTCGCCGGCGGTACAAGCGGCAATCCGAACCGTGCGCGAGGGCACGCTTGGCGAAGTACAGGCATTTCGTGGAGATTTGGGTTTTGCGCATGACCAAACCCAAAAGAGCCGGTTGTTTGAAATGCCAGGTGGGGGCGCACTCCTTGACCTCGGTGTATATCCGCTGTCGCTCGCCCATGCATTGTTCGGCACCCCTGTTGCCATAAAGAGTTTCTCGACATTGAATTCTGAAGGGGCAGATCTCAGCTTCTCGACGCTCTTGCTGTTTCCCAAGCAGGTACAAGCGACGATTTCAGCGAGCGTCGTGGCTCAATTTAGCAACACGGCAACCGTCTTTGGCACCGAAGCAAACCTGCATCTCAATTCACCGCTTTATTTTCCCGAAACTTATCGGATTACCAAGACTGCCAAGCATCAACTGGGAAAGAGGACAAGTACACTGCGCTCTCAAATTCTGAAGTTGCCAGGCGTTCGCCCCATCCTTAACTTGAGCCGGAAAGGCGGTAGCAGGAACTATGGTCGGCACCTCGGCGAGAGCGGCTATACCTTTGAAGCGTTAGAGGTCCAACGTTGTTTGCAGCAGGGGCTGTTCGAGAGTCCGGACATGCCCTTAAACCTTACCCTCGAAGTGATGCGATCAGTCGATCGCATAAGAGAGAGTTGGATGACTCAAAAGGAAACAGGACAATGAAATTCGCACTGGTAGGTTGTGGATATGTGGCCGACTTTTACATGTCCACTCTTTCGAATCATCCGCAGATTCAATTAGCGGGCGTGTTCGACCATAATCCCGACAGATTGCGAGCTTTCTCCGCCTTTCATAAAGTCCTTGCTTTCGAGAGCTTTGCACAAATCCTTGAAGATCCGTCGATTGAACTTGTTGCGAATCTGACAAATCCGCGAAGCCATTTCGATATTTCGTACGCCGCGTTACAAGCCGGAAAACATGTCTATTCCGAAAAACCGATGGCGATGACGGTGGACGATGCTCGCTCGCTGGTCGATTTGGCCGCCAAGAAAGACCTCCTTATTACCTCGGCTCCATGCAATTCCTTAGGCGAAGCATCGCAAACGATCTGGAAAGCAATTCGGGAAAAGACGATCGGGACGCCGCGTCTCGTATATGCCGAGCTCGATGACGGGCCCGTCCCGTTGCTGTCCTACAAGAATTGGATCAGCGAGTCAGGTGCACCGTGGCCTTTCAAGGACGAATTCGAAGTGGGATGCACACTGGAACATGCCGGCTATCATCTTGGAGTTATGTTGGCGATTTTCGGTCCGGTCAAGCAGGTGACATCTTTCGCCAGCATCGTTATGAACGACAAACTCGTTCAGCTCAATCAGCAGACCCCCGATTTCTCAGTCGCCTGCCTTGAATTCGCTTCTGGTGTTGTCGGCCGTCTTACCTGCTCGATTTACGCCGCCCACAATCACGACTTGCGGATCTTCGGTGATAGCGGGATCATTTCGACAAAGGCGGTCTGGCACTACGGATCAGCGGTTCAAATCACTCGTCGAACTCCGTTGCAAATGCGCTTTGAGCGTCGTCCTTATGTGGCGAAGGCGCTCGGCCATGGACCAAAGAGGGTGCCTCTGGTTCGTCCAGCCGCGTTTCGATCCAGTAAGGGGCCGAACAAGATGGATTTCTGCCGTGGAATCGCGGAGGCCGCCGATTCTCTCAGAGACAAGAGGGCTTGCCGCCTATCGCCGGAATGGGCTCTCCATATGACGGAAATCGCTCTCAACATGCAAAACCCAAAGCTCTATGGATGTCCGCAACAGTTGACAACATCATTCCCCGCAGTTGAGCCTATGCCCTGGGCGCGTTAGTTCGCTGGACCAAACTGCTTAGTTCGCTTTGATTAGTCGATAACCCGGCTAGAAATTTGCCGAGAGCGGAAAGTTCGAGCGGTAGCGCGCGGCGGCATACGCGGCACCCACCGCTTCTCCATCAACGCGGTGTTTGGTGAGTTGGGAGAGTTTTCACTCAGCCGGGTCAAGGTGAATCCTTGTTCGTGAGTCTTCGGTGAAGCCAATCGGAAAGCTGGATGGCTTAATTGGGCATGATGGGTCTTAATGAGCGAGATGGGGAATGGGCAGCGCTCGTCTATCCGCAGATACAACGCTAAATCGGAATGAGGCCGCGGCGGATGCCCTGGGTGACTGCTTCGGTGCGCGAACTTGCTTGCAACTTGCCCAAAATAGAGGCGACGTGAAATTTTGCGGTGTGTTCGCTGATGCCCAGGTGCTCGGCGATTTCTTTGTTGGCGAACCCTTGGGCGACGTCGCGCAGGACTTGCAATTCGCGCGCGGTCAGTTCTTCGATCAGAGGGGGCGGCGACTGTGGGACGGTGGGGTGCGCGAAGAGGGCGTCGGCTTGCGGTTGTGTGAGAACGACAAAACCCTGAGCGGCTGCGGTGATGGCGGCTAAGACTTCCGCTGCGGTGGCGGTGCTGGGAAGACGGGCGCGCACCGAGGTGCGGTAATCGGAAGGTTCGAAGACATCTCCCGTGAGGATGACGGTTGGGAGCGCATCGAGGCCATGCGGTGGCGTGCGGCCGTTGCCGAGGAATAGAATGTCGGCAGATTCGTCGACGACTTCCATTCGTTCATCTTCGGCGAGCAGGGCCGCCAAAGCCTCCTGCTCCTCCTCAGATGCGGCCAAGATGAGAACGCGAATCACGCGGCGTTCGCTTGCCTCAATGCTAGCTCCACAGTGACGCGGCGCACTTTAGCATCGCCAGCGCGGTGAAAGGCAAACGCAACGGTATCGCCGGTGGCTAACGCGGCCGATAAATCGTCGGGCGAATGCAAAGGGTGGCCAGCGGCTTCGAGCAGGATGTCGCCTGGAAGCAACGATGCGCGTTCAGCGGCGCCTCCCGATGCGAGTTCGAGGATCAGCAGCGCGGGATGTGGCGATTGCCTTGGTGAACGCAGCATCACGGGGCGGACCGTTACGCCCAAAGTTCGCTGAGATTTGGCGGAAAGAAAACGCTGGACGCTGGCAGCTGGGATCGCTAAGGCCATGCCGCCGGCAATCATCGTGTTGAGGCCAACGATTTGACCGAGAACGTCGGCCAGCGGACCGCCTGAGTTCCCGGGTGCGAGGCGCACATCAGCCTGCACCCAACGACGCCAACCGAAGCCGCGAATTGCGCCGACCGCTTGCACGAAGCCGGTGGATACGGCACCGACGAAACCCAAAGGATTACCCACTGCGATGACAGCCGCACCGGGTTTGGGCTCGTTGCCTGAAAGAGCGGCCGGCGGCGCATCGATGCCTTCCGCGGACAGGAGAGCCAAATCGTGGTGTGGATCCTTGCGAACGAGGTGTGCTTTGTGCGAAGTACCGTCCCAAGCTTCAATGGTGATCTCGTTGCCCACCGCTACGTGGGCGTTGGTAATAATGTGCCCATTTGTAAGGACGAGGCCCGAGCCAGAGCCTTGAATGTCGGCACTACCGGAACGGATTTGAACGGTGGCGCGCCGCAGAAACTCGGCGATGCGTCCGGGCACAGGGAACGGCATGTTAGTTCCTCCGCTCCACCCGGACGGCGATTTCAACTTCGATGGCTTTCGCCTCGCCTGAGCGTAGGATAGTGAATTGCATCGGTTTGCCAAAGCTGCGCAATTCGCCCATCAGCGATTCCACCTGCGTCAATTTGGTGTGGCCTGCCGCGAGCAAAATGTCTCCCAGTTGTAAGCCGGCTTTCTCGGCGCCGCTACCAGGTTCGATGCTGACGATCATCAGGCCGCTTTCGCCAGCCAGTGGTGACTTAACCCGGAGGTGCTCAGGAATGCTGACAGGCTGCAAACCCACGCCGAGATAGCCTTGGCGGATGCCACCCTCCGTTTGAAGTTCGTGAGCCACGGCGTGGAGTGTGCCCATCGGAACGGCGAGGGCGGAGTGGCGCAGGATGGCTGCTGTTGCCATGCCGACAAAACCACCTGTGGCGGAGACAACAGCGGCGCCGGCTTGCGAAGGATAGAGATTGACGTCGAGGCGGATAAACCGGTCGAGGTCGCCGCCGCGCCAACTGCGGCGGGGTCCACCGACTGCGCCTAAGATGCCAACGCTAGCGGATAGACCGGCGTCAAGCGTACGTCCGACGACTGCTGCCAGAGCGCCCGCGCGCAAGGCCGCGTCTTCTTCTATGTGGGGAGTTGGCCATTGAGCGCCGGAAACTTGGAGAACGGCGACATCAAGCGCGGGATCGCGCCCGAGTATGGTGGCTTCGGCGGTATCTCCGCTTGGCAGATGCACAGGGATCTTGCCTTCGCGCTTCAATAAATGATTATTGACGGCGATGAGGTCGGGTCGGAAAATGACACCGCTGGTGACCCGGTATGGCGCCGATTTGATGGCGGCGACGTGCGCGCCCGCTTTCTCGATCAAGCCGCTGATGGCGGCGGAATAACCTGCTAAATCGAACTCTGCTGCTTCACTCATGGTCCCAGTCTGCACCGAAAGGGCGATCTGCCACATCAGCCGAACGGGTAGGTGAAGATTTTTTATTGAGCGGCCGTGCTGGCGGCTGCGCTGGCGCGGGTTTCTACCGGTTGCTGGCGTTCATCGAAACGGCCGAATATCATTTTGCCGGCAGTGGTTTGTAAAACGCTGGTAACGATGATGTCCACCGTTTTCGAGATCATACGGCGGGCGTTGTCGACCACTACCATGGTGCCGTCGTCCAAATAAGCTACACCTTGGTTGTGTTCCTTGCCTTCTTTGAGAATGAACACCCGCATGACTTCACCCGGCAAGACAACGGGCTTGAGTGAGTTGGCGAGTTCATTGATGTTCAAGACTACTAAGCCTTGCACTTGGGCGAGTTTGTTCAAGTTGAAATCATTGGTAACGATTTTCGCTTGCAAGACTTTGGCGAGTTCGATGAGCTTGAGATCGACTTCGCGCGTTTCGGGGAAGTCTTCCGAGGAAACCTCCAAGCGGATGCGCGGCTGCTTTTGCAGCAACTGAACGACGTCGAGGCCACGGCGGCCACGATTGCGTTTGGCGGAATCGGACGAATCGGCGACTAACTGCAATTCATGCAGCACAAAACGCGGAACGATTAAGCGGCCCTCCATAAAACCAGATTCGGCAATATCGACGATGCGGCCATCGATGAGAACGCTGGTGTCGAGGATCTTGGTAGTGAGCGAAGCGTTGGCGCCTTTACCGGAAGTGAGAGTGCTGAGCGGCACCAGTTCGGCCTTTGACAAGCCGATGATCAATCCTACATAAGCGGCCAATATTGGAAGAGTGATACGAATGAACTGCCCGGTGGAACCGATTGCGAAACCGGCCTGGACAGAAATGAAGACGAGCAATAAACCAACGCCCAATCCGGCGATTGAGCCAAGACCGCCAGCGAATAGCGATTGGGGGGCGGCTTGGCGCAAACGCGCGGCGAGCAACATCGCTAGTAAGGCCGCAACGATTCCGAGGGCAATGGAAACTGCTAGCGGCAGGCCAAACGGCCGAACAGTCGCTCCAATGAAAGCAATCAAGGAGACGAAAGCTATTCGCAGAATCAAGACTTCAAAACTAAAGCGATTCACAAGGGATTTCCTTGAAAATCAAGGGCAGACACGTCTCCGAACAAAAGAAGTTTTGCATAAATGCGCCACTGTAGAATAATTTGACGAATTATAGCACTTTTCCAGGAGGTGCCTGTTCCGTGACGGGAACGGCACAGCCTCTGGATTCTTTCGGCTGGCCGGCTCCCCGCCATGCTCCAGTGAGTTTTTAAAATCCGAGTAATCGACAGTTGTTAGGATCGGGCACAGGTTCACTGGTTCGGTCGGGAGTGGCATTTGTCGACTGAGTGGTTGAAAAGGGGGATAGACGAACCCCGCGAAAAGATTGCCGCGAATTGTGCGGTGGAACTCAGCTGATGAGGGGATCTTCGACAGAGGAGACGCAAAGACTCAGAAGGAGGGACCAAGCGGCGCTTGGCCGCAGGGCTAGAGAGCTTTTGCGAGTTCCTCAGCGAAGGCGCTTTGACGGGCGTTTGAATGGTTGGTGCGGCGCGGATTAGGGCTCTTGCGGACAACTGGATTCGCCGCAACCGCCGTTCCGCCGCCACTTGCTGCGGCTGCCGCAGACTGACCACCATTACCCGCAGGTGCTGGACGCTTGGGGCGATCCTGCGAAGGAGTGCTTTTCACGGGCGCTTTGCCACCGGCTTTCGGGGGTTGGGCCGGATTGGCACGAAGAAGACGATCCTCCAGCGGGGCTCTGTCGAACCGCCGGATGATGGAATTCATCTCTTCTTGATTGGGAGATTCGATGAAGGCGAAGCCCTTGGACTCTTGAGTCTCAGGGTTGCGAATAACCTTGACCGCGTCAGCGACCAAGTTCTCTGAGGATAGCCACGACTTGATATCGTCGGCTGTCACCCAAACAGGGAGGTTTCCGAGGAAAACGGTAAAGCTCATGAAATAAGTGTTTTATGCTCCGTGAAGGGAAGTAACGTACGAGGTGCACCTCGCAAAAATGAAGCCTGCGGAGGCTATTAGCATCCTAGCACAGGAATACGCCAAGTCGCAAATACTAAAATTGTGTGAAGCCGCTGGATGTGACGCGGCTTGAAATCCAATCCTGTACCAAGTGTCAAAGTTTGCTGCCTCCCCAATTTCGCCAGCCCGACTCGTCGCCTTTGATGTTCTGCTCGGAGTCGAAGAAGGCTCTTATGCATCTGACGACCTGCGAACGCGGTCGGTTACCCTCTCAGGCCGAGATGCCGGGTTAGCGGCGCAAATTGTGTTTGGCTGTTTGCGTTTTCAGAATCAATTGGACTTTCTGATCGCTAAATATTCGGGGCGACCCGTCGCCGATCTCGATCCGGAAGTAAGGATTGCCTTGCGTGGGGCGGTTTTTCAGCTTCGATATTTGGAAAGAGTGCCGCCACATGCGGCGGTGGACAACTCAGTCGAGTTCGTCAAGAAGCGGCAGCGTGCTGCGACAGGATTTACCAATGCAGTGCTGCGAAAAGTTAACCGGGATGCGATGGTTTGGCCTGATCGGGCGACAGCGCTTTCTTGTCCGGAGTGGCTGCTGCGGCGCTGGCAGTATTCCTTTGGCGAAGAATTGGCGGAGGGGATCGCACGCGCCGCTTTAGAAGAACCTGATCATTATGTAAGGATTGCTACCGGGAAGGAAATGCCAGCCGGCCTAGAGGCGGAAGCGACGGAGATGCCGGGCTGTTACCGTGTGCGGACGATCACTTCAGCGTCGTTGCGCTTTCACGATATTGGATCGCAATCGATTGTGCCGCATCTTGACCTGAAGTCGGGACAAAGTTTTCTGGATTTATGTGCGGCCCCCGGCAATAAATTGAGCCAAGCGTTGGAGACGCCGCTGGGGCGAGCCGTCGCTTGCGATGTGAGTCCTGAGCGGATAGGCAATATTGAAGCGTCGTGCCATCGTGTAGTTCTCGATGCGACGGAACCGCTGCCCTTCTCGCTGAAGTTCGAGCGAATTCTGGTGGATGCGCCCTGCGCGGGCACGGGTACCCTGGCGGGGAACCCGGAAATCAAATGGCGCATTCGGCCCGGGGATTTTGGCGCGCTTTCATATCAAGCAGGCAGCAATATTGACGAACGCTTTGCGGATGCTGGCGGAAGGCGGCAAGTTGGTTTACGCCACCTGCTCGCTGGAACATGAAGAAAACGAAGACGTGGTGAAGGAGGTGCTGGCTCATTTCCTCCAATTTCGCTGTGAGAAGGAAATCTACCGGCTGCCTGGGCGTGAAGAGGGGGATGGATTCTACGCAGCCGTTATTTCATAAAACGACTGGTCGAATTGATGCGCTAATGCCAACAAGGGGGAGACTCGGGACATAGCAACCAAACACGATCCATCTTTTCTGCCGTAGGGCAGCGTCCGATGTACCTCGCCATTCTCCCGAATCGAAGCGCGCGGCACAAATCACCTGTTATGGCGCCCTTTGCCCTGAACCGGCCGACGCAAATCAGTTATTCTGTGCCGGCGAGATCTGGGAATTATAAAGACCGCGGTCCCGTTGGACTTGGCGGGCGGTTTCCATGCGGGCGCGAATTTTCGGTGGAGGATACGCCATCGGTTGGGCTGCGGACTTCTTTGTAGTACGCGCCTTCCTCATGGTTGCCGCAACTGCTCCAGATCATGCCCGACAGGCCGGATTGCAGGTCACGCGATAACGAATGGGGTAGCCTGTTTCTATTTTTTACGGTGACTTCTGTAAGCTGGGCTCGCGGTGGAAGATTCCCGGTTTGCGAACCCGAAGCTTTTGCTGAAGGCACGAAGTAGTTCTTGACACCAACGTCCTTGTTTCGGCGCTTCGTTCCAAGAGGGGGCTTCTTATGACTTGCTCCGGTCAATCGACGACGGACTATGGCGTCCCAATATTTCGGTTGCGCTAGCGCTTGAACAGGAGGATGTGTTGAAGCGAAACGATCTTGTCGAGGGGCTTTAGCGAGACTGAGATTGAGCATTTTTTCGATTACATTCTCCGTCAGGGCAAGTTGGTATCCGGTGTCTTGCGGCGAAGGCCAATCCTGCCCGATGCGGACGATGAGCGTATCCTGGAATTAGCGATTGCATCTGATTCTATGATCGTCACTCTCAATACAAGACACTTTAAGGCGGCTGAGCGCTTGGGAGTCGAGGTGTGGACCCCGGCGCAGTTTCTACGGGCTTTGAGGAGAAGTAAATGAGCGTGCCAGAAGAACCGTACGCCAAAGCTGCGGCCCGCGCCTCGCGAAGAGTGTCGGTAGATGAAGTCTTCGCCGCAGCTTTTGGTGAACAACTTGACGCCTTGGAACGGCTCAAGAGGCGGGCGGAACGAGCCGACAAGGAAACGATTCCTCTCAGTTCTGGATAAAGTGCCCGACGTCGAGCCCGAAGAGTTAGACCGGCGTTAGATCTTGGTATCCGCTGCGGGAGCACCCGCCTTTCACCATCGCCAAGCACATAGACTCAGCCCAGAGACCGCGTGCAAACTAACGTACCCATACTCGTCGCAGTACATCTCACTCATTTGGGTAATGACAGGCGATACCGAACTAGCAAACCGTGCGCAATTGAGCAGGCGGGATCTGCGAACTACGTTACCCGCGATCCCGCTGCACCTGGCGAGCAGCCTCGGCGCGGGCGCGGATTTCGGGGAGGAGACGCCGACCGTTTGGCTTCGCAAGTCTTTATAGGCAACGGCCGGTACTTCGATATGCAAATCAATGCGATCCAGCAACGGTCCACTCATTCACCTTCGCTAGATACCTCTGAACAATCCCCGGCGTACACCGGCACTTGCGCGTCGAATCCACAAGGGCACGGATGTGGTTTGACAGCCAAGTCGCCGGCTTTTTCGAAGTCAGGATGCCGAGAAAGTGAGGAGCCGGTCGCGGTTTAGCGAGGTAACACAACAATCACAGCGCCAACGTCCATCGAAGGGCCGCTTCTACCGCGCTCATCTGGGGGAAACGCCCTATGGCTCGATCAATCTCACCGAGGCCGACCGTCGCTAGATTGTCGGTCATAATGACCGAATCCATCAACAGGCCTGAGAGCCTCGCTTCTTTCGACGAAGCCAATACAGTTACTCTCGCTTGATGTCCGGCTCTGAGCATATTGCTCGTAATCATAGCCACAATGGTTTGGCCAAGACCCGCGGCAAGGTTATCGGCTTGAACGATCAGCGCTGGGCGCCTCTTCGATGTCAGAAGGTTGGAATCGGGGAACAGGACGAGAACGACATCACCCCTGCGGCAATTCGTCATAAACTGACATTTCGGGACGATCCCAGTCCTCAGCAAAGGCAGCTAATCTGCGGCGCAGGTCCGCAGCCTGGGTCTCATCGATGCTGTGGTCGCGAAGGCTGACGACTCGACCGGAACCGACCCACGTCACGATGACGCGCGTCCCGTCGGCTTCCGCGACAGGTTCCAGCAACTCGATTTTGCCGTTCCGGTACAATCCTTCGACTGATATAGCCATGGCTTTATTATGCCCCTTCCCGTCCAATTCCAATCGCTTCGGTCCAAGTTCCTCCAGAACGAGGGATCTTTCACCGTCGGCTTGCAGATGGACTGAGGCCGGAGACCGCCTGCAAACCAATGTACCCATACTCGGCGCAGTACATCTCGACTCAATGTGATCAAAATTTTTGTTTCGGGAGCTTTGAGGTAACGAATGAAGAAATTTTCCACATACCAACGTTCCTGGCGGCGAATCCGGGTTATTCGATAGTTGTCAGTAACGGCATTGGAAATAGCCCAGAGGCCAACGCAGTTCCAGAGCCAACGAGCCTCGCGCTAAGGGTATGACGCTTGTGCATGTAGCGCAAACGCAACCGGAAGCGCGAGAGGGTTGTGTTTGTTCTGGCCCGTCAGCCCTTGGCGCTACCCGGCAGAGCGCACCAAGTCAGACGTTGGAAGCCCAATGCTCTGCTTCGGTTCAATCGGCACCGGCTCCGGTTCCCGCGAACTGATCAACTGCGGGATTGTCTCGAACACATATTGAACCCGCCCGTCCCGCTCGCTCTGCCGTCATTCAAGTTGGTCGAGCCGGCGGGCGAGTTCATGAGTCGCTAGTAGTCGGCGGAGTCGGACCAAGATACGCATAATCGCAACATTCACTTCGACGCGCGTTTGCTGGTAAGAACGCCGGAAAGCATGGCCATGCCCTATTCGGTGAAGGTACACGGGCGGAAACGGCGTCCGCCTCAGATTTCGTTTGATATGCCAATTTGGCATCTCAAAGATTGCAGTTCTTCTGATGTGAGTTGGAAGAGAGCGCCGGTCTCCACCTGGTAAAGCGCCGCTAAATCCGAATCTGGTAAAACTTTAGCGCCCGTACCAGTATCCGGCTTTCCACCAACGTAACCGCTCAACTTCGATAGTTTCCATCCCTAGCTCCAATAATTCCGATCCAAATTCCGGAACTGCACCGCTTCCGCCAAATGTTTTGCCGCGACATTCGGAGCATGGTCCAAATCCGCAATCGTCCTCGCCACCCGCAGCAGCCGGTCATGCGCCCGCGCCGACAAATTCATCCGCCGCATCGCCATTTCCAGAGTCCGCTCACCCGTTTCATCGAGCGCACAAACTGTCCGCAACTGAGCGGGTGGAATCTGCGAATTATAGTAACCGCGATCCCGCTGCACTTGGCGGGCGGCCTCGACGCGGGCGCGGATTTCGGCTGAGGAGACGCCTATGGTTTGGCTGCGGAGTTCTTTGTAGGCAACAGCTGGTACTTCGATATGCAAGTCAATCCGATCAAGCAACGGACCGCTGACCTTCGCCAAATATCGCTGAATAATCCCGGGCGTACATCGGCACTCGCGCGTGGAATCACCATAAAACCCACACGGACATGGATTCATCGCCGCAACCAACAGAATCCGCGCCGGAAACGTAAGCGTGCCATTACTGCGCGCCAGATTAATCGACCCTTCCTCCAAAGGCTGCCGCAACTGTTCCAGAACGCCGCGCGGAAATTCAGGAAGTTCATCCATAAAGAGAACCCCTTGATGCGCCAGTGACACTTCGCCGGGACGAGGACTACCGCTGCCTCCACCAATCAGACCCGCATCGGAGATCGTATGGTGCGGCGCCCGGAAAGGTCGCTGCCTGAGGATGCCAATTCCAGGCGGCAAGACACCCGCCACGCCGTGCACTTGGGTCGCCTCGAGCGCCTCGCGGAAAGTTAACTTCGGCAAAATGCCTGCAAAGCGGCGCGCCAACATTGTTTTGCCCGAACCCGGCGGCCCTATCATAAGAACATTATGATTACCAGCCGCTGCCACTTCTAAGGCGCGCTTGGCCATCGTTTGCCCGCGCACATCACTGAAATCCGGGAAATTCGGATCACGATCGTCGTCCGTGGGCGTGACCGGCAAGACCGGACTAAACCCGGCCGGTTCATTCAGGAACGTCACCGCCTCCGCCAGATGCTTTAAGCCAAAGACGCGAACGCCCTCGGCTACCGCAGCCTCAGCGGCATTCTCGATTGGCAAAATCAGATTACGAATGCCGCGGCGGGCGGCACAGACGGCAATGGAAAGGGCGCCGCGAATTGGGCGCAAACTGCCGTCGAGGGACAGTTCGCCGACCACCATATAATCTTCCATCGAGCCAAACAGCCCCATGGCTCCAAGGATGGCCATTGCCATCGGCAGATCGAAACCGGCTCCTTCTTTGCGTATGTTCGCGGGCGCCAGGTTGATGGTCACCGACTTGCTCGGATACCCAAAACCGGAATTCAAAAGCGCGGATTTAATACGTTCGCGGCTCTCTTTTACGGCCGCGTCGGGCATGCCCACCGTCACGAAATCGCGCTGCGTCCCCGCTGGATACATGTCTACTTCAACGTCGATGACATGCGCGTCAATGCCTTGAATGGCGGCGCTAAAAGTGCGAAACAAAGCCACACAGTGCTAGTAGCGGTATGCGGTCTTACGTCTCAGGGTGTGGGGAAATTACTGCCAATACTGCCACTGCCCGTAGGCCATCACATACAGGCTCAACAAAAGATTCGTAACCGCGTGCATCAAAACACAGTCGCCCACAGATTTGGTGCGGATCATCCAAAAGTTATAGATGATGCCGGTCAACAGCCCGACGTCCCAATAAGGGCCATGCTCGGCGCCAAACAAAATGGCCGTTGCCCAAAAGGCAAATGGCAAATACGAACCCAAGGATACTTTTCGGAAATCGTTATTGACGAGCCATCGCATGAGCCAGGCACGCCAAAATAATTCCTCCGCAATCGGAACCACGGTAGACGCCCTGATCGTTCGCCATGCTAAAACCCAGGTGCTCGCCAAAGCCTCGGGCCGAAGGGTCGAACCGACATGCCCCATGACCCCGTTGGAAAACAAAAGCCCGTGGCGATAGTTGGGATTGATCACCTCAGGAGCGATCCACAGGACAAACACCAGAGTGCCGACCCCTGCGCTCATGAGCCATTGCTGAGGCCGAAGCGTAACATCCGCTGGCCAAGTTAGGGCAGAAACCGCAGCCACCAAAAAAACTTGGACTGGCCACTCCCAGTAAATAAACCCCTGTGGTTTAGGTAAGGCTATAAGAATAAGAATCGTAACAAAGGGCGCGAGATACCCGAGGGAAGGGTATCTAACACGCCAAGATGCTAATGACTCTTGTAATACCACTCAGCGAAAAGCGCCAATCTAAGCGAGCCCGTTTTGGCTCACAAAGGCAGTGATTTTGCTTTTCTCGTCCGGCGAAACCGCGGACTGCATGGCTTTGTTCGCTTCGGCGCGAGCGCCTTGCTTGTCGCCTTGTTTCAGCAGCGCCATGGCGAGGTGCAAGCGGAAAGTAGAGTTCTGCGGGTGCTCTTCCGACAGTTGGCGGAAAATACGGAGAGCCTCGGTGTTCAACTCCTTCTTGTAATAAACGAAGCCAAGCGTATCCGCCACATCGGGGCTATCGGGCGCGCGCTTCTTGGCGCGTTCCGCGTACGTCAAAGCCTGGTCGAGATTCGCGCCTGTATCAGCCGTCATATAGGCCAGATTGTTCAACACAAGCGCGTTGTCCGGATCGATGGACAAAACTTTGTTATAAGCATCGGACGCTTCTTTTTTCTTGTTCAGCGCCTCGCAAACGAGTGCCTGGTTCAGAAAGGCAGCAACGTTCTTCGGATCCGCATTGCCGGCCTGTTCAAACGAAGCGAGAGCGGTATCATACTGCAGCAAGTTACGCTGCATAACTCCAAGCCGCAGCCATACTTCCGAGGAGTTGGCGGTGGTTTTCAGAATCTCTTTATAGTTGTCAGCAGCCTTTTGGAACAGTTCTTTTGACCGGACAGAATTTGTACTCCAGTCCTGCCCACCCAAAGCGGATTGAAAATTGGCAAGTTCATAGCGGTAAGGAAGAACTGTAGGATTCTTGTCGACCAGATCCTGCATCGAAAGAATCGCATCTTCGCCCTTGCCGGTCATCATCTTAACGGTCTGCAAACCAATGAAGCCGCGAATGTCGGGCGGAGTCGCATTATTCAGCGTTTCGAATTCGTCCCGCGCCTTATCGTAGGCCTTCTCACCCAAATAAATGGAAGCCAGTTGAAGATGAGCATCGGCCAGCTTCGGATACAGCTTGACAAGATTCTCCAATTCGGGTTGCGCTTTGGTGGTCTGATTGGTGCCGATTAACGCCCGGTCGCGGATCAGAATCGCATCCGGATTGTTTGGCTGGCTGGCGAGGACCAAATCGGCGAGTTCCAGCGCTTTGGCATGCATGCCGCGGTCTTCGTAAATCCTAGCTGCGACGGTCTGGGCGGGAATAATCACGCCGATGCGCGGAGCCGGCGATTTCTGCTCAGAGTGGGTGGCTTCCAACGCTTCACTGAGAGCCTTATCCTTTTCACTAACGGCGAAGTACGCTCGGGCGAGATCGAGATGCAACACCGGATCACTCGGATTCTTCGCCACCAAAATCTTGAGTGAATCAAGCGACTTGGCGGCATCGGCGCGTTGACCGGTTTGCAAAAGAACGGAGGCGTACATTTCGTTCACCGAAGGATCTTTGGGATGTTCTTCAGCTAATTGCTTTGCTAGTTTCGCGGCTTCCTCGGGATGATTTCGATACGCCTGCAGCGCCACCAAGCGCTCTTTATAGGTGACGGCTTCTTTGGGATCTTCGGCAGCGCCGGTATTGTACTCAGCCGTCGCTTTGTCAAACTGCTGCGTCCGCACGTAGAAGTCGCCGACGATCAGATGCGCCTTGGGGAAGCTCTTCCGATCATTCAGCGTTTGGCGAACGATGGTTTCTGCCTCGGGTATCCGCTTGCTAGCTGCCAGAAAATTGGCGTAGTTTGTGACGGCCGTTTCATCAGTCGGATCGTTCTGGGCATCTTCGCGCAGAATTGCTTCAGCTTTCTCTTTGTCCCCTAAACGCCCGTAATAGACGAACAAAAACTGATAGCCTTGCGACCACGTCTTGTCGCGCGCGAGCATGTCCCTCACCAAAGCAACGGCCTGATCCGACTTTTGCGCCTGTGAAAGGGCCTGAGCATACCAACCCATCAATTCGCGCGAGTACGGCTTAATTTTGTTGGCTTGCTCGAAAATTGGCAGCGCGTCGTCAAACTTACCCTCGGCCACCGTAAGCAAGGCCTTGATGCGCAACCCATCAAAGGAGTTGGGGTCCTTTGCCAGTATCTTGTTATCAAGCTCTTTCACGTCCGGCAAAAGCGAGGCATAGCGCTTGTTGTCCGCTTGGTAAGCCGTCAAATAGATTTCGGACAGTTTTGTCTCAGCGTCTATATTGCCGGGTTGCAAATCCACCGCACGCCGCAGAAAGTTCACGGCATCCGCAATCTTCTTCTCGTCCAGAAGATTTAACCCCTCGCGGTAGTAAGCCTCGGCGTTCAGCTTGTCTTTCGCGATCGCTTTTTGATAAAGGATGGAGGCCTCTTCATACTTCTTCGCCTGATGGTATTTGTTGGCGGCCGTCAGCAGTTTCTCTGAACTCTGCGAACAGCCAGTGAGAACCAACGAGGCACAGACGGACACGCACACTAAAACTTGCTTCATAATATATATTCGGGATGAACGCTATACCCTATTGTATGGAAACGGGTACACACATATCAATCCAACGGGCGGGTTAAGACTGCGGATAAATCCGGTTCTAAGATTTTCACTGCGTGGGCAAAGACGAGCTTACTACTCACCAGCGACCGCTCAAGACCCCAAACACTTTCACGAAAAACTTGGCCTATGGCAAACAACTCACGACAAGTGATTAATTTTGAAAGACTTAGCGTAAACGAACCTTACTCCAAAGGGTGGGCCATGAGGCTCAGCAACTTGTGGCGTCGACAACGTAAATTGAACTAGCAAGCTTATTATTCAGCCTTAATGCTCGGTTGTCATTCGCCGTTCTTACCAGGAGTGCAGCCCCTCGATGACCCGTTTCTACCACCAGTGCAACGCCGGGCCGCAGACCGAGCCGTTCCATTTCTCTGAGGGCTGAGGGGTCTCGATCAGAAACGCTGCTAATGACCGCTTGCACTCCGCAGGCCCAAGACGGAAGTGGTACTTCCGGACGCGTTAGGATTGTCCCATTACGCTCCGGGATTGAATGACCGTGGGGATCGGTTTGGGGATCTCCCAACTTTGCGGCAATCCTGTCTTCCAGTCGTTCGGAGATAAAGTGTTCCAGCCGTTCAGCCTCTTCGTGCACTTCATCCCATGGGAAATCGAGCACGTCATGAAGAAACCGTTCCAACAGTCTGTGGTGACGCAAGACTTCCAATGCGCGGTGCTTCCCAGCCTCGGTCAAGACTGCGCCGTGATGCTTTTCATAGCGGACAAAAGCCGGCTTCAGCCCTGCCAGCCGCTGGAGCATACCGGTCACAGACGCAGCTCTTACGTCGAGACGTTCAGCCAAAGCATTGCTCGAAACCCGCCGCTCCTCAGGTCCACTGAGTTCCAGGATTGCTTTGAGGTAATCGTCAACTGACTCAGTGTTCACCATGTTTAGGGCCTGCTAAAGAAATATGATCGCACGCTCCCATTGGCATTCCCAGCAATTTTACTATTGACTCAGCCCACAGCGGCAGGGTATTTTTAGGTGTGCCTAAATTTGTAAGGTCACTGATTGTGTTAGCGACTTTGCTTGCGGCAGGGTCGTCGGCGAACGGCCAGGGAGAGACAACAAGCGCGATTGTGGGCACGGTCGTTGATCCGACAGGAGCGGCCATAGCGGGCGCAACTGTGACAGTAAACAGCGCGGACAACGGCATGACGCGGTCGGCAAAGACCGATGGCGCTGGGAGATTCAGCTTCCCGCAGTTGAAGCCAGATTCATATGTTGTGAAAGTCGCGGCTGAACATTTCGAACCGCAAGAGAACAAATCTGTCACCGCGGCGCTTGGTCAAAAACAAACGGTTGATTTTACTCTTACCATCGCAACGGCGAGTCAGAGCGTCACCGTGACCGAAAAGACGTCGCTGATTCATCCGGAGAATCCGAATACGTCGACGACGCTGAACGCGCGGGCTTTGGAAGACTTGCCCAATCCCGGGGGCGACATGACTTACCCGTTGCAATTTTCGGCGGGCGCACTGATCAATACGGCGGGTAGTGGGAACGATTTTGTCGGCGGCAGCAATGGCTATGGCAATGTTCAGTTCAACGGATTACCGGCGCTTTCGAACGGCTTCATCGTAGATGGCCTGGAGACGAACGACCCTTTAACGAACCTGAATAGCGGACTTTCGACGAATCTTGTTTTGGGGCTGAATTCTATTGCGGAAGTGACGGTGAATACGCTTTCATACGCCGTTGATGAGGGGCGGTATGGCGCTTCGCAGGTCAACTACGTGACTAAATCCGGGACAAATCATTTTCACGGCAATCTGTACGAGCTTTGGAATGGCGCGAAGTTCAATGCCGCGGATTTCTTTACTAACTCGAGCGCAGACAGCCATAAGCCTAGGTCGACAGTGAATCACTTTGGCGGCAGCCTGGGCGGCCCAATTATCAAGAACACCCTGTTTTTCTTTGTGGACAGCGAATGGGTGAGGATCGCGCTGCCTATTGTGTCTGCGACTACTGTGCCGACACCGGCGTTCGAAGGCTACGTTCTGGGGCAGTTACCGCGCGGCGGAATAGACGCCGTTACCGGTTCTGTATATCAACCACAGCCGCAACTGGTCCCGTTTTATAAGAAGCTGTTCTCGCTCTATTCCAACACTGAGGGGACGCCGCTGGCTGTTCTTGGCTGTCCGTTCGATATCGGCGGAGGTACTGTTGCGGGGAGCCCGCCAAATGGGAACGGGTGTGCAAACCGGCAGTCGGTATCTCACTCCAGCGACGATCATGAACAAGTGCAAACCGTGCGCATGGATTACAACATCAACGAGGGGAACATCACTTGGTTTCGCTTTCAAGCAGACACCGGACTGCAGGCGGCGTGGACAGATCCTATTAACCCCATCTTCGATGCTTATTCACCGCAGCCATTGTATTCATTCGCTTCTGGCTATACGCATGTCTTTTCACAGAACCTGGTGAATTATTTCAATCCTGCGTTTTCGTGGTATCAGAGTCTGTTTGGGCCTGACAACCTGCAGGCAACGCTGAGTGCGTTTCCCATTGTTCTCCAAGGCAGCGGCGCCAACGCACCTTTCACCACGCTGGGTGGCCTCGATAACACATGGGTGCAGGGCAGACGTGCCTCGCGCTTCTTTATAAATGACAATCTAGCGTGGAGCTTGCGGTCGCATGAGTTGCGATTCGGAACAAACACGCGCATCCTCCGGCTGAACGATTACGACCTCGGTGAAGGAACGGTTCCGCTCGTCACGTACACGAACTTGGATCAGTTCATCTATGGAGTGGCTTCGACATCTTCCGAGACATTTCCGCTGGCGAATTCGCAGCCGTTCAATTTCCTCAACGTGGATTTGTATGCGCAGGACACCTGGAAAATCAATAAAGCGCTGACCTGGACGTTTGGAGTTCGCGCGACGCATAACTCAAATCCGGTCAATCCGCACGGCTCGATAGCTCGACTGGATGGTTCTTTTGGAGCAATCACTCATGACGTGAATCAACCGCTGGAGGACGTGATTCAGACAAACGTCGGGACCGTTTTCGCTGGCTCGGCGTTAGCCTTCTTGCAGCCAAGAACGGCTGTTGCCTGGAAGCTGAGTCCAACTACCGTCCTGCGAACCGGCTTCGGTCTGTTCAGTGACATTCTTCCTGGCAGTGTGGCGGACCTGGTGGGGACCAATCCACCGTATTCAAAGACCTTTCAAGGTGGTCTATTGGGCACGGTTGGAGGAACGGCGATTGCGCCAGGAGTTCCGAACAGTGCTGTTAATGCTACCGTCGACGCCAATCAGGCATTCGATGCGGGCTTTGCGAAGGGCGAGTTATCATGTGCGTCTGCGTTAGCAGATCCAGCAGTTTGTTTGCAGCCCATCTCCATTACTGCCGTGCCTGATGGAAAGCTACGTGCGCCTTATTTCATGCAATGGAGCTTTGCTCTCGAACAGGAAGTTGGGAAGAATATCAATCTGCGCGCGCAATACGTGGGAACACGAGCAGTGAATCAGCCTTATTTGACACAGGTGAACGGTTATCAAACTGTGTGCCAGGGATGCTTTGCGCCGTTTCCTTTTGGGCAACCAGCCGATGCACGGTTCGGAGCGGTGACTCAACTGAGTACGGGCGCGAACAGCCACTACAACGGTCTTCAATTAACGGCGGAGAAGCGGCTTTCGCAGGGCGTCCAGGTTCAAGCGAACTATACCTGGAGCCGCTGCATGGATACGGTTTCCAATGGAGGATTTTTGTCGTTCTCTTCGAATGGAATCCTGTCGCCACTGCCGGGTGACCTGGGGCGCAATTACGGACCGTGCGATTACGATGTTCGGCAGAATTTCAATGCTCAATACGTATATCAATTGCCGGTTAAGGTTCATGGGCGCGTTTTCGGCGCATTGTTCAATGGCTGGCAAGTGTCGGGCACGGCCTTCTTTCACACGGGACTACCCTTTTCGGTTCTGAGCGCGCCCTACAGCGCTGACGGTAACGGCATTGTTCAGGGCAGCGGACCTCAATATGCGAGCCTAGTTCCCGGTGTTCGCGTATATGAGCACAATCCAATTCCTGGCGTTACTCAGTTGGGAACAATTCAGTGGTTGAATCCTGATGCGTTTGTCTCAACTGTCGATCCCAGCACTGGAGGCTGTGTTGACGGTGATTCGGTGAAGACCTGCCAGTTTGGAAACTTGGGCCGCAATGCGTTGAGAGGGCCGCACTTCCTATGGAGCGACTTTTATCTGACGAAGTGGTTCCGACTGAGTGAGCGCCTGAAGCTTCGGGTGGAAGCGCAGGCGTTCAACATATTTAATCATGCGAATTTTGCGCTACCCTCCAATGTGTATGCGGGGATTCCCGGTGATCGGGCAACTCAGACCGGTTTTGGCGCATTGACATCCACAACAGCACCGCCGACAGGATTGTTGGGCGTGGGCTTGGGCGGCGATAGCTCACCGCGGATGGTGGCGTTCCAGGCGCGCCTGGAGTTTTGACAGGCAGTGCGGAAGTTCTCAGGTCTACTGTTGCCGGAGTCTGCCGCAGGGGCCGGGAACTCTGCATAAATGCCAACTAGAATAGCGTGAACATCCTACACTCAGTAGTTCCGAGCAGCACTGTGGCATCGGCTCTTAACAGCGCCTGCAGAGTGCAGGAATATCCGCATCCGCGAGCCGCGGCCAGCACGAACCAGTGGCGGACTGCGAGGCAGCTTTTCTTGAGAGTTGAAAGAGGTAGAAGAGAGGCGAACAATCGCCTCTTTTCGACCCGGGCTCAAGTTAGCCCATATTTTCTCCTTACGGTTTAGGTGCGAATGCCAGTCATCGTTTCTCGACGTTAAGGTTATTCGTGACCGAGAAGACACCATGCACTCCGTTTGCTCTGATGTTCGCGATGTTTTTGTCTGTTTCGTTGGCAACAATGCCCGCGAGGGTGACATGGCCGTTCTTGACGATAATACGTATAGGTTTGAGCACTGGCAGAGCGTAACGATGGAGCACGGGATATCCATAGATCGCCTTGTATAGCGAACGCCGCAAGTGATCGTCGTTCGAAGACAGGGGCAAGACCTCGATTTGGTTATTGACCATGGCGACGCCCTCGACCCGCTTCACGACTCGTCCCGCGTCCGCCTTCAATGTTGGTCGCGTTACCTGCCCAGAGAGAGTTACGACGCTGCCGTCGACTCGGTATTCCAGATTGTCGAACACGCCCAGGTAAGGAAGCATTACCAGTTCGTGACGAACTTCTTTGTTGAGAGAGGGCAAGGGCGTATCGGTCCGCGCGAAGGCGAATCCAGCTGCCAGTGCCGTGATGACGAAAACATATTTGATCATTTTGATCTCCTCTTGTGATTTAGACTTGACTTACTACGACAACTAACTTGTTCGAAATGGGTTCCGCTCGCTAGCGGTGTTGTTGCAAATCCAGCGACCGAATCCGACCGGACCAGAAATCAACCGAGCACGAGAACGAGAACCGCGTGA
Organism: Bryobacterales bacterium; assembly: GCA_963749105.1. Lineage (GTDB taxonomy): Bacteria > Acidobacteriota > Terriglobia > Bryobacterales > Bryobacteraceae > Bog-105. Next base: position 401,501 of record CAVVLT010000028.1, on the reverse strand, counting down.
CTTCGAAGCCGCGCCTGCCATTCACGACTCCGATGATCCAATCGTTTCTGCCTGGACTTCTATCGGGAATCGTGCGCTCGAAGGCGACGTATGGATAGCCGCCGCGATTCAATCGATGGGTCACAGCGTCCTGGCAAAGCTGGATTGATCCAGCCGTGGGATCTCCACCCGGACCGGGGTAATGGCCAGGTGGAAAGGGCGGAGGCAGAGACGGCCAATTGTGGCCTCCTCCGAATCCGCGCCACTGAATATCAAATGAATAGGCGGCCCGACCGCTTTTGTGGTCGTCTATACGAATGACAGCGGTGCCCCTATTGGCGCGCGGATCGCGGACGAGGCGAATGTCGCCCCTGGCATTGATTCCAACTAGATTGAAATCGCCAGGATTGGGTGGAAGCGGTTGGCTGCACTGGAAGCGACGCCACGCAGCGGTTTGTCCTGACAGGGTTGCTAAAACGCCGGTATCGCCCGAAATTTCCACTTCGGCTGCTCCGTCAACATCAACGGAGACCGTGCAATGTCCATTTGCACCGCGGCCTCCGGTGATGGTGGCCTGTCGGGTGAGCGATGTCGCGTACAAAGGTTGCAGAGTTGCAACGAGCAGGAAAGGAATTACTAATAATTGTTTGTTCATTGTTATAGACCGTACCCTTGGGCTTTCGCGTTCACCGAGGCGCCGGAGCTCCAAATTCGATCTGACGGATTCCCGAGAGGGAGATCGACCGTGATCGGGGCGTGATCGGAAACGCCATCGGGCATGGCGTTATTCAGATCGCGCATCGTCAGCGGGAAGTGCGGCGCGAATTCGTAACTCATTCCCTCGCCACGCGGTTGCGGGATGAAAGGCTTAACGAAAAACCAATCGAGTTTATAGCGACCCACCACGCCGCCGAAATCGCGTGCCAGCGTAAACGTCGGCGTGAATCCTTTGAGTCCCCGCTGATTGCTGTTTGCGAGGGTGCCTTCCTTGTCTTGCGAGTTGCGTTCTAGCTCGCCACGAAAATCGAACGCATTTTGATCGGCAAATCGAAACTTCTCCACGTGGCGGAAAAGGACTGCCTCCTTGTTATTGCCGACTACAGGCAGATGAATAGACGTGGGATCAAGGTAATTCTTGAAGTACCGGACTGGTGTTAGCGCTGCCAAAGGCAGGGAGGCCGGTGTTCCCCACTTGAGTACCTGCGTGACCCAAAACTCATAGTTCTTTAAGCGTTTGAGAATCTCGCGGCGAATCGAGGTTGGGGTTCCGTCGCTGCCGGTCGTGTTCAGGTCGCCCGCGACAATGACCGGATGCTCGAACTGTTTGATTTGAGTGAGCAACGCGTCCATTTGCTTTGTACGGCATTCCGGCGGACATTTGTTTTCTAAATGCGCGTTGACAACAGTGGCCACGTGAGTCCGCAAATCGGGTATGGCAAGGTCGGCGATCAGTGCCATGCGGCCGCCCACGCGCACTTCTCTCTCGATGCGGGCTAAGAAGATCTTGTCGGCGGCGAAACGTTTTCCCTGTTCGAGCCTAGAGATGGCGACTTTCTCCGTGGCGTACCAGTCGTGGCAGACGGGGAGGCGAATTATCCGCGCGTTTTGAATTGGATACCGGCTGAGAATCGCGTTGCCGTGGAGACCTAAATAGCGAGAAGGATCGGGTTTCAGCTCTTCCTGCATTTGTTTGGCGAGAGCGGGGTCTTCCAACTGCACCTTTTCAATACCGAGATCGTCAAGCCTGTCAACCTCAACGAACTCCACTCCGAACACGTAATTCATCCCGAGCGCGTGAGCCAGTTCGCGGGTAACGTCAAGATAGTCGGTCCGTTTCATTCCAAGATCGACTTCGTTGAGGATGACCACGTCGGCCTCCCGCAGTGTGTGCAATTGGAGGTCAATGATCGCTTGCTTGCTTACGTTCAGCCCACCGCGCCGCTGTGCAGCGGCCTTAAATCCTTCTGGATCAGAAAGCGCGAGTCGGATGAGATCAAAATTCAAGCCGCGCTCGATATTCCAACTGGCTGCGCGAAGTATTGGCCCTACTCCCTCTACCGTGGGCCGATGCGGCCTCACTCCCGTCAGGGCGGCCTCGTTGCTCACGAAAGGAGTCTTTAGAATTGCCTGGAGTTTGGAGCCCAAAGGCCCGTCAGGTTGATTAGTGACAGAGAGAGCCACCAGTTCCTGAAACTTGAGAAAGTCGGGGCCTGTCACATTTGCAGTGTTCTGAGGGGTGGTGGCCAAAAGTGGAAGAATCGTGCCCCAAACCACCAAAAGCTTGCAAGCTACCGACGAAACGGCCAACACGGCACTGCCGGTCCAGCCAGTTCCTCTGTCAAAAATGCGGCGTTTTACATTCATCTGATTTCTCCTACTTGGATGGGCTTGTGCCGAATGCAATCGACGCAATCGGCGCGAACGATAAATCTCTTGGGCGCAGGCCCCACAAATTCGAATGGGTAACAAGTAACAAGAGTCAGCGTCTCTTGCTCCAAAGGGTTCAAGACTTGCACATCTTCTGGCGCCACGATTTTTGTGGACACGACTTGGTAGTGATATTCCTGTTCACGAGTGGCGAGTTGAATCGTGTCGTCTTTTCTGATGTGCCTTAGAGGTCGGAAAAACGTATCGCGGTGGCCGGCAATGCCAACATTCCCGCCGTCCCCCGGCAAGGAGGTTCCAGGGATGTGTCCTGGACCAAGCTTCAGTTCGCTTTCCTCCGCTCCTTCCAGTACGAGGGTCGAAAGGCCAAGGCGCGGGATAGACAATAAGGCGACAGGTGATCCGGCAACGGGATATTTTGGGTTCGCCGCCGTGGGCGTTTTGGGTTGAGACTCCACGGTTAGCGCCCCCGAAACGCTATTCCGTTCGGCCACAAAGCGCCGCGTTTCGATGGTTTGATACAGCCACGCGCCTAAGAAGTTGAGAGCCAAGTAGCCGAAGGCCAAAAGGCTGGCTGCCATTAAGAAATTCGCAAACGTTTTCATAGTTGATCGTCCTTGCCGGCTGCTGCCAGGCCGTGAACTGGAAGGAAAAGAGGAGCCCGAAGTAAATAAGCTCTCCGGGCTCGCGGAAGAAAAGTGTCGTTCATAATGCCACTCGCATCAGAACTTGTCTAAGGCGCGCCGGTTACTTGGCCCTGCTTGCGCGGAGCCGCAGACCCATGGCAAGTCCCATTGAGAGCAGCGCGAGTCCCCCAGCCAGAGGGGCTGACGATGCAGTGCTGGGTAACTTCGCCGCCACTTCAGCAAACGGCGTGGGGGCATGGTATGCATAGGCGAAAGCGAAGAGGCTGCTTAATTCGACCTCATCGCCGTTGGGCTTCTCGGCCTTTAAGGGAGCCGACTCAAGGGCCGTTATTTCGGGTCCGTCGATCGTTACAGCCTTCGTTGTATCTTCCGCTAACTCCGTGGGCATGGAAGGAACCGTTATGTTATTCGCTTTTGCCAGGGCCAGAGCCTCGTTCTTTGGATAGACGAATTCATGACCGTAGTTATGGCCTGGGAAGACCCATGCCTTGATGGCTTGCGGCTCACCCGCGGCGCGCTCATCGAACTTGATGATGGGTTTGTCGGATCGCTGATGCTGGTAATGGGGAATCGCGAGAAAAGTTCCGAATATATGGTTTTCCTCTTTGTTGAAGACCTGAACGACGTGGCGGCTCGAATGGGAGTTCGCCAACTTAAAGACGTATGTCCCGGCGGGAAGAGTTTGCCCCGGAATTTCGATCGGGCCACTAAACGTAAAGGTCGTTTTCTGGTTCCAGGTGCTGGCTTTAAGAGCCGGCGACAGCATGGCTACTGTGAGACCGACCAGTAAAGTCATTTTCATTTGCAACTTGCTCATTTGTTTTATATCCTTTGACTAAGTGAGTGAAGGAATGACGCTAGCTTTGACCTAAGTCTGAACAGCTCTCATTGCCTACGCTTTGCTAAGTGCAAGTCATGCGCCAAACTCCGCTATTGTTGAGCTGCCTCAGTGAAACGACCATTTCTCAACGCTTTTTCGGTGGATTTATAAAAAGGTCCACCATTAGTTAGAGTCGGTAATTGTCTCCCAAGCCGAAAACATACGACTCACTGTCCAATAGCCGTCAAGTGCGGCTTAGAGTCTTCTCTTTTGCAGGTTCCGGGTGAATTCAGACAGAGCTTTGGCGTGATCGAGTGATGCTTTGCCGACTAATGTAAGATGTCCAGGGACACAAGGAGGTTAAGAACGTAACTGCCGTTGACTACTGCAAAGGACAAGTTAGTAATAAATAGGAGTGGGGGGATAAGTTAAGTAGTTAGGCGTGCGATGAGGCGACGATGCGGGTTTCACTCAAATCCAATTCGTGTTCAATCTCACGAAGAGCTTCGTCTGTGATTACACCTTCATCCCGCAAACGCAAGGCCGTCCGGCGCTCCACATCGAGAAGCGTACGCGAAAGATCCAGGTATTGAGTGTAATGTTCCGGACTATCAATTTCCAGTTCTTCATTCAAGGAGTTAACGCTTGCGAGGCGATGTCGATAATGCGCTGCCAAGTCGTCATACACGTTTGCAACAGTGGATGAATCACTGTGCCGGTTTTGCTCGATATGCACGAGGGCCGCTTCAAGCACCAGGCGGCGGCCATCACTTTCTTTCGCGGCGGGACCGGAAGGCGCAACTAAGCCCAACGCACGTATCACGGAAGGAAGAGTAAGTCCTTGGAGCACAAGTGTTACCAGAATTACGCTGAAGGTTAAGAAAATGATCAAATCGCGATGCGGGAATGCACTGCCATCGGCAATTGTTTCGGGTAGCGAGATGGCGGCCGCCAATGCCAGCACGCCCCGCATGCCCGTCCAGCCAACCACAAACACCGCACGAGGAGAAGGCCAATTTTCGTCCTGGCGGAGCAACTTCCTCCGGATAAAAACTGCCACATACGATCCGGGAAACGTCCACAAAAGGCGGAGGACAATCAGAAAGACGCTGAACAAGCTTGCATACAGCAGGAGTCGCGCGATTTTCAGTTCGCTGACGCCTGCCAACACGAAAGGAAGTTGCAGGCCAAGCAGAACGAAGACGAACCCATTCAGAATAAATTCTATGGCGCTCCAGACGGCGCGAGCCTGAAGGCGTACGCCTGGGGAGAAAAATTCCGAACTTTTTCTGCCGAGGTAGAGTCCGGCAGCGACGACCGCGAGTACACCGGATGTGTGAATAGCCTCGGCCGATAGGTAAGCGGCGTAGGGGACCAGGATGCTCACGGCGATTTCGATCGGCCCATCGTCGATTCGATGTTCAAACCATTCCACGATACGCCCCATGACCAGGCCGATAGCGATGCCGCCGGTGATGAGGTACAAAAGGCGCACGAGACCAGCGGCGACGGTTGGCTGTCGCCCTTCGACTACCATGGCGATGGCGAATTCGAGCGCTAACAGCCCGGTTGCGTCGTTGATCAAGCTTTCCCCTTCCAGCAAATCGACGATGTTCTTTGGAAGTCCGATGCGCTTCGCGATGGAGGTAGCCGCAATGGCATCGGTGGTGGCCACGGCGGCTCCGAGCACGAAACCGAAACGCCAATCGAAGCCAGGGAGAAGCCAGGCGGCTGCCCCTGCCACGGCGAAGACGGTAAAGGCGACAAGACCGGGCGCAAGCATTGCAATGCTGACCATATTGCGAGACAAGTCACGCCAGGACGTAACCCAGGCCGATGCGAACAAAAGTGGTGGGAGTACAACCAGGAAGATGAGATCCGGCTCCAAAGCGATTGGAGGGATGCCGGGGACGAAGCCGAGCAGCAGGCCGGCAATGACGAGCACGATTGGATAGGGTACTTGAATCTTCCGCGCAATCGCCGCAAAGATAGTAACGAATAGCAAGAGAAGCAACATCACTAGTTGTCCTCCATGAATTCCGATTTCCGACATCGACTTTTCCATGCTGCTGCTCCCTAAGCGTTCTTGTCTGGCAGGACTGGCGCCTTTTCAGCAGTCAAACCAAAGAGGCAATGGCCTCGTTGTTCGAGCCTCTGGAAGACATTTCATCGAGAGATGGAGTAATACCCAGTCGTTGCATTTTCGAGAGCAGCGTGGTTCGAGCAACGCCTAGACGGGCCGCCGCACCATGCTTGCCTCCGACCACGCCCTTCGTTTCCGTCAGAGTTTCGAGGATGTGTTCTCGCGTGGCGTCTTCAAGCGTTCGGGCAATTCTCGCAAGCTGAGCCTTGCGGTTTTGCAGTTGGTTCGTAGGAGGCTCAAAGGAATTTCCCTTGGACACGATGATGCCGTGTTCCACAAAATTCTGGAGTTGACGAACATTGCCCGGCCAGTCATATGCGAGCATGGCATCCAAAGTCGCGGAAGGGATGTGCTCTATCGTTTTATTCATGCGTTCCGAGTATTTGGCGATGAAATGTCTGGTAAGGACGGGAATATCTTCGGGACGGTCGCGCAAAGCGGGCAGCGAAACCGGGAAAACGCTCAAACGGTAAAACAAATCGGCGCGAAATTCCTTCTCGTCGACCATTTCGGACAGATCGCGATTGGTCGCGGCAACAACGCGGACGTTGACGCGCGAGGTACGCGCGCTGCCTACCCGTTCGAACGCCTGCTCCTGCAAAACGCGTAGTAACTTGACTTGTAGATCCAATGCCATATCGCCAATCTCGTCCAGAAAGAGCGTGCCGCCGTTAGCCATCTCGAAGCGCCCAATCCGCTGAGTCACAGCGCCGGTGAAAGCGCCTCGCTCGTGGCCGAACAGTTCGCTTTCCAGTAAACCGGCGGGAATAGCCGCGCAGTTTAGAGTCACCAGTGGAGCGGCGCGCCGGCGGCTTAGATCGTGAATTGCCCTTGCAAACAGCTCCTTCCCTGTTCCGGTTTCTCCCTGAATGAGAACGGTAGAATCAGTCGGAGCCACGACGGAGATCTGCTCAAGGACCGTGCGGATTGCCTGGCTGTTTCCGATAATTCCCCGCTGGCCATTGTCGAACTGACTGTCGCTGTGACCGCTCCGTTCAGCGTCACGCGGAACGGTAATCCAAGGTGTGTTGGTTAACATTTCACCGCCTTCGTTGAAACTAAGTGTTTTTAGCATCCTTCTCTGCTCCAATCCAATTTCGATGGCGATTTACTTCCACCCGCTGCCGTCGCCATTAGACTTCTTGACTCCACCAGTTGGGCCAACGCATGAATCGTCACTCGGCGGCAAACTTGCTCCCGCTCGAAATCGATCCAGTCATCCGCTTCAAAGCAGGCGATCCAAAGATCGGCAGCGTGTTCGACCTCGTCCTGTCCAAAGACCTGGCGTACCGTATAGAGAAATGCTCCAAGTTCCCTCTTTGCGGCGTTGGTAATTTGGGCTAAGGACGAAGAGAATTCGTCGAAACCGTCCATCAATAATTTGGTTGACACAGTGATATGGCCTTTCTGGCAAGGTGATTTACCCGCGCGATGGGTTTCTCGTTCAACATTTCTCATAAGGCCTATGCTAAGCGGCTTCAGCCCTGAAAGAAATCCTCTATTGGTAGGAGATGGCTACTCGATTTGCTACGCACTTAGTGCTAGTGGGAGCTCGCTGGAAGCGCAACGAACCTCGGGAGCATCCAACGGAATCAATCACACCAGGGAGTAAGAGTGAGTTTGAGCTAATAATGCGGAGGATCAGCAGCCGTGCGCTCTTTAACGTTGGATTGCGGACTGAATTGCTCTAAAGAGGGGCTCTCTGCGGACGGGCTTGCTCAGAAGGTCGATCGCTCCGGCCTTCAATGCGCGTTGGCGCGAGGCCTCATCGGCATGCGCTGTGATGAAGATGACGGGGATGTTGCGTTGCTCGCTATTCAGATGATTCTGAAGGTCAAAACCATTCATTCCAGGCAGATAAAGGTTGAGGATCAAACAAGACGTATGATGGGAACGTTCGGAGGAGAGGAACGCTTCAGCCGATTCAAACGCTTCTACGTCGAACTGAACCGACCGCATCAAGCTCTTCAAGGCTGCGCATATCGACGCATCGTCATCCACTATCGAGATACGCGGCGGCAACGCGGCGCCTGGCTTTCCAATCTTCATCTGAACCTATGATAAGTGCTGGCGGCAACGGAAACCATACGCCATTGGTAGCACTTCGCTAATCTTCTTTTGAAATGTGCGGCTTGAGCTTCTCAGCCATCCTGACCAAATCCGCCAGAGAATCGGCCGCCATTTTCTGCATTACGCGTCCACGGTGCGTCTTAACCGTTAGTTCGCTTGTGCCCAACTCAGCACCGACTTGCTTATTGAGTAACCCGGAAGCAACCAGGTGCAGTACCTCTTTCTCACGAGCCGTTAGAGATTCATAGCGAGCGAGCAGCTCGTTCATCTGTACTCGTTCATTCCAAGCGGCGCGATCTTTGGCAATCGCATCCTGGATTGCGTCAAGCAATTCTTGTCCGCGGAATGGCTTAGTCAGGAATTCGATCGCACCCGCTTTCATGGCGCGCACGGTCATGGGTATGTCAGCATGGCCGGTGATAAAAATGATGGGAATTTGTATGTTCGCCTCGGCCAAGTTGCGCTGAAACTCAAGTCCGCTGACATCCGGTAGGCGTACATCGAGCACAAGGCAGGCTGGTGCTTCGGGGCGCTTAGCGTTTAAGAACTCGCGCGTCGACCCGAACGTCTCGACCCTCAATCCGACGGAAGAGATCAACTTGCGGACGGCGTCACGAACGGAGGCATCGTCGTCAACCACAAACACCATCGGATCGGAGTCTTTCATGGGGCACTCCCGTTGTCGACTGGTAGCGTGAATTGAAGCGTCGCCCCATAATCTTCGTTGGCATTGGCCCACAAGCGTCCGCCGTGCGCTTCAATGATCGACTGGCAGATGGATAAGCCCATGCCCATTCCCTGCGGTTTCGTTGTGAAGAATGCGTCAAAAATCCGCTTCTCATCTTTCGGATCGATGCCAACACCGGAATCGCGCACAGCCACCAGAGTCTCACCGGAGGCGGTCTGCCCGGAGGTCACCACCAGCCGCCGCGGCCGATCAGTAGTGACGCTCGCGGCCTCAACGCCATTCAGCAGCAGATTTACGATCACTTGCTGGAGTTGGAGCGGATCGCCAAGTGCGGAAGGCAAGTCGTTCACGAGAGCAATTCGCAGGGTTACTTCGTTTCTGGATGCCTGCAGTTGCACGAGGCTGCACGCTTCGCGAATGACGTCGTTCACCGAAACTCGAACTCTTTCAGGCGCCGATTTGGTGAACATGGCCCGGATTCGGCGCACGATGTCGCTGGCGCGTGTTCCTTGCTGAGCGATACTGTCCACCGCGGAGCGCACTTCCTCCAGGTTCGGCGGATCTCTGGAGAGCCACATCAAACACGCATCTGCATTAGTGACAACCGCCGCGAGGGGTTGATTTACTTCGTGGGAGATGGAAGCAGCCAATGCTCCCATGGCGCTCATACGGGTTACGCGAGCGAGCTCCGCCTGCGCTTCGTAATATGCCTCTTCAGCACGCTTGCGCTCGGCTATTTCCGCCAATAACTGTTCGTTGGTGCGCTTGAGTTCCGCAGTCCGCTCCTCTACTCTTACTTGTAGTTCATCCCGGGCGAGTCCGAGAGCGGTCTCTGCCTGCCTGCGAAACGAGCTGAACCAACTGATGATCACCGAGGATGCCGCAAACTCAATAAACAGAGGTAGCGATTCGCGGTTTACCGCAAACGAGTGGATCGGAGGTATGAAGAAATACGCGACGGCCAAGGTACTGAGGACCACAGCCAGGCCCCCGGACCACTTTCCACCGAACCATGCGCTAACCACCACGGCTGTATAGAAGAATAGATAGCCAGCCGTTGAAACAATATTTTGCAGCAGTAGGGTGAGACCCAAGGCCGTTGTTACAAGCCCAAATGCCAATCCACACCGGAGGAAGACGTTTCCTGAGCCTCGATGACCCGAAAGTCTCCCGGGAGAAAAGTGGGTTTTCGCTGAAGAGCCGTTCGTCAATCCTATTGTTGAGGGTACCTGATCCTGAGGAAGCAGTATCTAGGGGGCGTTCACGTCAGCCTTGGCAAGGAGATAACCGCTAGCCATTCGTTCACTCTTGGCCGGGAAGCTTCAGCAGTTCCATGCCAAACGATGCGGCCCATCCCGCCACATGGCGCAGCCGTTCATCTGACGCCGTTGTACCTGGGCTACACTCTTGCAACGGAGTGCCGGCTTCCTTTACGAACGCATCGAAACCCGCCGGAGTATGAAGGGCGAGTGAACGCGCGGGCGCGCAGCCAAGGTTGCGGAGCCGATGCGGTACGCCGCGCGGAGCAAAATACGATTCGCCGGGGCGAAGAGTGAAAGACTCGTCGCCGATCGTCACATCAAGCTCGCCGTCGAGCAGATACATCGTCTCATCCTCTCTCCTGTGTACATGCAAGCTACCGTCGCCGCCGGCAGGCATGGTCCCTTCGATCAGCGTCAATTGCCCACCAGTCTGCTCGCCAGAGAGGTGAATGGTCATGGGCACCCCTAGGAAAACGTATTTCGGCGGGTGCGATTCGTGAGTTGCTTTACGCGATTGCATGCGTTTGGAGTTCCTTCTGGGAGTGCGCTTAGCGATTCGGTTCAACTGAACAGAGTCATTTAATATCAAGGTGAGTAACGAGTGAAAACAAAGTCGCGAGTTTGGGCAGGCTGGTGACAAGGGAAACAGGTTTTGTGCACCGCCTCGGCGGCAGGCTTGCCGTCTTTGAATTGGGCGAACCCCCAGCCGCCAGTCCACGCATATTTTCTTGAGTCCTTGACCATAAACTGAATGTTTGTCCCCGGCCCAGCTACGAAAGATTGAGCACGGCCAAAAGCCTTGTTGTTCTCCTCCGACGGAACGTGACTCCAGGCTAGCCGCGCAATGATCGCGCCGTCTGGGAACGGGAGCGTCCCGTCGCGGTAGGCTTTTATGGCTATATCGTTGCCCAGAATGGCTCGCAGATCCTGGAGTTCGCCTTCTTCATGGGCCACGGAAATCAATTTCCAGTCACGGTACCCGGCTGGAATTTTGACTCCGAAGAGCGAAGAGACCTCTTGATTGGCGCGCACTGATGGGGTGAGCGAAGAGGCGATAACGGCCACCACACTCGCTACGATAACCACCAGAAAGGCGATCCCTCTCATCGTCCTTCGCTTTCCAGCTCTCAGATGTTCCATAATTCTTTCGTCTCCGTTCTTGTTAGCGCAACGATCGAAACGCAGCCCGGATCTCTTTGCTAAAGAGTTCCGGTTGTTCCCATGCCGCGAAGTGTCCGCCTTTCGGAAGCCGGTTGTAGTAAATCAGTTTGGGATAGGCTTTCTCTGTCCAGCTTCTGGGGGCTGCGTAAATCTCATCAGGAAAAACGCTCACCGCAGTTGGGACCGGCACACCCTTTGGAGCGAAAAAGGGAAGCTTGCTTTCCCAATAGAGACGAGCCGAAGAGACCGCAGTATTTGTCAACCAGTAGAGCGTGACATTGTCGAGGATGTCGTCTCGGGTCAGGCCCTCACCCTGACCAGCGAAAACACGCGCGATGAGCGCTTGACTAAGGGCGTCATGGTCTAGCATCCAGGCGGCGAGGCCGATCGGTGAATCCGCAATCCCGTAGAGCGTCTGCGGGCGGTTCGCCATCTCTTGGGCGTAACCCAGACCATGCTTATAGAAAAAATCGAGTTGGCCCCAAGCGCTTTTCTCCTCGGCTGAGAAGCCCGCCGGCGGTGGTTGGGCGAACTGGAGAGCTTTCGAAACGTCGTCCGGGACAGTGGCTGGCATGTTCGTGTGAATGCCAATCAATTCTGGAGGCGCCAGCAGGGCCATCTGCTCGGTAACAGCATTTCCCCAATCGCCGCCCTGGGCCACAAATCGGTTATACCCCAGACGCTTCATCAGCACGATCCAGGCGCGTGCGATGTGGATGGGGTCCCAGCCGGTCGCGGCCGGCTTGCCGGAAAACCCATAGCCCGGCAGCGAAGGAATGACTACATCGAAGGCATCTTCCGCCTTTCCGCCATAAGCAGTTGGATCGGTGAGAGGACCGATGATCTTCAGTTGTTCAATGATCGATCCGGGCCAACCGTGCGTGACTATGAGCGGCAGTGCGTTCGCATGTTTCGAACGGACGTGAATGAAGTGAATGTCGACACCGTCGATAGTGGTGACGAATTGCGGCAAGGCGTTCAGTCTCGCCTCTACCTTTCGCCAATCGTAATCGTTTGCCCAATAGTTCGCTAGCTTCTGCATAGTCGCGAGTTGCACGCCTTGCGTCGCATCGCTGACGATTTCGCGATCGGGCCACTGGGTCGCGGCGATCCGCCGGCGAAGGTCGACGAGTTGGTTTTCCGCAACGTTGATGTGAAACGGACGGATTTCTGCTGTTGCTGTTCGCGGCACTGCGTTGAGTTCCAGAATAGTGAGTGGGTTCACGCTGATCTCCGTTTTTCTGGTTTGGGCGAAGCTCGACGTAGCGACGAGGAGCAGGCCAAATGCGGTCGCGGCTAGGACCATGGGCCAGTTGTGAATTGGATACCGGCGTAAGCAGTTTTCCATGGTCTGTTTGTAAATGAACTTCATAATCCTTCTCCTTCGAGCCTCTTTGTTGTTCCGCTCGTGCGTGCCGAAAGCCCCGGCGCAATTTGAGACAAGGCATGCGAGTGGCCACTCCGACGCGAATTGAGGGCAAAACACTTAACACTTAGGATCGACGCTTGCGCTGTCGTGCCGCCTGTTGACTGTCGACATTTTCTGAAGGCGAGTCGTGGGCTCGACAGTCCAAACTTGCGAGCCAGTAGTTTAAGAGCAACTATTCTCAATCGAACTTCTCGATGCGGGTTTGGTGGTGTTTTCATTCATCGCGAATCCGTTGTGTCGCGCTAGCGGCACTACGTCGAAGGTTCGGCCTGATTGACGGCGGCAGACCACGAGTTGTCAGTAGTTTAACAATGGTCCCTTTCCTGCTTCATCCAGAAGGAATTCACTTCAGAAAGGAAATTCACTATGAACAAAATCAAAACAAAGCGGTACAAGGCGGCCCTCGGGTTGGCCTTGCTTGCGTTCTCGAGCTACACCGAAGGCGCTTCCCACAAAACGAACGCCCAACCGGCCACGAAAGATGAATGCGAGATCCGCCCCTTCCACGTCCACTTTCCGGAAGCGCAACTCTCCGATCTGCGTCAGCGCATCGCAGCCACACGCTGGCCCGATAAAGAGACAGTCGCCGATCAATCCCAAGGCGTCAAACTTGAAAAACTGCAGACCCTCGTGCGTTACTGGGGGACCACTTACAACTGGCGCAAAACCGAAGCAAAGTTGAACGCCCTGCCGATGTTTGTTACGAACATTGACGGACTGGATATTCAGTTCATCCATGTCCGCTCCCGTCATCCAAACGCGTTGCCGCTGCTGATTACGCATGGTTGGCCCGGGTCCGTGCTGGAGATTGTGAAGTCCATTGGCCCGCTCACCGATCCGACAGCCTATGGCGGAAGAGCGGAGGACGCCTTTGATATGGTGATTCCATCCATGCCCGGCTACGGTTTCTCCGCCAAACCGCAGGGCACCGGCTGGGATCCCGACCGCATTGCCAAAGCCTGGGCCGAATTGATGCAGCGGCTCGGTTACCAACGCTATGTGTCGCAGGGCGGCGACTGGGGCTCGGTCATTGCCGACGCGATGGCGAGGCAAGCACCGCAGGGACTGCTGGGCATCCATGTGAACATGCCTGCCACCGTGCCGGCCGACGCGGCCAAAGCCATCAGCAGTGGTGAACCGGCGCCCGCTGGATTGTCTCCGGAAGAGAACGCTGCGTTCGAATCGCTCAGCACATTCTTCAGCAAGAACGCTGGCTATGGCGCAATGATGGTGACGCGGCCGCAGACGGTGGGGTACGGACTCTCCGATTCGCCCGTCGGTTTAGCCGCGTGGATGTACGACAAATTCGCCCAATGGACCTATAGCGGCGGCGAGCCTGAACGCTCCCTCACTAAGGATGAAATGCTCGATGATATTACGCTGTACTGGCTGACGAACAGTGCGATCTCCTCTGCGCGTCTCTATTGGGAAAACAACAACAACAACTTCAGCGCCGAAGCGCAAAGGACTTCCGAAATCTCGATCCCGGTGGCAGTCACCGTGTTTCCGGGTGAAATCTACCGTGCCCCGAAGAGTTGGACCGAGCGCGCTTATCCACATTTGATTTACTTCAATGAAGTTGATAAGGGCGGCCATTTCGCGGCATGGGAACAGCCAGAACTCTTTGCGACCGAGCTTCGCGCGGCGTTCCGATCGCTCCGCTAACTCCTAGAAGCGCGATGCTTCCGATTAGCGGCGAGGCATCGCGCCGACTTCTTCGAGAGACCGCTAGAGTGCACTCAACCTTGAATCTCTAATGTCGGATAGATCGGTGATGTTGGAGGGCTCAGTTTACGAGTTTGTAGATCTGCGTAAATGCCTCTCTGCTGAGGGCCGCGGCCGCCGTTGAAAAGCACAATCCTGACGGGTTGGGCAGGCTGCTAGGCTAGCGAGTTAGCCCGTCGTTGAACCTCTCGGAGCATTTCGGAAACGGGCATCGATTGAGGGAGGTCCCTGGGCTTCTTTCCTACACCTTCGAAGACTTTGGTCACATCCCACTTGGAGTAAAGCAATGGTGGGAGGGTCTCATCTCTTTTTTCAAATAAGCGCGAGGGGATCTCCGTCCATTCGGAATATCTGGGTTGATCACTTCGGGCAAAGTACATGTGCAAAGTGCGGCGTTGCCGTGAATGGGGCTTCAGCTTTCCGGCGTGAATACAGCGACCATGAAAGATCACGGCTGTGCCGGCCGGTCCAATGATATCGATCTCGGCATTCGCCGGCACCTGGGCAGGCTTGAGGTCAACCAATCGATAGTGGCTTCCCGGAACGATGCTCAGGCAGTGGTCTTTTTCGGAGACATCGGTTAAGTAATAAACCAGGGAAACATACTCGATTTCCATGCGGCGATCGTAATCTCTAGTCGCATCGCGATGCCAGGCCTTAATGTCTTGGATCTTCGACGTGGGGTTGCGGATCATGACTTCAAACTCCTCGAGAGTAATCAGCTCACCAATGAGGCCACGTAAAATCGGGAGAGTTGTCGGATTTTCAATCGTGAAATCGAAGGCATCGGTCCGGGAGAGCGCATCCGTAGTTTCCACGAGCGACTCGTGGAAAGTGACCCAGTCGGCTGCGTGTTGGCTTAGATCATAATCCACGTCCCGGTTTAATGCCAGCAATTGTTCGGCACTAAGAGCATTGGGGACTATCAAAAAGCCGCGTTCGTGAAATTCGCGCGCGATCTGTTGAAGATCCATTTGGAGAACTCCTTCATTTAGGGTCCGATGAACAGCGCCCGCAGACCAAGGGAGTTCCTGGACTTTTCTCCAGGAACACCGGAAGGGGACTGCCCCACATTGCACTTCAACTAACTTCTAACGAATAGAACGTATCAAACCAAGATCGGTTGGATGGGATTGCCGTAGTCTATGTCAAGGCGCTTTTGACCAGGAACATCAAGCCGGCGCGGCTCAAGCCCTAGCAGGTGCATGACAGTCGCATGGATATCGGTTACGTAGTGGCGGTCTTCCACCGCGTGGAAGCCAAGTTCGTCGGTTGCACCGTGAATGATGCCGCGCTTGATTCCGGCTCCCGCCATCCAGGCGGTGAATCCGTAAGGGTGATGGTCGCGTCCACCGCGCAGTCCTTCGACACCGGGAGTGCGGCCAAATTCAGTTCCCCACACCACAATTGTTTCGTCAAGCAGACCGCGCTGTTTG
Source organism: Bryobacterales bacterium (assembly GCA_963749105.1). Taxonomy (GTDB): domain Bacteria; phylum Acidobacteriota; class Terriglobia; order Bryobacterales; family Bryobacteraceae; genus Bog-105. The sequence goes on along the minus strand of CAVVLT010000028.1, from coordinate 385,756 downwards.
AGGTCTTTGAGAAGACCTGCAATGGGCTGGTCCACCTCGTTACAAAGTTTGCTGTGATTCTTTTGTAGTTCGGAATGAGCATCCCATTCGTTTTTGCCACCGCCGCCATGATAGACCTGCACGAAACGAACTCCTTGCTCGATGAGACGGCGCGCTGAAAGGCAACGCTCGCCGAAGGTGCGAGTCTTCTCCTGGTCGAGCCCATATAGCTTGCGCACATGCTCCGGCTCTTCTTTGAAATTGAAGACTGCAGGCACGGTGGTTTGCATCTTGTATGCGAGTTCGTATGACTTGATGCGTGCGGTAAGTGCTGGATCTTCGGGATAGCGCGCACTGGCAATCTCATCCATCTTGTGAATGAACTCGAATTCGCCTTTCTGCTCCTCAATATAAACTTCGCCCGATGGCCGCGCATAGGGCAATGGATTGGCGGGGTCGAGCGCGAATTCGACACCGGCGTGTTGCGGGCCAAGATATGCCGCGCCAGTGCAGGCATTGCCGCCGCAGCAGGAATCGACTTGTTCACCCAACACGACGAATTGGGGCAGATTGTCGTTCAACGATCCCAATCCGTAATGCACCCACGAACCAATAGAAGGATACAAACCATCTAAGACTTGACGGCCCGTGTGGAACTGATACTGCGCGCCGTGATCGTTATCGGTGGTCCAAAGCGAGCGAACAAACGCCACGTCGTCGACGACCTCGCCGAAATGCGGCCACCAATCGGTCATCTCAATTCCGAGTTGGCCATATTTTTTGTAGCCAACTTGCATCGGATATAGCTGCAGCATCAACTTGCGTACGCTAGCCACGGGTTGGCGCACATTTTTGCTCACGAGCGGAGACGCCAACACATCCTTAAAAGGCGTATCGCCAATGGTCTTTCCCGCGTATTTATTCAGTGCAGGCTTTGGATCGAAGGTTTCGAGGTGACTGGTGCCGCCCTGCATAAACAGCCAAATGACGTTCTTCGCTTTCGGAGCGAAATGGGGTTTGCCGTCCGGCGGACGCCAGGTTTCAACGGAGGGCATGTCGGCTGCGTTTAGTAGCCCGTCGCGCCGAAGCATCGCGGTGAGCGCCAAGCCCGCGAAGCCCATTCCACAATCGACCAGCAAGTTGCGCCGGCTAATGCGGCCGCATGGAGGAAAGAAATTCATCTTGATTTACCTCATCGAACTGTTATGAACTCGTTGTGATTCAGCAAAGCATGAATCAGGTTTTCGCGAGCACGTTGCGGGGCATCGGAGGCCGGCGGCACGTGCGTATCGACTACTTCAGAAAATCGTGTTAGACGCTCGGGTTGAGAAAGGAGCGCCGATTGAGACGTAAGGAACCTGCGCGATTCGGCCAATTCCAGCGTGGTGGGAGGCTCGCCGAAAATCGTGTCGAAGGCGGCACGAATAAACGCTTCGTCGCCAGTTTGTTGGCGGTTTAAAGACTTTGCCAGCAGACGGGATGCTTCCGTGAAGAACGTGCTGTTCGCACTGGCTAGAGCTTGTTGGGGGATGATGCTTTCCGGACGAATGTAGCAATCGTTGGGTATTGGTTGATCGTAGAGTCGCAGAAATTCGGCTTGGCTATCCGGGGTCTGGCGGAGATAGAGCGATCGCCGGTGGGAGTCGAAGGCGCGATTTTCGTCGATGTCGGGACCGCCTGTCGAAAGGTCGAGAAGTCCTGCTTGATAGAGGACGGCGTCTCGAATGGTTTCCGCTTCCATGCGGCGCGGGTTCATGTGCCAGAAGAATTTGTTATCCGGATCGATTTGTTTGTTGGCCTCGCTCAACGCGGCGCCGGAACTGGCCATGCGGTAGGCCTTGGAAGTCAGGATTGTGCGATGGAGCTTCTTCATGCTCCAGCCGTCGTCCATGAAATCCACCGCGAGCCAATCGAGCAATACTTGATCCGAAGGCTTTGCGCCATTGCGCCCAAAGTTGGCGACGGTCGCGACGATGGGTTTGCCGAAATGGCGGAGCCAGATATCGTTCACGGCGACGCGTGCCGGCAGAGGATTTTCTTTGCTGACGAGCCACTCGGCGAGCGCTGTGCGGCGGCCCGTACTGGTATCGGGATAGACCTCGACCACCGGCGAATAAGTCACGGCTGCTTGACCGAGTGCTTTGGCGGCGGCTTCCAGCTTTGTTTTGGCAGCCCCCTGTTTATCGGAGGCCAATAATTGCTGAGCTTCCACGGTGGCTTCGGAGGCGAATGCGGCCACATATTTCTGTTCCGTTTTTTGCGCAGTATCGGAAAGTTGCTCGATTTTTTCCTTCTCAGTTGGGTGCAAATACTTTTCGCGATCGGCGGCGAGACGAGCTTCCAAAGCCGGCACAAAAAGTTTCGCGGACTCCAGGTGCAATTTGGCGACGCTGAGGCGTTCTTCGGCGCGCTGCAAGGTGACCGCGGGTTCTTCCACAATCTCGTCGATCCAGCGCGCCAGTTTGGCTGCTTCGGCGGGGCTCACTGGGCCACCCTCAAGCGGCATGCGCGGTGCAAGGCCACCACTGATGTATTTGATCAGCGGACTCTCGGCACTGCGTCCAGGAATAATGGCGGGTCCGTTCTTGTAGCCGCCCTGAAGAGCTCCGGCTTGGGTAGTTAGAACCAGGCCGCTGCGGCTAGTGGCTTGCGTGTTGCCCCCGTGACACTGGCTGCATTTGACGTTAAGGATTTGCTGCACATCGTCGAAGGTGACCGACGGCTTCTTGTCTTTAGCGGCGACCACTTGATCCTTGTGAAGCGCGAACTCCTCGCGTGCACGGTCCAACGAGCGGGTAAGAGCTTGAACCCGGAGTTCGGCGTCTTTCACATCCTGCCGAGCTTTGGCCAGCATATCTGAGCCGACTGAGTCGCGGAGATCCGGGATATGTTCTTCGGGCGTCAGCGTTACCGGTTCGATCTTTACGCTCCACGCGCCCAACACAGAAGGAGTTCCGGGCGTGAGAGGCGTCTTATCGGGGTTGGTCTCATCGCCGCGAATAAAACGGAACGTGTCTTTATAGATTGCGGGAAAGTACGGCTCGATGCCGCCCTCATGCGGGGAGGAATCGTAGACGCGGGCAATGCCATCGTCGTGCGGATCTTGTTTCCCGGGGATGCGATCGGTCCTCACATCATACGGTTCGAAGAAGGCGCGCAGGCGGTAATATTCTTCTTGTGTTATGGGATCGTACTTATGATCGTGACAGCGAGCGCACTTTAAGGTGAGTCCAAGCACCCCGAAGCCGATATGCTCGACGGTGTCTTGCAGCCACACATTGCGATTGAAACGGTAATAATTGCGCGCCAAAAATCCTGTGGCGCGAAGGATGTTGGGATCGTTGGGAGCGATTTCATCGCCGGCGATCATTTCGCGAATCATCTGATCATAGCCCTTATCGGCGTTCAGTGATTCGATGATCCAATCGCGCCAGTGCCAGATATGCCGGGCGCTATTGCGTTGGTCGTCTAACCCTCGGCGGCCATACCAGTCTGAGTAGCGCCAGATATCCATCCAGTGCCGGCCCCAGCGTTCGCCATAACGCGGACTAGCCAGTAAGGCGTCCACAACTTTTTCATAGGCGTTTGGCGAGCGATCTTTGAGGAAGGCATCAATTTGAACCGGGTTGGGCGGCAGGCCTGTGACATCGATATAGACGCGACGAAGCAATGTGCGGCGATCCGCTTCGGGAGTCGGCTGCAGACCTTTTTCCTGCCACTTGGCGGCCAACAAAATGTCGACAGGATTTTTACTCCAACCGGCGAGTGGGCCGGTGAGTTTGGGGAGAGGAGCTTTCACGGGTTTCTGGAAGGCCCAATGTTCCACTTTCGCTGGAAGTTTGGCAACTTCAATGGGCGCATCATAGGGCGCGCCTTGCTTAAGCCAAGTTACGATGTTCGCAATCGATTCGGCTGGCAACTGCGGTTGATTGAGCGGCATGCCAGGACCGCTGGCGGTGTGCCGGACGCGGCTTAATAGAGCGCTAGATTCCGGATTGTCGAGCGTGACGACGGCTCCGTGATCGCCGCCTTCCATCAGCTTTTCGCGAGATGTGAGGTCAAGACCACTCGCTTTCCCAGCCCCCGGATGATGACAACTGACGCACTTTTGTTCGAACAACGGTTTGATGGCAGAAGCGAATAGCGACTGTTCCGGCCATGGAGCCCCGGCTGAGATCCACGCAGCAACACTTTTCAATTCATCAGGAGAGAGACGCTCTCCGACAGGCGGCATGAATGGCCGAATCTGCTGACTCGCGAACTGGAACACGAGGCTATCGCGGGGATTGCCCGAGACGATAGCGGAGCCGCGTTCTCCGCCGCGCAACGCCGATTCACGCGTGGTTAGATTAAGCTTACTTTGAGCTACCTGAGAATTATGGCAAGGGAAACATCGTGATTTAATAACAGCGAAACCGTCCGCATTCGTTTCCGCGGCGATGGTCAACCGGACGCACGTCAGAACTAGCGCCGCAAGCGAGACCTGTTGCTTGAGGCGTGAGAACCGATCCATAATTTAGATTGGTTGCTAAATGCCTGCGTTGTCAAGAGTTTGTCCAGAGATGTGGACAGGCGGTAGTTTTTAGGCGAAAAGCCCCTTATTCTTAGCAACGATGCTGCTGTTCCTTATGGTTCAAGTAATGATGGCTCAAACGCAATGGACGGCTACGCCACTCACCGAAGCACATAGTTTCACACGCGAGATTGAAGGTCCTGCGTGCGACCGGGAAGGGAACATTTATGCGGTCAGTTTTGCTCGTAAACCTACCATTGGACGCATCACGCCGGACGGCAGGGGCGAAGTTTTTCTCGATATGCCCGAGGGTTCGCTGGGCAACGGCATCCGTTTCGATCAGCGGGGAACGATGTTCGTAGCCGATTACACGGGGCATGCAGTTTTGCGTATCGATCCGAAGACACGCAAGATCGCTGTGCTGGCGCACGAAGCCTCGATGAACCAGCCGAACGATATTGCGATTTCGAGTGATGGGACGATCTGGGCATCAGACCCTAATTGGACGCAATCTACTGGACAGGTGTGGCGAGTAGATAAGAACGGAAAGATCACGCGTGTTGCCGGAGGCATGGGCACCACTAATGGCATCGATGTTAGTCCGGACGGAAAAACCCTTTATGTGAACGAGACAGTTCAGCGCAATGTTTGGGCGTTTTCAATTGGGCCCGATGGCTCTTTGAGCGGGAAGCGTTTGCTGATCCAGTTCCCCGACTTCGGAATGGATGGAATGCGTTGCGATGTGGACGGAAACCTGTACATTACGCGCCACGGAAAGGGAACGGTGGTAGTGGTGACTCCGGCCGGCAAGGTTGTGAAAGAGATCGACGTCTTGGGAAAGTTGCCAACGAACATCTGTTTTGGCGGAACAGATGGCAGGACCGCCTATGTGACTGAGGCGGAGCAAGGACGCCTGGTGCAATTCCGCACTGATCGCCCGGGCTTGGAGTGGCAGCGTTGGGGACGCTAGGCTAGAGCACTCCGTACTTTTTGTAAACGTCGCGCAGGTAAGCGCCCTTCATCAATTCGGCGCGAGAACTGTTCTCACGCCTGACTTTGTCGGAGGCTAGTTCGATCACCTCGTTGACGACTGCCTGAGGAACTACCACGACTCCGTCGAAATCGGCAAACACGAAATCTCCGGGATGGACCAGAACCTCTCCGCATTCGACTGGCACGTTATAACTGGTCACTAAACCGCGCCCCATGGAATCGACTGGCTTGATTCCTGTGGCGAACACCGGGAAACCGAGTTCTTCGATCTTTTGCACGTCGCGAACCAAACCGTCGATAATCGCGCCACGGGCACCGCGAGCTCGGGAGGCAGTCGATAGCAACTCGCCCCAGGGAGCATTGCGAATAGACTTTTGCGTACCCACAACGGCGACTTCGCCAGGGAGCAGGCTATCGACAGCTTCAATCTCTATTGCATAAGGATCGGGTGGAATGTGATAGAGATCTGAACAACTGATAGTGCGAGCCCAACCGGCTACTTTACAAGAGGAGTAGACAGGCCGCAAATATTCGCGCATCGCCTGATGTCGGAAACCCAATTGATCCAGTGAGTCGGACACAACCGCGGTATATAGATTCTTCTCCGCAAACTCACAGAGACCCACATCGTGTTGCTGACTCAGCAACTCGGTGGCATTTGATGACTCGATCATTTTTTGGCTCCTAAGATATAGACAGTCTGGGATTCACAAGGTTCTTGCAATCCGAGGGTGGAGAACTTCAATTTAGTACCTCGCTCCAATCGACATTCTCAGCCACTACGTAAAGAGTTTGACCTTTTAACGGGCGCGCTCCGAGATGCAGCATCGCAACAAATCCGGCGCGCGGGGCAAGGATATCGAGAGCTGAGGAAGAATGATCGGAGAAGTCGTGGAGGCGGCCCAATAACTGACCACGATCGACGGGATCGCCCGGTTGAACGAGCGGTTCCCAAACACCGTCGCGCGGCGCGGGCACATAGGCGTCAAGCTTATCCGCTTGGATTAGACGAGCGGGACAAGAACCCTCCGGACGGACTGTTGCAATTTCGCCGTCCAACAGACCGTAGTGCCTTAGAACGTTTTTCACGCCTTCGTAGGCGTGACGCACTCCCAACCGATCCGTAGAAGCGCCTGCGCCAAACTCACCACCAATTGCCACCTTGCCTTCGGCTTCCGCCTCATCAGTCAAAAGGCCAGATGCCATAGCATTCGTATAGATGAACACGAACCCGGTATCGAACAAACGCGCGACTTTGGCGATCTCAGCGCGCTGTACTGGATCGGGAATTGGATGGAATGAGGTGCAGTGGGGGAACGCACCCTCCATGCCCCCAGCGTGTATGTCGATGACCACTCGGCCCAATGGAAAGATATAAGTTTTTACGAAGTGAGCGATTCGGGCTGAGACCGTCCCGCGGGGATTGCCCGGGAAGGCGCGATTCATGTTAACGCTATCAAGCGGAGACGTCCGCGAGTTTGCCATGCAAGCGCTGGGGCTCAATTGCGGAAGCAGGACTATGCGTCCGCTGATCAGATCTGGATCGAGATCTGCGCAAAGACGCTTCACCGCAACCTGCCCCTCGTATTCGTTTCCGTGAGTGCCGCCGAAACAAATCACGCCAGTGCTGTTCGATCCGCGCTTGCCGTTGATAACCGTCAGGGGCAGCAACGAATAGCCCCATGAGCCGTCCAAATGAAAGGCAATTTGATAATGATTCTTGCCTGTCAGGCTAAAATCGGCATCCGCAAAGTTGTAGATAACGGGGAGCATTGAAGCTAAGTTCCAGGGTAGCGATGCGCCCTTTGGAGCGTCAAGCCAAGGAGGGCATTTTTGTCCATATCCCTGACCTAATCAATTTGCGACAACGGTTGACAATTTGTTGTTCGGCCCCTTGGACAAAACCGCTTCCCATACGCGAGTTTGAATTTATCGTAGAAGTTGAATGAAGATACTATCCTCATGTTTAGCCTGCTGCTGCTTGCGAGTTGGACAGTCGAATCACTGTTGAATTTTCCGCAAATCGGCGATCCGCAAATCCGCCCGAGCGGTGAAATGTACGCCTTTGTGCTGCAAGGAAACGTGATGCTGGCAGCGCTCAATGGCGAAGCCGGTAAGCAGGTGCACAGCGGAGGTAGGCCGCGGTGGTCGCCCGATTCGAAACAGCTAGCCTTTGTGGCTGGCGAAAAAGGCATTGAACAGATTTTCCTGCTCGATGTTACGTCCGGAGTTATCAGCCAGTTGACACACGCGCCATCGTCGATTGGCTCGTACTCCTGGGCGGCGAGCAGTCGCGCCATCGCCTTTCTCGCGGTCGAACCTGGGCCGGCGCCAGATCCACAAGTCTCTGGACAATACAGCCACTATTCGAGTCTCTACTGGCAAGCAACTGATTCGACGGTGGCGCGTCGCGTCACTAATGGAAAAGTGCATGTGGCTTCTTTTGCTCTTTCGCCGTCGGGGGACACTGCTGTTTACGCAGCGCATCCAACGCCCGCCAACCAGGATTCGCTGCAATCGGACCTTTACACCGTAAACCTCAAGACGTTGGAAACAAAACCGCTGGTGGTTCAGCCGGGGCGCGACGGAGAGCCCTCATACTCACCCGATGGAAAGTGGATTGCGTTCCATTCGCAGGGCGGTTCGAACAACTATTTCGAACAGCGCGATGTAGCAGTCGTTCCGAGTGGCGGCGGTTCCATCCACTACATTACGCGCGGTCATTCGGAGGATGTTTTCCGGAACGGGAACTCGTTCACGTGGTCGGCGGATTCGCGGGCATTGATTTACACCGCTGGCAAAGGTGTTGAAGATGTTTTGATTCGTCATGATCTCGAAACGGACCAAACCACCGAGTTAGCCACACATGTGAGCGGCGCGGCGACCTTTACGGGTGATCTTTCGCAGGCAGTGTTCCTGCAGGTTAGTGCTGCGCATCCCCCTGAAATTGCCATGTTGCTAGGAACGACAATGCGCCAACTGACGCATGTGTACGACTATCTATCGGAGTTTCCGCGCTTTTCTTCCGAGGTCGTGCGATGGAAATCGCGCGATGGCTTACCCGTGGAAGGGATGTTATGGCTGCCCGTCGGCTATCGATCGAGCACACGAGTCCCGCTGTTAACGGAGCTTCACGGCGGTCCCACAGGGGTGGTTTTGGACGCGTTTCCCACTCCGCGCAGCTATCCGATCGAGGTCTTTCTGGAGAACGGAATCGCAGTTTTCGCACCGAACTTTCGAGGCTCCGTCAACTACGGCGCGGCTTTCCGTTTGAAGAACGCTCTTTCGCAAGGGGAGGGCGATTACCAGGATGTGATGACGGGCATCGATTCGCTCATCTTGCGTGGGATTGCCGATCCTGAACGGCTTGGGATTATGGGCTGGAGTTACGGCGGTTACCTCACGACATCGATGCTGACGCAGACGCACCGCTTCAAGGCAGCGTCGATTGGCGCCCCGGCAACGGATTGGGCGACTTATTATGGCCAATCTGATGGAGCGAAGGAAGTACTTTGGACATACTTTGGCGGGACGCCTTGGGAGGTACCTGAGAATTACGCCCGGCACTCCCCGCGGTCTCGCTTGAAGGAAATTAGGACCCCGTGCCTTTTGCAGGTCGGCTTGTTGGACATCAACCATAACGCCGAGATATACCGAGCCCTCAGCGACAATCATGTAAAAGTAGAGTACGTCGTCTATCCGCGCGAGTATCACAGCATCTCAGAGCCTGCTCACGTGCGCGATTTGATGGAACGCAATCAAGCTTGGTTTTTCCACTGGCTGCTGGGGCGTTAAGACGCAACGTTACAATAAGCCTTGCGATCACTGGCGGGGATTTTGGGTTGTCTTTTCTTCGCGTTCGCCGCGACCCCTTCGTACCGCATCCGGTTCGAGGACGCAACACCCAACTCGGGTATTCGCTTTGTTCTTGAAAACCATCCGACGGCAAATAAGCGGCTTCCTGAAACGATGGCTGGCGGCATGGCGGCTTTCGATTACAACAACGACGGCAAAACTGATTTGTTTTTTACGGGCGCTTCAGGAGCCCCTGCCCTCTACAGAAATGACGGCGGACTGCATTTCACGGACGTAACAACAGAGCTAGGCCTCGGACGTAGTGGTTATATGACGGGTGTGGCCGCCGGCGATTTCGACAACGACGGTTATGTCGATCTCTTCGTCACTGGTGTGCATGATTGCCGTCTCTATCGAAATATAGGCGGACGGCAATTTGAAGATGTCTCAAGAACAGCTGGCATTGTTTGTCCGGAATGGGCGGTAGCGGCTACCTGGTTCGACTACGATGGCGATGGCCTGCTTGATCTTTTTGTGGTGAACTACCTCAATTGGGATAACGACAAAAGCGCAGTGTGCCGCGATTCGTCTGGCCGTATAGTTGTTTACTGCAATCCCCGGCAGTTTCGCGGCACTGCCAACCGCCTGTATCGCAACTTGGGCGGTGGCCGGTTCCAGGACGTCTCAGTTGCGACAGGTATCGCGCGATTTGTCGGGAAAGGCATGAGCGTGGCCGTAGCCGACTATGACGGTGACGGCTGGCCCGATCTGTACGTTACAAACGATACCGAACCTAATTTTCTCTTCCACAACTTGGGTGGGAAGAGGTTCGAAGAAGTTGCTCTTGAAGCCGGCGTATCGCTGCCGGATGATGGCAAACCGGTGTCGAGTATGGGTGTCGATTTCCGCGATTACAACAATGACGGGCTACCTGACATCGTTTACACGGCGCTCACGCGTGAGACTTTCCCTATCTTCCGAAACACTGGAAAAGGCCATTTTGAAGATGTCACGAGCCTTTCCCACCTGGGGCGGCTTACTGGGCCGTTTTCGGGCTGGAGCGTTGCGCTAGTTGACTTAGATAATGATGGCTGGAAAGATTTGTTTACGGCCAACGCACACGTGACGGATAACATTGGCCTTTTTTCAGCTGATCGATACAAGCTCTCAAGTACGGTTTTCCCAAATCACGGCGATGGGAGTTTCGAGAACGCGAAGGAGGTGGGAGTGCCGCGCGCCCATCGCGGAGCCGTGGTGACTGACCTCGACGGCGATGGGCGTCCAGATATTGTAGTCAGCGTGCTTGGTGAGCGGCCCGAGGTTTGGCGGAATGTGACGTCGAATGGGAATCACTGGATCGCTGTGAAGCTGATTGGTGCGAAAAGCAACCACGATGGCATCGGTGCCGTGATCCACATGGGGGATCAGTGGAATCATCAGACCACAAGCGTGGGGTACGCGTCGTCGGTCTTAGCTCCCGTCCATTTCGGACTGGGGTCGCTTTCGTCTGTGCCGTCGATCGAGATCATTTGGCCTAGCGGCCTAAAACAAACACTGCGAGATCTAAAGGCCGACCAGACCATCGAAGTCCAGGAACCGCAATGATCTCAGTTTTCGCTACTGTCTGGCGGTTTGAGCTGTTTGAATAACTCGAACTGTTCTTTCGCTTGGTCCGGCTGATTCAGGCCAGAATAGACCTGACCGAGGAGATAGTGGCAGGTGGGAAACTGAGGGTCGAGATCTACACACCGGCGCGCCGCATTCAACGCGTTTGTGGCTTGCCTATCTGCCCGGTAGGCTTTGCCCAAGGCGAAAAAAATGGGCGGCATCTGCGGAGCTTGTTTGGCCGCAATCAGCAATTGATCTATCGCTCTTTTGTTCTGGTTAAGCTTCAGAAGCGTCTCGCCAAGCTCCAGCCGGGCTTGCGCGTTCTCCGGGAACAAGCGGAGTTCGGTATTCAATTCTGCCTCGGCTCTTGCAAAATCTCCCGAATTAATGTAAACGAGGGCAAGATGATGATGGACCGCGGGAAAGTGCGGGTTCTTGCGCACAATGTAGTTTAGCTGTGCCAGCGTAAGCTCGACGAAGTCCGGAAGTTTCAGTTCGTGGTAGCTGAATACATAAGAGCGCGCGAGCATCATGCGGGCGACCAGATTTTCAGGATCAAGGTCGACGGCATGTTTTAACACCGGCACCGCGTCCGCATACTTTCTCTCGTTGTGCAGGAGTGCCCCTAAATCGTAAGCATATTGTTGGTTATCCGGCGCTGCCGTCGCCGCGTCTCGTAGATAATCTTCCGCTCGATTAGGCCTCCCGAGCGCCACCAGGATCGAGCCGTAAAGATGAAGAGTGCTGGGTTTGTTGTCGGTCTGTAGCGCCTGCTCAGCGAGCACCAATGCCTGGTCGTATTGTTTGCGCTGAAAGCTCTCAACCGCTTTTTTGTACGAATCTTGTTGTGCAAACGTGACGTTTGAAAAACTGAGAATGGCCCAAAACATAAAAGCATCGGTGCGCTGAAATAGAAACATTCGCACCGATGCTTTTTGAGTCTTCAAATTGCCTAGAATACTACTTTCAAACCTAGTTGCATTTCGCGAGCTGGACCGGCGGAAAATATTTCTCCGGTCGTACCCTGCCCAATAGTGGTGTTAGGAGCACCGTAGTTCGCGTGGTTGAAGGCATTAAACGCTTCCCAGCGGAACTGCAAGTAGCGCTTTTCTCCAAGAGTAAACCTCTTGTCTAAGGAAAGATTGGCTACTGATGAACTAGGTCCAGCCAGAATTCCGATGCCGGAATTGCCGAACAGATAAGGACCCGGCGCCGCGAAAGCTGCGGGATTGAACCACAGGTTCGGTCCAGGGTTAGAGATAGCTGGGTTGCCCACCAAATCGGGCCTGGTTCCCCAGCCATTTCCTAATGTCGCACCAGGGACACCGAAAGTAAGAGGTGCGCCGGAAGAGTACAAGTAAATGGGAACGAACTCCCAGCCACCGAGAAATCCGTCAACGACCGGATGCATGGATCTTCCGTAAGCACGCCCGCGCCCCACTGGAATTTCCCAGACAGCGCTCGCCGACAAGATATTGGCGTGATTGTATGCCGCGAGGCCGCGATTGTATCCGGCTGGCGCGAACGGAGTCGGCGTCGACCAGATGCCGTCAGCGCCGTTCTGAGAAATATTCTTGGAAAACGCGTACGACAGCATATACGAAACACCCTTGGAGAAGCGGCGCTCCACCTTCAGTTGGCCAGAGTTGTACCAATTCTTTCCGGTGTTTTCATACAGATCAATACTGCCGAACGCGGAGTAAGGCTTTGCCGCTTGTAGATTTGTGTACAAACCGGGTGGCACCTCGTTGATCGAATTTTCGGAGATCAGACCATCGCCGTAACTGCCGACATACGACGCAGTGACGGCGGTTCCGAAAGGCAGCCCTTTTTGAATGGACACATTCCATTCGTTATCCTTAATCGGTTTGACGTTGTAGGCGGCGGCACCGATCGAAGGTGCGACAAAGGAAGTCGGATTTACCGGCCATGCAGTTTCCCATCGCTGGAGTTGCGACGCGCTCCAGGACTGGGATTCGTAGGTCCAGTAGGGAGGCGCGATGATGGAGGATGCTGTGATGTTGCCGCGGTAGCTGCTAGTAAAGATTCCATAGCCTGCGCGAATCACAAAATCGTCGCTCTTGAGCGGTCTCCATGCCGCTCCGAGCCGTGGAGAAACATAGCTAGTGGGTTCGAACAGACCGGCTGGAACATGAGCCTGCGAAGCTGGTATCCAAAGCCCCGCCGTTGCAGCAGCGAGGTAGGGAGAAACCGGTTGCGCGGTCAAATCCACTTGTCCAGCGCTATTCTCCGCTGCGATGGCTTGCCCAGTCGCTAGATCAAACGTTCCACCCGCCCCACGAATGTAGGATTTGTCGAACCAATGGTCCCAACGCAAGCCGAGTTCCAGACTCAAGTGCTGGCCGATTTTCCAATTATCGTCGATGAAAAATGCACCCGAGGGGTCTGCCTTCATACCAAACGTGTGAATTGGATAATCGCGAGAACTGGAGTCGGTCAGTCCGAGGAGGTAATCCGCGAATCCATTGCCGGTGTACTGGCCGTTGAAATCGAACGTACCTTTGGAGCAGCACGAACCGTGAGCGGCGAGAAGATAGAGATGGTCATATTCATAACCGGTTACGATGGTGTGCTTGCCGCGCACAAAGGTGGCGCTGGCTTTGCCGTTGATGCTTTGGGATTTGAAGGTCGAAGGGTCGCCCCAACCGCTTCTGGAAGAAAAGCCTGTGTAACCGGCAAAGGTGACCGAGTCTGGCAGCCCGATCCATTGCTCGCGTCCGGCAGTTTGAAAACCTTGAATTCCCGCCTCGGCGGTGAGGTTTTCCTTGCCGATATCGCTGCAAGGACCGCTTGGGCCGCAACCTGGGGTGGTTGTGTTGACGACGTTCACAGTTCCCAAGCTTACGTTCATCAGCGTGTTAGGAGAGATCGTGTAGTCGTAACTCAAAGCCATGCTGTAGGAATGAGTGTCTTCTGCGGCACGAATGCTCGGTTGATATCCCAAGATGGTCTGCGGCGTATCAACGTGGTAGAAGCGCCAGTACGCCCGCTGTTTCTGGGTGAACTGATGATCGATTCGCAGATTGAATTCGTTTACATCTGTCGGCACCGGCGCATTGGCCTTGAAGATATTGCCAGCGGAATTGGGGACCAGAATCCATGGAAAGAAGAACTGCGAAGCGCTCGAAATGCGGGAAGATGGAATCTGGTTTCCGGCGAACGCTTGGCCAGTGACCGGGTCTTTTATCGTTGACAGTCCTGAAAAGTTACCTTGCAGCATCGCGGGAGTAACGGTGGCGTCGTCGTATACCTGAGCTTGGTCGATGCGAGTTCCTTCGTAACTGCCGAAAAAGAACGTTTTGTTCTTACCGTTGTATAGGTGCGGTACGAGGATAGGACCTCCACCAGCGAGACCAAACTGATTACGGCGCAGCTTGGGATTGCTAGAGGCAAAAGTGTTGCGGGCGTCAAAAGCGTCATTGCGGAGGAATTCCCAAGCGGTGACGTGGAACTCATTGGTGCCCGATTTCGTTACCATGCTGATTTGCAAAGGATTTCGGCCGTTTTCCGCACTGAAGTTCGAGCTTTGCACTTTGACCTCGGCGATCACATCGGGATTCGGAATAGCGGTTCCACCTTCATCGCACACCGCGTTGGAAGCTACGCCATCGACTCGGAATTCACTCTGGTCGTCGCGGTGTCCCAATCCCTGAACGCTTGAATTGTTTCCGTCGGCGCAGGCACTGGTATAACTCCTGCCCCCGTAAAGCACGCCCGGCACAAATTCGGCTACCTCTGCTACATCTCGACCGTTCAGCGGCAACTCCTGGATAGTTTTCGCCTCGACTACGCCACCGGCTGCGGCACTCTCGCTTTGTATGAGATCGGTTGTCGCCTCCACGGTAACTTTCTCGTTGACCTGACCTACATCGAGAACAGGCGATAATCTCTTGCGCTCGGCGATTGTTAGATCGACACTGTCCACGATCCACGTTTTGAAGCCGGCGAATTTTACTGAAATTGAATAACGACCGGCGGGAAGTGCACTGATTTCAAAGCTTCCGTCGGAATGACTGATTTCGGTTTTGTTGATGCTGGTGTCGAGGTTTACGACCGTGACAGTTGCCCCAGAAATCAAACCGCCGTTGGTATCGGTTACGACACCGAGAATTGTTCCATCTACACCACTTTGCGCCATGGCCACTGTAACCGTACAGAGCCAAAATAATGCACTAATAGCTTTTTTCATTTTGCCCCCTGAAACTCATAGATCTACAAACATTCGGAGCTTCCGGCACATTGGGAAGTTTTTAGACTGTAGGCTTGACTTGAAGACCAATACGACAATGTTTACGCTTGTTGTGAAATCAAGTCAAGAAGTTCGCGCCTGTTTGTCCAACTCGCTGAACAAAAGTGTGGCCTTTACTCTGGCGATGCGGAATTACTTTTGTCGACAGATGGCGAGCCGATTGAAATGAGGTCAAGAACTCCGTAGAATGGCGCTATGGTGCGATTTAGTAGCGCGCTCACGTTCGTGCTGGCTGTTAACCTTTTCGCCGGGGACGTGGTGGGCGTTAGAAATCCAGACGCTTTGGCGCATTACACGAAAGCTCTCGAGTATGGTGACAAAGGACTTTGGTCCGCTGAAATTCTCGAATTGAATCGGGCGCGGGAAGTGGAACCTCGCAACGCTTCTATCTTGCTCGAGCTTGGTGTTGCTCATGCCGAACGCCAGGAGTGGAATGTGGCGCTGAATCTTCTTCACGCCGCGATTGCGTTGGCGCCAGGTTCGGCGCGTGCGCATTACAATCTCGCCCTGACGCTTGACCGGGCCGATCCAGGCAAAGGTGCAGGAATTCCCGAATACCGAAAGGTACTAAGCCTTGATCCGAGACATGTCGATGCACTGATGAATCTGGGCGTCGATATTGGAGATAGGAACGCGGCTGAGGCGAAGCCATTGTTCCAGCGCGCGATTCGCATTGCTCCTGCGAATGCAAAAGTCCATCTAAACTTCGCGCTACTTCTGAAACGGCAGGCTGACGAAAGCGGAAGTCTTTCCGAATTCCGCGAGGCGATCCGTTGCGACCCTGATCTTCTTGAGGCTCGCCGTCAGGCTATCTCCATCCTGGCTGCGCAACACCAATGGAGTCAGACAATCGAGCAGTGCCGCGAGATTTTGAATCGCGAACCACAAGACGCGGCTACGCGCTACACTTTTGCACAAGCTCTGATGCGCTCAAACAGCGAAGAGGAAGGGAAGAAAGAACTGGAGCGCGTGGTCTCGCTTCGTAAGCACGCCCAGGAACAGCAGGATGCACAAGCTCTTCAGAACGAAGGAATTCGCCATCTTCGCGCCGGTGAGTCTCAGGCAGCCGTAAAGTCGTTCCGCTCGGCGTTGGAACTGAATGGATCGGCAGCCAATCACATGTATCTTGGGTTGGCTCTGGTTGGCGTCGAGGATGCAGAGGCAGGAATGCGAGAGCTAAAAACCGCACTTCATTTGGAGCCAGGGAATGCACGGGCTCATCTGAACCTTGGTTCGGTCTACCTGCAGACGGGGCAGGAAAGTTCTGCCAAGAGTGAAATTGAGAGGGCTCTTGAGCTAGACCCTTGGCTGGCAGAGGCGCACAACAATTTGGGAATGCTACTCGCGAAGGAGGAGCAGTTCAAAGACGCCGAACAGCATTTTCGACTTGCGGTGGAACTCGAACCGCAATATCTGGATGCCGAATTTAACTTGGGACTCGCCCTGCGGAACCAGAATCGCATTGACGATGCTTTGAAGGCGTTCCGTCGCGCAGTTGAATTGGCACCCGAAAACCCACAAGCACAATACGCGCTTGGTATGACTTTGCGCGATAAAGGCGACATCGCCGCTGCCCGAGTGGCCTTAAATCGCGCAGCGGCTTTGAACATACCTCGCTAGCCGCAACGTTCAACGTGCGGACATGGCGGGCATTTTCACGGGGTTAGCGATCGCTTTCGTCGTCCGCAGGAGGCAGCCGGCAAACTCCTCAAGCTTGTCGTCCCGTAGCTCGTTGATCGTGCCGGCAATCGCTAGCGCCGCCAGGCATTCACCCGATCGGTTGAAAACCGGTGCGGCGAGACAGCGTACCTCGAGTTCCTCTTCCTCGTCGTCGAGGGCATACCCTTTTTGCCGCACCTTGCCTAGCTCTCTGCGCAACGAGGCTGGCGAGGTTATGGTTTTTTTGGTATATCGGGCGAAGGACTTTCGATTGAGCAGATATTCCGGATCGGCCGCGTAGGCGAGTAAAACCTTGCCGACCCCGGTGCAATGAAGGTTTGTTCTTTTTCCAACGTAGGTATCGAACTGCGTGGTACCCGGTCCTTCCACTTTTTGAATGTACATCGCCTGTTCGTCCACTAAAATCGCTAACTGGCACGTACACCTTGTCGACTCGGCGAGTGACTTCATAGCGCCGAGCGCTCGCTCGGGCAACCCAAAGCTCTTGATCAGACCACGACCCAGTCCATAGACCTTGAGCCCAAGTGAATATCCGCGTTTCCGCTCGTTGTAAGCCAGATATCCGAGACGCCGAAGGGTTCCTACGATGACATGGGTTGTGCTTTTCGGAATGCCGAATCTGCGGCTCAGTTCAGAAATATTCTGACCGCGCTGCGATCCGTCCAAATATTCGAGGATGGCAAAGGCTCGCTCGAGCGAGGTCGTATGCACTTTTTCAGGGCTAATGAGTTCCTGAGGCAATGCGTCCATGTTTTCAATCGTAGTTTTGTTTTGGCTGCGTTGAAAATGTCCGCTATTCTGGACGTTGGATCTTGTCCGGTACTCTGAACAAATCTTTTCCTAGTTTAAGTCTGTTTTTCGCGAAACCGCTGTTGTAATTCGTAAAGCGACTTCGGCACAGTTTCGTATCGAGGAATAGGTATTTCAGCTGCGGCAAGTCGGGCGCGGGAACAGCGTTCGCCGCGGATATGTCGAACGTAGCGCTCAGCATTTGGCGTTGTCTCGCCAACGTAGATCGGGAAGGCATCGGCGGCGCGGTAGCCCAGAATCAGAGTCCTGCGCGCTCGCTGCGACATGTTTGGCGCGGATGCATGAGGTGTGAGGCCATGCAGGAATATGGCAGTTCCTGCCGCACCCTCAAGCGCAACAGCCAGCGATTCATTCATCGGCCGAGTGATTCGACCTTGGAAATATCCGCCAGTCGTGTGGTCCAGAATTCCACTGCGATGTGCACCTGGGATCACTTGCAAACAGCCGTTATCACGATCTGCGTCGTCGAGATAAAACAACACTGCGAGGGAATCCGCATTGGTTAGCGGATAGTAAGCAAGATCCTGATGCCACTCAACGACCGAGCCTTGTACCGGAGGCTTCATGTTCAGCTTGCTGTAGTGGAAGACAAGATTCTGTCCGAGTAGCTGCGTCAGGCTATCTAACAAAGCCCCCGACTCCGATAAGTCTCGAAATCGAGGATAGTGGGTACAGGGTTCGTAGATCCGCCGGATACGCGTGCCTTCAGGGGCCTGATTGGGTTCCATTTCCAGGCGTGTGGCATCGTGCCTAGCCACTGATGTGCCGGCGCAAATCGACTCCAGATCGGCGAGGAGATCGCCCAATTCGCTCTTTGACAATATGCCGGGTGCTGAGCAAAATCCATCGCGCACAAATTGATTTACAAGGTTTGCGGATAACATAGGATCAAAATAGTACACTGATGCCTTAAGCAATGCAAGTGGCCGCTCTGATCTTGGTGTCTGCTACCGCAGCTTTTGCGCAAGATCTTGCCTGCGAAAAATGTCACGCGGCAGAGAGTAAGAGCCAAGCGTTGACAGCAATGGCCCGTGCGGCAACGCCCGCCAGCGATGCTGAAATACTCGACAAACATCCCTTACTGAAAGTTTCCAGTGGGGTTTACTTATACGTGATCGCGCGTGAAGGTGGACGGATGAAGTACTCCGTATCGGCGCGAGGCAAAACCCTGGCGGCGGATCTCTTGTGGGCTTTCGGTGCGGGCTCAATGGGACAAACTTATCTCTATGAGTATCGCGGCGCGCTATACGAGAGCCAGGTGAGCTTTTACTCAGCCATCGATGGTTTGGACATAACCATCGGTCATCGCAATCCCGCGCAGTTCAATTTGGAATTGGCGGCAGGACGCCGGGTAGACAAACTGGAACAGGCTCGCTGTTTCGGCTGCCATACGACTGGCTCCCTGCCAGGTGTCCGCTGTGCGCATTGTCATGAAGATTCAAAGCAACACGCACGCTCCTTTGCTTCGGGTTCACGGGCGCTTGTGCCAGCCAAGTTATCGGTCATGAGTAACGACGAACTTTCGGATTTCTGCGGCACGTGCCACCGAACCTGGCAGGACGTACAGGCAAACGGACCACACGATATCAACAATGTGCGCCTGCAACCGTACCGGTTAGCCACCAGCAAATGCTACAACTCCTCTATTGGTGATAGGCGCATCGGCTGCCTGGGGTGCCATGATCCCCATGCTCCAACTGAGATAGACTCCGCATACTATGACACGAAATGCCGCGATTGCCATGGCGCAAACGCCGCGCCTTCTGCCAAAGTATGTAAGATCGCGCAACAAGGTTGTGTAGTGTGTCACATGCCCAAGGTGGAATTCCCAGGAGGCCACTTTAAGTTCACTGACCACCGCATCAGGATTGTGCGAGATAGCACGTACCCAAGTTAGGCGCAGTTCATCCGATGCCAAGCAGGTTCAGTGTGTCGCGCTCGAACATCTGCTCCATTTTGTCAGTGTTGAGACGTGGAAGCGCAGTACCTTCAAGCATATTGTTCAGCTTGCGCATCCCATCAAGAGTTGCCACCACCGTGGTGAACGGATAATCGGTACCGAACAAAAGTTTATGCCAGACGCCGTATTCTTGCAGCAGCATCAGCGAATGATAATACTGAAATGGCCGGTAATGCAGTGCCGAGCAATCGGCGTAAACGTTAGGATGTTTGCGGATCGTCACCACACACTCGCCTTCGTAGGGGTGCGACAAATGAGCCATGATGATCCTCACGTCGGGAAAGCGTGTGGCCACATCGTCGAGCAGGCGGGGTACAGTGCAATCGAGGGGCGCTTGTCTTATGAACGTCGTGCCAGTGTGCAACAAGACAGGTAGCCCATGTCTCGTGGCGTATTCCCAGATTAGGTCAAATTCACGGCCGTTGGGATAAAAGCCAGCGTACATCGGCATCAACTTGATGCCTTTCATTTTGAGGTCTCGATGCCCGTGTTCCAATTCATCTTGCCAACCAACCTGTGTTGGGTCCAACGAAAGAAACCCGATGAGTTTGTCCGGGTGGGCATTTACATAGGCGGCGACCTCATCATCCGGTACCCAAAGGCCCGACAGCTTTGCCTTGCCTCCAAACACGATCGTCTTCTCGCAATGCGCGGCCGTCGCCGCATAGTCTTCCCAACGAACAGTGAGGTCGACCTCTTTCCCATCCCCACGCGCGCGCTTTGCCTGATCGCGAAAGCTATCGGTGAAGTGTCCCGGGTAAGCGAAGTAGTGACTGTGAACGTCAATCATCGATTTTGTCCTTTTCAAAGTGCCCTAAAATTCCGTACAGCAGAACTAAACCTGCAAACGCGTAAGTTGCAGCCGTATAACTCATCAAGCGGTTGACGCCCACAGTGCTGCGAGCGACTCCACCTAGAAACGGCGCGAAGCCGGAGACGAAAGCTGCGACCAGGTTTAGCACGCCGATGGCGGAAGCTCGCAAACTTCGGGGCACCACATCGAACGTTGCCGCAGCTTGGTTCCCGGTTATAAAGCCGGCGAAGAATCCAACTGCCATAGCCGCCAAACGGGCGGTGGCCAACGTGCGCGTCCAACCGAGCAGGAACATACAAGGAGCTCCGCAGAGAAGAGCAGCGAAGATCACCCAAAATCGAGACGCTCTGCACTGCGAATTAAACCGATCGGCCAGCCAACCGCCGACCAGCAGTCCACATCCGGTTCCCACTTGCGGATAAACGCTGGCCTCGAAGCCGGCTCGCGCGAGGCCGATCTGGAACTTGTCATACAAGAACGTAGGTAGCCAGGTATAAACCAAAAACAAACCGAAAGTTGCGACGGCGATGGCGAAAGTGATGATGCGCAGCGTTGGGATTTTGAAAAGCCTCAGGAAGCTGATCAAGTCCGCTTTGGGACCGCGCTCGGTTCTGGCGAACGCCTCGGGCATGCGGTTGAAGAACCGGCTTAGCGGCAGGGCGAGAAGAATTCCAATGCAGCCGAGCAGCCAGAATGACGCTCGCCAATTGAATTGCTGGGCGATGAACGCACTGACAGAACCGCCTATAGCGACACCGATGAGTTGACTGGTCCCGAAAATGGCGATAGCACGAGAGCGAGTGGACGGACCATGCGCCGCCGCGATGAGAGCGTAACCGGCGGGCATAAAAAACGATTCCGAGACTCCCAGAAGCGCCCGGCATACTAACAAAAACTGACCGTTTGGCGACAGGCCGGAAAGTACGGTAAGAGAACTCCAGACAACCAGACTTGCCAGCAGCAGTTTCGTTTTAGAGAAGCGATCGCCTAAGATGCCAGCAATTGGAGAAAACGCGCCGAACACCCACAAGAACAATGCGCCGTTGAGCCCTAGAACCACATCACTGAAGCCGAAGGTTTGCTGAAGCGCGGGGAAGAGAGTGTAAACGACTTGCCTGTCGGCTTGATTCAAGACGTAACAGGCCCATAGGAAAGCGATTAGTTGCCACTCCGCCGTAATGAAAGGCGATCGGGCTTTTTCAACCATCAGGTTCCTCATGACGACAGCAAGCGGCGAAGAACATTGAGCGTGATTCTCGATATGGAATCATCCACCAACAATGCCGAAACCCAGGTTATCGACCCGACAGAGAAAACGGCGCCCGAATGATCGGTTTCGTGAATGACCATTTCAGATCCGCCGTGATCCGGGTTCGTACCCTTTGCCAAGAGGGTGGTTCCTGGAGGCGAGAAGGTGCTGCGCTTATCGGTCTCGTGTCCGGAAGCACCACCGGGAATACGTTCGTGCAGCGTCTTGTGTCCAAACAGATCGCCGTTACGCAGACCTGTCCCAGCAAAAGCCCAGTGGGATGCATCGATTGTGCGATAAGGCGCCGCTGTCATGATACCTGTTTCCGAGCACACCACGCCGAGGAGATTCGCCTCGGATTCAAAAGTGCGGTGCATGCGGCTGTCGTACTGGACGGAACCGTCTTCCAATTGGCCGCCCATTTCGCCGTGCTCGCTATGCAGATGAGAGAGGCACTGCATGGCGCCGTCCGCGCCGAAAGTGACTTCGCAGTTCAGACCGTTACCGCCCAAGTACATGAAACGCCCACCCCGCTGGAATACCCAATTCTTCACCGTCATGTACATTTCGCGGCTCCAGTATTCTGGGTGCACGGCCGCGATAAGCACGCTATAGGAATCGATGGGAAGGGAGCCGTCGTGAAGATGAGCCTCGGCGTAAAGATCGTAATCGAAACCTTCTCTCTCCAGCCAAGCGTATAGGCGCCACTCACCGGGTGCCTGCCCGCATTGTGTTCTACCTTGGACTGGATCGGTGGGCTCGCCTTCATCCAGGAGGTGGTTGTTGGGTTCGGGCCGGTCAAAGGACAGTGGCCGATAATCCGCGTCCTTCGGTAGCCAAGTTGCGAACGGAGCAGCGTTTTGATAGCGCTGCAGGTCCTGGCGTGAGTTGATGACCGGCGTCTTGGGCAGTTGGTCGGCATTGACGTAATTGCTTCTTCCGCCGAAGTTGTTATAGGCGTTCCAGGTGTTTGTTGAAGCGAGGACGGCAATGCGTGCAAAGGGCTTTCTTGGCGCAACGATCCAGGGGAATGAAAAAGCTCGACCGCTTGGCGTTCGTGCCCAAAGATAATAAAGACCACTGCGCTCCGGTGCGGGAAGAGTCGGAGGAGCGACGTAGCCTTCCTTGTTCCAAGCGACACCTGTTTGAGTGAAATCGCAATCGGGAAGGATCTGCCTGTTTGCCTGTGGGCCGTGTTCGTCCATCCAGGTGACAACTTGGATCAACTCACGGCGCAGACCGTAGCGCCAGAGCGAGAGTTGATAGGGTTCTATGCTATGAACGCGGAATTCCGCAACCTCGCCGCCGCGAACCCACTTGGGCCACATGTAGCCGAGTAAGCCATCAGAGAGAAGGCGGACCTGAAAAGGTGTGTCTGTTCCGAGATCGGCGACAACTGTTTTCGAGCCATACCCGTCCTTGGCGAGGACCATGCGATATTTGCATGGCCGCATTTCCGCATAAAAGGCGCCCCGCGGAGAAGAGCGAAGCACTATGATCTCGCCGCCACTGACAGGTTCGAATTCGGCGAGGACATCGGGCAAGGCGACATACATTTCGTCACTGACATAAGCGATGAGTGATTTCATATTCGCCCCGGATTACAGTGTTCAAACGCGAAAGCGCGTAAGCATAGCTTCATCGAGTTCTACACCGAGGCCCGGGCCGTCTGGCACGCGCACAGCGCCGTCGCGAAACTCGATCGGCTTGGCAAGGAGATCGTGCTTATAGCCCAAAGGGCCGAGAATATCGCAGGGGAATTCCTCTGCTCCGATACCCGTAGTGGCTGCCGCAAGATGGGCCATCGCCGCACTCGCCACACCCAATTCCAGATTGCTTCCCACCGTACAAGTCAGACCGGCCGCCTCGGCAACGGCGGCAATTTTTCGCGCAGGGCCAATGCCACCGCCCTTGCCCACATAGGTCGAGAGAACATCCGCTGCGCTCGCTCTTGCAATCGCCATCGCATCCTGCAGTGTGTAGCAACTCTCGTCGGCCATCACCGGAATGGGGACATTCTTGCGGACGTCGACGAGCCATTGCAGATCGAGCGGAGCAACCGGCTGCTCCGCAAAATAGATATCCGATTCTTCCACCATTCGGCGGATTGTGCGGATCGCCGCGCGCACCGACCAGCCGCCATTTGCATCGATACCTAAGCGAATGGCGGGACCGATGGCAGCGCGAACCGCTTTGACTCGCTGAACATCCGACTCTGGTTCCATCCCAACCTTCACCTTGAGAGTCTTAAGACCTTTGGCCATGGCCCAACCTGCGATTTCCGCCGCCCTTTCGGGTCCGACTCCGGAGACGGACATTTTGATGGGAATAGTTTCGCGGACCGCGCCGCCCAGCAACCGGAATATGGGCAGGCCGCATGACTTGCCAAGAATATCCCAGAGGGCGATCTCAATACCGGACTTTGTGAAGGGATGCCCGGCCACAGCGCGGCGCATTCTGGCGGTAAGAAGCTCTATGTCCCGCGGATCTTCGCCGACAATAGCCGGTTCAAGAAAGTCATGGATCATGTGAACGGCAGTCACGGAGTCTTCACCACTCCAAACCGGAGTGCAAGACACCTCGCCCAGACCAGTAATCCCTTCATCGGTACGGACGCGGAGAATGACGAACGGCGATTCTGAGTGAATGCCGAGGCTTCCTTGGATTACGAATTCCGGGCGGATAGGAACACTAACCGGAATGGTTTCAATTGCCCGGATCTTCATAGGTCTCATTTGGATAGTTGCTTGAGGGAATAGGTTTCAGCGTAAGGTGCGGGACTGATGTCGTCAAGACAGCTTTTTCTTTTTGTTCAGTGATCTGGACGAACGTGCCGACTACCAGGGCTCGCTATTCAGGTTCACCGCGCCTTTAGGCCACGGCGCACTGACACACCGCAAGATCATGGCGGGAAACGGGCACAAGACGGATCGGCTCGGTTGTTGAAAAGTGAGGGGTTCCTCCAGGATTTCCCAGCCGAGCGCTTTGTAAAACGGAATGAGCGTCTCTCGACAGAACAGCATTCCGAAATTGACTTTCAGTCGTTCGCACAAGTGATGTCTGACGTGATTCATGACGGCTGTCGCGTGTCCTTGTCCGCGAGCTGAGGGGTTGGTAATAACACCCCCAACGCCGCCCAGGCGCAACTCGTCCTCAACATTCGATGCGAGCCGGTGCTCTACAATGCCAGCTTTGGCAACAAGTTCTCCGTCGACGTAACGCAGCACATGCATCTGCACCGGACGCCACACTAGGCCGAAGGCGCCTTGCTCTTCACCCCAAGCTTGAATCGAAAGTCGTTCCGCAGCGGTCAGAGTCTGGACTATTCGGACATCGTTAGCCTCTTTGCTAAGTTTCATAGCTCAATGATTTTTATCGAAGATCTCTCGCAAACGTCGAACTATCATTTCCGCTTCTCCCGGTCGTAACGATTCCGGCATGATGACGATTCTCCCGTCATCGCCAAATCGCTCGAAGACAAAAATCGATGGGTCGCCGTCTTGCAGGGCTATTATTGCTTGGTTGGCACTAAGCCCGCGGACAGTAGCGTCGATCAAGAGCACGGCGTGAGGTATTTTCCGCCCTCCTGGTTGCGGGAACAGTAGATCGGCGTAGACGCCCGGAATATGCTCGAGCCCAGCCACGATCAACTCCATATCGGACTTCCAAGTGCTCAACTCGGTGGCGAAATCGCGTTTGGAATAATTTCGCAATGCCGTAAGCAGGCCGATAATCTCTTCCTTTCCGACTTTGAACCCTCGCCCGATGCCATGATGTGGTGGACCTGCCAAACGCCCTTGGCCGATGTGCTCGCGCAAAGGCCAAGATTGCGAAAACACGTCCATATCTTGGTGCTGCAAAGCTGCGGAAAAGATTAAGTCGGCTCGTCCGCAAAGAATGCCGGTGGATTGCGGGCCGCGAAGATGTTTCCCTCCACTGAATGCAACCAGATCCGCTCCAGCTGCGATGTAGTGTCGCAAATTTTCTTCGGGCGGCAATTCGGCTGCCGCATCGACGATTGTGGGTTTGCCAAATTGTTTACCGATCTCAGCGAACTCCCGCAGCGGCATCACCTGTCCGTCTCCGCCCGCTTGAAAAAACAAAGCCACCGTGTTCGCGGTGATCGCCTTTCGAACCTCATAAGGGAAGGTGCAATAACTAAAGCCAACTTCAACGAAACGAGCTCCGGCCGTACGCAGAGCGTGATCGTAATCGTTTCGATGACTGCGGTGAACTACGATCTCGCACGGCATGCCGGAAGTGTGGGGAAGACGATTCATGCGATCAACGTCAAGTCCAGCGATACAGGCGGCCGCCGCCAGGGTTAACGCCGCCGAGGCGCCACTCGTTACAATTCCTGCTTGAGCGCCGGTAACATCCGCGATGACTCGACTGGCCGCCTCTTGCAGTTCATCCATGCGCACGCAGGAATCGGCCGCCTGCCGCATGGCTTCAACCACTTCAGGCGGTAAAGGCGCGCCACCCGCTTTGGTGCTGAAACTTCGTGCGTTGATGATCCGGCGAACTCCGAATTGTTCGTAAATGTGCATTGAGTCACTGGGCTCCGTCGCTATTGATGTTAAAGGCGCGGCCAGGGTTCGTAACCGTCATAGCGTGCACTTGTTCGGAAGTGACTTCCAATTTGCTCAGCAACGGAAGAAAACGCAATGGAACATGATCGTACCCTTTGCCCCCGTAGGCGTGAAGATGACTCTTCATGCAAACGTCCCCACTCAACATAATCTGTGTCAGGTGGCCTTCCTCGATGAGCATCTTAACGTTAGCAGCGCGCACTCCATCCGAGGGGTAGCCATCTCCTGAATAACCAATATTGTCGATGCCAAGATAAACGCCAGTGCGCGCGATGTCGAGTAGGTGGCCCTGATTCATACGGTCGCCCAAGTGACTGATCACGATGCCGGACGGTTTAACACCCTCTTCCCGCAACAACGCGATTTGTTCCAGCGCAAGTTCACCGAAATGCGTCGTGTGTGTGACAATGGCGACTCCTGTCCTCAGATGGGCGCGCGCGGAAGCGCGAAAAACACGCTCCTGAGCAGGGGTGATAAACCTCCGTTCCGTACCGATTTCGCCTATAACTCCTGCCCGAACGTCAGTTCCATCTACACCCTTAATTATTTCGTCCACGATGCAATCAGCCAGCGCTGTGCTATCAAGCTCATAAACAAGATTGGGATAAACGCCTTCGCGGTACCAGGCCGCTCCCAAAATAATGTTGAGGTTCGTTGCCTCCGATATACGCCGCAACGCTAGCGGATTGCGGCCGAGTCCGCCACTGGTCACATCAATGACGGTACTCCCGCCGGCTTCTCGATAAGCCCCTAACTCGCGGATTGCTAAGAGCTCGTCATCTAAGATCCCGTCGTAACTTTGCACTATTTTCCAAAGATCGCAGAGCAAATGCTCATGGCACAACGTGTATCCGATCTCAGAAGAATCGATCGGGCCCCGCACAGTCATGATGGACATAGTTCTTGACAAGGATACAAAGCCGCTGCGTATATTGGCAATAGTGAGCGGCTTATGTGCGGCGGTGATCGGGTTCGGTTATGCGGGACAACTGCATTTGCGCGCCTATCAACAGGCCGGTATTCATGTCGAAGCTGTAGCAGAGATTAACCCCGATCTTTTGCGACAGATACCTGCTTCGGTGAGACGTTTTGCCGACTACCGCGACCTGTTGGGCGGCGATGTGGATCTGGTGAGCGTCTGTGTTCCGACGTATTTACATCGCAGCGTCTGTCTGGATGCCATCAACGCAGGCAAACATGTGTTGTTGGAAAAACCAATTGCTACGAGTGTAGGCGATGCAGAGGAGATGATGACGCTTGCTCGGCAACGCGGCAAGTATCTCTTCGTCGGCATGACCCATCGCTTCTATCCGGAAATCAAGGAAGCTAAACGGCTGGTCGACGAAGGTGCGATTGGCGAAATCGTAATGATTCGCGACTCTATCCTTGAGAACTTTGGATTTCTGAATTCGCCGGCCTGGTATCTCAAACGCGAGTCTGCCGGCGGAGGCACCGTCTTGTCTTCAGGGATTCACTTGGTGGATCGCGTGCTGTGGTTTGCAAATGAAGTTCCTATTTCCGTGGCGGGATTTACGAGAAATGCTTTTTGGGGCCTGAGTATTGAAGATAGTGCGCAGATGTCGCTCGGATTTGCTTCCGGCAAATGCGCTCAACTCACTTTTGGAATGCTGGCGGAGCCACACCCTTTAATTTGCGATTTGGAGGTAATCGGCACGCGCGGCAGTTTGGTCGTTCACACTTGGCAGGGGTATGAACATCGCACCGGAAATGGCATTGTTTATCAAGAAACTTATAAGGCAGAGCCTCATGTGGAAAAGGTGCTAGTCGGTCTCCGCGGGGAAATTGACGAGCTATGCGCGGCGATAAGCGAAAACCGCGACCCACAGCCGACGGTTGAAGAGAGCACGAGGGCTTTGCGGGTGATTGCCGCCTTCTATCGAGCTGCCGAAGGTGCGACCATCGAACGGCTTGAAATCGCATAACGGGTAAAAACTGTGGCCGCATTCGATTTACTTATCAAGAACGGGCAAGTGTTAGATCCCGGACAGGGGCTGGACCAGAAGGCAGACATAGGAATACGTAATGGACGGATCGCCGCGATCGGCTCGGAACTTGACGCCACTGCTTGTCTGGACATACGCGACGCTGATGGAACTTTTGTCTGTCCAGGTTTGATCGACCTACACGGGCACTGGTACGAGGCTGGCCTGTATGGAATTAACGCGGATATCGGTCTCAACCATGGTGTGACCACTGCTGTGGATGCTGGCACCGCTGGCTTTGCGAATTTCCTCAACTTCCGGAAAACTGGCATCGACATGAGCCGTACGCGCATTCTCGCCTTCGTGCATGTCTCGTTCCTCGGTCTGCATTCCCCTTTTGCCGAAGAACTGCTAGACCTCCGATACGCACGACCCATCGAAACGGGCATGGTGATCGAGGAGAATCGCGACATTGCCGTGGGCGTAAAGGTGCGAATCGGAAGTATGACGGGGACTCATGGCGACCAGGCTTTTGATTTGGCTCTCGAGGCGGCTCGCAATGCGCGAGTTCCGTTGATGGTGCATATCAGTGCCGGCGCCAACGAACGTTACATCCTGGACCGCTTGCGCCCGGGCGACATTTTGACGCATTGTTTTCATGGGCGCAGCAACGGGATGTTAGCGGGTAATCCCGATCAATTTATTCCGCAAGTGCAGATGGCCAGGGAACGGGGAGTGCTCTTCGATATTGGACACGGCTGCGGCAGCTTCTCGTGGGATACCGCACAGCGAGGGTTCGAAAACCATTTCTTGCCAGACACCATCAGCACTGATCTGCATCGTTACTCAGTCGATCCACCATGGAGCGTAACGATGCCGAGCGTCATGTCGAAATTCCTCTGTTTAGGGATGAGTCTTGACGACGTCATCCGCAAGACAACAATTGCTCCGGCGCGGGCACTTGATCGATTCGGGGATCTGGGTACCCTCAGGCCCGGCGCGATTGCGGACTTGTTTCAATTCCGCCTGCGGGAAGGATCGTTTGAGTTTCGGGATGCCGATCAAAAAGTTCGTATCGGCGACCACCTCATCGAACCAATCATGACCGTCCGTGGCGGGAAAGCGTATCTACCCGGCGAGGTTCGCGTAGAACTGCGGGAAATTTATCCTTGCGACCGGATCGTCTTTGGCGAGCCGCTTATAACCCCTAACGCTTAACTAGTCGCAACCGAGATATTTTTGATCAGCCCACTGAACGATCAACAGTGGATCATCTTCAACTCACTTCTCCCTGATTACCTCAGCGCTCTATTCTGCTAGTAAGCAGTTGAAAGCCGACAGCTACGTAGAGTCTGCCGCATTTCACATCAAGAAACCGAGGTGACGCATGAGGCTTTACAAAGTGTATTTATCTCCAGTCGCATTGTTTGTACTGATATCGGCTTGTACCGCTTCTGCACAGGAGCGTGCCTCCATCTCCGGCACGATTACCGACTCTAGCGGCGCCTCGGTCCCGCAAGTGGCAGTTCAAGTCATAGCCGCGAGAACCGGAGTCGTCAGGACCACGGCCACAAATTCAGCCGGCAGCTATACCGTTGGCGATCTGATTCCAGATCAGTACTCGGTCACTGCGGAAGCAAAAGGGTTTAAAAAGGCAATTCGACCGCCGTTTGAGTTGGATGTGGCGCAGGCAGCACGAATCGACCTGCGACTGGAGGTTGGAGATGTAGCAGAGAGCGTCTCCGTCAATACTGCACCGCCTTTGATGGCCACTTCGGATGCAACTGTAGGTCAGGTGATTGGCCCCGTCATGATGAGTCAATTGCCCTTGAATGACAGAAATTATCTACAGTTGGCTCTGTTGAGTCCGGGAACCGGTACTTACGGAAAAAGTTCTTTCTACAACAGTGCGCTCACCGACGATGCCGGCTCTGTTATTTCCGGTAGCGCGGGTGAAGACCGCAACGCTTTTTCGTTAGACGGCGCCGATATCAAATCTTACCTTATTAACGGATCTTACGTGCCTTCGATCGACGCCGTCCAGGAATTCAAAATTGAAACTACCCCGTATTCCGCGGAGCTCGGTACAAGTCCAGGTGCCCAGATCATGCTGGTCACAAAGAACGGCACGAACACGCTTCATGGGTCCGCCTATGAGTTTCTTCGGAACAACAATTTTGACGCCAAGAACTACTTTGACAATCCCGGGTTGCCGATTCCCGAACTTCGCAAGAACCAATTTGGAGCGACCGTAGGAGGTCCTGTCCTAAAGGACAAACTATTCTATTTCGGCAACTACGAGGGAACAATTGAACGGGTTGGGGAGACGTTCTTTGGCACAGTCCCTACTGTTCTGCAGCGACAAGGCAATTTTACGGAGATTGGCCAAAATATTTACGACCCATTTACGACTGCGGTGTGCGCTTCGTGCGCGAACGGGTATTCGCGTGGGCAATTTGCGGGAAACATTGTTCCCACGTCACTTATCAGTCCGGTGAGTTCTTATTACATACAAAACCTGTTTCCAGTGCCAACCTCTACTGGCCTGATCAACAATTATGCCGCCAATGACGTGGATCGCATTAGCCGAAATCAATTCAACATACGAGTAGATTATTCGCGTCCGCAAGATTCGATTTTCGGCAGGTTTAGTTTTAACAATTCGACACTTTCATTGGCCAAAGGAACGTTCAATTCCGGGGCTCTGACGGGTTTTGGCGATAACGACGTGATTAACACGCGAGATGTTGTAGTGGGAGACGATCACACATTTAACCCGACAACTGTTTTAACTCTCAGAGTCTCGTTTTTCCGGCAGTTCTTCAATCTCTTGCCAAAGACCCTCGGCGACGATGTCAATTCGAAACTAGGAATTCAAGGTGTTTTAGGAAGCGAGCCTTTTAACACTGGTATCAATGGCATCTCGAATCCCGGCGAAAATCCCTATGATCCCGAATTTCGAGCAGATAATCAGTATGGGTATTCCGGCAAACTCGCAAAAATCGCCGGCAGTCACTCGCTAACGTTTGGGGCAGAATTCGACCGCTGGCAGGTCTTCATGAATGCTGCGCCGAGTTTCCCGCAAGGGCAGTTTAACTTCGATGGAACCATAACTTCTGATCCCAATAACCCAGGTGGTTCCGGTAGCGCTTTTGCGGATTTTCTACTCGGTTATCCAGTTTCCGCGCAGGTGCAATCTGGCGACAGCGGCGGATACATGTTCCGCAGCAATGCCCGCTGGTACTTCAACGATCAATGGCGGGTGAATTCGAATCTAACGCTCAACTTGGGCGTTCGATGGGAATATGACGCGCCATTTTATGAGAAGTATGACCGTCTTTCGAATTTTGACGTTAACACTGGACAGTTGATTGTCGCCGGTAGGAACGGCGTCAGCCGAACCGCCAACGTCAGCTCTGATTGGAACAACTATGCGCCGCGATTTGGCTTCGCCTATTCTTTGGGGAGCCGTCGAGATACGGTGATTCGCGGCGGCTATGGCATCTTTTACGATGTGCTGCAAGAGAACAACACCGAAGGAACGCGCACAAACCCACCCTTTTCGTCTTTCCCGTTCTATTTCTTTTCAAGCTCGCTGACCAGCGTACCTATGATTCCCATTCAGAACGTATTTGCGCCTAACTCCGGCGCCAATCCCCCAGCGCCCTCCATCGAAGCCTTCGATGAGCATTTGAAAAATGGATATCAGCAGCAGGCGTCGTTTGGCATTGAGCGTCAGTTTGGCTCAACCTTTGTCGTTGAAGCCGATTACAACTGGCAAAAGAACACCAAGTTCGCGACTTTTCGCAACCTCGATTCCCCGTTGCAACACGGCACTTTCGTGCTTCCCTATCCGCAGTTCAGTTACATCACTTACCTTACGAACATCGAGTACGGAAACTATAACGCTCTTCTTGTTAAAGCAGAGAAGCGGCTCTCTCACGGATTATCGACGATTACCGCATTCACTTGGTCGAAAAATCTGGATAACATTTCACAAGGCGACGCGGCCGACGCGCCCGGAGATCCTGGTTTTCAAAACCAATATTGCTTCCACTGCGATTATGGGCCTTCGGCGTCCGATTTCGGGCAGCGCTTGGTGGAGAGCGTAGTTTATAACGTTCCTTCGCTGGGCAGCAACTCACTCACAAAGAAGATCATTGGCGGTTGGCAGTTCTCCGGCATATTTACTTACCAGGGCGGATTCCCTGTAACACCTCTTGTCTCGGGCGATAACAGTCAAACGCTCACCTACGCAGACCGTCCCAACGTGGTTCCCAACGTGCCGATTTTCATTGCTGGAAACCACGACCCGGCTCAATGGTTTAATCCTGCCGCGTTTGAACTTGCACCGCTGGGCGAGTTTGGGAACGCAGGAAAGGGAATCATTCGTGGGCCTAACCTGATCGATCTGGATTTTGCTCTGATGAAAAATATTCAGCTAGGCGAACATCGCAACATCCAGCTTCGCGGCGAAATGTTTAACGCGGCGAATCATCCGAATTTCGCGAGTCCCAATCCCTACGTGAACACGCCTTCTGCCGGCTCGATCAGTTCGACAACCACGACTTCACGCCAGATTCAAATAGGAGCGAAATTTACTTTCTAAAGAAAAAAATCTTAAACGGCTCTCGCGCGCGGCTCCCAACCGTGCTCCAGGTTAACGATAGCTCCGATTCCTCGGGCAGCACCGATCACTTGGCTTGTCAGACGCGGCAAACTGTCGCCATAAATCTGGGCGGTCGTTCCGACCACGCTCAATGCCGCTAGTGGTTCACCCGCATTGTTCAAAATGCCGGCTCCAATGCAACGGACGCCAATCTCTTCCTCTTCGTCATCTAGTGCATATCCCCGCCGTCGGATATCCTCAAGTTCCTGCTTAAACTTCCGAGGCGAACAAATCGTGTTATCGTTGTAGCGCATCATCCCCTGTTCGCTGATCATTCGATCTACCCTGGCATCGTCTAGGTGGGCTGCAAACGATTTTCCGATCGCTGTGCAGTGCAAACCAAGCTGCTTGCCAACCCAGGTCGCAGTTCGATTAACGCCCAGTGGCGTAATCTTTTCAATCAATACACACGAGCTTTGTTCCATAACGGCGAGATGCACTGTCAGGCGGGTGCTCTCGGAAAGTCTCTTTAGGAAGGGCCGTGCGTATTCGCGCAAAGCGATGCCGTTCAAGGCATGCCGCGCGAGATCGCAGATTCGCAAGCTGACTCGATATTTGCGGTCGCTCCGGTCAAGGTACCCGGAAGCCTCAAAAGTTCGCAACAGGCAGTAAACAGAACTCTTGGGCAGCCCAAGCGAGCGAGTCAGTTGTGAAAGCGTGAGACCGCTTCTAGATCGGGCCAAAACCTCAAGAATAGCGAGGCCGCGATCAAGCGCGGGAACCAGTGGTTTGGAATCTGCGTTCATGCGGACCCTCCCGGAGCCGGTTAATTTTATTAGTCAAAGATAAACCGAATACGGCGTTATGTCAATACTGTGGTGCGATGTGTTTCCGGAGCCGCCGCACAATCGTACGGCATTCTGAACACTGCGAATCGAAAACGACTTGTTACTTCGCCGTCCAGCCGCCGTCTACCGGCAGCGTCACTCCCGTAATATAAGATGCTTCGTCCGACGCCAGAAACGTCGCAGCGCAGGCAATCTCTTTCGGATAGCCGACTCTTCCGAGCATGGTTTGATCGCATTGCCATTGGTAGTGCGGGTCTCCAGGCTTCGGCGAAATCCGTGTTTGTATGGGACCCGGACAGAGCGAGTTTACGCGGATATTATGCGGCCCGTAATCGTATCCCGCGCTCAACGTATAACCCAGCAGGGCAGCCTTGGTTGCGGTATAAGAGACCGAAGTCATGCAGCCAACCATGGCTTGAATAGAAACTATGTTTATGATCGAGCCGTTCTTTTGCTGAATCATATAGGGCAGCGCTTCACGCGTAAAATAATGCGTTCCCAACAAAGCGACCTGGATACAGCGGTCCCACTCCAGGGCGGTTGATTCCAGCACCGCATGAAACGGACCCATGTAGGCTGCGTTATTACATAGAATGTCGACCCGGCCATTCCACGCGGCCGTGAGACGAATGGCTTGAGCGACTTCTTCCTGGTTCGATACATCGCACTGACAAAACTTAGCCAAGCCTCCTTTTCCACATATCGTCTGAACCAAGGCTTCTCCCGCCCCACGTTCTAAGTCAGCCACAAGCACCGATGCTCCCTCTTCGGCGAACATAGCAGAAATAGCTCCGCCAATGCCGTTTGCCCCTCCCGTTACGACCGCTATTTTGCCTTTAAGACGTTCCATGGATTCGCCACGCTTTTAGCATTATAAGAACCCTGCCGGGATTTGGGGAGCTTTCACAAAAGGATCTATGCAACCTGCTGAACACTACCTGAACTAAGCTCGTCAGTAGCATTGGAGGAGCTAAGTTCTGCTGCTAACCTATTGCTCGAAAGCCCATAAATCCGCGATGTTAAGAGCTGTCTTTCTATTGTTGTCGCCGGCAATGATCGCCTTCACTCAGCAGGTAACAGAGGTCCGGCTCGATCTAGCGAAAGAGCTAGGCCCGCTCAATATTGAGCAATTTGCGTTGGGACAAGGCGGCTTGGCTCCCGAGCCAATATTTGACAATCGAATTCCGGAAATCAGAGCACTACGGCCCAAAGTTATACGCCTGTTCATCCAGGAATATTTTGATGTGCTTCCGGCTGCGGACAAGTACGACTGGAGCAAGTTAGATCGGGCGGTTGATACGATTCTCAAAACCGGCGCGACACCGCTCATGTGCATCGCTATTAAGCCGAAGCTCCTGTTCCCCAAGATCGACGATACGGTGACAGATCCAAATGACTACGGGGCATGGGGACGGCTGATTTACAGCATGGTGCTTCACTACAAGCAGCGTGGCTCCAGCATCCAATACTGGGAAATCGCCAATGAGCCGGACATTGGCGAAAATGGCGGTTGTCCCTATCGGTTTACGCCCGAAGGCTACGCACGTTACTACGAGCACACCTCGCAAGCGATTCGGCGGGCCGACTCGGCGGCGAAAGTTGGCGGTCCTGCGCTAGCGAATCCAGAATCCCCCATTCTTCCCGCGCTCCTGAAAACGGTCGAGGCCAAGCACTTGCCCCTTGATTTCATTTCATGGCACATCTACTCAAGCGACCCTTTAAAAATCCGCGCCACGATTGAAGCAAAGAAAGTTTTGCTGCAGCAGTTCCCAAGCTTGCATCCAGAAACGTTTTTGGATGAATGGAACATGTCTTTGAGCAACCCTTCGACCGATGTTCGCTTTCAGCCCTGCTTTATCGCAGAGACCGCTTTACAAATGAAGGATGGCGGATTAAATTACTCTTGCTATTACCACATACGCGACTTTCACGTTCCGCAAGACAACTTCGCGCGTTTCATGTCGCCAAAGGGAACGGTGGAAATGACTCGCTGGTGGAATCGCACGCCCCAATACGATGGCCTCTTCGATTTCCAAGACCATGTGCGGCCGGCCTATTTTACTTTTCTGCTGTTGGCACGTTTGACAGGGCAACGGCTCGATTTATCTTCTTCAACGGATACCGTTCACGGCCTCGCCGCGTTTGACAGTGACTTTGCCACTTACGACGTTCTTCTTTGGAATTATTCGCCGAACCCCGCCAGCGTTTCATTTAACATCGCTGGCCTACCCAAGCCGCTCACGGCTCACCGTGTTCACCTCGATGCAACCGCCGCTAGCGACGATGAAAATATCCGGCTCCGTCCGCTGCCCGCGCTTCGTCTCAAGCCTGGAGACGGTCCAATCAGCTTGGAACTGGAGCCATTCGAAGTGACATTTTGGGCTATCTATTAAGCGATCCGATATTTCGAAATAGTCTCCTCTGAAACCTCGACACCGAGGCCGGGGCCATCAGGCACGTTGAGATACCCGTCCTCAAGTCGCAGCGGGTTTCTTACTAATTCGCGGCTGAGAGGACCTTGTGAAGTGTTGAACTCGACGAATACCGCATGCCGCTGGAAGGCATTCAAGTGCAGCGAAGCGGCAGTTAGCAGATCGGAACACCAGGAGTGCGGGATCACCAGACGGTTGGCGCGCTCCGCCATATGAACGATCTTGCGTCCGACGGTAAAACCTCCGCAG
This sequence comes from Bryobacterales bacterium, assembly GCA_963749105.1. GTDB lineage: Bacteria > Acidobacteriota > Terriglobia > Bryobacterales > Bryobacteraceae > Bog-105. The sequence continues at coordinate 349,412 of CAVVLT010000028.1, read as the reverse complement.
CGAGTTAAGTCCGGCTGAAGAACGTCTATGCCCCCTTGCTCGATTAAACGCTGAAAGCCCCATTCAGTCGCTTCCTGCTCTCCGCATGCGATGAGGCTATTGCTTCGTTCCGTAAGTTGGCGGTAACCGGCATAGTCTTCCGGATGCAGAAATTCCTCCAGAAAGTAGGGACGAAATTGTTCCAACGAATTTGCCAGTTGTACGGCTTCTTTAGCGGTCCTCTCCACGAACCAGCCGGAATCTATCATTAGGTCGCGCTTATCGCCCAGTTCTTTGCGTGCAGCCTCGGCTAAGCTGAGGTTGAGTTCTCGATCACGTCCAAAAACGCCCCACCCGAACTTCACCGCCGTAAAGCCCTCGTCTACATAAACCTTTACCGCTTCGCGCATTGCAGCGGGAGTTGGCCGAAAAAGCGTGCTCGCGTAAGCACGGATTTTCTGGTGCCATTTGCCGCCCAAAAGAATGTGAACCGGTTGCTGATAAAATTTTCCCGCGATGTCCCAGAGAGCGATATCAATCGCGGAAATAGCTTGCATGACCACGCCGCGCCGTCCATAGTAGATAGTGCCGCGGTACATCTTGTACCAAAGCCTCTCAACTTCGAGCGGGTTCTCACCTAGCAGCAATGACGCCAACCCATCGAAGCATTCCATTCCGGGTTCGCTCCAGCGCGGTGCGTCCACGGCGGCTTTCGCAACGATGGGTACCGTCTCCATGTCGGAGTAGCCGCATATACCGGCGTCGGTGGAGACTTTCATTATTCCCATGTACGTTGGGCCGGGCGGTTCTTCCGAACCTTCCGGACTGCGATAAAGGCCCGGCGATTTCAAGACAAACAGTTCAACAGACGTGATCTTCATTGTTGTTTTTCCCGTAGATGGTGGCTAGAGGCGCGGAGCAGTTTCACTCGGCACCGATATTTGCTCATGAGCCGCTTGGCCGGCCCGCAAAAGCCAGTCTTCTTTCCCGTTGCGATGCATGAACCAGAGCAGTAGCAATCCGGCGATCAACCATACGCCTATGACACCTGGGGCGTAGCGTAATGGCGCGTTTGGCAAAGGTACAAGCGAGGCCACGCCGACCCAGATCAGAGCGACTGTCGAGACTGCGGGACAGATCAGATGTGGCCAGATCCTGAACTCAGATAGCCGTTCTCCCCGGTAGAAACGATAGACTCCATAGTTGCTAGCTCCATAAATGAACACAAGACACAACGTGATGACCAGTCCCATGAGATAGAATTCTCCATCTGGTCCAAACAAGATGCCCAGACCCAAACCAACTCCGAGGGTAATTGCTGTCTGAAGCCAGATAGCATTTACCGGAGTGAGGTAAAGCGGATGCACTTTGCTCAACGAACTCGGCAAGACTCCCGCCCTACCGAGCGCAAAGAAGACGCGTGTCGCTGCATTAGTGCAGGCAATGGAAACCGCCAGAATCGAATTGAGGACTGCGATAAGAATCAGAATCCAACCTTTACCCCAAAGGCGCCGCGCTAGGACAAAGCAAGGATTCTCAATCGATTGGATGAACCCGCCAACGTCGTGAGTCCCCCAGCCGATAAGCATCGCCCACGAGCAGAACAGGTAGAACGCACCAGTGCAGAGAATTGAAGCGGTAATAGCTTGCGGCAGGGTTTTGCGAGGATCGTGGCTTTCTTCCGCGAGCGGCACGACGCCGTCATAGCCAGCGACCGAAAAGATGGAAAAGACGATAGCAAGGTATAGCCCTCGCATGCTCGGCGCTCGCGTCGGTAGGTAAGGCGCGAAGTTGATTCCACCAGCACCAGGATGAACTAGTCCGAACAGCGATAATACGACCACTATTGCGATCTCGGCACTGCCAAGGAAAATGACAGCTTTCGCTGATGGAGTGATGCCCCGATAAACAATCAATGTCAAAAGCAGTGTTGCGACGATAAAAAACAGCCACCAAGGAAGCCATATCCGGAACTGGCTCGACATTGTCTTTTCGAGGAAATAGCCCATAAACGCGAGGTTGATAGCCGTACACACGGGGTCGTAAAGAAGATAAAGCCAAGCGGTAAGAAAGCCGGCTCGTGGATGAACTGTGCGGCTGATGTAGGTATAGTAGCCGCCGGCCGAAGGAAGATGCTTTGCTAACTGATTGAGCGAAACGCCGAGGGTTAACACTATGAGCACGGCTATGGCATACGCTAATGGAGACGCGACTCCGGCCAGCGAAGTAATGTACTGTAGCGTCAACACCAGGCCCACTGCAGGCGCGATGTGACTGATCGCCTGCATGAGGAGAGCGGGAAATCTTAGTGAGCCGGGCCGCAATCCCGTTACGGCAGATAGATGAGCGTCGTTAGGCAACGCCATGTCATTCTCAACACTAGCGAAAGCGTGATTTGAATTGCTGCGTAATGTGTTGCTCGCCAAGTTTGACGTTCAATCCACTGAACACAATAGACCTTCGACAAAAGGTTCGCGTAAGATTCAAGCGCCAGCTATTTTAGAATCAAACGGCCATGGTGAAACAGTTAAAGACACTTTTTATTCAGTTGTGGTTCTGCTCTCTGGTCGTTTCATCAGGTTTCAGCGCCACCGATCCATTAGCTGCGCATGTCACGATTTACCGCGACAACTTCGGAGTGCCGCACATTGTGGGAGATGACGACGAGGCGGCATTCTATGGCTACGGATACGCCCAGGCGGAAGATCATCTGGAAGAAATGATGCTGCAGTACCGCGACGCGCAGGGCCGCCGGGCAGAGGTGCAAGGGATCAATGCGCTTGGCGATGGATATCTGCAGTTTATTCCTTATGAGTACCGCTGGGATGGAGATTATTTGCAGCGCCTTCTCCGCACCAAGAAATGTGTAATAGAGCACCGCGCAGAAATAGATCCAAACACTTATCGCATGCTCGACGGCTTCGCACGCGGTGTGAATGGCTACATTGCTGAGCATCGAAACCACATTCCAAGTTGGATCACTCCGATCGCGGCAGAGGACATCGAAGCATTACAACGCAGCGATTACATGCGCTTCTATAGCATTCACGACGCTCTCATCAAGATCGAAGAGAAGACGTTCCAATTTCCGAACTTCGGCTCCAACCAGTGGGCGATTTTGCCCGAGCGTTCTCAGAATGGCCATATCATTCATGTGGAACATACCCATATGCCATGGGCAAACCGCTTTCAGAACTATGAAGCGCATTTGATTGTTCCGGGAAAGCTGGATGTCGCCGGTATCAGCTGGTTCGGCAGTCCGGTGTTTCTTGACGGTTTCAACAATAATATTACCTGGTCTGCGACGTGGAACGAGCCTAACATCTCAGACGTTTACATAGAACGGCTGAACCCGAAGAATCCTCTGCAGTATCTTTACGAAGGCCAATGGCGCGAGATACGTGTGGAACAGGAAACGTTCCATGTCAAAGGATTGCGTGGCATGGAAACTGTAACGCTGCCGCTCTATTACACCCATCATGGCCCAATCGTTAAATACGAGCCGGAAAAAAATCATGCGTATTCGGTGAAACTCCCCAATTTCGAGGGCGTGAACTATGCCACCGGTCTGTATGGCGTCATGAAGGCTCACAATCTTACGCAGTTCAAAGCGGCACTGGCTCGCCAATTGATGCCGCGCTGGAATCTGCTTTATTCCGACACGCAAAACATTTACTGGGTTCACAACGGCAACGTGGCCCGGCGTGCCCCCGGTTTCGATTGGACCAAGCCTGTTCCAGGCTGGGTAAAGGAAACCGAATGGGGACCTTACTTGCCATTTGAGGATTACCCACAAGTTACTAACCCAGCCTCAGGCTTTCTGCAAAACACCAATAACCCACCTTGGGTCTGCACGCGCAACTCAGGGTTAAAGCCGCTGGCGCCCGCTCCCTATTATCTGCAAAAGACGCCCAAAGCAGATGCGGGCGAGGAAGCGTTGAACACGCGCGGAGAGCGTCTCTTTCAAGTGCTAAGCCCTCCCAACAAGAAGTTCACGTTAGACGAGATGTTCGATCTAAGCTTTGATACTTATATCATGCCTGCTGAAGTAATCGTTCCGCTCATAAAACAGGCTTATCAATCCGCCACTCCTCCACCGTCAATTGCGCACGCCTTGGAAGCCATTAGCCGTTGGGATCTGCGCTCCAGCAAGGACTCCGTAGCTTATACATACATTCACTTCTGGGCTCTCGCTTATCGTGAACTGTTCTCTGAGGCGGAGTTCGCACGATTCATCTCCTACCATCGCAAGGACCTCATAGATGTCAGCTCGAAAGACGAGGAGAAGAAAGCTCGAGCCGCGCTGGAGGCCGCCGTTCAGCGTATCGAAAAGCGTTATGGCAGTGCCGACATACCTTGGGGTCGGATCAACGTTGTAGTCCGGGGAGAAACGTTTCCGCTTGCTGGCGAATCACTTTTCTATGTGCTTCATCCCGATGAGGGTGTGGAGCAAGACGATGGCACCATTCATTGCAATGATGGCTGGGGGCATTTGTTGATTGTGGAAGAGAGCAGACCGAAAAGGGTTTGGAGCCTGCTCCCCTTTGGTGAGTCCCAGCATCCCGACTCTTCGCATTACAATGATCAAGCGCGCTTGCACAGCGAGTACAAACCCAAACGCTTCTGGTTTTCGCCAGCCGACATCTTGGCTCATACCGAGTCAGTCAAGGGAGACCGAAATCGACTCCAGGCTAAGTCTGTTCTGGAGTAGGAACAAGATCAGGCAGGTCCGTGATGTCGTCTGGCAACTCACTGGGAACTTCAAACCCCTGCAATAGTGTTTCAGGCCATTTTGCAGCGGAGCCAGAACCGATCAGTACCCAGGTTTCTCCTTCGCCTCCTTGCGAGGTATGAGCACATGCGAATGATAGCGAAGAGGCAGGTTCTAATGCCAGGCCTCTTTTCCGTAGGTCCTTAGCCGCTTGCAGGATGCTCCCGTCCGACTCTTCCATAATTGAGCCGTCAGATTCATAAATAGCCCGCAAGGCGTGATTTCCCGTCGCCAGTTCGGCAACAGAAAGTGCGACCGTTTGAACCGATGGCAGCGCTTCTACTTTCCTTTGACGGCCGCGCCAGGCAATCGAGGCCGAGTTCGCTCCTTCTGCTTGACATCCGATCATACGTGGTGGGAAGGGAATGATCTTCCGTTCTGCCAACTCGCGAAAACCCTTCCAAATTCCATAAATGCCGTCGCCGCTGCCGACGGGAACGAAGACGCGATCAGGAGCGCGTCCATCTAAAGCGTCGACAATTTCGAACGCTATTGTTTTGAAGCCCTCGATACCGTATGGGTTAGAAACACCAGACTGTGGACAGAGGATAGTACAAGGGAAATAGTTCTGGCGGCGGACCAACTCGCTGAGGATCGCATCCTGATTTCCTCCACGAATCACTCGTGCGCCGTAACCGCTCATTAGAGCGAGCTGCAGCTTGGGCGCGTCTCGATTGCAGAGAACAGTGCTTTGCAAGCCACCTCGCGCTGCATAGGCGGCCATGGAATTACCGTGATTGCCCGTACTCTTCGCCACCACACGAGCAAAACCCAATTGACGAGCCATCGACACCGATACTGCGTTCGGCCGGTCTTTCCAGGACCAGGTCGGATTGGAAGTTTCGTTCTTCAGGTAGACATTGGCTCTAGAGGATTGCATCGCTATCGACAGCAGCGGTGTGCCGCCTTCCCCAAGCGAGAGGCGATGCTGCGGCTCGACGGGAGGAAGCAAATTCTTCCAGCGCCATAGACCAGACTGCGCGTGATCCGCATTCAGAGTCCGCGCGTCGTATTTCATCTCCAGCGGCCGTCTGCGCCTTTGTTCAGTGCAAACAGGGCAGCCGAAGAACAGCGGCATGATGTCGAATCGCGATTTGCAAGAGTCGCATTCGAGCCAGCTATGCGGCATCGGTCTCCTCAAGCACAAGCACGGCCCAATCTCCGGGTTCAATCAAAGCTTTGCTGCGTAGCGCTCCAACGACGCCAGATATGGGCGCATGAAACTCTTCGCACCGCTCCCCGCGAGTATTGTCGATGAAGCCTACCAGTGTCCCCGCTTCGACTCGTGCGCCGATTGGGATGTCCCCATGAAAGATCCCGGTTTTCGTTGACAAAATCCAATCCCCCGATAAAACAACCTGCGAACTGTGTTCCCGTTTAGATGGCGGGAGCATCCCCCAATGAGACATACATCTCAGAATGCCATTCTTGTACGCGACGATGCCAGCCTGCGAAAGTTGGCCGGCGCCAAGATATTCACAGCCGATCGACATACATCCGCGCTTCCACAATTCACACGAGAGAACACCATTCGTTTCGGGAAGCGCCCACAAATGAGGCAAACCGAATTGACGCGCCGCACTATAGGAAGAATTTGTTTCATTAGCTGCACCATAAAAACCGGCCACAGGGAGAAATAGATAGTTGACTCCGCCGCTGTGTAAATCGATGGCACAATCCGCCGGTCTCGCCAGATGGTTGTAAATCGCCACGGCTAACTGTTCCGTCGGTTGGCCATCTGACTTACCAGGAAAGCAACGCGCCAGATTCAGCCCGTCGTTGGGAGACGTGCGGGTAGCGGCGGCGAACGCCAGCGGATTTGCGATTGGGAGCACGCTGATGGAACCTGCCAGAGTCCTGCGGTCGAGCGCGCGAATCAATTCCAGTGCGGCCGCGGGGCCTTCGTACTCGTCGCCGTGAATGCCGCCAGTCACCAGCAGGTGTTTGCCGGGTTGCGAGCCCTTCATCTGAAACACGTCGAGTTTGATGCCAGGAATAGCCTCCCATTCTTGCCACCCCTCTGCGAACGTCAAGTTAGTTCGACCTCTCGCCCAGAACGTAGCGATTCCGTCGCTGCAATCGCGACCTCTTCTGCAAGGAGAGCCTCTTCCGGTGTTGCCAACACCGGTGAATTGCTTTCAACGCTTCGCAGAAACGCTTCGAACTGAAGCTTCAAGCAGCCGTAGTAGTCTGGTCCACCTAGAATGACGGTGTCAACCACGTTGAACTTCTCAGCCGTGAGAACGCTGGACGGCCGTTGTGATAAATCGATCTCGAATGAGCCCTTCTCGCCCAGCAATAACATACGTGCGCGGGCGCATTGATGCAGCGGATGGTGATCGTCTTGCAGCCATGTAATGTGGTCGGTCGCCAGTGATCCATCTTCAAACGTGAGTGTCGTGATAGCGGAATGAATCGCCGGAGGAACCGAGTAAAGCTTCACTCCTTGTACTCGGACTTTGATCGGCTTTCGTTCCATGAGCCAGAGGATCAGGTCAATGTTGTGGACGGCCGTGTCAAAGATTCCAAGGTCCCAGGTTGGATCGCCTAGCGATAGCGGGGCGGTTCGGGAACTGTAGATGGCCCGAACCGAACCCAGAACGCCACCCCGCACCGCACTTTTCGCTTCGATAAACTGTGGATTAAACCGCTCACAAAAGCCGACTTGCACTTTCTTGCCTGAACTAGCTGCAGCCACTGTTATCACCCGCGCATCTTCAAGCGTTGCGGCAACGGGCTTTTCGACAAAAACGTGTTTGCCATGCGAGAGGGCCTCCACAGTCAATGACCGATGGGACGAGGAAGGAGTCGCAATCACCACAGCGTCTGTATCTGGATCTTCTAGTAGTTGTTGGAAACTTTTAAAAATCCGCACGCCATTCTCACGAACGAGTGTCAACCGCTCGGCGCGCGTGTCAAAGACACCTGAAATTGCGCAACCTCGCAAGGACGATAGATTCTTAAGATGCACTGCACCGATATTCCCGAGACCGCAAATGGCAATTCTGGTCATGATGGTTTCAGAAGAGATTCGGAGGAAGCAATAAGCGGTCCAAAAATCCTAAACTGGCGCGAAGATGACGCTTGCCATCATGGACTGACCATATACCGTGTCCCGGATAGAGACCGTCGATATTAAAAGTGGCAAGAGCCCTTAGACTTGCGTCATAAGCGGCGGGATCGCAATCCCATGTTCCCGAAAGCAACACTTTCCCGTCATGAAAAACAGTATCGCCAGGGAATGCCAGTACACCCTCGGGTGACTCGATAATGTAGGTCAGCATATCTCTTGCGTGGCCTGGAGTGCGCAGCGCGGTAACCTGGCAATCGCCTAACGTCCAAGTTTCGCCGCCGTTCAGTTTTCGCGAAACAGGACAAGCTAGAAACTGGAAATTGCTTTCATAAACGCCCGACCGCTTGGCCAACGCTAAACTGATTGCGTCTTCATCCCCCGCTTCCAGCGCTCGAGCCGTTTCAACCGACGCGAAAACAGGCATACCCAAGCCTCGCTGCAACGAATGAGCACCACCGCTGTGATCCAGGTGACCATGCGTAAGAAGCAAACCTTCGATTGCTTCGGGACAAATTCCGTCCTGTTTCATCTGATCGCTTATAAGCTCGGTGCTTACTCCGACGCCCGCATCAATCACGAAATAACGGTTTCCGCATCGAACCGCGTAGGCATTGCAATCGTTGGGATGTGTAATCGAGCAGCCGGCATGTCCGCTGGCAATGAGGTAGACACGGCTGGAAATCTGCATCTGAGCGTGTCAGCCTTGGTAGTTGAAGTCGCGGTCAGGGGGAGTCTTGTATTCGCGAAACAGCCGGCAAAATTCGATTAGATTTCGGATCGAGCATTCCGCGAATTGTTTTCCCTTCTCGGGAGTAGCAAGCCGCGGATCACCTTCTACACCGGATTCCGTCACGCGGCTCCAGCGGTTTACAAAATGTACAGGTCCGGAACCAAACAGATCGTCATACACAAAGCGATTCAACGAGGACGGAGTTTCGCGCTCGCCCGCCTTGCTCATGTCTACTAACTCCGGCCGCAGGTATTGATACATCGCAGTTTCAAACTCGCAGGCATGAGCCATACCGCCCGGATATTTCGAATCCCTGATTTCATCCACTGCCTCTTTCGCCAACGCCCAGTGAGCCACCGCCGCCGCCAATGCGGACGTAGTATTCACAATGCGTCGCGCGGCAAGATTGCACAACATTTGATTGCTTCCGTGCCCGTTCACAAACACGATTCGGTCAAACCCTTGGCGGACGAAGCCATGGGCCACATCGTAACAGAAATCGGTAAACACGTATTCCCGAATCGAGATCGTGCCGGGGAAACCCATGTTGTGTTCGTTAAATCCGTAGTGAATCATCGGAGCCGTGAGGATTCCGCCGGCGGAGCGGAGCGCGCTCTCTTCGGTTACATGTTCAACCAGCACATTATCGACATCGATCGGAAGATGGAATCCGTGTTGCTCAATCGCGGCCACCGGAATCACGATCACTGCGCCTTCTTTAGCGCGATCTCGTGCCTCTGGCCAAGTGAGCGTTCTGTATAGATGCTTGGCTGTCAAACAAGTATTATCGTTACGATCCGCACTCGTGTCAAACAGCCTTCTCACTCGCTCCTATTTGACAGCGCAAGCTGTCTCATGCTACTCGTAAGACCTATCCGTTTTCCGATAACCATGAGTTGGCGGCTCCACTGAATGAACTTCAACCGCAGAAGTATTCTTAAAATGGCTGCACTTAGCGCTGTTGCTTCACCGGCGGCAACGCCTCCCTTTCGTCATCGCGGCTATCTGGGTTGGATCACCGACCTGGATCCGCGCCCTGATATCGACGCCGTTTGGCCGTCCATGCGGCTGGACGAAAAATTAGTGGATGAGTATCGCGAAACTTTTCGTTTGATGCGCCTCCTCGGTTACAACAACGCAGTCATTTGGGGTCTTTATGTCTCAAGATATTGGCCCAAAGATCTTGCCAGCGCTGTTACTCCGGCTAGGGGGAAGCTCGTTGAGCAGATCGTTGATTCTGCTCATTCGCAAGGTATCCGCGTCGTCTGCGGTCTCGGCGTTTTCAGTTGGGGCTATGAGACTCTGATCCGCGAATTCCCAAGCCTTAGCCGCACCAATCCCAAAGCCATGTGCGCCAGCAATCCTGAAGCTTGGCGCTGGATGGAAAAGATCACCGACTTCGTGATGACTCGCTTCCCCATTGACGGAGTCAGCATGCAATCCGCCGACCTGGGCCGCTGTAGTTGTCAGGAGTGCAGCCGCTACGGCGACACCGAATATCACGCGCGCATCAACATCCGTGAAGCCGACTACATTCACAACCGTTGGCCAGGGAAGATTGTGGCAGTGAGTGGCTGGGGCATGAAATTCGAAGACCCGGCAGCGCGCCCTTTCTTGCTCCAAATGGGAGAAAAGCTCGACTACATCATCGACGTGGTGGACTCGACGCGCGAACGCGGTAACGAGTATCAACGCAGGATCATTCGAGATCTAAAGTGCGATTTCGGCACCATTGGTGGCCCCTTGGTAGAGCCTCCGCAGCATTGGGCTCGCGACCGCTGGTTTCTGCCAACCGCACGCACTCAGGGCGAGCACCTCAAAGAATTAGCGGCGAATGGCGGCAAGGCCATGGAATACTTTTTCCATATCCGGGCCAATCCGGGCGATGAAGTCTCTTTCTGGGTGACCGGAAAAGTTCTTAACGATGTTGAGACTCCATGGCAGCAACACTTGCGGAACGCTCTCGAACAACTCTATGGAGTGAAGCGCAGATCAACGCTGGACGCGCTCGCAGAACTGTTTGTCCGATCCGAAGATGCTTACATGTCGCGGATCAAGCCATTTTATAGCGGCGATATTTCCATGGAGCCCCTGGTATCGAGTTCGCCAGGACCACCCATCTACTTGACCATGCGATTGAATGCTGAAGGCCGCGCCGGCTATGCCGCCGAGCTTGCAAAAATCAGCGCAGAGTTCCGCGCAATCCAGGTTGACGTTCCAAATACCGAAAAGATTAACACGATTCTGCGCTGTCTCGAAAACGTTCAGAAGGACTTGGCCTCCATCCGCATATGATTTCCATTGTTTATCTCTTAATGATCGGTGGCCTGGTCTGCTTCGCCGGCATGGGCGTCATTCACAAACTGGGAGATCGTACCGGAGCCCACCCTTTGGGCCTCAGCCTTTTCGCCATGGGCGCGGCAGCGACTGCGAGTTTTTTCTACACTTTGGTTGCTCAAAACAACTCGCTGCAAACCATACCGCATGTCGTGATGTTGCTTGCATTGCCATTCGGCGCATCGGCGGGTTTGGGCCTGTGGGTATTTCAACAAGGTCTGCGGCATGGCCACATCGCCACTAGTTGGCTTTTGATTAACCTATCGTCTGGTGTGCCGACAGTGCTGTCGATGGTCGTCTATCGCGAGCCGCTCACTCTCAGGAAATTTGGCGTATTTCTTTTGGTGATTGCGTCTCTGCTCCTGCTCTGGTGGGATCGGCGTGATCAATGGGAGCATACGAAATAACATGTGGTTCCGCTGGATGATGATTGCTTTTGTTTTTAACGGACTCTGTACATTCGGCATCCGCATCATTGCTGGGATGGGACTGGCGGGCCGATACACTTCGGCTTATTTGGCGTTCTGGTATCTCGCCGGTGCGTTATCGCTTATTGTGCCTTATTTCCGCAGTTCAGAACGATCGAATAAATGGGATTTATTGCTGGGTTGCTGTTTAGGGCTTTGTAGTTGGGGAGGCCAGACGGCTCTTGGCCTGACTCTTTCAAAGGGCCTCTCCGGCAGCATTGTTTTCCCTATTGTGCTGGCGGGCGGCCTGTTCATCGTGGTTGCGGCTGGGGTGCTTATTTTCAAAGAGCGTATCGGGAAAGCTGGTATAGCGGGGATTGTGTTAGGTGTAATCTCGATCGTTTTGCTCAGCCTCGAGTAAATTTCAACTAATCGAACAAAATCTCGATTGGATCTCGCGCAGCGATGTCCGCTCCAGTAGTTTGAAACCATGAAGGCAAAACTGACTGCCCTCGCAGTTCTAACCGTCCAAGTCCTGCTTCCCAATAGCAAAACTCCGAACGAGCCTATTCGCGTTAGCGCTTGGTACTGGCTGAACTCTGCGCCCCGGCAAGAGTGGGCGGCCGATTTCCACAACATGAAGCATCTCGGATTCACCCACCTCTCGCTCTGTTGGGGTCTCGACCTCACAGCTTGGCGTTTTCGCGTGGAAGATACCAAGTATGCTCTGAATTTAGCGCGCCAATCTGGCTTGGGTGCGTACTTGATCGTCTGGCATCCCTCGCATAATTCACTTCCACGCAGACCAGAGTTTCAGCAGATCGACGCTGGTGGAAACGTACGCTTCACATTCGACACTTTTAATACAACTTGGCGCAACACTCAGTGGAAAGAATATCTCCAGACGGTTGCGAAACTCTATGCCGGTCATCCCGCTTTCGCGGGCTATATTTTCGACGATACCTTCGGCATCGGAGGCATCGGAACGATTGACGGACCGATGGGCAAACCTGAGCAGTTGTATGTCTCTTACAGTGCTTTCGACGGCAGGCTCTTCGGTAAACAGCCTCCCAAGTCTCCCGCCGACCTAGGTTGGAGCGAGTGGACGGCGGCGAGGTCGGATTGGTGGGCGAACTGGTCGCAAGACACTATACGATTTATTCGCGAAATCGACCAAAACATTCAGCATGAAATTTATCTCGAAGACAACATCGATTCGATTTTCCAGCCGCGCGTCAGGGATCGCATCGGGCTTGATTTCGGGAAAGCCGCACAACCTTGGGATGCGGTTGGGGCTTACACCGAACCCGATTGGGGCATGAACTCTCATTCCGCTCAAGCGCAAATAGATTTCACCAGAGCGGTTATCGGGAAAGTGCGTGCCGCTGTCGGTCCGGAGAAAAAAATCATCTATACGTTTTGGGCCGGTAACGCGAAAGAGCTGAGAACTTTAGGGCCGGCGAAGTACCCTATGGCCAGCCAAATCCGCGATGTCTGCGAAGCGGCGCTGAGTTTGGGGATTCGCCATTTGGATATGTATGGATATCGCATTGGCGATTTCGTTGTGACCGAAAAAGATTGGCCGCAGAAACGGCCTCCGCTTGAAGGTCCGTATCGGCTGACTGACCCATTTCCGCAAAAATATCTTTATGACCGCACGTCGCTGCATGAAGAGTTGGGAGCCTATCTCCGCAGTCTGCACGACCGCTAGTGTTCATTACGCTGGACGGTCATCGCGCTCGTCATTGAAGAAGATAAAAATCGCAGCTACACTTAATGGGAGATGAAAGAGAATCTGTGAGCTTGGGCTTCGCCTATGCCCTACTGGCGCTTTTGAGTTACAGCGTCCTCGGAGTCTTGCATAAGTTGGCCGATGTGAAGGGCAGTCGGCCTGCGGCTGTCAACGTTCTTATTTACGCGTCTTCTTTATCGATTCTTTTGTTAGCGGGCCTCTTCGTCGCCGCTCCGTTGTTCGCCGGTCCGCCGATACCCAAGCTACTGGCCATCCCTTTTGGCGTAAGTTCCGCGATCGCGATTCTCGCTCTGCAGACCGCGCTCCGTTTCGGCAACATCTCCACTAGTTGGCTGGCAATTAATCTCTCGGCCGGTATTCCGACAGTGGGGTCGATCCTGCTCTTTCACGAAGCGATAACCTTGCGCAAAAGCCTGTCGCTCTTGCTGATCACCTTGGCAATGGTTCTACTCTGGAAAGATAAAGAAGTGTCAGACCGGAGGGCACTCCTGCTAGCCCGATGAGCCAGCAGCCCCATCGTTGGTTTCATCTTATGCTCATCGCCTTTGTGGCGAATGGTATCAGCCCATTCGGACTCAAGGTCTTAGCTGAACTGCACTTAAGTCCCTATCAGTATCAATATCTGGTGTTTTGGTACTTCGGTGGTTTAGCCTTAGCGATCACAGCTCTAAGGAACCGGCACCTGCCGTTCCTCCGCTGGGAGCTCATTATTGGAGCGGGCATGGGCGTTTGCAGTGTGGCAGGACAGTATTTCATGGGCCTTGCGCTGGCGGCTGGCGTCCCCGGTCACATTGTTTTTCCAGTTACTACCGGAGGAACCCTCTTCCTGGTCGCTCTCTCCGGCATTGTTGTTTTCAAGGAGCACGTTGGACCTTACGGTCGAGCGGGCTTGGTTCTTGGCATCTTGGCGCTGGTCGTTCTAAGCCTTGGGTGAACTTCACATGATCGAAGTTGAGCCCGAAATCGACATCAGGGAATTCCATATTTTTGCCGATGGGCTTGATCACCCCGAGTGTTGCGCCTTTGATTCTCGGGGAACGCTTTGGGTCGGTGGTGAAAATGGGCAAGTCTATCGCATCTCTAAGAGTGGTTGTGCGGAAGAAGTCGTCTGTGTCGGTGGTTTCAATGCAGGGCTGGCGTTCTCGCCGGATGATCGGCTCTTCGTCTGCAACGCGAATTACGGCGTGCTCCAGTTTGACCCCTCTGGAGCCTATGACGTCTTCGCGAACGAGGTCGCTGGAAAGCCGTTGATCGCTCCTAATTTTGCAGTCTTCGACTCAGCGGGCAATCTGTACTTTACCGATTCAGGTGACTGGATGGGGCGGAATGGAAGACTGCTGAGATTCGATCCCCAGGGGCTAGGAACGGAGTTATTAAGCGGCCTCGGGTACGCAAATGGCTTGGCTCTGAGTGAGGATGAGCGCGTTCTATTTATGGTGGAAAGCGACAGCAATTCTGTTTTCCGCATTGAGTTATCCGAAGGTGGGAAACGAGCCTCGTCGGCAACTCTCTATGCAGCTAAGGTTGGACACGTCCCCGATGGGCTAGCGCTCGATACCGATTCAAACCTTTATGTGGCTTGCTACGCGTCGCACGAGTTGCATCGGATAGACAGTTTCGGGCAGCGAACGTTATTCGCGCGCGACCTCAATGGCATGCTCTTGGGCGGACCTACGAACCTCTGCTTCGGCGGTTCCGATTTCAATGAAATCTATGTGGCGAATCTAGGTCGCCGTACCATTACGCGAACTCGAATCAACCGGATCGGTCTGCGGCCGATTAACTTGCGGAAAAGCTAATGGACGACCATAGCAAGACTCGCATTCAAGCCACGATGACACTCCTCTGGTTCTCGTCGGCGTTCTTGCTTACCGCCCAGACTCCCCCCGAGCCGTCCCCGCAGCCGAGCAATCTAACTTCGCAAGATCTCGCGCGCGGCAAACAACTTTTCGAAGCCCAGTGCGCCCCCTGCCATGGAATTCATGGAACCGGTGGCAGAGGCGCGAACCTCGCGCTGCCGACCCTCAAGCATGCAGCCGACGATGCTGCTCTCTTCTCCGTGATTCGCTATGGCATCGAAAACACCGGCATGCCTGAAACCTGGCAAATGACCGATCGCGAAATCTGGTTGGTGGTGGCGCATGTTCGCGCTCTCGGTCGCGTTGCCGCCGAAACCCTTCCCGGCGACCCACTTAAAGGAAAACTCTTGTTTGAGACGCAGGGTTGCTCCACCTGTCACATAGTCAATGGCACAGGCGGTGGTCTTGGCCCTGACCTCGATGAAGTGGGAGCCCGCCGTAGCGCCAGCCACCTACGCCAGTGTCTCCTATCGCCCGCTGGCGCATTGCCCGCCGGGTTTATGATGATTCGCGCGATCCGCCAAGATGGCTCCGCGGTGGAAGGTATTCGCGTTAATGAAGACTCCTTTACGATTCAACTGCTCGATCTCTCGGGCCACTTCCACTCGCTCCGCAAGCGGCAACTCCAAAGGCTCGACTATCAGTCCGGAACAACCCCTATGCCTAGCTATCGAAACAAACTCTCCTCGCTTGAGATCGATGACCTGATCGCTTATCTCGCTGGCTTGCGAGGTAAGTCGTGAACACCTGCGCTATCTTCTTACTGCTGCCTTGTTTACTCGCGGCGCAGGTCCCCTATCAACGCATCGTCAAAGCGCAAAACGAGCCCGGCGTTTGGCTTACTTACTCGGGTAACTACCAAGGTCACCGCTACTCTCCCCTAACGCAGATCACTCCTGCCAACGTTGCCCGTCTTCATCCCAAATGGGTTTATCAAACCGTCAACACTCGCACCGAAGTTTCGCCTATCGTAGTCGATGGCGTGATGTATGTAACGGAAGCGAATAATGTAACCGCTCTCGACGTTCACACTGGACGCTCGCTATGGGCTTACAACCGGCCCATCCCTAAAGACCTTCATACTGTCGGATTCTTTCGTACCAATCGGGGTGTGGCTGTGATTGATAAGTTTGTCGTCTTCGGTAGCCTCGATGCGCACCTGGTGGCGCTCGATGCCGCTACTGGCGCCGTTCGCTGGGATTCGGAAGTAGCCGACTACAAGTTCGGCTATTGCATCACAGGTGCGCCCATCGCCCTTGACGGCAAAGTTGTCACCGGTGTGGCCGGCGGCGAGGCAGGGATCCGCGGCTTCGTCGACGCGTACGATACCAGAACAGGCAAGCGAGTCTGGCGCTTCTGGACAATCCCAGGTATTGGCGAACCAGGCAACGAAACTTGGCTTGGCGACTCATGGAAAATCGGTGGTGGTTCCACCTGGCTCTCTGGCACTTACGACCCAGATCTCAGAATCTTGTATTGGGGCGTCGGTAACCCAGGCCCCGACTTGAACGCGGACAGCCGCATTGGCGACAACCTCTATACTTGTTCGCTGGTCGCTCTTGACGCCGATACCGGTCGCCTGCGCTGGCACTTTCAATTCACTCCTCACGACGATCACGATTGGGACGCCACTGAAATTCCCCTCTTGATCAACGCAACGGTGCGCGGACAGCATCGCAAAGTAGTAGCCATGGCTAACCGAAACGGCTTCTACTATTTGCTTGATCGTGCCACCGGTAAGTCCTTGCTCGGCGTGCCTTATGCAAAGCAGACGTGGGCCAAAGGAATCGATGATCGCGGCCGGCCTGTTGTTTTGCCGAACACATCGCCGACTTTGGAAGGCGCATTAGTCTACCCTAGCCTGCAAGGAGCCACAAACTGGTTCAGCCCCTCTTATAGCCCGAAAACGAACTTGTTCTACGTCGCTGTCCGCGAGATGGGCTCATATTATTTCAAGGGTGAAGCAGAATACAAACCAGGAGGTCTTTTCGCCGGTGGTGGGGAGCATGCGCTTGATGGCGACGAAGCCTGGGGTGCCGTGCGCGCTCTGAATCCTGACACCGGAAAATTGATTTGGGAGTTCCGCCTGAAATCCCCTCCCTGGGCCGGCGTTCTTTCAACTGGCGGCGGTTTGGTTTTCGGCGGTTCGAATGAAGGCAACTTCTACGCTCTTGATGCTAAGAGCGGCAAGCCGCTTTGGGATTTTCAAACCGGCAGTAGCATCGAATCCAATCCAATCAGCTTCGTCATCGACGAGCAGCAACACGTTGCGGTTGCTGCTGGCCGAGCTATTTTCGTCTTCGGCCTTTAGTCACCTGCAAGTCAGAATCCAGTGCTTCGCGACCCTTTGCGTCAGTGGCGCTTTCGGTTCAACGACGACTCAACGCCGCGGCGGATATGGCCTGCGGGGTAATTTACACGGACCGCCGCCTTCAGCAAAATCGGCGAAGTGAACCTTCAACCCTTATAGGCTCAGGGCACGGAACCACCGGATTTCGGACCGCATATCCGGTGATGCGTGAGGAGGGAGTCGTGAAGGGAGTTGTGAGGCTTCCCCCTCTAAGCTAAGTCCATCGCAGTCTGCTTCGAGCCGACGACCTTGTTTCGCAAAAAAAGCTCCAGACTTGTCAAAGACTGGTCATAGATAGCCTGTTTTAATGGTTCTGTCGCAAAAATTCGTAGTAATAGAATCAATCAGTTGCATGTTTTCAATAGTCGGGGAGCATCGACTTCGATTCATTAGATCGCAGGTTCGATTCCTGCCGCGCGCACCAGGCATTAAGATTGCGCGAAACGTAGTCGCCGTGAATGGCATCGTATTCCAATGCGTCTGCGCCTAACGCTTTTCTACTTGCTTCTCTGCTTTTGCGCTTTCCCAGTTCATGCCCAGTCGCCTTTTGGATATGGGATCAAAGGCGGCGTTGCTCTTACCGACGAATACGGAATGACGCAAAGTACGTTCGGGATCACCTCCAATGGAAAAGACTATATTGTGGGAGCCTTCGCTGAGTTGCGTTTTCCTTTCGGAATCGGCTTTGAAGGCGATGCGTTATATCAGCGAGTGAACTTACGAAACCTGCCTATCATTGGCGCTTTCACCACTGGGAGTTACAACTCGTGGGAGTTTCCGGTCTTGGCGAAATACCGCTTTCGACTGCCCGTTCCTGTGGTCAAGCCGTTTGTGGAAGCCGGTCCTTCGTTTCGCGCCGAATCAAGTAGCTTGCCTGATCTCTCTGCCGCAGGGGTCATCTTCGGCGGAGGCGTTGAGTTCAAGCTGCCGGTGATTCGTTTGTCGTCTGATCTTCGGTATACGCATTGGAAATCGGCGGGGAGTGCAGCGACAACGAATCCGAATGCGAACCAGGTGGAGCTCTTGTTCGGTATTGCCTTCTGACGCGATAAGCTGGTCTCCTTAATTCCTTATGTTTGTGAACGGCGAGTTTGTCGACGATGATTTGGTGCGTATGGAAGCGGCTTACTGCAGAGAACGGCTGCGGGTAGAGTCGCCGGAGCTGGACGATTTCGATCTTCAGATGAGAGCGATGGAAGTCGCCCGGGAGTTAGTGATTGAACGCAGATTGCTGCGGCAAGCGGCGCTAAACGATTCGACGCCGATACCTGCCGAGTGGATTGATGCGGAAGTGAAACGATTTTATGCACAGTCGCCGCAGCAGGCGGGATGCTTGTTGCCGCGCGATCAAGAGACGATGCGCGCGAGCATCGAAGACGATCTGAGGATCCAAAGATTCATTGGGGCTCTTACGGCGAACGTGCCGAAGCCTTCGAGCAAGCCCGTGGCAGCGTTTTATCAACACGCGAAAGAGTCGCTGGCGTTGCCCGAGACGATTCACGCGGCGCACATTGTCAAGAATGTAAATGAATCGGTAGCCGAGAATGACGCGCTGGCGGCCATTAAAGATATTCAAGCGCGGCTCGAACAAGGAATCCCGTTCGAGACGGTGGCGGATGAACATTCGGATTGTCCGGGGCGGGGTGGCGATCTTGGATTCTTTGCGCGTGGTGAAATGGTGGCTGAATTCGACGCTGCCGTTTTCAATTTGGCCGCCGGCGACGTCAGCCCGATTTTCCGCACGCCTTTCGGTTTTCACATTGTGAAAGTGTATGAACGCAGGGCTGCGCATCTGCCCTCTCTGAAAGAAGTGCGGGGAGAGATAGAGGAAGCCATTTGGCGGCAGGCGAAAAACGATCGCGTGCGTGCTTACATGGACGAATTGCGTGCGCGGGCGGAGGTGCGAAAGTCGAAATGAAGAAAGATTTTGAACTTTTCGCAGCGGCCGGCGTGCCGCATCCGTGCTGTGTGCCGAGTCGCCAGCGCGCCGAGCGGCTGAACGAATCGCGCCAAGCGTCGGCGGAACGAAAGCTGGTGAATAGCGGGTCGGCCGAAGGCATGCTTAAGCTGGACGGCGGTGCTTTTCTGATGGGCACCGATTCGGAGCAGGCGTTTCCGCAGGATGGCGAGGGCCCGGTGCGGACGGTGCTGTTGGATGGTTTTTACATCGACCGTTATGCGGTAACGGCTGCGCAGTTTGCCGAGTTTGTGCGGGCGAGCGGCTACCAGACGGAATCGGAACGGCTGGGCTGGTCGTTTGTCTTTCAGGGACACATTGCCGAAGAGCGGCGCAACGAGTTGGTGGCGGCGACAGTGCCGGGCGTGAGCTGGTGGTGCAAGGTCAATGGCGCGACTTGGAATCATCCCGAGGGGCCAGCTTCGAATATCGATAAACGCAGCCAATATCCGGTGACGCACGTTTCCTGGAACGATGCCAGCGCGTATGCGGCTTGGGCGGGTAAGCGATTGCCAACCGAGGCGGAATGGGAGTATGCGGCTCGCGGCGGATTGGAACAGCGGATTTTTCCTTGGGGCGACGAACTGACGCCGGGTGGCGAGCATCGCTGCAACGTCTGGCAAGGCGAGTTTCCGCTGCTGGATTTGGCAGAGGATGGGTATGCGGGGACGGCGCCGGTGGATGCCTTTGCGCCGAATGCATATGGTTTGTACAACATTACCGGGAACACGTGGGAGTGGTGCAGCGATTGGTTCAGTCCGGCCTATCATTTGACGGCGACGCAGCGGAATCCGGTTGGACCCATGCGTGGGCGGGCCAGGGTGATGAAGGGCGGGTCGTATCTTTGTCATCACACTTACTGCAATCGTTATCGAGTGGCGGCGCGCACGTCGAACGAGCCGGATAGCGCGACGACGAATATCGGGTTTCGGTGCGTGCGCGATCTATGAAGAAAAGCGCTCGGGCGAGTGGCGCAGCAGTACTTCACCGCTACCATAGGGGCTGTTGCAGCTGATGCGGACGGTATCGTTTGTGCCGGATGTGAGCGGTTTCCAGCTGAGTTCGAAGCTGCCGAACTGGGCGGCCCGCACGGAGATTAGCGTGCGAATGAAGTCGCGCGCGGTCAAGGACTGGCTGAATCGACCGTTCGATTTGCGCGCTAGTTCGCGCAGCGATTCACGCAGCTCCTGGCGGGCGTGGTCCCAAACGACGGCGTGAATTCGGGCGCCCGAGAAATCCACGGCAAGATCTTCCGAGAGAGCGCCGGCATCTCCGACCGATGGGTTTGCCAGAATAAAGAGGTGTTTCTTGCCAGCCTGTGTTTTGAGAGCGGACAAGCCAACGCGGATGGCGTCTCCCAAGCTCTTAGCGATCTCGTATGTGCGGCCGAGATACTCTTTGGACGTTTCGAGGTAGCTCTCGAATTTCACCTCAGAGGCATCGTCGTGTTCCTTTCCGCGCACTGGAGAAAATAGTGTCTGGTAGGGTAGAAAGCCGTAGGATTCGTTCATGCTGGCACCGCGTAAGGCAGGCTTAAGCAACTCGCCATTACCATTCCAGGAGCGCGGTTGAACGATGAGCGCCACGAACGGCTCCGCTTCCTTGACCCACTGAAGCTGATATTCCTCTACCTGGCGATTCCCCTCGGAAATGACGAAGTTGAGCGCGTTTAGTTCAAGTTGTCCAAGCCAGCCCACCGAATCGACGACGCAAGACAGGCGCGCGCAACGGCTGCCGGACGATAGCAGACTATCTCGCAGGACCTCTAGCGAAAGTGCGGCTGCAAATTGAGAACTCTGGCGGCTGCTGTAGAGCTCGGCTTTAACGCGTTCGGCCAAGCTGAGTTCGTCGCCAGTGGCATTTTGAGCGACGCGCTCGACTCCTTCGAGAAACCTGGGATCGCCTGTCTGGCCGATGGCCCAAAGCGCGGCGCGACGAAACATTTCGTGCGGTTGCCGCAACATGCTATACAGGGTGGACGCAGCGGCGGGATCGCCAATTTTGTGGAGGGCGAGGGCGGCATTAGCGGCGACACGGTGGTGGGGATCTTGCATCGCCGAACGCAGTAAATCTTCTAAGCCTTCGACGCGCACGTCCCACAAGCCTTCGATGGCATTGGCTCGGACGCGCGGGTTTTCATCTTCCAACTGCTGTCGCAGCCATTGCGGATCGCGCGTGAGACGGCCGATCATGAGCGTCAGTTTTGAGCGGACGCGCCCTTCTAAGTGCTTTAGGTGGAGAATGTGCCCCAACAGTCTGGGCGCCGCACAAACAGATTCGAGAACCATCAAGATGCGAACGATTTGGTCGGGAGTGCCGGCAGCGCCTGATTTGACCAAGTCAACCAGCTTTTTGTCGAATTCGGGATCCTCTTGGAGGGCGATCTTGGCGACACGACAGGCTTGGCGGAGATCGAACTGATTGGTATCGGCGACTAGGGCTGCGAGCGATTTGCCGCGGCTGAGAACGCGGATCAGCTCCCTTCGTTGCTGTTCGGCCTGTGTTTCTACTGCCCCGACGGGCTCCGTTAGAGTGCTGGTTTCCAAACCGGCGGTGGCCGCTCGACTCAATTCTGCGCTATTCGCTGGCGCATTTTTTCCCGTTTCGGAGGCCTCGGCCGGTGTTACAACCTGAGCCATGATTCGTTGCTCCAGTTCAGATTCAAAAGTTACCGCTACGTAACGTAGTGGGTTTTCGGTCCGTTATCACTCAACAAATTCAACCAAGGTGACCCAGAAAACTCCTAGTTCGGAATCGAATGCGATATCGCACGCGGTTACAGCCTTGCAAAATTGCATAGCGTAGTTTTCGCCGCGCACCACAGACGGCATTGACAATTGGACAACGGGTGGAAGTACGGCTTTCAAATTGCCGCCAATCATGTTGGCCAGTTCGCCAAAGGCGTCGCATACGTCCTCGTCGATTTCGCTGGGCAGATCGGATCTCAAGAGGCGTCGCGTGTACTCGAAAATTTGCTCTGGATTGCATTCGATCCGCAAGGCTCCTTTCCACGAACCGACAAAGTGCACTGTCGCGGTGATGACGGGCGAAGCATCGCGTTCAGGTGAGGCCACGCGCTCCACTTCCATGCGCATCATGGAGGAGAATACATCTACCACAATTTGCTCGGTTTCGACTTCGTAAGTCTTTATCAGACAAGCTGTTTCCATAAGTTCCCTTATTTTTTGCGGTAGAACGATGCGCCATCGACGGCAGTTCTTTCAAAAGCGTCGCTGATATTCATCGTCGTTTCAGCCGCTCCAAGGAGCAAATAACCACCGGGCGCCATAATTTTGGCAATCTCTTGCAGGATGTTCCGTTTGGTTTCAAGATCGAAGTAGATTAAGACGTTTCTGCAGAGGACGAAATCGCAGGCAGAGATCATCCTTATGGGATGACGGAGGTCGAATCTTTCGAAGCGGGCCATGCGACGCAATTGTGCAGTAACTTGCCATTCGAGATCGTGGCGTTGAAAGTATTTGACTAGATGGTTTGCCGGCAAACCACGGTTGACTTCCATCTGGCCGAAAGCGCCGCGGCGGGCCCGCTCCACCATTTTTTCGTTAAGATCGGTTCCTAAAATTTCGATATTCCAATCCTGCAAGCCCATTTCGCACAGCATCATCGCCAAGCTGTAGGCTTCCTGGCCCGAGGAGGAAGCGGCCGACCAGAAAGACAGTTTCCTGGAGGATTTTCGTTCCTCAATCAACGGGGGCAGAAGCTTGCTGCGAAGGACGTTGAAAGGAAGGATATCGCGAAAGAACAGCGTCTCGTTAGTGGTCATGGCTTCGACCACTTCTTGAGAAACGCGACCACCGGAGGTAGCCCGGATGAGCGCACAAAGATCGTTAAGTGTTTTTAAATTTTCTTTACGGACAATCGGGATCAACCGGGCTTCGAGCAGGTAATGTTTATTGTCGTCAAGCACAATGCCGGACGTGCGGTAAACATGCTGCTGCAGAAAATTGTAATTTTCGCGGGTGATGTTGCTTGCGTCTGTCGCCGTTGTTGTCATGCTTTTTCGACCTATCTAAGATGCCTCTGAATTTCCGGAACTACGCACTTTAAATCAACAACCGAGTCTGCCAGACCAGCGCTAACCACGGCTCCGGGCATCCCCCAAACTACGCTAGAAGCCTCGTCCTGGGCTACCACGTAACTACCCATGGCCCGCAAGCGTTCTATACCGCGGAGCCCATCGCGACCCATGCCAGTTAGAATCACCGCCATGGCGCTGCTGCCGTATACATCAGCCATTGATCGGAACAGGACGTCGACGGCAGGGCGGCACGAATTTTCCGGCTGGCTCTGGTCCAGCGTGGTGATAATTGTTGTGCCTTTTCTAGTGACTTTCATGTGGTAATCGCCGGGGGCGATATAAACGTTTCCGCCTTCCACTAACATTCCATGCGTGGCTTCGCGCACTCGCAGCTTGGTCAATGTCTGCAGGCGTTCCGCGAGCAAACGAGTGAAGACAGGCGGCATATGCTGCACGATAAAAATGGGCTGCTGAAAATCGGCGGGTAGCATCGGCATCAAGACGGCCAAGGCGGGTGGACCACCTGTGGACACGCCAATGGCGACCGCGTGGCAAGCTGTTCTCGGTTTGAGAACACCGATTCGCGGCGAGGGAGACTGGCTCGTTACCGGTTTATAGATCGATGTCGGCTGCTGTGGTGCCTGCTCATTGGCCAAGGCAAAAAACTGCTTGAATTTGGGAACCAGTTCGCCACGCAAGCGCGACATCGATTGATCGAGCGATCCCGAATTCGCCGCTTTGGTTACATAATCGTTGGCTCCCAAAGTAAGAGCTTCGAGGGTAATGGCCGCGCCACGCTCGGACAGTGTGCTGAACATGATGACAATCAGATCCGGATAGCTCTTGCGGATGTGTCGTAGCGTTTCCAGCCCATCCATTTCGGGCATTTCGATGTCCAGTGTCACCACATCGGGGTTTAACAGCGGAATCATTTTAAGTGCGATCACCCCGTTTGCTGCGCTACCCACCACTTCCACATTGGGGTCCTCGCCCAAGGCGTGCGTCACCAGTCGCCTGATGATGACGGAATCGTCCACCACCAAGGCTCGAATGCGCTCTCCGGGCGCGAGTTTCTTTCTGGCTGCTCTCGTCAAACCGTTTGTTCCTGGATTCCCAACATCATCAAACGTTCAGCTATGATTTCATCGGTAAACGGCTTCATGATGTAATCGTTGGCGCCGGCATCGAGCGCCGCCAGCATTTGGCTGGTTTCCGTTTCCGTGGTAACCATCACGATTGTTACCTTGTCCCACTTCACATCCGCCCGCGCCGACTTCACGAATTCAAGCCCATTCATCACAGGCATGTTCCAATCCACCAAGATCAACGAAATGAAGGGAGTGGCCTGCAGCACTTCGAGCGCGGCCTTGCCGTTCTCGGCTTCGCTGACCTTGAAACCCAACTGACTCAATTTTTTACCCAGAATGGACCGGATGGTCCGCGAATCGTCGACTACGAGCGCACGCCGCATGGGTCCACCTCAGTTTGAAATGTCTTCCCAAGCTGGTTGTTGACACGAAATGTTAGGTGGCCGGCAGCTTTCGGCCATGTGACGGTAGCGCTCTCGTTGGTTTTCGTCATGCGAGTTAGGGATACTCCATCCTCAAGAAATGCAAATGCGCCTCCGTTTCCGATAGGCTCACGAGAGAGTCTCTCATTTGATCGATCTCGTCTCTAGGTGCTCTATCGGCGGGAGGCGCATTCAGCGCTAGGTTGACCTACGTCTTTTTGCGCCTAGGCCCTTCCCGACGGAAAGACCTAAGCACGACTTCAAGGATCTATACCTTAAATTGAGCCATTAGCTCCTGTAAGGTCCGGGCCATTTCGCTGAGCGCGACGGCGGCCTTTTGCGTCTGTATTGCGCCGTCGGTCGTGCTTTGCGCCGCGGTTGCTACGCCGGTGATGTTGCGAGCGATTTCGGTCGTTCCTTTAGCCGCTTCCGAAACGTTGCGCCCGATTTCGTTGGTGGTGGCTGTCTGTTCTTCAACGGCGGAAGCAATGGTGCTCGAAACATCATTGATTTGATTGATAATTGAACTGATTTCGGCGATTGCGGTTACGGCCGCTTTGCTGTCGGCCTGGATCGCTTCAATCTTCTGGCCAATTTCTTCGGTGGCTTTGGCGGTTTCTTTCGCCAATTCCTTTACTTCGTTGGCGACAACGGCAAAACCTTTGCCCGCTTCACCGGCGCGTGCGGCTTCAATTGTGGCGTTCAACGCCAGCAAATTGGTTTGCTGGGCAATCGAGGTAATTACCTTGATGACTTTGCCGATCTCCACGCTGGATTGACCCAGTTTGGCGATCGTGTGATTAGTGGATTCCGCTACGCCGACGGCGTTGCGTGCGACACGAGCGGCCTCGTTGGCGCTCTTGGCGATTTCGCGAATGGACGCCAGCATTTCTTCACTGCTCGCCGCGACTACGCCAACATTGGCGGAAACCTGTTCGCTCGCAGCGCTGACGACAGTGGCTTGCGTAGCGGTTTCTTCCGCGTTGCCGGCCATTTGCTGGCTGATCGCGTTCAGCTCTTCCGAAGCCGATCCCACAGATTGCGCACCTTGCGCCGTCTTCCGTAAATTGACTCGCATACCTTCAAAGAAACCTCGCAAGCCGCTACCAACTCGTCCCATCGGATCGTCGCCGGAGACTGTCAGTTCCTTTGTCAAATCCCCGTTTGACGCAAGCTGCACTACCTCGAGCGTGTCCTTGACTTTTCGGTCCAATTCGGCCGCAGCCATCTTCTGAGCGGTAATGTCGGTAGCGTACGTGACCACCTTATTGGGCTTTCCAGAAATATCCAGAATGGGATTGTACGAAGCCTGAAACCAGAATTCTCTGCCGTGCTTGCCAAATAGTTTGTATTCGCTGGCTTGGTACTCGCCGCGATTCAACTTCGCCCAGAATTCCCGGTAGGCGGCAGTATTCCTCTCGTTGTCGCCTACAAACATGCTGTGAGGTTTGCCTTGCAGTTCGTCCAAGGAGTAGCCCGTCACGTTCAAGAAGTTTTCGTTAGCGGTAAGGATGGTTCCATCCATGCGGAATTCCACCACCGCCTGAGAGCGACCGATCGCTTCGATCTGCATCGACGCTTCAAGAGCTCTTTCCTTGGTTGCGGAAATGTTGCTTTGAATGGAGATGAAGCGTTCGAGCTTACCGTCATTGCCGAAAACCGGATTGACGGCTAGCGACACCCAATATGATTCGCCGTTCTTGGCGTAATTCAGGATTTCCGTATAGAGAGGTTCCTGACGGGTGAGGGATTCACGAATTTTTCGCCTGGTGGCGGGATCGGTAAATTTGCCCTGCAAGATCGCGCCGGGCTTTCTGCCCCTGACCTCTTCGAAGGTGTAGCCAGTCATTTTCGTAAAGCCTGGGTTCACGTATTCGATTTTTTCGTCGACATCGGTGATGACCACTGAGTTGTCGGTCTCGTTCGCCACCAAAGAAAGCATGGCGATTTCGCGGCGCTTGGCGACTTCGGCGGTAATATCGGTGGCGAATTTTACGATTTTAAACGGTTTGCCATTCAAGTCCAAGATAGGGTTGTAGGAAGCCTGCAGCCAAAACTCCTTGCCTCCCTTAGCCACGCGCTTGAATTCGCCGGATTGGTTTTCGCCGCGATTGAGGGCAGCCCAAAACTCGCGGTACTCGGCGCTGTTCCTGGTCTTGTCGTCTAGCAACAAGCTGTGCGGCTTGTCCTTGATTTCAGCGAGCGTGTATCCGGTGATCTTGAGGAAGTTCTCGTTAGCGGTTAAAACAGCTCCATCCAGGCGGAATTCAACCGTCGCTTGTGCTTTGCCGATGGCGGCGATTTGCCCTTGATAGTCGGCATTCTGAAGCTTTTGGGCCGTGACGTCAGTGGCAAACTCCACCACCTTCATCGGTCGACCGCCCTCGTCGAGGATGGCCGTGTAGGAAGCCTGCAACCAAATCTCCCGGCCGCCTTTAGCGATACGTTTGCACTCGACGGTTTGCGATTCGCCGCGGTTCAGGCGTTCCCAAAGTTGGCGATACTCATTGCTGTCGCGATCGGTTTCCGAGACAAAGACGCTATGCGGCTTGCCGGCAATTTCTTCCATGCGATAGCCCATCACCTTCAGGAAGTTCGCGTTGGCGGTAACGACTGTGCCGTCTAATTCATACTGGCTGGTGGCCATAGATGCGTTGATGGCCGCCACTTGACCCTGAGCGACACGCAATTCCGTTACGTTGGCCCACTCCAGGACGTTGCCCGTGTAGTTACCCGCTAAATCGAAGGTGGCGTTTACAGCGAGCGAGAATTTGATAGGCCCGACGGAGATGTCCGCGCGGTGAGGCAGATTTTTGGGGTCCGCCAACAGACGCCGCTGATAGCTTGGATTCTTGTGGAAGATGTCGATGCAAGTTCCGATGATGTGTTCGTTATCGAAGTTAGGCCAAACTTTGCGGAACTCTGTGGCGTTCTTCGTGAGCAATTGCCGCGTGGCATCGTTGACATAGGTAACGATGAAATCGCGGTCCACCATCATAACTGCTGTAGCGACGTTGTCCACCGTCCGGTGGAAGCGGAACTCCTCCACCTTGAGGGCATCCAATTCTTCTTTGACCGTGTCTTTGGTGGTACGGCCAGCACTCCTAACAGGTGCCTCTTGCTTGTGAGTGGGACGGGAGCTTCGCCCGGCGGCGCTCTTTTTTGCGCTGGGCGATGTGGCGCTCGCTGCTTCGCCTAGCTGATCTGGTTCCGCCACTGCTGTGTTCAGGGGATGGTTATCGGAGTTCTTGGTTGCCATTAAATTGTTCTTTCGGGGAAGCTGAATGTGTTACTAAACCTTGAATTGAGCCATGACAGCTTGCAGTGCCCGGGCCATTTCATTGAGTGCAATGGCCGCCTTTTGAGTCTGGAAGGCTCCATTCGTCGTGTTCTGCGCCGCCGTGGCGACACCGGTGATGTTGCGCGCGATTTCGGTGGTGCCTTTGGCGGCTTCGGCGACATTCCGTCCAATTTCGTTGGTGGTAGCGGTCTGCTCTTCGACCGCGGAAGCAATAGTGCTAGAGACATCATTAATTTGATTGATGATGGAGCTGATTTCGCGGATAGCGGCCACAGCAGCCTTGCTGTCAGTCTGAATAGCCTCGATCTTCTGACCGATTTCTTCTGTCGCCCTAGCGGTTTCTTTAGCGAGTTCTTTGACTTCATTCGCGACCACGGCAAAGCCCTTGCCAGTTTCGCCTGCCCGTGCCGCTTCAATAGTGGCGTTCAAAGCAAGCAGGTTGGTTTGCTGAGCGATGGAGGTGATCACCTTAACCACTTTGCCGATGGCAAGGCTAGATTCGCCCAGCTTGACAATGGTGTGATTGGTGGTGTCCGCTACACTTACCGCGTTGCGCGCGACGCGGGCTGCTTCGTTGGCGCTTTTAGCGATCTCACGGATAGACGACAGCATCTCTTCGCTGCTGGCCGCCACCACGCCAACATTTTTGGATACTTCATCGCTGGCGGCACTCACGACGGTCGCTTGGGTGGCGGTTTCTTCCGCATTGCCGGCCATTTGCTGGCTGATCGCGTTCAATTCCTCGGAGGCTGCGCTGACGGAGCGCGCACTGTCCGACATGGAAGCGATGCTGCCGCGCAGATTCTGAAAAAAGCTCCGCAGCCCGTC
This sequence comes from Bryobacterales bacterium, assembly GCA_963749105.1. Taxonomy (GTDB): domain Bacteria; phylum Acidobacteriota; class Terriglobia; order Bryobacterales; family Bryobacteraceae; genus Bog-105. The sequence continues at coordinate 320,518 of CAVVLT010000028.1, read as the reverse complement.
GCCGACCCGTCCCATGGAGTCTTCGCCCGACACATTTAATTCCTTGGTCAGATCTCCTGCCGAGGCCAGTTGCACCACCTCGAGCGTGGCATTTACCTTGCGATCCAACTCCGCGGCGGCGTTCTTTCGCTCGGTAATGTCAGTGGCGAACTTCACGACTCTATAAGGTTTGCCAGTTTGATCGAGAATGGGCGTGTAATAACCGCGCAGCCAGATTAGTTGACCATCCTTGCCTAACCGTCTATATTCGGCGGTCTGATATTCGCCTCGATTCAAGCGCGTCCAGAAATCGCGGTATTCGTCGGTATTACGGTCTTCCTCCGGGACGAACATGCTGTGGTGGCGTCCGACGATCTCGTCCAAACGATAGCCGGTTGCCTTCAGGAAGTTTTCGTTGGCATCGGTGACCGTGCCGTCCATCTGAAATGTGACGACGGCTAGCGAGCGGCCAACGCCCAGCATCTGGCCCGCGTAGTCAAGGTTCAGGGCTTCTTTCTTGCGCAGTTCGGTGACATCCGCCCAGTCCAAAAAGTTGCCGTTGTAAATACCTTCCAGGTCATAGCTGGCACTGACTAACAGCGAGAATTTCAGCGGTCCGATTGCGATGTCGGCGCGGTGGGGCAGCTTGCCAGGATCGGCCAACAGACCGCGTTGGTAACTGGGAGTTTTGTGAAAACTATCGATGCATACGCCCAGGATTTTGTTTTCGTCGAAGCTAGGCCAGATCTTGCGGAACTCCGCGGCGTGGCGCTGCAGCAGTTTCTTAGTGCTTTCGTTTAGGTAGGTGACGATGAAATCGCGGTTCACCATCATGATGGCGGAAGCGGCGGTATCGACCGCACCTTTCAGCATCACCGCTTCCTTCCGCAGACTCATTTGCGGGGTGATATCGGTGGCAAACTTGACCACCTTGTAAGGCTGCTGGTGCTGGTCCAGCACGGGGGTATAGGAAGCCTGCAGCCAAATCTCGCGGCCCCCTTTGGAGATCCGCTTGAACTCGGCAGTTTGAAACTCGCCGCGATTTAAGCGCACCCAAAAGTCACGATAGGCCTTGCTGTCGCGGTCCGCATCCGTCACAAATATACTGTGGTGGCAGCCGACGATTTCATCCAGCTGGTAGCCCATGGTGCGCAGGAAGTTATCGTTGGCCGTCAAAATCGTTCCGTCCATCCCGAACTCAATCACTGCTTGGGAAAGGTTGCTGCCTTTGATCTGGCCTTCCCAGTTCTGCCGGTCGACGACAGCCTTTGTGATGTCAGTGGCGAATTTGACCACTTTGCCGGGCTTGCCGGTTTGATCGAGAACCGGGGTGTAGGACGCCTGTAGCCAAACGTCGTGGCCATCCTTCGCGATACGACTAAATTCGGCGGCTTGGAATTCCCCGCGGTTCAATTGCGCCCAAAAATCGCGGTAGTCTTTGCTGCGGCGATATTCTTTCGTGATGAAGATGCTGTGGTGCTGCCCGACAATTTCGTCGAGGCGATAGCCCATAGTGGTCAAAAAGTTTTCATTAGCATTAACGATGGTTCCGTCAACCTTGAACTCGATCATGGATTGAGCCTTGCTAATACCGGCTAACAGGGCTTCGAGTTCAAGCATCTGCGCAGACCTTGCTTCGGGAGTGCCATTGCTTCTCTGGGCGTTGGGCTCACGGCTCGGTTGCTCGGTCTGATGCGCCGTTTCAGGCTCGGCGAGTGCCACGTTTGACAATTCAGTGTCGGAGTGCGGGTTTGCCATGGAAGTGTAGTTCTAAATTGGTTCTTAGTTGCCGCTAGTTTGAATCTGCAAGACTTTTTCGGTATTCAGGATGAGCAACAAACGCCCATCCATCTTGTACAAGCCCTCGATGAGTTCGCGCTGCTCGGGCGGCAGGTTTTGGGGTGGCGGCTCATACGAGGCGGCGTCCACCTCGAGCACGTCGCTGATTTCATCCACCAACAGGCTAACCGCCCCCTCTTCGGAGCGGACGACGATGTTCATGGGTGTGTGGCCGGCAGCGCGCGGCGGGAAGTTCAGTCGTCTGCGGAGATCGACAGCGGTCACGATTTGGCCGCGCAGGTTAATGAGACCTTCGATCACGTCGGGCGCTAACGGCACCCTTGTCATTTCCTGATAGCGCAGGACTTCTTGCACGTTGAGTACGTCAATCCCAAAAAACAGGTCGGAGACAAAGAAGGTTGAATATTGCCGCGACCGTTCGGCGCTTTTGGTGTTCTGCTGTAATGTCATCTTTCGATCAACTGTTTCCTCTCAACGTGTGGCGCCGGCCAATTCCTGTTCACTCAGTTCTACCGCCGCTGCCAGGCGTTCGAGCGAGCTAAGCATCGCTTTCCGGTCGAACTTGAGTTGGAAGTCCTCGAACAAATCCGCGCCTTGTTGTATGCCGCGATTGCCGCCGTCGGGCAGCAAGCCTAGCAAGCGGATGTGAGCGAGTTTCGGACTGGATTTGATGTGCTGAGCGAGTTCGGCGAATTCGGGCGAGGTGGCGACGATACGGATCTTTTCGCGCGCAAGTTTCTCGACCGCATCCTGGAAACCGGAGGCTTCCACCACGCGATAACCGCCCATTTCAAAGGTACTCCGCAAGTGAGCCCGCACAAATGCCGAGGGTTCCACGATCATCACCGTGGAGGCTCCAGCCGCCTTCTGGCCAACCGCCCATTTCTCTCCTGCGTTGGTGATGATTTCATGCAAGTCCAGGAAATCGGTTACTTTCTGGCCGACCACGGCGGAGCCCATCAGGCCGAATGTTTCTGACGATTTGCGCACGGTCACTTGTTCGTCTACGATATCGATGACGCAATCCACCACCAAGCCAATGAGTTTCTCGCCGTTGCTGAAGACCACCACCTGGATGTTTTGGTTTGTGGGCAGCGCGGTATCGGCCGAGGGGTCAAGTTGCGAAGCCAACGGCAGGAGCGGCAAAATCTGGCCGCGGTACTGGACCACCATGCGTCCGGCAGCTTGCTCGATTTGCGAACTTGGAATTTCCTCAAGGCGGGCTACCAGGCTGAGTGGCACAGCCAGACGCTCAAACCGACCGGCGCTGAAGAGAAGTAAACTCTGCCGGTCTTTGGCGGTATCATCCTGCTTTTTGTCCTTAATGGCGCCGCGGATGTCGCGTGACTCGCGCATGACGCCGGATCGTTGCGCAATGCCGAGAACATCGAGAATCAGTGCCACTTTGCCGTCGCCCATAATGGTGGCGCCGGAATACATGCTCAAGCCTTTGAGTCTTTTGCCGAGCGGTTTAACGACGATTTCCTGCGTGTCGTTGATCGTATCGACAACCAGTCCGAATTCGCTGTCCTCGGTTTGTAAAACCACGATGTTCACAACGTCGGACTGGATTGCGCTGCCTGGCACGCGCAGAATCTCATTTAGGAATGCCAGCGGCAGCAGCTTGCCACGACGGCGATATACGGGAGTGCCGTGTATGCGCTCAATCTGCCGCAAGCCATTTTCACCCTCCAAGCGGATCAGCTCAAACAGGCTCACCTGGGGAATGACGAAGCGTTCGCCGGCACTGGTAACAACTAAGCCGGGAATAATAGCCAGGGTCAGCGGAATTTTGATACGAATGGTTGTGCCATAACCTTCGGTGCTGGTCAAATCCACCACGCCGCCAATCCTCTCGATATTTGTTTTCACCACATCCATGCCGACGCCGCGGCCGGAAATGTTCGAAATTTTGTCGGCAGTGGAAAAGCCAGGCAGGAAGATCAGGTTGATCGCTTCGCGTTCGCTGAGGCGCTGCGCTTGTTCGGCCGACAACAGACCCTTCTTAACCGCAATACTTTTCACCTTCTCGGGATTGATGCCGCCGCCATCGTCGGAGATTTCAATGTTGACGTGACCGCCTTCGTGAAAGGCTCGCAGTGTGAGACGGCCGGTTGCGGTTTTACCCTTTTTGAGGCGATCTTCGGGACGTTCGATGCCGTGATCGCAGGAGTTACGAACGATATGTGTGAGTGGATCCTTAATGGCTTCGATAATGGTGCGGTCGAGTTCGGTTTCGGCGCCATCCATTGTTAGATGGACGTATTTGCCACACTCGGCAGCGAGGTCGCGGACGACCCGCGGGAATTTCGCCCAAACGATGCCGATTGGTTGCATGCGCGTCTTCATTACGCTTTCCTGCAACTCGGAGGTAATCAGATTCAGGCGCTGGGAGGTGGCGTTGAAGGTGCTTCCTTCTAAACGGGCGGTGAATTGTAATACCTGGTTGCGGGCCAGAACAAGTTCGCCAACCAGATTCATGAGCTTGTCCAAGAGGCCGACGTCTACACGAATGGTAGAGTCAACTACCGCGTTCTTGGCGAGAGATCCACGCTCGCCCGCGTCTCCGGCCGCTCCGGCTGCTGCCGCCAAGGTCGCGGCCTTGGCCGTCGCCGGTTCCTCGATCACTGCTGCTGCCGGATGATCGTTTGGATCGGAATTTTGCTTCTGTTCGCTCATAATGCTCTTGTGTTCCATTAAGTGACTAACCAAGTGCTGCGTTTCCGCCGCCGGTTCGCTTTTCTCGAACCCGTCTATTACGCTGGCTGGAGCTTGAGCCGGTTCTTCGGCTGGCACAGTATCCAAGGGTAATGGGATAACTTCAGCATCGGCATCACCGCCCAACAAAGCTTTCATCAGAATGGAGGTGTCGAGATCGATTTCGCTCTCTGTCTGTGAGGACCGCAGTTCAGCGGCTGGGGCATCGGTTCTGGGGAGCTCATTTGATCGCGCTGGTTGACCTGCCGCTGCCATTGAAGCAGACACTTCCGATTTCAACGCAGATGGGCCTTTTTGCTTGACGTATTGGCTCTCCGTTTGCTCTTCCGCTTCCGAAAAGGCGTGCAACCGCTGTTTTAGCTCTTCATAGGCGTTTTCGCCTTCGACCGCAGTCCGTTCGATGACGTCGAGAATTTCCTTGGTCGCGTCGACCGCTTCCAGAATGATGCTGATCAGGCTATTTGTGGCCTTGCGCTTGCCTTCGCGCAATTGGCTTAGAATCGTTTCCGCTGAGTGAGTTACGCCGGTTAGCTTGTCGAAGCCGAGAAATCCGCAGGTGCCTTTTATGGTGTGAATTGTGCGAAAGATGCTCGCTACAAGTTCGCGATTGCCAGGGTCCTTTTCGAGTTCAACGATTTCCTGGTCGAGGCGGCCAAGATTTTCGTTGCTCTCTATCAGGAACTCTCTAATTAGATCGAGGTCTTCCATGGGTAGTAACCGGCGAGGAGTGAGCGTCGCTGAGTTCCCTCAGACAATTCTCGGGTTCCTACGTTCGGGTTTACTGTTCTCTACTCGTAAGAGTGGTGTTCCAAGACGGAAACTTCTCAAATTGGGATAGTCCAAATGGAACAATTTGCCGATCAGGAGATGGCGGCCGCGAGCGTGGTTTTTGAAACCTGAAACCCAATTCGGCGTCGTTCGGGTTCTTTCGCCGGCGCTTGCATGAGTTGCTCGATGGTATCGAAGACGGCGCGGATCTGCTGACCTTGTTCGTTGTCGCCATTCCAATGTGTCGAGCCTCGCCGCAATCTCTTGGTGGCTCGCTAGAATATGCCGCAAACGAACGAAAGTTCGAACAATGGCGATATTCACTTGAACCGCGCGGGGGCTGCTAAGCACGGAAGACAGCATAGCCACACCTGTTCGGTAAACGCGTAAGGAGCGTACTTGCGGTGCTGGCCGCGTTCGGGGTTGGCGTCTAAGATCGCAAATTGCGATCTTAGACCCTCAACATCTTTGGCTTCGTCGGCAGACAGTTGGAACATAAAGTCTCCGGGGAAGCGCTCGCTGTTGCGCTTTACTGCCTCGTTCAAGCGTCCGGTTGGCACGCCATATAATGTCGCCAGATCCGAGTCCAGTAGTGCTTTCTGCCCTCTTATCATGAGGATACCGCTCTCAATCACGGGCACAGGCCGTTCGGGCGCGAGTTCTGCGCTGGGTTGTTTGGATTTGGCCAACCGTTCCGATCCTTAATAAGGGAGTGGGCGGAGCGAGGCAAACTTCGCAAAGTGTCGGTTTCTCCGCAAACACGTTCACCTCAGCTTCCGATAATCTAATTGGCCCAGCACGTCAGTTTTCTCAAGATTATTTGCGGTTGAGGCGAACTAACACTGTTGAGAGAAACTTCGTTCATCAATGACTCCAGAATCAACTAACCTCGACACTAGCCGTTCCAGTGTTTCCACTAAGATTTTCTTGATTGTGGCGATCTTTTCGCTGCCTATCGGCGTCTTGGCTTATCTGCTGGCTGCCAACTATACACCGCAAATCGCCTCGGCTCAGCTGGAATTGAGCGGCAACTCGTTGCAGAAGCCGCTGATGAAGGTATTGTATGGCCTGACGAGTTCCAAAAATATCGTGCAAGGGTGTGCAAGCGGGATTTGTGGGGTCGATTTAACAAAGCAGACCTCCCTCGTTGCCTCGAGTTTGGATGCTGCCAGCGGCGTCAATGCACAACTGGCCGGCGATCTCAACACTACCTTGGACGGTTTGGCCAAGAAGGACCACAAAGATCTGGCGCTTGAGAATCTACAGGCCGAATGGAAGACTTTGGCCGCGGCAAGCGCCAACATTTCTACCCCTGCGCAACGGGCAGAACTAACGGTTGGTTACGACCAAATGGCCGGGCGCGTCAAGCAACTCATCAGCTATGTCGGTGATTCATCCAGCCTGATTCTCGATCCCGATTTGGACAGTTACTATTTGGTGGACGTGACTTTGCTTGCGATGCCAGAGGCAATAACCAACATCGCCAACACGGCCGCCATTGGCAGTAAGATCGTTTCTGGTTCGAGTACGGCCGTCGATCAGGCCGCGCTTGCCAACGAAAGCGTTTTGCTGCAAGGATCGCTCGACCGGGTGGCCGCCAGCAACCGCACAACGTTCGATGCCGACGCCGCGAATCATGGTGTAAGTCCCACCCTTCAGCCGAAACTAACGGGCGCGCTGCAGGAGTATAGAAACGCTGTCACCTCCTACTTGGCAACCCTCAAGACGATTGGCGAGAAACCTTCTCAAGTCACTGCTGCCGCGTTGGCTACCCAGGCTGAAGCTGTCCAGAAAGCGAGTTTAGATTACTGGAATACGAGCGCTGCCGAACTGGATGGATTGCTCAACATGCGCATTGCCGATTTCCAGACTGGTCGTATCCAGGCGCTGGGCTTTTCGGCGTTAGCGGTTGTGATTGCAGCTATCGTAGCTTTCTCGATTGGTCGCTCAATCACCAAGCCGTTGCGGGAATTGGTGCGCAACTTGGCCCCCGGGGCCACGCTGCTCGGAGTTTCCGTTGAACGGATTGCTGAAGCTAGCCAAAGCAAAACGCCCAGTGCTGAAGAATCAGCCATTATCTGCGAAGAACTGAACGCTCACGCTGACAACATGCGTAAGGCCGTACTGGAACTGGCCCGTCACGTGGAAGGAAGCGCGGCAGCCTCTCGTTTGGCTAAAGAGGATGCCGGACCAGCGCATTCTTAGACCGGCGAAGTTGAATAAGGAACCATCATGCCCAGCCCGGCCTACAATTCACTGCTAAAGCTCGTTTCCGTCTACGTTGAGTCCAAAAAGGCCGTCGAAGTATTGACGCGCCAGTTGATCGCCTGTAATCTCACGGCCGACACCATCGCGAGCAATGACATTAAGGCGAATGCGACGCGGTTTACGGTAGCGTGTAGTCTTTACATTTCCGATCCATCTAAGCGCGACGAACTGAAAAGCAAGATCGCTGCGATATAAACCTCGATGGAATTCGGCGCGTTCACTTGATCGTCCGCACGCTGTCGCTGCCCCTTGAAGTGCGAAACTCAAATTAAGCGGCTTCCTCCGCTCTCAACATCATGTCGACCGTCCACGGTATCGAAACTGAAGTCAAAATCCGCTTGGCCGATGCGGCGAGTGCCAAGCAGCGGCTCGAAAATGCCAAATTTTCAGTTTCCGTGCCACGGCGGCTCGAATCCAATACGCTCTACGATACGACGGATCTGAAGTTGAAGCGTGGGCAAATGCTGCTGCGTCTGCGCCAAGTCGGTAGCGATTCGATTATTACCTGGAAAGGTCCCAGCATTCCGGGTCAGCACAAGATCCGTCCTGAACTCGAAACTAAAGTCGCTTCTCTGGAAACTTTCGATCAGATTCTGCGTGCCCTCGGCTACGAGCCAATTTTTCGTTATGAAAAATACCGCACCGAGTTTAAACAGGAAAGCCCGGCTCCGACTGGCGTCGTGACGCTCGACGAAACGCCCATCGGCGACTTTTTCGAACTGGAAGGGCCTGCTGAGTGGATTGACCAAACTGCCGGTCTTTTAGGGTTCGATCATCGCTCGTACGTCTTGGCCAGCTACGGCAGATTGTACCTGGATCACTGTGCGGCAAACGGCCTTGAACCGAAGAATATGGTCTTCTCGGAAGCACACTGAAACAAGCTAAAACGCGGATTCGTACACTAGTAAGAAGGTCCCTCCTTTACACTTATTTGAAATGGCAGAAACACTGAGCGCCTATACCGCCGACGTCGAACGCGCCACGGCAGAGCTGGCTCGGGTACGTGAAGAAATCGGGAAAGTGATCGTGGGTCAGACCCCCGTCATTGAAGGTGTACTCATCTGCCTTGTCGCGGGTGGACATGTCCTCCTCGAAGGCGTACCGGGTCTGGGTAAGACAACACTCCTGAGAACACTCTCGCGCGTGCTGGACCTGCGCTATTCGCGCATTCAGTTTACGCCCGACCTGATGCCCGGCGATATCGTCGGCAGCATGGTGATGGAGACGGACGAACACGGCCACAAGAACCTCCGTTTTCAGCAGGGGCCGATTTTCTCAAATCTGGTTCTGGCAGACGAAATCAACCGCGCCACGCCGAAGACGCAGTCTGCCTTACTGGAAGCCATGCAGGAGCGCACCGTGACCAGCGGGACTACCAGCTATCAGTTGGATGCGCCGTTTCTGGTAATGGCCACGCAGAACCCGATTGAAATGGAGGGTACCTATCCTCTGCCCGAAGCTCAGTTGGATCGCTTTCTGATGAAGATTCTAGTCGAGTATCCGTCGCGGGCGGATCTCAACAGGATTGTGGACGTCACCACCAAAAACGATGAAGTTACCCTGCACACGGTTATGGGGCGCGGTCAGATTGCCGAGTTGAAGGCGATTTGTCGTCAGGTGCTCGTCGCGCCACATGTTCAGGAATATGCTATTTCAGTCATCATGGCCACCCAGCCCGGCGTGAATGGCGCGGCCGATATCACCAACCGCTACATTCGCTATGGCAGTTCGCCGCGTGGTGCGCAAGCGCTGATCGAATGTGGCCGTGTGCTTGCCTTAATGCGCGGCCGTTTGCATTTGAGTACGGAAGATGTCGCCACGGTAGCCCCAGGCGTCTTACGGCACCGCATCATCCTCAACTTCGATGCGCACGCGGACGGGGAGACCACCGAAACCATTCTGCAAAAAATTCTAGCCGGCATTGTTCCAGCCTAGCGGGTCCCATGACAGAGCCTCTTGTCGATCGTGGCTTCCTGGAACGTCTCGAAAGGCTTACCCTACACTGGCAGAAATCGTTCAACGGCCTGGTTGGCGGACATAATCTTTCGCGCTTCGCCGGACCGGGTCAGGAGTTCTTAGACCACCGCAATTTTCATCAAGGTGACGATTTGCGTGCGGTGAACTGGCGCGCGTTCATGCGCTTTGAAAAGCTGTTTCTCAAGATGTTTCAGGTCGAGCCGCGCGTGCCTGTTCGTCTGCTGGTTGATGTCAGCGCCTCTATGACCGCGGGGCACGCGCCCAAGCAAATGAACAAATTTGACTTTGCGCGAAAGCTTGCTGCCGCTTTAGTGTACATCGGCTTAGTGCGGCTTGATTCGATCCTGCTGCAGCCTTTTGCCGCGCGCTTGCTCGATCCGTTTCTAGCCAGCGGCGGCCGGCATCGCTTCCAACCGGCCGAAAATTTTTTGCGCGGACTGACGCCGAGTGGCAAAACCAACTACCTGGAAACCGCCCGTCAATTTCTAACCGAATATCCGCAGCGCGGCTTAGTCATTTTCATCTCCGATTTCCTGGATGATGGCGATTGCTTCCGCCCGCTTCAGTACATGGCCGATTTCGGTCACGAATTGCTGTTCATTCAGCTTTGGGGCGAAGAAGACCGCACCCCTACCGGCCAAGGCGAAATGGAATTAAGCGACGCGGAATCGGGCGCACTACTAAAGATTGCGCTGGACGATGCCGCGCGCCAGTCTTACACCGCGGCCTTTGACGAACATTCCGCCAATTTGCGGAAGCTGGCGTTACGCAATGGGGGCCGTTATGCGGGTTTCTCAACCGCCATTTCGCTGGAAGACGCCATGTTCGGGCCACTCATGATGGTGCAGGGCAACTAATGGCCAGCAAGAGCTTCAGAGCCGTGACTGTGAAGGAGCGGTGTACGCAACCTTTTGCAAGTTCGTACTAAGCGCAAATGTTTTTTCTGAATCTCAGCATGGGCGAGTTTTTCACGCTGCTGGGCGTGGTAGGCGGCTTGGTCACCGCGCTTTACTTGCTCGACAAGAGTAAGCGCAAGAAAGTCGTTTCTACGCTGCGCTTTTGGACCCCGGCCCGTTCGGCTGAGGAACTGCAGAGCCGCCGCCGCATGCGCGATCCCTGGTCGCTCCTTCTTCAGTTGTTGGGCTTGCTGTTATTGCTGCTCGCCATTGCGCAATTGCAATGGGGCAGCAAGCGCTGGCGCGGTCGAGATCACGTCTTGCTGCTTGACACTTCGGCGTGGTCGGCGGGTCGCAGTGACGGCGGAACTGTTTTGGATGCGGAAAAGCGTCTTGCGCTCGATTATCTAGCGGCTTTGCCTGGGGCTGATCGCGTGATGTTGGTGCGGGTGGATGGCTTGGCCACTCCGATCACGCCCTTTACCAACAGCCGCAGTCAGCTTAAGGCCGCGATTGCCGGCTCTGTTTCGCAAGCATCGGCCCTGAATCTTGATCAGGCGCTCGCGCTGGCGACGCAAGCGCAGGCTTGGGGAGAAGGAACGCCTGGCGAAATTATATACACCGGCGCGCGCATGCTTTCCTCCGAGAAGTCGGACGCGCCTCTGCCTCCCAATCTCAGGATCTTGGGCCCGGATCTCAAACGCGAGCATGTCGGTATCCGGCGCATGACCGCTAAGCGGAACCAACAGGAATCGGGTGCCTGGGACGCTACAGTCACGCTCAAGAACTTCGGAACGCAAACGCATACCGTTCGGCTGGAGTCGCGTTACGGTACCACGCGTTTTGCAACGCGCGTTTTAGTGCTTGCCCCACGCCAAGAGACGGCCGCCGAGTATAGTTTTGTGACGGGCTTTGCCGGCGAATTGGTGGTGCGCGTTATGCCTGCCGACGTACTGCCGACAGATCAAGAGGCGCATCTGCGGCTTCCGCAAAGTGGGCCCTTGCAGGTTACGGTTTACAGCGCGCGCCCACAAGAACTGCGGCCCTTGTTGGAAGCCAATCACCGCCTAGTCGCGCGGTTTCTGAATCCGGCGCAATATCCAGCAGCGAAACAAGGCGAAGTCGTTGTGCTGGACGGTTTCATACCCCACTCCATGCCAACGTTGCCCACGCTTTGGATTGATCCGCCGCGTGCGGGTTCGCCTATCGCCGTGAAAGGAATTGATTATGACTGCGTGATCAAGACCTGGCACAACCAAACTGTTTTGGGCGCCGGCCTGCACGCCAAAGAGGCGCACATCGCCAACGCTGAAATTTTCGAAGCCTTCGAAGGCGACATTCCCGTGGCCAGTGCGGGAGGCGGTCCGATTGTGATCGCACGCGATGGCGGCGCTGGTCGTCCTCGGTTTGGTGTGATCGGCTTCGATCCCTTGCAGGGTGAGCTGAAGTTTGAAGTGACGACGCCCATTCTTTTTGCGAATTTTCTGCGCTGGCTTTCGCCCGAATCGTTTCGCACCTTGGATCTGAGTGCCGGCAGCGTTGGAACGGCTACTGTTGCGCTAGATCCCAAGGAACGCGCGGATCGTCTCCGCGTGCTGGACGATAACGGTGTTGCGCTGCCGTTCACCGTCCGCAATGGCACCCTGCAACTGTTTACCGCTGAGCCGAGCGTATTGCATGTCTATTCCGGCGACAGGGAGCGGGTTCTCTCTCTCACGTTGCCTGAAGTGGGCGAAGTCGAGTGGAAGGCGCCGCCTGATGTTGCGCACGGTATGCCACGAGTTTCGCGATTGCTTGGCACGCCTGTCGATCTTTGGAAGTGGCTCGCGTTGGCCGGCTTAGTCTGCCTCCTTGCCGAATGGACACTGTTCGGGCGGCAGCGGCGCGCGAAGCAAGTGACCGTAAATCAAAAAACAGCAAAGCAGCGTGAACCGGAGTTGGCCGCCAAATGACCTTTGCACATCCGTTGTGGCTGTTGTTCGCGCTCGCGCCGCTGCTTTGGGTAGCATTCAGCTGGCGCCGTACAGCGCGGCGTTTGCCGCTTTCGTTGAAGGCCGCGAGTTTTGCGGCGGCGCTGATTGCGTTCTCTGAGCCAACGCTGCCGTTGCCTCGAACCAAGGTTGGCGCAGTTGTCTTAGTGGATACGTCCGCCAGCATAACGCGCGCCGACTTGAAGCGCGCTTCTTCGCTGGTCTCACAGATCCAAAGTGAGCGCGGTAGTAACTGGATGAAAGTGGTGCCGTTTGCGGGCAAGCCGCGTTTACTCACCGCTAATGAATTGTCGAAGGGCGTTCATCTGTCCACCAGTGCTTCGCCTGCCGGCGATTCGACCAACATTGAAGCAGCTCTGGCGAGCAGCATGGCGGCAGCCCCCGCGGGCTACATTCCCCGGCTTGTACTCATCAGCGATGGTAACGAAAATGAAGGCAGCTCGGCGCGTGCCATAGCGCAGATGCAACGTTTGCAGGTGCCGGTGGATACCATCGCCATCGATGGCCGGCCTACTACCGACCTCCGGTTGGATTCTCTTTCGATCCCGCGTATTGCGTACGCCGGTGAACAGATTCCGCTTGACCTAACAATTCAATCGCCTGCCGCGGCAACAGCGGTGGTGGATGTTGCCGTCGAGGGTCGCCCGCTCGGTTCTAATACCGTGGAGTTGGAAGCTGGCGTTAACACATTACGCGTTCACGCGCGTTTGAACACCACCGGTGCCACCTCCATCTCCGGGCGTATCCGCACCAAAGAATTCGGCGAACTTCCTTTCGAGCAGGCCATTGCAATGCGCCGTGCAAAAGTCCTCTATCTCTCGGAAGATCCGGCCGGCAGCGATCTCAACCTGCTGCACGTTTTCGAACAAGGGGCCTTCGATGTGATCCGCGATGCTTCCGTGATGGATCGCGATTTGGCGAGCATTCAACTCGTGGTGCTCAATAATCTCGACTTGAATGATTTGAGCGCAGCACGCAAAAGCAGGCTCGAAACTTATGTGCGGGACGGCGGCGGATTACTGCTGATCGGCGGCGAACGGCAGGTCTACAAACCAGAAAAGAAAATGGACGATCTGGACCGCGCTTTGCCCGCGAAACTTGCACCCCCAAAATCGCCGGAAGGCACCAGCGTCGTTCTCATTATCGATAAATCGTCTTCGATGGAAGGCCGCAAGATTGAATTGGCGCGCTTGTCCGCCATCGGCGTGGTGGATCATCTGCGACCCTTGGATAATATTGGCGTTTTGATTTTTGACAATTCGTTTCAATGGGCCGTGCCCATGCGGCGCGCCGAGGATAAGTCTCTCATCAAGCGTCTGATCTCCGGCATCACGCCCGATGGCGGCACGCAGATCGCGCCTGCTTTGGCGGAAGCCTATCGAAAAGTCTTGCCGTCGAAAGGCGTGTTCAAACACATCGTCCTGTTGACCGACGGTATCTCCGAAGAGGGCGACAGCATGGAACTGGCCAAAAAAGCAGCCGAGAACCAAGTGACGATCTCCACCGTCGGCTTAGGGCAGGACGTCAATCGCGCCTATCTGGAAAAGGTGGCGGCGACATCCAACGGGCGCAGTTACTTTTTGAACGAACCTCAAGGGTTGGAACAAATCCTGTTGAAAGATGTGAAGGATTACACGGGTGGAACGGCGGTGGAGCGCGTGTTGTCTCCTATCGTTGAGCGCAAGGCGGAAGTGCTGGATGGCGTTGGCATGGAACAGGCTCCTGCTTTGAAGGGATACGCCCGCTATGCCGCGAAGGATGACGCAGAAACCATTCTTGGTATTGATTCGGTGAAGAGAGACCCGCTGTTTGTGCGCTGGCAATATGGGCTGGGACGGTCGGCCGTATTTGCCTCGGACGCGAAGAGCCGCTGGGCGGAAGATTGGATGAACTGGCCTGGCTATGACAAATTCTGGACGAACGTCGCCCGCGATCTTCTCACCCACGCCGATCCGAGCGAGGCCAGTGCGCAGTTCGACACAGCCAACGGCGATATCAACGTGAGCTACCGATTGTCAGACCAGATACCAGACCTCGAGACCGTTCCGGAAATCTTCGTACTTGGTCCTGACAAATTTCAAAAAGCGATCCCGGTGAAGCGTGTAGCCGCGCGACTCTACCGGGGCCGATTGCATGTGGGCAGCGTGCGAGGATTATTCCGCATCCGGCCGGTAAAAGATACTCCGGCTTTCCCGGAAGTTGGTTTATACCGTGAGCAGGAAGAACTGCAGGACCATGGCTCAAATAAGACGTTGCTGGCGCAAATTGCAAATCTGACAGGCGGAAGAGTTGATCCGCCTGTTAATAGCATTTTCGATACGCGCGGCAAAGCGGTCTCGGCCGTTTGGCAACTTTGGCCCGCCTTACTCGGGCTGGCGATCGCCTTGAACATAGCCGAGTTAGTAGCTCGTAAGTGGGGCGGCTTGATCGCGAATTTTCGAGCGAAATAGAATTTACTTGTCTCCGCCGTCAATCGAGGCGGCAAGTTGTAAATCAAACGAGAGGCACGCACCTTGGAAACTTTGAACCTTCATAACAGGTTGTACGTATGCCGGCTCGATTTTGAATTCGGGCTCTATTGCCTCAGCGTCCTGCAAAGAAAGAAGTGGCATCATCGTCCGTTCGAACGACGCGGAACAATTTACCAGCAACTATCAGCCTTCACTTCGGCCCTTGAGCTTGAAAGGTTTGATGCCCGACAGAGAAAGCTGCATGAACACGTCATGGAATTGCGACATACGATATTCGCGCATTCGGACAGCAAACATTACTCTCTAATAACGTCCCAAACCAAAGATGGCGAAAGCATAGATGTACTCACCGGCACACGGCCGCGCCTATCCGCGGAGGCCAAAGGTCGAAAGCATGCAATGTTTTCACTTCACGGCTGTTTCGCGAGCCTTGTTTTAAAGTTTACGGTGAGCGACTCCCCACCTCGCATAGGCGCTGCCTACCACTTACTGCTTCTATAACCAAGCTGGAATGGATTCGCCGCCAACACCGCTAGCGCATACCAGCCCGTGGCGCCGATGTGCAGATCCGGAAAGTAATCATAGCCAAAACCGGTATCTAGTTGCCCAGTCGAAGCCGTAATGCCTTGCCCCGCCGGAATGACGGCGCCATTCACCTTCTGGCCCACGCCCAGCTTAGACTGCGCGAAACGTATGTTCTGTAATAGTCCGACCGCCGTATTCAAGTCGCCTTTATAAAACGGAATGTCCTTTTCCGCTGGCAACTGGCGTGACAGCAACGCAGCCGCAGTGTGCGTGGTTCCTTCGAGCCACACTGCTTCGGGATCGTTCACGCCCCCATTCGTCGCGAGGCTAGCCGTATCGAAAGTCTCGCCTTCCACCCGCAAATTACCCAAACCTTTCAAAGCGCTGAAAGGCGCGGACGGCGTATCAATGGTCAACAGATTGGTCTTTACCCAGTCGAGACTCACGCCGTAAGCATTATCTTGTAGCGCAAGATACGACCACGTCTGAACGTCCTCCGGAATCGGACTCGTGTTAATGGTGATCTGATCGCCCAGCGTTCCTGTATAAAAGAACCCACCGCTGGTATTGAACATCGCTTGCACAAACGTCAAGGCATGTTGGGCATTGCTCGCCCAACTCAACCCGTTGGCACTGGATTGGCCGCCTTTGGTGCGCGTCGCGAGCATCGTGAAAAATGCATACGTGTCGATGTTGTGTTCCGTCGACTTGCCATTCGTTGAGGGCACCGATTGATTCGACGGATTGATGTTCGTGCCAAAACGGTAGCCGCCCGCGCCGAGAGTGTCATAGGCATTAGTAACAATCCAATTACCCACGTTTAACGCGGCGGTCAAGAAAGCAGCAGTGCCCGTGCGGTGATAAAGCTGTGCCAGAGCCATGCCGGCCCATGCTTGATCTCCCACGGAACTCGTGTAGAAGTAAAACGGAAATGCCGCAGCCGTGACGAAAGCACCGGTCGCATCGGCCGTATTTACAAAATAGCTTTGTGCAAAACGTCCGTCGCTCACCGGAAAGTTCGTTGCTTGCGCGTGCACCAAGCCATTCCCCAATACCACCGCGCGCTGCACATCCCCGGCCAACCCGCGGGCCAAATAGGCTTGAATCACTACCGCGTTGTCATAAGTGAAAGCCACTGACGAAAATGGCGCAAACAATTGATCGGAATAACTCTGCGTCAATCGAACCGTATTACCGCCCACGTACGCGTCTTGCATGGTATTCAGAAAACTGAATGCGCCATCCAAAGACGTTTCGAAATCTTCACTCGAACGGCCAAACAAATCACCCATGTCTGGCGAGTTATAAAAGCTCTGGGCAGGTGCTGTCTTCGTTCCAACGAGGGATAACACTCCAGCGGTGGCGATCGAACCGAAGCCCCGCCGCGTCATTTTGTTTGTCATGAAAAGGCGCTCGACTATGAGCTACTGGATTCTATCGTAAGTCGCACGACGGTTTCAAAGTGATAAGTTTGCGGGAATAAGTCGACTAACGAAATCCGCGAAATGGCATACCCGCCTTCCAGTAAGCTCTTCAAATCGCGCGCCAGCGTGGCCGGATCGCAACTGACCAGTGTCAGTCGCTTTGGCCTGAGTCGCAGCACTTCCGCAGTAGCTTCTTTGCCTAGTCCGGCGCGCGGTGGATCGGCGACCATCCACGCCGGGGCAGTTTGTAACTCGCGCAAAAACTCTTCTGCCGCCGCGCGCTGTGCTGTAACGTTCGCTAATTTCGCCGCCTCGGCATTGAATTCCAAGTCGCGAAACGCCGTGGCGCCGCGCTCAACCGCCTGCACGCGCTGAAACCGCTTTGCCATGGGCAGCGTAAATAAACCCACACCCGCATACAGATCCACCGCCTCTTCCCCGCGCTCTTCGCCAAGAACTTCGTTCACCAGCGCATCCACCAGAAAACGGTTTGTTTGAAAAAATGAACCACCGCTAATTCGAAAGCGTTCACCCGCGGCTTCGTAGTGAATGTCACCTGCCGCAACGGCCGGCAGCAGTTCCTTTAACCAGGTAAAAAAGCGCGCGGCCACGGGACGGTTTGATTCCAGCACGTTCACTTGAATTTCCGTGCCGTTGGTAAACAGTTCTAGCGATCTTAAGAAATCAGGCCACTCCTGTTTCTTGACGGCAGGTTGAATCTTGGCAATCGCCTCATTCAACAGCGGCGCAGAAATGTCGCAGTGACTGATGCCTTGTATCGCATGCGATTCCGCTTTATGAAAGCCACAAGTGCCAGCTTTGAAATGCAGTTGCACGCGATTGCGATACGCCCAAGGCTCACCGCTGATAACCGGAATCTCTTCAGAATACGTGAGACCCGCAATGCGGCGCAACGTTTCGCGCAGGATACTTAGCTTCTGCGCCAACTGAAACTCATATCCCGTGTGTTGCAAATGGCAGCCGCCGCAAGACGTGAAATATTCGCAGCGCGGCTTGATCCGCTCTTCCGACGCATTCAGGATTTCAACCTGCGTGCCCTTGAGCAAACCGGCTTTCATCCTTTGCGGCCGGAATGAGATTCTTTCGCCAGGCAGCACGTACGGGATCAGCACGACTTGCCCGTCCAGGCGGGCGAGACCATCGCCGCCGTAAACCAGTTTTTCGATTACGATCTCAGCCGGGGAGTTATCTTTTGTAGACGCCATCCTTTAGCATAGAGATTCAGGTCCATGGAATTGAAGGCAAGAGTATTTTCAGGTGTACAACCAAGCGGCCAGTTGCACATCGGCAACTATTTAGGCGCTCTTAAGAACTGGGCTGAAATCCAAGGCGGCTACCAAAGCATCTTCTGCATCGTCGACCTGCATGCCGTCACGGTATACCAGGAGCCGACGGAATTAGCCGCCAAAATTCGCGAAACCGCAGCGCTGTTTATTGCCGCTGGTATTGATCCGCAGCAGTCTTCGATCATGGTTCAATCGAGCGTCGCCGGGCACGCCGAACTTGCCTGGATGTTGACATGCGTCACGCCGATGGGTTGGCTGCAGCGCATGACGCAGTTCAAAGCCAAAGCTGAAAAACAAGAGATCATCGGCGATGGCATTTTGCAATACCCCGTTTTAATGGCGGCGGACATTCTCTTGTATCAAGCCAGCATCGTGCCTGTCGGCGAAGATCAATCGCAGCATTTGGAACTGACCCGCGATATCGCGCAGCGCTTCAATTCCCTTTATGGCGAGACATTCGTGGTGCCTGCCACACACTTGCCTTTGGTTGGCGCACGGGTGATGGGATTAGACGATCCTACGCAGAAGATGAGCAAATCGGCGACCGGTACTGGGCACGCGATTGCTTTGTTGGACGACCCGAAAACGATTCAGAAAAAGATTTCGCGCGCCACCACCGATTCGCAGCCTGCCGTCGATGTCGAAACCATGGGCCCTGGCGTGGCGAACTTATTGACCATCGCCCAAGCCTGCGACAGTTCGGTCACGAAAGAGAGCGTGCAAGGCTTGCGTTATGGCGACTTCAAGAAGCGCGTGACAGAAGCTGTCATTGCCCGGCTAGAGCCCATTCAGAAAAAGTATAAGGAAGTGACGACCGACCCGAGCTATATTGACGGCATTTTGGCGCGCGGTCGCGAACACGTTATACCAATCGCCGAAAATACCGTCCAAAAGGTGAAAGCCGCTATGGGGCTTTACGTCTAGTTCTTTTCCGAACGGAGCGCGGAGACGCTGACCGTCATGCCAACTCCGTTAACCCGTGCGGACTCTTGCCTAATCTGCTGAGAGCGCGCTGCGAGTTTCTTGGCTTCGCCCTTGCGCTTGAGTTTCCGCAAAACACCCGCGTAATTCTCGAAGACGTTTCCACACGCGGGGTGGTTAGCGAGTACACCGTTGCAAAGTGCGGCAGCTTGTTTGAAAGTCCTATCGGCCTTGTCCAAGCGTCCTAGTTGAAAATAGTCGAGTGCCAGATTGTTGAGTGCCGGTACCATAGTTTGGTGTTCCGCTCCCAGTTGACTTCTCAGGATGCTCGTTGACTCAAGGTAACTATCGAGTGCATCCGCGAAGCGCGCCTGTTCGTAACGAAGATGCGCCAAGTTATTCAAAACTGTAAACAGCAAGACCGGATCGGCTGGTTTTCGCTCGCAGAGATCGGCACGCGCGTCCAACAGCAGGCCCTCTGCTTCCCGGTATTCCTTCCGGTTAATGAGGATTTCTGCCAGACAATCGCGCACCGTATTCACACTGCTTGCGGAACCATTGTGCTGGTAAACCGTGATCGCCTCACGAAGTTCGGCGAGGGTCTCTTCGCTGCTTGCGACCGGCTCCGAGATCGTCGCTAAACTGGCCAATAGTACGGCGTACGTGAGTGACTTCCGGCCTTGCAGCACATCCACAGCAGCTAGTGCCCGTTGGTACAGATGCTCTGCTTCTGCCAATCGGCCTGCGTCCACGTTGACCGCCGCCAAAGCATCCAGCGTTTGGATCAAAGGTGCGTCAACTTGTCCAGAACGCTCGGCAATCTTCAGCGCCTGTAGGAGCGCTGCGGTCGCGCCCGTATATTGCCCAGCGCCGCGCAGCGTAGCGCCCTCCGCCATCCACTCATTCCAACTCTTCGCCGTTTCAAGCGCCCTTACGTTGGTAGCGATTAACAGGAAGAGACATGCCGCCAGTTTCGATTTCATCGTCCGCACCACTCCGAGAGTGGCTCCTACACACACTTAAGTGTCGGGAGGAGTAGCGACGTTTCATGTCTATTTGGTTTATTAAACGGCGGTCGTTCAGCTAACTAAGGCCGGAACGCCAACTTCTCTGAAAATTTATTTTGCAGAAACTGTCCGTTGGTTAACAGTTTCTCGGCATCGCCGGCAAAGGCGCTGATAGAGACTTCCTTCAACGAACCATCCAAAATGCGCAATTGATCTAGTAATGTTTGCGAAGCCGTTCGACCGTCGGCCAAAGCCTGCATCTGAGCGTAAAATTTAGGCAAGCGCAAGTACGCGGCGAGCGTGTCCGGCAGATAGCGTCGAACGGTCTCAATCACAGTGAAGGAGTCCTTGCCGGAAATGACTCCACGATCGCGCAACTCATTCAAGCGCGGCAGCAACTCACTCAACGTGCCCTGAATACTCTGCAAGCATTCCAGACAATCTTTGGGCAAACCCTGGGCAACGCTATCTACCAGTTTGCGGACCTGCTGCGCCAGCAATTCTACCGACAGTTCGGTATTCGCGGCGGTTTGTGCCAAGCTGCTGCTCGGCCAGGCAAGCACTCCCGCGCCATAAAGACCCGCCACAATCGCCCACCAAAATGCGTGGATGATGCCGCCAAAGTACAAACCCAGGCCACCCAATGCCAGCAGGGATCCCACGATGTTACCGGTGCTGTAAAGAAAAAGTTGGAGCCTATTGATACCCACGGATTTCCTTGAACACGACCGGTAGAGCAGTGGAACGAGAGTCAAACAGTCTCCCACCGGTGAGATCGGCAAGATGTTTCAATGCGTCGGCATCGCCCTCGCCAAACAAAATGGGAAAAACTGCAATGCCACGAACATCGGCTGTCCCGGCTTTGTACCACTGGTCGAATTCCGACTCGCTCAAGCCGTGGTTGTTCTCGCCATCGGTCATCAGCACAACCGTGTAGTACCGCTTCTCTTTGGCAGCGGCGCGTTCCTGGCTCAGCTCCAGCAGCGCTTGTTGCACGCTCGAGTAGATCGCGGTCCCTCCGCTGGCGTGGAGCGGAGTTACGAATTGTGCCACGGCCGCGCGTGCTTTGGCGTTGGCTTGCGGCTCTGTACCCATTGGGAAGAGCACAGTCGGAGAGGGCATTGAAGAAAACGTAATGATGCCGACCTCTTCCCGATTCAGAAATTTAGCAAAGCGATCGGAACCATGCGTCGTGTCGGAAGCGAGACTCAGCATCGCCTTCTTGAGTGAATCGATTCGCGCGCCTTCCATCGAGCCGGAAAGGTCGAGCACATAACGCGACGAACCCGGGATCCGCACATTGGAAAGAAACGTGTCGAGCAGTGCTGAGATCAACGAAGCTTGACCAGGGAATGAAAGCTCAACCAGCGTTTGTTTGGGGATGGCCGGCGCCATCGCCGCATCCGGGTTTATCGGCCGCCGCAAGGTCAATGCCGACATCTTGGTCTGAAACTCTTTGCCTCGCAAGTAAGCTACGAGTTTGTCGTAGTCGCTTCGTTTCGCTCCGTTCAGCAGCATCAGCGGATAATCCGCAGTGATGATGCCTTCTTTGGGGTAAACCAGCACTAACGGTTCGGCCAGCTTTCCAGACGCATTCAGCGAAAGCAGCACCGATTCATAGTTGATAATCCCGTCCACGCGTGATTGATCATGCTCGTACGCTTCCGCCAGCCAGCCGGATGAACCTGAGGTCAATGACTGCCCCTCAAAAAAATCCTTCAAGCGTGGATTTTTCAAATCCGCCTCAGTAAGTGCGTCTGGATTCCTGGCGAGCGCCGCAGCCAAACCAATCGTCGCCGTAAGGCCAGTGTTGCTCGACGTCGGGTTTGTCATGCCGAAAGTAAACTTTCCGGCCTTCGCGGCGTCAGCGATGTCCTTCCATGTCGGTTCCTGCTTGTCCCAGCCAAGCTCGCGTGCTTTCGACTCTTTCAACCCAAGGACCACAGGCGACAGCATTGTTTTCTCCTGCGCCAGGATGCGGCCTTTCATGTCGTCATTCATGGCGAGATATTTGCCATGCGATACCCAAAGCGCATCGAATTTGTCACCGGCGGCGAGGCGATCCACCGCATCCAACGTTCCCGAGTATGTGAAATTCAAATCTAAACCAGTGGCATTCCGTATGTCGTCCTTCAGCCCTTTCTCGATGTCCTTAAGTTCAGAGCCGGCGAGGATGGTAAACGAATTCGCAAACCGCTCGGTTGTTTGCGGGGCCGGTGCGCTGTGGCACGAACCAAGCAACAAGATCGCCGCAATCGTGGAGGCAATTCCGCTTGGCTTTTTCACAAAGTTACCGGACCCGAGGGAGCGCTGGTTGTCTCCGAGATCGCTTTCACCGCTGTCTGCTCCCGGTTCATGCGAGCTTCTCCTGCGCTCAAGATGCCCTTCAACATGGTGATGTTCTGGCCCATCGTTTCAATATTCTTGGAGCGGAACTCGTCCATTTTGTCGAGGCTGGCGAATACGGTGTCGAAAGATGCTTTCAGGGTCTGCACGCCAATCAGCGGGTTCGATTGAAACTCGATGACGCGGTCGACATGATCGCCGAACATCTTCGAAGTAGAAGCGATCAGACCTTCGATGGCTGCGGAACCCTGCTTGAGCGCATCCATCACTTTCATTTGATAACCCTGTGCGCGCGCCAGAGTTACCGCGATGGAGAGGCTCGACATGCCGATCGTCGCCATTCGATCGCAGCCATTGTGCAGTTCACGCCCGGTTTTGCGTAAACCTTCCAGCATCTTGTAACCATTGATGCAAACCAGCAATTGCGTTTTAACATCCATGCTGGCCTGCCGCGCATAGAAAAGCACTTCTTGCTCTATGGCTTTGGCGCGGATCGGATCGGTCGCCTTCAGCTTTGCTACAGCGTCGCTCAGTTTGCCATCCACATGCTCAATGAAAATGTCAACAGCCTTCAGCTTGGTCATCGCCGCGAGCAGTTTGTTCATGGTGGCAAAGAGTTCCTGGTCGTCGCGCGACAATTCGTCTTCCACGCCGTAGATATTGTCAATCAGCTTACGAAGCGAGCCGCTAGCGGTATCGAAGCGATGCAAATACGCCTGCAGCTTGTTGCCGAACGGAATCATTCCTAGCAGCTTGTTCGGCGAGAGTAAATCGCCTTCCTTTCCCGGATCGAGATCTTCGAAAAGACGCCGCATCTCGTTCATCACTTTAAACGCGGGATTGCTGGCGTCGCCCACGAAATTCTTTTCCATGAATTTCCCGGTCAACAAAGTGCTGTCGGCAATTTCTTTGCGGCCCAGTCTGAACGCGCTGTCTATGCGCGAGCGGAAATCGCCAGACGTCACGTCCATGTGGAGCAGATCGGCGATAAACTGGTCCGCTTGGTTGACGGTGGCGGCCTTAGTTTCTTCTTTCAGCGGAACCAAAGCTGCAGCAGCATCTGGTTCCTTGACGGGAGTCATGGGCTCCGGCATTCTCAGCGCCAAAGGAGCGTCCGGTGCGGCGAGCAAATCTTGTTTAGGATCTTGGTTCATTGCTTTAAACCTGCATCTACTTGGTTAATGAGCTTTTCGAGAATGTCGTAACTCGGGGGGTCGATGACATCCACGATGGTGTGCGGAATCGCCAGTTTCCTGGCTTCAACCGCGCTGAACAATTCACTGCTGTCCTGCGTCCGAAAGCCATAGCGCTGCGCAATGGAACTAATCTTGGGATCCGAAACCATCTCCTCGGCAAAAGTTGCGCCATTATCATCCAGCGCCACCATAGTGTGTTTGGAAAGAATCGTCGGCTGCGGATACAACAGAACCATGTCAGGATTCGGATTAGCGTGCGACAAAATGTACTCAAGAAACTGTTGTTCGTAGATCATCACCAAGGGTGCTTTACCAATTCCCATCGATGTGTAATCTTCAAATGGTCCCGCGGAACTGGACTCCTGATATCCCTGCCGCGAGAACAAAGTGACCATACTGGCGGCGACTTTCGTAGCGTCTGCGTCGTTATCGACGACATTGTTTCCATTGGCGAGATAAGCCGCCAAGGCCAAGTACATCGCGCCGGAGTTCGACTTGCGCACGTCGGTAGAAGTGACCAGCACGGACTTGCCGACCGCGTACGCTGTATTTCCGGGCAGATCCTTCCAACGCTCGCCTTTTTCCATTAACGCGAGCAACTTTGCCATGTCGACAATGAAGTATGCACCGTTCTTGTGCGAAACCAAACCCGATTGCTCCAGAACCGGAATCAAAGACTTCCAACTAGCCACGGCAATGGGCGTATAAAAGGCTGGGAACGTCCGCTTAGATCCGGTGACTTGCGCAATCTTCACTGCGGCGTGCGCACCGGCAGGAAAGGCGACATCGAAACTTTTCAAGTCTGGCCGAGTGGCAATTTCCCGCGAGCCGGCTTTCTGAAAAGTGATAGAAATCCCGTGTGCGCCTAGCACTTTGGCCAGTTCGGGGTCTTCCAGGAAATGTTCTTTCTCAGAACCGGTGAGTATCTTCACCGCAATGCGAGCGGCTTGTTGTTGTCCGGCGATCTGCGCTTGTTTGTTTTCGCGAACAGAATAGGTAATCGCAATCGCTACGCCAATTAAGAGCAGGAGAGCGAGAGCCGGTCCAAGAGCTTTACGAAAATTCATTGGTTAGTGACTGCCAATTTGGCCGTCTATTGTTACAGATCTATTGCAACGCAAAGGTGTTCGTTAAGCCAATGCCCCTGTAGGATATCTCATGCCGTGCCTCACACTCAAAAACGTCAAAGCTTAAGTGAAAGTTCCTGCAATCGGTAGTTTTCTGAGTGATGTGGTTGAGCATTCACTCACCACAGTCCCACCTTCCTTCTTAGTGATGAGGCACTCTATTATTTCCGATTTCGCATCCGGCGTTATGATGGGATTGCCTTGAGCACTCAGACCACTAAACTGAGGCCTGTTGAGCGCCCCAACAAATTCAGAACTTGGGCGATCATCGCGATCACCAATCTGTTGTCGCTCGTGTGCATGGTCTGGGTGTTGAAAAACGCCGGTCTGCATCGCATTTGGGGCGAAGTGGGGCACATGCGCTGGGGTTGGGTGTGTCTGGCCGTTGTCTCCGACATTACGGTTTACCTGTTACATGGTTGGCGCTGGAAGTTGCTGCTGCGGCCGATTGCGCAAGTGCCGTTCATGCAGACATTGGAAGCCATCTATGTGGGCTTGTTCACCAACGAAGTGTTTCCGTTGCGAGCGGGCGAATTGATTCGCTGCTTCCTGCTTTCCAAATCGACAGAACTGCCTCTCTCAGTCACCTTCGCGTCCGCTCTTATCGAACGCCTCTTCGATGGTGTGTGGCTCATTACATTCTTTTTATTTTGTCTGCGATTGCACAGGATGCCCAGTATCCTAGTGAGCGGCGGATATGCCCTGGGCTTATTGCTGGTGGTGCTCGCGGTTGTGCTCGGTTACGCCATGTATGCCCGTAAGCAATCGCTTGATCTGGTATTCGGCCTCTCCTGGCCGCGCTGGTTCAACACGCTGATCGAAGATCTTCACCTCATTGGGCACTCGCGTTACCTCTACTATTCGTTCTTTGTGAGTGGACTGTACCTGTCCGCGCAGATGTTGCCGATTTACGGCTTGGTGCAAGCCTATAACCTGAAACTGCCTTGGACGGCTAGCTTTATGGCAGTGGTTCTGCTGCGGCTCAGTTCAGTCATTCCGCAGGCACCCGGCAACATCGGCTCCTTCCATTGGGTCGCTGCGCGAGCGCTGATGATGTTTGGACTGGACGGACAATTGGCCCGGCGCTTCACGATCGTTCTTTGGGCCGGCGTCACCGTGCCGCTGATCGTCATTGGTTTTATCGCGGTCACGATGGAAGGCATCAATATGAGCCATCTGCAGCGCGAAGCGACCACCGCCGCTAAAGAGCGCAAGCAAGTAGCTTAAGGCATGAGTAGAATGAAGACCAAGAGGCATGCATTTGTTCCGCGTCGCGTTCTTCGGTTTACTCCTGCTCTTTGACCTGCAAGACGATGGTCTAAAAGCGCTCGATCAGCAGAATTATCAGCAGGCTCAGGAAATCTTTGCCAAGCTGACGGCCGCGGATCCCAAAGATTACTACGCGCTTTTCAATCTGGCGCTAGCTGAGATTGGCCTGAAACAAGATACCCAAGCAGCGGATCATTTAAAGCAGGTGCTGGTTCTAAAACCCGGATTATTTGAGGCAGACTTAAATTTAGGCATTCTCGAACTGCGCAATCGAAATGCGGTCGCGGCTTTGCCTGTGCTGCGCGCTGCCGTTCAAAAGAAGGCCAACTCCGCTGCCGCGCAAAGATATTTGGGCGATGCGTTGCTAGCTTCTGACGATGCCGCCGGCGCTACAGATGCCTATCGGGCGGCCTTAACTGCCGACCCTAAACTGGCCGCCGCCGAACTCGGGCTGGGTAAAGCTCTGGTCAAACAGAAAGAGGTGGCCGATGCTGCAATTCATTACCGGAAGGCAGCGGATCTCGACCCCCGTCTGAAAAGCCACCTGCTGGAAATCGCGGGCGCCTTATTACAGGCCAATGAACGCGAAAAGGCGATAGATTTTCTGAGAGAATTTCCGGAAAATCCAGACGCTCGTAAAGAGCTTGGACGAATCTACTTGGCCGACAACCGGCCAGCCGAGGCGGTTTCCGAGTTTCAGTCTGCCGTGAACCTGTCCCCTACTGCCGCAAACGAATTGGCGCTCGCCACCGCGCTTATGCAGAACAAACAAGACGAAGCCGCCAAGCCTCTGTTAGAACGCGCTCTGCAAGCGGAACCCCGAAATTATGACCTGCGCATGGTGGTCGGGCGCATTCATCGGGACAAGCACGAGTACATCCCGGCGTCTAATGAATTCCTGGCTGCGGCGAGTTTAAAACCAGATTCGGTAGAGGCGTGGAACGAAGCTGCGGCAGTTCTAGTACCAGCAGGACAATATCCACAGGCGCTAGCGTGCCTCGATAAGGTGCATAATCTAAATGCGGACACGGCGGGAAACTTTTACTACCGGGCGATTATTCTTGATAAGCTTCGCCAAGTGAAGCCAGCGTTGGCGAGCTACAAGAAGTTTCTGGAACTGAGCCAGGGCAAGAATCCGGACCAGGAGTTTTTGGCTCGACAGCGAAGCAGGATACTGGAGAGGGAGGCAAATCGATGAGAATTTCCTTCACAACTATAAAAGCGATGCAACTAGGATTGCTCGCGGCGGCGTTTACCGTTTCTTCTTCTGCCCAATCGTTTTTGGCGGAGCTCAAGCAAGAGCATGATCCGGGCAAGCGAGTAGAGATGGCGCTCTCTTTTGCCGACGAATTGTTCGATTCGGCGAAGACTCACTACCAAAAAGGCAACATTCACGAAGGCGACGTGGCGCTTGAAAACATGACCACCGCTTTGAATGCCTGCGTCGATTCCGTTGCGACGGCCAACAAGGCCAAGTTCTATAAAAAAGCGGAGATGAAGGTGGCTGCCCTGCAGCGGCGGCTTTCGGGCGTTATGGAAGATTTGAGCGTAACCGAAAGGGGCTGGGCCGATCAAACCGCACGCCGGGTGGAAGAGATCCACAGCAAATTACTCGATGGAGTGATGCGTAAATGAAGTGGCCGTTCGCGGCTGCGGCGGTGCTGCTTTCTGCTGCCTCCGTCTGTCTGGCGCAAGACCGCGATTTCCTGACACCCGACGAAGTGGAGCAGGTTCGCGAGGCGCAGGAGCCTAACGAACGGCTCGCCCTGTATATTCGCTTTGCCAAGATGCGCATGGATCTCGTGCAGAACTACCTGGCGAAAGAAAAGCCGGGACGCAGTATTTTTATCCACAACACGTTAGAAGATTACAGCCACATAATCGAGGCGATTGACACCGTGTCCGACGATGCCTTGCGCCGCCATAAAGATATTGATAAAGGGCTGCTGGTTGTTTTGAGTGCCGAGAAAGAGTTTCTCGATCAACTGAACAAGATCCAGGACGCCAATCCTAAAGATTTCGATCGTTATAAGTTTGTGCTCACGGAAGCGATTGACACCACTAGCGACAGTCGCGAGATGAATATGACGGATTCCAAGCAGCGTGCCGGCGAACTGGCCAAGACCGACCAGAAGGAAAAGGCCGCACGCGATGCCATGATGCCGTCTAAAGAAGCCAAGGAACGCAAGAAGGACGCCGAGTCGCAAGATCCGAACGAGCAAAAGAAGAAGATCCCGAGTCTTTACCGTCCGGGCGAAAAACCCGCAGATCCCCAATAGCGCAAAGGCGAATGCGTGCCACAAAACACGAAAGCTGCCTTAGCCTTCGTGGGCCAGTCTGGGCATCGCGCCCGTCTTGCGCGTGGTTGTTCAATACCCGCGGTACATTTAAGGTGTGGGTCACCACCATCACCATCACACTACCGCCACGGGTTGGATACTGTGGGCATCGCTGGTTGTTACACTCGCCTTTACCGGTTTTGAAGTGTATGCAGGTCTGCAAGCGGGCAGCTTAGCGCTGCTTTCAGATGCCGGGCATAACTTCACCGACGCGATTGCGTTGCTGCTGGCTGCGATCGGGCTTTACTTCCAAGGCAGGCCAGCCGATCAATTCAAGACGTTTGGTTATCAGCGGGCCGGCGTGGTGGCGGCGTTTATCAACGCAGTGACGCTGATTGTGATCTCGCTGTATATCTTTTGGGAAGCGATTGCGCGTTTGCTCCATCCGCAGGCAGTGGACGACCGGCTCATGTTCTGGGTGGCGCTGCTGGCTTTAGTGGTGAATGGCAGCATCATGCTGGCGCTCAATCGCCGCCAAAAAGGCGACTTGAATGTGCGCGCGGCGTTCATTCATATGTTGGGCGATGCGATTGGTGCTGGCGCTATTATTCTGGGCGCAATCGCGATTCGTTACACGGGCTGGACCTATATTGATCCGATTCTGTCGATTGCCTTGGGCTTTTTGATCGTCTACACCGCCTGGGACATTGTGCATGAATCGCTGAATATTCTTCTTGAAGGTTTGCCGCGCGGTATCGAGTTGGACAAGGTGACGACGGCGATGGCTGCGGTGCCGGGCGTGTTGGATGTGCATGATCTGCACATCTGGACGCTGGGTTCAAGTACGCACGCGCTGTGTTCGCATGTCTTGATTGACGACATGCCGCATTCGGCGAGCGAAGCGATTCTAAAGCAGCTAGGGGACGTTTGTTGCGGCTTGGGTATTCACCACACCACGATTCAGTTCGAGCATGTACCATGCGTGATGTCGGATAACGGTTGCAAGATGGGCGCGGACCATGTGCATGATGAAGCACATCATGACCACGACCATACGCACGGGCACCATCATCACTAAAGTTGCATTGGTCTTCAGTGTGGAGTAGATCCAGGGCGTGGCTGATGACTTCGGCGGGATCCTGATACTCGCCGGAACTTACGAAATCAAGTCGAGTAGCTTTTGACGGAACTGCGCAGCGGTAGCGGAGTCCGGTGTAATGATCAGGATTGTATCGTCGCCGGCAACGGTGCCAACTACTTCCGCGAGTTCCTCTTTGTCGATGGCGATGGCGAGTGAGTTGGCGTTGCCGGGTGAAGTTCGGACCACAACGAGATTCTGCGCGAGGCGAATATCTTGCATGAACTCATCTACGATATCGGCGAGCTTAGGTCCGCTATCCTCTTGAGGCAAAGGCCGATAGCCTTCGGCGGTTTTGACCAGACCGAGATCGCGGATATCGCGGGAAAGAGTGACCTGCGTTGTTTGAATGCCCACTCCACCCAGCTCGCGGGCTAGTTCCTCTTGCGTGTAAATTTCCTTTTGCCGAACGATGCGCAAGATCTGCCCTTGGCGAAAGCTCTTGTTCATCTTCAGATGATCCCTTGTTGAAAGGCCTCCAAGCGGGCTTTGGCTTCCGATAACGCGCTGGCCACGGCGGCGGGCGCAGTACCGCCGGGCAGGGAACGGCTCTTCATGCCTTCGATGGGATCGAGCAGACGGGCCATTTCCGGTTTGAATTCGGGTGCGAACTTGGCGAGTTCCGCGCCAGTCCAGTGTGAGGGTTTCTTGCCGGTTTTGACGCTTTCGAGGACAAGCTGCCCAACAATTTGGTGAGCGCGATGGAAGGCCACGCCGCTGCGCGCTAACTCTTCGGCGAGATCGGTTGCTACGACCCAACTGTCTTCAGCGGCGGCGGCTGGTTTGGCAGGATTAAGGACGATGGAATCGGCCACAACTTTGGCCATGGCGAGTGAGCTCGAAGTTTGGTGAAAGGCGTCGAAAAGCGGCTCTTTGTCTTCCTGCATGTCACGGTTATAGGTCATGGGAAGACCCTTCATGGTGACGAACAGCGCTGTCAGAGCGCCGAAAACCCGCCCTGATTTGCCACGCATGAGTTCGAGCGAATCGGGATTCTTCTTCTGTGGCATGAGGCTGGAACCGCTGGTGACGCCGTCGCCCAACGACATCCAATCGAACTCTTCGCTCGAATACAGAATCCAGTCTTCGGCTAAGCGGCTGAGGTGCAGCATGATGACGCTGGAAGAGTAGAGGAAGTCGAGAGCGAAATCGCGGTCGCCGGAAACGTCCATGGAATTGCGCGTGATCGACGGGAAACTGAGATCTTGTGCTATGGCTTCGCGATCGAACGGAAAGCCACTGCCGGCCAGCGCACCGGACCCAAGTGGCATTACGTTGATGCGCGCCAGAGTTTGTTCCATGCGTTCGAAATCGCGCGCGAGCATTTCGAAATAGGCGAGCAGGTAGTGCGGCCACAGAACAGCTTGCGCGCGCCGCAGGTGCGTGTAGCCGGGAATCACCGCCTGCGGGTACTTCTCGGCAAGGGTGAGAAGCGCGGCCATCAGCTGAGTCAACTGCTCTTGAATGGTTTCGGCGGAGGCGCGCAGATACAAACGCACGTCGAGCGAAACCTGCTCGTTGCGGCTGCGGCCGGTGTGAATTTTGCCGGCGAGTGCGCCCACTTTGGCTTGCAGTTGGCGGATGACAAACGTGTGCACATCTTCGTCGGTCGCGCCGCGCAGGTAGTCGGGATTAAGGGCTTGGTGTGCGATGGCGTCGAATGCGGCGACAATCTCGTCACACTCCGCCGAGGTCAGAATGCCTGCGCGTTCCAGTGCGCGCGCAAACGCCTGGGAGCCTTGCACGTCGGCGAAGATCAGTTTGCCGTCAAAATGGAGCGATCCTGAAAACTGCTCAAAGACCTCAGACGGCCCGGTTTCAAAGCGTCCACCCCAGAGTTTCATTTCTTTAGCAGGGCTTGTACCTTGATTGGCAAGCCGATGAGGTTGATGAAGCCGAGCGCATCTTTCTGGTCGTAACTCGCGCCCATGGTGAAGCTCGCAATGTCGAGATTGTAGAGAGAGTTCGGGCTCTTCCGGCTCACCGGTTCGATGTTGCCTTTGTAGAGGCGCAGGGTGATGTCGCCGGTGACAGGCTTGGAAACTTCGGTAAAAAAGGCGTCGAGCGCCTCGCGCAAAGGTGTGAACCAGAGGCCGTTGTAAACCATCTCCGCGTAATCGAGAGCGAGTTTCTGTTTGTAGTGAAGAGTGGTGCGGTCGAGCGTGAGCGCTTCGAGTTCGCGTATGGCTGCGATGAGAATTGCGCCGCCCGGTGTTTCATAGCAGCCGCGCGACTTCATGCCGACGAAACGGTTTTCGACCAGATCGATGCGGCCGACGCCATGCTCGCCGCCGAGTTCGTTGAGCTGTTTGAGGAGTGAAACTCCAGTGAGTTGATGCTGGCCGTTCAAAGAGACTGGCACGCCATGCTCGAAACCGATGGTGACTTCAGCCGGCTTAGCAGGGGCGTCGGCAGGGCTTTTGGAGAGCATCCAGATGTGATCGGGCGCCGCGTTGGCGGGATCTTCGAGCTCTCCGCCTTCATGGGAGATGTGCCAGATATTGCGATCGCGGCTGTAGATCTTAGTGGTGGATTGGGCGATGGGTACGTTGTGTTTGCGCGCGTATTCGATAGCGTCTTCGCGCGAGACGATGTCCCATTCGCGCCAGGGTGCGATGACGTTCAGGTGCGGAGCGATGGCTTTGTAGGTGAGTTCGAAACGAACCTGATCGTTGCCTTTGCCGGTGCAGCCGTGAGCAAGCGCGTCACAACCAGTTTTGAGCGCCACTTCGGCTTGTCGCTTCGCCAACAGCGGCCGCGCAATGGAGGTGCCGAGCAGATATTTGTGTTCGTAGACCGCGCCGGAGCGCACCAGTTTCCATAAGTAATCTGTGACGAACTCTTCGCGCATGTCTTCGACGTAAACTTCGGAGGCGCCGGTTTTGAGGGCTTTCTCTTTGAGACCGTCGAGTTCCTCGCCGCCTTGGCCGATATCGCCGCACACTGCTACGATTTCGCAGTTGTAGTGTTCTTTCAACCACGGAATGATGATGGAAGTATCGAGGCCGCCAGAGTAGGCGAGGGCAACTTTCTTAGCAATTACTTTACTCATTAAATTCTTTCATTTTGAAAAGGCGAGTGGGCGCAATTCCGCCAAAGCTTCGATTCCGGCCGGCTACTTATTGGAGCAACATCAGCAGAATGGCCTTTTGCACGTGCAGCCGGTTCTCGGCCTGATCGAAAACGACGGACTGCGGCGATTCCATTACTTCGTCGCTCACTTCCTGGCCACGCTTGGCGGGCAGGCAATGCATGAAGAGAGTGTCGGGGCGCGCGAGTGACAGAAGAATCTCGTTTACTTGATAAGGAGCGAAGAGCTTCTTGCGTTGTTCGGCTTCGGCTTCTTGTCCCATGCTGGTCCAGACATCGGTGTAAATGGCGTGGCAGTTCTGCACCGCGTCGGCAGGGTCGGTCATGATTTCGATACGGGCGCCGGAGATGCGTGAGAGCTCAATGGCTTTAGCGATTACCGATGTTCTGGGCGCATAGCCGGACGGCGTAGCAACGGACATATTGATACCAAGGCGCGCGCAGCAAAGCATCAACGAATGCGCGACGTTGTTGCCGTCGCCGACATAAGTGAGCTTCAAACCACGCAGGCGGCCGAACTTTTCTTTGAGCGTGACCATGTCGGCGAGGGCTTGACAAGGGTGGTAGAGATCGGTCAGAGCGTTGACGACCGGCAGGCCAGACCATTGCGCGAGTTCGTCGACAGTTTGCTGAGAGAAGGTGCGGGCGACGATTACATCGGTCCAGCGGCCAAGATTGCGGGCGACATCTTTCAGAGGTTCGCGGTCGCCGACCATGCCGGTTTGTGTCACGACATCGCCGCCGAGCTGCTTCATGGCGAGTTCAAAGGTCATGCGAGTACGGAGTGACGGCTTCTCAAACAGCAGAGCGGCGTACCGGCCTTTGAGCGCGGAGGAAAAGCGCGTGCGCGATTGTTTGACTTCCTTGGTGAGATCGAGGACAGCATTGAGCTGCTCGACGGAGAAGTCGAGGTCGTGGCGGAGGTTCGCTACGCGAGTCGGGGTGACCGGGCTGGGTTGCGGGGTACTAGCGAAAGCGGCCATGCGGGAGCTCCTCTGAATGTTTATTCACTACTATGAATA
This sequence comes from Bryobacterales bacterium, assembly GCA_963749105.1. GTDB lineage: Bacteria > Acidobacteriota > Terriglobia > Bryobacterales > Bryobacteraceae > Bog-105. The sequence goes on along the minus strand of CAVVLT010000028.1, from coordinate 286,999 downwards.
ATTACACAAAACTGACTGAGGCGCAAGTGATTTTTGCAGTAGGTAGTGTCACGCGGTGCGTTGAAGGGATGTGTGAATGATTATTCAACCATTAGAAGCAAGCACTTACAGGCTAGAGAACGAGCCTATCGCCCATTGTCAAGCGCCCATTGAACTGCCCTGAATTCCTTATTACAGTTTCGCGATTTGATAGACGGTACTGCATCCTAGCGCCCTAATAGGAGGGAGTACAGAAACCAATGACTCGAGAACTCCCAAACTGGTCGATAGCCTCTTCAGTAATCGGCCAGGATTGGGATGGTGCAAAAGGGTGCTAGGAAGTAGATTTGTCACATTATGAATTCCCGATAGTTCTTGGACGCGAAAACCTAAGGTTTGCAGCTCCCGCTTGAAACCAGAAACCGCAAATAGCCGGAGAGGCATATTTACAACTCTGTCCCTAGTCTCAAAAGGATAATCAATCAACACGTGTTGGTCGCGTGGAGCGGTAATGTTAGCCACCGAATGCCGCCAATCTTGATCGAATCCAAAGGGCAAATGGAGGATGTTTTCCAATAACGCCCAGAGTAGATCAAGGTTGTAACGGTTTTCAACCTCGAGCCATAAATGGCCATGGGGACGAAGAACGCGATGCATTTCCCGCAACGCTGCCATGTAGTCATCTACAAAATTGAGAGTGCTTCCGCAGCATAAAACGACGTCCACTGTCGACGACGCCAGCGGGATCTCGGTCGCGGAGGCTGGGCAATAGTCGATCCGCCCAACTCCCCTTGGCTGAGACAACGCTAGTCCTCGAATCTTTTTCGAATACTCATACACAAATTTGAATGGGCTAGGGAAAAGGTCTTGCTGAAGATATGTTGACGGGGATTTGTGGCGAGCGACTTGGATAAGGCCAACGGCGATGTCAATGCCAATGACGTTGTGGCCAAAAATCGAAACTAGATTACTCTGAAATCCCGTACCGCATCCAACATCAAGAATCTGTCTGGATGGAGGGATCTCACAAAGCCAACCCGCAACCTTGTAGTGGAGCCTAGAAAACAACCAGGAATACCAAAAATCCTGAATATCGTCGTATTCTTCGGCCATGAGTCAAAGAGGGACCCAACCGTTTCAGCGGCCGTTGCACTTTCGGGTGGTGAATCTTCGGCGCGATACATTCGTAGCAACTAGATGGAGAAAAGCCGCTTGAGTTTCGTTTGTAATGCGAGATAAACTGACTCTGGCTGATTACGGTCTCGGAGCGGGATGTAAAGAATCCCACCCCAGTCGGTAGGAACCTTCGTGCCATCTTCGACAATCAAAATGGTGTTCGCCATTCCGACTCGTGCAGCGAAAAAGCCAACTTCGAAAACGACGTTATCGCGCGGTGATGCTGCTTGGTTAAGGGACCTAGAAAGTAATTGATCATCCTTGGTGATTAAGAAAATCGCGGAGTTACACTCTTTACTCGCCGCATCAAGTTCAGAGAATAGAATTTGCCCGACCTGAAAATCCCATTTCCAGTCATGAAGGGAAATAGTTGGAAGTACGCGAGACAGAAACTCTTTGATGCCCAGTGCGATACCTGAGGATTTGCCGCTGTAGCCCATAAAGCATCTGTGTTGACGCTGAACCGGCAGGTCGGCGCAAGGCTTTGGTAGCGCCTTCAAGACATGGCTTGAGTTTATTCGCAGAAGTGCTCCCATGCGTGTCAGAGCCAATATTGCAATCGCTGTGTCCTCTGTGTCCTCAAAGCCACCGGATTGCCCCTGTTGAGTTTTGAACCAGTTAATGATCGATGCCGCACACGGCAAGGTTTGCTCTCGGCAGATGTATAGCTTGCAGAGCCCATAGGCCACGTAAGCGTTTGAAAAAGTATATGGACTCCACAAAGTCTCGGGACTAGAGGCTGCTCTTTCTAGTAGCCAAGCGGTAGCGGCACTGACTTTGGTTTCGAAACACTTGAACTCCTTAGTATTCACTAAGGAAGCGCAAATCGGGCTTGCAAGAATTTCGGCGGTAAGCCAAACGATGAAGCCTGAATAATGTGGGTTGATGAACTCGCCAGATAACTTTGACGGCAGATCGTTAATCCATGCAAGAACTCCACGAAAAATATGTGTAAGCGGTTGAATCGGCCCTCGGCGAGTGGCTTCAGCGCGGAGCAAGGCGACTGCACAGAGAGTCGTTTCCCATACTTCGTCGTACCAAACCCCGACTGTCGGGCAACGAATGCGCTGTAGCCATGCAGCCGCTTGGTCTCGCCGCTCCGCGAATTGTTCTCCAAAAGCTAGCGCAATGATTGAGAGGCTTGTGTCCCATGCCTCCGAATCCCAACTTACGCCACCCTCTTCCCGTTTCGCTTGTCCGGCCAACCAGGTTTGGGCATCTGACAAAAGAGTCGCTATCTCAGTGGAACCAGACTGATCGTTCTGGGCAAGCAATTCATGGAGTGACCAGATCACAAGCGCTGTGGATCTAACGTCACCCCAATGGACTCTGGACTCACGAGAGCGAAGTTATGCATTCGACAGAAGACCCTAACGTATGATCTAGGTCCCTCTGGTAGTTATTGTTACTCCGATCCACTCCACGAATCTTATCACCAGCACTAACCCGCTATGAAAGCAACTCTTCAATCGACCAAATATGATCCGTAATCTTCGACTCCATCGCAGGAGTCACGCGCAATGTGCGATGAATTTGGCAGAAGTTATAGTAGGCGAAATGCAAACTGATAGCGGCCTTGTGGCTGTCAAGTTTCTTGCTGAATGCGTTTGTCAGGCGGGTTAGTCTACGAATCTGCATCCTCATGGTGAGGTTTTGACGCTCCACGTGTGATGTGCAAATGCGACTTTCTTTCGGGTTTCCAAAAATCTTAACTGGGACCGCCTCCACGACCTCGCCGGGTGAATAGCGTTGTTCGCCATCACGGGGCGGGGCATAGATTTTGATGAGTTGCGCGAAGTCACAACGGTCTTGAAGATTGACGGCCACAGCTTCGATGTAGTGCTTCAGGCCATCAGTGGTCAACTGAAAACGCTTCGACGATGTGGCTCTGCGCAGACGTTCCATGAGTTTGTTTGCGTTTTGTAGTGAACGCTTGCCGACAACATGAGCCAGCACAAGTTTGGTTCTTGCTTCGATGGCAACCCAGCAATAGCAGTCGCCCAACTCGTCCGCATCGTCTACGGTTGTGTTCTTTTGCTTCTTGCCGATAAAGCTCCAAATCTCATCGGCTTGAACATCGCTCACTGGAATGTCTCTAATGAATTGACTCATGACATATTCGCAGCGCTCACCGGCAATGAGTAAAAGGTCAATAACGGTATCGCGGCGAAGCCCCGTAATGCGTTCTACTGAGCGTACAGAGCAGCCTTCCACCAAAAGCTTGATAGCCATTTGCCCTCGCTTGTCATTCAAATAGTCGGCAACACGAAACGCTGCTTTATGTTCTTCGGTGTACGTCTTCCTGCAATTCGCACAGCGGAAGCGCCGAAGGCCGTTGCGATGACGACCAAAACGGCGGCACGCGATCTGACAATCGGGGCAATTAAAAATCGCGGTTGTTTTGGTTTCTGTCGTCTTCATATCTATATTCTACACTAAGCGGTTGCTGTTTTACAACAGGTAATGCGTTGAAAAAAGCGGGAAACTGGGTATTCCCCTAAGGTTTCCCGCTTGACTGAATTGGCGGCTTGCGCCTAGACTGGGATGTCGAAGGTGTACGTCTGATCGCCGATTTGCACAACGATTTGGATGCGCCTCTTAGACCGATGGACTTTGATTAGAACCATTTGCTCCATCCTTTCCGGGCGGCAGATCGGTTTCGAACCGACACAAAACCCGCTTCCAACGAGTCGCTCTACCAATTGAGCTACTGCCGCCACAATGGGCCGCCAGCTAACCACTGGCGGCTTTCTTGTTTCATTTACCCACTAAAGTCTTGATTCTCAATGTACTTGCGAGAGTTGTTCTGCGATGTACAGCGCTGTACGACTAGTGGCGCTGCTGGTTTGTACAGCGTTGTACAGCCCATGGCCCTTGCGGGTTGTACAGCATTTTCTACTTACTGTTACGCCGTTTTTGATTCTTCCTGATGTTCAAGCCGATCTGTCGCGCGAACCTTTCTACTGAGCGATAGACGGCTTGCTCTTTGTCTTTGTACGGGCCTGTGAGGGCAGTAGCAATCTCATGGGCAGCCTCTCCCTTGTGGTAGCGTGCGGTCCATTCAGCATCGCGTCTGAGTGTCCCGAACTTATTCACACCTAAAGCAACTTCAATATTTTTTCGATACTGAGTCAACTGCCTCTTAAATTGCGACTCCATCCGGCGTCGAAAGACATCCCATGCCTCGCTTCCTTGAGGTGACCATAAACTGTCTCTAATAAGCGGATGAAAGTGCGGATACGAGCCAGAAGGATAATAGAGCCAAAACCATTCACTCCTTCGAATTTCAATTGCCAAAGTAAACGGCATGTCGTCAAAATCCGCAAAGCCTTGCAGTGTATTTAATGCGGCCTGAATGATCCAATCTTCACTTATGCGAAAATTGTCAGCCCATTTCTCAAAAGCATTACGAAGTGCAATACGGCTAGAATCGGATTTCACACACTCCCACGCCTCGTATCCTTGGAATTCAGATCCAGCGGCGTCTCTGACTATACGTGGAGCGTAGTGCGGCAGAACATCCACTTTCAGAGAAGTTAATATTTCTGACCAGTGAACACGTAGTGCTTCGAAATATGCGATCCGCGCGGCAACTGGTTCGTAGTGCAAATCAGAACTATTGTATTGAAACCTCTAGTTTGTGTTTTTTATATAGGGGTTAACTGGCTTGCGACCCACTACTTCTTTGGGAGATTTTTCTCAACCGCCGAAATCGCAGTGTCCGTCAAATCTTGTTAAATCTCCCATCATTTCGCACGCGATCTGCCGCCACCGTCTGCCGAAGATTGGTGGCCGAAACTTCATCCAGCTTTAGCCCCGCTATCAGCGCATTTACTTTTTCGTCCGATGGAATGGTGATGCCCTGGACCAGGTTTCTCACATACTGTTCACTAGCGTGGATCGCTTGCGCCACAGCAGCCGAATCCAATCCAAGTTCCTGCGCTCGCCGCGCAATAATGAACGCTGCCCTTGACCGCACAGAACTCGGCTTAGCGCCAGTACTCAACACGTCCGAGTATTTCTTTGGACGCCCACCCGAAAACGTCTTGCGTTGCCCAGAGATCTCAGAATAGTATTGCGCTCCGCGTTCCGCTGTTTTAGCACCGCCCCGTTTGCCGAGCATCGCGGCTGCTTGGTCCGCGCTTGGCCGGATGAGAAGTACACGGACTAACGCCCTGGCGGCATCCAAGTTTTCCTGAATGCTTTCTATCCCTCCCTTGGGCAGCGGGTTCGACGAGGCGATCAAATATGCTTGGTCAATCAGATTTTTCAGCGTGCGGACATCAGAGCGTTTTGGCATCTCTCCTATTCTTGCAGAATTCCAACCGCTTGCTGTTCAGCTACTTATGTTCTTCAACGCACCGCGTGACACTACCTTGCAGTAACCTAAGTCTACGGACTAAGTCGTGGAAACGATCAACGTTCACCAAGCAAAAACTGGGCTTTCTCGACTGCTGGCCCGCGTGGAACTGGGAGAAGAGATTGCCATTTCGAATCGAGGCGTGCCGGTCGCGAAATTAGTTCCATTTCGCGACTCCGCTAACCGGCTCGCGACTAAGAGGCGGTAGGGCTTCGAATGACGGCTGCACTCCTGCGGCCGCAGACGCTCTGGCCCACTCTCTGATGAACCGGATAGCGTTGTAGCCGGCGGGTATGAGCTGATCAAAATTGATGTTGTCTAAGAACTCAAACATTCTAAGTCCATTCCAGCCCGATCACGTCGAAACAATCCCGCGCCAGAGCTTCAATCACGAACTCAGTAGAAAGAGGGTGAGCTCTCTTGTGGACAGGAACTGGTCGAACTCGATCTTGCACCAGACAAAATGGAATGACGTAGCACATACAAAAAGTTACCAAGGGCTCATCAAGCGGTCAAAGTTCCCGTCTTCTTGCGCGAATGCACCGTCGCAGTTTCGACGGCGGAAATGAGCATGGCGCGCAAGCCGTGGCGTTCGAGTTCGTGGATGGCAGAGATCGTGACGCCGCCAGGGGTGATGACTTGATCGCGGAGGACGGCGGGGTGGAGACCGGTTTCGCGGACGAGTTTGGCGGCGCCGAGGACGGTTTGCTCGGCGAGTTTGGTGGAGACTTCGCGCGAAAGGCCCATCTTGACGCCGCCGGCGATGAGGGCTTCGATCACCATGTAGATATAGGCGGGACCGCTGCCGGAGAGAGCGGTGACGGCGTCCATCAGGTCTTCTTCGACAAAGCACACGATGCCGACGGAACGGAAAATTTGTTCGACCACCTCTTTGTCGGCTTGCGTCGCGACAGCGTTGTAAGAGATGCCGGTGGCGCCTTCTTCAACAATCACAGGAATGTTGGGCATGGCGCGGAAGACGGCCATCGGACTGCCGGCGTGTTTTTCGATCACCGGGAGAGGCAGAGAGGCGGCGAGGGAGACCAGAATCTGGCCTGGGTGAAGCGCCGGGCGAATTTCTTCGATCAGGCCAGAGACGGCAGTTGGTTTCACGGAGACGATGATCACGTCGGAGTCCTTCACCGCCGCGAGATTGCCGCCGGCCGTGACGGGAATCGAGAATCGTTGCGCTAATTGTTCGGCGTGTTCTGGCGATTTGGTGGTGGCGCGGACGCGGTCCTTGGTGGTGAGGCCGGCTTTCAGAATTCCGCCAATCAACGAAGCGCCCATGTTGCCTGCGCCCAACACGGCGATTCTTTGTTTCAGTGAGGCCATGAACCTATTCTTGCTGATGCGGCCGGCGGCGTGCAGAAATGCCTGCGAGCGCGAGCAAGCCGACGACGGCAAGAGTGACAGGCATGGGCTCGGGTGTGGTGACGTCGATGACGGATGCGCTCCAACTTGTGGACGGTACCAAATTGCCATTAAGGTCGAAAACTTCAAAACCGCTGAAACTGGCGCTGCCACTGGTGTTGTTAACGAGGCTGTAGGCCGTAGCGCCGGCATATAGATAGAGTGAATCCAACTGTGGCGTACCGTAGATGAATAGAGTCGCATTGCCATCCGGTACTGGACCGCAAGTGCCGTAGGCGGGCAGGCGGGAACCCAGCGAAGCGTTTCCGAATGTTGCGCTACCGCTGCCACTGAGCGCGGTATACGACACATGTAAACAGGGCACGAAATAGGCTTCGCCGGTTCCGCCTGTGAACAAAACTTCCACTACTGCGGAAGAGGAGGCGCTCGCCTGCATGCCGGGACCACCAGGAGTGGCAAATGCGTTGGCACTGGCGGAGAATAGGCTTGCGCTCGCTCCTGCCGATCCAAACGAGTTAGAACAGCTTATCGATCCACTTCCTGTGGTGACGACGTAGTTACCGCAGCCGACCCCCAGAGTTATAGTTCCGGCGATGGTGAAAAAAGGAAACGCTAAACAAACTACCGCCACTTTCGCTAGCGGCTTTACGAGCAACAAATGAGACATACTTCCTCCAAAGTTCTGCCCCATGTCTTCGATTGGATCACCGATGCAAAGCTGCGTCAAGACAAATAATCGTGATCCGCGACACTAGGATTAATCCAGGTTTCGCCATGAAGTTTATTGCGCTAGACTTTCGGACAGACTCCAGTCCCGTAGCGAAGGTGTAAATGAAGGAACAAAGTGCAGGGCGGGCTTTTTTGGAGCATCTTAAAACGCCAGAGGGCGGCGAGATTCGCCGGCATGCTTTGGTGGGCGGAACCGTTGCTGCGCTGCTCGCGTTTTTCGAAGCTTTTCGTCCCCATCCAGCCGTTAACTTAGAAAGCCAAATTCTGTTGGTTGGCCTTTTCGTGCTGGCTTTTGTGTTCGGGTGCGGCGTGATCTTGCTGGCCGAGTTTTTGCTTCAGCGCAAAAATCCCATACGGCTTGAAGACGTGGGTATCGTCGATGGCATTTGGATTTATGGCTTTCGCGATGTGAACTCGGAAGACCGAAATTTCAACGGCGGATCGGTTGTGCGGATTACGAGCTGCGGCCTAGGCTTCAAAATTGAAGGGCACGCTTACCGGTTGGCTGATCTGGAAGACGCCAAACTGTTCGCGCGCAATGGACGCCTCGGTTTCTTCAAAGGGCGTGGCCAAGCAAAAGGGACGACGCTTAGCTTTCATTACGAAGGCCAGGAAGATTATCGCCAAGATACGGGCGTGGGCCGCTACTTGTTCGCGAAGAGCTTCCCGGGTGAAGACGAACTTCGTGTCAGCGGAGAGTTTACCGGCACGGGCTTTGATGCAAAGAAGGTGTCGAGCCGGGAAGTGCGTGGACATAGAATCTCACACACTGCTACTGAAGAATTCGATGAATTGCGGGAGCGGGAGGCTTTGCTGCAATGTTTAAACGAGCTGAACAACAAACGCGATGAAGTGAAGATCAGCTTTTCACGCGCGGGTTCGGTAGATGGCTGGTGGGTTGACGCCGTGTATGAAGAGCGCGGGCTTGGTTGGGAAGCGGTGAAAGGCTCGATCCTAAAGTTTGAGAGCGTGAACGCTTCGGGCCGCTTTACAGTCACGGGAGATACTTACCTGGCAGAGGAGTTGAAGAGTGCGACCGATGCCACTAGAGTGGAGCCGAACTACCACTTTAAAGGTCATGGTAGGCGTTTAGAAGAAGCCAGCCGCGAAGGGTTTTTTTACGAATATGAGGGCAAGGAAGGGCGGTCGGCGCACGGAGTGGGATATTACGAATTCCGGCGAAATGCGGAAGAGCTCCCCACTTTCGAAGGCTGTTTTCTATGTACACCGCCAGGCGAGCCAAACTCGATTGTGTTCGGGGTTAAGATCGCAGACGAGTTGGATGTGAAGGAGCGACGGGTCCAATTGCTGGAACATCTGGAGACCTGTTGGCAGGACGTTCCGGCGGTGATTATCACGGCGAGCAGGCTGCAAATTAATCCGGAATATGCGACGCATGTGGCGGGTGGATCGCGGGGATGAAATAGACTGTTCCCTCAACTGGGCACGCGCGTATTCCATCGGCAGTACTCTTATGTAAATGCGACCATTGCGGTATTCCATCAACGTCACATTGGACGGCTGCTGCGATCATCGCGCAATATTACCGGATGAAGACTTGCATCGTCATGCGGTCGAGAACCTGGAGCAGGCGGATGCCCTTCTCTTTGGCCGGGTGACCTACGAAATGATGGAGGCCGCGTTTCGGCCGCCGGCGCAGACGGGAGCGAGACCTGATTGGATGGAACCGTTCGCCCGAGCGATCAACGCGGCCAAGAAGTACGTCGTGTCGAGCACCCTGGACCGGGTCGATTGGAACGCGGAGCTCGTGCGAGGGGATCTGGGGAAGGCCGTTCAACAGCTTAAGCGGGAGTCTGGTGAGGGATTGTTCATGGGAGGCGTGAAGCTCCCGTTGGCATTGGCGGAGCTGGGATTGATCGATGAGTACGAATTCGTGGTGCAGCCCAGGCTAGCAGGCCATGGACCGACGCCGTTCGCGGGGCTATCGAAATATGTCGATTTGCGGCTCGTCGGCCGGCTGCAGTTCAGCTCGGGGGCGGTGGCGATGCGCTATGAACCGAGAAGGTAGCGATCAGGTAGAAGGCCAATCTTCGCCTCAAACCAATGGTGGATAGGCAAGCGCTTGAGATTCCGGTATACTCCGATGAGTTTCGTATGAAGCCCCTCTCTGACATACAGGATTCAGCCTTTCAGCCGGCTGCACGTCAGCTCTGGACGGCGCGGATTGCCAAGGCGGCCGTCGCGCTCGCGGCTCTGTACTCGCTGATGCTTGCTGGCTTCTATTATGCGATGAAGCAGCCTCCCGAGACCTTCTCGCGCCTGATGATGCACGTTGGCCCGCTGCCCTTTCTGCTGTTTCCTTTCGAAACCATGTGGAAGCAGGCGCGCGGCGGTACTTTACAACCGGGTGATTCGGCCCCTGAATTTCGGCTGCCTTTGCTGGACGGGTCCGGCTCGGTTGAGCTCTCCTCTTTCCGGGCAAATCGTCCGGTAGTGCTCATTTTTGGCAGCTACACTTGACCGCCATTTCGCCGGGAGGTTCCCGCGCTCAATAAACTATACGAGCAGTACAGCAAGCAGGCGGCGTTCTACGTTGTCTACATAGCCGAGGCCCACCCGAGTGACATCTGGCAGATGCAGAGCAATATCAAAGAGCGCGTGATCTTCAGAAATCCAACTACTCCGGCAGAGCGGCAAGATGTGGCAAGCTCGTGCGTTCGCAAGCTTCACATAAAGATCCCCGCGCTGATCGATGGGATCGACAATCGCGTCGAGCAGCAATATACGGCCTGGCCAGACCGGCTGTTTGTCGTGGGAAGAGACGGCACGCTCCGCTACAAGAGCGAACCTGGGCCTTTCGGATTTGATCCTAAAAAGCTGGAGTCCGCGTTGCGAAAGAGTCTTCTCCAGTGAGAGATCCCGGCATGTCAGCTAATGTCACCCGGGGATCACTTCCGCATAACTCCCACGCGCTTCCGCCACCAAGTCATTGCTAAAAAGGACTCGCAGATCTGGCCGATCATGCTGCGTGAAGCGTAAACAAAAAGGTAGTACCGTGGCCTTCCTTTGACTGGCAGGAAATGACGCCGCCATGACGCTCGACAATCTTCTTGCAGGTGGCAAGACCTAGGCCCGTACCCTCGTATTTAGCCTCAGAACGCAGACGATGAAACGGCTCGAAGACCTCCAGGTAATTTTTTTCGGGAATACCGATGCCGTTGTCCTTCACTGCAAATTGCCAGATGTTGCCATCAAGCGGACTGGCGGTGACGTTAACGAGTGGGATTTCGGTTTCGCAATACTTAATGCCATTGCCAATCAAGTTCTGTAGAAGCTGCCCGAGTTGCGGGGTCCCCGAGACTCTGGGCAACTCACCGTAAGTCACCTGGGCGCCGCGTTTTCGGATCAGCTCTTCCAGGTTAGCGAGCGTGTCCATCATCACGTCGCGCATTTCGACCGGGCCAAACGCAACCGGCTCGTCTGAACTCGCGTAGCGCTGCAGGGTAACAATCAATGCGGCCATACGCTTCAAGCCCTTGATCACCTTGCCGCAATATAAGTACAACGTTTTCCTGCTTCCCCTTGTGAATGTTTTCTTCCATCAGACTGGCAAATCCGAGCGCCGAGTGGATGGGCGACATGAGATCATGCACCAGCACCTGGCTGAAAACCTCCAGCTCGCTCCGCTGCTCCGCTACTTTCTTCAATAGACTTGCCTTCGCTACGGCATTTTCGATGCTGCGCCTGATTGACTGAGCGTCCAGGTCCTTCTTTGACATGTAGTCCAGAGCGCCACGCTGCATCGCTTGAACGGCCACCGTTTCATCGCCCAGGCCGGTGAGCATGATGATCGCCATGTAAGGACAACTCTCATGCAAGGCGGTGATACCAGCCAGCCCATCTTGTCCGGGCAACTGGTAGTCGACGATGGCGCAGTCGAAGGCGCCTGCTTGACATGCCTTCAGCGCATCCTCGATACTACTCGCTTCGCTGCAGATCGACGGTAGCCCACACTGCTTCAGCGAGCGTTTGATGTCTTTGCGGTCGTGATCGTCATCGTCCGCAAGCAGTATATGCAGGGTTTTTAGCACTTGTTCGACAACTGCTTCGGGCATTAGGGCAACTCCACAATGCGGCCGTAGGAGTCTAGCAGAGAGACCAGATTTTGAATGTCCTCCTCCGCCATGGCCTTAGCAATATATCCAGCGACATTTAAATTGTAGGCAGCCAGCTTGTCTTCGTCACGCTTGGATGTGGTGAGTATGAAGACGATGGAACGATGCAATTCCTCGTCTTTCCGCAGTGCCCGTACAAACTCGATGCCGTTCATTCTGGGCATGTTCAGGTCGACCAGCAGAATGCGCGGAGACGGCGGCTTCGTTCTGCCGTTGGCGCCTTTCAGCATCTCCAGCGCCTCTATCCCATCCATGGCCCGCATAATCGTGTTGCCGATCTTGGCCTTTCGGAAGGCGCGCTCCAGCGACTTCGCATCCACATCGTCGTCGTCGATCAGTAAAACGGCCAGCGGTCTTTTATCCGGCTTTTCGAGGTCATTCATGCGAGTTCATTTCTCCGGTTTACGTTTTGGCCAGGTAAAACGAAAAGTGCTTCCCTGTCCTTCAGCGGATTCAAGCCGCAGCGTTCCACCGCCCACCTCGATATGCTTGCGAACCATTGCCAGGCCCATGCCGCTGCCTTCCACTTGATCCCTAGGCCGGAGCGTGCGGAACATTTCGAAAACCTGCGAGTGAAATTGCGCGCCAATGCCCGGACCGTCGTCCTTCACCGCAAACGCGTAAAAGTTACCATCATTCTCCACCGTCACGGCAATCTTGCCCGTTTTCTTGTGATGATGCTTGATGGCGTTACCAATTAGATTGAGCAGAATTTGCTGCAGGGGCATGCGACACACCTGGATACTCGCGAAATTTGGGCTTACTTCCAGCGTGAAGCCTTCGACGGAAAGCAGAGCTAACACATCTTCCATGAGCAGGTCGCCTTTTATGGTTTCGTCGTAACGGTTATCCGTGGCTCGGCCGATGCGTGCGTATTCAAGCAGATCGTCCAATAGCTTATCCATGCGCTTGACGCGGCCGTGCATGGCGTTGAGATGGTCGCGCGTTTGCTCGGTAAGATGCTCCCCTAAGTCTTCTTCCAGCCATTTCGCGGACTTGTTAATGGCGCGCAGCGGCGCTTTCAAATCGTGCGAGGCAACGTAGGCGAACTTCTCGAGTTCGTGGTTGGCAGCTTTTAGCTGGGCGGTGCGGTCGGCCACCTGTTGCTCCAGGTCTTCATTGAACTTGCGATCGGTGGTGTCGATGTTAATCCCGATCACGCTGACTACCTCACCGGCATCGTCCAGGATCGCGCCATGACCCGCCTGGATATAACGGACTGATCCGTTCGGAAGGCGGATGCGGAACTCCATAGCACCCTGCGACTTGGTGGCGACCGTTCTTTTCAGTGAGGCTTCCGCTGATGGCAAATCCTCCGGCACCAGCGCGTTGGCCCAGAGCTGGTAACTGGCTACCGTGTCAACGGGTAGACCGAAGATCTGCCGCATTCTTTCGTCCCAGGCGACAGCGTTGGTACGAAGGTCCCAATCCCAAACGCCGGCGCGCAAAGCGTCGGTGGCCAAGCTGAGCCGCCGTACCAGGATTCTTAGTTGATCGTCCGCTCGTTTGCGCGCCGTAATGTCGTGATTCACTTCGAGGACCGAAGCCGTACGACTTGCGTCGTCGCGTTGCAGAGTCCAGTTGCTCGCCACCGTAACCAAAGAGCCGTCGCGCCGTGTTTGCTTCAATTCGCCGGTCCAATGGCCTACCGACAGAAGTTGCTCCTGAATATGAGGAAGCGGCTTAGGAAAATGCGTATGGAGCAGTGTGTGAACGACTTGCCCTAGAGCTTCTTTTTTGCTCCAGCCGTACAGCCTTTCCGCTCCCTGGTTCCAATAGGTGACGCGTTCCTCGCTGTCTTGAATGAAAATCGAGTCGTTCGCAAGATCGAGGGTAAGGGCTTGATCGCGCAACATCTTCTCAGCCCTTTTGCGTTCCGTAATGTCGATGATGGAAGCGAGGACGAATTTGCCGGTGGACGCATCGATTGGATTCAAGCTGACTTCGATGGGTACTTCGCTGCCGTCCTTGTGGACGCCGTACAACTCGCGGCCAGCCCCCATCGACCGTGCGGACGGCGCGCTGAAGAAACCCTCCACAAGACCGCCATGCTGCGCCCGGAATCGCTCCGGCAGCAGCATCTCGATGCGGCTGCCCACCAGTTCGTGACGCTCGTAACCAAACAGCTTCTCGGTTTGCGAGTTTACCAGGGTGATCAGCCCATCCACCCTAACCATGATCAACGCGCTGGGTGAGGCCTCAACCACCAGCTGGAAACGCTCTTCGGTTCGCCTACGGTCGGTAGTATCGTGAACTACTTTCGCGAAACCGCGTACTTTGCCGGCTTCGTCATGAATGGCAGAAATTACCACCTCGGCCAAAAAGCGCGAGCCATCTTTGCGCACGCGCCAGCCTTCTTCTAAGTAACGGCCCAGTTTGGCGGCAATACGCAGCTCTTCGTCCGGATGCCCCTTCGCTACATCTTCAGGCGTGTAAAGGATCGAGAGATGCTGCCCGATGATTTCGGCTGCCGTATATCCTTTCAGCCGTTCTGCACCGGTGTTCCAGGTGATCACATGTCCTCCAGCGTCGAGCATAAACAGCGCGTAGTCACCAACAGTCTCGACAATCAGACGGAAATGCTCATCGCTGGCGCGCGCTGCGTCTTCCGCCGCCTTGCGTGCCGACACGTCCATGGCAACGCCCAGAAATCCGCTGATAGTTCCAGTCGGGTCCCTTAAAGCCGTTACCACCAGGTTGACTGTCAAATGGCTGCCGTCTTTGCGTACGTAGGTCCATTCGCGTTGCTCATGGCCGCCGTTTTGCAGCTTCTGTACCAGGACGTCGAAGCCCTGCACTGGCTTGCCCAACTCCTCAGTCAGTTGCAATCCCCGCGCCACTACTTCAGATTCGAGATGCAAAATGGCCGGCGTCTGCTTTCCTACCAATTCTGGCGATTTGTAGCCGAGCAAATTCTCGGCGCCGGCATTGAAAACGGTAATGATTCCAGCCACATTGGTGGCGATGATTGCGACGTTGGTAGAGCCGTCGAGCACGTTTTGCAATTGCTCGCGCGAGTGGGTAAGAGCGGCCGTACGCTCTGCCACCTCCCTTTCGAGATCCTGACGCACCTGCCTTTGGCTGTCTATTTCGGTGGCCGTGCCTACCCAACCGACGACCTCGCCTTTTTGATTTCGCAGCGGAAAAGCGCGTGCCAGGTGCCAGCGGTACGCACCGTCCGAGGCGCGTTTAAGACGGAATTCCAATTCGTAAACACATTCGGTAGCGATGCTGATTTTCCAACGTTCGAGGGTTTTAGCGAGGTCGTCCGGATGCACTGCCGACCCCCAATCTGAATCGATCGACTGCCCCAGGGAGAAGCCGGTGTAGGTGGCCCAGCGCGGGTTGTAATAATCGACGGTACCGTCCGGTTTCGCGGTCCATATCAGTTGCGGCATAGCGTCGGAGAGCAGGTGGAAACGCTGCTTGCTCAACTCCGACTCTAACGAGACTCGGCGCTCCATCAATTGCACGCGGAGAGCACGCGCTCCCTCCAGTTCCAATTCGCTCCAAGGCAGGCTGCGGGCGTGCACGGTTTCCTGCCAGGACTGAAACGAAGCGCGCGGGTGCAGCCTACCTTGGGTATCGGTGTTGACGCTCTTATCGGGATTGCCGGCCCAGGTAACTGTCGTCACAAGCTCACGTCTTAGCAGCAGCAGAAAATCGCCGGTTTCTCTGCCGAGCTCCATAAAAAGGGCTCCACTGGCGTGACTGGAATATGAAACGGCGCGCTGGTCCAAAGCGCTCAGCATGTGCGAACTCGCAATGCCTTTTGAGGACAGCTTACGTAGTCTGCCAATGACGGGAAGAAGAGTTGGGAGTTGCAAGGCGTGGCCGTGAGTGGATGTAACCCCGCCTAGTGACAAAACCAACCCATCGGCGCTAAATAACTCGAGCAAACGATGGCTGTGGAAGAAATCCGCGAACACAGGTGAGTTAGGCGCATCGATCTGCGCCAAATAATTGTCCAGCAACCTGCTGAATGCCAACTGCGACTGCAAAGCGGCATTAGCCATGCGCATTGCCACCTGTGAGCCGAGAACCTGTCCGATGAGTTCACACACTGCGCGGGCGGAGTAATCAACGTGGTGCGGCGAAGCGTGATGACACGCGATCAGCCCCCAGAGCTGCTGACGGGCGACAATCGAAATGGTCAGAGACGATTGCACGCCCATATTCCGCAGGTATTCAAGGTGAATAGGGGAGGCGCAGCGTAACACTGAAAACGTCAAATCCAACGGCCGTGCGGTCAACGGGCCGGTTGCGGGGACAATCGGTACGGGGGCGGCGTCGACGTCTACGATGGCGCGGAAAGGGTTCAGCAGGAAGAGCTGGCGCGCCTGCGCTGGAATATCGCTGGCCGGAAAGCGCAAGCCGAGATAAGAGGCAGGTGATGGGACGGTGGATTCGGCGATCACTTCGCCGTTCCAGTCTTCGTCAAAACGGTAAACCATAACGCGATCGAAGCCGCTGAGCCGGCGGATCTCGCGTGCCGCCAGTGCCGAAAGCTCTGCAATGCCGGAGGCCGATTCCAGACGCAAGAGCGGAAGCCGGATATGGGCGTTCAGGCTGAGCGGCTCAAAGGAGTACGCTTCTTGCTGAAGCTCGAGTTCCACGATGAGGACGCCGTCATGGCGGTGCAACTCGCATAGCGCCTCACCCGCGCGGCCTGGCAACTGAATGCGTAGCGGATTTTCCGCAAGCGCTTCCTGGCTCAGTGTCCGGGATCGAAATATCTCGAACTGCTGCGCTCCCAGGACGGCTTCGAATGTGCGACCGAGTAACGTCTCCGTCGGCATGCCGAGCAAAGCGGATATGTTGGCGCTGACTTGTCGGACGATGAGATCCGGCTCCGATAGTGCAAACAGCATGCCATGGGGTTGGATGTGGCCAATGATGTGAATCGGTTCCTGCGCACATCTATCGAGGTCGGAAGCCTGAACCAAGGGGCGCTGGGTTCCCTCTTCAGTAGCCTGAGGCATCAATGCTGCTCTATTTCTCCGCGAATTGGCGGGCAACTTACTCGCTTCCGATGCAACTAGTGATCGGAGCGAGTCCATGAGTTGTATGTCGGGTCGGCTGGAGCACAAATCGGACCAGCGGCGGCTCGCAAGAATGGTAATCAGTTAAGAAAGACCTGCGTGCTGCAGGGAGAGGAGGAACTACGACGAAGTTATATAGGGCGCTCGCGGTTGCTCGGGGCGATTCTTGGGATTCCGTCGACGCGAACCCTACCATCATGTTCGCACAAGCTGGGGCTAAAATTCGGGCGGTCGGATGCAGATCTGCCTTAGAAGCTAGTTTAGGGCTACAGTATTCCTTGGGGTGCCTACTGAGCCTGTGAGTTGGAGCCGATAGGGCTCATAGTCATGCGTGTTGCTTTCGTCTTTCTTCTTTTGAGCCTGGCGGCCATTTGCCAAACGGCGTCGCGGCCGATTCATGGAGTGGCGGTGGACTCCACTACGCACCAGCCGGTGGCCGGCGCCTGGGTGACTGCGGACGGGGCTACCGTAAAGACGGCTGCAAACGGGGAATTTCAGTTTAAGACTAAGGCCAGCGCGCTTGACGTGCGGGCTGCAGGTTATGGGCGGCTGCATGTGCCGGTGACGGATGCGGAGATGCGGATTCCCTTATCGCCGTTGAAGGTGCGCGCATTATACATGTCGTTCTGGGCAGTCTCTTCGCAGCCTCTGCGAGCACATATATATGACACGGCGGCCAAGGCGCATTTGAACGGTGTGGTGATCGATGTAAAGGGCGATATGGGGCTCGTTGGTATTCGTACAGCGATCCCGATGGTTGCCAAGATCGGTGCTAACCGTGTAATTACGATTCCAGATGCGCCAGGATTAATTGCCGACTTGCATGCCCGCGGGCTTTATGCGATCGCCAGAATTGTGACCTTTAAAGATAGTCCGCTGGCGTTGGCCCGACCTGACTTAGCGGTGCGGGCAGCGGGCGGCGGTTTGTTCGCGGATAATGAACGGCTGCATTGGACTGATCCGTTCAAGCAGGAAGTTTGGGACTACAACATTCGCATCGCGGTAGAGGCGGCGAAAGCGGGTTTTGATGAGATCGAGTTCGACTATGTGCGCTTTCCGGATCGCAAGGGTTTGCGGTTTTCGAAAGAGACCGATGCGAAAAATAGGGTCGAGGCGATTTGCGGTTTCCTGGCGCAGGCGCAGAAGGCGCTCAATCCTTACAATGTCTTTCTGTCGGCGGATAATTTCGGCTACGTGGCTTGGAATGAAGGCGACACGGGGATTGGACAAACTTACGCCGATGTAGGGAAAGTGGTGGATTATATTTCGCCCATGCTGTATCCATCGGGCTTCAAGTTTGGGATTCCGGGTGTACGCAATCCGTTAAACGATCCGTATCGGATTGTCTATGCGTCGCTGGAACGGGCGAAGCAACGGACGGGGTTCTCCGGTATTGTGTTTCGGCCCTGGCTGCAGGCGTTCAGCGATTACGCTTTTGATCATCGGGAGTTCGGAAAGCCGCAGCTGAGGCAACAGATAAAGGCTGCAGAAGATGCGGGAGCGGAGGGGTGGCTGCTGTGGCAACCGCGTAATCGGTATCCGACACAGGCTCTCTCTGAACTGGCGAGCGAGTTGTGGTTTAAGGAACCGGTGCAAGCTGCTCGGCGTTAGGCGTGCGCTTTCTTGAAATTTGGCAGCAGTGCGGCTAGCAAGCCGATAGCGGGGAGATAGGCGCAGAGTTGGTAGACATATTCGATGCCAGTGCGGTCGGCGAGCCAACCTAACGCGGCGGCGCCGATACCTCCGAGGCCGAAGGCCAGACCGAAGAAAATGCCGGAAACCATACCGACGCGGCCGGGCAGCAGGTCTTGCGCGTAGACGACGATTGCGGAGAATGCCGAAGCCAGAATCAGGCCGATGGGAATGGTCACGATGGCTGTCCAGAAGAGATTCAGATGTGGCAGCAATAAGGTGAACGGCAGGACGCCGAGTATCGAGAACCAGATGACGATGCGGCGTCCGACGCGGTCGCCGATGGGTCCGCCGAGAATGGTGCCGACGGCGGTGGCGAGCAGGAATAAGAATAGATAACGCTGAGATGTTGCGACGGAGACGCCGAACTTCTTGATCAGATAGAACGTGTAGTAATTCGACAGACTGGCCAGATAGAAGAATTTCGAGAACATGAGTCCGATGAGAACGGCGATAGAAAACCAGACGGTTCTGCGGCTGATGTTGTCGGGGCGTTTGACTTCATGCTTGCTAACGACGCCCTTGCGGGCCATGTGGCTTTTGTACCAAGCGCCGATACGCAACAAAATGAACATGCCGAGTATCGCAGCCGGGGCAAACCAGGCGACACTACCCTGACCGTAAGGTGTTACGACTAAAGCGGCCAACAGGGGTCCGAGGGAGGAACCGCCGTTGCCGCCGACCTGGAAAAGGGATTGCGCTAATCCATGTTGGCCGCCGGAGGCTACGCGCGCGATACGGGACGATTCCGGATGAAAGATCGACGAGCCGACGCCGACGAGCGCCCCGCCCATCAGCAGCATTTCGAAACTGGCTGCGCGGGACAAAACAAGCATGCCGGTGAGCGTAAAGCCCATGCCGATGGAAAGAGAAAACGGCTTAGGATGCCTATCGGTGTAGATTCCAACGAACGGCTGCAGGAGTGAAGCGGTGATTTGGTAAGTCAGGCTGATCAGTCCGAATTGCGCTAAATCGAGATGCAGCGATTTTTGCAAGTTCGGGTAAATGGCGACGATCAGCGACTGCACCATATCGTTTAACAAATGGCAAAAGCTGATGGCTGCAAGTACCAGGAAGAATGTTTTCTGCGGCGCAGGGGTGGAGACTGACGGAACGGTGTGGGCGGTTTGGGACAGCGACGACATCTCATTCTAAGGTAACTTGCTACAAATAGATGCATGAACTGGACAGCAGTGGGAGCGGTATTTATGGCATTGGCTGTAGGAATGGGCGCATTTGGTGCGCATGCTTTGAAAGAACGTCTTGATGAATATTCACAGGGGGTTTATGAAAAAGCGGTGTTCTATCACTTTGTGCATGGGATCGGGATCTTGCTTGTGTCGCTGCTCGCGCGGACTGGTATTTTAGGAGCGTCGGGCGAAGCGCGCGCGGGGTGGTTGATGGCGCTGGGGATTGTGCTGTTTTCGGGAAGTTTGTATGCGCTAGCCATTTCAGGCGCGCGGATATTAGGGGCAGTCACGCCGTTCGGAGGAGTGGCGTTTATTGCCGGTTGGATCGTGCTGGCGTATGAGGCTGCGCGCGGGCAAGGATAGGAAAAGAAAGATCGCCGCGCATGACGCCGAGCTGCTAACGCATGTCTTCTTTAAAGCGGCGCAACAGACGGAAGACAAGCTGGGATTCTTCGCCGGCTTCATTGTCGTCCTGGAGATCTGATTCCAGAAATGGACTGTAGCCCTGTTCGACCGAGCAATCCTTACTCATATTGCGGAAGGCCATGCGCCAATCTGCGAACTGCCGTTCCTCAATTTTCTTACGCGACATGAGAATGACGCCGTGATGCCGTAGATCGCGTTTGATTTTGGCGACCATCAAGTCGACAGCCGGTGCCGGGCCTTCCAACACCTGGAGGAAGTTCCCGTCACGGTAAAGCAGCATACCGGTGATGTCGAGCTTTTCATTGTTCAGGCGCGCTACGCGTAGGATCTCAAGAATCTCGTGTTCTCCGAGGGGTTTAGTGGCAGAGCTAACATAGACCGCTGCTACTAATTGTTCAACTGGCGCAAGGACCGCGTTCATGCTGATTTTATCGGTAGCAGGGGCCGCTAGCATGAGTTCGAAGGCACCTTAGCCAGTAACGACTGCGCGTTTACTTTAGTACGCTTTTGTTGATGAACGTTGATTCATACCGATGGCGTTTGCTGCGCAAAACGGTAACTCTCCTCAGCGTGGCAGCGGCCGGTCTATTGCTCTACGAAAAGTTTGGAAGTGGATTCGAGCATAGCTGGACGCCGTTTCTAAAGGCAATTTGTGGGTTACGGATTGTCATCTTATTCGCGGACGTGCTCCGACGGCAGAGGCCTTGGCAGCGTGCGGTGATTCCAATACTCGCGATCGTCAAGGTGATGCTGCCGAATGGGCACATCCCGGTGATCAGCGTTACTGTTGCCGCGACCGAGTTAGCATTTCTGGCGTTTCTGTGGAGAGCCATTCCGACTCGATCAGAAGCAAGCGCGAGTGGGTTATCTCGCGACCTGCCCGAGGACCGGTTGCGAGTTTCCCTGTGCGCTTTTGTGCCCGAAATGGCGGCGAAGCTCATGGCGGTGGAGTGGGTGGTTTTATCCTCCGCGGTTCGATGCATCTGCAATCGCCTTCGGACACGGCCACGGCGGGGTTTTGATTATGCCTCGGCCTCGGTGTTTAGTGCGCTTCCAGCGATCATTTTGATCCTCGCTCCGGCGGATTTGATTCTATTGCGGGGATTACTGCGCATCCAGAGTCACATTTTCGATTTGGCTCTTATGGCGCTTGATTTGTGGTCGGTGCTGTGGTTTTACGGAATCTATGTGACGATGCGAGAACGCCCGCACGCTATACGAGGTGGGTGTATCGAAGTTCATCAAGGCATTCTCAAATCGGCGTCCGTCCCGCTCATTGAGATTCATGCCACGGAAGGATTTCCGGCGGGTTCATTCGTACGATCGGCCCGGCGCGGTGCAAAGCTCACGGTTCCTGGAGCGCCGTGCGTTCGGCTCGATCTCGCCGCGCCGGTGACGGTGAGACGAGTGTGGGGACCGGATGTTCAATCGGCTACCTTAGTAGTCTCGGCCGCCGATCCGAAGGCGTTGATGAATGGGATCAAGTCAGCTGTGGGCGAGCGTTAGTAAGCGCCTTCAGCTTCAGTCTCGGTGAGCACGCGCTGCAGTCGTGGGCTCAACTGCTTTCTGCCGCCAAACCAGCGCTGCAGTTTGTCTAGATAGAGGTAGACGACCGGCGTTGTATAGAGCGTGAGTAACTGGCTCAACACCAGGCCGCCGACGATGGTGATACCGAGGGGCCGGCGCATTTCGGACCCGGTGCCTGTGCCGAGGGCCAAAGGCAAGCCACCCAAAAGCGCTGCCATGGTGGTCATCATAATAGGCCGGAAGCGCAGCATGCACGCCTGGTAGATAGCGTTCTTTGGCGAGATCTCTTGCTTACGTTCTGTTTCGAGGGCGAAGTCGATCATCAGGATGGCATTCTTCTTGACGATACCGATGAGCAGAATGATACCGATCATCGCGATCACCGTCAGTTCGACGTGGAAAAGCAAGAGTGCAAGCAAAGCGCCTACACCGGCAGAAGGCAGCGTTGAGAGGATGGTGATCGGGTGAATGTAGCTCTCGTAGAGAATGCCCAGTACGACGTAAACAGCCAGCAGAGCGGCGAGAATGAGGAGTGGCTGATTCTTCAGAGACGCTTGAAATACCTGCGCGGTCCCGGCGAATTTCGCAGTCACGTTTGCCGGCATGCCGATGTCCTGGCGGGCTTGTTCAACGGCATCGACGGCTTGGCTGAGGGCAATCCCAGGCGCCAGTGCAAAGGAAATCGTTATGGACGGAAAGGGACCCTGGTGATTGACGGTCAAGGAATTTAAGACGGTTTTGTAGTGGGAGAAAGTTGACAGAGGTATGGGCGTTCCATTGCTGGCGGTCACATAAATAGAATTGAGCGCCGATGGATTCTGTTGATATTCAGGGAGCAGTTCCATCACCACGTGATACTGATTCATGCCGGTGTACATGGTGGAGACCTGACGCTGGCCGAAGGCAGTATAAAGGGTGGCGTCGATGGCTTGCGGATTGACGCCCAAGCGCGATGCCGTTTCGCGATCGATAACCAACTCGGATTCGAGACCGTGGATTTGCTGATCGCTGTTGGCATCCAAAATGATGGGTACTGTCTTGAGTTTGGTTAAAAGTTTTGGCGCCCATTCGTTGAGGTCTTTGAGGCTGTCTGCCTGCAGGGTGAATTGATACTGGGAATTTGAACCGCGGCCGCCGACGCGAAGATCCTGTTGCGCCATGAGAAAGAGTTGTGCGCCTGGGATGCGCGCCAGCTTGCCGCGCAGGCGATTGATCACCTCGTCGGCCGACACCTTACGTTCGGCTAACGGTTTGAGTTGCATCTGCATTTGCGCGGAATTCAATGTTCCGCCGCCGGTGAAGCCGGTGACGTTATCGACCGCCGGATCCTTCTCGACAATTTTCAGGTAGGCATGCAGCTTTTCGCGCATGGCGGTGAACGAGATGTTTTGATCGGCCACAATGTTGCCGCCAATTTGCCCGGTATCCTGCTGCGGGAAAAAACCTTTCGGCACGATGATGTACAAATAAACGCTCACGCCAAGGGTGACGAGGGTAATGACGAGTGTCAACTGCGGATGGGTGAGGACGACGGCCAAGCTGCGGGAATACGCTTTGTGGAGCAATTCGAAACCGCGCTCACTGACCCGGTAGAGGCGATTGTGCTTTTTGTCATGTTGGGATTTGAGCAGTTTTGAACACATCATGGGCGTGGTTGTTAATGAGACAACCAGCGAGATGAGAATGGCGGCGGTGAGAGTGACGGCGAATTCGCGAAAGAGGCGGCCGACGATTCCGCCCATCAGCAGAATAGGAATAAAGACTGCGACCAATGACGTGCTCATGGAGAGGACAGTGAAGCCGATCTCACGAGCGCCTTGCAGAGCCGCACGCATGGGGTGCCAACCCATCTCCAGATAACGGGTGATGTTTTCGATGACGACGATGGCGTCATCGACAACAAAGCCGGTGGAGACGGTCAGCGCCATGAGCGACAAGTTATTCAGTGAGTAACCGAGCAAGTACATTACGCCGAAAGTGCCCAGCAGCGAAAGAGGGACGGCGATGCCAGGGATGACCGTCGCCCAAACGTCACGCAGAAACGCAAAGACCACCATCACCACCAGGAAGACGGAGATGAGGAGGTTTATTTCCACGTCGTGAACGGAGGCGCGAATGGTGGTGGTGCGGTCTTGCGCCACTACTAATTTCATGGCAGGAGGAACGGAGCCTTGCAACTGGGGCAAGATCGCCTTGATTCGGTCTACCGTGTCGATGATGTTAGCGTCCGGCTGTTTGGTAATCATCATCACGATGGAGGGCTGTCCGTTATCCGAGCCGTCGTTGCGGACATCCTCCACGGAATCGATTACGTTGCCGATGTCCGCGAGCCGCACGGGCGCCTGGTTGCGGTATTTGACAATCAGCGGAGAATATTGGGCGGCTTTGAAGAGTTCGTCGGTGGCGGCTACCTGCCAGAAAACTTGCTCGTTGCCGATGGCGCCTTTGGCTTGATGAGCATTGGCATTTTGCAGGACCGTGGCGACATCGGTAATGCTCAGTCCCATGGCATTCAGTAAATGCGGATTTAGCTGAACGCGTACGGCTGGGCGCGAACTGCCCCAGGTATGCACTTGACCGACGCCATCGATTTGCGAAAGTTTCTGGGCGAGGATCGAGTCGGCGATATCGTACATTTGACCGCGATCGTAAGTATCGGAGGTGAGGGCCAAAGTCAAGATGGGGGCGTTGGCAGGGTTCATCTTCCAATAGCCTGGATTACTCGGAAGATTGGCAGGCAGCTGGCCGCGGGCGGCGTTGATGGCGGCTTCGACGTCACGGGCTGCGGCATCGGCATTGCGGTTGAGATCGAACTGTAAGGTGATCGAAGTACTGCCGAGTTGGCTGGAAGAGGTCATCTCGGTGACATCCGCGATACGGCCGAACTGACGTTCGAGCGGGGTGGCTACTGCCGAGGCCATGGTTTCAGGACTGGCGCCGGGAAGATTGGCGTGAACATTGACAGTGGGCAGTTCGACGGCGGGCAAGGGCGCGACTGGCAGGAATTGAAAAGCGAGAATGCCCGAAAGAGCGAGCGCCGCGGTGAGTAGCGTTGTGGCCGCCGGCCGCTTGATGAAAGGAGCGGAGATGTTCATCGGGTGGACTCCAGTTCCATACCTGCCTGTAATTCCGCGCGCTGCTCGGCTTCATGTTCGCGGTGGCCGGGGAAGCGATTCGCCAAGCGGTCGAAAAATAGATACACCACCGGCGTGGTGTACAAAGTGAGGAACTGACTGACAATCAAACCTCCCACGATGGTGATGCCTAACGGGCGGCGCAGTTCAGAGCCGACGCCTGAGCCCAAAGCCAGAGGCAGACCGCCGAAGAGTGCGGCCATGGTGGTCATCATGATTGGGCGGAAGCGTAATAAGCACGCCTGATAGATGGCTTCCAATGGCGATTTGCCGCCCTGCCGTTCCGCTTCGAGAGCGAAATCGATCATCATAATGGCGTTTTTCTTGACGATGCCGATTAACAGAATTACGCCGATGAGGGCGACGACATTGAAGTCGTCCTTGCAAATGAAGATCGCAAGAATCGCGCCGACTCCCGCGGAGGGCAGAGTTGAGAGGATCGTAATAGGGTGGATGAAGCTCTCGTAGAGTACACCTAAGACGATGTACACCACCACGAGAGCAGCGAGAATCAAGTAAGCCTCATTTGCTAGAGAGTTCTGGAAGGCGGCGGCGGTTCCTTGAAACTCGGTGTGAATACTCACGCGGCAAGCCGATCTCCTGCTCGGCTTTCTGAATGTCTTTCACTGCGCTGCCGAGGGACTCGCCGGGTGGAAGGTTGAACGAGACAGTAACGACTGGAAATTGGCCTTGATGATTGATGGTTAAGGGAGAAGTAGACTCCTCGTAACTCGTAAAGGAACTCAGCGGTACTTCGCTGCCGGCTGGCGGACCGTATGAAGATATCCGAAAGATCCGAGGGGTCGTTGCGGAAATCCTTGGCAACCTCGAGCACCACGTGATACTGATTGGATTGAGTAAACATGGTTGAGACAAGCCGCTGACCAAAGGCATCGTAAAGCGTGTCGTCGATTTGCTGCATCCCGATGCCAAGTTGGGATGCCGTATCGCGGTTAATGACTAACGTAGTTTCGAGACCGCCGTTCTGTTCGTCGGTGGCTACGTCGCGCAAAGATCCCAACGTGTCTAACTTCTGAACCAGGCGGCTGGTCCAAGCGGTGAGTTCTTTGGGGTCGGCATCTTCCAGGGTGTATTGAAATTGGGTGCGGCTTACACGGTCTTCGACGCTGAGGTCTTGCACCGGTTGCAGATACAGATCGATACCTTCGACGCTATGCAGCTTGTCCTGGAGGCGGCGAATGATTTCTCCGGCTCCTGGTCTTTGGGCGAGGGGCTTCAAATTGATTTGAATGCGACCGCTGTTGAGGACAGTGTTGATACCGTCGACGCCTATGAACGAGGAAAGACTTGCTACCGCCGGGTCTTGCTGAATTACGTTCGAGAGGGCTTGCTGCAAGCGGGACATTTCGGCGAAGGAGACGCTGGGAGGAGCTTCGGAGACGCCCAGGATGACGCCGGTATCTTGCACGGGGAAGAAGCCTTTGGGCACGATGATGAAGAGGAAAATCGTGACAGCTAAGGTAGCAACCGTAATGAGAAGGGTGACGGTCTGGTGGCGCAGCACCATCTTGAGCGTGTTGGCATATTTCGCGATCACCCAATTGAACGCGTACTCCGATTTGCGATAGAACCAACCTTGTTCGTGTTCCGGTTGGTGCTTCAAGAGGCGGGAGCACATCATGGGCGTGAGAGTTAGCGAGACGAAAGCCGAAACCAATATGGTGACGGCCAGGGTGATGGCGAATTCACGAAAGAGGCGTCCTACAATATCGCCCATGAATAATAACGGAATCAGCACGGCAATGAGCGAAACGGTGAGCGAAACGATGGTGAAGCCGATTTGTTCCGAGCCGCGCAAGGCCGCGCGCATGGGCTTTTCGCCCTGTTCGAGATAACGCGCAATGTTCTCAATCATCACAATGGCGTCGTCCACCACAAAGCCGGTGGAGATGGTGAGAGCCATAAGCGTGAGGTTGTTGAGGCTGTAGCCGAGCAGGTACATGACGCCGAAAGTGCCAACCAGCGAAAGAGGAACGGCGACGCTAGGGATGACAGTGGCGGCTAGATTGCGGAGGAATAAGAATATGACCATCACCACGAGACCGACGGTGAGGACCAGTGAGAATTTGACGTCATCGACAGAGGCGCGGATGGTAGTGGTACGGTCAGTGAGAATTTGAACGTCAATCGCCTTTGGGATAGAAGCCTGCAACTGGCCGAGTAGGGCGTGGATGCGGTCGACCACCGAGATGACGTTGGCTCCTGGTTGGCGTTGGATATTGATGATGACGGCCGGAGTTGAGTTCATCCAGGCGGCCTGACGAAGGTTTTCCGCGCCATCCACGATGGTGGCGACGTCTTCCAAGCGCACCGGCGCGCCGTTCTTGTAGGCAATGATGATCGGTTTATAGCCGCCGCTGGTGAGGATCTGATCGTTCGCGCCGATGATGTAGGCCTGCTTCAAGCCATCGAAGTTACCCTTCGCTTGGTTGATATTGGTTTGATTCAAGGCAGTGCGCACATCTTCCATGCCGAGGCCGTAGGCGGCCAGGGCGGTGGGATTCACGCGAATGCGCACGGACGGTTTCTCGCCGCCACTGATACTGACCAAGCCAACTCCCGGCAACTGGGAGATTTTTTGCGAGAGCGTCGTGTCCGCGAGATCCTCGATTTTAGTGAGCGGCATGGTCTTCGAAGTGAGCGCGAGTGTGAGGATTGGCGCGTCGGCGGGGTTGACTTTGCTGTAGATCGGTGGGTTCGGGAGGTCTGGCGGGAGATATGTCCCAGCTGCGTTGATCGAAGCTTGCACCTGCTGCTCAGCGATGTCTATATTCAGGTTCAAGTCAAACTGCAAAGTGATGATGGAGCTGCCGAAGGAACTGGTAGACGTCATCTGCTTGAGTCCGGGCACTTGGCCGAATGTTCGTTCAAGGGGCGCGGTGACAGAAGACGCCATCACTTCCGGGCTAGCGCCAGGATAGAAGGTAGTGCATTGGATCGTTGGGTAGTCGACCTCAGGAAGGGCAGCAACGGGGAGTTGATTATATGCAATGGTGCCCGCTATCATGATGCCCGCCATCAACAAAGACGTGGCAACGGGCCGCAGAATAAACGGCCGGGACGGACTCATTCCGTGGGACTCCTCTTGCCGCCTTTACGGCCTGCGCCAGGGGCACCACCATTTTGGCCCGCTTGACGAGTTGTGACAGACATGCCTTCAGCCAGTTTCTCCGCACCATCCACAACGACTACGTCTCCGGCCTGCAGGCCATCGTCGATTGCGACGTCGGTGTCTTGCGCGAGACCCAATTTGACGGCTCTTACGGAAACCTTGTTGTCGGGTCCAACCAAATAGACGAAGGTGCCCGAGGGTCCACGTTGAATTGCCACGATGGGTACGATCACGGCGTTGCGTTTGGTATCGAGCCACAGCTTGATATTGACGAACTGATTTGGAAAGAGAGCGTGGTCTTCGTTCGGGAAAACTGCTTTCAGTTTCGAAGTTCCGGTGGTGGGATCGATTTGATTATCGACAGTGAGAAGTGTACCTTGGCCAAGCTTCTTGGTTTCATCGCGGTCGTAGGCGTCAGCGCGCAGCTTGAGACCTTGGCGGAGTTTAGCGAGTACGGGTTGCAACTGGTCTTCGGGAATGGTAAAAAGCACGGCAATCGGCTGCAACTGGGCAATCACGGCGAGTCCGTTTGGATCGGTGGAGTGAATGAGGTTGCCGGAATCGACCTGCCGCAAACCGATGCGGCCACTGATGGGCGCGGTGATCCGTGTGTACACCAAGTTCAACTGCGCGCTATTGATAGTGGCTTGCGCTGCTTCGACGGCGGCGTTATCGGCTTCGATGCTTCCACGGATCTGGTCGGCGGAGGCGAGTTGGGTATCCAACTGTTGTTGAGCGATGATCTGCTGTTTGAAAAGTTCCTGATCTCGCACATAGTTGGCTTGGGCGTCACGCAAGGCGGCTTGATCTTTGGCGACGTTGCCTTTGGCCTGCGCCAAATTGCCCTTGGCCTGATCGAGCACAACCTGAAACGGGCGTGGATCGAGTTGAGCCAACAGATCGCCTTGATGCACTTCCTGGCCTTCGCGGAAGTTCACGCTGATCAATTGGCCATCGACGCGCGGTTTAACAATCACGGAATTGAAGGCAGTGACAGTGCCGAGCCCGTCCAGATAAACCGGCATATCGCCGGTGCGGGCGGTGGCGGCGACCACGGGCACGCTGCGCGGACCTTTCATGCCTTTCTTGGCGGTCATGTCCGCTTTGCGGGTGTTCTCCGATTGGTACAGCTCAAAACAGCCGTAGGCGATCAAGCCAAACACGATCAGCCAAATCCACCAATAGTTTTTGGTTGGTCCGGTATGATCCAAATCGAGGTCTGGATAGAGTCCTGGTTCAGTCTTTTTCGAGAGCGCTTCGGTGGGGCGCTCCTCATGTGGTTCTAGCGCGCTGGGTGGCTTCATCCCTCATCCCAAATAGTATTTAGACGGCAGTATGTTAGGAGACGCTTTACTCTTTGACGATGTTACCGCCTAAGCGTTAGGACAGTTTGGCTGGGGAAGAATGAAGAAGACAGAAGATCGAATATAGAATGACGGGGGGCGGGGCACACGGGGAGTGCTTGCGTTGACCTGCGGGCGATTTTCGAGGCGGTTTAAGCGGCTTTTTCGGGATCGCCGGGAGTGGTTTTTTGCGGAATGGGCTCCGGTGAAGGAGTTTCTGGCGATTTTGAGAACGATTTTATGATTTTTAGCTTCTCGATGAGGATGAGTTGCTTCAAATTGTGAGTGTGCGCTTTCTGCTTTTGCGATTCAAAGCCAATTTGGTGTTTAATCCTTAGTTCTGTGATAGTTCGGAGCTCTTTAAGGGCGCGATAGAAGGCCCGTTCGTGGGTGGTTTGATAACGCATATAAACGCCAAATTGGGTGGTGGCCATGACATGGGCTTTTTCGAACAGGCAATGCTGCTGAAAACGCATGGCGCGGCTGATGAGCCACTGGTGTTCGGCGAGGCGGCGCACGAGACAACGCTCGGTGATGCCGTGCGGTTGATGTTCTTTTATGAATGATTCGCACAGAGCGGCGAATTGGCCGGCGTCTTCGTTTTCCATGAGGAAGAAGTCGGCATAGCTGGTGAGGCCGTGAGTGCGGCGGTTTTGGGAGGAGGTTTGTTTGCCTTCCTCGGAGGTGGGACCGGAGGATTTCTGGGCGTTTGCGCGATTGGCGTTTATTTGTGATGCTGAGGCCATGAAGGTTTTCCTTTGAGTTGAAGTGGTCCGCTTGCTGGTGCGCGCGGCTCTGCCACAGTTTTACGGGAAGGGGAAAAGGGCGGAGAGGAAAAGTATTTGGATGTTGATGAAAGGAGGAGGAATAAAGTTTGGGGTGGATCGGTGACTAGCTTGACTGGCGCACCGATCCCGAAGAACTACTGGCCTTTACGTGAGGATAGGTTTGACGACTTCGCCGGAGGTGAAGGTTAAGCGGGCGTCTTGGCCTTGGTATTTGACAGTGAGGCGTTTGTGGTCGATGCCGAGCAAGTAGAGAAGGGTGGCGTGAAAATCGTGGACGCCGATGGGGTTTTCGACGGCGGCGTAACCGAGTTCATCAGTGGCGCCGTAGGTCATGCCGGGTTTGAAGCCGCCGCCGGCAACCATGAATGAAAAGCCTTTGATGTGATGATCGCGGCCATCGCCTTGTGACATGGGTGTGCGGCCGAATTCGCCGCCCCAGATGACGATGGTGTCGTCTAACATGCCGCGCTGTTTGAGATCGGTGATGAGAGCAGCGGTGGCTTTGTCGGTTTCTTCGGCTTTGATCGGGATGTTGGCTTTGATGCCGCTGTGGTGATCCCAATCGCGGTGGTAGAGCTGGATGAACCGGACGCCGCGTTCGGCGAGACGGCGGGCAAGCAGGCAGTTCGATGCGAATGAGCCATCACCGGGTTTAGCGCCGTACATTTCTAAGACCGAGGCGGGCTCCTTACTCATGTCGACTAAGTCGGGAACGCTGGCTTGCATTTTGAACGCCATCTCATATTGCGAGACACGAGTTAGAATTTCGGGATCTTTCAATGCCGAATATTGCTCTTTGTTCAAGGCGTTGATGGCGTCGATGGAGGCTTTTTGTAAGTTATCGCCGAGGCCTTTGGGCGTATCGATATAGAGTACGGGGCTACCAACGGAATTAAACTTCACGCCTTGGAATTTGCTGGGCAGGAAGCCAGCGGACCATTGACGGGCGGCGATGGGCTGCATCTGGCCGCCTTTGCCAGTGGACATGAGGACGACGAAGCCGGGCAGGTTGTCGGTCTCGGCGCCGAGGCCATAGAGAACCCACGAGCCCATGCTGGGGCGGCCGGGGAGGATCATGCCGGTGTTCATGATGGTGTGGGCGGGATCGTGATTGATTTGCTCGGTCCACATGGAGCGGAGGATGCAAACGTCGTCGGCAACACTGCCGATGTGGGGGAAGAGTTCGCAGATTTCCTGGCCGGATTTGCCGAACTTCTTGAAGCCGTATTGGGGGCCGAAACAGTTGAGGGCCTTGCCTTGGAGTTGAGCGATTTGCTGGCCCTTAGTGAACGATTCAGGCATGCCTTTGCCGGACATTTCGGCGAGCTTGGGTTTGTAGTCGAAGGTTTCGAGGTGGGAGGGACCGCCGGCTTGATAGAGGAAGATGACGCGCTTGGCTTTGGGCGGGAAGTGCAAGGGATGAACGACGCCTTGCCATTTGTCTTGCGAGGTATCGGCGCGGAGGAGACCGTCGAGGGCGAAGATGCCGAGGGTGCCGAGGCCATGGCGAAGGAAGGTGCGGCGGTTGGTTTCTGGGTTCATGAGCTAGTTCCGGGTGATGGTTTCGTGCATGTTGAGAATGGCGCGGGCCACAGTGGTCATGGCGGCGAGTTCGGTGGGTTTCAGTTTGGCGGAGACGGGGGATTCACCGACGGCGATGAATTGCTTAGCGTCTTCAGGAGAGCTGCGGAATTTCGCGAGACTTTGGTTGTGTAGAGCCACCAAGATCTCACTTTCTCGTTTTGTAGGTGGGCGGCTAACGGCTTGTTCGAAGGCCCAGTCGATTTGTTTGTCGATATCGGCGGCGTGTCCGAGGATGTTTTGGGCGAAGACGCGGGCGGCTTCAACGAAGATAGGATCGTTTAGAAGGTCGAGGGCTTGCAACGGAGTGTTGGAACTGACGCGATTGACAACGCATTCTTCACGGGTAGGGGCGTCGAAGTTGAGGAGACTTGGATGTAAGAAAGTACGCTGCCATTCGGTGTAGAGGCCGCGTCGATAAAGGTCGGCACCGTGGCTGGCGGAGTATTCGCGCTTGGGGAAATTCATGGCGGCTAAGTAGCCTTCGGGTTCGAGAGGTCGAACGCTGGGGCCGCCGAAGCGGTCGACTAACAAGCCCGAGATAGCTAACTCGGTATCATGCACAACCTCGGCGTCGACGCGGAAGGGTTTCTGGCGGGCGAGGAGGCGGTCGTCAGGATCGCGCTCGTCGATTAGTGGATTGCCTATGCTCGATTGCCGATAGGTGTGACTCATGACGATGGTGCGGAGGAGGTGGCGCACATCCCAGGAGTGAGTTCCATCCGCTTGCCATGTTGGTTGGACGAACTCGGCGGCGAGCCAATCGAGGAGTTCGGGGTGAGTGGGCCATTCACCTTGCGAGCC
The DNA here is from genome assembly GCA_963749105.1 of Bryobacterales bacterium. Taxonomy (GTDB): domain Bacteria; phylum Acidobacteriota; class Terriglobia; order Bryobacterales; family Bryobacteraceae; genus Bog-105. The sequence continues at coordinate 254,585 of CAVVLT010000028.1, read as the reverse complement.
GAGGTCTTCGATGGCTTTGGAGAGACCAATGCCGAAGAACTGTCGCCATTGGCGGTTGACGAAAGCTCGGGGAGTCAGTGGGTTGGTGGGACTTACGAGCCAGTTGGCGAGATCGAGGCGATTGGCGCGGCGATCTCCAGTATCGAGCTTGCCTAGAAAGGCAGGGATGGCGGGTTGGACGATTTCATTGGTGTCGTCCATCCAGTTGGCGCGTGGGAGGATACGAGTCTCGCGAGGCTCAGTAGCCTCAGTGACCATGACTTCAGGAATTTGCGACTGGAGGATGCCACGGACGGTTTCAAGCTTGGCGAGTTTGACGTTCAGGTCGGTGAGGTCGGCGTTACTCCAGATGAAGTGACCTTCAATGAGTTTCTTTTGAACGTCGGTACGTTTGTCCTCAGGGATCTTGAGAGCTTCTTCGACTTTACCTGGGAGGCCGCGCTCGGCGGCGGTGGTGAGAAGGCCCTCGTCACCTTTGCGGGCTTTGAGTTTAACGCCGGATTCACCGTTTTCAGGCCATGAATATTGGGCTTTGGAGAGAGCGAGGCGGAAGCGGCCAATGGTGGCTTTGCGGTATTCGGAGTCGTGATGGAGGCGGACGGTGACGACTGAGTCGGCGGTAGTGATCAAGGGTTGGGCGAGACGGAGTGCGAGAAAGGGATTGCGGGCTTCGCCGAACGAGATGCCCCAGCCAGTCTTGGGAGATCCGTCGAGGACGGTCATGGGAGAGTTCTCAGGCATCTGGCCGAAAGGGTCGCCCTCGGTGGCCAGGGTAAAGGTGAGCTTCGTTTTGGCAGAGGCTTCCACTTCAGTCAGGACGAAACGGTCGGAACCGCGGGCCAAGCGATTGCCGGGGAGACTTTCGTCTTGCACAACTTCAAGGCCGAGGGCAGTCCATTTACCTGCGCCTGGTTTGAAGGTCACTATATAGGTTTCGTTGTCGGGATTGGGACCGCCAGCGATGATGAGACCTTGTCCAGGCTTGTGCTCAGTCATTAGCGTGGAACCGTTGGAGGTGCTCAGGTAGAAGTTACTGTCAACCGGATCGTCGTTGTAGATGGTGAGTTTAGCGCCGTTGACAGAGGAAGCAGAAATGGGGCGCTGATAAGTCCAGGCGAGAGCGCCGGAATCGTGTTGAGTAAGGATATCTTTTTCCCAGGCGGCGCGGGTTGTGGAGAGTGCGGCAACCTTCGCGGCGAGCTCTTTCCTGGTGGCGGCGATTTCTGTGTCGAGGGTGGTGAGACGCTGTTTCTGCTCAGCGGAGGGTAGAGTGATCTTGCTGCCCCAGGCATTTGCGCCGCGATCCGAGACAAGGCCGGTTTCTTTGATATCGGCGAAGAAGGCCTTCATGGAATAGAAGTCTTTGGACTTGAAGGGATCGAACTTGTGGTCGTGGCATTCGGCGCAACCGAGGGTGGAACCGAGCCAGACGGCGCTCAGAGTGCGGACGCGGTCGGCACCGTATTTGGCGAGATATTCTTTGGGCTGAATGCCGCCCTCGGCAGAGACGCGATTGAGACGGTTGTAGGCGGAGGCGACTTTCTGATCGATGGTGGGATTCGGCATGAGATCGCCGGCAAGTTGTTCACGGGTGAATTCGTCGAAGGGCATGTCGTCGCGGAAGGCGCGCAGGACGTAGTCGCGATAGGGCCAGGCGGGATAACGATTGTCGCCGTGGAAGCCGGCGGTGTCGGCGTAACGCACGGCATCGAGCCAGTGACGCGCTTGTTCTTCGGCGTAGGCGGGAGATTGCAGGAGGCGGTCGACGACCTTTTCATAGGCATCAGGAGATTTGTCGTTTTGGAAGGCTGCGACTTCGGCGGGAGTGGGAGGGAGGCCGGTGAGATCGAAAGTGACGCGGCGGATGAGAGTGCGGCGGTCGGCTTCGGGGGAGGGTGAGAGATTTTGTTGGGCGAGTTTTTGCTGGATGAAGTTATCGATGGGATTGACGATTGACGGCGAGGCGACGGCAGGGATGGCGGGACGTTTAATGGCTTCGTAGGCCCAGTGACCTTGATACTTGGCGCCCTCGGCGACCCAGCGGCGGATGGTTTCTTTCTGCGCTTGTGTGAGGATTTTGTGAGCGGCCTGGGGAGGCATGGCCTTGGCGGGATTGGGTTCGAAGATGCGTTTGACGATTTCGCTTTTATCAGGATCGCCGGGGACGATGGGGGTGTGGCCGTCGGGGAGGGGTTTGGTGGCTTCGTCGCGGAGGTCGAGACGCATGCCCATCATGCGGGAACTTTTGTCGGGGCCGTGACAGCGGAAGCAGGTGTCGGACATGATGGGCCGGATGTCGCGATTGAAATCGACGGGTGGCTGAGCGGCGGTTAGCATGCCGGCGAACGCGGCCATGATGAAGGTTCTTTGGATCATGTCGATGAGCGGCTCCTGGGAGTGACGAATACAGAATATCTAATGTTGAATAGAGAATGACGGGTAGTGTCCTAATGTTGCGTTGAACCAGAAAAAAATGAAAAAATACGAGAAAATCAATCAAGTGGGTTCAAAACAAGGCGAGTGGTTCACTGAACCTTGGGTGAAACTGTGATTGAAGCTGCTGAAGCCACGACAGAGTTTTATGAAGTTCTGCGGCGGAGGCTTGCCGTTCACTGTCAAACTCCTTCGTCAGAAGTTCATGTGATTCAGGGTTTGACGAAAAGATAAATCGCTTAATTGTGTTTAGATCCGCTCCCATTTCATGAATTAGCCTTGCTTGCGCCATGGAAGTCTGAATCAGCACCAACAGATACTCTTGAATTCGATTTCTCGCATCGTTGGGCGTGCTCCGTTTGCCACATCTGGTATATCAAAAGCGATCTGGTACAAGTGATACTCTCCGAGGCATGGCAAAGGGCGTAGAAATAGTCAAAGGTTGGAATATCGACGAAACCGAAGGCGACTGGATCAAGAAAGCGGCAGGAAAGCAACTCACGCCAGGACAGAAAGCCGCACGAACCAAAAAGCTAAAAGCGGCAGCGGCAAAAGCGCTCAAGCGTCGGCGCATCAACAAAGCATTTGTAAAGGGGAGGGCGTCAGAAGCCGCAAGCAAGGAGGCGTTTAAGACGCATTGCTTAACAAACGGCTGGAAGGTGGCATTCTTTGAAGGTGCTGGCGGAGCGCCACGGAACGGTATCATTGACGCAATAGCATTTCGGCTCACCAAGTCAAACCGTGACGCGCTTGACGTTCGCTTGGTTCAACTGAAGAGCGGCAAGGCGGGAGTTAGTGGAGAGGAACTAAAGCGGCTCAAAGAGGCTGTCTCTGTTGCAACAGTAAATTGGCTCACGGCAACTTACGATGGCGAAGAACTTCACTTTTCGCCTGACGATCCGATGGACGGTGGCAAGAAAGCCCGCTAGGCCCCAGCCCGTTTCGCTTTGGCCGGGCCAGTTTCCAGGAGTTTCTCTTCAACCTTTTCCCACGGAATTATTTTACGGATTGCTTTGCATCGAGCGGGAAGGGCGATTTTCGCCTCAACGCTTGCGGCAATGAAAGCCTCTTTGATGAGTGGTTTGAAACACGCAACGCTTCGGGAAGCCAATAAGAGCATCGGTGGGCAAACGATGTGATTGTATGCAAATGCCGCATCGTGGTTATAGGCTTTGAGAAAGCGAAGCCAATGGTACGGGTGATCGTCGGGGGAATCTTTCCGCAGTCGGCGCTTGTCCAGCAGAATTTTGGTGAAGCGCGTCCGATGCTGTTGAGGAGCGTTCAGCGAGTCTCTTGATATGCTTTGCGAGTTGGGCTGGTGTCAACGCTTGCCGCCTTTGCGGAGGAGTTCCTGGTTTGCAATCTTTCTAGCAAGCTCTGGTTTCTCGTAAAGTCTGAGTTGGCCCTTGCATGGAATCGGTTTGAGGTAGGCAAACGGGTCCTTTAGCTCAAAGCCATAATCGTCCCCATACCAGATGGACGGATGAGATCCGGACACACAGTCAGTCATTTTTACAGAGCCAATGATTGCGCCAAAGACTAGGTCGGTCTCGTCGACTGTGACATGGTAGTTTGATTGGCGACAATTAAAACGCCCGGCCAACGACAATTAAAAATACCGACGACGACAACTACAATCCACGACCATCAAGGGTTCAAGCTGGGGACAGCCAGCGTGTTTCCGGGTTGCAACGAGAGAGACGAAAACGTGGAAACATGCGGGCTGTCCCCGTGAAACCCCCGTCCCCGTGAAACCCCCCCGTGAAACCCCCGTGAAACCCCGTGAAACCCCGTGAAACCAGTCAGTCATTTTTACAGAGCCGATGATTGCGCCAAAGACTAGGTCGGTCTCGTCGACTGTGACATGGTAGTTATCCGCAACGTATTGGATTAAGCTGTTCAGGATTCAAACTGGGGACAGCCAGCGTGTTTCCGGGTTCCAACGAGAGAGACGAAAACGTGGAAACATGCGGGCTGTCCCCGTGAAACCAATGCGGCCAAGGAAAACTGTCCTGTGTCGAAGCTGTACGACACCGAGATTACGCTGGACGCTGAACTCGACCATTTGTAGTAACCTCGTCTGATGGACGCTCAACAACTGTTCAAAGACGGGAAGCTGACCGAAGCGATCCCCGCTTTAAACGCTCACCTTCGTGATAACCCGTCCGACGTGCGCAGCCGCACGTTTCTGTTTGAACTGCTTTGCTTTGCCGGCGACTTCGATCGCGCAGAGAAGCAGCTAGCGATCATTCAGGAAGAAAGCAGCAAAGACTCGATGATAGGTGCGCTGCTTTACCGCGCCGCGTTGGCGGCCGAGAGAACTCGTCAGGAGATGTTTCAAACCGATTCATTCCCCACTGCACAAGCTGTCAATGGCTCCGCACCCACACCGGTGCGCGGAACGCTGAACGGCAAACCGTTCCAATCTCTGTCTGACGCCGATCCACGTATCGGCGAAAAGCTGGAGGTGTTTGCGGCCGGCGATTACATGTGGATCGCTTTCGCGGACATCGCCTCGATTCAGATCGAGCCGCCGAAGAAGCTGCGAGATCTGTTATGGGCGCCGGCTCAAGTAGTGGGCGGTCCCACGTTACGTTCGCGCGAGCTGGGTGAAGTACTGCTGCCCGTCATTTCTCCTCTTTCGTATCAGCATCCCGACGATGACGTGCGGCTGGGCAGAGCAACCGAGTGGTGTGCCGATGAGAATGGCGACGAAGCGCCCTACGGACTAAAAAATCTGCTGGTGGACGGCGAGGAGATTCCGTTCTTAGAAATTCGCGACCTGCAAATCGAACCAGCTGCGCAGGCTTACTTGGCTTCGGTCTAAGTGGAGCAAAAGAGATAGGGATATGGTATGGCCGTCAATCTCAAATCGCTGATTGCCAAAACGAACGATACTACACGTAAAGCGCTGGAAGGTGCGGCCGGTCTCTGTCTGGCGCGCACTCACTATAACGTCGAAGTCGAGCATTTTCTGTTCAAGCTTCTGGAAGGTCAAGACAGCGATTTTCATCACATTGCCAGGCATTTCGGGATTAACACTTCGCGCTTGGCTACGGAATTAAACCGGACGCTGGAGAAAAACAAACGAGGAAACTCGAGCACGCCGTATTTCAGTCCGCGGCTTCTCAAGCTGTTGAATACTGGCTGGACGATTGCCTCGTTAGATTTTGCGGCCGCGCAAATCCGATCGGGATTTTGTTTGTTAGCCCTTGTCACCGATGACGAGTTGCAGCGGGGAGTTGGCGATCTGAGTGCGGAACTCACGTCGATTACGGGCGATGAACTCAAAGGCAAATTCAACGAGATCATGGCGGGCTCGCCAGAAGAGACGACGACTGTCAGCGCGCAACCGGCAAGTGCAAGCGCTGCGCCCGTGGCCGGATCGGGCAAAACACCCAACCTCGATCAGTTCACCGTTAACTTAACTTTGAATGCTAAGAACGGCAAGGTCGATAACGTACTCGGGCGCGATTTTGAGATTCGGCAGATTGTCGACATTCTGATGCGTCGCCGGCAGAACAACCCCATTCTGACGGGTGAAGCGGGCGTGGGGAAGACTGCCGTTGTTGAGGGATTCGCGCTGCGTGTGGCCATGGGAGACGTTCCGCCGCCACTGCGAAATGTGGAAGTGCGCACGCTTGACATGGCGTTATTGCAGGCCGGTGCTGGCATCAAAGGTGAGTTTGAGAACCGGCTCAAGAGCCTGGTGGAAGAGGTCAAGCGATCTCCCATTCCGATCATTCTGTTTATTGACGAAGCGCATACCATGATCGGCGCTGGCGGTGCGGCGGGCCAGAGTGATGCAGCGAACATTCTTAAGCCGGCTCTGGCGCGGGGTGAGTTGCGCACGATTGCCGCTACCACTTGGTCTGAATACAAAAAATACTTCGAAAAAGATCCGGCGTTGGCGCGCCGCTTCCAGGTCGTGAAAGTAGAAGAGCCAAGCGAAGAGCAGTGTTTAGTGATGCTGCGCGGCTTGACCGGAGTGCTGGAAAAGCACCACAACGTGCGGATTCTGGACGAAGGCGTGGCGGCCGCAGTCAAGTTATCGCATCGTTATATTGCTGGACGTCAGTTGCCTGATAAAGCCGTGAGCGTGTTGGATACAGCCTGCGCGCGGCTGGCGCTGGGTCAGAATTCGACGCCGGCGGCGATTGAAGATTTGACACGGCAACTGGACGACCTGGAAGTGCAGGAGCGCATTCTGCGGAGGGAAGCGGCAACCGGCAGCGACCATGACGAACGGCTGGCGCAGGTAGTTTCTCAGAAAGCCACTGCGACGCAGGCGCTAGCAGAGATCAACACCAAATGGGAAGCAATCTCGAAATTGGTGGAAGAGATTCGCGAGGTGCGCGGCAAGTTGGAAACGCTATCTGGCGCGACACTGGCGGCAGCGGCTGGCCCGGCAACGCAAACAACAGTAACGGATGAAGGAAATACGCTTCGGCAAAAGCTGGGAGATCTCAATCGGCAACTGGACGCGCTGCAAGGAGAGACTCCCTTGCTGCAAGTGTGTGTGGATAGTCACATAGTGGGGCAAGTGATCGCTGGCTGGACGGGCATCCCGCTCGGCAAAATGGTGAGAGATGAGATTGGAACGGTGCTTGAACTTGACAAGCATTTATCCAAGCGAGTGATTGGGCAAGATTATCCGTTGAAATTGATTGGGCAACGCATTCAGACGGGCCGCGCGAGCCTTGACGATCCTGGAAAACCAGTGGGCGTTTTCATGCTGATTGGACCGAGCGGCGTAGGAAAAACTGAAACCGCGCTGGCGTTATCCGATCTGCTTTACGGCGGAGAGCACAACCTCATCACCATAAACATGTCTGAGTTTCAGGAAGCGCACACGGTGTCGACCTTGAAGGGGTCGCCCCCCGGCTATGTGGGTTACGGCGAAGGTGGCGTGTTAACGGAGGCGGTGCGCCGTCGGCCGTATTCGGTCGTACTGTTAGACGAAGTGGAGAAGGCGCATCCGGATGTCCTTGAACTCTTCTATCAGGTCTTTGATAAAGGACGGATGGAAGACGGCGAGGGGCGCGAGATAGATTTCAAGAACACCATCATCATTTTGACGACGAATGCGTGTACGGATCAGATGACGAAGCTGACCTCCGATCCGGATACCATGCCCGGGCCGGAAGCCTTAGTGAAGAGCCTGAAGCCGGAGTTAAATAAGATTTTCAAGCCGGCGTTTCTTGGGCGGATGGTGGTGATTCCGTTCTATCCGATTCGCGACGAAGTTTTGAAGAAGATTATCGAATTGAAACTGAGCAAGCATTCAGCGGCGGATGTTGGACAACCACAAGATCGAATTGAAATACGATGCCGCAGTGGTGGACGAAGTGGCCAAGCGATGCACTGAAGTGGAGAGCGGCGCGCGGAATGTAGACAACATTTTGACGAATACATTGCTGCCGGATGTGTCACGCCAATTGCTGACGAGTATTGCGGAAGGCCGCAAATTATCGTCTGTGACTGTTGGGATTGGACCGGACGGGGCATTCCAATACTCGTAATGGCGGTAATTCTGTGGCAAGTTCTCTATTATGGCTGGATCGCCTCTGAAATTGCGATCGCCGTCGTGACCCGCACGCGGCGAGACGCCGGCAACGTTCATGACCGCGGCTCGATGCTCATCCTCTGGCTCGTCCTGGTGGCATCGATCACGGCATGCGAATGGATCAGCGCAACACATCCTCCCAACATGTTCGGCGGCGCGCACTGGCTCAAGACAATGGCGGTGATTACGTTGGCGTGCGCTCTCGCTATCCGCTGGAGCGCCGTTCTTTCATTGGGCAAAGCCTTCAGCGCGAACGTCGCTATCCATGAATCGCAACGCCTAAACACTGGGGGGCTATACCGTTTCGTCCGCCATCCTTCTTATAGCGGTCTGCTCCTCATCTTTCTTGCTATCGGCATTCACTCACGTTACTGGTTATCCTTCTTCTTTGCTACGGTCCCGCCGACAGCCGCCTTGCTGTATCGCATCCATGTGGAAGAAGAAGCCTTGAACGCCGCATTCGGCGAAGAGTACGCCAGCTACAGTGAGCGCACGAAGCGCCTTATCCCCGGTGTGTTGTGAACGTGTAAGATAGACAAATGTCTAAAGTGACCGGACTGGGGGGCGCGTTCTTACGAGCGGAAGACCCCAAAGCTCTCTACGCATGGTATGACAAACATCTCGGCACCAGTAGTGCCAAAGGCTGCTTCGTTTTCCCTGCGAGCGAGCAGCGTGCGTCTGTCGCCGTTTCATTTTTCAAACGGTCGTCCGACTACTTCCCGACTGCCCAACCGGCCATGCTGAACTTTCAGGTGGACGATCTCGACGGGTTGCTCGATCAACTCGCGGGTGCCGGAGTTCAGGTCGATCCAAAGCGCGAGACCTATGATTATGGAAAGTTCGGTTGGTTTACGGACCCGGAAGGAAACCGGGTTGAGTTGTGGCAACCGGTTTGACGAGCGTACGCCCGATTTTCCTTCGTTACACTTGAACAATGGCAGCGCCGTTTGTGCCTTCGCCGCTGGATTGCATTGGACGGCGCCGATTCGCTTTTCATCCCGCAATTGAAAACAGCGGGCCGAACGAATGGCTGCTCGGTACGGGTGCGCGTTCTGAAGTACAAGCGGTGAATGCACACACCGGCCTTGAAATCTGGATTGCGCGCCAATACATCGGGGCAGTTTCCGACCACACGCAAGTTCTCACCGTTGGCTTACGCAAGGCGCTTGAGTTTCGCGAAGGATCTTTGCAACCGCGAGTAAAGGGTGTGATCGAAATGCCGCTAGTGGCGAGTGAGCGCTTTCCGTTGCGGCGCGAACAGGGGCCGGCGGCTGTGGTTGCGATACGACTGGACGATAGTAGAAAATCGTCGGTGAGCAAGGTGGTTGTCGGTATCGTGGTTAGCGGCCTGGTCGTAGCATTGTTGGCGGCTTGGCTCGGATTGGCCGTTCACTTCTAAGAAACAGGCGCGCGCAAGACGGGCACGGTGATGGGCGGCCACCGAGAGAGCAGCGGAGTGTTTGTTCTCCCATGGTGGCGCGCAGCCGTGCCCTTTGCGCTCTAAGAAACAGGCGCGCAAGACGGGCACGGTGTTGGGCGGCCACCGAGAGAGCAGCGGAGTGTTTGTTCTCCCATGGTGGCGCGCAGCCGTGCCCTTTGCGCTCTAAGAACAGGCGCGCGCAAGACGGGCACGGTGTTGGGCGGCCACCGAGAGAGCAGCGGAGTGTTTCTTCTCCAATGGCTGCCATTTGCGCTTTAGAATATTCATATGCGTCATCTCATTTCGTTGTTGTGGGCTGCGGCGGCGGTCGGCGGCGCGGTTTGCCTGGGAGTCATTGCGAGCAATCACGGCGAGTCCGTGAACAGTTTGTGGCTGGTTGCCGCAGCGGCGTGTATATACGCGGTGGGCTTTCGATTCTATGCAAAGTTCATTGCGGCGAAAGTTATGGTGCTGGATGACAAGCGCGCCACGCCAGCCGAACGATTGCGCGATGGACACGATTTTGAGCCGACCAATAAATGGATTCTGCTGGGACACCACTTTGCCGCCATTGCAGGACCTGGCCCGCTGGTGGGGCCGACACTGGCAGCGCAGTTTGGTTACCTTCCCGGCGTGCTTTGGATCTTGTTCGGTGCGGTTTTGGCGGGTGCGGTGCAAGATTTCACGATCCTCTTCTGCTCTATGCGGCGCAACGGCAAAACGCTCGGGCAGATGGCGCGCGAAGAGATCGGTAAAGTGGGCGGCTTCGTTTCCTTGGTGACTGTTTATCTCATCTCGGTCATTTTGCTCGCGGTGGTGGGGCTGGTGGTCGTGAATGCGCTTAAGGGTAGTCCATGGGGAACGTTCACGATCGCGTTGACCATCCCTATCGGTATTTTGATGGGCCTCTATCTGCGTTTTATTCGTCCAGGAAAGGTGTTGGAGTGTTCACTGTTAGGATTCGTGCTGGTGATGAGCGGGATCTACGGCGGGAAGCTGGTGAGTGAATCGGCGACGTGGTCGGTGTGGTTCACATGGAGCGGTGTAGCGTTGACGCTGGCCATCGTCGTGTATGGTTTTGCGGCTAGCGCTCTACCCGTGTGGCTGCTGTTAGCGCCACGCGATTATCTCAGCACGTTTGTGAAATTAGGCGTGGTTTTCCTGTTGGCGTTCGGAATTCTATTCACCCACCCGAGACTGCAACTGCCTCCCCTCACGCAGTTCATTGACGGTACTGGGCCCATCTTCGCCGGTAAACTGTTCCCATTCTGTTTCATCACCATCGCTTGCGGCGCCATCTCCGGATTCCATTCGCTCATCTCTTCGGGTACGACGCCCAAGATGATTGCCAAAGAATGGCATGCGTGGCCGATCGGTTATGGCGCCATGCTGCTCGAGGGCTTTGTGGCAATTATGGCGATGATCGCGGCTGCGTCGATGCAACCGGGCGTCTATTTCGCCGTGAACTCACCGGCTGGGATTGTGGGAGCAGCGCCCGCCGCGGCGGTGGCCAAAATCAGTTCATGGGGCTTTCCCGTCACGGTTGATACGATGGCGCACCTGGCACAAAGTGTAGGCGAGAAAACACTGTTCAATCGGACGGGTGGTGCGCCATCGCTGGCGTTAGGCATGGCGCAGATTTTCAGCGGGGCTTTGCATCGCTCGGGAATGGGGGATCGACTTTTAAGTTTTTGGTATCACTTCGCCATCTTGTTCGAAGCTCTTTTCATCCTGACCATTTTGGATGCAGGCACGCGCGTGGGCAGGTTTATGTTGCAAGACCTGCTCGGCCACTTTTACAAACCGCTAGGGCGCTCGTCGTGGATGCCGGGTGTGCTGTTGACCAGCGCGATTATCGTGGCTTCGTGGGGCTATTTTCTTTATCAAGGGGTGGTCGATCCTTTAGGCGGTATCAATTCTCTCTGGCCACTGTTCGGTATTTCGAATCAGCTGCTGAGTACGGTTGCGCTTTGCGTCGCGACGACGGTATTGATGAAAGCTCACCGCGCGCGCTACCTCTGGATCACGATTATTCCGCTCGTGTGGCTGATAAGCATTACCTTTACGGCGGGCTGGCAGAAGATCTTTGCGCCTGATCCAAAGCTGGGATTTCTGGCGCATGCGAGCGGGCTTTCGGCAGCCATTGCAGCGGGCAAAATCGCCGCCGCGAAGCTGGCCGATACGCAAACGCTGATCTTTAACGATCGTCTCGATGCAGCGGTTTGCGCGGTGTTTATGGTGCTGGTTGCGGTGATCATTATTGATTCGTTACGCGCCTGGTATGGCATTTTGAACGGTACGCGCGACACGGGTACTTCGGAAACACCGTTCGTCGAGACACAAATGGAGTTGGAGCGGGTATGAGAATTGTCGGCCGAGTGATCTCGTACTTAGTCGCGCTGGCGCGCGAGTTATCCGATGAGAGTGCTTACGCGCGGCATTTACGATTGACGGGCCATGCTCATTCGAGAGGGGAGTGGAGGGTTTTCAGCGAGAGGAAACACGGGCGGAAGTACGCGAATGGTAAGTGTTGCTAGGTTCAGACCGCTCCCTCACGGTCACGGTTCGGCTCGGAAGTGCGGTCTTTTCGCTTGCGCTACTTCGCGCCCGCCGCAACTCCGAGCAAAGCCTAATGCGTCACTCCCCATACTACATGGACCCACTAACCGAGCAGCCGTCCTTGCCGCCATCCGCGACGTAATGGACGAACAAGGCGAACCCATGTCTACCTTTCGATCCGAGCCGTGACACTTTAACGCCAGGGCTCGAAAGCTTAGATTCTTAAGTCTTCATTCATAAATAAAAATACTTCAACAATGGTGCGGGTAACATCAAGCTGCCTGTAAGAGATTGACGATGTTCTCAATAGCCAAATCGGCTTTATGATAGGCGGCTTCGAGTTTGCTGTTGGGGCGCTGCTGGGGATCGGGTTTGTGGTGAAAACGGCTGTTGGCGAGAGGTCCGCAGAGGCGCTTGTGGAAGAACAGAAACAAGAGGGCGACATCAAGACCTTTGGTCGAGAGGCGGTAGGCATAACGGCGACCATCGCGAGTAAGCAGTCCGTGGCCCTTGAGTTTGCGGAGATCGTAGCGGAGTTGGTTGAGTCCGTAATGTTTCGGGGAAAGCTGGAAGGTGGTAACAACTGCCTGGTGGATCTGTTTGGCCGTCCAGCCGCCGACGGTACTGCCGTTGTGCAGTAGGACCTCCAGCAGTCGAATGATCCGCACGTCGTGGATTTTGATGCCGGGGTAGCGGACCGACCCTACAGTAATGGGCAAGGCGATGCGTTGCAGGAGCGGAAAGTCCACATGGACATTGAGGCATTGCGATTGGAAGGCGGCGAAGCGGTCCGTGATGGTCTGGAAGCGCTGGCGGACGGCGTCCAGATGGTCGAGTCCTTTCTTCAGGCCGAAGTCGCGCAGGTTGTTGGAACAGAGTTCATTGCGCAGGAAGCAGGAGAACTTCTCGTACTGCTTGAGAAAAGAGTTCTTCCAATAGGCGCGGAAGACATGATGGCCGTGTTCGATTTGATCGATGACGGTGGCCAGTTTGCCATGCATTCTCTTGTTGAGCCGGACGCCGAAAATCTCACTGATGCGGTTGGCTGTCAACCGCCACAGGCCGATCTCGCAACCCCGCTCGAAGATTTTGTGGATGGGAAAGTGGCGTTTGAATATGAAGTTCCGGCAGTATTCGATTTGCGCGATGGAATAGAAGCGCGACAAACTCATCTGGCCGCGCTCCTTGCTTGAAAACTTCGGTCCCAGGATGAGGGTCCAGTAATCAAGTTGTTTGCGGATGATCTGAGGACTGAGTCGGTCGGCGGCGGCTTGCAGTGTGGCGACATCGTCCACCGCTAGAAAGGCATTGTCGTTTTTGCGGAAACCGATCCGCTTTCGGTTCAGTTCCTGTTCGATAAACGAATGCCCATTGAGCCAATAGGTAGCGTGAAAGGGAAGGAACGATGCCATGCGAATGACGATCGGCCCGAGAACTGCATCGCGGACGTAGAAATAGTAATGGGTGAAGCGGCTCGTTTGATGCGCCAGAATGCGGTGATTGGCATCCTGCGTCGGATACTTCGGCACGCTGATCCGAAATGTGCGGCCCTGTTCCATGCTCTTGAAGATAAAGTAGACTCCGTAGGCGTTCTTCTTCTCCATCCGTTGTAGCGCCGGGAGCACATAGTCTTCCTTACGAACACCTTTTCCCGCCCACTCCATGGGGATCTTTTGGTTGCGCGCGTAGGCCTCCACCCAGTTCCGGTAATCGTTGGTTCGCTGGCTGAAAACTTCCTTACTCACCACCGCAATGCCCAGCACCTCACGTACGAAATAAACCACCTGCTCGGGTCGCGACAACCCATTTAGATAGCCGTTGATCACGATCCGGTCGAAGCAGTGGTATACAAATACAAGCAGGCTGCCAAACAGCTTGGCGAACGTCTCCATCGGTCGTCTCCTTTGCTCTCGTCTCGCTAACAAGATCATCGGACAAACGACCGGTGGTTTCAAAATTTCAAATATCTTTGGCTAGATCTTTTCAGCGATGGATTTGGCCTGTACGAACTGCAACAGGTAATCGGGCCCACCGGCTTTTGAATCCGTGCCCGACATGTTGAAACCGCCGAAAGGGTGCGCACCCACCATGGCCCCGGTGCACTTGCGATTGATGTACAGATTGCCGACAAAGAATTGGCGGCGGGCTTTCTCGGCTTTGGCTTTGTCATTGGTATAGACGGCGCCGGTCAATCCGTAGTCGGAATCGTTTGCCAATTCAAGCGCGTGATCGAAATCTTTTGCCTTGGTAACAGCTAGCACAGGCCCAAAAATCTCTTCTTGAAAAATGCGGGCTTTCGAATCAATGTCGGCGATCACGGTGGGATTGATAAAGTAACCATCGCCTTCGGCCGGGCCACCACCGCAGATGAGGCGTCCTTCCGCCTTGCCAGTCTCGATGTAGCTGAGAATGGTATCGCGGGCGCGCGCACTGATCACGGGGCCCAGGTAGTTTTCAAGATGATCCGATGGCCCGATCGTCAAGGCTTCTACTTTGGTCTTGAGCTTGGTCAAGAACTCGTCATAAATCGCGCTATCGACAATGGCGCGCGAACAGGCCGAACACTTCTGTCCCTGGTAGCCAAAAGCTGAGTAGACAACGCCTGTCACGGCTTGATCGATATCGGTATCGCGGTCGACAACAATTGCATCTTTGCCGCCCATCTCGGCGATCACGCGTTTGATCCAGATTTGACCTTTGGGCGTTTTCGCGGCGAGTTCGTTGATATGCAGGCCGACTTCGCGCGATCCGGTGAAAGAAACAAACCTGGTCTTCGGGTGGGAGACGATGGTGTCGCCAATGGCCGCGCCACTGCCGGTTAAAAGCGAAAACGCCCTGGCCGGCACATCCGCTTCCAACATGGCTTCGGCGAATTTGGCGGCGATGGTGGGAGTCTCGCTCGAAGGCTTGATGACAACCGTGTTGCCAGTGACAAGGGCCGCTGTGGTCATGCCTACCAGAATGGCGAGCGGAAAATTCCACGGCGGAATTACCAGGCCGACGCCCAACGGCAAGTAAACCATTTCGTCGCGCTCGCCAGATAGCTGAACCAGTGGTTCGGGATTCGCCAACTTGCGGGCACGCCGCGCGTAGTATTCGCAAAAATCGATGGCTTCCGAAACATCGGCTTCGGCTTCGGCCCAAGTTTTGCCTGCTTCTAAAACCAGCCACGCATCGAACTCAAGCTTACGCTGACGAATGACGGCTGCTATGCGCACGAGGTAGTCGGCTCGCTCATGCACCGGCACATCGCTCCAGGTTGGGAAGTACGCATAGGCCGCTTCGACGGCATCGCGGGCGTCCTGTTCGGAACCTTTCTGATGCACGCCGACAATTTCGCCGGCTTTGGACGGATTCAGCGATTCGAGTTTGGCGGGCGATTTGCGGCGCTCGCCAGCGATCAACAGATCGTACTCCTTACCCATTTCGTCGCGGACTTGATGCCAGGCGTGACGTGCTGCGGCGGCATTTTCGTGCTTGTTGAAATCTAAGTAAGGTTCGTTAACAAAAGCCGACAAGACTAGAGCCCTCGCTCCGGAACATGTTCGGATTCGACTTGTTCGTCAAAGCCGGTTTCCGCCATGCGGCGTCCGCGCTCAAACATCTCGGCAGCTTCCTGGGCGATCTCACGGCCTCTTTCGAACAACTCGCGACCGCGGTTTATCACATCCTGGCTCGAATCGAGGAGAGTATCGCGGCCAGCCTTGACTTGGCCGGCAATGCGCCGCCGCGTGTGGACTCCTCTTTCGGGAGCGAGCAGAATCGCAGCCGATACTCCAATCAATGCGCCAAGCGCGAACAAGGCGATGTTCTCAGTTGCCCGGCTGTTACTATCTTCGGATGCCATAGATTTCATTCTAGGCTTCTTATTTGAACCGACTTAATGATAGGTTTCCAGCTCAACATGTTTGCCGTCGCTTCGAAAGGTGAGCAAGCCATGTTGGTCTGTGCGCAAGATAGCGGCGTGGTGTTCTTCCAAGCGCTCAAGCACGGAAGGATGAGGATGATGAAATTGATTTCGGTAGCCATCGGAGATCATGGCGAATTGGGGTTTTATCTCGCTCAAGAATTCTTCGCTGGAGGACGTTTTGCTGCCATGGTGGCCGACTTTGAGCAGCGTTACCGGGCGCAGTAATCGGCTGGCGACCATTTCGCTCTCGACTGGCTGCTCGGCATCGCCGGTCAGCAGTGCGCGGTGACGCCCATAGCTCAACTCCAGCACTAAAGAATCGTCGTTTGTGGCAAGTTCTCCCGGCATATAATCGGGCGCGGGGGCGAGCACTCTGAGGTTTGTGCCGCCGATGGACCAGTCTGGAGTGCCGCGCGCGAGCGGAACAATGCGCACGCCGTCGCGCGCAGCCGCGTGTTGAATCTCGCGCCATTCGGGAGTGTTTGGTTCGGCGCCGATCCAAAGAACCTTGGGATGAAAATTGTCAAGGACCGCGGCGAGTCCGCCCATGTGATCGGAGTGTCCGTGGGTGAGAACAGCGTAGTCGAGATGGGTGATCTGACGGCTCCATAAATAGGGAGAGACTACGTCTTCGCCAATATCCATTTGCGGCTTGCGTTTCATGTTGGTCATACCGGGAAAGCCACCCGCGTCCACCAGCATGGTTTCGCCATTGGGAAAGACGACCAAGAGACTGTCGCCTTGACTGACATCGATGGCGGTTACTTCCAGCATGCCTGGCTTGGTGTTTGCGGGCCAAGGCTGCCAGCAAATCACCGCGAACTGCGCCAGCGCCAGGAAAAGCGCAAGGGGCACTGCCTTTTTGTGGCGGATGGCCAAGCCCAGTAAGATGAGCGAACAGGCGAAGGTAAGTGCGATGGCGATTGGAATTGCGCCGATCCTCCAGGCGGGCTCAAATTTGACGTGCCAAGTGGCGATGAAATCAGCCGTATTCAACAACCAGCGGGTGGCGTTTGCCAACACGTGCGAACCGGTGGCGATGGCGGCGAAACCTAACGGCACAACCAGCTGCAACAGAGGGACGACCATGACGTTTGCCGAAGAGCCGGTAAGGGAGAGGCGATGAAAATAGCTGGCCATGGGGAGTGCCAAGCCAAATTGAATGCAGGCCGAAATGAGTGCAGCGTCGGCGACGAATGCCGCTACTAGAGTGGTACGCGCCACTATGAATTGCGAAGCGGCGAGGGATAAACCGCTCCAACACTGCAGAGTTCGCGCGAGCAATCGCAGTTCTACTCGCCATTGCGCGGCAGCCGCGGGTACGCGAGGATCGTAGGCCGGCTGGTCGAAATATTTCACAGCTCCATGCAGCGGTTCGGTGTAACGCTCCATTAATGGAATTGCAAAAGCGGCAATGGCGGCTACGGAAAGGAACGAAAGTTGAAAGCTGGGATCGAATAACTGCCCCGGGTCGAGCAGCAAATAGATAATGCCGATGGCGGCCATAGCGTTGAGAGCGCGGATCTTGCGAAAGCAGAAGCTGGCGATTACGAAGAGGGTAAAGCCCGCCGCCGCCCGGACCACGGGCGCACCTAAACCGGAAATGAAAGCGTAGAGCCAACAGGCGGCGGTTGCTATGCACAGCGCCGGCACTTTTCGCAAGTACAGGAGGCGCAGAATCAGCAGGATGGTAAACGCCAGAACGGAAATGTGCATGCCGGAAATTACCAGCGCATGATAGGTTCCGGTGATGCGAAAGTCTTGTGTCCAGCGGCGTTCGACTCCATTCGTCTCGCCGATCAGAGTTGCTTGCAGCAAGCCGACGGTGTGCTGGTCGTTCGGATAGAGGCTGACTAATCTGCCGAGCGCCCAGGTTCGCAGCGTGTACAGTCCGGCAATGGCGCTTGATCCGCAACTACCTGACAAGACTTTGATCTCTTGCGAACTTGCAACCGAGCCGTTCCAAAAGATATGCTGAACGGCGAGAAAGTGGACGTAGTCGAAGCTGTCAGGATTTTGAAAATTGCGCGGCGAGCGGATCTTGGCGGGCACTTCAACACGCTGGCCGTAACGCAAGGCGAGCGGCTGGTCGTCCGGGCGCAGGTTGACAGTTAAACGGATAGCGGCTTTGGAGCTAAGGTCGAGGGTGAACTGTTCGCGGTCTGGCGAGAAGACGGGCGGATTGGTAACACAACCAGATAGCAACACGGTTTCGCCATCTTGCGCGTTGAGCTTTGGTGTGCGGCCGGGGCGGTTGCCGATTTCGGCAGCGATTCCCAGTAGAACGCAGCCGCAGCAGAGGACGGCCAGTTTGAGCCTTTTAGCGGAAGGAAGGAGCGTGACCACAGCGGCCAGCAATAGGGCAGCGACGGTGGGGGCTGTTAAGTATCGCCAGTCGATATCTAAGAGGTGAGACCAGAGAATTCCGAATGCCAAGGCGATTGCGGGTAAAAGAAGCGGCTCACGGCGCACAAAAGGGAAGTGCAACGGTGCACGTAAATCTCTCAATTTGCAGAAGTTACTAACCTTGAGAACTCTGAATCACCTGTTTGCAACGGCGGCAAGCGGCATGGAGTCCGGGCCCACTTGCGGACCAAACCAGACGGTGTCCGAAGATGCGGCAGATGAGCCTTAACATACCTTATACTTCTCTCTTCGGCAGAACGCGTTAGAACTTTTGCTTGACAGAGGTACGGATGGCAGCGGATAATAAAGTTTCATTAAGTTTTGCTGTTGGTTTCTTCAAACTTCTCCTCCAACCCAACTTCCATGGCTGATTAGGAAAACGCACCTAGTCAGCCATTTTTCTTGAGCAATCCCCTTGTTTAGGAAATTCCTTAAGGCTTAAATATTAGCTGTTGTGCTCAGCGTCACTGAAGCGCCGCGCCAAGATTGGTTACGATGATTTCCTAACCGATGAGGTCATCTTGTGTGGGGTTGGTGCTCTGCCTTGGGCTTTGTGTGCCGGCGGGCTCGGTGGAAGCACAGACGCGGCCGTCAGCAGGCGCGCCTAATTCGATTGTGGTGGGCAGCACACCGGCTGTCTCGTCAGGCGAGTATGTGGGCGCGGAGAACTGCCGGTCGTGCCACAAACCCGAATTTCGAGAATTCAATAAGACGGTCCATTCCCAACTTAAGCCGGCGCAAGAAGGGCAAGTGATGGGATGCGAGGCTTGTCATGGTCCCGGCAAAGCGCACGCAGATGCCGAGCAAGCCGCCCATGGGGACGATGCGGCCACGGCAGCTGCTAATAAACTGATTTTTGGATTCCGCGGCACGGGGCGCGAAAATTGGGAGCGGTGCCTGACGTGCCACAGCAGCAATCACGAGCAGAGTGAGTTTGCCAGATCTTCGCACGCAAAACACGGCGTGGGTTGCAATGGGTGTCATGCCACACACTTGGTGGAAGCGGCGCGCGACCCGAACCACCATTCGCTGGACGGTGCGCAGGCGGTATTTTTCTCAGTGCCGCAATTAGGTGAGGAGACACGCTGGCTGAACAATAGCCTGTTAAAGGACAGTCAGCCGAAACTGTGTAACGAGTGTCACGCGAATATAATGGCGCAATTCGCCTTGCCGAATCACCACCCGGTTCCGGAAGGCGCCATGAAGTGTTCGGATTGCCACAGTACGCATGGAACCTCAAACCGCAACATGCTGCGCGAGGCCGGGTGGGAGACCTGCGTTCGCTGCCACGTTGAAAAGCGCGGGCCATGGGTGTTTGAGCACGCCTCGGTGAGAGTGGAAGGCTGCGTAGTTTGCCACACGCCACACGGCAGCGTCGACAAACTGTTGTTGAAACGGCGCGAAGAGCGGTTCCTGTGCCTTTCGTGCCATGTGGAAACTACCGCGATCAATGTGCCGCACGGGCGGATGAGTTTCCAAACCAGCGGCGCTTG
Organism: Bryobacterales bacterium; assembly: GCA_963749105.1. GTDB lineage: Bacteria > Acidobacteriota > Terriglobia > Bryobacterales > Bryobacteraceae > Bog-105. The sequence goes on along the minus strand of CAVVLT010000028.1, from coordinate 234,798 downwards.
CACGCGCTGCCATTCGAGCATTCACGGCTCTAATTTCGATGCGGATTTTCTGCACTAAGGATGGCATGACATGCGACGCTTACCCTTTTCATGGCTCCTGTTAGGAATGATTGCCGCGCCGGCGAGTCTGCTGGCGCAAGACGATCAGAAACCGATTTCGCTAGGCGGTTTCGACACGCAAGGTTCAGTCACAACCGGCTACCGCTTCAGCGATGTACACGGCTACTTTCCGATGTTCACGCAGCTATTCGACCTGAACAGCGGCTTCCGGCTGCTGGATCTGAGCCTGTTCGGTAAGGCGCAGCCCGGCGTGGACCGCTTCGCGGACAACTACTCTCTCACGGTTAGCGGCTTGGGCGGCGATCCGTACACCACCGCGCAGTTGTCTGTTCGCAAATCGAACGTATACGACCTGCGCGTGAACTTCCAGCAATCGCGCTTTTACTGGAACCAAAACGACGCTGTTTCGGAAAACGGCTTTGCCTCGGTCACGAACAATCACAACTGGGCCACGGTCCGCAAGCTGGGATCGTTCGATTTGCTGGTGCACGCGACGAAGAACCTGCGCTTCAGCGTCGATTATTACCGCAACACGCGCGATGGCGTCACGTTGACTACGCAAACGATGGACTATTTCGGCTCGCCCTCTGCTTTCGGCTCGTTCACGCGCGCCAACCCGTATTACCTGATTGCGCCCATCAGCGAATCGACCAACCGCATCACGGGCGGAGTGGATTACACGCACGAGAGTTGGAATTTTCACTACAAGATCGGCTATGAGCGTTTTGACGATAGCGTTTTAGGCAACAATCTTTCGAGCAACGAACGCAGTATCAATGTAAGCGACCCTGCCACGGGCGTGGAGTTGTTGAACGCCACCAGTTGGACCGACGATCGAAAGCTGAGCACGCCTATCAGCGAATTTTCTTACAACGGAAAAATTACTCCAAAGTTAGAAGCGCACGGCGATTATCTGTTTTACGATTACAACGGTCCGGCGTCTCTCGATTGGTCGGGAAACGGAATCGGGCGCACGAACAGCAGCGGCAGCACGGACGCGCCTTATTCATTTTCGGAATCTGTGCGGGCCAGCGATTCCGAACCGAACAACGTCGTTGATCAGGGATTTAATTACCGGGTGAACGACTGGTTGGAAGTTCAGAGTAACTATCGTTATTCGCGCACAGATTTGAACAGTACGGGTTTGTATCGCAGCTTGTCTGGATCGACGATTCAGACCGGCACGTCGTTCAACCAGTGGCGCATCGGTACGTCGCAAGCGGACCTCTCGTTGATGTTCACTCCTATGGCGGCTTTACTGTTCGATGTAGGCGTCCGCTATTTAAAGAGCGATGTGGAGAATTTCAGCGATGGCGTGTCGACTGCGCTCGAGAGTCAGCGCATCAAGACGGTGTGGCCAACGCTGAAAGCGTCTTATCAAATATCCAAAGTATTTTCAGTTCGCGGGGATTTGGGTGAGCAGAATAACGGGACGTCTTACACGCGGATTACGCCCCACACGTCTATTGGCGGGCGAATCGTGGTGCGCATTCAGCCGCGCGAGAAATTAGCGATTGAAAACGCTACCGTCATTCAGAACGATAAGCTGTTGATCTCCGCGTATCACAGCCGAGTGCGCAGCAACGCCACTAACATCAGCTGGACCTTCAACGATCGTTTTCAAGTCTTCACGGGGTTCAGCTACGACAGCCTGTTTGCCACCGACTTTACAACTTTCCTGCGGGGCACGCCGCCGCTGACAGACACAATCACCGACCAAACCGTAAACCGCATCTGGCAAGGCGGAATGGAGATTAAACCGGTGCCCAGGCTGCACCTGAACTTCACTGGCAATTACTTGCGCTCTAGCGGGTTGGGAGTAATTAATGGAGAAGCTCCGCTCTTCGGTCCGATGACTTTTCCGTACGCCACTGGTTCGCTGGGATACGATGTGCCGAGGATTGGAATTCTGGCGGTGAAATTGCAGCGGACTTACTATATTGAGCAGATTCTGGCGGTGAACAATTTCAGCGCGAAGCTTTTAACTTTATCCTGGACACACAACTTTTAAGACTCATGAAGCCAAAAATTGTATGTAAACGATTCGCCGTCATTGCCGGCGCCCTTCTCCTTTTCTCGGCCGCGCTATTTGCCGCGGTCGATGGACAGGCTGTGTATCTTGACAAATGTGCGGTGTGCCACGGGCAAGACGGTCTTGGCAAAACCGCCAAGGGGAAAAAACTGAAGGTCAAGAGCGTCAAAGACACTATTGTGAAAGAAGATGAGGCGGCCATGACCAAGATCGTGGTGGATGGTAAGGGCAGCGACATGGATTCTTTCAAAGGCGAATTGAACCCCGAGCAGATCAAAGCAGTTGTGGCGTACTATCGGGGTCTGGCCAAGTAGGATTTATAGTGGCCACCTGGACAGTAGTCATCATTGGGGAGTTGACGATTATTCTGGCCGCATTTATTGCATTGCGCACCAGATTAACGCACTTCAGGGAAGGGAAGGCGCTAGCATTTGTGGGGCTGTTGGTGCTTCCGGCGATCGCCAGTTGGTTCGGCTTTGAAGAGCAGATGAATCGCGCCGAGTCCACAAGGTTCTGTTTGTCGTGCCATGTGATGCACGGCTTCGGGCAAAGCTTGCTGGTGGACGATATTAGTTATATTCCGGCTGTTCACTATCAGAACAATTTGGTGCCGCGCGAGCATGCCTGTTACACGTGTCATACGGATTATGCGATGTTCGGCACGGCGGTAGCGAAGATGCATGGCATGGAGCATGTGCTGGTGCAATATTTCGGAACCGTGCCCAAGCCGGAAGATATCAAGCTGTATCAGCCCTACAACAATCGCGAGTGTTTGCACTGCCACTTGGGTTCGCGCAAGTTTGAAGAGCAACCGAAGCACGCAAAGTCGCCTACGATGCTGGCCGATATTCACGCCAATAAACTGTCCTGTACCGCCAGCAAGTGCCATGACACTATTCACGAGGTGGGTTCGCTGAAAGACGCGACCTTCTGGAAAGGGAAGTTACCATGAAGAGGGAGCGCGCTCTTAAATGGTCCGGTTTGCTGGTGGCGATCGGAGTGATCGTTCAGCTGTGTTGTTTGCTGTATATACATCCGTTTTCGTTCATCGCTTTTCTAGCGATTGGCTGTCCGCTGGTCGGCGCGGGGATTGCGGTGTATTTGTACGGTTTGCTTTTGCAAAGTCCGGAGAAGCAATAGCCGCGCCGTCAAAGGTGCCCTTTGGTCTTTGACTATTGCGTGATTGGCGGGGGCATTGTGGGGCTGGCCACTGCGATGGAGTTGTTGAAGCGGCACCCGGGTTCTCGCCTTGTTCTTTTGGAAAAAGAAAGCGCACTCGCACGGCACCAGACGGGTCACAACAGCGGCGTGATTCATGCCGGAATTTACTATGCGCCCGGCAGTCTGAAGGCGGAGCTTTGCCGTCGGGGTGCGGTTGCGACTAAGGGCTTTTGCGATGAACACGGCATTCCCTACGAAGTGTGCGGCAAGATGCTGGTGGCGACGAATGAGATCGAAGCGGAGCGCATGAAGGCGTTACTCGAACGAGCGAAGAAGAACGATATAGCTGTTGAGGCGGTGAGCGCTGAGGAGTTGAGGCGGCGCGAACCGAATATTGCGGGTGTGGGCGCGCTCTTTGTGAAGACGACGGGCATTGTCGACTATAAGCGCGTGGCAGAGGCGATGGGCCAAGTGATTCGGGCGGGTGGCGGCGAGATTGAGTTCGGCATCCAAGTCGATGCGATTAAGGAAGGTTCGGCGGATGTTTTGGTAGGTGCGGGCAACAGGCGGTGGACGGCGAAACGGCTGATCGCTTGTGCGGGATTGCAGTCAGACCGGTTGGCGCGCATCGCGAGTTGCAAGATCGATCATCAGATTGTGCCGTTTCGCGGCGAATATTATCGGCTGCCACCGAGTAAGAACGGCATTGTGCGGCATTTGATCTATCCGATTCCCGATCCGGATTTGCCCTTTCTGGGGATTCACTTGACGCGCACGGTGGATGGCGGTGTGACGGTAGGTCCGAATGCGGTGCTGGGGTTGGCGCGCGAAGGGTATGCGAAATTTTCGATCAACGTGAAGGATGTGGCCGAATATGCGGCGTTTCCCGGCTTCTGGAAGACGATTAACGCGAATTTGAAATCGGGCGTGGCGGAGATGCGGAACTCGCTTTCAAAGCGCGGCTATTTGAAGGAGTGCCAGAAATATTGCCCGTCGCTTAGGGTGAATGATTTGCTGCCGGAGGAGGCGGGGATTCGGGCGCAGGCGGTGAAGCGCGATGGTACGTTGATTCACGATTTTCTGTTTGTGCAGACGGAGCGGATGCTGCATGTTTGTAATGCGCCATCGCCAGCGGCAACGTCGGCGATACCGATTGGGGAGATGATTGCGGATAGGTGCGGGTTGGCTCAGTGAAGAAGCCGTTGGCCGTGATCGTGGATCTCGATGAGACGCTGTGCACGCAATTCGACGTTCCGGTGGAAACCGGCATCGGCGTGCTTCGACGAATGGACGAACGCAGAGTGCAGGTTCATTATGTGACGGCGCGGACGAGTGTCTGCCGCGAAGCGACGGAGAGATTCCTGGCCGCGCATGGTTTGCCGGGGAGCCAGAATATCCATCTTTTGTCCCGATCATTTGGATAGCTTCGAACACAAGCGCATGTGGCACGAATCGCTGAATCGGGAGTTTGAGGTGATCGCGAGTATTGGTGACTCTTTAGAGGAAGAGCGAGCTTCGGCGGCGGTGGGCATCCCCTTCGTGGCGGTTGATCCTTGCAAGCCAGCGGAAGCTTGGGTGATTTTGGAGGAGCGAATGGCGGGTGCTTAGGGCTGATTGTGTCAGAGCCACTGGCACCTCGCGCACTTACCAGATTGTCTGCACCTGGGAAGTCCGGATCTTGCCATCGCGACTGACCACCGGAATGCCTAAAGCGACGGCGGTGGCCGCAACCACTCGATCTGGCATGTCAGAGACCTGGCTGCGATTCACTAATTCCAGAGCGTCAGCGACGCCACGGTCTAGTGGCGCCAATCTGCAAGGTGCCGTACCGTCATCGAGCGCAGCGACCAATCGTTCGCGGGCCTCTCGCGGTAGCCTACCTTTCTCGACCAAATAGGTTAGTTCCACCAAGCAAATCGAAGGAACATAAATATATAGACCCTTTGACGCTGCTTCATCCAGCGCAGCCGCAGCTTTGTGAGAAAGTCGTGGATCTCCCGCCAAATACCAGACAATAGTGTGCGTGTCCACAACTACTGAAGACATCTAGATGTCGTTCCGGGGAAAGTTTTTCCACATTTCGCGCTGGTTTTCGCTGATCTCTTCTGGGGAAAGAGAAATCCCGAGGTCTGACCAGAGGCCCTTGATATTCCTGAAAGGCGCCGTGGGTTTAGCCTCGTTTCGCAGACGATTCGCGTGGCTCAAGAGTTCCTGCTGTTTTTCAGCGGGCAGCGCACGGACGGCTTCGAGAATGGCTTGCTCAACAGACATATTCCTATTATCGCCCGGCAATCCATTTTGGATCTGATCGTGATAGGATCACGCCTTAAATGGCGACTTGTAAGTTACAACAGAAACTAAACCTCTCGCCAGACGAGCGTCTCCACCCGCCGAAGCTTGTTGGACGGCTGAAAACCGTCCAGGATTTAAGCTCGGCAAAGAGAAATGACGATCTACCTAGCCTTTCAAAGGAAGACTTTCCCTTTTTTTACGGAAGCGCCAACAAGCCAATCCCCGGAATTGATATACCGCCGAGTGACTTCAAAGGGGCGGAAGGGATTGACCCCTTCCGTGGAGAGGGAGGTTGAACCGAAAGAATTACAGCGGGGGCGCCGAAGCACGCCAAGATCGAAGAAAGCGCCCAGGGATTGAGCCCTCAAGAAAGGCGTCAAAACCAAATGACATTTTGTCTGCCAGGTCTCTAGTTTCTGGCGTTTGCATCGACGTAGGATGTATTCTCTCAAGCGGAGTTTTGCTCAAAATACTCTTACACCTCAAAATCTACTCCATAGACCCACTCAGTGTTGACATCTGGAATATTTTCCCTATACACTGGTAAGGTTTGGCGAGTTGATTCTTCGGCTCCTGCGCTACCGTGCTCTGGAATATGGGCATCCGGCCGGAAGTCGGGCCCCGCTGCTGAACCGATAAGCCTCCTGGCATAGCATCAGGAGAGTGACGTTGGGATTCGGTAAGGGCCAATACCCGAAGCAGTTACCCTCGCGGTTGAGGCTGGTGAATACGCTATATCAGTCTCCTGGCAATTTTATCCATTGCAGCTAAGTCCGGTTTCTTTGAGACGGGTTTAAGCCTGCTTAAACAGAAGTTCGAGAATTTTTCGAGAGGAAACGTGCGTGACGTGTGAGCGCTTGGCGCTTGTGCGAAACGCCAGTTAGGTAGAGCATGCCGACTTTTAACCAACTTGTGCGCAAAGGCCGTAAGGAAACGCGCTACAAGACAGCGAGCCCCGCGCTGCAAGCTTGTCCGCAGCGCCGTGGAGTTTGCACGCGCGTGTACACCACTACGCCGAAGAAGCCCAATTCCGCTCTTCGCAAAGTGGCCCGTGTGCGGCTTACCAATGGCATTGAAGTCACCACCTATATACCAGGTGTCGGTCACAATCTGCAGGAACACTCGATCGTATTAATACGCGGTGGCCGCGTGAAGGATTTGCCGGGTGTGCGCTATCACGTGGTGCGCGGTACGCTCGATACCGCTGGTGTTGCGAACCGTAAACAAGGGCGCTCGAAGTATGGCGCCAAGCGTCCGAAGGGCGGTGCTGCCGCTGCCGCACCTGCCAAGGGAAAGAAGAAGTAGGAGAGTTTAGATGCCGCGCCGTAGAAGACCAGAGCCCAGAGAAGTCATTCCCGATCCGCTGTACAACTCCACGCTCGTCGAGAAGTTCGTGAACTCGATGATGTGGGATGGCAAGAAGACCACGGCCCAAAAGATTTTTTACAAAGCCATGGACATCTTGAAGGAGCGTTCGCAGGACGATCCGCTCAAGGCTTTCAAGAAGGCTGTTGAGAACGTGAAGCCGATGCTCGAAGTGAAGACCCGCCGCGTGGGCGGCGCCAACTATCAGGTGCCGGTGGAAGTTCCGCAGAATCGCCGGACGAGTCTGGCTTTGCGCTGGATTATCACGAATGCGCGGACCCGGCCCGACAAGAGCATGGCCGACAAGCTGGCGAATGAGTTGAATGACGCCTCAAATATGCGAGGCGGAGCAGTTAAGAAAAAGGATGAAGTTCACAGAATGGCAGAGGCCAACAAAGCCTTTGCACATTATCGCTGGTAACAGCGGGGATTGAAATATGGCACGCACTGTACCGTTACACAAAATGCGCAACATCGGCATCATGGCCCACATCGATGCCGGTAAGACCACTACGACCGAACGGATTTTGTACTACACCGGCCGTACGCACAAAATCGGTGAAGTGCACGAGGGAACCGCCACCATGGACTGGATGGCGCAGGAGCAGGAGCGCGGCATTACGATTACGTCCGCCGCTACTACCTGCGAATGGAACGATTACACCATCAACATTATCGATACGCCTGGGCACGTCGATTTCACCGCTGAAGTCGAACGCAGCTTGCGCGTACTGGACGGTGCCTGCGCGGTGTTCGACGCGGTGGCTGGCGTCCAGCCGCAATCGGAAACCGTCTGGCGTCAAGCCGATAAATACGGTGTGCCGCGCATTTGTTTTATCAACAAGATGGACCGTGTAGGCGCGGATTTCTACTTTTCTGTGAACACGATTGTCGACCGCCTTAGTGCGCGTCCGGTACCAATTCAGCTTCCCGTTGGCGCGGAAGATCAATTCAAAGGCATCATCGACTTAGTCACGATGAAGGCGCGTTTGTGGCGCGACGAGACACTCGGCGCGAAGTTCGACGACGTCGAAATTCCGGCTGAGCTGCTTGAAAGGGCCAAGGAATACCGCGAAAAGCTCATCGAGGCTGCTTCGGAAACAGACGACATCCTGATGGAGAAATTCATCGAGGGCAAGTCGATCACGGAAGCTGAACTCAAGGCCGGTATCCGCAAAGCTACCATTGCGCAGAAGATTTTCCCGGTGATCTGCGGTTCGTCTTTCAAGAACAAAGGCGTGCAGAACCTGCTCGATGCAGTTGTCGACTATCTGCCTTCGCCGCTCGACATCCCTCCCGTGCGTGGCCACGATGTGGACGATCCTGAAGTCATTGTGATGCGCAAGCCGGAAGACAGCGAACCGTTCTCCGCCCTGGTGTTTAAAATCATGACCGATCCGTTTGTCGGCCAGTTGTGTTTTATCCGCATTTATTCGGGCAAGCTCAACGCCGGCGACACTATTTACAACGTCACAAAAGGCAAAAAAGAGCGCATCGGCCGACTGGTTAAAATGCACGCGAACAAGCGTGAAGAAATCCAGGAAATTATGGCGGGCGATATTTGCGCCGCCGTCGGTTTGAAGCATGTTGTTACGGGCGACACCATATGCGATGAAAAATCGCCGGTTTTGCTTGAAACCATCACGTTTCCGGCGCCTGTGATCCAACTCGCCATTGAGCCTAAGACAAAGGAAGACCAGGAAAAGCTCGGTGTGGCGATTCATAAGCTGGCCACCGAAGATCCTACGTTGCACGTTTCCACCGATCCTGAAACCGGGCAAACCATTCTGGCGGGTATGGGCGAATTGCACCTCGAAATTATTGTTGACCGCATGCAGCGCGAGTTCAATGTAGGCGCCAATGTGGGTAAGCCGCAGGTGGCCTATCGCGAAACCATCCGCCAGCAGGCGGAATACGATTACACGCATAAGAAGCAAACCGGTGGTAAGGGCCAATATGCGCGCGTCAAACTTCGCGTGGAACCCGACCTCGAGCATAATTATGAATTTGAGAACGACGTCACCGGCGGCAACATTCCGAAGGAATTCATTCCGGCCATCGAAAAGGGCGTAGTGGAAGCGCTCGAAGGCGGCATTCTAGCCGGCTATGCGCTGAACAACATCAAGATAACCGTTTTCGACGGTGACTATCACGACGTCGATTCGTCGGAGATGGCATTCAAGATTTGCGCTTCGATTTGTGTAAAGGAAGCGTTGCAGAAGGCCAAGCCGGTTTTGCTTGAGCCCGTAATGAAAGTTGAAGTCACTGTGCCCGAGCAGTACATGGGCCCGGTGAACGGCGATTTGATCTCGCGGCGCGGCCGCCTGGAAGGCACCGAGATAGCGGGTGGCACGCACATTGTGAAAGCGATGGTGCCGCTCTCGGAAATGTTTGGCTACGCAACTGAGCTGCGTTCGCGCACGCAAGGCCGCGGCAGTTTCAGCATGCATTTTGGCCAGTACGAAGAAGTCCCGCGCAACCTGGCCGAGGAAATTATTAACCGCAATAAGGGCGGAGTCGCAACCAAGTAGAAGGGAACCGTAACGAATATGGCGAAACAAAAATTTGACCGGAGCAAGCCGCACGTCAACATTGGGACGATCGGACACATCGACCACGGCAAGACGACGTTGACGGCTGCGATTACGAAGACGCTGGCGAAGCACAATCCCAAGAACATATTCCGGAGCTTCGATTCAATCGATAACGCGCCGGAAGAGAAGGCCCGTGGTATCACGATCGCGGTAGCGCACGTGGAGTATGAAACGGCGAAGCGCCACTATGCGCACGTGGATTGCCCTGGGCACGCCGATTACATCAAGAACATGATTACTGGCGCCGCGCAGATGGACGGCGCGATTCTGGTGGTGGCGGCGACCGATGGTCCCATGCCGCAAACGCGCGAACACATTCTGCTGGCCCGCCAGGTCGGGGTGCCGTACATTGTGGTGGCTTTGAACAAAGTCGACATGGTGGATGATGCCGAGTTGCTCGAACTGGTCGAACTCGAAGTGCGCGAGTTGCTAACCAGCTATCAGTTTCCAGGCGATACTTTGCCGGTTGTGCGAGTGAGCGCGCTGGGCGCATTGAACGGCGAAGCGAAGTGGGAAGCCACAGTCGATGAATTGATGAAGCAAGTGGATGAGTACATTCCGATGCCGGAACGTGCTATCGACAAACCCTTCATCATGCCGATTGAAGACATTTTCTCGATCCAAGGCCGCGGTACCGTTGTTACGGGACGCATCGAGCGCGGCATCTGCAAGGTCGGCGAGGAAATGGAAATCGTCGGCTTTGCCGATACCCGCAAGACGGTTGTCACGGGCGTAGAAATGTTTAAGAAACTGCTCGACGAAGGTCGCGCGGGCGACAACGTTGGTCTGCTTCTCCGCGGTATTGAAAAGAACGATGTGGAGCGCGGGCAGGTTATTGCCAAGCCGGGCAGCATCAAGGGTTACAAGAAATTCAAGGGCGAAGTATACGTATTGTCGAAGGAAGAAGGCGGACGGCACACCCCGTTCTTTAATGGCTACCGGCCGCAATTTTACTTCCGTACCACGGATGTGACAGGTGTTGCCAAGTTGCCGGAAGGCATGGAAATGGTGATGCCGGGCGATAACGTGGCGGTGGAAGTGGAGTTGATTACACCGATCGCCATGGATAAAGGGTTGCGCTTCGCAATTCGCGAAGGCGGCCGCACGGTAGGCGCAGGCACCGTGTCGGAGATTTTGTCGTAGCGATTAGAATACGGGGCGTTGGATATAAAAACCCAACGCCCCGTTTAGTGTGAAAGAGATCAGATTGAAAATGAAAGAACGCATCCGCATCCGGCTCAAGGCGTACGACCACCGGATCTTGGACCAATCGACCGGCGATATCGTCGACACGGCCAAACGCACGGGCGCCACTGTGGCTGGACCGATTCCGCTGCCGACTCTCAAGAACCGCTACACGGTATTGCGGTCGCCGCACGTGGACAAGAAGTCGCGCGAGCAGTTTGAAATCCGCACGCATAAACGGTTGCTCGACATTCTCGAACCAACGCAGGAAACGGTGGATGCCTTGATGAAGCTGGATCTTCCGGCGGGCGTGGACGTCGAAATTAAGGCGTTTGGCAAGAAGTAGGGCAACAGATTTAAGTTGGCAGCTCGCGCTGAGACGCGGGCCTTCAGGACAGGAAAAGAAACATGAGTCCAGGAATTCTCGGTAAGAAGATCGGCATGACGCAAGTGTTCACGGCGGATGGGCAAGTAGTCCCGGTGACCTTAGTCAAAGCGGGCCCCTGCATTGTGACGCAGCGTAAGACGCCGGCCACCGATGGCTACGATGCCATTCAGTTGGGCTTGGTGGAATACGCCAAGAAGCAGAACAAGCCGCAAGCCAAGCATCTCGCCAAATCGGGCGCCGAGGGTGTACGTTTTCAACGCGAGTTCCACCTGAAGGGCGGCAGTGGCGATTACAAACAAGGCGACCGCGTGCTGGCGGAAGAGTTTAAGCCGAATGAAATGGTTGATGTGATCGGCACCAGCAAGGGGCGCGGTTTCGCCGGCGTGGTGAAGCGCCACCACTTCCGCGGCAGCGATGCGACGCACGGTTCTATGTTTCACCGCGCGCCGGGGTCGATTGGCGCTTCGAGCTTTCCATCGCGTGTCTTTCCAGGCATGCGCATGGGCGGCCGTATGGGCACCGATCAAGTAACGGTTCGTAATTTGCAAATTGTGAGCGTGGATGCCGAAGACAGCGTGATTGCCCTGAAGGGTGCGATCCCCGGTCCGAACGGCGGCTACGTGATGGTGCGGCGCGCCAAACGCTAAGAGATTGGGCTAGGAAAAAGACATGCCGAGTGTAAACATAGTGGATCTGAACAACGCGCCGGTGGGCTCTATCGAGCTTTCGGATGTGGTGTTTGGCGCCGAAGTCAACGAAGCGCTGCTGTACGAAGCCGTGCGGCAATACAGTGCCGCCAAGCGCGGCGGCAACGCGGCCACCAAGACGCGCCATGAAGTGTCGGGATCGGGCAAGAAGCTTTGGAAGCAGAAAGGCACCGGCCGGGCCCGTATGGGTTCTATCCGTTCGCCGCTGTGGCGACATGGCGGCACCACGCACGGCCCGCAACCGCGCAGCTACGAATACAAACTGCCCCGCAAGATGCTGTTAGGGGCGCTCCGTTCAGCGCTGTCGGCCAAGCTGCGCGACGGCGAATTGCGCGTGATCCGTTCCTTTGCTTTGGACGATCACAAGACCAAGAACATGATCAAAGTGCTCGCCAAGCTCGAAGCCAAGAAGACGGTTCTGCTGGTCGAGAACGGCGAAAACACCAATTTGCAGCGCGCCTCGCAGAACGTGAAAGGCATCAAGCTGGTGCCTTCCAAGGATGTGACTGTGTACGACCTGCTGAAGCATCAGGAAGTACTACTCAGCGAGAGCGCCGCGCAGAAATTATCGGAGGCCCTGAGCTAATGAACGTCTACGATGTGATCCGCCGCCCGCTCATTACCGAGAAGGGCCACGTTAAGCGTGAAGCCGAAAACACCATGTGTTTCGAAGTTCACAAAGACGCCAACAAGATTGAAATCCGCCAGGCGGTGGAAACCGTTTTCAAAGTGAAAGTCAGCGAAGTCCGCACCAGCGTGTTCGCCGGCAAATTGCGCCGCCGGGGTCGTTTCACCGGCTATGCGTCCGACTGGAAGAAGGCATATGTGCGCCTGGTTGCCGGTCAAAAACTGCCCGAGTATACGGAAATCTAAAAGAGGAAGCAGCACGCCATGCCTATAAAAAGTTTTCGCCCTACAACGCCGACGCGGCGCTTCCAAACGTATTTGACGCGGGAAGACATCACCAAACAGACGCCCGAAAAGTCGTTGACGGCGGGGAAGCAGCGCACCGGTGGACGCACCGCTAATGGGCGCATCTCCAGCCGCTTTATCGGCGGCGGCTCGAAGAAGTCGTACCGCACGATCGATTTCAAAAGAGATAAGACGGGCGTTGAAGCCGTGGTCGCTTCCATCGAATACGATCCGAATCGTTCGGCGCGCATTGCGCTGCTGCACTACGTGGATGGCGAAAAGCGCTACATCATTTGCCCCGTCGGTCTTGAAGTGGGCCGTAAAGTGACCTCCGGCGCCGAAGCTGAAATTTTCGTGGGCAATGCATTGCCGCTGAAGAACATCCCCGCCGGTACGGTGGTGCACAACATAGAATTGCGTCCGGGCAAGGGCGGCCAGATGGCTCGCTCGGCTGGCGCACAAGCGCAGTTAGTTTCGAAAGAAGGCGGCATTGCGCTGTTGAAATTGCCTTCGGGCGAAATACGGCGAGTGGAAGTCGCCTGCATGGCCACAGTGGGGCAGGTGGGCAACGTCGAGCACGAAAACGTATCGCTGGGTAAAGCGGGCCGCTCCCGCTGGTTGGGTCGCCGTCCGCACAATCGCGGCGTCACCATGAACCCGGTAGACCACCCGCATGGTGGCGGTGAAGGTAAAACATCCGGCGGCCGACATCCGGTTACGCCTTGGGGACAACCCACACGCGGCTTTAAAACCCGTAACAACAAACGGACAGACCGTTCGATTGTGACGCGTAAGGCCAAGAAGCGATAAGAGGACGAGGATTTCATGGGTCGATCGTTAAAAAAAGGACCGTTCACCGACACCTACCTTTCGAAGAAGGTAGAAGTGCTGAACGTAAAAAGTCAGAAGGCGGTGGTGAAGACATGGTCACGCCGCTCGACCATCGTGCCTGATTTTATTGGGCATACGTTTGCGGTGCACAACGGCAAGAAGTTCATCCCGGTGTACGTTACCGAAAATATGGTGGGCCACAAACTCGGTGAGTTTTCGCCTACGCGGACCTTCAAGGGTCACCAGGCGAAGTCCAACGAAAAGGCGGCTAAGTAAGTTATGGCTGAACGTAGAGGTTCGTTAGCAGCGGCGGAAGCGCGCTACGTGCGTGTGTCGCCGCAAAAGGCGCGTTTGGTTGTCGATATGATCCGCGGTGTGCAAGCGGGTGAAGCGATCACCATGCTGGGTGCGGTGAATAAGGGCATCACCGGCGTGGTGGAGAAAGTGCTGAAATCGGCCATCGCCAACGCGGAAAACCGTTCCACCGATGTGGACGTGGACAAGCTCTTCGTGTCGGAAGCATACGTGAATGAGGGTCCGCGCCAGAAGCGCATCCGCCCGGCGCCGATGGGCCGGGCTTATCGGTATCAGCGCCGGACGTCGCACATTGTCGTCAAGGTGAGCGAACGCGCCGCCGAGGCGGAGAAGGAATAATCATGGGTCAGAAAGTACATCCGTATGGGTTCCGCCTGGGCGTTACCAAAACTTGGCGCTCCCGCTGGTTCGCCAAGCAGGATTACGCCAAACTGCTGCACGAAGATCTGGAACTCAAGGAATCGTTAACCGAGCGTCTCAAGGCTGCCGGCGTGAGTTCGATCGAAGTGGATCGTCCGGGTAACAAACTGCGCATTACGATTCGCACGTCGCGACCGGGTATCATCATCGGCCGCAAAGGCGCTGAAATCGAGAAGCTGAAAGGCGATCTCGCGAAGAAAACCAAGCGCGAGGTTTTCGTCGATATTCAAGAAGTGCACCGCCCGGAGCTCGATGCGCAACTGGTTTCCGAATCGATCGGTTTGCAGCTCGAAAAGCGCGTGGCGTTCCGGCGTGCGATGCGTAAGGCCGTCGATTCCGCATTGCGCTTCGGTTGTAAAGGGATCAAAGTGCGCGTTTCGGGCCGCTTGAACGGCGCTGAAATCGCCCGCAGCGAATGGTATCTGCAAGGCCAACTGCCGCTGCACACTTTGCGCGCCGATATCGATTACGGTTTCAGCCAAGCCTTCACGACCTATGGCGTGATTGGCATCAAGGTTTGGATTTATAAAGGCGAAGTGATCGAAGGCGGCAATAAAGGCCGCAACACATTACGCAACGAAGGCGAACCACGCCGCCGCCGGCGCGATGATGGCGGACGAGATAGGGGACCGGGTGGAGATCGTGGCGACCGCGGTGGTCCGGGTGGGGATCGTGGCGGCCCCAGTGGAGATCGCGGTGACCGGCAGGAACGCAAACCGGTGGCAGCCGTGCCGGAAGTGTCCGGTCCGATTGTTCAGCAAGCGCCGCCCGCTGAAATGTCGAAGCCCGCCAGTTCGTCGCTGATCCCGCCTATGTCGGCGCCGGTAGTGCCGGCCTGGAAACAAGAACAGCCGAAGGCGGCCGATGTCCCGGCGGCTGAACCGATTACGCCGCCCGTTGCTCCCACAGAAGAGCCGGCGACGCCCAAACCAGAGCCGAAATCAGAGAAGGAGTCGCACGAATAGCGCTGCAGTAGCGCGCTTGCAGGCAAGGAGAATACCGTTATGTTGATGCCGAAGAAGGTTAAATTTCGCAAGCAGCAGCGCGGCCGCATGACCGGGAAAGCCTGGCGCGGTTCGACGCTCTCGTTCGGCGAATTCGGTTTGAAAGCGCTGCGCTGCGGCTGGGTGTCCAACCGCCAAATTGAAGCCGCGCGTATTGCGATGACGCGCTTCATCAAGCGCGGCGGCAAGGTTTGGATCAGGATCTTCCCCGATAAGCCCATTACCAAGAAACCACCAGAGACTCGTATGGGTAAAGGTAAAGGCGCGCCGGAAGCTTGGGTAGTGGTCATTAAGCCTGGTCGAATTCTGTTCGAAATGGAAGGCGTCTCGATCGCTACCGCAACCGAAGCCATGCGTTTGGCTGCCATGAAGCTGTCTGTGCCAACCAAGTTTATTGCGCGCAATCAGCCGGAAGTGGTCGCGAAAGCGAAGGAAGCCTGAACATGAAACACAAGAATTTTGCGGGTGTCGATTCGAACGATTTGCAGCGGCAGATCCACGATTCGCAGGAACAATTGTTCCGCTTGCGCTTTCAGATGGGCATGGGCCAAAGCGAAGGATTAAACAAATACCGCGCACTGAAGAAAGATCGCGCGCGCATGTTGACCGTTTTGCGCGCCAAGGAAATCGGCGGCGAAACCATTGTGCCCTTGGCCAAAGCGGCGCCGGTGGCTCCGAAGGCGCCTAGCAAGCGTAAGGGCCTGAGCGGTTTGTTTAAGCGGAAAGCGAAGTAGGAAAGAGATATGGCGGCAACAGAACATACGCAGGAAGCAACGGGTCACAAGAACGAGAAAGTGGGCGAGGTTGTCTCGACCAAAATGGCGAAAACGATCGTTGTGGAAGTGACGCGCCGTACTTCGCACCCTCTTTACAAGCGAATCGTAACGAAGCGCAAGAAGTTTTATGCGCACGACGAAGAGCAATCGGCCAAGTTGGGCGATGTGGTGCGCATCATCGAGTGCCGTCCGTTGAGCGCGTTGAAGCGCTGGCGCCTGGGTTCGGTGATTCGCCGCGCGGTGCAAGTGGCGGTGGATCATCCGGCGTTAACGGAGCAAGCCGACACGCGCGTGAAGAAGACTTTGAAAAAGAAATAGTGGAGCGCCGTGCGCAGCTTAGATAAAGAGCGCGGCCGGCGGTTTTAGGAGAAACGTCATGATTGGAATGCGAACAATGCTGGAGGTTGCCGATAACAGCGGCGCGCGCAAATTGCAGTGCATTTTGCCGCGCGGCGGCGATCTGGGATTGCGTGCGGGGCTGGGCGACATCATTACGGCGGCTGTCAAAGAAGCGGCTCCGGATTCGGCGATCAAGAAAGGCAAAGTCGTCCGCTGCGTGGTGGTGCGCATGCGTAAGGAAACGCGCCGCAAAGACGGCACCTATATCCGTTTCGATTCCAATGCCGCGGTACTGATTAACGAAGTCGGCGAGCCGGTAGGCACACGCGTTTTCGGTCCGGTCGCCCGTGAGTTGCGTGACAAGCGCTTCATGAAGATCGTCTCGCTCGCGCCGGAGGTTTTATAAACTCATGCCGAAAGTTGCTTATCAGCGCCGCCAGGAAAAGGGTGAGCGCAAACCAGTCCGCATCAAGATCAAGAAAGACGATCTCGTGAAAGTGATCGCCGGTAAAGACAAAGGCAAGACGGGTAAAGTACTCGAAGTGGATCGCTTTTCAAGAAAAGTGACAGTGGATGGCGTGCAGATGGTGAAGAAACATACCCGCCCCAATCCTTCGAAGCAGATCAAGGGCGGCATAGCCGACAAGCCAATGCCGCTGGACATTTCAAACGTGATGATGCTGACGGCGGGCGGTATCGGCACGCGTGTGGGCTACAAAATGGAAAACGTCGGCGGCAAGGTTCGGCGTACGCGCATTGCGCGCAAGGGCGGGGAAACGCTCGACAAGAAATAGCGGACTGATTTTAGTTGGAATAGAGAACGAAGATGGCTGATAAGACAGATAGCAAAGCGGCTAAGGAACAGAAGCCGAAAGAACAGAAGCCCAAGGAACAAAAAGCCCCGGCCAAAGAAGCGAAAGCTGGCGGCGAGAAGCGTCCACGCACGGGTAAGGGCGAAGGCGGCATTGTTCTCGAAAAGACCGATACGCCGAAAGCGTCGGCTGGTAAAGCGCGCTTGCGGGAACACTACGTCAAATCCGTGGTGCCCGCGCTGACCAAGGAGTTTAATTACAAAAACCCGATGGCGGTGCCGAAGGTCCAAAAGGTTTCGCTCAACATCGGCCTGGGCGAAGCCACCGGCAACAGCAAGTTGATGGATGGCGCGGTGAATGAAATGGCCGCGATTGCCGGTCAAAAGCCGGTGGTGACTAAAGCCCGTAAATCGATCGCCGCTTTCAAATTGCGCGAGGGCATGGCGATTGGTTGCATGGTGACGCTGCGCGGCGACCGCATGTTTGAGTTCTTAGATCGCCTGATGAACGTGGCTCTGCCGCGCGTCCGCGATTTTCGCGGCGTCTCGCCGAAGTCGTTCGATGGCCGCGGCAATTATACGCTCGGTTTGAAAGATCAGTTGATCTTTCCCGAGATCGATTACAACAAGGTGGAGAAGACCAAGGGTATGAACATCTCCATCACCACCAGCGCTAAAACGGATGCTGAAGGTTTGGCGTTGTTACGCCAGATGGGCATGCCGTTCCGGCAGTAAGAAGGATTTTAGATGGCAACCACCGCGAAAATTGCAAAACAAGATGAACGGCTAGCGGCGCTGGCACGCGCCAAAGAAGCCAAAGTGATGGTGAAGTTTCCCACCCGCTTGCGCAACCGCTGCAAGCAGTGCGGACGTCCGCGCGGCTTTTTAAGAAAGTTTCAGCTCTGCCGGATTTGTTTCCGGAAGTTCGCGCTCGCCGGCGAGATTCCAGGCGTGACGAAGGCGAGTTGGTAACCGAAACGCCCCCGTACCGCGGATTTTCAGGGGCAAAGTATCAGAACCGCGACCGTAAGGAAGCGGAAGAGAGTTTAAGGAATGAAAGGTGCTGAAGGTAAGTAAATGACAGCAGACCCCATTGCCGACATGTTGACGCGGGTGCGCAACGCGCTCATCGCCCGTCATGCGAAGGTGGACGTGCCGGCCTCACGGCTGAAGAACGAATTGGCGCGCATTTTTAAGGAAGAAGGCTATATCCTCAACTACAAGTTGACGGAAGAAGGCGCCAAGAAGTTTATCCGTCTGTATCTCAAATACACGCCTGGCAATCTGCCGGTGATCTCGCGTATCGAGCGCGTATCGCGTCCCGGCTGCCGCGTGTATGTGGGGAGCAAGGACATTCCGCGCATTCTGGGCGGCCTTGGCATCAATATTCTCACCACGCCGAAGGGTGTGATGACCGGTTCGACCGCGCGCAAAGAAGGCGTGGGCGGCGAAGTTCTCTGTCAGATCTGGTAAGGACCAACGCATGTCACGAGTAGGAAAAAAGCCCATTCCCCTGCCATCGGGGGTTAAAATCAAGATCGGCGCGGACCTGCAGGTCGAAGGTCCGAAAGGGAAACTCTCGGTGCCTCTGCCCGCCGGGATTCGCCCGGAGCAGAAAGGCAACACGCTCGAATTTGTCCGCGATAACGATAAGCTTGCCGCGTTGCATGGTTTGACGCGCGCGCTGGCGGCCAATGCCGTTACCGGTGTCTCAACTGGCTTCGTGCGCGAACTCGATATTGTCGGCACTGGTTACCGCGCCGATGTCAAAGGCAAAGTGGCCACCTTCACGCTTGGCTATTCGCACCCCATCGAATTCATTCTGCCCAAAGGCGTGGATTTGAAGATCGACAAGCAGACGCATCTGGTTCTGACAGGTTCCGACCGTGAGGAAATTGGCCAGGTGGCCGCGCTCATGCGTTCGTTGCGGCCGCCCGATCCGTATAAGAACAAAGGTGTGCGCTACATGAACGAAGTATTGCGCAAGAAGGCCGGCAAGACCGGAGCGGGAGCTAAGTAAATGGCACAGGTCGGAAGAAACGAAATTCGTCAGCGCATTCACAAGCGCATTCGCGCCCGCGTGGCAGGTACGCAAGAGCGTCCGCGGCTGGCGGTGTTCCGCAGCATTAATCACATTTACGCCCAGGTTATCGACGATCAACAGGGCCACACGCTGGTTGCTGCCGCTTCTACCGAAAAAACGCTGAAGGGCAAGGGCGGAAATTTGGATGGCGCCAAATTGATTGGCAAAACCGTTGCCGAACGCGCTAAGGAAAAGGGCATCACCAAGGTAGTCTTCGACCGCGGAGGATATCTTTATCATGGCCGCGTGAAAGCGCTAGCCGACGCGGCACGCGCAGCAGGACTGGAGTTTTAAATCGAATGACAGCAAATGGATCGGCCAAGCGAATCGATGCAGCGAGCTTGAACCTCAAGGAACAGGTGGTCAGCATCAACCGCGTAACCAAAGTGGTCAAGGGCGGTAAGAACATGAGCTTTTCGGCGCTGGTGGTCGTAGGCGACCCGGCGGCGAAAGTGGTCGGCTATGGCACAGGCAAAGCCAAGGAAGTGCCCTCCGCCATCAAGAAGGGGATTGAAGCGGCGAAGAAGAATCTGCGCAAAGTGCATGTACTCGAAACCACCATCCGGCATCCTGTTCTGGGGCGTTTCGGCAGCGGACTGGTGCTTTTAAAGCCGGCTCCGGCTGGCACGGGCGTCATTGCCGGCGGTCCGGTGCGCGCGGTGATTCAAGCGGTGGGTATTCCGAATGTGCTTACCAAATCCATCGGTTCGCATAACGCGCATAATGTGGTGAAGGCTACTATCAACGCGCTCGAACAACTCTGTGACAAAGCAGCCGTAGCTGAAATGCGCGGACTTGCCATTGAGAAGTTGTAAAGAAAGAGAACGGATATGGCTGAAGGAAAAATCAAAATCAAACTGGTGCGCAGCCCCATCTGTACGCCGCAAAGGCATAAAGACATTGTGAAGTCGCTGGGCCTTCACAAAATTAACCGCGTGGTGGAACGGCCCGACACGCCGGGGTTCCGTGGAATGGTTGCCAAGGTGCCGCATTTGCTCGAGATCGTGAAGGAATAAAGGACATGAATTTAAGCAGCCTGCGCCCTCCCAAGGGCCAAAAACACAAAAAACGCCGTCTGGGTCAAGGTATGGGTACCGGCCGCGGTAAATTTGCAGGCCGGGGCGCCAAGGGCGCCAAGTCGATTTCGGGCTACAGCAAGATGCGCGGCTTTGAAGGCGGCCAGATGCCGCTGCACCGCCGTCTGCCAAAGCGCGGCTTCACCAACATATTCCACAAAGAATACGCCATCATCAATGTCGGCGTGCTCGAAAAGTTGGAAGGCGATTCGTTCACGCCCGATTCCTTGCAGAAGTTGGGCCTGGTGAAGAAGATGGGCGCTGGTCTCAAAGTTTTGGGCAACGGCGAACTCACCCGCAAGATCACCATCAGCGCGCATATCTATTCGAAAGCGGCGATGGATAAAATACAACAGCACGGCGGCAGCGCGGACGTCATCGCCAGGCCCGCCGCGCCCACCGGAAAGCCAGTTTCAAAAAAAGTTAAAAAGTAAGTAGCTTGGACCGATCGACAGAAAGCCTCGATTTAGAGTAAACGATGAATAAGTTTTTTGAAGCGCTCGCCAATGTGTTTCGGATTCCGGACCTTAGGAAACGTGTCTTGTTTACTTTGGGTCTGCTGGCCATCTATCGCATAGGCGCTCACATTCCTACGCCCGGTATCGATGCCACGGCTTTCGAACAGTATTTCACGCGAGCCGCTCAGTCGGGCTTTCTAGGTTATTTCGATTTGTTCAGCGGTGGTAATGTCCGCCGCATGACGATTTTTGCTCTTGGTATAACGCCTTACATCACTTCGTCGATCATTTTGCAGTTGTTGACGGTGGTTATTCCTACTCTCGACAAATTGCAAAAAGAGGGTGAACTGGGGCGTCGCAAAATTACTCAGTGGACGCGTTACCTGACAGTATGTCTTGCCATTGTGCAATCGTTCGGAATCGCCATGGCGCTGCAAAGTTCCGACGGCAACTTCGTCATCAACCCAGGTCCATCGTTTGTCGCGCTTACGATGTTGACATTTACCGCCGGTTCGGCTTTCATCATGTGGCTTGGTGAACAGATTACGGATCGCGGCGTCGGTAACGGCATGTCGCTGATCATCTTTACCGGTATCGTCGTCGGTCTGCCGCGCGCCATGGAAAGCATTTACGTCAACACGTTCGTCACTGAAACCTGGGGTAAACTCCAGATGCTCATCATCATTGCGGTGATGGTAGCCGTGGTGGCCTTCGTCGTTTTGGTCGAACGCGGCGAGCGTCGTATTCCGGTGCAGTATGCCAAGCGCGTTATTGGACGCCGCATGATGGGCGGCCAGTCCACGCACTTGCCGCTCAAAGTGAATGCCGGCGGTGTGATCCCGATCATCTTCGCTTCCTCGCTTCTAGCGCTGCCTTCTACCTTCCTGCAATTTGCGCCTTTCAAGAACAGCCGCTGGGCCAGCAGTTTCTTCGGCGCTTTCGGCGGCGCTGAACCCCTCTACTATGTCGCCTTCGTCCTGCTCATTGTCTTCTTTTGCTTCTTCTATATTTCGATCATCTTCAACCCTAGTGAAGCGGCGGACAACATGAGGAAGTATGGCGGTTTCATCCCGGGTATTCGTCCTGGCAAGAACACTGCCGATTATATGGACAAAATTCTTTCGAAGATCACCGTGGTGGGCGGTTTGTATCTCTCGATTCTGTCCATCATCCCGACCATCATGATCCAGGGCATCAAGCTGCAGCACCTGCCGCCACCCGCTTTGGGTCAATTCATCGACGCGCATTTTCCGCGCTGGCTGCTCGATGGTCTCGGCGTCAACTTCTACTTCGGCGGCACCTCCCTCTTAATTGTGGTGGGCGTAGCCATGGATACGGTCAATCAAATTGAAGCGCAACTCATCATGCGCCACTATGAGGGCTTCACTCCGCGCGCCGGCCGTATTCGCGGCAGACGGTAAGAATCGCAACTTCCTTTGATCGGAACGACTTCCAATTCGATAGCGGCTGCCCCGGCCATCATCCTGTTCGGATCACCCGGCTCTGGGAAAGGTACGCAGGCCAAGCTTCTGCGCCAAACTATGGGACCGCACATATCCACCGGCGATATGCTGCGGGCCCACATTAAAGCGGGCGACAACCTTGGACGGCAGGCGGAAACGCTGATCAAAGCCGGGAAACTTGTGCCGGACGAGATTGTGAACGAATTGGTGGCCGAACGGATTACCAAGCCGGACTGCAAAGATGGCCTCATTTTGGACGGCTATCCGCGCACCGTCAAGCAGGCTGAAGTGCTACTCGGTCTGATGCAGCGTGACGGGTTCCGCCCAGCCGTGGTACACTTGGTGGTTGACTACGAAAAAATTGTAGCCCGCCTTAGTGGTCGTCGGCAGTGTCCGGTTTGTGGGACCATTTACAGCCTAACCAGTAATCCTCCCAAAGTTGCCGGCAAATGTGATCGCGAAGGAGCCGCTTTGGTGACTCGCGACGACGACAAGGAATCTGTGATTCGAGAACGATTACGCGAATACGATTCGCAAACGTTGCCGATTTTGCGGTTCTTTAAGGAAGCGGGCGTTTCGTTGTTTGAAATTAGCGGTGGGGACGATTCGCCGCAGCGGATTCTGGAACGAATTCGCCAAGCGTTGAACGGCATTAAAGGCGCTCCCCAGGAAAGTTTACGGTCGTGATTGTGCGGCGGAGCGGCGTGGAGCTTGAGAAATTGCGGCGCAGCGGTATGTTAGTGTACCGCATTCTGCAAGATCTGAAGAAGAT
This sequence comes from Bryobacterales bacterium, assembly GCA_963749105.1. Taxonomy (GTDB): domain Bacteria; phylum Acidobacteriota; class Terriglobia; order Bryobacterales; family Bryobacteraceae; genus Bog-105. The sequence goes on along the minus strand of CAVVLT010000028.1, from coordinate 211,754 downwards.
GGTGGCCGAGGGTGTAACGACGCAGGAATTGGAATTGGCCACGGAGAAGATGATTGCGGACGCGGGTGCCAAGCCGGCGTTCAAAGGTTATTACACGCAGGCCTCGGGTACCAAGTATCCGTTTGTATTGTGCGCGTCGGTGAACGACGAAGTGGTGCACGGTATGCCTTCCGCCAAGCGGAAGTTGAAGCCCGGTGACATCGTTTCGCTGGATACCGGCGTTTTGTTGGATGGCTATTACGGCGATTCCGCTTTGACGGTCGCGGTAGGTGAAGTGAACGATTCGGTGAAACGCTTGTTGAAGGTCACCGAAGAGAGTTTGGAAATGGCGATTGACCGGGTCCGTTCCGGCAATCGCCTGTTCGACATTTGCGGCACGGTGGAAAAGCATGTTGTTTCAAATGGCTTCTCGATCGTTCGCGAGTTTGTAGGACATGGAATCGGCACCTCTTTGCATGAGGAACCGCAGATTCCGAATTATGTGGATCGGCGCGGTGAAAATCCGCGCTTGAAACCCGGCATGGTGCTGGCGATTGAGCCAATGGTCAACGCAGGCAAGGCCGAAACGAAGGTGTTGTCCGATAAATGGACGGCGGTGGCCCAGGACGGTTCCTATTCGGCCCACTTCGAACACATGGTGGCAGTGACAGATAACGGGCCTTGGGTTTTGACGAGCCGTAAATGACGAGACCGTAAAGTATGGATACGGCAGCGGAACGGACGGCCGAAGGCGTCGTCACGGAATTGTTGCCCAGTGCGCTGGTGAGAGTGAGGTTGTTAGAGGGAGAGCATCCCTTAGTGGCCCACCTGCCCAGTACGCAGCAAGCGAATTTTGTAAGGTTGCGGGTGGGCGACCGGGTGCGCGTAGCGGTATCGGCGCAGGATCGGACCCGCGGAAGAATCTTAGAGCTTTTGGCGAAATAGGAAGGTTTATTGACATGAAAGTCAAAGCATCGGTACGTAAATTGTGTGACAAGTGCAAGGTGATTCATCGCCAAGGTGTGGTGCGCGTGATCTGCACCAATCCCAAGCACAAGCAGCGGCAGGGTTAGACGAAGAGGAATTATGGCGCGTATAGCAGGTGTTGATTTACCAGCGAAGAAGCGGTCGGCGATTGGGCTGACTTACATTTACGGCATTGGGCGCACTCGCGCGTTGTCGCTTCTGCACCGGGCGGTGGTCGATCCGGACAAGAAGATCGGCGATCTTTCAGAAGAGGAAGTGAACCACCTCCGAACCCTGATCGAAGGAGAAGGCGCGATTGAAGGCGACCTCCGCAAGGAAGTCAACATGAACATCAAGCGCCTGATGGAAATGGGTTCGTATCGCGGTCTCCGGCACCGGCGTGGTTTGCCGGCCCGCGGCCAGCGCACTCATACCAATGCGCGCACCCGCAAAGGTCCGCGTAAGGGCACTGTCGCCAACAAGAAAAAGGCAACTGCGAAGTAGTAGGAGATCTGAGATAAATGGCCAAGGCACCCGCAAAAGCAGCAAAGAAAAAATCCTTCAAGAAGAAGGAAAAGAAGAACATCCCGTTCGGGATCGTGCATATCCAGGCGTCGTTCAACAACACCATTGTCACGTTCACCGACCCTATCGGGAACGTTTTGGCTTGGTCCAGTTCCGGCTCGCTCGGCTTCCGTGGCTCGCGCAAAGGCACGCCGTTCGCTGCGCAGCAAGCCTCGCTCACCGCCGCCAACAAGTCGAAGGAATCCGGTCTGCGTGCCGTGGAAGTGCGCGTCGCCGGTCCTGGCTCGGGGCGAGAATCCGCCGTTCGTGCGCTGGCTACTGCCGGTATCGAAGTGCGTTCCATCAAGGATGTCACGCCGATTCCGCACAACGGCTGCCGTCCGCCTAAAAAGCGCCGGGTTTGAGAATTTTTTGATCCAGAGTTTTTGCGCTTTGGGTTCGTTTGGTAATTTAAGCGGGACGAAGGCCTCAACGAGTCGCCGTAAACCGCACCTGACAAACGCGTCGCCGACAGCGCGCGTCCTATTGTGGAGGTCATTGATTGGCACGTTATAGTGGTCCCGTTTGCCGGTTGTGCCGGCGCGAGGGCATGAAATTGTTTCTAAAGGGCGAGCGCTGCCACACCGAAAAGTGTGCGATTGAAAAGCGTAACTTCGCTCCTGGCCAGCACGGCAAAGATAAGAAAGCCAAGGTCGTTGGCTACGGCTTGCAGTTGCGCGAAAAGCAGAAAGCACGCCGTTATTATCAGGTGCTCGAAGGCCAGTTCCGTAATCTTTATGAGAAGGCCGTCAAACAAAAAGGCATCACCGGCGAACTGATGTTGGCTGCGCTCGAAAAGCGCTTAGACAATGTTATGTTCCGCATGGGTTTGGCGACCAGCCGCGCCCAAGGCCGCCAGTTGGTGCGCCACGGCCATATTACCGTCAACGGCAAGAAAGTCAACATTCCGTCGTACACCGTAAAGCCCGGCGATTCCGTGGAAATTCGTGAGAGCAGCAAGAACAACACCAGCATATTAGCTGCCCGCGATGCCACCGCCCACACTCCCAGCCCTGCGTGGCTGGAAGTAGACCGCGACGCCCTCAAGGCGCGCATTCTGCAGCAGCCCAAACGTGAGGAACTGGTGCAGATTCAACTGAACGAACAGCTCATCGTCGAGTTGTATTCGAAGTAAGTGAAGAGGACAGGACCTAAGAGAGCATATTATGTTTAAAGGATTCCAGAAACCCAAGCGTTTAGTCGCCAACACCGAATCGCTCACCGAGCGCTTCGGCCAGTTCACGGCGCAGCCGTTCGAACGTGGATTCGGGTCCACCATCGGCACCGGATTACGCCGTGTGTTGCTGAGCTCCATCGAGGGCGCGGCCATCACGGGCGTTCGCATCGATGGCGTGTCGCATGAATTCAGTCCCATTCCAGGTGTCGTCGAAGACGCCACCGATATCATCCTAAACTTGAAACAGGTTCCGTTCAAGATGATGGGCGAAGGCATGCGGATTGCCCGCCTCACCGTGGACACTCCTGGCGAAGTGATGAGCAGCCAGATCGAAACCGATAACGATATCGAAGTGCTTGATCGCAACTTGCATATCGCCACCATCGGCGAAGGCGGCAAACTCAACATCGAAATGCGCATCAAGAGCGGTCGCGGTTACGTGTCCGCCGATCGCAACTACGACGAAGATCTGCCCATCGGCTACATCCCGATCGATTCAGTTCATTCGCCCGTGCGCAAAGTGAATTACACAGTGGAAGCGGCCCGTCTTGGCCAGAACACCGACTACGACAAGCTGACCATCGAAGTCTGGACCAACGGTGCGATTTCGCCGCAGGATGCCGTGGGCCAAGCCGCCAAACTGCTCAAAGATCACATGACGATCTTCATCAACTTCGAAGAAAGTCCGGAAGTGGCGGAGGAGCCGGCGGAGCGCGCCATCAACCAGATGAACGAAGTGCTGAACCGCTCGGTGGAAGAACTCGAACTGAGCGTCCGTTCCTACAACTGCCTCAAGAACGCCAACATTCAAACCATTGGCGATCTGGTGCAGAAGAGCGAATCGGAAATGCTGCGCACCAAGAATTTCGGGCGCAAGTCGCTGAACGAAATCAAAGAGATCCTTTCGGGTCTCGGCCTTTCGTTCGGTATGAAGTTCGACGCGCAGGGCCGCTTGGTAGGTGGAGCGCCTCCCGCGACTCATGCCGATTTCGCCGCGGCCGAACAATACGGAGCAGAGGAATAACCCATGCGGCACCGTAAAGCAGGATTTAAACTCAAACGCAACGTCAGTTCACGGCGCGCGTTACTGCGTGGCTTGGTGACAAGCGTAATCGAAGAAGAGCGCATCACCACGACGGTGCCGAAGGCGAAAGCCACCCGTCCGTTGGTGGAGAAGATGATCACGCTCGCCAAGAAGGATACGCCGCATACCCGTTCGCAGGCGGCGGCTTTCTTGATCAGACCCGCCGCCGTGGACAAGCTGTTCGATAAGTTGGGACCGCGCTTTAACCAGCGCCCCGGCGGTTACACGCGCATCGTCAAACTCGGTGCCCGCAAAGGTGATGGGGCGGAAACGGCGAAGCTGGAGTTGGTTGGTTCAGAACTCGTGAAGCGTGCGGCGGAACGTGCTGTACGGCGTGAAGAGAAGCTGAAGCAGTTGCGTGAAGGCCAGCAGGGCGAAGGCAACGAGCCCGGCGGCGACGAGACAAAGTAGGCCGTTTAGCGTAGGAACGAAAAATGACCCCGGGGGCTCAACCGCTCCCGGGTCGTTTTGTTTATGTGGGTGCGTTCCTCCAGGAGTGTGTGCATAAACGAATGTTGAAAAAGACACGGAGACGCAATCCCGCTCAACCGGTCTAGTGTAAGAAGTCATACGCTCGCCGAAAAATGATCTGTTCCAAATAAAACGGCTTGACCAATCCGCCGCGGGGGGGGTAGACTTCCATACTGGAGGCTTCCTCGCCTTTCACCTGAAGCTCGCCAATAAAGGAGAACCAGATCAATCGATAACGAAGCGGTTGAATATCATCGTCGACCCCCATCAAGTTCGATACGACTCGAGACAGCCGAGTCTAACTGTAGCGTCCGTCTACGCCCATCACTCCGGAGGAATCTCACGCAGTTCGCGCTGGCCTTGCTGCTTGCCCTACCAGGCGCATCACAATCGGCGATACATCTAGGAGTGGTCGACACAGAGCTCGATCCAACCAGCCACCAGTTCTTTGTTGTCCTCAAAAATTACGGCGACAAAACCGTGACTGCCTACACCCTTCTTATCAATGCGGAAAACGCCGAGGGGCAGGTAACTGAGATGATGATCGGCCTTGACAACCTCTACTACGGCGCGGACACAGACTCTGCGGATAGCCGAAAAGCGAACCTTATCGGTCCAGGTCAGCAATTTACTTATGGCCCCCTCCCCTCGGCGCCCGGTACCAAACGCGTTGACGTCACAGTGGTCGATGCCGTGTACATGGATCGGACCGTGGAGGGCGATGGAAAGGCCGCGGCCCTCGTTTTTAAGGGTCGCCAGGAATACGCCAGCAAGCTTAGACAGGCAGCGTCTTACTCAGCTTCGCTCTCGGCCCAGCCGACGAAAAGGGAAAAGCAAGATGCAGTTCAGAAAATTAGAGATCTTCAAACCACCGCAACGGATGAAGTCCTCTTCGAAACGCTCAACGTGCCTATGGGCGCGCTTCGCGATAAGACTCGGCCCCTGACGGACCAATCCGACGCCCAGAGCCTCCGGCAGGCCGCCGGCCAGTTTGCAGCGCGGGCCGCTTTCTGGGAGACGAACGCCCAGGAGGTGAAGAAATGACATGCCGGGAAATCTTCCTTTGGTCTCTTTAGTTCAGCTAATCGCTTTGGCCCAGCAGAGCGCATACGTCCAGTTCGGCCCGGGTATCTTTTAGTGCCGAAGACCCTTCCTTTCTGTTCGTCAACCCCAGGCTCGGTGACGCAAACCGCTTAGCTACCAGTGGACTACTGTGAGTTGCACGGGTGCAACCCCCCAAAGCGGTACAGTATCTGTCCAGGGAACGGGGCACCAAAGGCTCGACAGCGATTCCGAACTGCACGCCTGGCTTTACAACTCTCGGAACACAATTTTCTATCGACGTTCAGGCGATCAGCATATCGGCCGGTACCGTGCCGACTCCGTTCGGAACTTGCGGTTGCGCCGGCTTCACCGCAACGCAGACCACCCCGCCGGTCACGGCTCCAATCCCGGCATGTAACGCGCCAGTTTGCTCTGGGCTTCAATGCGGGAACACTTGCTATTCTATGACCCGATTTGTACAACTTCTAACGGCTACGGTGGCCCTTCGACTCCGGCTTACTGCTGCGGGAACTATCTTTGCTGTCCAAGCAACAGTCCCATCATTATCGATACTAAGGACGAGGGATTTCACCTTATCGGTGAGCCGGACGGAGTGGAGTTCGCCCTAGGGCCCGGGGAAGAGCCAACACGGCTGAGTTGGACGAGCTCTGCATACTCCAACGGCTGGCTAGCGTTAGACCGCAACGGAAATGGCCTAATCGATAAATATGTCCGAACTCTTCGGGAACCTGACGCCCCAACCTCCCTCGTCTACCCCGAACGGCTTCGCATCCCTCGCTTGTTTGACGGCCCCGCAGCGGGCGGGAATCAGAACGGCCTGATTGACCCTGGAGACGCCTTTTATTCTTCTCTGAGGATATGGGTCGACAGGAACCACAACGGTATCAGCGAGCCCGGCGAGTTGTACACCCTACCCGAGGTCGGATTGTTTTCCATTAGCCTGCATCACAACGCAGCTTGTTATATACGTTACAAAGCGGTATAGGATACCCGCGACCGTCACTATTCGGCTTCTCGACATTACGCCGCTGGAGGGCTGCTACAGCAAGCTGTTATTTAGCGGAACCGGACCGTTGGGCCGGTTTCTCTCACTCTCTACCTCTTACCCGATCACCGGCATCTCAGTCCAGACCTGTTTGACTCAGAGCTAGACCCAGACGAGGGATCGCGCTCCAAGGGCCGCCAGAATCTTGAGTGGCTTACGGAAGGCAAATTTGCCAGCAGGGGCGAAGCTAACGCTCCCGTCGTTGTCGTAGAGTTTTCCGACTTCCAATGCCCGTATTGTAAGGTTGATGAGCAAACGATCAGTCATGAGCCTTTGTTACAGGAAGGGGCGAAAGTTCGCTTTGTTTACAGGCACCTTCCGCTGCCCAACACGAATGGGCAGAAAAGGCAGCCGAGGCGGCCGCCTGCGCACAATTCCAGAACCAGTCAGCGTTCTGAAAGATCCACGATGCCTATTCTTTCAGCAGTCTGACCTGACCAGTTCAAACGCACGCTCCAAGATAAGCGAAATGGCGGCTCGGTTCAGAACTCGTAAAGCGTGCAGCGGAACGCGCCGCACGCCGTGAAGAGAAGCTGAAGCAATTGCGTGAAGGGCAGGGCGAAGGCAACGAGCCCGGCGGGGACGAGACGAAGTAAGCTTCTTCATCAGCAAAATTCAGGCCCGTCGGCGTAAATGCCTGCGGGCCTTTCGCTTTTCGTGCGCGGCCACAAATTAGTTCATAATCAGGGAAATGATTGCGCATCTCCGCGGAACGATTCTTGAGAAACATCCGAACCAGGTGATTTTGGACGCGGGGGGCGTTGGGTACGAAGTGCAAATTCCGATCTCCACGTTTACGGCGCTACCGGAGCAAGGCGGCGTGGGGGCACTGCGCATTTATACGCACGTTCGGGAAGACGCGTTCTTGCTGTTCGGTTTCGCAACCCAGGAAGAGAAGGCCGTCTTTGAGCGGCTGATATCGGTCAGCGGGATCGGGCCGAAACTTGCGATCACGGTGCTCTCTGGATTGCCTACGGCTGAATTGATTGCGGCCATCCGTGGAAATGACTTAGCGAAACTGGTGCGCATTCCGGGTGTTGGCAAGAAGACGGCGGAACGCATTGTACTTGAACTGAAGGACAAGTTGCAGGCCGTGGATGCGGGCGGCAAGAGTGTACCCGTGATGGAGAGCGGAGCGAGCTATTCGACGCTGGAGCGCGACGTTCTTTCCGCGCTGCAAAACCTGGGCTGTTCGCGTCCGGCGGCCGAAGAAGCGCTGCGCAAGGTGCTGGAAAAAGGTACGCCTGCGGAGTTTGAGCCGCTGTTTCGGGCCGCGCTGGCGGCTGTGCGGTAAGGTGAAGTTTGCATGGCCACGAACCGCACCGTCTCACCGGCTTCCGTTGAAGAAGAGCGGCAATTTGAAACGGCGCTGCGGCCGACGTCGTTAGCGGATTTCGCGGGTCAGCCGAGTGTTTGCGAACAGCTTTCGATTGCGATCGAGGCAGCCAAGCGGCGTGGCGAAGCGATGGACCACGTGCTGCTTTGTGGGCCGCCGGGATTAGGGAAGACCACTCTCGCGGGAATCATTGCGCATGAACTTGCGGTGCCTGTCGATCAGACTGCCGGGCCGATTCTACAGAAGAAGCTCGATCTCACGGGAATCTTGAGTACGATTCGGGCGAAGCAAGTTTTCTTCATTGACGAAATCCACCGGCTGCAAGCGGATATCGAAGAAATTTTGTACGCGGCGCTGGAAGATTTCCGGCTAGATATTCTGATCGGAGCGGGGCCGGGTGCGCGCACCCATTCCATTCCGCTGCCGCATTTCACGGCCGTGGGCGCAACGACTCGGCAAGGCCTGCTGAGCGCGCCTTTGCGGGGACGGTTCGGCATCGTTCTGCGGCTCGATCCATACGATGAAGCGACGCTGGGCCATATTGTAGAACGGTCGGCGCGGCTGTTGGAGATCCCGACGACGCCGGACGCGGCGCGCGAAATAGCACGGCGGGGACGCGGGACGCCGCGCATTGCCAATCGCTTACTGCGGCGGGTGCGTGACTATGCTCAAGTGCGAGCGGACGGGCATATCGATCTGACAGTGGCCCAAGCAGCGTTAGATCTGCTGAAGGTCGATCGCTATGGACTGGATGAAATCGACCATAAGATCATGCTGACGATCATGGAAAAGTTCAATGGCGGCCCGGTTGGCCTAAGCACCGTCGCTGCCTCGATTGATGAGCAAACGGACACGATTGAAGAAGTCTACGAACCATATTTGATGCAACTCGGATTTCTGGATCGTACACCGCGCGGACGCATGGCCACGGATAGCGCTTTTGCCTACTTCGGCATTCCGCCGCGCCCGCAGCAACGCCAGAACACGCTGTTCTAAATGAACGAGAAGACGGTTTATCTTTCGCTTGGTTCAAACTTGGGAGAGCGCAAAGACCGACTAGGCCAGGCGCTTGAAGCATTGGAGCGCGAAGGGATTGCGGTGGTGGCGCGCTCTTCCATCTATGAGACGGAACCGCAGGATGTAGTCAATCAGCCTTGGTTTCTCAACATGGCCGTCGAGTGCCGCGCCCGTGCATTGCCGTTGCAACTAATGAATATGCTGTTGCGGATTGAACGTGAAATCGGTCGCGTGCGTCGCGCGAACTTGCAGCGTGGTCCGCGACCGATTGACTTAGATATTCTGCTGTTCGGCAACGCGGTGATTCATTTGCCACAGCTTACCGTTCCCCATCCGCGCATGTTGCAGCGGCGCTTTGTGCTGGAGCCATTGCTGGAAATTGCTCCTGACTTGCGCCACCCCGTGACGCGTGAACTGCTGCGGAAATACTTGCCCGCCACGCTCGACCAACAAGTACGCCTTAAGCGTTAACCTTTTCGCCAACCTGCGAGTGGGCCCAAGCTTCGAGCTTGCGGGCATCTGCGTAGAACTTGCGAATGCCTTCAGCGAGCTTGTCGGTGGCCATGGGATCTTCGTTATGCATCCAGCGGAAGGTTTTTTCGTCCAGATGAATCTGCTCGTCTTTGCTGGACTTGGCGGTATCAGCGGTCAACGCCGCCTTCAACTCGCCTTCGGTGGCCTGCATCTTCTCTAGAAGATCGGGACTGATGGTGAGCAAGTCGCTGCCCGCCAGAAGCGTGATCTGCTCAACCTTGCGGAAGCTCGCACCCATCACTTGCGTTTTGTAGCCATACTTTTTGTAATAGTTGTAGATGCGGGTGACTGACGCAACGCCCGGATCCTGGTCGACCGGGATTTCTTTACCGCCGTTTTCTTTTTTGTACCAATCGTAGATGCGGCCCACGAACGGTGAAATCAGCGTGACCTTGGCTTCGGCGCAAGCAACGGCTTGGGCAAAGCTGAACAGCAAAGTTAGATTGCAATGAATGCCTTCGCGTTCTAGAATCTCGGCTGCGCGGATACCTTCCCAAGTACTGGCGATTTTAATCAGAATACGATTGCGGCTGGTGCCGCCATCTTCATAGAGCTTGATCAAGTGCCGCGCTTTGGCGAGCGTGGCGTCGGTATCGAAGCTGAGACCGGCATCCACTTCTGTCGAAACGCGGCCTGGAATGACTTTCAAGATTTCGGTGCCGAACGCTACGAAAAGCTTATCCATGAAGGCTTCGGTCTGCGCCTTGGTGTCCCCACCTTTTTTGTCGGCGTAGTTGAGGGCGTCGGTAACCAAATGCTTGTATTCTGGCCTTTGCGCCGCGCTGAGCAGCAGCGACGGGTTGGTGGTTGCATCCTGCGGCTTCAGGCGGGCAATGGCTTGAATGTCGCCAGTATCGGCCACCACTACGCTAAATTTCTTTAGAGAATCGAGGACTGTCATCAATAAACTCCTTTATCTAGGATATCGGAGTGTTATTCAGTCAGATTGATGGTGCCGCGGCATTTGGGCGTGCCGCACTTACACTCGACGCGTTCCACCTTTTTATCGAAGCGATAATCGACGGTCAACTCTTCGCCGGGCTTGATATCGCGCAGGCTCATATAGATGATGTGGCCTTTGACGATACGGGTGATGAGGTTCGGGTCGCACGAATGATTGATGTACTCGGCGCCGGAGCCGCCTACCGATCCATCGAGGGTCCAATAGTTATCGAGCGTGAAGAGATAGATCATCTCACTGGCGTCGGCGCGCCGTTTGGTTTCGCGCCGACTGATTCGTTCGCCGGTATATTCGATGATCTTACGGCCGACTGGTATGAACTCCGCCGCGTAGATGCCCCAGCGGTGGATTTTCGATTTCGCCAGCTTGATCTTGAAACAGGTGTAATCCGGATTGATCTTCGGAACACCATTCGCCGCGCCGTTATGACCGGCCGTTACTGCTAACGCAGCTTTAACACTTGCCATTCTTCGTCAGGTTAGCGAATCTTGGCGTGGAACGCTAGCTTTTTATTGCGCTTTCTGTTCCAGGACAGTGACCAGCTCCTGAACAGCATCAGCGCTCTTCTTAAGGGCGGCTTTTTCGGTCTCGTCAAGCTTGATCTGGTAGATTTTCTCGACGCCCTCTTTGCCGAGTTTCACGGGTACGCCAACGAAAAGACCCTTAATGCCGTACTCGCCTTCCAAGCGCACGGCGCAGGGCAGAACCTTTTTCTTGTCTTTGAGGATGGATTCGACCATCTCTACGGCCGAAGCTGAGGGCGCGTAGTAAGCGCTGCCGGTCTTTAGATATTTGACGATTTCGGCGCCGCCATCGCGAGTGCGCTGCACGAGGCGGTCGATGGTGGCCTGGTCGGTGAGTTCGGTGAGAGGAATGCCGCTCACATTGGTGAACCGCACCAAGGGAACCATGGTATCGCCGTGGCCGCCGAGCACCATAGCGGTGACGTTTTCAAAAGATACATTCAGTTCTTCGGCGATGAAGGTGCGGAAGCGGGCGGTATCGAGTACGCCGGCCATACCGATGACGCGCTCGCGTTTGAAGCCCGACGCTTTCATGGCGGTCCAGCACATGGCGTCCAAGGGGTTGGTGACTAAGATCAAAATCGAGTTCGGCGAAAGCTTGGCGGCTTGCTGAGTAGCACTCTTCACGACTTCGTAGTTGGCCATGAGCAAATCATCGCGGCTCATGCCGGGCTTACGGGGAAAGCCCGCCGTAATGACCACGATGTCGGAATTGGCAGTTTCTTCGTAGCCGTTAGTGCCGACGATTTTAACGTCATACCCTTCAACCGGGGCCGATTCGAGCATGTCGAGCCCTTTGCCTTGGGGCACGCCTTCCACCACGTCAACCAGCACTATGTCCGCGAGCTCTTTGGCGGCGATTTTCTGCGCGACGTTAGCGCCGACGTTACCTGCTCCCACTACCGTTACTTTTCGTCTCATAACCTTCCTTTTTCCTAAATGAAACCGCAGTATAGCAACGGTAAGGGGAGGAGACAGTGCGCGCGCGCACAGGGCAGGGTTTTCAAGATTTCAGCAGATCCCGTTAGCAATGAAAACGGTGACACTTAGAACGTTAGAGCTAACTTGCGCGCCAAGTCGCTTGCCTGTTTCGCTCCAGCAGCATCGCCAACGCGCGTGAGGGCGAGTGCCAAGTTAGAATTCAGTTCCACCGAGAGCGGATCGATAAGAAGTCCCTGGCGATAGGTAGCAATGGCGCTCGACCAATCGGCAGATTCATATTCAATCCTTCCCAAATTGATGTAAGCGGCAGTGAAGTCCTTCTCAAGGGAGATGGTTTTTTTGTAGGCTTCGCGTGCCTGAGAGGTCTCACCGAGTAGTTCAAGAACTGATGCATGGGCGAATTCGGTGGGTGCGTCTTCCGGATAGAGTCGCAGGGCCAAGGCCAGAATGGTGACGCCTTTGCGTAGGTTGCCGTTCTGCGCATAAGTCACGCCGATGAAACTTAATGCGCGTAGAAACTGAGGATAGATTTTGAGAGCTTCTTGCGCTTTGGCGATGGCGGCGGCTGCATTGCCACGGGCGGCGAGGTCTTCCGCTTGTGCTTGCAGCTGTTCGGCCTGCCACCTGAAGTCGCGCGGCAAGCGTTGGAGAAGCACCCAGCGGCCGTCTTGTTGTTTCAGGTCGCTGATTTCGCCGTAATCCAGTGAGACACCGTGATCGAAAGACCGCCGGCCTAGATATCCGCCGATGGATGCAGTGCGATCGAGAGAAGTCTCTTGCGCTATTTGGTAAAAGGATTCACCAGCTTGGATGCGGTCGTGCGCTTTTGCGGCGGCTTCAGCCGTGTTAGTGACAATCATCCGAAGATAGGCGCTGATGGGACGGACTTGGGTTTTCAACTCCGGGGCATGCAGCGGGGTCGCTATCTTTTGTTCCGGATGTACCCGAATGAGATGATCCACCAAATGAAGCGGCCCGATATCGACAGATGGCATATGACACCCGATACAGCCAGTGGCGGCATTGACCGGGCAAATGGCAGCGTGCTTTGTAACTCCGGTTGCGTGGCATGTTAAACATGCGCGAATAGCCCGACTATCATTGACAGCGTCGTTATGAGGGTCGTGGCAAGTTGTGCACGAAAAAGCTTTGCCGCTTTGCATGAAGCACTCGGAGCTCTCGATGGCTCTGACTTGGTTGGCAACGAGTAAGTCGTCGGGACCGGGGTCGGAGAAACGGGTCAAGCCGACATGGCACTGGGCGCAGACGGCGATACTTTCTTCGGACGAGAGATGTTTCGGGTTGATGATCCCTTGCCTTGGATTGCCTCGTGCGACTGCAGCAAGATGCTCAGATCCGGGTCCGTGGCAGCTTTCACAATGCACCCCACCCTGTTTGCCGGTGCCTAGTGAGTTCGGCTGGCCATGGCAAGCGAGGCAGCGAAATTCAAACGTAGGACTTAGGACCAGACCAAGGGCCGCTTCCAGCGATGGCGGTTTGGCGCCGGAACAGCCGGGAGCTAAGAGGAGTTTCTTCTTTTCCGGACTCCAGGCATAGCGTGCTTGAAGCAGGGTGGGTCGTGCTAGGGGAACACCATCTACTTGGGAAATCGGGATGAGAAAGCCGATCCCATGTCGACGGCCTCCCATGAGGATCTCGACAGGTAAGTTCATGTTGGCTACCGAGTAAGTCAATTCGCCTTGGGAGCGTTTTAGATGATAGAAGAGGTCATCTGAAACTGAGGCAGCGAATTCGGCGGGCAGCCACGATGTGAGTTGACCTTGCCAAGTGTTAGCCATAGCCGTCCGCAGTTGGTTGGCGGCGATCTCTTTATGGCAGAGCGCGCATGGCTCAGGTCCAAGGTAGTGAGCTTGAAAGGGACAAGCCGGATGAGGCCAGAAAAACAAAATCGCGGCAAAGAACCTCCTGGTGAGGAGGACTTTGCCGCGGTACTTGCGAGCCTCTTGATTAGAAAACAAGCTTCATGGAAAACTGAATTTCGCGCGAAGACGTTGCGGTACTGGAAAAAGCTCCGAAGTTTGCATTTCCCAGCGTACTTTGGGGTTGTCCAAATACTACAGAGTTACTCATGTTGAAATCGTCCACGCGGAATTCTAGGTTCGTTCGCTCTTTAATCGGGAAGTGGCGTAGCAACGATATGTCCAGATTATGCCAGTAGGGTGTTCTTAGGCTGTTTCTTCCCAAGTTTCCGTAAGCTCCCACTTGAGTGAGGGTTGCCTGGACCGGCGTACCAAATGCCGCAGGATTTAACCACTGTAAAGGACCTAGCCCGGAAGCGTAGGGATTAGAAAGCAGTAGATTTGCGCGGTCCACGTTGTTGCCGGTTCCGGCGGCGTCTGAGTTACTCACGGTGACATCGAAAGGCGATCCAGAGTGCAGCGTGAGAATTCCGCCCAGTTGCCAATTGCCGATGATGTAGTCAAGAGCATTGTTGTGGGTGCTGTACGAGCGGCCCTTGCCAACCGGTATGTCGTAGACGAAGCTGCCAGAGAAGATATGCGGCAAATCAAACCCTGAGACACTGCGGTCGTTGTTGGTGTTGTATGGCGTCTCAGTCTCGCAACCCTCGGAGCCAAAGGCACCCGAGCAGCCCTTGTCCATCGACTTTGAATAAGTGTAGGAAATAATGTAAGTTAGCCCACGCGCCGCTCGCTGCTGCAAACGGAATTGGAAAGAGTTGTATTTGCTCTGACCCACGCTCTTGTCGTAGAAGGTCACAGGAATGTAGGGATAGGGTCTACGGGCAACCTCCGTGCCGGTGGTTCCTGGCGTCGGGTCGGTATTGCCTACGGTTCCTTCGTTGAGTTGCAGGTCGTGAGCACCAACGTAGGAGAGCGAAAGAACGATATTGCTTCCCAGTCCTTGCTCTATACCGACGTTCCACTGGTCTGAATAAGGCATTTTGTATTTCCCTGGATCTATATACCAATCTTCGAAACCGGAATTGAGGAAAGGCGAAGCCGCTGGGTAAATCACGCCGCTAGATGTCTGATTGAAAGGATTGCCAATACTGGCCGCCGTGGTGCCGGGGTGATTCAAGTTGTTGGCAATGAGCTGGCCGATGTCGGGCCAGGTCCCTTCGTAATTTTGACCCAACTGGATCACGGCGTTCCAGTTATCGTAGAAACGACCGTAGCCGACGCGGAGTGCCGTCTTATCGGTCAAGCGATAGGCCAAACCAACGCGCGGCTGCCAATTGCTGTGGTCGTTTGTATAAATGGAGCCGTTGCTGTGGCTGGTTACTACAACGTTTGCTGGCAGCGTTCCGCCAGGTATGCAAGGGAAGCCCTGAGTTGCGCTGCAAGCCGGAGGGACACGGGCCAGAATGTAAGTTCCGTTATTATAGTCAACATCACCCACATAACCGTCAGGAGTGCCGGCCGTGCCGTAGATTGGCCAGAGAGTAACATCCCAGCGGAGCCCAAGGTTCAAAGTTAACTTAGAATTGATCTTAAATTCGTCTTGAAAGTATCCGCCGTTCACCCAACCGCCATGTTCGGTTTCGAGGACGTTTCTGCGGTTAGCGCCTTCAGGCAAACCAAGTAAAAGAGACGCAAAGGGATCGCCCGTACCCTTGGGATTGGCGACGTTTTGGGTCGGCACTGCTGAGTAATTTTCCTGGTCGTAGAATATTGGCGAGACCGTGTTGTTAGTCGCGAAATTCACGCCCATTTTCAAGGTATGCCGTCCTAGGATTTTTGTGAAGCTGCCGCCGAACGTCCAATCGTCAGCGTAACGTGTATCCTGGACACTCTGTCCGCTTCCTCCAACATACCCAGAAGAACTCATCGAAGGAATAAATGGAGTCGTTTGGCCTACAAAGTTGCCGATGAAGTTGGGAGAGACGCCCAACGAAAGCAAGGTGCCGGTAAGAGCAGTACCTCCCAGCGGAGTCTGGCCGGTATCGGCGTTGCCTAAATTACGTCCGAAAAATGCGTCCATTACCGTGGTTGGGCTGAACGTATGGATCTCGTGGATAACGCCATTCGAGCCGTAGTCGTTGGCGAAGTTAGTAGCTCCGGCGTAACCAAGATTGCCCTTCTGCGGTTCGTTGTATTGAGAGACTCTCGCAAAAATACTATCGTGTTCGCCGAAGTTCTGATCTACGCGAACCTGCCAGGTATCTTGGTTAAGGTGGTTGGGAGCATTGTTGAAGTAATTGGTTTTTCCTCCCGAGTAAGGGCCGGTGGGGTAATTCGCCGCGACATAGGCCGCCGCTATGGGATTTATGGAACTGGACGGGATTATATTATTCGGAAATGGGGTACCCGTGACTGGGTTATAAATCGTATTGAATCCTTGAAAGTTACCGCCTAGCTGCGCCGACGTGGGAGCCAGACCAGTACTTGAGGATGCCACGCTGCGACGGTAACCCTCGTAACCGCCAAAAAAGAAGGTGCGATTCCTGCCGTTATACAGCTTTGGAATCAATACCGGGCCACCGCCCGCAAAACCAAATTGATTTTGACGCAAAGCATTGCGAGGAGAGCCAAAACTGTTAGCGAAGAAACCATTGGCGTCGAATATATCGTTTCTTACAAACTCCCAAACACTGGCATGGAAGGCATTAGTACCCGACTTAGTAGCAACGTTTACGATACCGCCAGGTGCTTGCCCAAACTCCGACAAATCGTTATGTGACTGAACCTTGAATTCCTGGACCGTGTCGATGATGGGTTGAACGTTGTAGTTACCAATAAAAGATCCTAAATCGACCACGCCGTCCATCAGGAACATATTGCTGCGGTTGCGCTGACCATTGAGCGCCGGGAATGAGAATGACCCAACGGCATTACCAGCGAAGCCGCCGCCGCCGCCCGAGTTTTGTGCCACGCTGATCGGACTGGCGCCAGGTGTGAGAGTGAGTAATTGAGTGAAATTGCGGCCATTTAGGGGTAGATCTTTCACCGCTTGTTCGTTAATGACCGTGCCAAGTTCGGCTGTGGAGGATTCGATAGCTACAGCCGCAGCTTCAACGGTGACCGACTGCTGAGTAGAACCCACGGCAAGCGTGAAGTTCAAAGTTGCCGTCTGGTTCACGTTCAAGCGAACGCCCGCTTGCGTTTGAGTGCTGAAACCGGTCTTTGAAATCTTCAGAGTGTAAACGGCAGGCAGTACGTCGATGAACACATAGTCGCCGGCCGTATTGCTCACCGTGCTTCGGGCGATAGTGGTGTCGAGGTTGGTGAGAGTGATCGTGGCTCCCTCTACGACGGAGCCGCTTTGATCTTTAACCGTGCCGTTTACGGTGGCAGACGATTGTTGAGAATAGGCCGAAGGCGCGATGAACAGCGCAACTAAGGCCATCTGGAAAATTACGAGACTGCAAATTTTATATCGTGAAAAGAATCGCAACATGGGTTCCCTCTTTTGCACGGCGAGACCTCGGCCGCTGAAATATAGCAATTTACCGATTACTTTTGCGGTAAAGTAATGCGATCCTATCACAGGTCACAGCCACGCGCAAGCGATTTTCTTGCCAAAAGTCAATAGCCCATTGGGTGTAGCCCAAAGGCCAACTCTGGACCGATTTCAGGCCTAGGGTTGACGGCGAATCTTGCTCACTATTACCAAGGCCTGTCCGATATCGGGATCGGTAGGCTTAAGAGACTTAGCGGCGAGCAGATGCTGTTGACCATGTTCGATATCGCCGCTCTTGCATTCGATCAGCCCTAAATCCTTCAGCAGGTCGGCACGCGATTCGCATTCGCCGCACTCCTTGACTGCCTCCTGAAATTGGGAAATGGCGGCTTGATAGTCGCCGCGAGCAGCCGAAGCAAGGGCGAAATTTCCAAGCTGGCCGGCTTGGGTCGTGATCTGCTTATCTTTTTGGGCGCGCTTGAAGCGTTCCTGGTAAGAGGCGGCCTCGGGAGAATTTGATTTGGCTAAGGCACGCCACAGGTTGTACAAAGCTTCGGTCTGGTTTGCATCGGAGTCAAGGCATTTCTTCCAATACTCAATGGCTTCTGAAGTTCGTCCCAGGCGTTGCAGATCTTGCCCGGCGAGGAAATAGGCATCGGCATTGTGGGGCTCGAGTTCGACGAACCTCGCAAACGCGGTGACAGCGTCGGAATAGTTGCCCAATTTGGTGTTGGCGAGTCCGAGTAAGTAGAACGATGCGGCAAATTTGGGACTGCGTTCGCAGGCCAGCTTCAACTCAGGTAGCGCTTCGTCATAGCGGTTGAGATCGGCCAGGAGGCGGCCTCGATTGTAGCGCGGTGCGGCGGTCTGTGGCGACAGAGTTTCAGCGGTGGTGAATTCTTCAAGCGCCTTGTTCAGTTGGTATTGATCGGCCAAGGCGATGCCGAGATTTAAATGCGCTTCGACGGACTTTGGCTCGAGCGCGACCGCCTTCTGAAAATCTTCCAGAGCAGAGTCGGACTTCTTCATTTTGGCTTCCACCATTCCCAATGCGTTCGCGGCAGTGGCGTTGCCTGGAGCCAGGGCCAGAGCTTTACGCAAATACGTTTCCGATTCTCCCAGGCGATTTTCACTGGCTAAAATCAGACCCAAGTTTAGCGACGCCTCGGGCAATTTAGGATTGTCTTCGAGCGCTTTTCTGAGGAGACCTTCGGCTTCTTGCGTGCGTCCCGTTCTACCGTATAGCGTGCCAAGATTGCTTTCGGCGTCGGCGGATTGCGGATCGAGATCAACGGCCTTCCTGAAATGCAACTCGGCGGCGGATGGCTTTCCGTCCGCGGCATCGAGCAACCCGAGTTGGTTGTGAGCGATGGCGAGAGATGGGTCGAATTCGATAGCCTTTTCCAGCGCATTTCTTTGTTCGTTGCGCTGTCCGAGTTCACCGAGCGCGATGGAAAGGTTGAACCACGTCTTGGCGTTTTTCGGATCGAGACTCAGAGCGTTGCGATAGCGTTCGGCAGCGGCCTTGGCGTCGCCTTGGGTGAGCAGATTATTGGCATCGTTGCCGGCGGCAGCAGCCATATTTTCGTCTACGGATTGTCGCTTCTGCTCGCGGAATTCGCCTAATTGCTTGCTGGCTTCTGCCGGAAGGTTCAGCGCCTTCAGAACGTTAGCAAGTTGGAAGTGAGCTTCGGCGGAATCGGGCCTGATTTGAATGGCGCGCTGCAGCTGTGGGAAAGCTTCTTTGGGTTTGCCTTCTTTGAATAGAACAAAGCCGAGATCGTAGTGCGGACCGTATTCGTCGAGGCCAGCGACGGCCACGCGCAATTCGCGTTCGGCAGCAGGGTACTGCCCCATCCCTCGATAAACATTGCCTAGTAAATAATGGCCTTCGGGATCGGCGGGTTTGCGCCTCACATAATCGCTGACGACGGGGAATGCGTTTTCAAAATTCGCAATACTGGCATAGGCTTTGGCAAGGGAGAGGCGCGCGATGTCGTTCTCCGGTTCGAGCTTAAGAGTGGCGCTATACTCATCGGCTGCTTCACGAAACTGCTTTTCGTTGGCGTATATAGTGGCCAGATTGAAGTGAGCTGAAGCGAGATTTGACTGTGCTTGCGTTAAGCCAGAGAGGATTTGAATGGCTTGCGCGGTGTCTCCGTTGTTGGAATAGGCAACAGCCAACTCGATTTGCAGATCGGCGTCTGAAGGCGCCAGGGTAGAGGCTTGACGGAGCCGCTGGATGGCGGCGTTGTAACGGCGTTCGCTCGAATATAATTCGCCCAGACGCGCGAGTGTGTCGGCTGATTGCGGATCTAGTTGGAGCGACTTGTTGAGTTCAGTTTCAGCATCGTCGAGGTGATTGCTTGCCTGTAATGCCAGAGCGAGGGCGTTGTGGGCTTGAACCGAATCCGGCTTGTACTTCACAGCTAAGCGAAACTGCGACGCTGCCTTTTCGGGCTGCTTTTTGCTCATAAGAGCCAAGCCGAAATTGAAATGCGCTTCCCATAATGCCGGGTTAAGTTTCACCGCATTTTCAAAGGCCGATAGAGCGCAATCGAGCCGGTTATTTTGTGCAAAATATGCGCCGAGCGCGCTATAAGCCTCGCCAGTGGGTGCTCTCTTGATGGCGTTTTCGATATTTGCCGGACCATGGCATTGCGCCAGAGCAAGGGAAGAGAGACAAGCTAGTGTAAGCAGCCTCCTCATGGACTCACTCTCGACAGCATGTTCCGCATGAATGCATCGTCGGGGAAGGTTGCCACATACTGCTCCATGAGAGAGCGCGCTTCGCGGTAGGACTTTTGATTGATGTACTGCACGATCAGAGTTCGTTGCATGACCGAGTTGAACGGGTCCATTGCCATGCCTTTTTTTAGATATTCTATCGACTCCTCGGTCTGGCCGAGTTTGGCGAGCGCTTGTCCCAATTCCAGATAGACGGCAGCGTTATCCAGCGGCAAGGCATGTTTTAAATAGGCGACCGCCTCTGCACTGCGATTTTCGGCGAAGGCTTTATGCCCTAAGGCGCCTTGTACGAAAGGGTCCTGTGGTTGAGTCATGCTGAGTTCATCGAGCAGATCCGAGTAGCGTTGCTGATATTCGGGATTCTTTTGAGAGAGTTCTCCGTAGGCGCGCAGCAGCGTCAGCTTGGATAGATTGGGGGATCGATTGGGAGGTGGGTTGACAACGACGAGACCAGCGATCTCAGTCAGAACGAGCGGCGGAATTGACTCGCCGTCGCGCGCTGGAATGCGATGGTTGGTCAAAGCGGAATGGGAGATTTGCTGAACGCTGCGCTTTGGCATGTGGCACGCGGCACAATCATCGGGAGGATTTTGCGACTCTCTAACTTTGATAGACAGCGAGCAGCTTTGGACGTCGTGGCAAGTAAGACATTTGGCGCGATAGTAACCGGCCACTTCGTCGCGGCGGGGTTGAACGTGCGGATCGTGGCATGTCAGACAGCCGAGTTTGCCGTTACTCGCGCGGAAGCAGCGGCTGGCTTGCATGGCAGAGTAGTGTTCGAGAAGATCGGCCTCGCGTTGCTCAGCGGAGTGCGCGGGTTGCTTTAGAATGACTGCGGTATCGAAAAGCCACTGTCCGGGACGGAAATCGGTGAGGCTCTTTCCCGGTTGGAGAACGCGCGTATCGCCCACTTGATGACAGTTCATGCATATGTTTTCGGCCAGCCTGGGCGAAAGTTTTGCTGGGTTCACAATTGTGCCGGCGCGTTTACCGATTGACTTGACATGAGCGTCTCCGGGCCCATGGCAGTTCTCACAACCGATGGAGAGTTCGGGAAACGCGGGGTCGGAGTACGCGCCGGGCCTATTTTCTAGCGGAGAAATGCGGCCAGCGTGGCAGTTGATGCACGCTGGAGAAACCGCACGGCTGAATCCAAGGTCGACTTGTTCATAGCCGGGGGAGAAGTCCCACTTGTGAGTTCTCGAGTAGTAGGAAAGAGGCGCTTGAAAGAGATAGTTGCCGCGGCGAATGAGAAACGATAAGCCGTTCGCACCGGAGCCGACGGTGTAGGCGAGTTGCTGTTCGAAGTTGAAGACGCCGGTTTCAGATTCGCTTTCGAACCAGCCTGAGTCTTTGTGGGAAACGGAGAAAACATGGGATGTGCCGGGCTGGCCGAGAGTCGCCTCGGCTGGGAGAGTGTCGGTTTTCCAATCGGTTGCCAGGGACATGGAGTGTCCCATGTCGGTGTGGGTGAACGATTGGTAGATGGCCGCGTGGCAGCCATAGCAAGCTTTAGAGCCGACATAGGATTTTGGGGTTTGGGCGAGACCGAGGGATATAGCGGCAAGAGCGAGCAGAACGCGCGTGGTTAGTGCCGCCATGAAGCAAGTTGCTCCTTCGCCCAGCCAGGAGTTTGGGTCGCGTGGCACGTCAAGCAAACGTTGGGGCTTTCCTGCTGGCCGAAGCGTTCCGTTAAATCGGCGGTAGGCACTTCGATTTGATGCGAGCGCGCCTTGAATAGAAGAGCATTCATCACCTTCGGCATATGGCAGGAGACGCACTGGCTCGCTTCGCTGTTTGCCGCGTGATGGCTATGTTGGGCGGCGCGATCGCGAAAGTTTGCATGACAAGAAAGACACATCTCATTCGGATTGTTTCGGTATTTCAGAGAAGTTGGGTTGGCGACGAAATTTTCGAGATGTGGAGAATGGCAGGTGGCGCATTGTGCAGTTCCGCGCCGGTAGCAAGCGGAGCGAGTGAACGCCTCGACAATGAAAGTGGTTTCGCGAAAGCGGCCGTCTTTGTAGAAGGCCTTTCTTGAAAACGCGTCGAGAGGCCGCATCCAGGCGGCCGGAATGAAACTGCCTTTGGTGGAATAGTTCATTTCCCCGCCATCACCAATTTCGCGGACGGCACTTTGACGGTGGCACTGAGCGCAGACGCGGACGGCGTCGCGATTCGTGGCGTGGCGGAAATCGAAAGGAGGCTCGACCGCATTGGCGTGTTCCAGCTTACCCTTCACCGCATTCCTGGCGTGCCATGCGGAAGGGCCGTGGCACATTTCGCAATCGATTCCTGGCTGCAGATAAGTGGCGTGTTCCATGGTTTTATCTGCTTTGAGTTGACTGGTGTGGCAAATGGCACAGTTCTGTTGATAGTTCGTGGCGGAAGTAAGCTTGGTGAAATTGGCGATGTCGACGCGCGGACTGTCGGGCGGGTCGATCATCTGCCAATAGTTAATCCACTGCTTTTCAGGCGCATTGTATTCGATTGGGAGAACCTGCATACGGCCGTCGGGCAGTTTTGTAATGTAGGCTTGCTGCCATTTTGAACCGATGGTGAAATCGACATAGAAACGCTGCCAACCTGCTTGGCCGGCGATTTCGAAGTAAGGACGTTTTTCGATTCCCATGCGAATGAGCTCGGGTTCATAGTTTGCTGAGAAATCGCCGATGACATTTTCACGGCGATAGGGCCGGAGCATTCGAGCCATGCCGGTTTGCTGCCAAGCGGCATACTCAGACGCGTGACAATTTCGACAAGCTTCAGGACCAGCGTATCCGGCGGCGAGGACGCTTGGGTATGGATCAGCCTGTGGCTCACGTCGCAAACTGATATCAATCGCCCGCGCTTGCGGAGACTGTTTAGGCAAAAGCGCTAAAATTCGCTGCGCTTTTTCATGCAAGATTGGCGAGTTGTTTAGTACGAAGGTTAAATCGGCGGCTGCATCTTCCGTTTTCTTTAAGCGGAGTTCGACGATGGCGCGAAGATAGAAAACTTCGGCATCATCGTTGTTCCAGGCAGCCGCGTTGTTCAAATCGTTAAAGGCGCTTGGGGTGCCGTTCGAAGCAGGTTGCGAAGCTTCGGCTCGGGCGCGAGCGAAATATGCCGAGGCTTTCAACTGTGGCTTCAAAGCGTTCCACTCTTTCTGACTCAGATTGGGAGGTCGCTCGATCTCGGCCAGATACTCGAGTGCGTTGCTGGCGTCCGCTACAGCTTTATCGAGGAAGCCGCGCTGTGCCTCGACGTTGGCCAGCAAGATGAGGAGCGACGGATTCTCAGGGAGCAAGCGCAACGAAAGACGCCCGGCAGCGAGAGACTCATCATATTTTTCGAGATCGATGGCGCTGCGTGCGGCCACATCGTAGGCTTGCGGCAACAGCCAAGACTGCGGATATTGATTCACGAAATGATTCGCGAGTTCGTAGCGGCGGGCAGGTTCGGTTGTCTTGAGTATGGCGAGAAAGGCGGCAGCCTCGCTTGGATTGTCAATTTGCGAAAGGACGGTAAATTTCCGCTCGTCATTTTTGAGAATGATGGTGTCAGCATCCTGCGCAGGCAAGAGACCGGTGAACAACAAGACGATTGTCAACTTATTGCGCATTCTCGTGCACGACCAAGACTTGATCGGCCTTTATGTCGACCAACTTCTGCGTGATACCACTTGGCCATTGAATCTCAAGCGATTTTACGACGCTGTTGTTACCTAAGCCGAAATGCACGCGTTTGTCGCTGGCAGAAAGATAGCTGCCAGCGGTACTCACCAAGCCATACTGCGCTTTGCCATCTTCAGTAACGATGCGGACTTGCGCGCCGATGCCATCGCGGTTGCTGCGCGTGCCGACTGTGTCAACCGTGAGCCAGTGGTTAGAGGTTCCGGTCCATTCCAACAAAACGGCGGCTTGCTCGTTGCAGTTCAGAACAATATCCACTAAGCCATTATTGTGCAGATAACCGACAGCAGCGCCGCGAGCCGCCAGCGGGCGCGAAAAGATGTCGCCACTTTGCCCGGAGACATCGCGAAAGAACGGGGGAACGTTGCGGAGAAGCAAAGGCGGTTCCAGGTATCGGACGTCGGGCTGCGTGAGTTGAATATTGTCCATGACGTGACCCTGAGCCACGAAGAGATCTTTCAATCCGCTGTTGTCGTAGTCGACGAATTTTGCACCCCAGCCCGAATGTGACACGCTGGCAGCGCCCAAACCGCTACGTCCGGAGACGTATTCGAACGTGCCTGCATGGTTGTGGAAGAGCGCATACTTCTGCTTAGCGAGCGCATTGACGAAGACGTCAGGCCAGCCGTCGTTATCAAAATCAGCAAAATCAATACCCATGCCTGAGAAGGCATTTCCATCTTCGTCATAGGCGACGCCGGCGGCAACCGCTACCTCTGCGAATTTGCCGTTCTTCAGATTGTGGAAGAGTTGTTGGGCGACTGAATCATTGGCCACCAAAATATCGGGCGAGCCATCGCGATCGTAATCATTGAAAGCGACGCCCAAACCTTTGCCCGGCGACTTTGCGATGCCACTCTCTGCCGACACATCGCGAAATCTCCCATGTCCTTCGTTGTGGAACAACAGGTGAGTGACTGGAGGGAATTGATCGGGATGGCAGTAGGCGCGAAAACCGGGTTTCGTTTGGCCGCAGAAAAGATCTTTCGAGAAGTCCCAAGTCAGATAACGGGATACAAAAAGATCGAGCAGCCCATCTTTGTCATAGTCGACGAACATGGCGCCAGCGGACCAGCCACTGCCTCCTACGCCCGCGTTTTTTGTTACGTCGGTAAACGTGCCATCGCCATTGTTGTGATAGAGGAGGTTGTGGCCGACGGCGGTCACGTAGAGATCGGGAAATCCGTCGTTATCATAATCTCCTACCGCGACGCCCATGCCAAACCCTTCGCCCTGGACGCCGGCTTTTTCGGTGACATCTGTGAACGTACCGTCGCCGTTGTTCCGATAGAGCCGGTTCCAGTACTGCGGATCCGACTTGTCGGGCGCAATGGCGCGTGGCATGGGATCTTGCAATTGGGCGCCGTTGACGAAGAAAAGATCCAGCAGGCCGTCGTTGTTGTAGTCGAGCATAGCGACACCGCCTACCATTGTCTCCGGCAGATATTTGCGCGAGGTATGACTGGCGTGATTTACGAAGGAGATTTTGGACCGTTCCGTCAGATCGACAAACTGGGGGTGTTCAAAAGCACCCACAGAGAAGAGAGCAGCAACAATAAAAGGGATGGGCCCGATTTTAGAGGCGACGGGCATGGGACAGAGTTTAGGTTATCATCGACGAGCTTGCATAGACCGCTCCCTCATGGTCACGGCTCGGCTCCGGACTAAAGTGTTACCTACGTTCCCGTTCGGTCATTCCCCGCGCGAGCAAGCGGCAACGAGCTAGAGATCACTCGAGGCACGCGCCACGAGCTCGGGCCGTAAGCGCATCTCGCGAGGCTCGGTTTTGCCGTTGTGATTGACCAGTTCCAACACCATTTTCGCCGCGCACTCACCCATGGTTTCACTCTCTTGATTCACGCTGCTGAGTGGGACGCGCAAGGCGGCTGCATAGAGAACATTTCCGCAACCGACAAGGGCGACGTCTTCCGGGATGCGCAAACCATGCTCCAAAATCGCCTGCATCGCACCAGTGGCGATGGGGTCGCTAAAGCAGAAGACGCCGTCGGGCCGGGGTTTGAGTTTGAGAAGCGCTTGCATGCCACGATAGCCGGTGGCTACGGCTGCGTCGTCGAGTTGGGTGCGAAGGAAAATATATTTTTGCGGCACTTGGAAACCATGTTCAAGGAGCGACTCCCGATAGCCGGCGAGACGGTCGGACGCAGTACTAAGATAATCTCCGCCGATGTAGGCAACGCGGCGGCAGCCCTTGGAAATCAGGTGGTCGGTAGCTAGCTTTCCTGCTCTGAGATCGTCGGTGCCGATGAAGTTTGCAAGCAGTCCTTCAGGCTTGCGATCGACGAGTACGTAAGGGGTCCGCCGCGCGGTGATCCGCTTGAATGCTTGCGCCGTTTTTTGCGTGGATGCGATGATCAGCGCATCTACGTGCCGGGCCAGCATTTGATCGATCTCCTGCTTTTCAAACTCGGGATTTTCTTCGGAAGAGGCAATGATCAGACCGTAACCCTGGGCTCGGAGCGTCCGCGAGACACCCTTGGTGACTTGGGCGAAAAACTGGTGCAGCAAGTCGGGTACGATCAGACCGACAAGATGCGTTCTGCCGGTTGCCAGAGCGCGCGCATTTTGATTGGGCTGGTAGTTCAGCTCCTTAATGCGCTGCAAAACGCGCTCACGGGTTTCGGAGCCAATGTCGCGGTGGTTACGCAACACCTTCGACACAGTTACTGCGGAAACTCCAAGATCACGCGCTATATCCTTCATCCTAACTGACATAGTGTGGTCAGACGCCTCGCTATTTTAAGCCAAGCTGAATTCACCATTACTATAGCGAGTTGATGTTTCAAACTGAATCGGGCGGGGGTGTGATTCGTAGTCCGATCGCATAACCAGCGGGGCTGGAAGTTCGAGCTGTAGAGACGATGAGTTTGTTCCCTTGCTGCTTGCATTCACTGTCATGTTCCGCGCCGAGCAATCTGACCTGTGTGTTTGCGACCGCTTTGATCCCGGGTATCGAAATCGAGTCAGAGTTCGGTTGCGTTTGGAGGTAGGCGTACACACTGTTATCTTTGAGCGTGAAGCGAACGTCGGGCGAACTCGACGCCTTGACCCATGGTCGGCTATCGAAAATGCCCTCGCCGTTGATGGCGAGCCACGCCCCGAGCTTGTCCAGGCGACCCAGCTGGATCTCGGAGATTGATCCATCCGACCTTGGGCCGATGTTGAGCAGTAAGTTGCCGTTCTTGCTGACAATATCTACCAGCAGCCAAACTAACTTGTCGGGAGCAATTACCTGCTCTGGCCCTTCCGCCTGGTTGTAGCCGAAGCTGTAACCAAGGCCGCGGCACGACTCCCATTTCTTTTCGGTGATCTTGTCGTACTTGGCGTATTCGGGCGTCGTGAAGTCGGAAAACTGAACACCGAAGCGATTGTTGATGACGCCTTCGGGAACCGTGTTGTAGTAGTGGGCGAATAACTCGGGGATCTTGCCGGCCTTTGGATAATTGATGTCGTTCCACATCACGGCGGGCTGATAACGGTCGGTCAGTTCGGTCCAATGAGCGTCCGCATAGCGTGCGTATTCCTCCGTCTGCGGAACTCTTGCCATCAGATCCTTCATAGTGACAATGGGCTCTTCGGTAAAAGTCCAATCCAGACCTCCCGAATAGTACAGACCCATTTTCAAGCCGGCGCCTCTCACAGCCGAGGTCAACTCGCCAGCCAGGTCGCGCGTCGCAGTAATTTCAGAAGACTTGCGATGCGGATTTTGTACCGCGCTCGGCCATAGGCGAAAGCCGTCGTGATGTTTGGTGGTGAGTACGGCGTAGCGAGCGCCAGTTTTCTTGAAAATGCTGGCCCATTTCTGCGGGTCCCACTTAGCCGTGTTGCGGTTGAAGAGCGGTGCGAATTGATAATAGTCGAAATCCTTGCCGTAAGTGGCAATGTGGTGTTCATAGCCGGGTGAGCCTTTGATGCGCAGCGTGTTTAGATACCACTCGGCGTACGCGTTGTCCGTGAACCACTTGGCGGGATCGACTTTCCCGAGTTCACCGGATGTGGTAGCCCATGCTGGAACTGAGTAGAGGCCCCAGTGAATGAAAATTCCAAGCTTGGCGTTCCGATACCAAGCGGGCACCTGATGTTCGCCAATGGATTGCCAGTTAGGTTCAAATGCCGGGGTTCCTGCGAAGCCGCGCGCCAGCGGAGTTAGCGCTCCAGAAGCGACGAGGCCAGCGGCAAACTTTCTACGAGTGATGCGCATGTCTCGATCAATATATCTCAGGCGCGATTTTTTCAACGCTCACGTGGCTCTTCCCTTGCTTACCGAGGGGACGCATGTTATTCTACCCTTGGTAACCGATATGAGTAAACCGACCGATCTGGTGCAGGGCACTTTAGACCTGCTGCTTCTCAAGATTCTGGCGCTGGAACCTTTGCATGGTTGGGCGATCGGTCAACGATTGCGACAGATATCGAGCGACGTGCTGCAGGTCAGCGACGGGTCGCTTTATCCTGCCCTGCATAAGCTCGAACAAGAAGGCTGGATCAAAGCCGATTGGCAGGTCACCGAGAACAACAGGCGCGCAAAGTTTTATGCGCTTACGACCACCGGCAAGCGCGCACTGGAACGCGAGAGCAAGAACTGGGAACGCCTTTCCAGTGCGATTAACGGCGTGGTGCGACTGACGGGGATCTAGCATGTTTGAGAAATTGACACTTCGCTTGCGCAGTTTACTTCACTCATCGGCGGTAGACCAGGAGCTTGATGACGAGGTCGGCTATCACGTCGAAAAACAAGCCGAGGAATTCGTGCGGCAAGGAATGTCGGAACCGGAAGCGGCGCTGATGGCGCGGAGGCAATTCGGCAATGTCACGCTGCATAAAGAGGAATGCCGCGACGCGCGCAACTGGGCGTGGTTCGAAAATATTGTGCAGGATTTCCGGCACAGCTTGCGGACGTTGCGGCGTAATCGTGGATTTACGATTGTTTCGATTGTCACGCTGGGGGTTGGGATTGGCGCGACGACTGCGCTGTTTAGTGTGCTCGATGCCGCGCTGCTGCATCCACTCACGGCACGCGATCCGAATCGCATAGTTTGGGTGCAGGATTATTCCAAGGGTCGCAATGAATCCGGCGGCAACCCGGCGCGGCTGGCGGACTATGGAACCGCACACTCCTTCAGCGCGGTGGGCGGATACTATGCCGAAAATGCCGTTTGGATTAGTCCACAAGGTCCGGTTTCACTGCAAGTTCTGCGCACAATGGGCAACCTGAATGGGGTGCTTCAAGCCAGCGTGCAAACGGGCCGCAGCTTTACGAAAGATGAAATGCACGCAGCGGGTCAACCGGTGGCGCTGCTGACGGCAAGAGCTTTTAGCCAGCGCTTTCATTCAGATCCGAGTGTGTTGAAACAAAGTGTGCGGCTGGGCCCAACGGCCTACCAAATCATTGGGATACTGTCGCGCGATCTGGACTATCCCGAAGACACGGATGTCTGGACGCCGGCTCCACGGGAAGTCCAAAACGAGAATCGCGGCGCGCGCTTTCTTGGTATTGTGGCGCGTCTAGGAGCGGCCGTTTCCATGCCGCAAGCTCAGTCTGAAATGGATGTTCTGGCGGCGCGTCTGGCCCGGCAATACCCGGCGAGCGACCGCGAAATTACAGTGCAACTTACACCGTTGGCCGATCGTGTTTCGAGTAGCGTGAGAAAGCCGCTGCTCGTTCTGTTTGGCGCGGTAGCCAGTGTTTTATTGATTGGCTGCCTGAACATTGCGGGGTTGCTTTTGGCGCGTGGTTTGGTGCGCCGTCGCGAGGCCGCCATTCGTGTTTCGGTGGGCGCGGGTTATGGACGATTAGTGAGACTCTTCTTCGCCGAGAGTTTGATCCTGGCGGGCGCGGGCTGCCTCTTGGGCCTGCTGTTAGCGTATGGAGGCGTGGATGTCTTGAGGGCGGCACTGCCGTCGGAAGTTCCGCATCTCGCTGCCGTTTCGGTGAATCTGCGAGTTGTACTTTGCGGTGTTGGGCTCGCGTTGAGCGCGGCAATGGTATTTGGCGCTCTGCCGGCTTGGCAGTTCGCATCTGGCGCGCAAACGGACGCACTCAAAGACGGCAGCGCCGCAAGCATTGGCAGCAGGAAGAACGCGCTACGCGGTGTCTTAGTGATTTCCGAAGTGGCTTGCTCGGTGGTGTTGTTGGTTACGGCCGCTCTGTTAGCCGATAGTTTCCTCAAAATACGTTCGCAGACCGCGGGCTTCAATTCCGCTCACGCTTATACATTCACGCTGGAGCTTCCCTGGGATACCGATAGCAGTGTTTTGAATTCGATTGCCACTGACACGCTCACTCGTTTGAATTCATTTCCAGGGACCATATCTGCTGGCGTGGTGGATCGCTTGCCGCTGCACGGCGGGAGTCAATCGAACCCGATTCAAGTGCGCGGACAGACGTTATCCTCGTTCGTGGCGGAGAAAGAGTTTGGTTATCGCACCGCGAGCGCAGGCTTCTTCGCGGCCAGCGGACTGCCGTTATTAGCGGGAAGGGTTTATCGCGACTGGCAAGGAATCAACGGACCGCACGAGGCACTGATCTCGCAGCGCCTGGCCACGCTGCTGTTCGCGGGTGAGAATCCCGTGGGACATGAGATCGCGCGACCTGCGGTGCATGGCGAGCCGCGCTGGTTTCGGGTCGTTGGTGTGGTGGGTTCGGTGCCTTCACGCGCAACAGATCCTGAACCGGCCGCCGAAGTGTATGTGCCGTGGGGAGCGACTTACTGGCCTTTGATGAACTTTGTTGTGCGTACTGAGCGACCGCTCGCCGACCTGTCCCGCTACGTTCATGATCAAATCCAAACAGTCAACCAGAGCTGGATCTTCTCGCCGGTGACTACGCTTGACGAACGTACCGCTGAAACGCGTTCCGCGCCTCGCATGGCCGCACTGTTGGTTGGCGCTTTCGCTGTTGCAGCGCTGGCACTGTCGGCACTCGGAATTTTTGGATTGATGGCGCAGGAAACGGCACGCCGCACGCAGGAGATTGGCGTGCGTTTAGCATTGGGCGCAGAGCCGCACGGCATTGCCTGGGACGCAATTCTGCGTTCTGTGAAACTCGTCGGCGCCGGGGTGGCGGCAGGTTTGGGTGCGGCTTGGTACGCGAGTGAAATGCTGAAGAGTCTGCTCTTCGGAGTCGCGCCGCATGATGTTTTGTCTTACGTCATTGCGGCCGCCGTTTTGCTGGCGGCGGCCGTGATTGCTTCTTTGTTACCAGCGTTGCGCGCAGCGCGGATCGATCCGATTCAAGCGCTACGCCACGAATAAGCTAAGACGGAATGCTGCCGTTCTTAATGATCTTTTCCATCACGTTGGTAAACGTGTCTATCTCTTCCATGGTTGTGTACACGTTCGGCGTGATGCGAAGCCCCTGGTATTCACCAGGAGTGACGATAGCCACGGTCCAAATCCGATATTTAGACCACAAATAAGCCGAGAGCTTCGGCGCATCAAAACCATCGACGCTAATAAACCCGATGGCGCAAGACTGTTCCGGGTCTTCGCTATTCAGGATTTTCACGCCGGGCAGTTCGCGCAGGCGATTCGACCAGCGTTTGCGCAAATAGCGGAAACGTTCTGCTTTGCGTTCAGCGCCGATGCTGTCGTGGAAATCGAGTGCTTCGGTAATCGCGTTGCGCTGCGACGCTGGATGCGTACCGATCTCTTCGAACTTGCGGATGTTCGCGTTCATCTCTGGTGGCGCGGCATACATGGGCCAGATTTTTTCGATTTTGGATTTCTTGACGTACAACATGCCGGTGCCGATGGGAGCGAGCACCCATTTGTGGAGCGAGGTGCCGTAGTAGTCGCAATCGAGATCGGCATGGGTGAACGGAAATTGCGCGAAGGCGTGCGCGCCATCGACAATCGTTTCAATCCCACGCTTGCGCGCCATCTGCGAGATGGCTTTCACAGGGAAAATTTGGCCAGTGCGATTGGTGATGTGGCAGATGTGAATGACTTTTGTTTTCGGCGTGATAGCGTCTTCGAACATCTTAGTCAAATAAGCCATGCTGGGCGGCGGCACAGGCCACTTAAGCTGCTTCAAGACAATGCCGTCACGGCGCTCACGTTGCTGCCAAGTGGTGATCATGCGCGGATAGTCTTGATTCGTGGTGATCACTTCGTCGCCCGGATTGAGCTTCATGCCAAGCTGAATAATCTCGTTGGCTTCACTGGCGTTGCGGGTGATGGCAATTTCTTCGGTATCGACGCCGAACATTTGCGCCAAACGACGGCGCACGGTTTCGACACCGGGGTCGAGCACATTCCACATGTAATAGGAGGGGCTCATATTCTCAATTTCGAGGTAGCGGATTTCGGTATCCATTACCGTCTTGGGCGCCGGCGAAACGCCGCCGTTGTTGAGGTTAATCATGTTGCGATCGACGGTGAACGCGTGTCTGACATTGAACCAGAAATCTTCGTCGCGAGCGACGGTGTCGGCAGGACGGCCGGTGATGGAATCAACAGCTTTGTTGGCTTTTAATAGGGACCCGCTTTCGAGCGTGGCAAGGAGACCCGCGGAAGTACCAAAGAATCGTCGACGGTGCATGACGTTAACGATATGACTATTTGGCAGGGAACGTCAAGGTTCATGCGATTTTATTGGGTTTTTAACACTGCCATGCTCTAAAGGTAGGGAATGGTTTTGTGGAATTGGAAGGCCGCTTTGATGAGCGCCGTTTATCGGGCGCCTATCTTTTTCGTGACGAGTCTGCGGGCGGGTTGGCGATTGGCCGTGTCGGCTATGTTCGCGGAGACGGCATTTCGCGTGGTGACATCGGGATTTTACGGCGCGGCCACACAGGCGATTCGCCGGCTGGAACCCCCATGGCTTGCCGTCTTGCTTGTTTTGGTATTGGCGCCAGCGGCGGTCCAGCTATTGGAGTTTGGCGTTCACTGGCTGAGAGGCACGCCGAACTTAAGAACTGGGGTATTGATTTCCACCGCAATGACAGCGATTGCATCGCTCTTTAATTGGTATGCCATGCGGCAGGGCACGATGCTAACAGGCCGCGACGGGAAGCCGTTCTGGTCGGATATGAAACGATTCCCAATCCTGATTTACGGGTTTGTGATGGCCATTCCAAGAATGGCAGCCGGACGTCTTGGACGTTCCAACTGATCGCGTTTGTCGACCGCGAGTAATTCGTTGACAGCTTTACCGGTTTGCTGGAGAGATTCAACTAGCGAGTTCCTGGAAACGCGGCGGACAATAGGATCGACAAAAAAGCGCAGAGCCGCTGGTACATCACGGCTCAGAGCTAAGACTTCCACTTCGATATAAACGCCGCCGTCCCGTTCCGCGAAGCGGGTGATGCTGGCGAGACGCCAAAGATAGCCGCCTCCTTCATCCACCTTTATGCGATTCTCTCTGTTACCGCCATAGTTTTCGATTTCCTGAATTCGCGTAGACATGGAAATGGCATACCAGCGCTTTTCACTAAGACGTGTATAGATAGCCTGACAATCGGTCTGCACTGCGACTCTCAGAAGAGACTGATTCATCATGACGAGAGAAAATCGGTCTATGGAACCGTTCTGTTCAAGTGTTTGAGAGCGCAGAACAGTGGGTGAATAATAGCTTTTGTAGTGCCCGTAATTTCGGACTACTGCGATCACCTCATCGACTCTTGCACCCGGGATGAACGAGGCACCGATCCAGTCATGAATAGCGGCGCCCAGACCTTTCTTATTTAGGCCAGGGTACGTTTCTTCTACCACGATCTCACCGTCGAGTACGCGTTTACGGCGCTCTGCGGATTCGTCCAGCCAAAGAAATGTTTCATTTGGTTGAAGCCGTTTTGCGAGTTTTTCTTTAGCTGAATCTAAATAGCGGTCCCAAGCTTGGACGGCTTCCGGTTTTAACGTGGCCGCATAGGTTACAGATGAAAGACACAAGAGTAAGGCGACGCGGTACACATTAGGTGGATGCAGCGAGTCGTTTGGAAGTGACAGCTATTGAGAGTGGTAGTTCACCGAGCAGTTAAATATCGCCGGTAAGTGCACGAACGTGGGCTTCGGATGCCAGGGCGAGGCCTTCGAGGTTGTATCCGCCTTCGAGTACAGAAACTAGACGACCGTCGCAACAGTTGGCGGCAATATCCAACAACATAGCGGTCAGTTCCTTGAAATCGGCATCGGTCAAGAGGAAGTGGCCGAGTGGATCGTTCATGCGCGAATCGAAACCGGCGGAGATCAGGACCAGGTCTGGATGGAAGGCGGTTGCGGCGGGCAAGAGGCGCTCGCGAAATGCGCCGGCAATTTCCGTGATCCCGGAACCTGCGGACAGCGGACAGTTGATGATTTTACCCGCCCCTTTTCCAGAACCCGTTTCGTTATGCGCACCGGTGCCAGGGTACCAAGGCGATTGATGGGTGCTGAAAAAGAGCACTTTGCCGTCTTGGTAGAAAATGTCTTGCGTGCCATTACCGTGATGGACATCCCAATCCACAATGAGGACACGCTCGGCGGCATGTTTTTGGCACGCATAGCGGGCGGCAACGGCAACGTTATTGAAAAGACAAAAGCCCATGCCCATGTGAGCGTTGGCATGATGACCGGGCGGACGCACTACGCAGAAGGCGTTTTGAACTTCGGAGGCGAAAACGGCGTCTACCGCGGAGAGCACACAGCCGGCGGCTAAGCGTGCTATGGTGGCGCTTTCGAGACAGATATCGGTATCGCCGGTGCTCAAGTGAGGGCGATTTTGGCCAACCTCTTCATCGACTAACGCGAGGTATTGGCGGGTGTGGACCAAAGCTAACTCATCGTTTGTTGCTTCTCGCGAAGGAAGTCGTACCAGGTCGTGAGTAAGCCCCGACCACTCCAGCCGGTTCATTACTGCCGAGTAGCGAGCCGCTTGTTCAGGGTGGCCGTGGCCGGTATCATGTTTCCTTACCCGCGCATCAGCAACAAGACCGGTGTAAGGCATGCCGCCACTTTATCAGTGTGAGGTCTTGATCGTGACTAGACGTTCTGCCGGAATGGGCTCGACAGAGAGGGTTTGTTCGCCGCGGAAGAAATCGAAATAGGAGATTTGATGCACACAGGAGATAGTGCAGAGCGGCGCACACGATTTCTGGGTGATGTATTCGCGCTTAATATCGGCGACCGAATATTCTTCTAACGGTTTAGCGGGGAAACCGCGCTGTTGAGAACAGTAGTGCACAAGGCCGTCTTCGCAGATATATAAGTAGCGAGAACCGGCACGGCAACGCCAATCGCTTGGTTTGCCATTGGCGATATTTTCCTGGAAATAGTTGAGGCGCGAAAAATGCTTCTTTTCGAACTTCTTCATTTCGAGGAAAACCTTGCGTTCACGGTCGGCCAGAGGTTGGAGCTGACCGTCGCCATCGTGAATGATGCCCACAGTGGAGGTGAAGCCGAGTTCCATGGCGCGTTTGCCGACGATCAGCGCGTCTTCGGGTGTGCTGATGCCGCCGCCCAGAACCGAGTTAATATTGACGTGAAATTCGGCGTGTTCGGCAAGGAGTTGCAGCTTCTTATCGAGAACTTTCAAGCTTTTCTTAGAGACGTCGTCAGGCATGACGTTATCGATGCTGATCTGCAGGTAGTCCAGTCCAGCATCGTTCAGCTTGCGGATGCGGTCGG
The DNA here is from genome assembly GCA_963749105.1 of Bryobacterales bacterium. Lineage (GTDB taxonomy): Bacteria > Acidobacteriota > Terriglobia > Bryobacterales > Bryobacteraceae > Bog-105. The sequence continues at coordinate 176,663 of CAVVLT010000028.1, read as the reverse complement.
CAGTAAGCAGGTAGCCGTTGGTAATCATGCCGGCCAAGGTGGCGTTGTGGCGAATGCTCTTGATGATTTCGTCGAGTTCCGGGTGGAGCAGCGGTTCGCCGCCGCTGAGAGTAATGACGCCGGTTTTCAGTTTGCCTAATAGTTCGATGCGATGGATCATCGTAGCGAGGGGTACGGGCTTGGAAAAATCGTCGTACTCGTTGCAGTAGGTGCACGATAGATTGCAGCGCCGAATCGGAATGATGTGCGCCATGATCGGATGATTGGTGTCAGCCGTACCTTTGGCGAGGAGTTTAAATTCCCGCATTGAACGACTGAGTTTTCGGCTAAGACGTGATTCCGACATGCTGAGAATTGAGCTTCACCCCATTAAAACACAGTGGACAGCGTTGCAATAACAAGGGATAAGTGAAGTGCGGCATTTTGGGGTCGAAGCTGGAAAATGGCGCAGTTTGAGGAGAAAGGGTTAGTTGCCGGGCAGGGTGAGCGCGGGAAGCGTGAGCGGGGTGAAATGCAGGATAAAAGACTGCATGGCCCACTCCAAATGGCTCATTCCATACTCTTTAGCTTCCTCGAGGGCACGGCGGTTGTCCCAGCCATCGTGCTGAATTCGATAGCAGGCGATGACGGTCCCGGTGCGATCTTTACCGCGCAGGCAGTGCACGAAAGTTTTGGACTTCGGATCGTGAAGAATGAGCGAAAGTGCCTGCTGGATTTCGGCGTGGGTGGGTGCGGTGATCGAGCGCATCGGGATGTGCTCGTAATGAATGCCGAGTTGTTCCACCTTGCGTTTTTCTTCTTCGCGGTCGCGGCCGTCTTGGCGCAAATCGATGACCATGCTGACGCCGAGAGCTTTGAGTTCGCGCAAGGCTTCGTCGGTGGGCGAGCCGCCGCGATAGAGGGTTTCGCTGACTTGGCCGAAGTTACGGACGTGTTGCGGGGCGAGTTCAGCGGCAGCGACGATTCGCGCGAGGAACAAAACACTAACGAAAACTGCTTTGATCATGGGGGTTAGTTCTTTGGGTTCGTAGGCGGCGGGTTGGCGGGAGCGTCTTCAGCTTTTCCGTAGGTAATGGTCGAATGAGCGTTGAAGTCCCACTTCTTATAGTGGTCGTACTTAACGGTTTGTTTAATTCTAAATGAGCCGCCGTTCTTAAAATTTAGCGTGTCATCGGCATAGGTGTAGGTCGGGAACCAATATTTGCCGTCGATTTGCTCGCGGTAGGTCTCGAACTTGGGGAACTGCTGATCTTCGTTTCGTCCCAGGTGACCAGTAGCGCGGCCGAAGGTTTTCACGATTTGCCAGTCTTGATCGTCGACCCAAATATCGCCATCAAAGTAGCGTTTGCGGTCTTTGGTGAGTTCTTTCGGTGAGACAGCAAAAACGTAGCAGGAGATTTCATCCACCTGTTCGCGGCGCTTGTAAGTGATGTTGTATTCGTCGCGGCTCTCGACGGTCAGGACGAAAGGCATGACGTTGCGCAGATCTTGTTCATCTTCGGGCGTCATGATGATGTGCTCAAGCGATTGGACTGGCGAATAGATCACTTTCGACGTGCGCTTATTGCGATCGTCAAAGCTGACTTCTTCGACAATTTCATAGCTGCCACCAGCCGGGGCCGTTTCGACAAGCTTGGCCGTTTGCCGGTAGGTGTAGTTTTCGCGAGCCTTGGCGAATTCGGTTTCCTTTTCGGTGAACTTCTTGATGATTTCCTGAACCTGCTCGGGGGTGGGTTCTGCTTTCTTGTCGACCTCGGCAAACAGAAAGGAAGAAAAGGCCAGGATCAAGGCGAGGCTAGAGTATCGGTGGAGCATCACTCCTATTGTGACGGATTCGGGCGAGGGTGAGTTACTTTGGGGACGGAGGGGACGGAGAGATATGACCCCATCGTTGTGCGATGGGGTCATATCTCTCCGTCCCCTCCGTCCCCTCCGTCCCTAATTAGGTGTCGAGCAGAGCTTTGGCAATAGTGACGCGCTGCATGTTGCTGGTGCCTTCATAGATGCGGCCGATTTTGGCATCGCGATAGAGTTTTTCGACGGGGTAATCTTTGGTAAAACCAACGCCGCCAAGCACTTCGATGGCTTTAGAGGCGCAGTCTTCGGCGATGGTGGAGCAGAAGTATTTGGCCATGGCGGCTTCGGTGACGAAGGGCAGGCCGGCATCGCGCAAGCGAGCGGCGTTGTAGACCATGAGGCGGGCGGCTTCGATTTGAGTGGCCATTTCGGCGAGTTCGAACTGGACGCCTTGGAAATCGCCGATGCGTTTGCCGAACTGTTTGCGGTCGCGCGCATGTTTAAGAGAGTGTTCGAGAGCGCCTTCGGCGAGGCCAAGCATTTGGGCGGCGATTCCGATGCGGCCTTCATTCAAAGTTTCGATGGCGATTTTGTAGCCTTTGCCGATTTCACCCATGACGTTTGTGCGGGGAAGGGCGACATCGTCGAGGATCAATTCGCAGGTAGAGGAGGCGCGGATGCCAAGTTTGTCTTCCTTTTTGCCAACGCTAAAGCCTTTGCTGTTGCGATCTACGAGAAAGCAGGTGATGCCTTTGTAGCCAGCGTTCGGGTCGATGGTGGCGAAGATCAGAAAGATATCGGCTTCGGCGGCGTTGGTGATCCAGAGTTTGCGGCCAGAAAGCATGAAGCCGTCGGTGGTGGTCGTGGCTTTTGTGGTGAGGGCGAACGCGTCGGAACCAGAGGCGGGTTCAGAGAGGGCGTAGGCACCGACGCTCTTCGTGGCCAGACGGGAGAGGTAATTCCGCTTCTGATCGGCGGTACCCCAGGCTTCAATGGCGTTGCTTACCAGGGTGTTTTGAACATCGACGATCACGGAGGCCGCGGGATCTACTTTGGCGAGTTCTTCGATGGCGAGGATGGATTGAAAGAAGGACCCGCCTTGGCCGCCGAATTCTTCTTTGATGTCGATGCCCATGAGGCCGAGCTGAAACATCTCTTGGAGGAGATCTTTGCGGAAGTGGGCTTCTTCGTCCATGGCGCGGACGTGCGGGGCGAGGCGTTCTTTGGCGAACTGGCGGACGGAGGATTGGAAGAGGCGTTCTTCCTCCTGGAGGACGGTAAGAGGCGTGGCGGCGGACAATTCGACAGCGTGAGCCATGACAAGAGCATCATAGCGTTTGTTTTTGTCGATGAATTGAGAATTATTAAGCGGGGCAGGCACATGCAGTTAGAGTTAGGTGAAATAGGAGCCCGTGGCAACACTCGAAACAACCCCAACCGTCCAGGAACGCATTCTCTTGATTGAAGACAACGAAGAGGCGGCGTTCTTAGTTGAGGCTGCGATTGAAAGCTACGGTAACGGGCGATACAAGCTTGAACTGGCCAAGTGCTTAACCGAAGGGCGAGCGCTGCTTCTCAGAGGCGGCGTGGATTTGGTGCTGCTGGATCTGGGTTTGCCCGAGAGTTCAGGTTCGCAGACTTATGAATCGGTTCGAGAAGTTGCGCCGGAAGTGCCAGTTTTGGTGCTGACGGGCGATGGGGCGGAAGAAACAGAATCGAAGATTACGGCAGATGGTGGCGAAGACTACTTAGTAAAAGATCAGGTTTCGGGACCGCTTTTGCTGCGTGCGATTCAATCTGCCTTGTATTCAAGCAAGCTTAAGCGGCGCGTTTAGGCAATTTCAGGGCAAGCGATTCAGGGGTGAGTCAGTATCTTGACTGGTTTGCCTTGGCTTAGACATTCCTGTGTCGTCATTTTTCTGCGCTCATCGCAGCACTAATCGGGTACACGCAGATTAACTTATTGGTTTCGAAAATAGTTAACTGCTTGGACGTTCGTTCCAACAGCTGCATGTTTAGAGCAGGCTTCGCCACGTGGTGCTGATGGTGGAAGAAGGAAACCACTGAAATGACTAGGTGTTTGATCATGCTGTTTTTACCTGAACACGCAGATGGCCATCTCAGCTTTCCTTTCCAGGCGACGATTTCGGCAGTTCGGTATGCCGTTTCTGGTTTTCCACATCGGTGGATGAACCCAGCCAACCGATAATTGGCTTATCGGCTGCCGCGCGAACGGGGATCACCTGACCGCTCAGCCAGCGGTAGACTCCGCCTTTTGATCGGACCCGGTACTCAATTTTATACGGGTCGCCCGAGTCAAGGCCCTTTAGGCGAGCGCCCTGTACGATGGGGCGATCATCTGGGTGTAGGGTATCGAGCCAGCCTGAGCCTAATAAGGCCTCGACAGGCACGCCAGCGTATTCAGCCCAGTGATTAGTGATGGAGTCGCAAAAGCCATCGGGGCGCATAGACCAAATGAATTGGGGCAGAGCATCTACGAGACTGTGCCATTGAGCGGCAACAATTTGGAGTTCTTCGGTGGTTTTGGCGACGATAGTTTCCAGTTGGTGTTTGGCGCGCTCGACCTTTGTCTGATTAACGACGTGAGTTGTTACGTCATTAGCGATCATGAGGCGCGCGGGCGAATTGGCGCCTTCGAGTTCGTGGTTGGACAGTTCAACCCAGATACCGCTCTTGTTCTTACGGCGTAGGCGCCAAGGTACCTTAGGGCCGCCGGTCTCCTCGAGGCCGGAATCCATGGCTGGCTGCGCTCCAGGCATGCCCATAGAATTGACGCTCAAGCCAAGAAATTGATCGCGCGACCAGCCGTAATAATCCATCGCGGCTTGGTTAGCGTCTTCGATCAAAAGCGTGTTGGGCGAATAGATCCAACTGGGTAAGGGGTTGGCCTCGAAGAGACCGCGATAACGGGCTTCGGAAGCGAGTAACCTCTCTTCGGTACGCTTTCGGGCTGTGATATCAGAGTGGTAGCCCACCAAACGGACTGGTTTATTCAAATCGTCCCAAACGGCCTGATAACGGGCCATAATCCAGCGAGTGCCGCCATCGCGATGGCAAACACGATACTCCATTTCGAACGGACCTTTGGCCAGGCGGAGATATTCCGATAGTTTGTCTTCTACGGCTTGTCGATCGTCCGGGTGAATGAAGCGACGCCAGGTTTCGTGAATCGGCTCCAGGTCATCCGGACCGTAGCCCAGAATGGCTTTCCAGCGAGGAGAGTAGAACACATGGCCGGTGACAAGATCGAAGTCAAAAAGACCATCGAGGCTGGCACTGACGACTAATAACCAGCGTTCCTGTTCGGAAAGCAACAGTTGGCGCTGCAAAGAGAATTTGCGGTCGACTCGCGAGCCAATCATACTGAGGGCCAAGATGGCCAGGGTTAGGAGGGCGATGCCGGTAATACTGAGACCTGAGCCACTGACCGCATTGGTTCCGGCAGCGAGTGTCTGGTCGTAACGGAAAGAAACGGCGGCCATGCCAGTGTAATGAGTGGCACCGATGGCTAGACCCATGACTGATGCACCTAGAAGGCGTATCCAGAAAGAACTTTTGGCGGGGTCTCGCAAGCGGGCTAATTGCAGAGCCGCGCCGGAGGCGACCACGGCGATGACTATGGAAAGCGCCACGAAGCCGGGATTATAGACAGGATAGGCAGCAAACTGCATGGCGGCCATGCCGGAATAATGCATGGCGGAAATGCCACCGCCTAACGCGAGGCTACCACCGACGAGATACGGCTCGCTCAATTCCTTGCGAGTCACGACGAAGAGCGCAACGGCGGACGAAGCGATGGCGGCGAGCAGGGAAAAAGCAACAATGGGAACGTTATAAACCACTGGCACCGGCAGGATGAGAGCCAGCATTCCGATACACTGCATGGCCCAGATGCCCAAACCCATCGCGGTTGCGCCAGAAGCAATCCACAGGAACTCGCGACGCCCGCGTGAACGGGCAATCCGCCCGGCCAAATCAAAAGCTGCGTAAGAGGCATAAACCGCGATGGCAACAGAAAGGGCGACCAGTCTCCAGTCGTATTGCACGGAAAGAATGATTTGAGTCATAGTGCGCGATTCGTGTTGAGGTCAAGATTCTCTGCGAGACAGTTTCGAGGCTCACGGGACATATCGGTTATAAGAGAAGATCCGTGTATAGAGGGCATCCTCGTTACCTGCTCGCTTCCTCTTCTTTCATTTCCTGCTGAATGTAGGACAACAACTGCGCGGCCTGTTGCTTGTCTTGCGGATTGGTAGCGATCTTTTGGGAACGCTCCGCTGCGTCGCGCGCCCGATTATTTTGCTTCAGCTCGGATAAGCAATACGCCAAGGTGTAGGTGATCGGGAAAGCGTTTTCTGGCGGCGGTGAGGTGATTTTCTGCAAGGTATCGGCGGCGAGATCAAACTTTTCGCTTTTGGCCGCCGCAAAACCGAGTTCCAAGAGCGCGTTATAATTTTCAGGCTTTTCGGCCAGCGAGCGCTGCAGTAAATCCATAGCCTCGTCGGCGGAGCCGCCGTGGGCGAGTTCCAGGTGCGCCAGCAAGAACAAAACTTCAGAATCCTGCGAGCGGTTCTTCACCGCACGAGCAAAACACTGTTCAGCCTCGTTTTTGCGTCCGGCCCGCCACAGGAGAAAGCCGAGTGATTCTTCGGCGTGGGGGTCGTCCGGATACTTCAGTGCGAGCATTTCCAGCCGCAGCTTAGCCTCGTCGAAGGCTTTAGGGTTAGCAGCCTGCACGTCAGCCAAGACATATTCGGTCTGCTTGATGGGATCGGCTACTTCAGCCGATTGCAAAGCGCCGGTTCGGATGTCTAAATCAACCACTTGGGGCTTTAAGCGATTCTCTTTAAATTGCTGCTGAGTTTCGGAGCCTAGTTCACGCAGAGTTTTCTGGTAGATAGGCGACCAAGGATCCGCAGTCGGAGGAGGGCCTGAAATCGTCTTCAGGAAGCCATGGAATTTACTTTCATAAGTATTGCCCAAAACAAGCAGGTGCACCAACGCCCAGCTCTGCGAGTAAAACAACTGCATCTTATCGAGTTGGCGGTAATAGGGGGAATCGTGGTCAACGTTGGAGAGGGCTTGCCAATCCATCCAATCGTTGCTGCGCAGAGTATTCTCGCGGCCTGGCGGGGGCGCACCGAATACTGCCTGCGCGTTGCGGCTTTCCATTGTGGAGTAGAAATCCGCTAACCCTTCGTTCAACCAAAGCGGCAGTTTCAGCCCCGACTGTTCGACGATGAAGTGGGTATATTCATGGACGACGATGGAATAGTGTTCGGGTTCAAGCGAGCGCATCAGTACAAAATCGCCTTCGCGCGTGTGCTGATAAAACGCGAACGCGGCGGAAATAGGACGATAGGCATCGAACTCTTTCTCCGAACCGAATGCCAGAATGCGGAGCGGCTGCTTTAGATCTTTCGAGGGCCAGCCCATCTTTTCGAAGAACAGGCGAGTTCGCTCCAGGCGTTCTAAGAGCTCTTGCGCTCCAGCATTCTCGTGAGCGGTGAAAATGGCAAAATGAGCGGTTGCCTTGCCAGTCCAACCGCTCATGACCGGACTGATAGGGGAGGCCAAAGAAAGACCAACGATCAGGAAGGCGAGCGCCGCGAAAGAAGTTGCGAAACGCATAATCTCTCTATCGAGCACGCCCTTTCGGTTTTCTCGGGTATTGCGAAAGGATTTTCCGATGCAGTGTATGCGAGAGAGGCTAAGGCGTGAGCGTGATAACGTTTGCAGTATGAAATGCATGATTTGGGGTTTAGCGCTGGCAGGTATGCTGCTGGCGCAGATGCCGCGCGGGACGGAGATTCCTTTGTGGCCGACAGGAGCGCCGAATGCGGAAGATGCGCCAGATGTGTCACAGCCGTCGGATGATCCGGCGCTGCCGAAGAGGTTTACGGTGGTGCATCATCCGTCGATCTATGTTTTTCTGCCGCCAAAGGACAAGGCCAACGGTGCCGCGGTGGTAGTAGCGCCGGGCGGTGGGCATTCGCAATTGGTTATCGATAAAGAAGGCTGGGAGATGGCGGATTGGCTTAACAAACACGGCGTGGCGGCGTTTGTGTTGAAGTACCGTTTGGCAAAGGCGGCGAATTCGCATTACACGGTTGCGCAGGACGCTTGGGCAGATGCGAGTCAGGCGATGCGATTGGTGCGACAGCGCGCGGCGGAATGGAAGATTGATCCGAAGCGGGTTGGGTTTATGGGGTTCTCGGCGGGAGGGGAGTTAGCGGCGTTGATGGAGACGCATTTTGAGGCGGAGACGCGGCCGGATTTCGCGGTGGTGGTGTATCCGGGATTCAAGCCGGGAGCCGTGACGGTGCCGAAGGATGCGCCGCCGACGTTTTTGGTTTGTGCCGACGATGATCCTTCGCATGTGGTGACGACGGTGAATCTTTATTTGGATCTGCAGAAGCAGGGGGTGTCGTCAGAAATGCACATCTATGCCAGTGGGAAGCATGGGTTCGGGTTGAGGGCGCCGGCGGCTATGCCGGTTTCGACTTGGACTGACCGTTTGTGGGATTGGATGGGAGATCGGGGATTGGTGAAGTAGCCCGCATCCTGTCCCCCCGCACGAGGTAAGGACATCTGCTGATTGCAGGCTTTTTTCTTGCGTGCTGCGAAGCGTGGCAGCTCAGCGCTGCGTTCATTCTTCCCTTAACGCCCTATTCGGATCAATCGCAGCGGCTCGCCTTGCGGGAATATAACTAGCAGTCAACGTTATCGCTATCAACGCCATAGGCAAGATCACGAACGTAAACGGATCGAAAATTTCATTTTCGGTTAGCCGCGTGAATAGCGCGCGAATCCCACCGACCATACCAAAGCTCCCCACGATTCCCACGAACGTCCCTATCACTCCCAGCACCAAACCCTGCCGCAAAACCATCTGCAGAATATCCATGCGTCCGGCCCCCACTGCCAATCGAATCCCAATCTCCCGAGTGCGCCGGCTCACTGAATAAGCAACCAATGCGTACAATCCAATCACCGCCAAGCTCAAGCCGAGCACACCCATTGCACCGACCATCTTCACCACCAGGTGCAACGTCATCAAGGCCGTCCGTTGATAGTAAGTGTGCATCGTACGAACGTTATAAACCGGTTGACTTGCGTCAATCGACCGTACCAATTCCCGCAGCGGAGCTATGAAGGGCGTTGCGTCGGAAGAGCTAGTCTCCACCAATAGCGTCATTGTCGTTCGCGGATTTTGTGATAAGGGTAAGTAGAAAAACGGCATGCGCGCCTCGCCCACGAATCCATACCAGGTCGATTGCGCCACACCCACGACCTCAACCCACGGTCCATTCTCATCGTCCAGCCGAAATCGTTTACCAACCGGACTCTGCTTTGGCCAATAGTGCGCCGCCATGACGTCGTTGATCACCGCAACACGGGTAGACTTCTCGTTATCCGTCGGCAGAAACCCTCTGCCTCGCAGAATCGCCGTCGCCATCGTTTCGAAATACCCGTCGCTTACCGTGTAAGTCGCCGCCGTCTCACTGCGATTACCTCCAGGAAACTGATATCCTTCCGGCGCAACTTTCGCCGAGTAAGGAATGTACTCCACTGGCACCATCGCCGTTAACGCCGCGTGCCGCACTCCCGGCATTTCTCGTACTCGCTTCACCAGCGTCTGATAGAACGCGTCCGACTTTTCTTTTGTGTAATGGATCAGCGTTGGATCGAATGTCATCATCGCCAGGTGGTCCGTTCGAAATCCGGGGTCGCCGATGGCAAGGTCTTGGAACGTACGGATGAAGTAGGTCTCACCGGCGAGTAGCATCAAGGCCAGCGCGACTTGCGCGGCTACCAAAACACTGCGCCCCCAACTGCGCCGCGCCGATCCCTTGGCCTCCGCGCTCTTCAACGCTGGTACAAGGTCAACCCTCGTTGTCGCAATCGCTGGCGCCAGGCCGAACGCAATCGCACTGGCAACCGCAGCGATCAAGCTGAAGAGCAGCACCCGCTCGTCCAGCCTGAAATCGAAATAGACCGGCAGGTCGGATGAGAACGAAATCGAGTTTTGTAGAAAGACAACTCCCGCCTTGGCAAGCACCAGACCCAAAGCACCCCCGGTCAAACCGAGAATCAGGCTTTCCGTCAATAGTTGTTTCACCAATCGTCCGCGACCGGCGCCAATCGCTAGCCGGACCGCCATCTCCCGCGCTCTCGCCTGCGCTCTGCCCAGCAGCAGATTCGCCACGTTCGCGCACGACAGGATCAACACCAATCCGGCGATGCCAAGCAGCATTACCGAGAGCGCTAAGTGCTGCGGCGACTCTGCGGTGTGCCGCTGAAACTCGGTCCGCGTCACCAAGCCATGGTCTCGATCATCCTTGGGATACGTTTTAGCAAGGCGTTGGGCCAAGGTTGTCATCTCTAAAGACGCTTGCGTGAAAGTGACTCCTGGATTCAATCGTCCTTTGACTGCGAACCAGCGATTTGTGCGTTGCTCCACGGCCGACTCGCTCAAAGCCGTCACATTTGTCAGCATCCGTATTGGAAAATAAACGTCTGGATGAACCAACATGCTGAGCCCGTTGAAGCGCTTCGGAGCAACGCCGACAATCTGGAACGCAACATCGTTTAAGTGGATAACATGCCCCACGATCTTTGGATTGGCCGCGAAACGGCTCTCCCACGCGTTGTAACTGAGGATCACGACGGGCGAATGATCCTCCTTCGCCAAGAAATCGCGTCCGATAGCAGGTGCGATTTCCATAGCCCGGAAAAAATTAACGCTGACGGCCATCCCCTCGCGCAGCTCGGATAATGCGTTCGGGTCGGTCTTCATGGCCAGCGATTTGTAAGTGAATGCGATCAAACCTTTGAAGGAGTGGTTCCAATCCCGCAGATCCACATAATCCGGATACGAGACGCCGCCGAGCCCATTTGTTATATCCGGTCCTGAACCGTTTACACAAACCACTTCGTCCGCTCGCGGCACTTCCAGTGGGCGCAGCAAGAGCGCATCTGCCCCGCTGAACATAGCGGAGTTAATCCCAATTCCGAGCGCCAGCGAAAGGACGGCCACCACCGAAAATCCTGGTGCCCCCAACAAATTTCGGAAAGCATAGCGGATATCGCGAATCAGCATGATTTATCGATGTTACTAAGCAGAACCCGCATCACTCACTGATCCTCAGGGTGACGAATTCTCGCGAACGCTCTTACCGGAAAGGTTCCCATGCCCTTTACCTTCACCGGCACCGCACTAAACCGAAACCCACTGTCCGGCAAACCCTCCAAATTGCACAAATGCTCCACTATCAAAATGCCCGCCCCGAGCAGCGTGGTATGCACCGGTCTCGCCCCATCCGCCGTGTCGTCAATATTCAACGAATCAATCCCCACCAACGTTGCACCCTCAGCTCGTAAGTACTCGGCCGCCCCCTTGGTCAAGAACGGGTGTCCCACAAAATACTGATCCGTCCTCCAATGCCGCGCCCACCCTGTGTGAACCAGTACCGCCTTTCCCCGCACCGCCACGTCTGCAAACGCCGCCCGCTCAATCGTGCGTCCCGTTGGCGCACGAATCACCACGGCATCCACCTCCGCCACCTCGTGTAACTCCACTGCCGTCAGATCTTTCCCATCTGCGAACCTGTGAAACGGCGTATCCAAATACGTCCCCGTATTCGAAACCATCTCAATCTTGCCAATCTGAAAAGTCGTCCCCTCCGCATAGTGCTGCTTGGAAGCCTCGCGACTTAGAAAATCACAGATAACAGGCGCCGGTAGGCCCTGATATGTGATCATTCCTTCTTCTACCGTGTGACTCAAATCAACGAATGCCATAAGCTAAGGCTAGCGCCATGACCGAAGTCTTTCGCCTCATCGAGCAACGATCGCCAAGCAAACGTCCCTTGCGCGATCATTGTGAGATCTGACTGACTATGGAATCGCAAGATCAGCTGAGAGCCTCTAACGCGCGCCTTCGGCAGCATAGGGATTTCTTCGCGGCGCTCGTCACGGCTAACGCTGGGATCAAAGGACAAAGTGAACTGCAAGCTGCCTTCGCCTCCGTTCCTCGCGAGCATTTTCTGGGTAAGGGGCCCTGGAAGGTGCTGACAGCCAGCGGCTACGTTACAACTCCTTCTGACGACCCAACCTTCGTCTACTCTGACTCCGCAATTGCTATCGAAGTCGAGAAGGGTATCAATAATGGACAGCCTACGCTCCACGCCCTATGCATTGCTGCCTTGAACATTAAAGAAGGTGAGATTATCACGCACGTAGGCGCAGGCACCGGCTACTACACAGCGATCCTCGCAAAACTAACCGGACCGAAAGGTGTAGTGCATGCATTCGAAATCGATCCGCAATTGGCAAAGCGGGCGGCACAGTGCTTGGCTAATGCGCCGAACATCGCCGTTTATGGCCGCTCGGGAACAGAGACTCAGTTATCTTTGTCGGACATAGTCTATGTGAGCGCAGGCGCTACGGGGCCACAAACAGCATGGCTCGACGCGTTGCGCAGCGGCGGCAGATTGCTTTTCCCACTAACTGGGACTAAGTACGCGGGTGCGATGTTACTGGTCACTAAGAAATCCGCTCTTGTGTTCGAGGCCAGATTCCTTATTCCGGCGTTTTTCATCGGGTGTGCAGGCGCTCGCGACCCAGCTTTGGAAGAGCGTCTTTCTGGCGCTTTCACCCGCGGCGACCTTAAGAGTGTGCAATCTTTGAGAATGAACTCCTCGCCGGACGAAACTTGCTGGTTTGCCGGCCAGGATTGGTGGCTCTCTACTGCTCCCGCCAGTTAAGCATTGTGACCGAACTCTTTCGCCTCATCGAGCAACCGCGCCGCTGTTCCTATTTACCCGTCCAAAGCGCTTCGCTCGAGGTGCGCGCTATCAAAGAAGTTGATCCCAACGAATACGCCGACCTCCTCTTGCGCGGCTGGCGTCGTTTCGGTTGGCAATTTTTCCGTCCTGCTTGTCCGCAGTGCCGCGAGTGCCGCAGCCTCCGCGTGCTCGCTGAAGAATTCCGTCCCACCGCTGGCCAGCGCCGCGTCCTCCGCAAAAACGAAAACGTACGCGCCGAGTTGCACCCGCTTTTCGTTGTGCGCGAAATCGTCGAACTTTACAACCGCTATCAACTCTTCATGCACCAACACCGCGGCTGGGAACTGCAGCGCGCCTCCATCGCCAGCTTTCACGACATGTTCCTTTCCGGCCCAATCCACCTCGGCCGCCAATGGCTCTACTTCAACAAAGACCAACTCATCGGCGTCGCCATGATGGACGAAGTCCCGTCGCAAGCCATTTCGCTCGTGTATTTCTTTCACGATCCCGTTTGGCGTCCGCAATCGCCCGGCGTCTTTTCCGTTCTCACGCAAATTGAATACGCCCGCTCGCAAGCCATGCCCCACGCCTATCTCGGCTACTGGATCAAAGACTGCGGTTCCATGAATTACAAGAATCGCTTTATGCCATATGAAATGCTAAATGAATACGTGAAAGAGGGGGAGTCTCCACAATGGCAAAGAATGTAAAAAAACATTTCCTTTTGGCCGTCACTCTGTTGGCCGCCGTCCACGTCCAGGCCGCGCCGCCGCGCACGATTGCGGAAGCTACCAAGGATTTCGAAAAATTCGACGGCTTCGTTCCCATCTATTGGGACAAGGCCGAAGGCAAAATGTTCCTGCAAATCGCACGCTGGAATCGGGAGTTCCTCTATATCGCGTCCTTGCCCGCCGGCCTGGGCTCGAATGACATCGGCCTGGATCGCGGCTTGCTCTCTGAACCGCGAGTTGTCGCTTTCGAACGCGTCGGCCCGCGTGTGCTGCTCATTGAGAAGAACTATCGGTTCCGCGCCTCCAGTGACAATCCCATGGAAAAACGCGCGGTCGCCGATTCGTTCGCCACTTCCGTTTTATGGGGCTTCGACGTAGCCGCTACTGACGGCGCGACCGTCCTCGTGGACGCCTCCGAATTTTTCCAGCGCGACAACGTCGGCATAGCCAGAGCCCTCCAGCAAACCAAACAAGGCGCCTATCGCATTGACCCCAAGCGCTGCGCGTTCTTTTTGGACCGCACGAAGAATTTCCCGAAGAACTCCGAAGTAGAAGTCACTCTCACCCTCACAGGCGATGAACCCGGCCGCTACGTCCGCGACGTGGCGCCCAATCCTCAAGCTATCACTCTGCGTGAACACCACTCCATGATCGAACTGCCCGACGGCAATTTCGAATCCCGTGCCTTCGACCCGCGCGCCGGTTATTTCGACATGGACTACCGCGACTACTCCGCGCCATTAGGCGACGATATCGATCAGCGCCTGATCGTCCGCCACCGCCTCAAGCTCTCCGGCAGCAATGGCGATCCCGTCAAGCCCATCGTGTATTATGTCGACGGCGGTGCTCCTGAGGATGTGCGCAATGCCCTCATGGAAGGCGGCAGTTGGTGGAATCAAGCCTTCGAAGCTGCTGGTTTTCATAACGGTTTCCAAGTAAGAGTCCTTCCCGCCGAGGTTGACCCCATGGACATTCGCTACAACGTCGTGCAGTGGGTTCACCGTTACACGCGTGGCTGGTCTTACGGCGCAGCGATCGCCGATCCCCGCACTGGCGAAATCCTCAAAGGCCAAGTCACGCTGGGTTCATTGCGCTACCGCCAAGATTTCCTGATCTTCAGTGCGTTGCTTTCACCCTTCGGCGATGACGGCAGTTTGCTCTCGCAAGCCAAAGGCGCCGTCTACGCTCGCCTCCGCCAACTCGCTGCGCATGAGATCGGCCACACTCTTGGGCTCGCTCACAACTACGTCGCGAGCACGCATGACAACGCCTCAGTCATGGATTACCCACATCCGCATATCGAACTCAAGGCCGACGGCACGCCCGATCTTTCGCACGCTTACGCCACTGGCATTGGCACTTGGGACAAAGTCGCCATTCGTTACGGCTACACTGAATTCGCCCCCGGCATCGACCAGAAGAAAGCGCTCAACCAAATCCTCCTCGACGCCGCACATGAAGGCAACACTTTTATCTCGGACGCTGATAGCCGCCCGCTCGGCAGCGCGCATCCCCGCGCGCATCTTTGGGATAACGGCCCGAACGCGGTCGATGGCCTCGCTCAATTATTGAAAGTACGCGCCGCGGCGCTCGCCCGTTTTGGCGAGAACAGCATTCCAAACGGCACGCCGTGGTCGCACTTGGATGAAACCTTGGTCCCTTTATATTTCCTGCACCGCTATCAGACTGAAGCTGCTGCGAAAGTGCTGGGCGGCGTTGACTACAACTACGCTCTGCGTGGCGATGGCCAAACCGTCACTGAGATCGTTCCAGCGCCCGAGCAAAGGCGCGCCCTGCAAACCCTGCTGCAAACTGTCAGCCCGGCCACTCTGACTCTTCCCGAACGAATCGTGAAGCTCGTTGCCCCCCATCCGCCAGGCTTTGAACGCACGCGCGAAAGTTTTCCCGAGCAAACCGGATTGACGTTCGATCCCGTGGCCGCTGCCCAAGCCGCGGCTGGTCTCACGGGCAGTTTGCTGTTTCAACCCGAACGGGCCGCACGCCTGATCGAACATCACGCGCGCAACACGGCCAACCCGGCACTCGAAGACGTCATTCACCAAATTGCTACCGCCACTTGGCTCGCTCCCCAACCGGCCGGCCTCCAAGGCGAAGTGAAAACGGCTGTCGATCTGGTCCTTTTCGAACAAGCGCTCATGCTTGCTAACGACATGCACGCCTCACCTGTTGTCCGAACCAGAGTCCTCGCATCGTTGACATCCCTGCGTCTACCTGCATATCTTGCGCATCGCTTGCAAGATTTCCAACGCGCGCCCGAAAAATTTCAAAGCCCAGTGCTGGCCGAAGCACCCCCAGGCCAACCTATCGGAGAAGACGAGTGCGCGCGGCCGCTCCTCCCTTCATTTCGGTAATGGGGACGGAGGGGACGGAGAGATATGGCCCCTCGTTATGCGACAGGGTTCCATAGCTCTCCGTCCCCTCCGTCCCCGTCCCCTCCGTCCCCCTATGGAAAAAGAAGAGCTATTCACTGAAGCCGCCAACCGGGCCGCGACTTACCTGCGCCGAATTCGCCAGCGAAGCGTTGCGCCCAGCGACGCTGCCGTCAGCGCTCTGCAACACTTTGCGGAACCGCTGCCCGCTGAACCATCCGACCCCGCTGCCGTCCTCAAGCAACTCGACGAACTCGGCTCTCCCGCCACCGTCGCAAATGCCGGCGGACGCTTCTTCGGTTTCGTCAACGGAGGCAGCCTTCCCGCCGCTCTCGCCGCTAACGTGCTCGCCGCCGCGTGGGACCAAAATGCCGCCCTCCGCGTCATGTCCCCCATCGCTGCCACGCTTGAAGACGTTGCCATTGGTTGGATCAAAGAAGCGCTCGGCCTGCCCTCTGAAGCCGCTGGCTCCCTCGTCACCGGCGCAACCGTCGCCAACCTCACCTGCCTCCTCGCCGCCCGTCACGCTCTGCTGGCCCGGTCCGGTTGGGACGTCGAAGCGCAGGGTCTTTTCGGCGCTCCGCCATTTCAAGTTATTGTCGGCGAAGAAGTCCACGCCTCTCTTCGCAAAGCCATCGCTATGTCAGGTCTCGGTCGCGACCGAGTCATCGCTGTACCTACCGATGCCCAAGGCCGCATGCGCGCCGACGCCTTCCCCAAACTCACTGCGCCCTCCCTCATCTGCATCCAAGCCGGCAACGTCAACACCGGCGCTTTCGATCCTGCCCACGAAATCTGTGCCTTCGCCCGCGACACCGGAAGTTGGGTCCACGTGGACGGCGCCTTCGATCTCTGGGCCGCTGCTACCCCCGACCGCGCCTATTTGATGCACGGTTTCAACGAAGCCGATTCCTGGGCCACCGACGCTCACAAGTGGCTCAACGTCCCGTATGATTGCGGCCTCGCCTTCGTGCGCAACAGCGCAGCGTTATATCAAGCCCTGAACCTGCAAGCCGCCTATCTCACCCCAGGGGCGCTGCGCGATCCTATGCAATGGACCCCCGAAAGTT
Source organism: Bryobacterales bacterium (assembly GCA_963749105.1). Taxonomy (GTDB): domain Bacteria; phylum Acidobacteriota; class Terriglobia; order Bryobacterales; family Bryobacteraceae; genus Bog-105. Next base: position 159,864 of record CAVVLT010000028.1, on the reverse strand, counting down.
CCCGTCGCGCGCGCGGCATCGAAGTCTGGGCCGCACTCAAATCCCTCGGCCGTTCGGGGCTCGCGGAAATGATCGAGCGCAGCTGCAAGCACGCCCAACGCTTTGCCGAAGGCCTGCGCGCTGCTGGACACACTGTGCTCAATGACGTCGTCATCAACCAAGTTCTCGCGCGCTTCACGGACGACGATACTACCCAATCCGTCATCGAAGCCGTCCAGCGCGACGGCACATGCTGGTGCGGCGGCACGGTTTGGCACGGCCAGCGCGCCATGCGCATCAGCGTGTCCTCCTGGGTCACTGACGAAGAAGACGTCGAATGGAGTCTCGACGCCATCCTCCGCGCCGCCAAACAGTGTCAGGCAAAATAGAACATACTATGGCCAACGAACTAGCCGCCACCTTCATCAGCTACTCGCTCGAAAAGATGGAGCAAATGTCCAAACAGATCCGCGAGTGCGTGCAATGTCTCAGTGAAGAAGAAATCTGGCAGCGCAGCGGCGATAATGCCAACTCCATCGGTAACTTGCTGCTGCATCTTTCCGGCAACATTCGCCAGTGGATCGGCAACGGTGTCGGCGGTCTGCCCGACATTCGCGAGCGCGATGCCGAATTCGCCGCCCGCGGGGGCCGCTCCACCGCTGAAGTATTAGGTCTCTTCGAAGCAACTGTCGCGGAGGCGACGCAAATTGTCAAACAGCTGCCTCTCGATCGACTCACCGAACGCACCAAACCGCAGAATCGCGACGTCTCCGTTCTCGAAGCCATCTATCAAGTCGTCGGGCACTTGATGCTGCACGCGGGCCAAATCATCTTCGCCACCAAACAAATCACCGGAAAGGATTTGGGCTTTTTTAAACGAGATGGAATTAAGGCGCGCTGAAACAGCCCAAGACATCGCGGTAGTAAGACAGCTCTGGACGGAGTATTGGAAAATACTCGGCCTTCCCCTTAATTTCCAAGGTTTCGCAGAGCAACTCGCCAGACTACCTGGCGAGTTCGCACTACCCGGCGGCATGCTTCTCTTGGCGACGGAAAACTCAGAACCCGCCGGCACCATCGCGGTTCGCAGACTTCGTCCACAAGCCTGCGAGGCCAAACGCCTCTACATCCCTGAACGTTTTCGTGGCCAAGGCCTCGGCCGAAAACTCTTGCAAGCTGCCATCGACAACTCGCGCCAACTCGGCTACATCGAAATGTATGGCGACACTCTCCCCACCATGACTCAGGCCGCCACCCTTTACGAAAAAGTTGGCTTCACCCAGATTGACGCGTATTCCGAGAACCCAACTCCCGGCGCCATTTATCTGAAACTGGTCCTCCAAAATGGCGCGGCGTAGATTCTTCGTTCCCCAAGTCCGCCGCGGTGTCGCTGAACTCACCGGCGATGAAGCGGAACACCTTGTCCGTGTCCTCCGCGCCGAAGTCGGTCAAATCTACGAACTCTCCGACAACACTAACCTCTATCTCGCCGAAGTCGAAGTCGCCCGCAAATCGCAGGTCACTTTCAAAGTTCTCGAGGACTTACCTGTCCCCGCACCTGAGGCACAAATCATCTTAGTCGCGGCACTGATAAAGTTCGACCGCTTTGAATGGATCGTCGAAAAGGCCACCGAACTTGGCGATAACCGAGATTCGCCCCTTTGAAGCCACTCGTACGGAGCGCGGTCTCGCCCAAGCCGCTGTCAAACGCAAACATCGTTGGGAGAAAATCGCCCACGAAGCAAGTCAACAAGCCAGACGCGTCCACTTACCCCAGATTTTTGAAGCTACTTCCTACGACCACGCCCTCACGACAGACGCCAACGTCAAACTCATGCTCGACGAAGACAGCCAAACTCCAATCGGCAAGTGTCTTCCCGAAAAGCGCGAAGCCTCCGACTGCATCGCCATCCTATTAGGTCCCGAAGGCGGCTGGACCGCTGAGGAACGTCAATCCGCACAACCTGACAATTGGCAGCCTTGTTCTCTCGGCGCTACGATCCTGCGTGCCGAAACCGCAGCCACCGCCGGAATCGCTATCATCCGTGCCGCATGGCTGCAGTAAATTATGTTTCTTTAGAACGACAAGTGCAGCGCCAGTTGCAAGAAGCGTGAACTGCCAATTGTGTGCTGGATGACGCCGAGGCTGCCAAGCGGCGGGTAAACCGGTGGCGCGGAATAATCGTTGAAGAAAACGACGTCGTTGTTCGGCGCGTCGAAATCCGGGTGATTAAAGAGATTGAATGCGTCAAAATTGAAACGCAAACGGAAGCGCTCTTTAATCATGAACTCCTTCGCCAAGTCCATATCAAAACGAACCTGGAAAGGACCGCGGAAAGTGTTGCGGCCTAAACTGCCGTAAACGGATTCGTAGGGATCATCCAAAGGAACACCATTCGTGCCGGGTGTGACGAACACCGGAGAAAAGGCGCCAGCGTTTAGTACTGGCTTGCCCGCGTTGACGCCGGTGGTTCCTTGCAACTGCGCTTGCGAATTGGTCACCCCCGATTTCAACGGCACAATGGGATTGCCGATCTCATCATCGGTACCGAAGTACAGACTTCCCACCGAGCCTGAGTAATCGTACACACTATAAGGCTGACCGCTTTGCGCCACCGTCTGCCCGCCCAATCGCCAGCCGTTAACAACAGCGCCGAGCGCGCGATTGGAAGTAAGCTTCGGCAGGTTGTAGCTGTAATTGACCAGGAAAACATGCGTCTGATCGAAATCGGCAGACCCGTAGTTTGACCTCGGATTGAGAGGATTGTTGCCCGTGAAAAATAGGCCCAATCCGCTTTGTTCATCAAGCGCGTGCGAATAGGTATAGGAAGCCGTAAACTGCAGTCCAAACGACAACCGTTTACGCGCCTGCAGTTGAAGCGCATTGTAATTGGAAATGCCCTCGGCTTTATAAAGCACGGAATTCATGTCGTAGCCGATATACGGCACGCGCACTGGAGCATTACCCGAGTACTCATTCGTCGAGATGGGCTCATCGGCCGGAGTATTGTAAAGCACGCCGCCGTAAGAGGAAGTCTGGCCGTTCACCGGATTTGTTACCGTGGCAATATTCGGCTGATTAAACGGAATCGGCAAAACGCTATGCAAGCTATGGTTACCCACGTAACCGACACTCAGCAGCAAGCTGTTAGTCGCTTGGTATTGAATGTCGAACGTCCAATTTTCCGAATAGGGCAGCTTGTTGTTGATATCGTAGCCGCCATAAAGGAAAGGGCCGAATAGATTGCCGGCCGGAAAATCGCCTGACTCCGTTTGACTCAAGTTAGGCAGCAAAGCCTGGAACGCCGCCGGGCTGGCGGGAGGCGCCACTGGTGCTGTGGTGCCAAAGGGAGCCGCGAAGGTTGCGCCCTTGGCAGCAAAAATCGGTGTGACAAAGGGCGGCGCCAGCGTTACGCCAAACGGTCCGTTGAACCCCCCGCCAGCGCTAGGCGAGAGATATGAGAAAAACTCGCCACGGTCCGCATACATACCAAATCCGCCGCGGATCGTCGTCTTTTTCATCGGCGTCCAAGCAACACCAATGCGCGGTGCAAAGATGTACTGGTGCTGTGTCATGAGAGAATTGCCGGCGCCCTTGGTCCCGAACTGCGCGTTGTTGCCGGCGAATTCCAGGCCCGAGCCGGTGATCGTGTCAGTGGCCGCATCGTACGAGTAAAGGTTCGAATTGAAACCCGTCAATCGGCCGTATTTCTCAGACAGCGGCCCATCGAAATCCCATCGCAGACCCAGTGTAACGGTCAGGTTGCTCTTCGCTTTGTAGTTATCGTTCACGAAGGCGCCGATTGTGTCGGAACGGTAGTAGCGGTCGGCCGACCCAGTAAAGGCGGCCGAATATGTCCCGGTTCTCACCGCACCCTCTAAGAAATTTACAAACGTTTTAAAATCGATAGTGTCGTCGGACGTATTGTTATTGATCACATTGAGCTGTGTGTGATCCCACTGGCCACCGAAGGCGAGTGTATGTTTTCCTTTAACCCAGTTCAGCGTGCTGCCATACTCCCATTGATTTTGGTACATGCCGGCATTACCGAAGCTCACGCTACTGCCGAACTGCAGGCCCTTGTCGATTGTTGGGTCGGCCTCCGTCATTTCAATTTGGGGGAAGGTGCTGGAACCCAAAAGATTCATACCGAAATCGGACGGCGTGAAGGATTGACCGGTATGCGAATACGCTTGCATACGCGTGAAACCAATGTGTTGCTGCCAAATCAGCGCCGGCGTGATGATCACGGAGTTATCGATAGAACCCACCTGGCTGCCTGCGGAAAGCTGTTGCGGGAACCCCAGCGATGTGCCGACTGCGCCGAAAGGGTTGGTCGTGGGATTTTGTTGAACGTAGTATTTCACGCTTAAACGATCTTTGTCGCTGGCGACGTAATCGACATTCGCGATGCCCTGATCGACGTTAGATGTAGCATTCGGGCCTTGCGTGACCGCGTCATAACCCAAAGCTGATGCTACTGCGCCGTTGGTGATCTGCGCACTAGGAATCAGATATTGGCCGCCTGGCAGTTGAGCACTCAAGAGAGCTGAAGCTACCGGACTGATCTTGCTGGCCGGCACCGTTGTTCCGAAACTGCTGCTAACCGCGTTAATGATGCCTTGAGTACTGCGATCGTTCGTCAGGCCTAACGGAACAGTCACGTCCTTTAAAGAATCGGAAGCGTCGGCGATGCGAACACCTTGGTAGGAAAGAAAGTAGAAGAGCCTGTCCTTCTTGATTGGGCCGCCAAGCGTGGCGCCAAATTGATTGCGGTTCAGATAAGGGTTCTTGGTGGTAATCGCCGGCGACGCATTATAGAAGAAGGGCGCGGCGTTCATTGCGCTATTTTGAAAATCCTCGTACAACTCGCCATGCAACGCGTTGCCGCCGGATTTAGTGATCACGCTGATATGCGCCCCGCTGTTGGCGCCTTGGGTAGCGTCATACATTGCGGAGTTAACGCTAATCTCTTGTATCGCCTCGATAGGCGGTGTCGGCAGCGCTTGCCCTATGGCCCCATAGACCGACGTGCTTGTTTGAATCGAACCGCCTGCGCCGAAGTTCTGTCCGGTGTTCAGAACGAAGCGGTTCTCCCCCACTTGACTCGTCGAATTGCCGTTAAACAAGTTATTGGTGCTAATGCCATTCAGAGAGAAACTGTTGCTGGTGTCGCGCTGACCGTTCGCAAAAATCGCTTGATTGCCCAAGCCCGCGTTGCTGCCCGCCCCGCCAAGGAAATCGGCATGCACGCCCGGACTCAGAATCGCGAGCTGCGTAAAACTGCCCGTACCCAGAGGCGTTTGCTGAATGGTTATCTGATCCACGACATAGCCATTCGTCGTATCCACCTGATTCATCAAGGGCGTCGAAGTCACTTCTACTGTGCTGCTCACCGCGCCCACCTGCAGCGTGGAATCAACTGTAGTCGTTCGGTCGGAATTCACCAGCACCTGCGTGTGAACTTCTCTCTGAAAGCCGGCCTTGGTGAAAATCAACTCATAGGTGCCGATGGGAATGTTCTGCACCGTATAAGAACCGTTGGTTTGCGACTGTTCGGAAACCTCCAGGTTGGTGGCGATGTTCCGGGCCTTTATTGTTGCGCCCGGAACCACTGCGCCCGAGCTATCTTTCACCGTGCCGGTAATGGCGCCGAGGGTTTGCTGCGCAAGCAACGGCGCGCAGAACGCCAATGTTGCCACGCCAAGTGCTAAAAACCGACTCCGCAATTCAGGAACGCTTTGAATTCGCATAAACTCCCACCTAAACAGATGTATTTATAAGCGATGCGCGAACACGGCGAAATCGATTTATTAATTATACGTAGTCAAACATTTGGCAGGCTGCCGGGGGCACCATCCCACGGCCTGCCGGTGCAGCAATTACCTCCCCCTCACCTTCTTTGCATCTTCACTCAGCCCACGCGCCTTCTCAAAATCTGCCTTCGCCATCTCATAATCGGTCTTGGCGTCTTTCTTGTTTGCCGCATCGTCTCCCATGACGCGCCACAACTGTGATCGATTCAACAAAGCCCCTGTGAAATCGGGCTTCGTCGCGAGCGCCTTGTTATAGGCCTCCATCGCCCCCGCCAGGTCGCCCAGTCCGCCCTTGGAAATCCCAAGCCCGTAGTAGGCCAGCGCCAGATCGCCATAATTCAACTCAATCGCCTTGCTGTAATAATTCGCCGCGCAACTGAAATCATGCCGCATCCGCCGCTGTTCCGCGCGCTTGTAAAAAGCGGCCGCATTCTTCGGAGTCAACTCTATTGCCTTCGCAAAATCCTGCTGTGCTCGCGCATCCTTCAACGCAAGCCGCGCCTCCGCCCTGCTGCAATAAATCTCGCCATCTTCATGCTTGCGCTCACTGTTCAACTCAATCGCCCGGTCATAATCCTTTAGCGCGCCTGCTAGATCGGCACGCAACCGTTTCACCTCCGCCCGGTTGAAATACATGTCCGGATCGGCCTCTCCAGCGTCGTGCTTCTTCAGACTGATCGCCTCGCTGAAAGCCTGCTGGGAACTCTTGTACCGTTTGCGATCTCCCAGTTCCACACCGCGCACATCATCGGCATTCGCCCCGTGCGGACGTAGCCCGACAGCCCTGTCATAATCGCCAAAGGCACCTCGCGCATCGTCGCTCTCATAGCGCACAAACCCGCGGTCGTAATAAGCCGGAACATCTTTCGGATTGGCTGCCAGGGCTGCATCGTAATCCTTACGCGCTCCGGCAAGATCGTATGATTTGTACTTCGCGAATCCCAAGTCAAGCAAGATCGCTGCGTTCCCGGGCTTGATTTTGTCCGCCTCGGTATAATCGCGAACCGCTCCTGCCCAATCGCCCTTCTCGCAACGCGCATCCGCACTGCCCAGATACGCGGCTAAGTCCGGCTGCTTTCCAATCGCCGTCTGGAAATCGGCAATCGCTCCATCCCAATCGCGTAGCTTGTACTTCACCAACCCGCGCCCTTCATACGCCAGGGTTTGGCCCGGCACCAGCGGAATGCCTGCGTTGAAATCCGTCAACGCGTCCTGCCACTGCTTCTTTGCCGACCGCACCTCGGCCCGATTCAACAGCGCCGCTCCGTAATTTGGCCGCAGCGCAATCGCTTTGCTGAAATTTTCTTCCGCCTTGCCTAACTCCCCGGCACCGCGCCAGGCCAAACCTAACCCGTTGAACGCTTTCGCACTATTGCCGTCGAGCTCCGTCGCCCGTTCGTAATCGCGAATCGCACCTTCAAAATCCTTGATTTTGTATTTCGCGTAGCCATCGTCCATCGCTCGCACGAACTCCGGCGTCCCTTCCTCAACCGGCTCAACCATCCGTGCATCTTGCGGCCCATATTGTCGCGCCTTCGCTAAGTCGTCTGCCGCCGCGCCCTCCTGCAAGTAACCTTCGCGCGACCCAGCCAACCGCGCCACACCTCGGTCTCGATACGCTTCTCCATACTCGGGTTTCAGTCGAATCGCCTCGCTATAGCTGGCAATCGCATCCGTCAAATCCTGCCTGCTGTGAGTGCCTTCGTACTTCCTGTAAAACGCCGCACCCAAATGGCAGCGCACCGCCGCATCGTTTGGACTCAGGTCCATCGCCTTCCGAAAATCTCCCATCGCCGCATCTACATCGCCCTCGCCATACTCGGCCATTCCACGGCCATCGTAAACGTCCGCAGTCTCCTTCACCTTCGCCGCAATCGCATAATTGAAATCTTTCCGCGCCGCCTCCCAATCTTCTTTAGGGAGCTTCTTGCGGTCATCTCCCGACAGTCGACCCAACTGCGCAACTCGCGCCTCACCCCTCAACAGGTAAGCCTCTCCATAATCCTGCTTCTGCTGTAGAGCCTTATCGCAACTCTCAATCGCTTTTCCGAATTCATTGTCAGCTTGATAGGCCAGAGCCAAGTTGTAAGAAAGTTCCGCCGAATCCACTTTGCAGCGGCGCGCATTTTCATAATCGTGCATCGCTGCTTGATACTCCTTGTTCTTGTAATGCAGCACTCCCAAGTTGTAGAACGCCTCGCCATAATTCGAGTCGTGTTCCGTAGCCGCTTGAAAATCCTTCAGCGCACTCGCGTCATCGCCCTTCTTCTGGTATGCCAAACCCTGCCCAAACAATGCTTCCGCCGCGTCCGGTTTCACACCTAAGGCCTTGTCGTAGTCTGCTACTGCGTCGCTATAATCGCCGGCGTTGTAAGCCATCTGACCTAAGCTGCACCAAGCCTCGTAATAGCCGGGCCTCAGTTCGACGGCCTTCCTGTAGTAATCGTTCGCCTTAGCCGCATCACCCTCGTTCTCGTACAGCAATCCTCGCCCATAGAAGGCTTCTTCAGTCTTTTCCAGGGTAAGGGCGCGGTCGTAGTCGGCTTTCGCCTCTGCTAAATCTCCGTCTTTGTGTCGCCGGTATTCCGCCTTCGCTTTGTCGGCATAGGCCAACGCGTAGTCTTTCCGTAAACGCATCGCCTTATCGAAATCGGCAATTGCGTCATCGTACTTAGCTTGATCGAAAAACACCACACCCCGGTCCACATAGGCGGTGGCATCTCTGAGCCTCAACTCATCGATGGCCCGGTTGTAATCGTGCAGCGCCTCTTCCGCATGGCCTAACTTATAAAGCGCCGCGCCATGCCCAAACACGGCTTCCCCATATCTTGGCTTTAGTTCGATTGCCTTTTCGTAATCGGCCTTCGCTTTGTCAAACTCGTTCAACGCATAGTGCACCGCACCCCTATCCCGCCACGCTGTCGCGAAGTTCGGTCTGCGGCTGACCGCTTCATTGCAAGCTTCCAGCGCATGCGGCAGATCGCGCTTCCAGTAGAGCTGATCGCACTGATCTACTAACTCATCCGCCGACCTTCTTTCAACGGTACTTGCGCCTGTAGTTCCTGGCGCTACCTGTCCCGAGATAGCACTCGGCGAAACCAAAACGCACAAAAGTGCGGCCAAACCCCAAGACGAGCGGTTCATATGCCCTCCTAAAACTGGCAGATCCACATTAACCAATGCAGATGTCATTTACTGTACATCTTTTGGTTGCTTGGCGAATGCCAACCGCCAATCCAGGAGCTTAGTTGTTGCCAAAGGCTACTACTATCGATAGGTCATCTGTTCGAGCTCCTGCGGATACCGATCGCCTTCTACGGCAATCTGGGCGGTTGCGCTGTCTAGTTCCTGAAGATCGTTCGCTGTGAGTTCCACAAGAGTCGATCCAATGTTCTCCTCCAGCCTTTGCAGTTTCGTAGTTCCTGGGATCGGGACAATCCATGGCTTTTGGGCCAGTAGCCAGGCAAGCGCTAGCTGAGCGGGTGTGGCATGCATGCGTGCTGCGAAAGATTCAATCACCTCCACCAGCGCGCGATTTGCCTTCCGAGCCTGCGCAGAGAAGCGCGGGAACGTTCCCCGATTATCACCCGCGTCGAACTGCGTGGCTTCCGTGATCGTGCCGGTGAGGTACCCCTTGCCAAGCGGACTGTAGGGAACAAGACCTATCCCTAGATCCTCTAGAGTTGGGATGATTTCTTTCTCGGGGCGTTTCCACCACAATGAATACTCACTCTGCAGCGCCGTAACGGGTTGAACTTCATGTGCTCGCCGGATCGTTTCTGCTCCTGCTTCAGAGAGCCCAAAGTGCTTGACCTTACCTTGCTGGATCAAGTCGCGCACCGCCCCTGCAACTTCTTCGATGGGCACGTCGGGGTCCACGCGATGTTGATAGAGCAGGTCGACTGTTTCAACGCGCAGCCTCTTGAGCGAGCCTTCTACAGTCTGCCGGATGTACTCGGGCCGGCTGCACAGACCTTGCGGCTTCGAGTCTGCTCCAGGCCCAAAGTTGAAGCCAAACTTGGTCGCGATCACCACCTGGTCGCGTAACGGCGCAAGAGCCTCGCCAACAAGTTCCTCGTTCACAAACGGACCGTAAACCTGAGCCGTGTCGAAGAACATAATGCCGCGTTCGACTGCGCCTCGTATCAGCGCAATCATCTCCTCTTTCGTGCCCGTCACTTCTCCGTGCCCGGCGCTCATCCGCATGCATCCCAGCCCGATGGCGGAGACTTCCAGCTTGCTGTTTCCTAAACTTCTTCTTTGCATCGTGTCCTCATTCTTCATCTTCCAGGGTTCAACACTAAAGGGCATTTTCAACGAGGCTTTAGATGTTCCTCGGCGGGTGCGATCTTCACCGTGGCGGAACGGGCGCGTTCGCTGATCATTGGCTGGAGATAGGGGCTCATCTTGTACTTCGCGCGATAAGCCTCGTCGATCTGATCGTGCATTGATCGCTCGCCTGCTTCGAAGGTAACGTCTCTTGTTATTCCGCCCGCGCTGACCCGGCCACGCTTTTGCTGCATAGCGGCTTTATACCAACGCGAAGACTGGCCGTTGTAAGCTCGCACATAAAGCGCGTCGTCCACGACAACCGACCAGATCCAGGTAGGAGTACCATACGTCACGCCATCCTCCCGCAACGGCCCAATGTGTAAATCGTCGCTTTGGGCAATCTTTCTCAATTCATTTGCCGGCCATGAATTCATTCGTCCATCTCCCTGTGTCGAAGCTTTTACTGCCGCTTCTGTCGTTTTTCGAAGACGTCTTTGACGACAGGCAGAGCGGAAAAGGCATTGGGCCAGCCAGCATAGAAGGCGAGATGAGTGAGCACCTCGGAAGCCTGCACTTGTGTAAGCCCGTTATCCATCGCTCGACCGAGGTGATAGGTAATCTGCGCCACTTGAGCTGACGCGATCAAAGCACTCACAGTGACAAGACTCCGGTCGCGCGGCGCCAGAGCCGGGCGCAGCCAAAGTTCACGGAAAAGCAGGTTAGTCGTGTTCTCAACAAGTCCCGGCGACGTTGCGCCGAAGTTGTCGCTGACCTGCGCCGCCCGTTGCGTCTCAGCTTCCTCGTTCAGCGGAAGTAGTTTGTCCTTAGCAGGGGGAAGCGCGTCGATGCCAATGCCACGTTGCTGGAAAATGTTCTTGGCTACGGCGACGGCTGACATGGCATTCGCCCAGCCCGAGTAAAACGCAAGATGGGTGATGATCTCAGACAGTTCGCTGGGCTTGACATCGTTGTTGAGTGCCAATGCGAAATGAAACGGCATCTCAATAGTTTGAATGCGGGCAATCAGAGCGGCCACGGTTACGATGCTGCGATCGCGCGGCGAAAGTTCGGGTCGCTTCCACAGTCCATCGAGTACTGGTCCCTTCATATAGTGTTCCAATGCCGGCGAGACCGCTCGGACTTCGTCAAACGTCAAAAGAGCAGGCAGCGCATTCGTCTTCTTTGGTTCGGTCATTCTTTTCTCCTGGGTAGATGCCGGAATGAGCGGGGTTACTGCTAACTTGATCACGTCCCGTCGTGATGTTCCTCGCATTGATTCTATTCTTTAGCGCATGATAAAGCCGCCGTCGACAGAGATCGACTGGCCGGTGACATAGCTGGCTGCGGAACTGCAAAGCCACAGGACGGCGTCGGCGATCTCCTCGGGCCGGCCCATCCGGCCCATCGGCACACTCTTCTCCATCGCCTTGAGAGCTTCGCCTTGCCCACCGGCCACCATCTGTTCGGCCATCGGTGTCCAAATGAGCCCAGGGCATACAGCGTTGATGCGAATGCCGCGCGTGGCATATTCGAGTGCCGCGCTCTTGGTGAATCCTATGACTCCATGCTTGGCAGCATGATAAATCCCACGCTCTGCCCCGCCAACAAGACCTCCGAGCGAAGAGCAATTCACGATGGCGCCGCTTCCTTGCTTGCGCATCTGCTGCAACTCGAACTTCATTGAGATCCACACGCCGCGAAGATTGATCCCCATCACCCGGTCGTAATCGTCTCGGGTCGTATCAGCCGTCTCTGCGAGGACATTTTGAACACCGGCATTGTTATAGGCGACATCCAGTTGTCCGAAAGTGGCGACTGTCTGTTTCACCATCGCTTCCACTTGGGCGTCATCGGACACGTCGCAGCGGATCGCCAGCGTTTTATGTCCCTTATCGGCGAGATCCTTGGCTGCCGTCTGCGCTGCTTTCTCATTCCAGTCTGCCAACACCACAACAGCACCGGATTCGGCAAAAGCTTTGGCTGTCGCAAGGCCTAATCCAGAGGCCCCGCCAGTCACTAGCGCCACTTTGTTTTCGAACGAGATGTTCATTTTCATTTCTCCCGGGTTCTTGTCTTATTTGTTGAGTTCAGACCTATTTCTCTTACCTTTTTCAAGCCTAACGACCTTATCCGCGACAGCGCTTTCCTGATCCTGCCAATTCTTTGCACGATCCTGTCTGCCCTTCGAATTTCGTGCACACAATGGCTTGTCTGGGGTTACGCTATTTTTAGAAGGTCGAGATGCTGAAGCAGAGAAAAATTGCGGGATCGCCGGAAATGGCCGTTATCGAAATGCGGCGTTCCCTGGCACAACAAATCAGGCTGCTGGCGGAGAGTCCTGGAGAACACTCCACGGCGATACCCGAGCTTTTCCTCTATCATCGGACGTCTCCAACCCCGTGCTTCCGGGCTTCCTACGAGCCGGGCCTCAGCATCTTTGTGCAAGGGCGAAAACGCATTTTGCTGGGAGGAACGGAGTACCTGTGCGACGGCTCCTCGTTCCTGCTCTCCTCAATCGACGTGCCCGCTCAGAGCCAGATCATCGAAGCCTCGGAAACGACACCCTTACTATCGATGTTCCTGCGCCTCGACATGCCGGCGGTCCGGGAAGTTGTTAGCCGGGATGACTTACCCCAGGCTCCGGCCTCGACCCACCGGCAAGGTCTTGCCGTGGGTGAGACGACCGTGGGATTGCTGAGTGCCGCCATGCGCATGCTCGAGCTTCTTGACACTCCGGAAGATATACCATTTCTTAGCCCCTTGGCTCATCGTGAAATTCTATATCGCATTCTTCGAACACCACAGGCGGAACGACTGCGCGCTATCTCGACAAGCGGCGATCTGGGGCAAAGAACCGCACGAGCGATCTCCTGGCTGAGAGCCAATTATGCAAAACCCTTGCACATGGAAGAACTCGCATCGACAGCCAGGATGGGCGTTTCAACTCTTCATCATCAGTTTCGCGCTCTCACGGCAATGAGTCCGCTGCAGTACCAAAAGCAACTGCGACTCCAGACCGCTCGCCAGCGAATGCTGATGGATGGACTTGACGCTACGACGGCTGCCTATGAAGTGGGTTACGAGAGCGTTAGCCAGTTTACCCGAGAGTACAGCCGATTCTTTGGTCAGCCACCGATCAGAGACGTTAAGGCATTGAAGGCCAGCAACACTGCTGTCGTCAGCGTACTCTGAACGTAGTCCTTTCCTGTCGATTTCATAAGCTAATGGTAGTCACCTGGTTAACCCATGAATAAGCGATCTTCAATTGTCCTCACTCTGATCCTTGCGTTCATACCGTTCGCCTCCGCTCAAAGTCCGACCCACGATTGGCCATCCTACGGCGGCAGCCTCGAAGACATTCGCTATTCATCTCTCAAGCAGATCAACAAAAGCAATGTCAAAGATCTGCAACTGGCTTGGATGTACGATACGCATGACGCCTTTCGCGGCTCTGAGTTTCAAGCCAATCCGCTTATTGTGGATGGTGTCCTCTATTCCACGACTCCTAAGCTCAACGTTGTCGCTTTAAACGCGGCAACTGGCCAGGAACTCTGGCGCTTCGATCCATCGAACCGTGAAACTATCGTTTTTAAAATGCGCAATCGTGGCGTGAGCTACTGGTCGGACGGCAAACAATCGCGCATCTTCAGTCCCTTTCGTCAGTATCTCTATTCGCTTGACGCCAAGACCGGTAAACCCGACCCCGCCTTTGGCGACAACGGCCGCATCGACCTTCGCGAACATCTGGGCGAAACAAAGTACATGATCAGTCTCACCACGCCCGGTGTTGTCTATAAGGATTCACTCATCATTGGCAGCATCACTCCTGAAACCCTACCCGCCGCCTATGGCGACATCCGCTCCTACGATGTTCATTCGGGAAAACTTCGCTGGACGTTTCACACCATTCCTCGTCCCGGCGAGTTCGGTTATGATACCTGGCCAAAAGACGCCTGGACTTATACGGGTGCTGCCAATAATTGGACCGGCATGGCGCTCGACGTAAAGCGCGGTCTTGTTTTCGTACCTACTGGCTCCGCAGCTTTCGACTTCTACGGCGCCGACCGTGTTGGCAACAACTTGTTCGCCAATTGCTTAATCGCTCTGAACGCCGAAACGGGAGAACGCGTCTGGCATTTTCAAGCGGTCCATCATGACATCTGGGATCGCGATTTTCCGTCACCTCCCGCGCTTGTTACGATCACTCGCAATGGCCGCAAAATCGATGCCGTCGCCCAAGCCAGTAAGCAGGGCTTCGTGTATGTATTCGATCGCCAAACAGGAGAGTCTCTTTTTCCCATCGAGGAAAACGCTGCGCCCGCTTCCGACTTGGAAGGTGAAGTGGCCGCCAAGACGCAATCTCTCCCAACAAAACCTCCTCCGTATGCCCGTCAACGTCTTACCGCCGACATGCTTACCGACCGCACGCCCGAAGCTCATCAAGCCGTTCTCGCTCGTTTTAAAGAGTTGCGCAGCGACGGACAGTGGGTGCCCGGTTCAACCCAAGGGACAATCATCTTCCCCGGCTACGATGGCGGCGCCGAGTGGGGCGGCAGCGCCTACGACCCAGAAACCGGTCTCCTTTACGTAAACGCCAATGAAATGGCTTGGATTCTGCGTATGATTGAACAGCATCCAGCAACCGCCGAAGTATCGGGCAAAAGTCTCTATCAAACCAACTGCGCTGCCTGCCACAAGTCGGATATGACCGGCGGCCCACCGGAATTCCCATCGCTCAAAGGGCTTAGCAAGAAATTCTCAAATCAGGAAATTGCCGGTCTCTTGCGCACCGGTAGCGGTCGCATGCCGAGCTTCGTGCAACTTGGCTCACAAGGTATTGGTGCGATTGTTCAATATGTAACCACTGGCGAAGACACTGCCGTTCACTCCGCTTCCGATCCTAGATTCTTCATGAAGTATCTGAACGACGGTTACACGAAATTTCTCGATCCCGATGGTTACCCAGCCGTCAAACCGCCGTGGGGAACCCTGAACGCAATCGATCTGAATGCCGGCGAGATCGCTTGGAAAATCCCGCTGGGAGAATATCCGGAACTCGCGGCCAAGGGTCTCACCAAGACCGGCAGTGAGAATTACGGCGGTCCTGTGGTAACTGCTGGCGGTCTCGTCTTCATCGGCGCTACTGACTTTGACAAAAAATTCCGCGCCTTCGACAAGGCAAGCGGCGAGCTTCTTTGGGAGACCAGACTCCCCTTCGCGGGCAACGCCACACCTTCCGTTTACGAAGTGAATGGGCGTCAGTTCGTGGTCATCGCCGCCGGCGGCGGCAAATCTAAAGAGCTGTCGGGAGGCATGATCGTCGCCTTCTCCCTGCCCACGAACTAGAAAATTCCGTGCCTCGCGCGGGCGAAATCGCCGTTCCCCAAACGTGAAAATAAATCTGCCCAAACAGAATCAATAGTTTGCGGCCCTTTTCGGACATCCTCCGTTCACCCCTCTTGCTCAAATCAAAGCAGAATTCATGCTCTTCGAACTTGCTGCAGACAGACCTGGTACTTTCCGGTCACAGAACTCTGAAAAATTCTCAAAGAATTGTTTCTGCTTTTTTATCAATACTTTGCTGAGAATTTTCTCTCCTCGACCCACGGCGCACAGTTCGGAATGAGGGAGCGTCATGCTAACGTCAAATCGCTTCCGGGAAAAAAATAGCTAAAGCCAAGTAAATTCGCGCAAACGGCCAGGTCCCAAATCCTGGCCGTTTGCTTTTTAAGGAGTCAAGAAATGGGTAAATTGATAGTAATGCCGTCGCGCGGAGAAGAAGCTTTGCACACGGCTGCGGAGCTAAGAAACGAGCCGTGCGAATTCCAACTCTTCACGGACCTCGCAGCCTGGCAATACGCTCCGCGCGAACGAACGCCAAATTACTTCGCCGTGTATTCCGCCGTCTCGCGTGCGATGCAAGCAGCCATGCGCCGCTGGGTGCGCGAATGGCTCGCAGGCAACAAGGAAATTTTACAAAGGCCGCACACCGCCTACGCGATCCTCGTCTATCAGTGCACGCACCCGTTCGCCGGCAAACCCACCAACATCTTCACTTACGAAATTCAGCAAACGGAGACGCTTTATCGGGCCTTCCGTTCCGCCGCCAGCAAACTCGGTCGCAGCCTCAAAGTGCTCGACACCAAACGGCTGCCCTGGTTCACCCGCGAATACTACTTCGCCTACCGCAGTGAGCTAGTGGTCAAATATGTGTCGAAGAACCCGCGTGGCATCTACCGCATGCTGCACGTGGAAACGATGCTTATGGACGCCATTCTCCGCTTCAGCATTACCGACATCCCTACCATCGGCATCGACGAAGCCCTCATCCGCCTGCGCCGCACTTTCAAGACTCAACTGCACCGCTTCTCCGAAAACTTCGACCTCAGCCCCCACTCAGACGAGTTGTTGCAGATCGCTACCGCAGCGCTGATCGCGAAGATGGCGGCACAATACGCAGAAGAAGTTTCGCAAGCCGCGTAGAGCCTAAAGGCGCACGCGCTTCCATTTCTTACCCAGCCGCAGCACTAGAATGCCACTCACTCCCACCAGCAACAATTCCTTGAAGATGGACCCGTTCACCTCCACTGCGCCCGCCTTCAACTTGCGTACGGCATCGTTCACGCTATCCGCCAGTCCGATCGTCGCCAGCAGTTTGTCGAGTCGAATGCCTTTGTCGGTAACCACCGGCGGCGGTACATCTACTGTCTCTGTATCTGCCGGTTCCAAGCCTTGTCGCACTTCGCGGTTAAACGCTTCCACCGCCGCATCTGCTTCCGCCGCCGAATGAAAATCCGCTACAATCCGTCGTCCGAGTTCCGTCTTCACCTGCATCGGTTCTCTCTCGCCCGCTGCCACGGCAATCTTCAATTTCGCAATCTCGTTCAGTGGCAAATCGGTGAGCAGTTCGTAATAGCGATACATCAACGCATCGCTAATCTGCATGGTCTTACGAAACATCACCTTCGCCGGTTCCGTGATGCCGATGTAGTTCTGCTTCGATTTCGACATCTTCTCCACGCCGTCCAAACCCTCTAAGATCGGCACCGTTGCCACAATCTGCGGCTTCTGTCCGTAGTCTTTTTGGATCTCGCGCCCTACCAGCAGATTGAACTTCT
Source organism: Bryobacterales bacterium (assembly GCA_963749105.1). GTDB lineage: Bacteria > Acidobacteriota > Terriglobia > Bryobacterales > Bryobacteraceae > Bog-105. The sequence goes on along the minus strand of CAVVLT010000028.1, from coordinate 142,678 downwards.
GATCCGTCCCGCCCATCTCCACGTCGCATTCCAACGCCACCGAATCGAACGCTTGCGAAAGCGGATACAGCAGCTCATGCATCGAAATCGGTACGCCTTCTTTGAAGCGCTTGGTGAAATCGTCGCGCTCCAGCAGTCGCGCCACCGTGTACTTCGAACAGAGCGCGATTACATTCTCCAGCGTCATCGGCCGCAGCCAGTCGCTATTGAAGCGGATCTCCGTCTTCAGCGGATCGAGAATCTTGAAGACCTGAGCCTTGTACGTCTCGGCATTGCGGTTGATCTCATCGCGCGTCATTGGCGGCCGCGTAATATTGCGTCCCGTTGGATCGCCAATCAACCCAGTCATATCGCCGATCAAAAAGATCACGGTATGCCCCAGATCCTGGAAGTGCTTCATCTTCCTCAGCAGTACCGTGTGCCCCAAATGCAAATCGGGCGCAGTTGGATCAAACCCCGCTTTAACGCGCAACGGCCGGTTCTCTTTCGCGCAAATCGTCAAGCGCTCGCGCAGGTCTTCTTCACGGATCAGCTCCGCCAGACCTTTCTTTAGATATGTAATTTGTTCGTCGATAGGAGGAAAGGACACGGGTTCATCTACGATTGTAGTGGGCGAGGCACTTCCCATCCACGAGATTGGGCTGCCGCCCCCTTTGCAATCCGCCGCCTTCCTAAACTCAAAACCGTAAATAATTAAAGAAATTCCCAAACACATCGGAAGCCTAATTTGCTGTTCCAATTCGTAGGCCCGTACCTGAAACGGTACGACACCCGGGCGTTCTGAGAATCGTAGCTCCAAGAACCCCCGCGCACAACTTTCCCTCGCGAGTCCCTAATGACCGCCAGCGGATCTGTTGCCGCCTCCGCCTGATCTCAGCAAATCGACATCACAACGGTGCGATCTCGGTGCCCGCCGGACAGTGGCCGTTAGTTTCGCCCTAGCCGCTTCCTTTCGGCCCTGCTCCATCGGTAGATTTGCGTTCGATCCTGCGCCGTAAGAACCGCCTCGCGATGCAGCCAAACATAACGCACGAGCGGCATCTGGCCATTACGCACCAAACTGCCTATCCGAGAAAGCAGATCCCGCTGCCGCTGCGGCGTATACGATTGCCAATTCGAGAAGTTGACATGCTGCCGCGCGTTCTCAACATCTTTTCTGATGAGAAGAGAAGCCGGCGGAATCCAGCTGTACCAGGGCCACTTCGCATTCTCCGAATGGCAATTTTGACAGGTGCGTTGAAACAGTGCCAGCGTTGGTGGATCAATCGTTGCGCCACGGAACAGTGGTTTATCTATAACGTTTGTCACCACCGGATGCGCCACCCGCGTCAGCAGCACTGCGGGCAGCACGATAGACAAAAGCGCGGAACCGCCTAACATCTGTCGCACTGTCATTTGCCCGTGCCTTTTAGGAATGCAATGATCGCCGCCCGTTCCTCGCGATTGTTCAGCCGGAAGCTCATGTCATTGTCTGCCACGACCGTTTCAGGATCGGTAAGCCACTGATCGAGCAGCGTCTCATTCCAGGTGATCGCGGATTTCTTAACAGCATCCGAATAAGGGAACGCCGCGATCGAACCCGCCTTGCGTCCCACCACACCCCCCAGCCGAGGCCCCACCTTTTCGTGGTCGAGCGCATGACAACCCGTGCAGCGTTTCTCAAACAGCGCGCGCCCGCTGCCAACATCTGGTGTTTCGCCGAAAACCCACAAAGCAGCGGACACAACCGCAATACATATAGTCTTTTGCATCTCCACCTCTCTTAACCCAGCTCTTAACCCAACGCGCTATCCACCAAAGCCAAGCGATGGTTGCCCGCCACGAAATTGGCGCTGGTAATGCCAAGCACTTGTCGCAATCTCTCTGCGGGCACTTTCATTGGGCCTGCTGAAGGAGCGCTCCCCGGTGCCGGTTGCGGAAACGCGGTCGACATCGCCGAGTGAAAGGTCACATTGCCTTCGACTTTCTGCATCACTTGGTGGATATGTCCATTCAGCACCGTGACCGATCCAAAACGTTTCAGCACAGCCAAAGCCTGCGAGCTATCTTTGGTAGCCCATCCCCATTCCGGGTAAACCGACCACAGCGGAATGTGTGCAAAGACTACGATCGGCGTGCTGGCGCTCAGATGGGCCACGTCTTTGCCTAACCAATCCAACTGTTCAGCGCCAAGTTCTCCCAGTCCTTCCAACTGTGCTGAGTTGTTCAAGCCAATGAAATGCACGCCCCTGTGATCGAAGCTTTGCCACGTCTTACCACCCGTTGCCGAGCCAAATCGCTCGAGGTACAACTTGCCGTCATCGCCGGTGACGTCGTGCTCGCCGGGAACATAAAAAACTTGTTTCTGACGAAGGCCTTTGAGCACCTGGTCGAGCGTGTCGAACTCAGATGCTTTGGCCAAGTGAGTTAGATCGCCCGTGTGGAGCACCAGATCTGGCCGCTGGATAGCCGCGTTGATTTGATCGACGGCCACCTGTAGAGTACCGATTACGTCGGCATTAGCCGGTTTGTTAAAACCAATATGGCTATCGCTAATCTGTACAAAGGTGAAATCGGCATTCACACTTTTTCCCTCCGCGCCTAGCAGCTGCGAAGTGGGCACTCCACCTGAGAAGGACCAAACTACTCCGGCTCCTGCCCACTGCATACATTTCAGAAAACCGCGGCGGTCTATCGGGCCATGGTTGCTTTTGTCGTTGATTTTAGGAATCATCGGTTAACCTTTCGCCAACCAGTCTGGGGCAAAAGCCGCCCCAGCTTCAATGCAACCAAGCTGACTTCCAACCGAAATGCACTGACTCGGAGCTGACACGCTAAACGCATGAATCGGCGAAACTTAACATCCCCGAGTTTTCAATGCTAGACTCTCCGTGTAGTGTCCCCGCGGTCCATCAGATTCGCGGCCTTCGAGCTCGATTTACGTTCGGGCGAACTCTTTAAGCACGGTCACAAGATCCGCCTCGAAGGCCAACCGATCCAAATCCTGATCTGCCTCTTGGAAAATCCGGGGCAGATGGTGACGCGCGAAGAACTGCACGCAAAACTCTGGCCTGCCGATACTTTCGTGAACTTTGAGCAAGGGCTGAATTCCGCCATGAAGCGCTTGCGTCAGGCGCTCAGTGATTCGGCCGAGAAACCGCGGTTTGTGGAGACCCTGCCAAGACGGGGTTATCGATTTATCGCCTTGGTTCAAACCATCGACCCGCCGCCGACCGAATCACCAGTTGCCGAACCGCCACCAGCTCCGCCCGATATGCCCGCACGCCAACCGCGAACCACTTTATGGATCTGGTCCGGCGTGCTCGTCTTGGCGGCGATCGCGCTCCTCTCATTATTTTGGAGGCACCGGAGTGCTGTCGGTGTTGATCCCGTTATCACCTCATTAGCCGTCTTACCGTTGGAAAATTTGTCGGGCGATGCCTCACAAGATTACTTCTCCGACGGCATGACTGACGCCCTCATCACAGAATTAGGACAGATCGGTCAGCTCCGCGTCATCTCACGGACGTCCATAATGACCTACAAAGGCACCCACAAGTCTTTGCCCGAGATCGCGCGCGATCTGAACGTCGATGCCGTGGTGGAAGGGGCCGTCCTGCGCTCCGGCAACCAAGTCCGCATTACCGCCCAGTTGATTCAAGCCTCCGATGACAAGCACCTGTGGGCCAAAAGTTACGAAGGCGATATTGGCGATATGCTCGGCCTGCAAAAGCAAGTGGCGCGTTCGATTTCCCAGGAGATCCGCGTTGAATTGACGCCGCAGGAGCAGGAAATATTGAGGCACGGCAAGCGTGTGAACCCCGCGGCTTATGAGGCTTATTTGCGCGGACGCTTCTTCTGGAACAAGCGCACGGCCGACAGCTTGCAAAAAGCTATCGAATACTTCAACCTCGCTATTCAAAAAGATCCGGAGTGTACGCAAGCATACGCCGGACTGGCGGATTCGTACGCGCTCCTCGGAGATTGGGAGTACGGAGTTCTTCCTCCCAAAGAGGCCTACCAAAAAGCCGAAGCCGCCGCCCACAAAGCGCTCGAGATTGACAGCGCTCTGGGCGAGGCTCATATTTCGCTGGCGTTTTGCTTGGATGGCTTTGACTGGGATTGGGATCGCGCCGGCCGCGAATTCAACCAAGGCATCGAACTTAGTCCTGGCTATGCCACCGGCCATCAATGGTACGCCTGGCACTTGGCCGCCTTGGGCCGTAATAACGAGGCCATCGCCGAATTGAAAAAAGCCGAAAGTCTAGATCCGCTTTCCCTGATCATTAGCGCCGATTTGGCCGAAGCGTTTCTCGTCGCCCATCGCTATGACGATTCCATTAAACAAAGTCGCAGAGTCGTAGAGATGGACCCGTTTTTCGCACTCGGTCATTACGAACTCGGCCAAGCCTATGTGCAAACGCAGCGCTTCGGCGACGCGATTAAGGAGTTACAGAAGGCGATCGAGTTATCGCACGGCAACCCCACTTACCTGGCCAACCTCGCTTACTCTTTCGCTCGATCAGGCGATAAAGCAGGCGCCGCTAAAATTCTGCGTGATCTGATAAATCAGTCTCCGCACACTTTTTCTAACGCGCCCCAGATAGCCTTCGTCTATGTTGGCTTAGGCGATCACGACCAAGCCATGGTGTGGTTGGAAAAAGCCTACAACGAACGCTTCAACCCAGGCATCTTACTTCGTCCTGGCTTCGACCCGTTGCGCAGCGACTCGCGATTCCAAAAACTTGTACGACGAATTGGACTGAGTTCATAATCTTACCAATGACCAAAGTCACGCATCAGCGTTTGGACACCTTGACGCGCCAAAAAAAAGGCATGCTCAGGCAGTTGTCGGGCTGGTCGGAAGCGCAACTGAGTTTTCGCCCCAACCCAACTCAGTGGTCCGCCCTCGACATGCTCGACCATCTTGTGAAAGTCGAAAAAGCGGCTCACGCGGCGGTCTTCAAAAACCTCCCTCGCGGCCATCCCATCACGCTGAAGGATCGCCTCGGCGCACAAGCTGTGTTTGCGGTCATGCGCTCACCAATTCGAGTGAAAGTACCGGCGGCCGCCAGCGTTGTTTTGCCCGAACAAACGGCCGACCTGCCGAAAATCGAGGCTCATTGGAACAATGTGCGCCAAGAAATGCTCGAGCTCCTTAACTCTTTGCAGCCACCCCAGTTCCAAGTGGGACTGTTCCGCCACCCTGTGAGCGGCTGGATGACGATAACAGGAGCTCTCACCTTTCTTTCCGTTCACCTAAAACATCACGAGTATCAGCTAGATCGCATTCGCCAAACCCTAGGCTCTTGCGACCAATAATAATCATCAGCACATCACGGTTTCGGAGGACGGCCGGACCTTGACTTTGTTTATCCGCTACCCTGGAAAGAAAGCGCCCCAGACGATCGTCTACGACAACAGTGAACAGCAACCAAGAGTATTCTCTGGAATGCCACGGCGCTTCTCCTATTCGCCTTCAGCGCATCCCGGCCGGGCGTTTTCTGATGGGATCGCCTAACGGTCTGCCCATCGCGCCGGAAGGGCCGGAGCATATAGTTCAAATCAAGAATTTCTGGATGGCGGACGCGCCCGTCACGATAGAACAGTACAAGGCCGTCATGAAGCGCAATCCCTCAAAGTTCCAAGGTCATCCGGATCTGCCGGTCGAGAGCGTGAGTTGGCTCGATGTTAAAGAGTTTTGCGAGAAGCTAAGCCAGAGCAGCGAAGTAGCCGTTCGTTTGCCGTCCGAGTCGGAGTGGGAATACGCCTGCCGCGCCGGATCATCCACGCAATATCATTTTGGCGATTCTCCTGCGGAACTTACTCATTACGCTTGGTTTGAAAACAACAGCGGTGAACGCACCGCCCCAGTCAGACGAAAGAAACCAAACGCTTGGGGACTTTTCGACATCATCGGAAATGTTTGGGAGTGGTGTGCAGACCGCTGGCACGAAGATTACACGGGCGCACCTTGCGACGGATCGCCGTGGCCAGGAGCAGCCCACACGGTTCATCGGCGCTTTTGCGTTCGGGGCGGAGCCTGGGACATGGACGCATTTCGCTGTAGGTCTTCCTATCGCAGCTACGATTGGGAAGAGGTTGGAACGAGCCGAACTGGGTTTCGAATAGTAGTAAATGACAGCGGCGCCCCCGCCGGGTGACACCAACCTGAGTTATCATCCGGGAATGGCAAAAATTGCCCCTCGGGTTTTTGACCTCAAGGCCGAGCTGCTCTCGGCGTTCGCCACCAATAACCGACGCTGCAGGCACTGACCGAGAGTCACGACGCACTCGCAGTTGTGTTGTCTAACGCTTTGGAGAAAGGCCCGGTCAAAAGCTTCAAACCCGACGCCGGCGGATGCTACGCATATCTGGTAGCCCACGACGCGCATCATCGTGGACAGATCGCCTCGCTCGCGCGCCGCCTCGGTCATCCCATTCCAGCGAGCGTCGGATTCGGGATGTGGGAATGGGGATCGCGATCCAAAGAAGTTTAGCTGTTCCGAAGTTGCCGTCCGCCCACTCCGTTAGAATGAACTTCCGGGTTCTGCCCCGCCATGGACGCCGCATCCAAAACGCCGACCCTCCGCGTCACCATTAACGACGTCTCCCCGCCCATCCAGCGCGAATTCACTTCCTCTTTCCGGATAGGCCGCGCCGACCAGTGCGACATCTGCCTCAAACACGAATACGTCAGCCGCCAGCATGTCGAAATATCATTCCGCGATGGCCAATGGTGGGTCGAAGATCTTCATTCCAGCAACGGCATGTTCCTCGACGGCAACAAAGTGCCGCGCACGGCCGTCGGCCAAGGCACAAAAGTCAGGCTCGGTGTGGCCGGCCCTTTTCTCAATCTCGAAGTAGTAACGCCGCCCGCCGACGGCGACCGCACCACCATCGAACGCTACATTCAGCGCTACTTCACCGACAACCAAGTCAACGAAGCTCCCGGCGAGCATACCATTTTTGTCAGGCGCGCCGCCGCGCAAGTGCGTGCCCGTGAACGCCGCCATTATCGCTGGTTGATCGTCGCGCTTGCCGCCGTGCTGCTTTTTGCCGGTGCTTATGGATGGCGCGTTCGCCGGCAATTACAGCATCTGGAAGCGCAAAATGCTTCGGCTCAGGAACTGTTTTACACCATCAAGTCGCTCGATCTCGACATCGGCAACTTGCAAAGAATCGTGCAAGGTTCCGCCTATCAAGGCGCCGGGCTGGCGGAAATTCAGAAAGAACGTAACCGCCGTCTCGACCTGGAAAAAAGCTACGATCGCTTTCTCGCTACCCTTAACGTTTATGATCCGAAACTCACCCAAAGGCAGAAACTCATTATGCGCGTGGCTCGCATCTTCGGCGAATGCGAACTGAACATGCCCAAAGACTTCGAAGCTGAAATCGACCGCTACATCAAACGCTGGCAAGAGACCGACCGTCTGCGCGTCGACATACAAAAAGCCAAATCTAACGGCTATATCAAGCCCATTACCGACGAGTTGCTCGCCCAAGGCTTGCCGCCCCAGTTCTTCTATCTCGCATTACAAGAAAGCGATTTCGACCAGTATGCAAGTGGTCCGCCCACCTTCAAAGGCATTGCCAAAGGCATGTGGCAGTTCATTCCCGAGACAGCCGTCAAATACGGTCTCCATCTAGGTCCGCTTATCGACTTGCGCCGCCCCGACCCTGGCGACGATCGCCACCATTTCGACCGCGAAACCAAAGCCGCCAGCCGTTACTTGAAAGACCTCTATTGCACCGACGCGCAAGCCTCCGGGTTCTTGGTCATGGCTTGTTACAACTGGGGGGAAGGCCGCGTGATCCCTCTGGTACAGAGCCTGCCCGAAAATCCCCGCCAGCGCAACTTCTGGCGCTTGCTCGCTAAGTATAAGGACCGCCTGCCACCAGAGACTTACGATTACGTGTTTAACATCGCCTCCGCCGCCGTCATCGGCGAAGACCCGCATTTGTTTGGCTTCGATTTCGACAACCCGCTGGCAGATTTAGAAACTCGTTAAGTTTGCCTCCTATACTTATGGTTGTCCGGGAGAAACTCATGGAAGATTGGAAGCTGGAAAATTGGCAATGCGAGTGGTGCCATGACACAACCTGGATCAACCTTGGCAAAGATGAAGACGGCGTAGATCTAGGCGTCAAGCGTTGCCGCTGCTTCGAAGCGAATGCCGCCAAAGCGCGCAATGAAGACCTCGTTCCCAAGGCCTGCATTCCCGCTAAGTATGCGCGCTGCACCTCATGGGACAGCTTCATCTTTCCACCCGATCCTCATCCGGGGAGGGACCACATTCAGCGGATCGTCGGCATCATCCGCTCTTATGTGCAGAACTTTTCTCCCCTCATGCCCGACCCGCGCGGCATCTTGATATACGGCGCCAACGGCGTTGGCAAGACTCATCTCGCGGTGGTTGCGCTCCACCGCTTGCTCGCGCAAGGCTACCAAGGCCGGTTTATCAACTATCAAGCTTTGCTGCGCCTTATTAAATCCGGCTATGACCAACCTTTCGGCGGCAGCCGCACCCAAGCCTACGACGAAATCGCCGAAACCGAGATCCTGCTGCTCGACGACGTCGGTTCGAATCGCGTCACCGATTGGGTACAGGACACGATCACCGATCTCATCTCGCAGCGCTATGACAACGCCCGCGCCACCATCGTAACCACAAACTATTCACTCCTTCCCGATAAGGACAGCCCCTTTCCTTCCCTGGCGGATCGCATTGGCGAACGTGCCGCCTCTCGCCTCCGCGAAATGTGCCGTCCGCTCGCCATGCCTGTGTTGGAGGACTATCGCGGGAAACGGACTGCGGCAATCTAACCTCAGCCGGGGTCGAGATTCTTATAACCGTGCCGTGTACACGTTTCGTACCTCAACCTCGTCTAAGTACCAATTAGGGCAAAAAGTTACTTTCAAACTGATAATCTTAAACACGGACCCATTCGCATGCCCGCAAATGCCGCGGCTAACCGCTACGAGTTGAAGGAACGATTAGGTGAAGGAGGTATGGGCGTCGTTTATCGCGCCCTCGATACCCGGACCAACAGTTTCGTCGCCCTGAAGACTCTGCGCGATTCCACCGATCCGAACATGCTTGAAATGTTCAAGCGCGAGTGGGCGGAATTGGGCAAGGTACCGCATCCAAATATCGTCGACGTCCGCGATGTCGACGAGATCGAAGAAAACGGCATCCGCAAGCCGTGCTTCATCATGCCACTGCTGCCGGGTTGTACGCTGGCCGCGCTCATCAAGTCCTCGAGTCCTCGCCTCACTACCGAGTTCGTCGTAAACATGGTCTCGCAAGTTTGCAAAGGTCTGCAGGCTGCGCATGAAAAAGATCTCATCCATCGCGATCTCAAGCCCAGCAACATCTTCATCATGGAAGACGACACGGCCAAGATCATCGATTTCGGACTTGTTTATACCGTCGGTCACCACTCCGCAACTACCTTGAAAGGCACCTGGCAGTACATGCCGCAGGAGCAGATTGACGGGTCCAAACAGCCCAACCGCAGCTTCGATATTTACTCGCTCGGCGTAGTCGCCTACGAAGCTCTCACCGGCTATCAACCCTTCAAACGCGCCAAGTTTGACGATACCGTCGAAGCTGTTCGCCACTTTGTTCCACAAGCCATTTCCGAGCGAAACCCCAAAGTTCCGCAAATGGTCAGTAAGGCGGTCCACGTCGCCATGGCCAAGTTGCCGATCCATCGCTACGCTACCGCCCGCGAGTTCGCCGAGACAATCCAGCGCGCGCATCAGAACCAATACATTGAACGCTTCGATCCTGCCAAAATCCGCCCGCGTATCGAGCGCGCCAAAAAGGCGTTCAGCAACGGCGATTCCGATTTCGCTTCCGAGATCCTGACCGAGCTCGAAGCCGAAGGCAATCTCGATACCGACATTACTCTTCTTCGTTCCCAGATTGACGAGTACAACAAGCAAAAGCGTATCCGGCAGTTGTTCGAAGCTGTACAAACTCGGCTGGAACAGGATGAGATCCCGCTCGCCCTTGAAAAGCTCGATGAGATCTTCAAGCTCGATCCGCAGAATCCCGAAGCCGCGAAGTTGCGCAAACGGATCGAACAGGAGCGCAGCCAGCAGCAAGCTTCCGAGTGGCTCGACCTCGCACGTAAGCATCTGGCGCGCCACGATTTTGCCGAAGCCCGGCGCGCTCTTAAGGAAGTCTTCAATCTCCGCTACGACGATCCCGACGCCGCTCGTCTCAAAACGCAAGTCGACAACCGCGAGAAAGAAGTGGAAACCGCGCGCGCCGAGAAAGAGCACCTCTATAGCTTCGCGTTGCGCCATAATCAAAACGGCGAAATTAGCTCCGCCCTCAGCAAGCTGGAAAAGCTCCTCGAACTGTCCCGCAACTTGCCGGGCGCGTCCGTGCCAGAGCGCGACAAAGTCTTCCAAACTTTTTATAACGATGTGCGCTCCGAGCGCGATCGCATCGAAAACGCCTATTCAGAAGGCACCCGCCACCTTTCCGAAAAGAATTTCGCCAAAGCTTTTCTTGTCTGCGACGGCATTCTCGGGCGCTATCCCCAAAATCCCCAGTTTCAAGCCTTGCGCCTGAAGATTGAACACGCCTCGCGCCAGGAACTCTCCGCTTATATCGCTGAAGTCGGTCGCGCTGTCGATACAGAGCCGAATCTCGACCGCCGCGTTGGCTTGCTCGAAGAAGCCTGCCGTCGCTATCCGAATGAAGAGCAGTTCGCACGTCAGCTTTCCCTCGCTCGTGAATTGCGCGACCTGGTGGCGTCCATCGTTGCGCGCGCCCGCACGTACGAAGAGCAGGGTCAGTTTACTGAAGCCATCGCTCAGTGGAAGACACTTTCTAACATTCACCCGCAATATCCAGGCATTGATTTCGAGATCAGTCAACTCGAACGCCGCCGTGAGCAACAGACCGAAGAAGATAAAAAGTCCCGGCTGGTTTCCAGAATTGACCGCGCCCTTGGCAATGCCGCGTATGCCGACGCGGAGCGTCTCAGCCAGGAAGGCTTGCTGGAGTTTGCGCAAGATCCCGAACTGTTGGCTCTGTTGCGCCTCGCGCGCCAAGGTCTTGATCAAACCCGCGAAGCCGAGCGAGTTTTCGAAGAAGCCAAAACCCATCGCGACCACGGCAACTTCGATCAAGCCGCCGCACTCTTTCGGCAAGCGCTCGATCTCGATCACCGCAACATCGTCATCCTTAACACACTCGTCAACTTCTTAGTCGAACGAGCGCATGCACTGCTTGCCACAAATGCCCCAGCTGCTGAACCTCTCGCCGCCGAAGCCGCCCATCTCGACCCGGATCACCCTTCCGTCAAGAAACTCATCTCGCTGATTGCCGAGGCGAAACGCAAGCAGGATGTCGAGGAAACAATTGTCCAAGTTCGGGGCTTGCAGAGCACAAACCGCCAACAAGCCATCGACTTGCTCAAGCGCAAGCTCACCGAACACGTCGGCGATGCTCGCCTTCAGCAAACGCTTTACAATTTGCAAAAAGACGAGCCTCGCGCCTTCGCTGCCAGTGCCGCCGCCGGCTCCGCTCCGGAAGAAACCATCGTCTACCCGCTCAGTCAAACGCAACGTTCTCCTCAGAGCGCATCTCCCAAAAAGAATGTTGCTCCTCCTATCGCACCTGCTCCTCCTAAATTTCCCTGGCACGCGCGGGGCAAGCGGATTCTCCAACAGCTTCGCGACGCGGGCGACCTATTCGTTCAAAACGTTAGGAGTCGCTTGGAAGGCCACTCCCGTAAACTGCTTGGCGTAGTCATAGGATTGCTGGGTTCCTTACTTGTTATCGGCTTCGGCTACTGGATCATGAATCGACATTCAGAGAATGGTTCCACCGGGGGTGCTCATCCTATCACTGCGTTGGCAATCCCTATCCAAACCTCGCCGGCCGACGCCCTCGTCACGCTGGATGGAAACCTGGTCAGCGGTACATCTCCCCAACTCGAAAAGGGCTCTCTCCATCACATCGTTGTCTCGCACGTTGGCTATCAGACTATTGAGAACTCCACTCTGGAAGTTACCGGCAAACCTTGGGAGTTCGCACTTTCTCCGTACCCGCTTCACATCAGTGTTTCGGTTTCGGAACCCAACGGTAGTGTCTGGCTGGACGATCAGCGCGTGGGCAACTTGGACGAAGGTACGTGGTCCGGCATTTATCCCTTTAAAACGGCCCAGGAACAGCACGTACTCAGCGCCAAGGGACCCACGGGTGATCTACTCTTCAAGATCAGTTATAGCGTCGCTCCTGGCAAACCTGCATCGGTTGCGGCTCTTCGGACGAAGGATCTGCTGGTCTCCAGTAGTCTGGGCAAGGATGCTATCGTCTATGCAGGTAACAGCGCCACCAGCCTAGGAGTTGCAGACCAGCCTCGCAAGCCAATTCCCGCGGAAGGTCTTTCTGTAAACACGAATGAAGCAGCTGGCACTGTTTCTATCGACGACGGCAAAAAAGTCAGAGCCTTAGCACTCGCTGGAAATCAAGCACCAGCTCTCAGTATCTTGCTCAACGCTTCCCCCAAACTTGTGGCCGCGACGATTTCGGTCGATCCCAAGAATGCCAATCTTTCCGTCGATGGGGGCCCGATGCAAGCGCATAGTAAGAAGCCTGGAGTGTGGAGCTGGATGGCCGCCCCCGGCGCCTATGAAGCCAAGCTGACGGCCAAAGGCATGGTCGACGAGCGCTTTACGATCACGCTGAAAAAGGGCGTGTCCTTCGACCGCCATGTTGAGATGAAATCACTAAAGCCGATTGGTCCCGCCCCTGCGACTTTGACGGTATCGGGCGGAAATCCCGGTGCAACCGTCAGCATTGACGATTCTCCAGTAGGTCAGTTAGATGATAACGGTGCGATTTCCTTCGCGGGTGTGGTTCCTGGATCTCATCGCATTCAACTGAGTCTCAGAGGCTACGGTTCGCGTACGTTCTACGGTGTTGCTTTCACCTCCGGAAAAACCTCCGATCTGCTCGGCGATAAGAGGCTAACTCCTGAAACCGGCTTTGCCAGAATCATTGTCACTCCTGCCAATGTCTCCGCCTCGGTGTCCTATAAGCGCGCCGGGGAATCCGAAAAGCATCCAGTCTCTGATTTGAACAAAGCTCTCACTCTGCCTCCGGATACATACCAGTTCATCGCCGAAGCCCCCAAATATCAGCAGGCTATGAAAGAGGTGAAAATTAAGGCAAATCAAACCTCTTCTGTCGGATTTGATCTCGTGCCCGCACCGATCGTCGAACAGAAGGCGGCTTTCATCGACCCGGACGAAGTAATCCACATAAATGGCGATTGGTACCACGGCCGAACAAATAACTTCCTCCATTTGCTCACTAACTCTCGGACGAACACCTTGTTCCTGTCTAAAGAATTCAAGTTAAAAAAGATGTCCTGGCGAGTCTATCTCGATGGCCTTACCATTACTTATACGTTAGACTCCAAAGGAGTCGCCATCGTCAACAACATCGAGGGAGAAGAATCGACCGACCGAGTCAAAGACGTGGACCTCAGCAGCACCGACAATCCCTCCAAGAGCTACGCCGCCACTATCAAGCTCGAAAAGAACGAGGTTATCTTGACCCGCCAAGACGGCACGGTTATTGCCAGGACACATGACGACCGCCACGACTGGACACACGCGCGTCTCTTTGTGAAGGGCGACACTTACTTCACCTTCTGGCCTGGGCGCTGACTCTGGGAGTAACCGCGCGCCCGCACCAGCCTTCCGCCTTCAAATAACCTTCATCAACACATAAGTCAAGTCGTCATGCTGCGGCGCGTCCTGCATCCATTTCTTCAACTCCCCCATCACCGCACTGCACATATCGTTCACCGGCAGATCCGCGACCTTGCGCAGCAACTCCTTCAAGCGCTCTTCCCCAAACTCTTCCTCCGCCGGGTCGTGCGCTTCCGAGACCCCGTCGCTGAACAGCATCAACACATCCCCGGACCTTAACTCAATCCGCGCCTCTTCATAAGCAGCTTGCGCGAACATCCCAATGATCGTTCCGCCCGTTGCCAATTCTTCCACCGGCGCAACCGACGCTACAAACGGTACATGCCCGGCCGTTTCCCAACCCGCGCCGCGAAACAGCATCGGCGGATTATGTCCCGCATTCACATACCGCAACTCTTTTTTCTCTTCATCCACCTGCGCGTAGAAAAATGTCGCGTAGCTGTTAGCCCCAGTCGACCTGTGCAGTAGCCTGTTCATCTTCGTTGCTAACTCCGCCAGCGAACCATTCCGCGTCTCCGTCAAACTGCGCAGCGACGCCTGTACAATCGACATGATTAATGCCGCCGCAATTCCTTTTCCGGCCACATCCGCCAGCGCGACTCCCACTTGCCGATCTCCCAAATCGAGAAAATCATAGTAGTCGCCTCCCACGCCGCGCGCCGGCATGCACAAACCCGCCAATTGAATACTGGCCGTCTGGACCCAACCCTGCGGGAATAGCCGCTTCTGCACTTCTGTCGCCAGCAGGAGTTCCCGGCGCAATCTCTCCTGTTCTACGATGCGCCCAGTCAGCCGGCCATTCTCCAACATCAAACCAAGCTGTGCTGCGGCGGGCGCTAAACTCCGTAACTGCTCTCGCGAATAGCTGGCATTCCCCGCCTTCCTCAGCAACAACACACCAATCACTTCAGCCTGCGAGAATACTGCCACCGCCAGCGTCGCATCTAACGCACGCAAAGTCGCAATCTCCGCCAATCGTCCAGAGTCATTCTCGCGCGCCCAATGTTCCCAACCATCCAGTTCCTCCTGGCTTAGTGGCAATGGCGACGATAGCCCCTTCAGCCGCCGCACCAGGAACGCATTCACTGGCAGAAAAATTTGCGCATCTTCAGTCGATCGATAAGGTTGATCTGCGGCCAGTTGCGCCAATAAGACTGCCTTCTCCGTCCCAAGAGTGTTCCCCAGCATGTTCAGCGCCGCCGCGATCGCCTGTGGAAACGATTCCGCCTCGCGCCCTGCCGCCACCATGTTGGAAAGCAGCGTAGCTTGTTCCACGCCCATGTATTGCGGCGCAGTATCGGAGGAAGCCCGTTCCAGAAGCTGCCGGTAGTGCAGTTTCGATTCTTGCCACGTTGATCCCAAGTCGTTGCGAATCGCAATCATCGGTGGCAAGCCCGCCGCGCGCCAAGCCGGAAACCACGAGGCGAGCAAAGTCAGTGAGCCGATCACTAGCGCTGAAAACAAAAATGGCCACGCATCGGCAATCTGTACATGGAACTCCGTGCTGGCCAGAATCCTCGCTAACGCCAACAGCGCTATCACTCCTGCCGCCGTGCCAATCACGGACATCCGCAGCCCATCTCCCATCACCAACTTCAGCACGCTACGCGAGTCGGCTCCCAATGCCATGCGCGTGCCCATCTCCGTAGTCCGCTGCCGCACCGTGTATGAAACGACTCCATAAACTCCAATGACCGATAACACCAGCGCCGCCAAAGCGAAGAATCCCAGCAAGACGGACTGCAGACGATCCGTCGAGAGAGAATCGCCTATCGCGTCTCTCATCGTTTGAACGTCGTAAATCGTTTGCTCCGGATCGACTTCTTCCACCGCACGGCGCACTTCGCGCGTCAGCGGGCCTTCATCCAAATTTGATCGAATTGCCCACTGCATGTTGGTGGTCGCATACGCGCGATAGCTGTAGTCGAACTCGGGATGCGGCGGCTCACCCAGTCCGAAATTGCGTACGTCTCCTACTACGCCCACCACTTCAAAACGTTTATCCTGCCACGAAAGCGCCCGCACAAAAGACCCCACCGGATTTTCATTCGGCCACTCTTCGCGAGCCAGAGCTTGATTGATCACGATCGCAATCACGTTGCGATCCCGATCGTTGTCACTCAGATAGCGGCCGGCGATGAGGGGTATACGTAGCGTTTCGAAATAGCTCGGGGAGACCGAACGTTCTTCGATAAATTCACTGACTTCCGACCAGGGCTTTTGCGGACGTCCTTCCACCTGCAAGGCAGTATTAGTACCGTTTTCCAGGAAAGGCATCAAACTCGAAAATCCTACCGCTTCTACGCCCGGCAAATGCTGCATGGTTTCGAGGAGTCTGGTTCTATATCTCACTTCTTCTTGACCCGGATGCATCGCCGGCGGTGCATGCAAACGAGCTAGCAGCAGATGATCGGGATCAAACCCAGGGTTTACGCGATTCAAACCATTGAGTCTCTCCCATAAAACACCGCCCATCGCCAGCAGAGCGAACGCCAGCATCACCTCGCCAGTAACAAAGATTCGTAAAAGGCGGCGGTTCGAAGCCGTTGCCGAGGCCCGTGCGCCATCGCTCAGCACTTCATTCGGTTCTGTGCGCGCAGCCAGCCACAACGGAGCCAGACTGAAAAACACGCTCGCCAAAAGGGCAATGAGCAGTGCTAATGCCAGAACCCGCGCGTCGGCGCTGATCTGATCCGTGCGCGGAATGGCGTCTGCTGCCAGCGAGAGTATTCCATGCAGCAACAAAAACGCCAGTCCGGTTCCTAAAGCCGCACCCGCCACTGCCACCACCAAGCCTTCCAAAAAGTACTGCACAGCCAGTTGCCAGGTGGTCGCCCCTAACGCTACGCGCACCGCCGTCTCGCGCCCTCTCGCCACCGAACGCGCCAGCAGAATACTCGCCACGTTAGCGCACGTGATCAGCAGCAGCGCCAACGCCGCACCCAACAACAGCAACAAACGCGGGCGAATATAACGAACGATCTCCGCCAATAGCGGCGTGGCAGTTATGACCTCCGGCTCAGAGTTGTCGCCTGGGTGTTCCTTTTCCAGTTGCTCCAGTACTCGCTGTAAATCTGCGCGCGCTTGTTCAGCGCTCACCCCAGGCTTCGGCAGCGCCACACAGTAGAGGTAATGATACGCGCGAAACTTCAACTGATCGGGGGTTGGCTCAAGTGGCACCCAAATCTCCGCTGGCGCATCAGAGTCGTCGGGAAATCGAAACCATGCTGGCATAACGCCCACCACCGTCCGTCCCACTCCATTGATCTTGAGCAGATTGCCGATGATACTTGGATCGCTTCCCAGACGCCGCCATAAACGCTCTGATATCAGAACGACATCCTGGTCCTTTTCCCCAAACCACTGACCTTGCACCGGCTTGATTCCCAGCATGGGCAGCAGCGCCGGCGAAATCTGCACGCCATATACGTGCCGCGGGACATTATGGAAAGTAACGTTAAAAACGCCCTTCTGATAACAGGCAAGCGTGTCTAGTGTTTGATTGCGCGCGACGTAATCTCGATAATCGGGATACGAAAAAATCGTCCAAGATCCCGGATGCTTGCGCCACTCGCCGCGCACCAATAAATAGCGCTCGGCATTCGCGTAAGGCAACGGCTTCAGCAGTACCGCTTCCACCACGGAAAAGATCCCGACCGCCGATCCAATCCCGATGGCCAACCCGGCGACCGCCAAAATTGCCACCGGAAGCGCTGTCTTCCAAGATCGAAAAGCGTGCCAAAGAAGCCCCAACATTCGCTGGTCCATCATACCTGTCTACGTCGATGCGCCACGCTTTGTTATGCTCGAAAGTTAGGAACTGTAGAGGTTTTTCGATGTCTGGACATAGTAAATGGGCAACCATTAAGCACAAGAAGGCGGCTCTTGACGCCAAACGTGGCAAAGTTTTTACCCGTCTCATCAAAGAAATTATGATTGCCGCCCGGTCCGGTGGCGATCCCGACATGAATCCGCGTTTGCGCACTGCGGTATTGGCTGCCAAGGGCGTCAGCATGCCCGCCGACAATATTAAACGCGCGATCATGCGCGGCACCGGCGAACTCGAAGGCGGTCAGATCGACGAGATCATGTACGAAGGCTACGGTCCTGGCGGCGCCGCCGTCCTCGTTAACGTAGCTACTGACAATCGCAACCGCACTGTCAGCGAAATTCGCCACCTATTCTCCAAACTCGGCGGCAACCTTGGCGAACAAGGCAGCGTCGCTTGGATGTTCGAACGCAAAAGTCAGATCATCGTCGATGGTGAGAAAGCCACCGAAGATCAGCTCATGAACATCGTTCTGGAAGCCGGTGGCGACGATATCCGCGATCAAGGCGGTGCCTGGGAAATTCTTTCCGCGCCTGAAGCTCACGAAGCTATTCAGAAGGCTCTCGAAAAAGCCGGCATCCCTACAGAAGCTTCTGAAATTGCCATGATACCCAAAAACACCGTCAAGCTCGAAGGCAAGAACGCGCAGAACATGCAAAAACTCTATGATGCCTTGGATGAGCAGGACGATGTGCAAAGCGTCTACGGCAATTACGAAGTAGACGAAGCTGAAGTCGAAGCCATGGCCTAGCGACGCTGCGCGAGGCCTCCCAAAATGCGAATCGTTGGCATAGACTGTGGCACTGAACGAACCGGGTTTGGAGTGATTGACTCAGATGGCCGCTCCCATTCCCTGGTCACTGCCGGTGTGATTCGCACCAATCCATCGCATGCCCTCGAGTACCGGCTTAAGCTCATCGCTGCAGAACTGCGTGATGTTCTTGCGACGTTTCAACCGCAAGCCGCCGCCGTTGAAGAAGTCTTCTATGCAGTCAATGCCAAGTCCGCTTTAAAGCTGGCACATGTGCGCGGTGTAGCGTTACTGCAGGCCGCCGAAGCTGGCCTTGCGGTCTCTGAATACTCCGCCCTCGAAGTAAAGATGAGCGTCGTCGGCTTCGGTCGTGCCGAAAAACAACAGGTACAAATGATGGTGCACTCTCTTCTGAAAGTAACCGAACCATTTGCCTCTTACGATGTCTCCGACGCCCTCGCCGTTGCTATCTGTCACGGTACCCGTTCGAATTTGTCTCTCGCCGTGGGAGCCGGTCGATGAAACGATTTTTGGTTTGGGCGGCCTTAGCAGTCTCCCTTGGCGCAGCAGACCCTCCTAAACTCACTTTCACCAAAAGCTTCCCGCATAGTGTGCCAGAGTATTGCTCAGTTGAAATTGATAAATCCGGTGTTTTGACCTACAAAGAATCTCCTACCGACGATCAACCCGTCAAGGCGCAACTACCGGAAAAAGATGTGGCGCAATTGTTCGACCTGGCGGAACGTTTGGAGTTCTTCAAATCTCCCATCGAGTCGGGACTGAAAGTCGCCAACACAGGCAAGAAGACTTTTCGTTACGAATCGGCCGACGGCAAAGCGTCCGAAGTCGTCTTCAACTACTCCACCATCGAAGCCGCGCAACAACTCCTTGACCGCTTCGAAGACATCGCCGAAACCGAACGCGCCTGGATCGATCTCGATCGTACCGTTCACTTCGACCACCTCGGTATCAACGATTCCCTTTCTAGAGTGGAATCGCTTTGGATCGATAAACACCTTGCGGCGCCCGCCCAGTTTGTCCCATTGTTCAACCGGATTACCTCCCATCCATCGATCATGCATATCGCGCGCGAACGCGCCGCCCGCTTGAAAGATGAATTCGAGGTTCCCAAACCGCCCGCCGACGCTGCGAGCCAGAAAGAGGAATGAATTTCCTTGCATCACTTTGATCGTGTCATCTGGATTGTTCTCGATAGCGTCGGTATTGGCGCCATGCCCGATGCCGCCGACTATGGCGACGAAGGCAGTGATACCCTCGGCCATGTTTGCGGTCGTTGTAAATTGGAATTGCCTAATCTGTCCCGTCTCGGTCTTACTAGAATCAGGCCTCTGGCGGGTCTGCCTTCCGTCGATCATCCTGCCGGCGCATATGGCAAATGCCGCCTCGCCTCACCCGGCAAAGACACCACTACCGGCCATTGGGAAATGGCGGGTATCATCCTCGAAAGGCCTTTTCCCATCTATCCGCATGGCTTTCCGGCTGACATTATTGCCGAGTTCGAATCTAAAATTGGTCGCAAAATCATCGGCAACAAAGCCGCCTCGGGTACCGAGATCATCGCAGAATTGGGCGAAGAGCACTTGCGTACAGGGTTCCCTATCGTTTACACCTCCGCCGACAGCGTCTTCCAAATCGCCGCACATGTGGACGTCGTTCCTCTTGCTGATCTTTATCGCATGTGTGAAATCGCCCGCGAGATGTTGCAAGGTGCTAATGAAGTCGGTCGCGTCATCGCCCGTCCCTTCGAGGGCCAACCGGGCCATTTCAAACGCACTGCCGATCGTCACGATTACGCCGTCCCACCTCCGCAAGGTATGTTGCTTGATCAACTAGCCGAACATCACGTGCCCGTCTACGCAGTCGGCAAGATCTCCGATATCTTTCTCGGTCGCGGCATCACTCACTCCGTCAAAACAAAAGACAATGAAGACGGCATGGAGAAAACTATGGAAGCCATGCGCCAACAACAGCATGGCCTGATCTTTGTAAATCTGGTGGACTTCGACCAGCAATACGGCCACCGCAACGATGTTTGTGGTTACGCTCGTGCCCTAGAAGCAACCGACCGCTGGATTCCCAATCTCGATTTGCAGCAGAATGATCTCCTGATCCTCACGGCGGATCACGGCTGCGATCCAACCACACCAACCACCGATCATTCGCGTGAATACACGCCTCTTCTCGTTTACGGCCACCAAGCGGCGGTCGATCGCAATTTGGGCACACGCAATAGTCTGGCGGACATCGGCCAAACCGTTGCCGAAAACTTCGGAGCGGCCATTCAAGCCGGCAGCAGTTTCCTCCCGGACATTCAGAAAGGATAGTTCAACAATTTTATGAGACGGCGCATCATGGCGGGTAATTGGAAAATGTACAAAACCCCGCAAGAGACTGCCACATTCTTCGAGCGCTTCAAACCACTGGCCGAGGGCGTAGATAAGTGCGACATCGTTTTTTTCCCGCCTGCGATTGATATTCCCGCAGCGGTCGCGGGAACTGCCGGGTCCAAGATTGGCATTGGCGGCCAGAACATTTATTGGGGTAAAGAGGGCGCGTTTACCGGCGAAATCTCCACCGACATGCTGCTTGCCGCTGGCGCAACCTGGGTGCTGGTTGGCCACAGCGAACGCCGCCATGTAGTTGCCAGCGAAACAGATGCCGACGTCTTAAAGAAGACCCAGGCAACTCTCGCCGTTGGCCTCAAACCCATCATTTGCGTGGGCGAAAAACTGGAAGAACACAAGGCTGGCAAAACCAACGAAGTCTTAGTCCGGCAGTTCGCCGCGGGCGTGGCAGGTCTCACAGAGGAACAATTCGCCCAAATCGTCATCGCCTACGAACCGGTCTGGGCCATCGGTACCGGCCAAACTGCAACACCCGAAATCGCCGCCGCCGCCCATCACCTCATTCGCCAGGAAGCGCAAAAGCGCTTTGGTGTTGAGTCGGCTTCCAAACTCCGCATTCTTTATGGTGGAAGCGTCAAGCCCGATAACATTGTGGGGCTCATGAAGGAAGACGAACTCGACGGAACGCTGGTGGGCGGCGCTAGCCTCGATCCCGACTCGTTTATCAAAATCGTCCACGGCGCTTAGTCGTTATTTTTCTTTCTCCGCGCCGGCGAATCTTGCACCCGCTCGCGAATACCCGCCTTCAGCGTTTTCGCGAGCGAGATAGCGGAATCTCCAAACCTATTCCGTATATGATCTACCGAACGAAACGCTTCCCGCAACTTCGCGGTTTTCGTCTCTTCCAGCAAATTCATCTGCCCTTCCACCGCCTGCAACCCACTCGCGTGCACTCCTAGTAACCGAATTGGCTTACATCCGTCCCAAGCCTTGCGAAACAACTGCGTAACAGCCGTTGCAATCTCCCGGTCTAATTGCGTCGCATGATCCAGCGTATCCGCGCGAGCCACCGTCACAAAATCCTCATCGCGCAATTTTAGAGATACAGTTTTCGCATACAACTTGTGCTCCCGCAACCGCGCCGCCACCATCTCCGACAACTTCAACAGCGCTGTTTCTAAGACGTCACGATCCGCCGTATCTTCACCGAACGTGTGTTCATGTGAGATCGACTTCGGCTCCTCGCTCGCGCCAATCGGAGTATCAAACCAACCGCCCGCATCCAACCCTTGCGACTTTCCGGCCAGCGCCAGTCCCCACTTCCCGAACCGTTGCGCCAAAAACGATTCCTCTAACGCCGCCAAATCCCCAACGTATCGAATGCCAATATTGTGCAGCGCTTCCTCGGTCTTCTTGCCAACACCCGGCACCTTGCGCACTTCCAGCGGCGCCAAAAATCGCGCTTCTGTCCCCGGCAAAATGTAAAGCACGCCATTCGGTTTTGCCTGATCCGAAGAAATCTTCGCCACCAGTCGCGACGAAGCCAACCCCAAAGAACAACGTAATGAAGTCGCCTCTCGAATCGCCTCATGCAGCGCATGCGCGGCCTGCAACGGCGGCCCTAGTAGCCGCGAAGTTCCCGTCAAATCGAGATAAGCTTCGTCAATCGAAGCCATATCCACCTTCGGCGAAAAGCGCGTCAGCACACCGTACACTTTTCTCGAATACTCGCTGTAACGGTGCATGTGGCCCTCCACAAAAATCGCCTGCGGACACAAGCGTGCCGCCGTTCGCAGCGGCATCGCCGAGTGTACCCCAAACTTCCGCGCCGCATAGGAAGCCGCCGCCACTACCCCTCGTTGATCTGCCTTTCCTCCCACCACCACAGGCTTGCCCTTGAGCGACGGATCGAACAGCTCTTCCACTGAAACGAAGAACGCGTCCATGTCCAGGTGGCAGATCAAAGGCTGCATATGGCAATCTCAACGCACAGCGAGCGTCGCCCCAATCACTCTGGGCCAACCCGCCAAATCTGAGATTACTTCGAAATCGTACCAGTGTGGGGAGAGCATCTCCCGAACGCCCTCCAGAGACCGGTATCCTAGCTCGAAGTACAGCCGCCCTCCACACTTCACCGCCGCCTCGGCCTGCACAAGCAATCGCCGGTAAATCTCAAACCCAGTTTCTCCCGCAAACAGCGCTACATGCGGCTCCCAATCGCGCACTTCCGTTTGCATATTCGCCGCATCCTCGCCGGGCACATACGGAGGATTGGAAACCAGCAGGTCAAGCGACCCGGGTTTTACCGCTTCCAGCAGATCGCCTCCAAACAACCGCACATCCGCCGAGTACGCGCCCGCATTCCGCGCTGCAACTCTTAGTGCTTTCACTGAAACATCCGAGGCCATCACCAATTGCCCCAACTCTAATGCCAGTGAAACGGCGATTGCCCCCGAACCCGTGCCGACATCCAAAATCCGCGCAGCCGCACTCCGCCGTGCATAGGCAAGCGCCGCTTCCATTAAGTGCTCCGTTTCCGGCCGCGGAATCAGCACATCTTCATTCACATAAAAATCACGCCCAAAAAACTCTTGTTTGTGTGTGATGTATTGCGTCGGTTTCCCTTTGAGTCGCTCATCCAAATAACGCCCATAATGGATCCAAGCCAGTTCCGTGAGTTCGTCAGTAGAATGTGCGTAAAGATAAACCCGCTCCCGCCGCAAAGCGTGGCACAATAGCACCTCGGCCGTCAATCGCGGCACCGGCACCTTTGCCTTTTCTAGAATTTCTTTACCCTGTTGAAGAGCCGTCTCGAGTGTCACGGCTGTGGCTTCTAAGCGGCTTCGCCCTGGTCGCGAAGCTTCTCAGCCTGATAGAACTGTGTTAGCGCATCGATTACCGGTTGCAGCCGCCCTTCCATCGTCAGGTCCAACTGATGCAAAGTCAAACCAATGCGATGGTCAGTAAGGCGATTTTGTGGAAAGTTATAAGTGCGAATCTTTTCACTCCGGTCGCCCGTACCCACTTGGCTCTTGCGTGTCGCCCCAATCGCCGCCAGTTGCTTGTCCAACTCCTGCTGATACAAACGCGAACGCAACACCTGCATCGCCTTTGAGCGATTCTTGATCTGCGACTTTTCGTCCTGACAAGAAACCACCGTATTACTCGGCAAATGCGTAATCCGTACCGCCGAGTAAGTTGTATTCACCGATTGGCCGCCCGGTCCCGAGGAGCAGAACGTATCGATGCGCAAATCTTTCGCATCGATCTGAATATCCACTTCATCCGCTTCCGGCATCACCGCCACTGTAATCGTCGAAGTGTGTACCCGCCCTTGCGTCTCAGTTTGCGGGACGCGCTGCACCCGGTGCACGCCGCTTTCATACTTCAAACGGCTATATACTTTGCGCCCGCTCACCATGGCGATCACTTCGCTCAATCCGCCCACGGACGATTCGCTCAGCGACGTGACCTCCACTTTCCATCCCTGCTCTTCGGCGTAGCGCGTATACATGCGGAAAACCTCGCCCGCAAACAACGACGCTTCATCGCCCCCCGCACCCTTACGAATTTCCAGAATGATGTTCTTCTCGTCGTTCGGATCTTTCGGCAACAACAAGACCTGCAGTTCCTGTTCGATCTGCGCCAGTTCGGGTTCCAGCCGCGCCACTTCCAGTTCCGCCATCTGCAGCATTTCCGGATCGGTCTCCGTCAGCATGACTCGCGCATCGCGCAACTCGCGGTCCACCCGCTTCCAATCGGCATACTTGCCAACTGTCTCTGCCAGTTCGCTGCGCGCCTTTGACACCTTACGATATTGCTCGCCATCGTTGATAACAGCGGGGTCCGACATCTTGGCGGTCAGTTCGTTGAAGCGTTCTTCAGCCTGATCAAGGCGTGCTTTATATTGCATGGCAATCCTAATTAGGCGATAACGAGCGGGCCGCCCTGCGCCTTCTCCAAGTCCATCGCATGGTTCAGCGCATATATCGCCACTTCCACCTGCGAATCCGACGGTGCTTGCGTCGTGATCCTTTGCAGCCATAGACCCGGTTTCGTCAAAAGCGCCATCAAGCTCGATTGCTTCTTCGCGGCGAAGCGAATCACTTCATAACTCACTCCGACAATCAGCGGCAGCAACGCCACGCGCGCCACGAGCTTGTACCAGAAATTATCGATCGGCAAAAAGGCATAACAGATCATCGAAACGATCAGCAGCACCATCAGAAAACTTGTGCCGCAACGCGGATGCCACGTCACAAAGCTCTGCGCGTTCGGCACCGACACCGGCTTCGCGGATTCAAAATTAAAAACAGTTTTGTGCTCGGCGCCATGGTATTGAAACATCCGGTGCATATCCGGTAACCGCGAAAGCGCATACATGAAGACCAGAAAAATAGCAATCCGCACCACGCCATCCACCATGTTGATGGCAAACCGCCCATGCAGCGCTTCCACATGATGCCCTATCTGCGTGGCAATCAACAGCGGCAGCAGTTTATAAAGGCCAATCATGAACGCCAGCGATAAGCAGATCTGTAGGATCATCGCCATTGGCCCGGTCTCTTTCTTCTCCGCTGGCGGTTGATCGCCCGCCACATCTTCCAGCATGATATCCGTCGAAAACTTCAGCGCTTTCATCCCCAACCACATCGCGCCACCCAAGGTTCCCAGCCCGCGAATCACCGGCACCTTGAAGATCGGATACTGCTCCGAAAGCCGCGGCAGCGGACTCTCTTGCGTCACGATTTCGCCGCTCTGCTTGCGCACTGCCACACAATAGCTATGCGGCGAGCGCATCATAACCCCTTCCATGACGGCCTGGCCGCCTACCAGCGTAGTTTCTTCGCCGTTCTCAACAACCGGTAATAGCTGAATATGCGCAAAAAGGCGCGCAAAGGCACGAAAGGTCAAGGGGAACTCCAGTTATTAGTATAGCGGTCGCGGCCTGGCCTGGCATGCTAAACGAAGACAGGCTAAAACCGCAACGACAAACAACTCAACCCGCCGTCCATCTTGCGAAACTCCGACATCTCGAGCACGAAAGGCTCAAACCCCCTTGCTGCCAACTCGGTCTGCAAACGCGGATGACCCGCTGCTAAGAGCACACGATCATTTACCCGCACGCAATTCGTCCCGTAACTCTCTTCGCTTGAGACACAAATCCGTTTGTATCCAGCGAACGCGGGATGGCCCGCCATCTGCTCCATCACCACCATGGTGTTTTCGCCGATATAAGAAATCCCACTCTTCAAATGCAAAATCGCTGTCATCGCTCTAATATCAATCACCGACGCCGAGTAACCCATCCCGCGCAAAAACTCACCCAACTGCCGCGCCCCTTCCTCATTCGTCCTCTTCGACACACCAATAAAGAAATGCTCGCCGGCCTCACAAATATCTCCACCGTCCAACGTCCCCGGCGTTTCAATCCGCGTCATCGCCGGGAAAAATCGCCCCAGCGCCTCTCGAATTCGCTCGGTCTCTCCTGCCCGGCTTACGGCGCCCGGCCTGGTCAAAACTGCGCCTCGCTCAGTCACTACAGCGGTATCCTCCACAAACGTCGAATCCGGATATCGTTCGTCCGCCTCTAACGTTGTAATCGTGAGCCCACGCTCCAAAAGCGCCTCACAATACCGCCCGTGTTGCTCCAAGGCTTTCTCATAGCTCGGCATTCCCAAATCAACGGTAGTCAATCCTTCCGCAAAATTGCGCCCTGGTATCCGAACAATTGCATTCCTAAACAAACAACCCTCCTTCATCTCGATGCTTCGATCGCTCGTTATCCTCCCCGATAACGCCAGATTCAGCTTTCGGTTCCATAAAAACCCTATTTCCCCACAGATATCAATTAGTAAGTCGCTCCCAATTAGGCAAATTAAACGTTGGCCTCAAAATCGCAACTAAATGGGCAAGGTCGCACGGAAACGTGAGTGACGCGGAGAAGCGAATCGCTCTCCGAAATGGAACTTAAGGAGACTGAACATGAACCGCTTATTCACAACTATCCTAATGGCAGTAGGAATCACTGCTCCATTTGTATCTCACCTTGCCGCGCAAGATCGCGCCTCAGCCGATATCCCGTTCGCCTTCGTCGCGCAAAACCGCACCATGCCGGCCGGGCATTATGACGTGCAACAGCTCCCGGAGCTTAGCTCGGTTTTCGCGTTGCGGGCCGCCGGCGGTCCCGGAATTCTCGTTCAACTGGGCAGCCAAGAACGCAGCAAGTCTGAGAACCCAAGCCTCACGTTCGCCTGTTACGGCAACGAACGAGTGCTTGCGAAGATCACTTCGCCTGACGGCTCAACCACTTATTCCTTGAGCCGCGATTCCATCGAAAAGCAACTGCACCATACGCTCGGCGTGAGCTCGATGGTCTCCATCAAACTCGGCAGGCGTTAGTCGAACTTAGCTCATTCGGAGGTGGGGCCGCCGCGGCGGAGGCAGCGGCCCCGAAGTTCCCGATCACAAAACCTTACAAGAAATTTCAGACGATTATTCCCCGCCCCTTCAACCTCTTAGCCCCAACTTCCCTCTTCGCACGTTCTGGCTCTCCTGACTTATCGCCTAACCTGTCGTCATGACCGCCTCCGCCGCAAATCAGAAATTGGCTCCGTTTCGCAGAATGCCTGTTTGTCTATTCTTGGCTCGACAAAATACGCCGTCTCTTCGCCCAAGTCAATTTCTTGTTTCTCGGTATTCTCCCTTTCTTCGCATTCAAATTGGCTTCGTTTCGCAAAAACGCCACGCCCACTTCGATATCCTCATAGTTCAGGTCCAATCTCCATTCGCAAGCTTTTCAAACAACTGGTCCCCTACGTCCGCCCGTACCGTTGGATGGCCTTCGCATTACTCTTCAGCCTGGTATTCGAGTCCGGCCTCGAAACGGCCACCCGTGGTAGCTTCAGCTATCTCATCGACCAAGCCGTCATTCCGCGCAACTATAAACGGCTCTTGGAACTCCTTGGACTTCTCGGCTCGGCGGCCATTTTGCTTGCGGCCGTCTCAATCCTGGCTGATTACGTCTGGGCAAAACTCGGCGCGCGCGTCGTCAGCGACCTTCGCAGTGACGTCTACATGCACGTCCAAACCCTCTCCCTCGATTTTTTCCAACGCCGCAAATCCGGCGATCTCCTCAGTGTTCTCATCACCGATCCCGAAACCATCGAGAGCTGCCTCGTCACCGTCGTCCCCTACGCACTCCTCGGCATCAGCGGCATCATTATGTCTGCCAGTTGGATGGCATCCATTCATCCCGGTATGGCTATCGCAACCGTCATCGGCACCACTATTTGTTTCCTATTGCCGCGCGCCTTACTCAGCAAAGCAAATCGCGCTTCCTTCGCCATGCGCGAGCAGGAAGGGCGCATGTCGAGCGCTATTCAAGAAACGCTGCAGTCGCAATACCTCATAAAAGCTTTTGGCCTCGAACGTGAGCTATTCAACCGGTTTCGGAGAGAAACGCAATCGCTCGTAGACCTCACAGTCAAAGCCAACTTCCTCTCCTACATTGTCGAACGCATCCCCGCCGTGTCGTTTTTTATTCTTTGTCTTTGTATCATCGGCGCCAGCTCGGTGGTCGCTTTCCACGGAGGTATGAGTATCGGCAACGTCGTCTCATTTCAAGTCTTGGCACTCGGTCTAGGCAGCGCCATCGGCAACTTGACGTGGCTCGCTCCTCTCGTCGTCAGCGCTACTGCCGGCCTGGAAAGAATCAATGAAGTTCTCGCGGAACATCCTTCCCTTCCGGAAAAGCCAGGCGCCAAAGGACTGAAGCCGTTCTCCCAAGGCATTCGGTTTGAACACGTTTATTTCGCCTATCCGCCATCTAAAGACGAACCGGAACAGCGGCCTCACCTCATCCTTCACGATCTGACACTCGAACTTCCACGAGGTCAATTTGTCGTTATCGTCGGCGCCAGCGGCAGCGGGAAAACCACCCTTCTGCAACTTCTCCTCCGACTCTACGACCCGACGCAAGGCTCGGTTCTCTTCGATGGAATGGATCTCCGCGAAGTCACTGTCTCCAGTCTGCGTGCCCAAATAGGCTTCGTGGGGCAAGACGT
The DNA here is from genome assembly GCA_963749105.1 of Bryobacterales bacterium. Taxonomy (GTDB): domain Bacteria; phylum Acidobacteriota; class Terriglobia; order Bryobacterales; family Bryobacteraceae; genus Bog-105. The sequence goes on along the minus strand of CAVVLT010000028.1, from coordinate 113,940 downwards.
TCTGCTATTCGACAGCAACGTTCGCGACAATGTTCGCATGGGCAAGCTCGACGCCACCGACCGCGAGATCCTCGAAGCCATGCAATCGGCCGAGTGCGCCCACTTGGTCAACAAACTCCCGCATGGCCTCGATACCTTAGTCGGCGAAAAGGGCGCGCAACTATCCGGCGGCGAACGCCAGCGCATCGCCCTCGCCCGCGCCCTCGTCCGCAAGCCGCAGATACTCATTCTCGACGAGGGCACCTCCGCTCTCGATAGCCAAACCGAAACCGCCCTTCTCGCCACCTTGCGCGCCCTCGCCTCACAACGCAACATCACCGTTATCGCTGTTACTCATCGCCTAGGCATGGCCCCCATCGCCGACCAGGTCGTCGTCCTTCGTGAAGGCGCCGTTGAGTCGTCCGGCCCTCACACTCAACTCTTGACCGAACAAGGAACCTATGCCTCCCTCTGGGAACAATCCACCATTCATTAGCGAAGGCAAACTACTCAAACAGCAACACCCTGTCATTTGGACGCTTGTTCCTTACTGGGTTGAAAACGGAACACTCAAGAGCGATAGCTATGACCTAGGTCCCTACAAAGTCGAACTAGCCGGCGTCTTTCAGGAATTGAATCTCCCATGGATATTGCAAATCGTCCTGCACTCCACCATCGATAGCGTGATCTCCCAAATCATCGAGTGCGCCAAGATGCAGTCCACCCTGGTCTTCAATCTTTGCGATGGTTACGATGAAGTCGGCACTCCGGGCCTCACGGTGGTCAAAGCCTTGGAGAACACGGACCTTCTCTTCACTGGCGCCGACTCGCGCTACTACCAGACCACCTGCTCCAAGATCGAGATGAAGCAGCTATTTCAGAAGGCCGGCGTCCCCACGGCGGTATGGGAGGCCTTACCGGACCGCGGCCCTCTCACCGGCATCACTAAGCGTCTCGGTCAGCCTCTCTTCATCAAGCCCTCGGCATCAAGTGCAAGTTATGGCATCGGTCTGAAGTCAGTCGTTCGCAGTGACGAAGAGGCCACCGCCCGCCGCGACACACTAAAGCAAGGCGAATTCGGCAAACTCTTCGCCAACGACATTATCTATGCCGAAGACTTTATCGACGGTCCCGAGTTCACCGTACTCATGGGCGGTTATTGGGACGACCCGGACAACATTTGGACACTCCCGCCCGCGGAACGGATCTTCGATGTCTCCATCCCGGAAAGTGAACGCTTTCTCTCCTATGACCGTTATTGGGGTTACTACAAGGAAGAGACTCCACCCGAAGGTGGCCGCCCATTCTATGGCTATCGCGCCGCACCTTCCGAGCAGGCGAAGATACTATTCGATATCGCCAAGCGCGCCTACATAGCGACCTGGGGTTATAGCTACGGTCGCGTCGACATTCGCTTCAATAAGAAGCGCAACGAGTATCAAGTGCTCGAAACCAATGCCAATTGCGGACTTTCGGGCGACGCCGAGACCTCCTGCGGCAGCATTCTCGAAATGGCCGGCGTCCGCTTCCCACAACTCGTAGAAAAGATTCTGGAGCAGGCTTTGGCCCGTGCACGGCGATGAAAATCTGTGTCCTTCAGCCTGACTACACTGGCTCGGCGGTCGATTATGGCAATTACGACCCACCCCGCAATCTCGCTCCATGGTTGCCCGGCGATCAGGTAGATAATCTGTTTCTACGCAAATCCACCACTTTCGCGCAGTTAATGAGAGCGGCCACCAAGAGCTACGACATCTACATCAACCTCTGCGAAGGCTACCCGGAGTGGGACATTCCGGGCTTCGATGTCATCTGGGCCTTAGAACGCCTCAACCTCCCATTTACCGGCACCACCATGCGGAATTTTCTGCATTCGAAAGAGACCATGAAGATTGTGGCTCATGCCTGCGGTGTGGCCACGCCTCCCTGGTATGTTGTCCGCACCTTGCAGGATTTGGAAAATGCGCCGGCGTTCCTCAAATATCCGCTTTTTGTCAAACCAGCCGATTCGGGCGACAGCCTTGGCATTGATGAACACTCTCTTATCCATAACCAGCGAGAGTTGCGCGTCCGCTGCGCCGAGTTACTGCCGGACTTTAATAAGCTCCTGATCGAAGAGTATGTCGACGGCCGTGAGTTCACAGTCCTAGTCGCCGCGAGCGGCCTCGCCTTGACTCCTTTCGAGTTTGTCTTTGAAACCGCCGATCACTTCAAGACTTATCGAATGAAGGTGACCGAGCATCACACCAGCAACAACATCCCTGTAACGGATCCAACCCTCAGCCAGTGTTTGAAACGAATGGCCATCCGCATTTTTCGAGGCTTCGAAGCGGAAAGCTATGCCCGCATCGATATACGCTCGAACAGTGCAGGCGAACTTTTCTTCCTGGAAATCAACTGCGAATGCTCCATCTTCTATCCCGAAGGTTCCGAGGGCTCGGCGGATTACATTCTGAAATACGAGCCTATGGGCCATGCAGGCTTTCTGCAACTCGTCATCTCCGATGGCATTCGCCGCCATCAACTCCGCCAAAAGCCTTTCCAAGCATGCCTCGCCTCCGACGGTAACCTCGCCTGCTTCGCCGCGCGCGATTTGTTTAAAGGCGAAACCGTAGTGGCGGGCGAGTGTCAGCCGCAACGCTACGCTACCCGCGCCGATGAACGCGTCGCTGAAACGCCTCCTCAACTGGCCCCCACCGTGCTCCGGCTGCGCTCCGAGCGCGCTACCGATTGGGCTCCCTTTCGCCGTTCTCATGAAGGCAATCTGGAATGGCGCGAACTCGACATCGTCGCCCAGAGGTCCATTGTCAAAGGGGAAGAACTGTTACTCCAGGAGTAAGTGGCTGCAAACTCTTCAAGCGCAGGCTCACTGCCAGCGCGATAACCAGCAGCGCGCCTAAGAAAGTTACCACTCCCAACCAGCCGTACCATTTCCAGAAGTAGCCGCCCAGCGTGCCCGCCACACTCGAACCCAGATAGTAGAAAAACAGATACAGCGATGAAGCTTGTGCCTTGGCATGTTGCGCGCGCAGTCCTACCCAGGTACTTAGAACCGAGTGCGCCCCGAAAAAGCCGAACGTGAAGATGGCCAATCCCAAGATCACGACCACCAACGGCGATAACAGGGTGATCAATAAGCCAGCCAGCATCAAGGCCACCACGCCCCAGAACACATTGCGGCGTCCCATTCGCCCGCCCAAATGTCCCACCCAAGCTGAACTGACGGTGCCCACTAAGTAGACGGCAAAGATGAACCCCACCGCCGAGTGACTCAGCGAGTAGGGCGGCGCGACCAGCCGAAAGCCTATATAGTTGTAGACGGAAACGAACGCACCCATCAACAGAAAGCCTTCCACAAAAAGCAGCTGCAAGCCCGGCTCGGATAAGTGTTTGCCGAACGATTGCAACAGCGCCCCCGGGTGCATCGGCCGGGCATGAAAATGAGCGGATCGCGGCAGACTGCGCCAGAAGATGAACGCCGCCACCAGGCCGATAACGCCTTCCGTCCCAAGCGCAAACCGCCAACTCACCCAGTCCGTCAAAACGCCGATCAGAAACCGTCCCGACATGCCGCCCACCGCCGTACCGCCCACATAAAGCCCCATCGCCAAACCGATGGAAGAAGGATGCATCTCTTCACTCAAGTACGCCATAGCTACTGCGGGCAGTCCGCTAAAGGCCAAGCCTTCCAGTGTTCGCATGCCAAGGAACGACGTCCAACCAGGAGCTAATGATGACAGTGTCGTAAGTGCTGCCGACGCAAACATCGACGCCGTCATGATCGGTTTTCGTCCCCACGCCTCCGAAACAGAACCTGCCAGTAAAATGGCAATTGCGACAGAACCGGTAACCGAAGAGATAGCTAAACTACTCGCCGCCGCACTGATGTGAAAGACTTGCGCAAATAAGGGGAGCAAAGGCTGCACGCAATACATGAGAGCGAACGTTGCGAACCCAGCAGAAAAGAGCGCGAGATTGGTGCGCCGAAACGCCGGCGTACCGCGGAGGATCAAGGTAGTTTCAACCAACTAAAAGATTAGCTTCATTGCCAATCACGGCCGGCAGAAATGGCCACAAAGATTGTGGTTCACCTTAGTGACTCCCGCCCGCGCCAAATTGTCCACCCAGTAGGGAACGAGCTGGTTGTCGATGAATCCCCGAACATTTGCCCTGCCCAACACGTCTACTCCACTTACGGTACCCTGTGGGCAGGCGTATTTTTTTGCCTCAAGCGCGAACGTTTGATTAAATCGTTTTGATCTTTGGAATGAGTCGGGTAGCGCGCGAAACCCGGCAGTGTGCGAAACGTCAGTCTGTAATGGGAAGGGAGTGTGCGCTTGCCGCCTCAAAGCGAAAAGCTCAGCGAACCCAAAGGTTCGGGGCACGGCCGCCGTGGCGAAACGAAGCTAAGCGGCCACATCATTATTAGCGAGTTGATTCGCAACATGGAACTGGGCCGGTTCGACATGAACTACTCGGTTTTGTTGCCCTGCGTTTTCACAGTCTATTTAAATCCGCAAGACCATACAACTTTGTCCAGTGTATTCAATTTAGTTCTGGACGATGCCCGCCGCGCCCTGCGCGATCGTGTAGCGGAGATGAACACGCCCCCCAAGCTACTTGGTCTGTCGCGCAAAGGCAAAGTTGCGAAGGAACATAAAATAGCCTGCCACGACTGGTACATCGAATTTCTTCCCGATGCTGAAGTGCCCGTCGGCGATATTGAAATCCATTCGGAGCTGAACGAAACGGCGGAACCCGGTTACCATGGGACGAAGACGACGCTCATCGGTCGCGAACCTACCGCCGCACCTCGCAACGATCACGCCGCCACCACCCAACGAGTAGCCGCCACCCGCCGTGTCGATACAATTTATGCAGACGTGAGATATCAGGACGATTCCGGTCCGCAGGTGTATTCGGTCATGCAGAATCGCGTACGCATCGGCCGCGGCGGCGAAGACCAGCCGATGGATCTCGCGCTTTATACCAATGACGAAGTCTCGCGCGAACACGCCGTCATCCGCCGCGATCCAGCTACCGGCGCTTTTTTCGTAACGGACATGAGCACCAACGGCACCACTCTCAACGGCAAAAAGTTGCAGAAGGGAGTTGAGCAAGCACTCTCCGAGCATGCGGAAATCGGGCTGGGCGGAGTCCTCAAGCTCGACTTCGAGGTGCGTAAATGAAGTTTCTTTACGAGGCGCACATCCCTTTCGTCTTGCTGTTTTTGTTGTTCACCATGGGTCTTCTTATTTGGAGCAGGCTAGGGCAGGGCCGCTAAATGAAGACGGCGACGGTGTGGCGTGCCGGCTCGGTCACAGACCCGGGACTCGAACGCAGTATCAACGAGGATCGCGTTTTTGTCGATGACGCGCGCGGCATATTTATGGTGGTCGATGGGTTGGGCGGACATGCCGCCGGCGAGACAGCCGCCGCCACTGCCGTCGAAGTGATCGCCAAAGAACTGCGCGCCTCCCGCGCGATTGACGAAGTGTGCATCCGCACCGCGATCACCAAAGCGAACAATCAAATCTATGCACTCGCAGAGGCGAACCCCGCGTGGCGCGGCATGGCGTGCGTCCTCACACTCGCCGTCGCTTCAGGCGATCGGTTCCTCATAGGTCATGTAGGAGACTCCCGTCTCTATCTCTTCTGGAATGGCACTCTCAGCAAGGTCACTTCCGACCACTCACCCGTAGGGGAGTTAGAAGATTCCGGCCTACTCACCGAAGAGCAGGCCATGCATCATCCGCGCCGCAATGAAGTCTTTCGAGACGTCGGATCTTTTCCTGATTTAGACGAGAATGCCGGTTTAATAGAACTCAAGAATCTCCAATTTCCTCCAGACGGAGCCTTGCTGCTGTGCAGTGACGGGCTGAGCGACTTGATCAAATCCTCTGAAATGACTCGCATCTTGGAGCGCTATGACGGCGATGCCACGCGAATTGCACAGCTCTTAGTAGAAGCCGCTAATGCCGCCGGTGGCCGCGATAACATCAGCGTGGTCTTCGTGCCGGGACCGGAGTTCTTGGGCGCTGAATCTGCCACTCTGGCCGAAGGCCGCAATCGCCATGCCACCACTCGCATGCGCTCCGACAAGAAAGCGACGCGTGGTTTCTTTCGCAACTTGACACTGTTAGTCGTTGGTATGTTGCTTGGACTGGCCGGTTGGCGTGCTTACGATTACTTCGTGAATAAACCCGCGCCTCCCGTTGTGCAGACAGTGGCGCCCCCTCACATTCCTAGAGAAATTCAGGTGGCGGCGAACAATCCCTATGGCATCGTCGAAGCGCTGGCAGAAGCTTTACCGGGAGACACGATTCTCGTTCCGTCAGGTGAATATCTCGGTCCGCTTATTTTGAAGGATCGAGTCAACATCCTATCTCAATCAGTCCACCACTCACTTGTCCGCAGCGATCCCTCTTCGGCCACAGACCCCACCACCGCTGTGATCGCGCGCGGCGTTAAAGAAGGTCGGGTCAAGGGTTTGTACTTGAAAGGCGATGAAACTCATCCGCTGCACGTTGGCATGTTGATAGCCGATTCAGGCATCGAGGTTGAAGATATCGAAGTGTCCGGCGCCCTGGAATGCGGCCTCCGAATCGAAGGTGACTCTCGCCCGCTCGTGCTGGCAAGCGATTTCCATTCCAATTCTGGTGCTGGCGTTATTGTCGGCGGCCAAAGTGCTCCGCGGCTCATGGACAACCACATTATCGATAACGGCCATGTTACGGGCGCTCTCCACGCTGGTATTGAGATCTCGAACCAAGCGCAACCAACATTGCTAAACAACGAAATTCTGCACAATGGTCTGCCCGCCGTGTTCCCGCTCGCACTGGATGACGAGATCCGCGCGAAGAACAAAGTGGATCTCGGCAACAGCGGCAAAGCAACGGCCCAGCCGCACCCGCCCGCACCCAAGCCGAAACAAGAGGTGAAGCCCAACGCGATTGGCCATCCCCTTCGACCCGTCACTGAAGCTTAACACCCATGGACAGCCCCACAGTTCAAGCTGAGAAATTCGGAAAATACGAAATTATCCGCAAGCTGAGCCGCAGCATGACGGATGTATATTTGGCCAGGGATGTTTGGACCAATCAGAAAATAGTTCTGAAACGAATAGAGCAATCGCGCGATGAATTTACGCGTATCGCCATTGAGGCGGAAACCCGCGGCGCACAAATTCAGAAGCAGTTGCATCAAATCGATCCTCGTATCTTGGCCATTTACGATTGCGGCGATCTCGGCAACTTTTTCTTTGTCGCCATGGAATATTGCGAGGGCAAAAGTTTGGCTGAGCTTCTGCAGGCGCAAGGCCGCCTCGACCCGCACCGTGCTGCCCGCTACGCGGCCGAAGTCTGCAGCCAGCTTCGTACCTTGCACTCTTTCGTAACGGATTATGCCGGGCGTCGCACTGCTGTCATTCATGGCGACATCAAACCATCGAATATTCAGATCGGCCTTAAGGACGACGTGAGGCTCTTGGATTTCGGTATCTCGAAAAACATCACGGCTACGCAAAATCTTACCCGGCACAACATGGGCAGCCCCAGCTATTGCTCTCCCGAGCGCTTGAGCAAGGGACAAGTCGATGTGCACGCCGACCTATGGGCGGTCGGTGTCACTCTCTTTGAGATGCTGGCCGGAACCCCTCCTTATCAGGCGCAGGATACGCGCCAACTGGAAAACATCATCCAGTCAAAACGTCCGCCGCGCGCGCTACCGGACGATTGTCCCGCGCCTTTGAAGGCGATTGTCGCTAAAGCGCTGGCTGGCGATCTCGAACTGCGATATCACAGCGCGCAGGACTTCGAAAACGACCTCCGCGCCTATCTCGCCCATCAGCCGGTCACTGCTACGCGCGATCGGGTCTCCTGGGATTCGAACGCCACCATCGATAAATCGGCGCCAGCTTTCAAGACGCCACCTCCCGCGACGCCTACTATGCGCGTCGAGCCCAACGCACCTCCGCGAGCGCGCAGTAACCCCACTCGATTGACAACAGCGCCACTGAATCGTAGCGCTCAGCCCAATACCCTCACTCCGCACAAATGGCATTTTATGCGTCCTGGCAGTACCAACCTGGCTATCGCACTTATGGCGGGAGTGCTGGCTGGCCTGATGGTCTTTGTGCCCATGATTTATTACCTGCGCGTCTACAACGAAATCACTCCTTTAAGGGCCGTACGTGACTACGCCCACGATCCGATGACGACCATTGATTCCGATTGGGACCTATTCCAGGAACTCAAGAAGCGCACGCAGTTCATGGGCGTTCTCTCGCCACTCAATCTAGCTGAGGGTCGCGTACGCAATAACCTCGTAAATGCGGCCGACATGATCATCGATGGATACCGCGCCAGCGCCATTACCAACCCTGCCGAGTTCGATTGGGCTCGCGCCCGCAAATGTCTTCGCTACGCGCTGCAAATCGATCCAAGCGACAACAAGGTAAAAGGCAAACTGGCCCTCACCGACGGCTACGTGAACTTGGTGCAAGTAGAGGCCGCGGCGCCCAAGGTCCGCAATAACCCCAATCCTCGACTGTCCAAGGCAGCGGTCAGCATTGATAGCTTCCGCCAAGCCGCTTCATATCTACCGTCCGCGCCCGACCCGCACCTCGGCCTAGCGCGCCTGAACGTTTACACTTATCACAACATTGGTGAAGCCGATGCCGAGTTCCAACAAGCAGAGCAGTTAGGCTTTCATCTAGGTCCGCGTGAGCAGGTACAACGGGCCGATGGATACATGTTCCGCGCGCAATATTATTTGAGTAAGGCTCACCGCGCCGCTGCCAAGAATCGAGACGATGCCGAACGCTGGCTGCAAATGTGTAGAGACGATATTGAAAGCGCGCGCAAGCTGTATGAGCCGCTTGTCGGCTTTTCCACTGTGAGCACAAATCTGGAACAGCTCGACCAAATCAAACTGGATCAAGCTTCCTTGGAAACACAATCGACAGGTAATCAACCCGCAGGTAATCCATAAAATGGCCGTTACGAAAAGTTGGGAATCTTCCGTCGCGAGCCGCCTCGATTTCGAAGGCAAGGCCAAAGCTCCCGAACGGCGGCGAGAATTCTGGCCCTTGTTGGGCGCAAGCGTTTTGGTGGCGTGTGGATTAGCTCTTGTCTATACCGCGAAAACCCAAGACTTCCCGGCATTGCAGCAGCGGCTGGATTCGCATGACTTAGTAGACATCAACACGGTCAAAGCGGCCGACGAGCTTTCAAATACGCTTTTCGTCTTCAACGATTCCGGTGAACGAGCTTATGCCACCGAGCGTGTGTATGACTTTTTGTTGAAGAACCGTCCGCTCCCTAATGCTGGTTCGCTCTCCCGTATCCGCCTCCACAAGGCCGATACTCTGAGCGACTCACGCGCGCGCAGTATTTGGGACAGAGAGACCGCCCACTCCAAAGCTTCTCCTGCGAGTATCTCGTTGTTTCCTGTTTCCAAGGTGAAGCCATTCCTGGTGGTGCGAACCCCCAAGGAATTTCTTCGAACCTATTTGATTTGGGGCTTATCCTACATCGCAGCGTTCTGGCTCGTCCACATTATCTGGCGCATCCGGCGTTTTCGCGGCGACCCATCCATTCTGCCCGCGCTCTTTCTCCTAAGTGGCATGGGCTTCATTCTTATGGTGAGTCTCCGCGATCCTCTTAGAGACACACTCGAGTTCCGAAAATTCGCCTGGGGCTGCGTGGGAGGCTGCATTCTCCTCTTGCTCCCTCTATTGCGCGCTTTTCAATATCGAGTTTTTGCACAGTGGGTCTACACGCCATTATTTGCGGCTGTCGCTTTGTTCGGAGCCTTACTCGCGTTCGGCTCTGGTCCCACGGGCAGCGATGCCAAAGTTAACCTGGGACCTTTCCAACCCGTCGAGCTCATTAAAATTCTGATCGTTCTTTTCCTCGCGGGCTACTTTGCGTTGAACTGGGAGCGTCTGCGCGATCTACATCAAAAGGCCTTCGTGCCGCGCTCGATGCGCTGGCTGCAGATTCCGCGGATCGAGCACACACTCCCGGTGATCCTAGGTGTCAGTGTAGGTCTCGTAACGTTTTTCCTCTTGAAAGACATGGGCCCTGCACTCGTCATGGGTTTTGTTTTCTTGATCATGTTTGCCGTGGCTCGCGATCGTGCCGGCCTACCATTGCTTGGCATTGCCGCGCTCATTATAGGTGTTACGCTGGGCGTCCACTTCGGTGCGCCCCACACAGTTGTTGAGAGAGTCGCCATGTGGCTCTCTCCCTGGAACAACGACGTCCACGGAGGCGATCAACTTGCTCACTCACTCTGGGCTTTCGCGACGGGAGGTCCTATCGGTTCCGGTCCAGGTTGGGGCGATCCTAGCTTGATCCCTGCGGGTCACACTGACTTGGTGCTCGCCTCCATCGCCGAGGAGTGGGGCCTTCCAGGAGTTGCCACTGTCTGCCTTCTTTTCACAATGCTCGTTTTTGCCGCCTTCAGGATCGCTCTCAAAGCGCCCGACGAATACGCCACGTTCTTGGGAGTTGGTCTTGGTTCTCTCATCGCTCTTGAAATGCTTCTCATTTCGGGGGGTGCTCTTGGCGCCATCCCGCTCTCCGGCGTTGTTTCTCCGTTCCTGAGTTCCGGTAATACCGCCATGCTTTCGAACTTCCTCATTTTCGCTGTTCTCTTGGGAATTTCGAATCAGTCGGTACAACCGCTTGTCGCTCTCACGCGCGAAGCAGGTCTGCCTGCGGCAAAGGCTGCACCTAGCCTGGAACCGGCCTTCCGTGTGCCTGTTCGTGTGGTCTGTTGGTCGCTAGGCTTGTGCGCAATCGCGTTGCTGTGCCGCGCAACCTATATAGAAGTCTTCCACGATCGTGAACTGCTGGCGAAGGACACTCTCGTCTATGCCCAGGATGGCGTCAAGCGCCCGCAACATAATCCGCGACTCAACCTGCTCGCGGCCGAAATTCCCCGCGGCAATATCTATGACCGCAACGGCGTGCTGCTCGCCACCAGTTCCTGGGCCGACGTGGAAAAACGTCGCGCCGATTACCAAAAGCTCGGCATCTCCATCGATTCACTCGCGCGCCTCGATAGCCGTCTTTATCCCTTCGGACCGGCCACCTCGCATCTCTTAGGAGATCTGCGCACGGGTGAAAAATTCCACGCCACCAACTCTTCCCTGATCGAGCACGATTCCAATCCGCGCCTTCAGGGCTACGCCAATTACGAGGATCTCGCCCCTGTGGTGCGTGTCCGTCATCAACGGGGCAACCCTCTTCTGCAAAATCTCCTTAGCCGCGATCGCGACGTTCATTCCACTATCGATGTTCGTCTCCAGCTCAAAGCCACTGACATTCTCCGCGCTCGTTTACAGGCCTCCGGGAAAAAGGGCGCGCTTGTCGTAATGAATGCCCAAACGGGAGATGTGCTAGCTCTGGCCAGTTATCCCGAGCCACCTCCCAATGGCCCCGGAACTCCCGATGAACTCTTAGATCGCGCCCGCTATGGCGAATACCCTCCTGGATCGACTTTCAAGTTAGTCACAGCCATCGCGGCCTTACGCGTCAATCCCAAGTCGACTGATAACGTTTATAAGTGCACTTCCTTGGGCGACGGCCGGGTCGGTACCATCATTCCTGGCTGGCGTCGCCCCATCCGCGACGATATCGGCGATCACGCGCACGGCTCACTCAACATGGCCAATGCCATCACTGTGTCATGCAACGCTTATTTCGCGCAGCTTGGCGTTTTTGGAGTTGGTTCGCAAGCGCTCCATGACACTGCGGATATGCTCGGCATCCAAACCGGTACGGTAGGCAAAGTGAAAGAGGCGTTGCCATTTTGTGCGTACGGGCAGGGAACCGTTGTCGCCACGCCTTTCAAAATGGCGCGCGTCGCCGCTACCATTGCCGCGGGCGGACAAATGCCAGAAGGCCGTTGGGTCACCGATCCTAGTAATTCTCGTACCGATTCTCCGCATGCAATTCTCGACGCTGATTCCGCCGCGTTCATGCAGCGTGCGATGCGCTCCGTCGTTACTAACGGCACAGCCCGATCATCCATGGCGGGCATCAAATACGATGTCGCTGGGAAAACCGGCACCGCTCAGCTCGATGAAGGAGATCCGCATTCCTGGTTCGCCGGATATGTTCCCTATAGTGCTCCCGTCGAACAGCGGCTCGCGTTCGCCGTCGTAGTCGAACACGGTGGCTATGGCGCCAAATTCGCCGCGCCCATAGCTCGCGAACTGGTGGAAGCCGCCGGTCAACTCAACTTGCTCTCTCCCGTACACTCAGAGGTAAAGGTAAATGCCAGTCTCCAACATCATTGAAAAACTTGGCCGCGCGATTTTTGAAGCGCCATTCGGCACTCACAAGATCGCCGCTGATGCGCCCGAACTTGCCGAGATTCGCATCGCTGTCCTTGACGCTGTAAAGGCCAAGAGTCATCGAGCGAGTGGTCGCAATGTGTTCCCGTACAATTTAGTGCGCATCAATCTGCTGGGAGTTCCCGACGATCAAGCCGCCGTTTTTCATGGCGACTTCCTCGCCAAATACTTTGCCGAAGAATTAACCAGCGGCTTGGCCCGTTCTAACTACCGCTTTCCCGAGGATCTGTTCGTAGAAATTACCACTACTCCCCAACTCCCCGCGCCCAATCAAGAGTGGCTTACTGTCGATACACTTATAACCGAGAAAGCCGCGCAGCATTCTGTCACAGCCATTCATCCACCCGCTCATCTCACAGTAGAGGCTGGCACCGCGCAACCGAGCGAGCTATCAATAAACGCACCCCGCATCAACATCGGCCGTAGCGTAGAGGTGTATAGGGAAGGGTCGGGCTTGGCCCGCCGCAATGATATCGCTTTCGGTGAACAAGATGAAATCAGCCGCAGCGTCTCCCGTGAACACGCTCACATTGTCTACTCACAGGAAACCGGCGACGCCCGGATCGTGAACGACCGCATCTACAAAGGCGAAGCCAACTGCGGCACCTATATCATCCGCAACGGTTTTGCCATGGCTGTACATCGCAACGCCCGCGGCACGTTGCTGGCATCTGGCGACCAGATTCAACTCGGGCAGGCCTTGCTGCGTTTCAAAGTGGATTGAGACTTATTCTTTAATGCGTGTGGCCTTGAATTCGCCCGAGTATTCGTCAAAAAACCAGTTACCTGTCAGTGCATCGTCCGCCAACGAGCCCTTAAGCTTGAGCGTGCCTGGACCGTGCTCTTCCGGCGTTACTCGAAATTCGAGGTTCAACTTGCCGTCGCTGAAGGTACCCTTCACGTCGTCATTGCCCCATTTCCCAGTCACTTGATCGCCGTCTTGTTTGAACTCCGGCTCCATGATACGGTCGCCGCCTTCCGTCATCATAACGAAATGCCATTTGCCCGCGACTGTGGGTGCATCCTTGACGGTTTTAGCGGTGCCAAATGGGATAAGTAGCGCCGAGCCAATCAACAAAATAAACAATGCCAGTAGGTTCTTCATAGGTCTCTTTAGGTAGTAGTACCACAATTTGTTCAGTCGCTTAGACTTGAATGCCCGTTCTCCATTCTCACTGTTTATCAAAATGATCATGTACGCCTTCCTGCGCTCAAAGCAGATCATGTAATTCTGCGCACTATCTATCGCCATGACCTTCTTTAAAGAACGCCGGCCCATAAGGATTTTTGGTGAGCAATCCCCATCCCACGCCATAAGCTAAACCTCTTGCCCGTCTGTTCACTCTCGGGCTCGTTCAATTTAACCGGAAACTGGTGCAGCGTTCGGATCTGGATAAACGGCGTCAACATTTCTTTCCGCGTGGCTGCATTTATGAGTTCGCTCGCTAACAAAGCAGGGGTAAAACGCGCGAGGTCGTTTACACTTGATGGAAGTATCAAGCGAGAACTCGTTGTGCTCCACAAACTGCATCACATCGGTGGCAAAGACGCCCTTGGTAATCGACGCCGCCCAGGTATTTGTGTCCGGCCGCATTGGTAAATCCGGATCATGCCGCCGAAGTCCGAAAGCATCGCTCCAAATCAGCCGGCCGTTATCGATCATTGCAATCTCCGCTCCCGTCACGTGTGCCTCTGCCAGTCTCGACCGAGCGAGAGCGGAGGCCTCGGTTTTCGAAATCGTGCTGCCATCTAACCGCCGGATCGTGTCTCGTTCCGCCGAACAAAGTTGCAAAACGACTGCCCATAAAAGTAGCGCGCAAACAAACCGCATGATCCCAGCGTCCCATCTCATATTCGATAACATGTCGTTGTGGATGCTCCGTTTGAAGCAACGGCCGACGCAATCGTATCTGGTGACCTGACGGCCGTCGCCGAACTCCTCCGCGCTACGCCTTCATTGGTCAACGCGCGCTCACGCCGTCCTCATCATGCCACCTTGCTGCATTACCTGGCGGCAAACGGTGTCGAAGACGAACGCCAGAAGTCACCCCACAACGCTCCGCAAATCGCCCGGCTCTTGCTCGCCGCCGGCGCTAATGTGGATGCTCTCGCCGAAATGTACGACGGTCTGCACAGTACGATGACCATGCTGGTATCGAGCGCACATCCAGCCAAAGCGGGCGTGCAAGACGCACTGGTTGAAGCGCTTCTGGATTTCGGTCGGCCATCGAAGGGGTGGGCAGTGGCACTTGGAGCACGCCGCTGATGACAGCCCTGGCCTCTGGTTATCTCAGCGCGGCCGAGACACTAGCCAGAAGGGGCGCCAATACGGAAAGGCTCGCTGCAGCTTCCGGCTTGGGACGCCTCAAAGAAGCCATACAGCTGTTGCCGACTGCGGATCAAGCGGAACGTCATCGCGCACTCGCTCTCGCTGCCCAACACGGGCACACCGAAATCGTCCGCTTACTTTTGAACGCTGGTGAAGATCCCAACCGCTACAACCCAGCTGGTTTTCACGGCCATTCCACACCGTTGCACCAAGCCGTCTGCTATGGTCACGAAGAGGTAGTCCGCCTCTTGGTCGAGCGCCGCGCCCGCACCGATATCAAAGACACCGTCTACCAGGGCACCCCGCTCGATTGGGCACGCCACTGTGGCCAAAATCAACTTGGAAAATATCTCCAGTGATCCGCTGCACTGGACTAATCATAGTGAAAGCTCCCGCACGACCATGGAACCGTGAGTTTTAAATAAGCCAGAGCGCTCGGCTGCTCGCCGTGGATGGGATGATGGCACTTCGACTTTTAAGCAGAGTTCAACTAAGCCGGCAACTCCTCTTCCGTCGGATAGTTGTGCTGCTTGCGCCCTTCAGCGCCGTCATATTTTGTGGTAGTTTTGAACAACTCCAATCTCCCATCGGAAGCATCTTGGCGGCAGCGCTCGCGCAGAGAACTAAGTTGTTCTGCGGACAAAGGCTGAAAGCCGCGGGCGATTTCGAGGTTTTGGTGCAGAACCTCTAAGGATTCGATGCCACTGATGGTTGTAGCAACGGGCAGGCTCATGGCATAGGTCAGGGCCTCTTTGGCGGTCACTGCGCCCCACTTAATCATTTCGCCACTGCCACCCATGCTCTTCATTCCCAAAGGAGCCAGACCACGCCGAACTACTTCCGGGAGAACTTGCGTCTCGAAACTTCGAAAAGTGGCATCGAAGCAATTGAGAGGCATCTGCACGGTATCGAATGGGAAGTTGTGCGAGAGCATTTTGAGATGGATCTCCGGGTCTTTGTGGCCAGTGAATCCGACGAAGCGAACTTTGCCCTCCTTTTTTGCCTGCACAAGGGCTTCGGCGGCGCCATCGGGCGCGAAGATCAAATCGGGATCGTTAAAATAAACCACTTCGTGAATTTGCCACACGTCGAGATAATCGGTTCGCAGACGGCGAAGAGACTCCTCGAGCATGCGCATAGCCACAGCTTTGTTGCGTCCATGAGTGCACACTTTCGTCATAAGCACTGCATTTTTGCGCACGCCCTGCAAGGCGATGCCGAGCCGTTCCTCGGAAGTGCCTTCGTGATACTCCCAACAATTGTCGAAGAAGTTTACCCCGGCATCCATAGCTTGGTGGACGATCTCCGTAGCTGTGGCTTGATCTTTGGCGGAGCCCAGATGGAACCCTCCAAGTCCCAGCGCAGAGACTTCCAATCCTGTTTTGCCGAGCGGACGGCGAGGGACATTGCCGGTTTGTGCTGTCACGGATGAGGCCGCACCCATGACTACTCCTCCGAGGAAGACTCGCCTTGAAAAAGAATCATTGGTTTGCATGAGTTTAACTTTTGGGAAATGGCTGGCCGGTGTTTTCGGTTGCCTTGAGCATCTCTTTCACTTCTGCCTGCTTTTGATCGAGAGGAAATTGATGCGCTAAACGAGCCTCTGGATTGTCGAATTTCAGAGAGACTTTATAGAGCTCGAAGTGGCCGTCTGCAGCGTAGGGTCGACAGCGCGCTTCAAGTTCGCGCATCTCATGAGGGTTCATCGGCTCGAAGTCCTGCGCTACTTTTAGGTTTTGGTGGAGAATTGCGAGGCTTTCCATCCCCGTAATGGTTGTCGTAACGGGCAGACTCATGGCGTAGCGAAGCGCTTCTTGGGCAGTCAAAACGCCTTTCTGCACAGCCTCACCGTGACCATTGATCGGCTTCATTCCAAGTGCGGCAATACCACGCTTGTTCAGTTCAGGCAGTACCTGGGATTGAAAGCTGAGGAATGTGGCGTCGAATGCATTCAACGGCATCTGTACCGCGTCAAATGGAAAACCGGTAGCAAGCATCTTAAGGTGGATACGCGGATTTTTGTGGCCGGTAAAACCAACATACCGGACTTTGCCTTGGCGCTTAGCTTGTTCTAATGCTTCGGCTGCACCATTGGGCCGAATAAACAGGTCAGGGTCATTGTCGAAAGAAACTCCGTGAATTTGCCAAAGATCGAGATGATCCGTTTGCAGCCGGTTCAGAGACTCCTCCAACATGCGCAGCGCCAGTTGCTTGTCGCGGCCGTGCGTACACACTTTCGTCATCAGAAAGACTTTGTCCCGTTTACCTTTCAGGCCATTACCCATCCAAACTTCACTCTTGCCACGGTGATATTCCCAGCAATTGTCAAAAAAAGTAATACCTGAGTCAACGGCTTCGGCAACAATACGCGTCGCCTCCTGGGAATCCTCGGCTTCCCCGAGGTGATGGCCTCCGAATCCTAGGGCAGAGATCCTGTTTTCGGTTTTACCGAAATTACGTAGAGGAATGCCATTCATATTTCAATCTTCGACTAGATGGACACGCGGCTAGAGTGGGGAGTTTCTGAAAACTGCACTGAACGTCGGAGGGTTAATCAGAAGTCTCAACGAAAAGATTACTGAGTCGGCACTTTTAATCGCACGAAATTCTGCTAAGGCGCTTTGCATTCTCAACAAAATGCTACCTGAAGTTCTATGGTCTGCGACGTGCTTAACATTACCTTGTCAAAGGAAAACATGAAACAACGAAAATACGTGTCACAGGCAACCCTTTTGCTGAGTTTCGTATTCGTCTTGCTTTTCAGCGTTTCAGCCATCGCGCAGAATGCGGCTGACAACACGGGTACTAACAAAGGCAATGATAGCGTTACTGCTCCAACAGCCGATCACGCTAAAAATGATTTGTCTGATCGTGACTTGATGAAGCACATTCGTCAGGACGTGGTAAACGACAAGAGCTTGTCGGGTTACGCCCACAACGTCAAGATCATTGCTCAACGTGGCCGGGTAACCTTACGAGGCCCCGTTCGCTCGGAGGAAGAAAAACACACTGTTGAGGCATACGCACGCAAATACGCGGGTGATGGTAACGTTTTGGACGAAATAACAGTAAAGGGCGTCGAGAAGTAGAACTTTAGAAAAGGAGATTTAGATTTCATGGCAGGAAAAAATACCGCCGTTTTCGGCATTTACCGTGATCAAGCGGGCGCAGAATCGGCAGTTGATAGTCTGCTCGCGGCGGGCTTTCGAAACGAAGATCTTTCGGTGCTGATGCAAGATAACGTCGGAACCAAGGATTTTGCCCTTAGAAAAGAAACCAAGGCACCCGAAGGCGCAACTACCGGAGCGGTCGCGGGCGGGGCCATTGGCGGAACTCTTGGGCTATTGGCCGGCATTGGCGCACTAGCCATTCCAGGGCTTGGACCATTCATTGCCGCTGGCCCTATCATGGGTGCACTCGCGGGCCTTGGGTCTGGCGGTCTTGTAGGAGGATTGATTGGCGCATTGGTTGGAATGGGAATTCCGGAGTTCGAGGCGAAGCGCTATGAAGGCAGAATCAAGGATGGAGGGATTCTTGTTTCTGTTCACTGCGATGACGGCAATTGGGTTACCAAGGCCAAGGAGATCCTCAAACATACGGGCGGCGACGACATCTCTTCATCGAGCGAAGCGGCAGCCGATTATGGGAATGCTCAACATCCAGTGAGCCGGGCCGCGAATCGCTAAAATAACCTATAATGGCAGAGTGATTATTGCCGACTGCAATCCTTGCGTCAAAGCGGGTCTGCAGTCGGCAAAGCTGTTAAATCAGCCTCTTACGAGGTTTGAAGGACCTTATGACAACAGTCACGAGCCAACCTCATGCGACTGAATGTATTCACGACCAAGGTAAAGAAGCTGCAACGCCCGCCCAGATAGCACTCACTGTCGACGGTTCAAAAGTGATGGCCGACTTTGGAACTTTATTGGTCGAAGTTCTTAAGGCCAACGGGCGGGAGGTGCCTCACGTTTGTTATCATCCGCAGCTTGGGCCCATTCAGACTTGCGACACGTGCCTGGTGGAAGTGAACAATGAGTTAGTTCGCGCTTGTGCAACAAAAGTCAGTAAGGATGTAATAGTTGTAACCGAGTCGGCCCGTGCCAGGAATGCGCAGTTGGATGCGTTCGACCGTATTCTCCAGAATCATCTTCTTTATTGCACTGTTTGCGATAACAACAACGGTAACTGTACGATTCACAACACAACGGCCATGTTGAACATCGAACATCAACAGCGTCCGTTCTTGCACAAGCCTTATCAAATTGACGACTCGAACCCTTTCTACCGCTACAATCCGGATCAATGCATTCTCTGTGGGCGCTGCGTAGAGGTTTGCCAAAGTGTACAAGTGAATGAGACACTCTCGATCCGGTGGGAAGATAAGCATCCGCGCGTTTTGTGGGATGGCGGCGAAGTCATTGCTGGATCGAGCTGCGTGTCTTGCGGCCATTGCGTGACCGTTTGCCCGTGTAATGCTTTGATGGAGAAATCGATGCTGGGTGAGGCAGGTTACTTTACAGGGCTCCCGAACAAGGCACTTAATCCAATGATTGATTTCGTGAAAGGCATCGAGCCCGAAGTTGGATATGGCGCCATTCTGCAACTTTCGCAAGCGGAATCTGCCATGCGTGAGCAGCGCATAAAGCAAACGAAGACGGTTTGCACATACTGCGGAGTGGGATGCAGCTTTGATATCTGGAGTAAAGATCGACACATTCTCAAGGTTGAGCCCAGCGAAGGGCCTGCCAATGGGATCTCGACATGCGTCAAGGGAAAGTTTGGCTGGGATTACGTAAACAGCGAGGACAGGATTAAGAAGCCGCTTATCCGCGAGGGCAAGCATTTCCGTGAAGGTACTTGGGACGAAGCGTACAAGCTAATTGTGGACAAGTTTCAGGAGCTGAAGCAGGTTCATGGGCCGGACTCGATGGCTTTCATCACCTCGTCGAAGTCAAGTAATGAAGAAAGCTATTTGATGCAAAAGCTGGCGCGTGCGGTGATTGGAACGAACAACATCGATAATTGCTCCCGTTACTGTCAAACACCAGCGACGCAGGGATTGACGCGCACCGTCGGCTACGGCGGCGATTCGGGTTCAATTCGTGATATAGAAAACGCTGGACTTGTGATTATTGTAGGAAGCAATACGGCGGAGGCGCACCCTGTATTGGCAACGCGGGTCAAGCGAGCTCACAAACTGCGGGGACAGCGACTGATTGTGAGTGATCTGCGCGAAAACGAAATGGCTCGACGCGCGGATATTCTCCTCCGTCCCCATCCAGGTACGGACCTGGTGTGGGTCTCGACGGTCGCAAAATACATCATTGATCAAAACCTACATTGCAAGGAGTTTGTTGATCAGTGGGTGAACGGATTCGAGGAGTACAAGCAAAGCCTCGAACCATTCACGTTGGAGTTTGCTGAACGTGTTACCGGAATTTCGCGAGAGATGCTTAAGGCCGTTGCGCACGAAATTGTCAATTCGAGCGGAACCTGTATTCTTTGGGCCATGGGCGTAACTCAGCACTGTGGCGGTTCCGACACTTCGACCTCTTTCTGCAACCTGCTTTTGATTACTGGCAATTTCATGCGAACCGGGACTGGGGCCTATCCATTGCGCGGCCACAACAACGTGCAAGGAGCCAGTGATTTCGGCTCCGCGCCTAACTTTCTGCCAGGCTATCAGAAGGTAGAGGACCAGGAGATCCGCAAGAAATTTGAAAAGAGCTGGGGCGTAACGCTTTCTAGCGTCAAAGGCCTCGACAATCACGAGATGATTGATGCGATTCGGCAAGGTAAGCTGCGGTCGATTTATCTGAAAGGTGAGGATTTGTATACCTCCGATTCGAATGCCAATGAGGTCGGAGGGGCGTTGAGTAAGCTCGAGTTTTTCGTTGTGCAGGATCTGTTCTTTACCAAGACGTGCCAATATGCCGACGTGATTTTGCCCGCGGCTGCGAGTCTGGAGAAGGAGGGCACCTTTGTCAATACTGAACGGAGAATCCAAAGGCTGTATCAGGTTTTTGAGCCGCTGGGAGAATGCCGTCCGGATTGGGTGATTATTCAAGACATCGCGAATCGCCTCGGTGCGGGCTGGAATTATAAACACCCGTCGGAAATCATGGACGAAATCGCCAGGCTCACACCACTGTTTGCTGGAGTTAGTTATGAACGCCTTGAGGGTTACAAGTCGCTGCATTGGCCAGTGGCCGAGGATGGTACGGATCAGCCATTGCTATATACCAAAGGCTTTCATTTTCCGGACGGCAAGGCGAAGTTATACCCGCTTCAGTGGATAGAGCCTTGCGAAACCGTAGATACTGAATACGATTTACACTTGAACAACGGGCGTGTCTTGGAACACTTCGAAGTCGGCAACATGACTTATCGGGTCGATGGCATTCGAAAGGAAACTCCGGACACCTTCCTCGAAGTTTCTCCAGAACTCGCTAAGGAAAGAGGGATCGAAAACGGGACGTATGTTGAATTAAAATCGAAACACGGCTGGGTGCGGGTGCGAGTTTTGGTTACAGATCGCGTAAGGGGAAAACAGCTATATATGGCGATGAATACATTGGATTACCCGGTAAATCGATTAACCAGCAGCAATACCGATCGAGCTACTCATACGCCCGCCTACAAAGAGACAGCGGTGCAAATGCACGTTTTGGAAAAACGTGACAATCCTCTGACAAAACAAAATTTTCGGAATGGAAATCCAACGCCTCAGAAAGGTGTGGAAGTGGAACGCAAATGGCGCCAAGCGGGTTACTCGCTGCCTGGAAACAATCTAGTTCACATACAAACTAAAGCCAGGATGGAACTGCATGAGAAGTCAGACCCCATATAGCCCGTCTCCGTAGTAGGAACTTATGGCGCAACCGATAACCACCATTCCCAGCACTCGCGTTTCCAGCGAACAAATTCAGGAGCGGATCGAAGCCGCGCGCCTCGCAAACGCGGCGGCCATTTTGTCGGCGTATGAATTGCTCCGCCAGTTGCATGAAGCCGGTGTCCTTGATCTTTTGCGGGGAGCTCTCGGGGCGGGGAATACGCTTGTCACGAAGCTCGCGATGGCGAGCAACGCGCCAGAATCGATCAATGCCGTGCGGAACTTAGTTTCGATAGGGAGAATTTTGGGTAGTGTGGATCCAGATGTTTTGCATGCTCTTGCCGACGAACTGACCTCTCCGCCAGCGAGGCAAAAGTTGCCTCCACCTTCGCTCTGGCGAGCCCTCCGAGCGCTGACCGGGAAAGATACTCGGCACGCTCTTGCCGCAAGTCTTGGATTCGTGCAAGCCTTCGGCCGAGCATTGCTCGCCGGGAACGGGAAGCGCTAGATTGTTTACCTCTTCTTATTACCGTTGTAAGCTACATTCGCTTTAGTTTTTGGTATTGGAAAAGAAAATCGCCCCGCAGAGGAAGTCCCTGCGGGGCAATCAGCGCCAGAGTCTTATCTTTAGCCTTTAGATTCAGGAGGAAATTTCTTGAACATGTTTGCTACCGACTTATCCAACTTCTTCTCGTTGCTCTCCGGCTTGTCGCTCAACGTGTCCGTCGCCGATCCTCGCCAAATCAACTGCTTGTTCGAGCTGTCGAAAATGTCGACTGTCAGCGTCCCGACCGGAACCTTTTCAACTGTTGTTGTCGCCATCCCGTCGCCGAAGCCTCGCCAATACCAACCGCCACCGAACCCGTCATACCAGGTTTGTAGGTTTCTCTCGGTGTGCGTGGACCCGTAGGCTGCGACAGACGCGTCGCCGCCCGAAGGAACTTTAGTCCATCCCTTGGCAGACAACTCCGAATCAATTGCCCTGGTAATGCGATCTGTCCACAGCGGATTGTCTGTCTGAACTTTAATCCACGAATAGGTGTGAAGTTTCGAGAAATCGGCTTTATGGCTATAGTCCGTCTTCACGTCTGCGAAAGCCACGACCATAGAGCAGACTGCAGCCAAACCAAGTATAGGAAGAGTTTTCACGGTGTTTCTCCGTTTGTGAGACGCAGATGATTTGTCGTGATTACCCTGCCAATTTAGCTAATAGGATCAAGCGTGTTGTGGCTGATGCTTACCTTCGGTAATCTCTTGGATCAATTTTTTATTGAAGGCGGGAATATCCGCAGGCTTGCGGCTTGTCACCAGACCTTTGTCAGTCACAACTTCCTGGTCGACCCACTGGCCGCCAGCGTTCTTGATGTCGGTTTGCAGAGACGGCCACGAGGTGAGCTTTCTCCCACGTACGACATCCGCCTCCACCAGCATCCATGGACCATGGCAGATAGCAGCCACCGGTTTGTTGGCATCAAAGAACGCCTTAACGAACTCAACCGCAGTCCGGTCTTGACGCAGATGGTCTGGGTTCATAACACCGCCGGGCAGCACCAAGGCATCGTAATCTTCCGCTTTCGCGGAACTTAGTTTTAGATCAACGGGAACTGAGTCGCCCCAATCCGTTTTGTTCCAGCCTTTCAACTTTCCCTCTTCAGGTGAAATCACCTCAGCTTTGGCGCCGGCTTCTTCCAACGCTTTCTTCGGCTCTGTCAGCTCTACGTATTCGAAGCCTTCGGCAGCCAGAATGGCCACACGCTTGTTCTTTAAAGATTGAGTCATATGCTTTCTCTTGATAAGTTCCTTTCAACAAAAAGGGGCCATATTGAAAAGGCCCCCATCCTAACTCGCGAATCGTTATGCGGTTTTATCGAGACGCTCGAGCCGTGCTGGTACGAAGAGCTTCAGCGTTGATCTTCTGGGTCGCCAAGTGGGTCAGCTTCTGGTCGGCGGCCTCCTCTTCCTCTAGAGTACTTTCAAGTAGGTCAACTGCATCGGCCAAGCCAAGCTGCTCTGCAAACGTTCTGGCAGATCCATAGCCGGCCATTTCATAGTGTTCCACCCGTTGAGCCGCCGCAATGAGCGCTGCGTCACGAACCGCGGGATTACTGCCCTTCGCATCGATCACTTCCGATCCTTCACTGACGAGACCTTTCATTGCCTGACAGGTCTCTCTCGTAGGCTCCACGCCCATACTGCTAAATACCTGTTCCAAACGACTGACGTGATTCCGCGTTTGATCCAGGTGTTCAAGAAATGCGTTTTTCAGGTCTGGTGAACTTGCTGCATCCGCCATTTTGGGCAGGGCTTCGACAAGCCGCTGCTCTGCGTCATATAAATCTTTGATCTGATCCGCCAGCAGATCGTCCAACGAATTGAATTCAGTCGTTGTAAATAATCCCATGTGTTACCTCTTTGATGGTGGTGTGCGATGAATAGCACAACCAGATGTAGGACTCGCTGTCTCCATACGCGTGACCTGTGGCTTTTGCTAACAATAGTTACGAATCAAAGCGATATGTTCTTGAAAGTATCCTGTGCGCTCCAAACGTCCATTCGAGTAGATGAGATCTGAATCCTTTAATATCGTCCTATGCGTTTTGTCCCTCCTCGCGGCTAACGTTTTTGCACAGGGTACGATTCCGAAGAAAGCCGCCGATCAACTTGATCGAACTAGCCCTCGTTCATCGGTGACAGCTTTCCTGGAGGCATGCCACAACAGCAACTATATGCGGGCGGCTCAGTATTTGGATCTACGAGACATCCCGGAGCGTAAGCGCGATAATGCGGGTCCTCGACTGGCCAAAGAACTTGAGCAAGCTTTGAACTCTGACAGCCACTTCAATGTTTTGCAACTCAGCCAGAATGCTGACGGAAATCATTCTGACAATGCAAATCCGCTGCTGGATCACGTCACCAAAATTCAAGGTAACGGCAACGAATATACAATCGACGTGGCGCGCGTGACTCAGGCGGGATTAGAGGTTTGGCTGTTTTCGCCCGCCACAGTCGCAGCTATTCCAAAGCTAACGACGGTGCCAACGAACTCTAAGCTTGAGTCGCGGCTGCCAGGCTTCTTGGTTTCGGTTGATTTGCTCGAAACGCCTCTTTGGAAATGGATTGCCTTGATTGCTTTAGCAATGATGGTGATCGGCCTTCTGCGCTTGACAGGGCGCATATTTCTTTCGCTGATGAAAAGGGTGAAGCCCTATCTAGGACATTCGGGCCGTTGGCTTTGGGTGCCGTCAGTGCTTGAGCCTTGGCTGGTTTTCCTGTCGGCGCTACTCTTCGGAGTCGCTGAACAATTCATTGACCCCTCCGCGTTGAGCCGCCTCTACATAGCTCGTGGCATTTTGCTAGTAGTGGTTGGGTCGTTCGCTTGGTGTCTCATGAACCTAGTAGACCTCTTCCTTTCGCGGATCGATACCATGCTCAATCCGCGTCAGAGAGTGGTCTCTCATTCAGTCATCTACTTAGGACGGAGAGCGGCAAAGGTCGCAATCTTCGTTCTGGCCATGATCATTGTGTTGGATAACTGGGGCTACCACATGACAACCATGATTGCAGGCCTGGGTGTCGGTGGAATCGCCGTCGCTCTCGCGGCGCAAAGCACGATCGCGAATGTGTTTGGAGGCGTGTCGGTGATCGGCGACGGCCCGGTTATGATCGGCGACTTTGGCAACTTTGGAGGAGTCCTTGGAACGGTCGAAGCGATTGGGATGCGCTCTACTCGCGTCCGAACATTAAATCGCACCCTTATGAGCATTCCAAATTCAGCGTTTGCAGGGATGAATCTTGAGAACTATGCGGACCGCGACAAAATTCTGTTTAATCCTACTCTGCAAGTGAAACGCGGCACGCCAAAAGAGAAAATGCGCCAGCTCATGAAATCTTTAGAAAACTTATTGAAGAGCGACAAACGAATGGAAGTGGGTCCTACGCCGATTCGGATCAGCAACTTTACGGCTGCTTCGTTCACAATGGAGATATTCGCTTACGCACTCACTCCAGATATCGACGAATTTTACAAGATTGAGGCCGATCTTTTTCTTGATATCGACGAAGCTCTTAATTCCGCTGGTGTGGATTTGGCCTGAAGGAGATCTCTACCCGCGCGAGCGCGGCAATGGAGATCGCGTTTGTGATGCCGCCGGTTGCTTAATGATCCGACTTTCGTTCGGCGTCCTTATAACCAGCGTGCGCATCGCGAGCAGCTTTGTCGATTTCTTTACTTGCTTCTTTTGCCGCGTGTTCGGTTTGTTTTTCAACCTTATAGGCGAGCTTGCCCACTTTACCAGCGGCAGTGTCGGGATTACCGTGGCCACCGTCTGCGCGGTGTGGAGGCGCAGGTTGGCAAGCGCCTATACAAAGAAGAAGCGAGACTGCTATCACAAGAGTTGATCTGTCCAAGAGGTTGGTCACATCAATTTGGACCACGAGCGCTGGCAAAAGTGATAACCCGAAATGCTACTTGCCCAGTGGGCGGTTTCAAAAGCTCGTACATCTCGCCAATTGCATGCTATGCCTTGAGGCGCTTACGATACAGGTGATGAGTGACGAGTGCCTCATTGTTGGTGCGGGGCCAACCGGACTGACTCTTGCGATTGAGCTTAAACGCCTCGGCGTGCCCACCCGCTTGGTTGATAAAGCAGAAAGAGCGACACAGTGGTCGCAGGCGTTGGTCGTGCAGGTGATGAATCCGGTCACATCCGAACGCGGTTCCGGAGGGAAGCCGAACGGCATTCCGGTGGGAAGGTGAACGCGATTCCGCCCGCAAGGCGAACGCTGTTCCGGTAACGAAGCCGAACACTTTTTCGGTGAACGCCGGAATGGCGTTCGCCTTCAGCGGAATGTTTTCCACAGGCGGCGGAAACGGCGCTGGACATAAAACACGGCAGTCTGCTCTTGTTTGAAACAAGGGAGAGCAGATTTGCCGGCAAGGAGAATGTCCATGCGTAAATTGAAAGACGTTTTAAGACTGCGATTGGAGTTAGGTCTCAGTCATCGCCAGATCGCCCGCAGTTGTTCGGTCGGCCTGGCGACGGTGCATGACTATTTGCAGCGCGCAGAAGCAGCGGGGGTGAAGTGGCCTTTGCCAGAAGGATGGGACGAGCAGAAGCTGGAATCGTCTTTATTCGCGGCCAGCCCAGCGAGTGTTCCGCTGACTGCGAAAGAAGAGGGCGGCAAAGCGCTACCCGATTTCGCAAAGATGCATGAGCAACGGCAGAAGCATCGCCATCTTACGTTGCAGTTGCTGTGGGAGGAATACAAACAAGCGAATCCAGAAGGGCTGGGCTATAGCTGGTTTTGCGAACTCTATCAACAGTGGCGCGGAAAGCTAGATGTAGTGCTGCGTCAGGAGTATTACGCCGGCGAGAAGGTGTTTGTGGATTGGGCGGGAGAAACGATTCCGATCCACCATCGAGAAGGCGGAGAGACGCAAAAGGGACACTTGTTCGTGGCGGTGCTCGGTGCCAGTTCTTACACGTACGCGGAAGTAACCGCCGACGAGCAGATGAACAACTGGCTGGGCGCACACATGCGAGCGTTCGAGTTCTTCGGTGGTGTGCCGAAGTTGATTGTGCCCGACAATGCCAAGACCGGCGTAAATAAAGCTTGCCGCTACGATCCCGATCTCAATCCCACCTATCAGGAGATGGCGCTGCACTACGGCGTGGGCGTCGTGCCAGCGCGGCCTTACAAACCGCGCGATAAAGCGAAAGTCGAATCGGGTGTTCTGCTGATCGAACGTTGGATTATTGCCGCACTGCGGCATCATCGCTTCTTCACGGTCATCGATGCGAACAAGGCCGTGCGCGAGTTACTTGATCGTGTCAACCAGAAACCATTTCGCAAACGTCCTGGCTCACGCGCCTCGCTGTTCGCCGAACTCGACAAGCCCGCACTGCGCGCTCTGCCGGCGGAACGCTTCGACATGAGCCAGTGGACACGCGCCAAAGTGAACATCGATTATCACGTGGCGTTCGATACCAACTTTTACAGCGTGCCGTACAACCTGGTGCATGAAGTGGTGGAAATCCGCTCGACGCCGACCACGGTAGAGATTCTGCACAAAGGGCAGCGCGTGGCCTCGCATCTGCGTGGACGCGGCCATGGCAAAACCATCACCGTGCATGAACACAGGCCGAAGAGCCATCAGGCGCATCTGGAGTGGACGCCTTCGCGCATGCTGAACTGGGCGCAACGCATTGGCCCACAGACAGCACAGTTGTTTGATCGCATTCTGGCAGACAAACCGCATCCAGAGATGGGCTATCGCGGATGTCTGGGATTGATCCGCTTAGCCGAGAAACACTCGCCGCAGCGTATGGAGGCGGCGGCACAACGCGCACTGCTCACCGGCGCGTGCAGCTACCAAAGTGTTAAGTCGATCTTGCAGCATTCACTCGACGCGTTGCCGGTAGAGAAGCCCACACCGCCGGCAACACCGCCCGCGCGGCATGACTTCATTCGGGGTGCGGAGTACTTCAACTAAGGAAAAGGAGACCAGACCAACATGTTGCAACAACCATTGATCGACAAACTATTGGCCCTGCGGTTACCCGCGATGGCAGACGCGTTGAAGGCGCAAGAACAAGACCAGGCCGCCAAAGAACTCAGCTTTCTGGATCGGCTCGGCATGCTGGTGGATCAGCAATGGAGCTGGCGCGAAAACCAAGCGTTAGCACGGCGCTTGAAAGGAGCCAAACTGCGCGGCAATGTATGCGTGGAAGACATCGATTACCGCGCCGTGCGTGCTTTAGACAAAAGCGTCATCCGTTCCTTGACTCAAGAATCGAAGTGGGTGGCGCAGCACGAAAATATTTTCGTGTTAGGGCCTACCGGCATTGGCAAGAGTTACATCGCTTCAGCGCTGGCACACAAAGCTTGTCGCGACGGCTACTCTGCCTACTACACGCGGTCGGCTATGTTGTTTCGCGATCTCGGCATCGCGCGAGCGGACGGCAGCTTCCGAACGGTGCTAGCGCGACTCAGCCGCATTGATGTCTTGCTGATCGACGATTGGGCCATGGCCCCGCTCGCCGAATCGGAGCGCCGCGACTTCTGGGAAATCTGCGAAGACCGCTACCAAACACGCTCGCTCATTCTAACTTCGCAGTTGCCCGTCAACAAGTGGCATGAGCAGATCGGCGATCCCACGCTCGCCGACGGCATCCTCGACCGCATTGTGCACAACGCTCATCGCATTGAAATGTTCGGCGAGACCATGCGCAAGCTCCGTAACAAGCCGGAGCGCTAACAACGCGCTCCGGATCTCGACAGTACTGCGGCGGGGCAAAGGACTGCGTCCCTTTCCCCGCACCCCTTTCTCTGCTTGTGGCTTTCTTCCTCCGCTTCGCTCCGGATTATCCTTTTCCCATTTCCCAACACTTGACGAAGTCGAACACTTTTTGCACAATCGTAGAGCCAGCGTCGCTCCGCTCCGATGGGTGTTCACCTTCCTACCGGAATGCCGTTCGGCTTCCTACCGGAATCGCGTTCATCTTCACCGGAATACGCAGCAGGCAAGAACCCTCGAACAATTTGCCCGGTACGGTATTGCCGATGAGGCCGCTGCGCGAGGTCGCAAGATTCCGCAAGTGCAGTTCTGGAGCGATGGCAAACTCGTTGCGTTATTGAATTTCGACCATATCCCTAGCCGCTTTCGCTATGTGCTTTTTCTGCCGCAAAACCAAACCGAGCAGATTCTTACAAGCCATCTGGATTCGCTAGGCTGCGAAATTGAACGTAAGACTGAGCTGCTTAGCTTCGCGAGCAGCGAAAATGGAAAAGCCGTGACGGCGGACCTGAGACATGCAGATGGACGAATAGAGCAAACGCGGGTGCGATGGCTGGTGGGTTGCGACGGCGCGCACAGCACAGTTCGCAGCGGCATGGGCGTGTCGTTCCAAGGCGACACAGTGGGTTTGCAGTTCGCGCTCGGAGACCTCCGTGTGGTTGGTAAGGACGTCCCCGGCGATGAACTAGTGATCCATTTCCATCGGGGTGGGGATGTGCTGTTCGTCGCCAAGCTGAAGGATGATGTGCACCGGGTCATTGTGGCGCTGCACGAGCAGCAGAACGGCAACAAAGGCAAGATGCCGGAACTGGAAGACTTTAACTATGCGTTTCAGCGTTTTGGTCTGCAGATTAAAGCAGAGTCGGCCATTTGGCGCGCGCCTTTCCATGTAAATCAGCGCAAGGCGGGGACTTACAGGCAAGGGAATGTCTTTCTGGCTGGAGACGCCTCGCATATCCATTCGCCGGTTGGCGGACAAGGGATGAATACCGGCATTCAAGATGTGGCGAATTTAGCTTGGAAGTTGGCGGCGGTTAGCCGAGGTGCCGACGAGCGGTTGCTGGATAGTTACAACGAGGAAAGGGGCAAAGTTGGCGATGCATTGTTGCGGGGAACTTCGCGCGGCCTACGAGCGGCAACCGTAACGAATCCTGTTTTAGAGGAGTTGCGAGATTTTGTGCTGCATGGGGCGGCACAGTTCGAAGGCATTCGCGATGCGGTTGTTCGAGGGATCTCGGAAACCTCGATTCATTACCGCGATTCATCCATTACGGTCGATGAAATGCATGGCCATCAACCGTGTAAGGCAGGCGATCGAATGCCGGATCTGGAGTGCCGGGGAACGAGTAAGACTCTGCTTCGAGGTTTGCGAAAAGCGGTGCACCTATTGGTTGCGCTGGATTTTCCCGCGCAAGAGTTGCCGCGCGACTTGCAAAACACCGAAGTCCTCGAGCTCAACTCGGCTTCGGATGAGTGGACGCCAGCAATCAAAGATGTGCTCGGGAAAGGTCCCCAGTTGTTCCTCGTTCGACCTGATGGGTATATTGGCTTTCATGGAGAAAAGCGTAACGAGTCGTTCTTTCAATATGCGCAAAGGGTCGGACTTTTATCAGCTGTCGCACAAGCTGCTAGATCGAAGGCGCAAAGTATTTAAATGGCGACAAATAGATTTTCAGCGAAGTGCCACTCCTTGTCGACCCACTGAGCGTCGCAGCTAAATCCAGTTTCGTTTGCTAGATTAATCAGTTCCGCGGCAGAATACTTGTGGCTGCTTTCCGTCCAGATCGTTTCTCCCTCGCTAAAGCGAGCGATCAATTCTGCGCCGGGAATAGTTACGGTTTGAATGATCTTTGAACGGATGTGCATCTCTACACTTTGAGTGAAGCTGTTAAAACGAGCGAGATGCTCAAACTGATGCAAGTCAAAGTCCGCGTCCAGTTCGCGATTGATTCGCGCGAGGAGATTCAGATTGAACGCCGCAGTTACGCCGATTGGATCATCATAAGCAGGAATTAAGAGACTTAGCGGTTTGAGAAGATCGGCGCCTAGCAGCAACGCGTCGCCAGGAATCAACTCTTCGCGAACGCGTTGCAGGAAGCGGGAGTCTGCACCAGAGTCAAAATTGCCGATAGTGCTTCCTAAAAAAAGAACCAAGACGTGAGCGCCGGGCTCTCTGCGTCCAGTTACTTCGCGCAAGCCATCGAGATATTCGCTCTCGATGCCAACGACGCTAACGCATTCCAGGTCGGCAAGTTCGCGCTGACACGCAGAAAGTGCACTGGAAGAGATCTCGACCGGGTAATAAGAGAGAGAATCTCGATTGCAAAGAGCCTGCAGAATACTGCGTGTTTTCTTTCCCGTACCACTGCCTAACTCGCAAACAATTATAGAACGCGGCAACATCTGGGAAATGTTGCCGGCGTGCTCGCGAAGCAACCGTTCGTCGGCGCGCGTGAGGCCGTATTCAGGCAGCAAGCTGATCGCTTCGAAGAGCGCCGAGCCGACGGCATCGTAAAGATATTTGGAAGGGAGTTCCTTCTGCCCTATGCGAGTAAGTCCGGCACGCACGTCTGCGGCAAAAGACATGGCCGCCGGATTGATGGTTGTTGCGAGCATAAGTGAAAAGGTCTCCGAATCAATTTAGTGAGTAACGCAGCGAAATCCCGCATAGACGTATTGGTAATGCGCTTGGAACCAATTGCGGAAGCTCCTGCGAAGCATGCAAGCGGCCGTACGGGTGCTGCCGCCCTTCATTACGAAATGTTTTCCGTCAAAGAAATTAGCTGAATAGCCAGGATAGGCAGCAAAGATTTGGAACCCGGGGAAAGGACCAAAGGGCGTTGACGTCCACTCCCACCCGGTGCCGAACAGACCTTCAACGCCGAAGTCGCTCTTCGCTTCAGGAAATGACCCAACCGACGGTGGATCCCACAACGTGCGCGAATCCGCCGGCGCTTTTGCGCCTACAGCTGCGCGCTGCCACTCAGCTTCGCTAGGAAGTTTTTTGCCGCTCCAGCAGGCATAGGCGCAAGCCTCCGCATGACTCACGTAGACAGGAGCATCCATCGGCATTCGAGTTTCCTCGAACATACCGCGGTATCGGAAATCAGTGCCCGCAGGAACCCAGAAAGCAGGATGAGAAATGTCCGCCGCCATTTTCCATTCCCAATCAGCCGCAGACCAAAGCGCACGCCGAGTGTAGCCGTCATCCGCAAAAAACTTCAAAAATTGGGCGTTGGTCACCTTGTGTTTATCGATCGAGAATGCGGGAACTGCCACAGTGTGCGCCTCGAATTCGTTGTCCCAGCCGAACTGATCCAACTGGCGCTCTAAACCTAAAGTGGCGCGGCCGAAGGGGATGTGCACCATCTCGGGAATGTACGAAAAAACCTCTGCCGGGGGCTGAGAAAACTGCCGGCGCTTGCTTGGGTAAGGAAGCTGATGGAGCATGTATTCAAGCGTTTCCGCATGCATCAGGCGATGCTCAATCGCAATGTTCATCAGTACTGCCAAATCAGCGTTCTCGGTCGCTTTGGCGAGTGCTCCGTCCAATCGCCGCCTGATTTCATGCCGATAATTTTCGACTTCAGTTATGATGGGCCAGTCGCTGGATTGATCGCTCGGCAAGCCGCCATCGACTGGATCGATTCCGAAAGCGAAAAGCTGATCGAACTTTGGATGAAAAGGAACGAGCCCAAGTTGAGTGCGCAGCAAGTTCCAATCAAATGTCTCCAGATGTCCAATGTAGAAGACAATGCGGTGCCGCTCCGGTATAGGACGTTCATAAAATACATCCGAACTCAGCATCCCGAAAAGGCGATCGGTTTCTTTTCTACCTTCTTCGAAGCGTGCGAGCAGATCAATGAGTAGGCCTGGTCGCGATTCCGTCAACATAAAGGGTGTAAGTCTCCCAACATGGTCGGAATGAGTTCCGACAGAGTGGGGTGAATGTGCACAGCTCGTTGCAGTGTTCTATAGGACGTTTTCGCGTACATAATGTCAAGGATGCAGTGGATAGCCTCGTCCCCTCCTGTGCCGAGAATGGATGCGCCAAGGATCTTTTCCGTTTCGGCATCGACCAATACCTTCATAAAACCTTGCGTCTCGCCTTTTTCTACCGCGCGACCCACCTTTTTCATCTCTCGTGTGCCTATCAGCGCTCTTCGACCCGAACTACGAACCTCATTCTCGGTCATGCCGATTCTGCCTAACGGTGGATCGATGTAAACTGCGTACGCCGTAATTCTGTCGGTAACGCGACGTCGCTGATTGTCCAGTAGATTGCCTGCGACAATCTCGTAATCGTTATAAGACGTGTGAGTAAAAGCGCCTCGTCCATTACAATCCCCAATCGCCCACGTACCTGGTACGCTCGTTCGCAATTCATCGTCGACTTCGATAAATCCGCGCTCGTTGCGCTTAATTCCAGTATTCTCCAGCCCTAGGTCGTCGGTGTTCGGCTTTCGCCCCGTTGCTAACAAAATATGCGTTCCATGCGCCATTGAAGAATCCCGGGAGTTTATCTTGGCCTCGATTCCACTTTCAACTTTCGAGAGATGAATGCATTCCGCATTGAGGTGCACTTTGATGCCTTCGTTCAGCAGAATTTCGCGAACTCCACTCGAGATATCTTCATCTTCGTGGCTCAGCAGTTGCGGAGCGCGTTCGAGAATTGTTACTTCGCTACCGAACCTTCTGAACATCTGTCCAAATTCAAGTCCCACGTAGCTTCCACCGACTACCATGAGACTCTTCGGAACAAAATCTATTTCCAGAATAGAAGAATTGGTGAAATAGGTAAGATTACTAAGTCCGGGTATCGGCGGTACTATCGCCCGGGCGCCTACGTTGATGAAGCGCTGTTTGGCGGTAAGCACTGTTTCTCCGATTTTCACTTGTTCGTCGGAGGTGAACCGGGCGTGTCCTTGAACAACAGTGCAGTTGGGAGAGTCTCTCAGCGCTTTTTCAACGCCATCGCGCGATTGACCACTAATTTCATCTTTCCGAGCTTTGACGCGCTTCATGTTGACGCGAACTGGAATCTCGTTGTCTATGCCGAAATCGCCACCTCTTCCCATCAGGTGAGCCACGCGGGCGGACGCAACCATTGCTTTGGTCGGAATACAGCCGGTGTTTACACATGTTCCGCCGAAGCGTTCCCGCTCGATTATCGCCACTCTTTGCCCGGCGTTTGCTAATTTCAACGCCAGAGGTACGCCTGATTGCCCGGTGCCGATTACGATTGCGTCAAAAGATTCCGTCACTCGCTCTCTCATCAGTCTGGATTCACACCAATACCACAAAGGATGCAGAAATGGCGCATAAGTCTGAAAATAGTGAGTACCGGTAACGCGGTTATCCTAGACTATCTGTCGCCGGAAACAAGCCCAGCAAGGCTGACGGTTGCACCTACGCCGTTTGACCGGTTGGAGGCTTGCAAAATCTCGTGTGCCTGCGCCTCCATTCTCTTGCTTTCCCGTTTACGCCCAAGCTTTTTCAAGACTACACCATGATTGGCCAGGATGGAAGCGTAGTCGCGATGGTTCGTTCCCAAGGTCTTCTCACAGATTTCCGCCGCCTCATCAAAGGTTGTATCCGCTTCATTAAGGCAATCCAATTGAGTGTAAAGAATTGCCAAGTTCGTCAGGGGGACGATCAATGCGGGGTGCTCATCCCCCAGAGTTTTACGCAATAAAGAGACCGCTTGGACATCAAGGTCAAGCGCCTCGCCGTAACGTTTTTGCAGATGGCGGAGGACAGCCAAATCGTTCCATAGCTCTGCCGTCAATTCAGGATCGGTAATTTTGTGCGCGTTGAAACTCGCTTGCCAATCCTGTAGAACTAAATCGGCGTCTCCGCATTTTTTTTCATTCAACAAGACCTTCACTAAGTAGTCGCGAGCCACTGCCAAGTCTTTTTGCGACTCCAGGTTGGCGTTCTCTGCGATTGCTTTCCGCAGAAGATCGATGGCTTTCGATTGGATGTCTGAGTCGGTCGGAAGAAGCGCCATGCTGGCGAAGATTAGGGCGTAGTCAAGTGAATGAGCGCCTTGACCTTTCTCCACGAGGACCAAAGCGTCGTGGAACTCGTCTCTCGATTCAACATAACGACCCTCCAGTGTGTATGCCGACGCCAGAGATGTGTGAATTGCTATCAGATCAGGTACAGCTGATGTAGATGTTTTCGCCAGAGCAAGAGCTTGGCGAAAAGCTTGAGCGGCGGCTGGATAATTGCCGGCGTGCAACAGTACCATTCCTCTGTGGTGCCAGTCACAGAAAGTACTCGCAGGCTCATTGGCGGATAGTGCGGGCACAATCAGCGAAATTGCACATAAAGTTACCAGAGTGTGAGTACGTAATTGGCAGGTAGTTCTTTTTGAACGCGACGCTCTCTTATCGAAGTCAGCCGATTTTTGTTTTGCGATTGAAGAGCGTTTATAACTAAGTGAGACACGCAGTGCAGTGGTTGCAAAGCAGATCTTCATACCATGTCCCTTCTCTTGACATCTACCCACTAGACGCCACTCTGCTCACAATTGTTTTGGCTGCGACCAATGAGGATATATACTCAACGCGCCGATTGTGCAGGGTCTTAGCGAGAAGGGTTAATTGCGATAGAGCAAAAACCTGGAACGTTCCTGCGAAACTCTACTGGATGTTCACCGAGATAGCTATGCTGTTTGTAAGTAAACCGCTGGTGGCCGAAACTGTGACCTGTCCGGATTCTGCCACAGGACCCGGCGTAGAAGAAGAACCGGTAGCACTTCCCCCGCCGCAATTGGAAAGGCACACAATCAGCAGGAGGGAAAATGTTGCCGTCCAAAACAATTTGCGCCGTCTTGTGAACGAGCAGGCAAAGCCTGTCAACAGCAGAGCAGCTAAGATGTAGAACAAACTTTGAGTTGCGGTGGGGAATCGAGTGTTACGAGGCCACCATTGGGTTGTTGCTGTTGCGCCGGCAGTGATAGTCAAAGTGAGCGAGCCGGAGCCGCCGGTCAATGTGCCCGGTATCGAGCAAGTCACGTTAGTAAGCGAACTGGCCACGGAACAGGCGAAGGTAACATTTGAAGTGAAGCCATTGATCGGGGTAACAGTTATTTGCGTGGCGCTAGAACCTCCAGCAGTCAAAGCGAGGCTTGCGGGATTCCCTCCAAGGGTGAAATTTGGCACACCGTAAACGTTGACTTGACCGTTGGAACCTACGTACACTCTCCCATTGACCACGGTTGGAACTGCAAATTTGATGGGCTGCCCAGCACTGTCTCGAGTGGGATTCAGCGCACTGCTCCATAGAGTATTCGCCACGTTCGTTGCATCGTGCGCGTACAGCACCTGGGTGGTTTGGCTGGAGTCGATAGCCCATATAATCCCGTTCGTTGTCCCGTTCGCGGAGATCGATGGAGTCGATCCCACCCCGTAAGCCGCCGTAGTGACCTCCGATGACACGGCAACCGGTGTCTTGGAAAGCAGTCCGTTGGCTAAGGTGAACTGCTTCAAGCGGTCAACGGCAGGCCACAAGTAAACGTTGCCGTTCCAATAGGCTGGCAGGCCGAACGACGAGAAGGCTTGACCATCTAGTTCCTGAACCACGTTGTTGGCTTGAGTGTTGTAGCCGCCCAAATTGTCGCGGTCGACAAGATAGATGACGCCGCCTTTGCTTGCTTCTACCAGCAGGTGTGGGTGCGAACCGGGCTGATCCGGCAGCAATAAAGTGCTGCTTGAGCCAAGGTCCTCATCGGCGGCTGACAAAGCGGCCTGATTCAGAGGTGTGAATCCATCGCTCACTTTGAACCCATTGGATAGATCGAAGCGCAGGATAGCATCGCCGAAATCGGCGACATTGGTGGCGTATGGAGTTGTGGCGTCGTAAGTGCCGTTTCCCGTGGTGAGGAACATCCGTGTTACGCCGTTCAGAACATCTGCGGCGGGTGCGCCTGCACCCATCCAAATGCCGGAAGCCTCAGCATTGGGCGATGCCAGAAAGACGGACGTTTGGGCCAGCGAGGCGGCATTGTACGCTAGCATCCAGCCATGAAAATTACCTAAGTCACAGTGCGCGGCAAATCCAACGTACACCGTTCCGTTCAATAGTAAAAGGCCCGCGCGTTGATTTTCCCATCGAGGGTCGAATGCCAACAAACCGTTCGAACTTCCAGTGCCAGTGCCAGGTACGGAAGCCGCGATTACGGTGGGTCCAGCAAACTTCTCGGCTCCTGTTGTGATGTCGAGAGCGTGTAGGCGCTGCACCGGATAGCTGTTCTCGAAGGTTGCAGAAACCAGATATATGGTCGCAGTAGCCGAATCGATCACGGGCGTGCCGGTGATTCCGTATTCGTCATTTGCTATGTAGCAGCCGCTGTCGGAATCAGGAACGGTAGTGGCGCCTGCTGCTGCGCCGTGGGCTGAATCGAGCAAACTCGCCTGCCACAACGGGACGCCCCCTGTGTCAGCATCGAAGGCGAACACGCTGTCGTGCTCTGTTTCAACAAAAAGAACATTGTGTGTAGAACCATTCACCGTAAGTTGGGGAACGTACAAGGGCTGGGCGAGAACTTGACCGTCGACGGTAAGTGAAAACAGTTTGCCGAAACTGCCGGAACTAACGAGTGCGGGCGTCAGGATCTTCTCGTTGACGTTTTGTCCAGTGCGAGACAGGTCATTGTGTTGGGTGAGTACGCTTATTTGACCAAACAGCGGAATGCAGGAGGCCAAGAGAAACGCAACTCCGGCCTTTATCTTGTGTGAAATTGCCGGATCAGTCGCCATAGCAATGTAATGATCAGCAGAGTATCACACCTGACCAACTTTTTGGCGAGTTGAAGCGCAGCCGGTGGTTCCAATGTTGGCGCGCAGGAGTCGACGGAGTGCGGATTAATAATCCAGGCAATAGGTGGCAGCCTGGAAAGCGAGGAACGCACCAAAACACGCGAACAGATCATCGCGAACGTCCCACCACTCGAAAACCACGGCGAGTCGCGTCAAGTACTGTCCCAGTTCGATTAAGCAGCCCAGCAAAAAAGCTGCTCCCGCGAGAGGTGCTTCGTAAATTCTCTTTTCTGCTGTGAACATAAAGAGCAGACTGGTGATTCCGAACGTCACAAAGTGTACTAGCCGATGTTCAAACTCGACGGGATGGTTCGGTACGTAAGGGTGGGTCCCGAACCAAACCTTCAGGTACCCAGGCAGGAACGATCCGACCAACACGGCAGCGACCCACAACGGGATGATCTTCTTTGCGGCCGATCGCAGCTTATCTTGCGTGGCTCGGCCTCTTGGGTGTTCTCGTTTATCTAACATCTCTCATCTCTGATCGCAGCCAACTTCATTCCAGACATGGGAGTGTTGCTGGAAATTGTGGCGACACTCCTCCGCCGGAACAGATACTGATGTGGTCCGCGATGGAATTTTTCTTCACCGCGCGCTCTGCGGGCGAATATATAGCGGAAAGGGGTGATTATATTGCCAGAATTCACAACTTACTGGACGAAATTCGACGACCAATTATGACTTGTCGAAGCTGTTAGCTTGCTGGTGGAGCAGCAGCTGTTCCAGTAAGAAGCGCAATGGCACTCCGGTGTGAGGATGTAGCAATTCGGCGAAGCGTCAGGGCCTGATTAAAGGCCATGAGGTTACGCGGAAAAGTGGTCCGGAGTAAAGAGGAAGGAGTTTAGTAGTGAGCTTCAGGAAAAGGCTCTGAAATTAACTTCCAGTGCCCGATAGGACGACGGCAACGGTGCGCAGCAGGATATTAAAGTCGAGCGATAGACTCCAGTTTTCGACGTAATTCAGATCGAGAGAGATGTATTGGTCGAAGGATGGGTCATTGCGGGCTTCTACCTGCCAAAGTCCAGTGATGCCGGGGGCCACGTCAAGGCGGCGAAGATAATCGAGTTGGTAGTTCTTAACTTCAGACGCGAGTGGTGGTCGAGGGCCGACCAAACTCATCTCACCGCGAAAAACATTCCAGAGCTGCGGGAGTTCGTCGAGACTATGTTTGCGCATGAATTGACCCGCGCGAGTGATTCGCGGATCGTTTGTGATCTTAAAGAGGATTCCTTCTCGCTCATTGAGGTGTTCAAGGTGAGCTTTCAGAGCATCCGCATTAGGGACCATCGTGCGGAACTTCAGGCAGGAGAAAACTCTGCCTTTTTTGCCGACTCGTTTAGAAGCATATAAGGCAGGGCCGCGGGAATCCAGCTTGACGATTATGGCGAGCAAAAGGAGAAATGGGCTGAGAAAGACGAGTGCGGTTGCCGATATCAGCACATCCAGAATTCGTTTCAAGGTCATCGCGAAAGCAGGCGTCGTGCGATTTACAACCGCGAGGCTGGGGAAGTCGCCGAGGTAATCCATCCGCGCGCCCCAAGCGAGTCCATCGTAAAGATCAGGGATGACACGAACTCCTATACCCGATTCGCGAGCGTCGGATATGACCTGCATCACAGTGCCCCGATCATGGGCACAAACCAAAATTTCATCGATGAAATGCGTGCGGCAGAGCGTCTTTAGCTGGTCGACAGTACCGAGGATGTTCAAAGATGGGTGGGTGGATGCTTCGTCGGAGGCATTGCGCGTGCCTGGGCTTTTAATCGAGTTGTTAGCTTGGAGGTGACCGAGTACGACGAAGCCAAATTGCCGGTGTTGGGCTAGATGTTCAGCGACTGCATGCGCGAGATGATCTGTTCCGACGATTAAGACGTTGTGACAAGATAGGCCGTCCGCGACGGCTTTCTTGAGGGAGCGGCGGCGTATCTGACGCCATGAAGTCATGGCGATGGTCGATCCGACGGCGGTCGAGGCAACAATGAGACGGGAAGTACTCTTCACACCACTTAGAAAGAGAGTGCAACTCAGCAGCGCGCTTGCGAACAGGATGGATTTTACGATCGCAATAAAGTCTTTAGTCCAGGAGGTTGGCTGATACGCAGAATAGAGATTCTGTGTATGGCAGAAGAGAATGATGAGGCCTGAGTAGAGTAAAGTGATGCCAATATGCTCGGGAACGAGGAGGCGCGGGTGCGAGCGAATCGCCGCCGGGCCAGGGAAGCGCATCGCGATGGCCAAGAACGCAGCGCCAAGAATGCAGGCGAGGTCGGCTGCGACGAAAAGAGATTGACGGAAACGATAATGACCGCCAGTCTGAATGAGCGCTGGAGTCTGATAGGTAGCGCTGTCAAAGATCGCAGGCGCGAAATAACCAGCAGAACGAGCCAGTTTAGTACCGTTAGTTGCCATTTTTTCACCGAGCGAATTCTTGAATTGGCCGCACTTCAATCAAACGGTGATCTTTACTTCTAATAACTTTCTTAAGTAGCTTACGTTGTACCATAAATACTGAAAAATTTCCTTAGTCGCACGGTACTAGTGGTACCGAAAACTCGATGTTGTTTGGTTGGTACGATTCGCGTGCCGAGCAGAGGCCACTAACTCCGCAAACTAACCCCTGACGAAGTAGTTCCTGCCCCACACGGCTTCATGAACCCGGTCAAGAAACTTACCTTTAAGGTTGGCTTTTGAAACGATGTAGCGCGGCTTCACGACACCGCCTAATCCCGCAAAAAACAGAATGCTGCCATTGCTATTGAGACCATCCGAATCGAAAATGAGGCCCAATTGCGAAGCATGCTTAATCGCTTCCCAGAGCAGTAAGCTCGCCACTCCATTACCCGAGTCGATGGCGCGGGTCGTTAAGAGGTAGTAATAGGATCGATGGTCCCAAACGTAGAAGTTTGCAGCAACTAAAGCGTTCTCATCGTTGTAGGCCGCGATGATGCGGCCGCGTTTTCGTTCGATGCAAGCCTCGATGAGGCGTTTGCAAACGATCTCGTCCAGAAAGCTGCGAGCGTTCCGCGCCTGCAGATTGGACAAGTAAAAAGCCATGAACTTGTTGGCATCGGTCTCATCCTGGACGTGAAATTGCTCTTCTGCCCTGCGAATCACATTGCGAGTCTTATTGCGCAAATTCTTCCAAAGAACGTCGGATGGCAAGGGGGACACTTCGTGAGTAAACTGGACGGACGTGCGAAATTCTTGCTCCTGAAATGCCACAGCGTCGCCGATGCCATAGTGCATTTTCATGCGGGTCAGTGCTACCGGCGGCAGTTTTTGAATTAGCTCTCTAGTAATGGCAAGCCGCCGTAAGAACTGATTGTTAGAACTTCCTTCTCCTTCGACCAAACCAGGTCCAAGGAAGTGGGTCAACATTGGCATTTCAATCGACGAGATACCAAAGCGTTTGTGAATCGAATATGGCATCCTGCCGACAGTTTGCCCACCCATTTCCGCTTCGGCCACTCCATAGTTGCCCCGGGTCGCGATTTCCAACCACCAAGGTTCGTGAAACACAGTGGGTTCCAGTGGATTAACTAGCGAGGGCATAGAGACAAGCTGATCCATGCCCGTGCTGGTTTCCAGATTTTTTGATTTGTTCACTCGAGGCTCAGATTCGAAAAGATAATTTCTCACCAGCTAAGCGGTCCATGGGACTTCCCCTTCGTAAATATATAAAACTTTTCGCTTGATCGATCATGCAGACTAACGCCGTGCTTTGGAAAACTGCGGACATAATCCGGCGTAGTTACCCTTTTTTAAGGTTTGTGCTTTAGTGAACAAGGCCGCTTCTTAAATGCTCTATCCTCCGCAAAAAAGTATTTTCAAAGGTGTGACCCTCGGCAAAACGTAAGGCGCCGCGTGACATGGCTCGAAGCGTTTCGGGGGTTCGCTGAATT
Organism: Bryobacterales bacterium; assembly: GCA_963749105.1. GTDB lineage: Bacteria > Acidobacteriota > Terriglobia > Bryobacterales > Bryobacteraceae > Bog-105. Next base: position 72,409 of record CAVVLT010000028.1, on the reverse strand, counting down.
TCTGCAACGATACCGGCTAAGGCCGCCGGATCATTAAGCGGGCTTAGCCATCCAGAAGAAGAAGCTCGCACAACACCCCCGAACGCCTCGTTTTCGTAACCGGCTATTGGAACACCGCAGGACATGGTTTCCAGATAGGTGCAGGCAGGGTCGCCTTGCGGATGGCAGCAAAGAAAGAGATCGACGTTAGAGCGAACAAAAGGGAGTAACTGCGTCTTGAAATCAAGTGTACCTTTCAACCCGACATGCTGGCTCAATTGTTCGGCTTCAATCGCCTTAAGCATTTCGCCCTTCAATTCTCCATCGCCACAAATGGTGAGGTAGAAATCCACGCCCAATTTCCGGAGTTGTTTGGCAACCTCCACGAGGTGCATGGCCCCTTTTATCCGCGCCAGTCTTCCTGAAAAGAAAAGCTGAAACGGCCGAGATTTGAAATTTAACAATCGACGCTCGATGTCTTCCTCTTTGGCGAGCAAATCCTTCGTTACGCGCGAATCGAAATACAGGATCGGGTTCGGGTTGAGGCAGCGGTAAGAATCATAGGTGGGCGTCCCGTTACACTGGATTCCGCTCGCCCCGGCGACCGCTTTCCGACGTTTCTTTTCCTGTCCACTTTCCCACCATGCTCTTCTCACCCGTTTCAGTGGATTTTTGGTGGTTGCTTCAATAATTTGTTTCCGAGTCGTAAGACTGTATTCGCTCACATAGACGCAAGGTACATTGTGGTCCCGACAAACAGTCCACAACGGACTTTGGCGATAATCATCAAGGCTGAGCAGTACAACAGCCGATCCTTCGGACACGATGGCGCGCTCAATTTCCAGTGAGTTTAGAACTTCGAGTCGAAAAGCGAGATCTTTGGGGGAGACGAAGACTTCATCCAGGTTACCCGTCGCGCCAGGACTTTCGCGCATATAGACGGCGATTGGATCTGTCCAGAATCTTTGAAACTGGTTTACACCATCCAGGAATTTCTGTGTAAGCACGACACGTCCGTCGGGTAATCGACGAGCCGGGAGGCTTGGCACCAGATTCAAAGTTGTCGCTAGAATTTTTTTCAAAGTCGTTAGGTTTCGCCGGGCGTGAATTAATGCAGATTCAATGGCGTAGACCATGGCAGTCCCACCGCGGCGCGTAAGAAAAACAAACCTGCCGTAGCAAGACCGAAAAGAAAGGTCATCTCAATGTCTTGCCGCAATGTCGACACTTCTTCGCGCCGCAACCCGACCAGATTGGACAGATAAAGCGGCAGATCGGAGAATGAGATCACCCATACGGCCCCTATCATTCCCCATACATGAAACGTGGCCGGAACGGCAAGAAGCAACACCAGGGCAGTGAGCGTGTATCCGCAGACGTTGTAAGACAGTTTCCCGAACATGGTGAGGCAGGGAGAACTTGTGCTGTAGAGGATCGTGTGCCAAAGTCCAAGGGCAAGGATCGGCACAATCCAGGCGGCGTCGTGGTAGCGCTTGTCGTACACGTGCAGCAGGAAAAGATCGCAAAAATTGACTCCGAGCGCAAGTCCGAGGGCAGCGACGACAAGAACGAGACGGCGGTATTTTAAAATTGCTTTGCGAAAGTCAGGACGATCCAGGTGGCCAAGGCCGGACACGAACGGAAGGCCCACGTACCCTCTAAATGCCATGATGACTTGGCGAGGTATGTCAGCCAAAGCGAACCCAATGCCGTAAAGCCCCAGGGTGGTCATCGAGACCAGCTTTCCAAGGACCAAGCGGTCCGATTGGGAAGAGAGAAAAGCGAGCGCAGTGGACGCAAAAAACCACTTTCCGAACGAAAGCAATTCGCGCATCGTCTGCGTGTCGAAAACAAATCGGTTTCGATAACCGGGAATGATCAAGTGACTCAAAACCAGCCGCGCCGCGTCTGACGCCAGCCGCCCGATCACTAATGCCCAAATGGAAGGATGAGCCAACGCCGCTACTACGGTTACAACCAACTGCACTACCTGAGCGAAGAGTTCCAGGAATGCGGCTTTGCGGACTTCCATGTGCTTACCGAGCGTAAGAACGCTGGTGGATGTGAAGCCTGTCAAAATTAAGCTGAGGCCGACGACCGGAGTTAAAGCAAGCAGGCGAGGGTCGTTGTAAAAATGGGCAAAGGGCCAGGTCAAAGCGGCACAAACGAACCACAGACCAATGCCTCGAAACACCTGCAACGTCCAGACAGTATTGAGAAAGTGCGGATCGTCGCCTTTGTCGCTACGGATTACGCTCGGGAGTAAACCGACGTCTGAAAAAAGAGCCAGTCCAATCATCAGCGTGTTCAGCAGTGCCATCAAGCCAAAGTATTGGGGGAGAAACAGCCTGCTCAGGATGATGCTGCCCGCCAAGCGAATGATTTGGGCCAAAGCGTAAGCGATGATCGTCCAAATCGTTCCCGTCCGCGCTTTAGAAACTAACGAGGAATGGTTCGCTTGTTCAGTTGACGTATCGGTGGGCTCAGTAACAATCATGAGGGTTTTATAAAAAGGAATTCGAATCAAAGCCAAAAAGCTTATAAATAAAAAAACAAATGCCGCGCGTAATCTGCGAAGTAAGAAAAATTATGAAATCGGGAAAAAGCGGGTTCGATCTATCGGCGTCCGCGAGCAGCTTAACTCGGTCCGGGATCGTGGACTTCAAACCTTAGTCGTTCTGCGAGCAGAGACGCGATTTTCTCTGCCGGATCCTTGCTCTGAGCGGAACGGATCGGCGTCGCGGGCACACCTGCCACGATGGCGTTCGCCGGAACATCGCGGGTGACTGCGGCGTTTGCGCCGACCGTAGCATTGTTTCCGATGAAGACCCCTGGGAGGATGGTTACACCCCGACCGATCCAGACGTTTGTGCCAATCGTGATTGGTGAAGAAAAGTGTTCCCCATCGCGCATAAAGCCGTCAGCATTGCGTAGATGGTTCGCATCGCGGATACTGGTGTACTCGCCGATCATTGAACCCGCACCAATTCTAACGCCAGCCATGGCAACGATATGAACACCGCGAGAAAGCACGACATTGTCGCCGATATCGATAGCGCCGGCATCCCGAGTTTCAAGATAGAGATTTGGATACATAAGCAGGTTCCGTCCAAAGCGAATTTCCCCGCTTCCGCGCACTTCGGGAGTTCCAAGAACCACAACCGAGGTGTCGACGGGATATCTGACGCGGGCGCAGAGCAGCAGATACGCTTTCGCGCGGCGCAGATTCTCAAATGTCGGATCAAGCAACCTAAGGACTGGGACAAGCAATCCCCTCAGGGCTCTTTTAACTATGACCCTCATGACTTCACCATGGCGAGCGTCGCCTTAACACTTTCATTATGCCGTTACGCAGCTTCGAAAGAGGAGACTGTAGTTTAAACCGAATGTTTCATTAAAGGGTAATCCTAATTCATCGGTGGAGCAAAGGCGGCCCGTTTATCCACTCTTCTTGTACTCGATGAGATTGCTGCGCCAGTTCCTTCGAACATTGCGCCAGTAACGCAACTGACCCAAAAAAACAGGAATCTGTTGAAAGTGGGAGTGGACCGCAAACAGAATCAACGTAACCGCCGACGAAGACTTGCTTTTCGCTTTGATGGCGGTTCTTAACAGAATTGCCGAGAAGCAGAAGAAAGCAGCCAGAACAAAAATCCAGGAATGCGCCAGCAGCGAGGCAAGGATCACGAAGCTCACGCCGAGAATGTAAGCGCGGACCCTCACGACGTTGCTACGCGAAGCGTCACTCCAGAACGGATCGTCCGTATTTTTATACATCGCGGCGACCTCAGCGTAGGCGTGTCCCGCGCGGAAGGAGTGCTTCCAATACTGCTGCCAACTGACCATGGCAAAATCATGACCAGTCATCGGGGCGTCGATATGCATGATCAATCCGCCAGCGGCGCGGATTCGGAGGCATAGGTCGGGTTCTTCGCCGGCAATCAGGTCTGGATTGAAGCCGCCCGCTTGCTCAAGTGCGGCGCGGCGCATCACCGCATCCCCTCCGCAAAACTCGGCCAAGCCGGGCGGGCAGATCCAATTCAGATCCAGCACGCGATTATAGATTGAGGCTTCGGGATGTACTTCGCGACGATGGCCCCATACAACCATGACCTTGGGATCTTGAAATTCCGCCAGCGTCTTAGAAACGAAATCCGGGTGAAGGATGGTGTCGCCATCAAGAAATAGGATCAATGGGGCGGAAGCGATTTGCCAACCGGCATTGCGGGCGCGGGCGGCCGAGAGTCTGCCGCCTTTGATCTCAACCACCCTGGCGCCAAGTTCGGTGGCCCGGATCACGGAATCGTCGTCGGACGCAGAATCAACGTAAATGACTTCAAACGGATCAAGGGCGGGGGTCATCGCCTTCACAGACTCAAGACAGCGCACCAGACGCGCACCTTCGTTACGGCCGATCACTACTACGGACAGAGCAGGTTCTGACATCCGTTTACCAGGGACGAGGCGGAGAAATTCTTCCGCCGTTTGTCTCTTTCCACGCACGCTTCATCATTTCGATTATCGCGCGACTCTCGCCGGCCTTGTCTTGGCGCTCCTGACTTTGACTCAGGCTGTTCCGCGCATTCCTTACTGCATGCCAGAGACGCTCCATCTGGTAAACCAAAAACGCACCATGCCCGTGGTGTTTTCGATAGTAAAGAAACTCACTGCGCAGCCTCCAGAGTGTCAACTGAGAACCGGAGCGCGACACTACCGCTTGAGGAACCTTTTTGGAGGATTCACCGCCAAGATGAACGACGACAATGTCGGCCCAATATACGACCTTGTAGCCCAGCGCCTTGATTCTGCGGCACAAATCGACTTCTTCGTAATAGAGGAAAAAATCTTCATCAAATGTTCCAGTCTGTTCGAGCACTTTCGAGCGGATGATCGAGAATGCGCCCGGAACCCAATCCACCTCGGCTGATTCCGCTGGATCGCTCCATGTCCGGTCCGCGCGGCCGAAAAACTTCGAGTGGGGGAACTTATAAGCCAAACCGGAAAGACTAAGGAAGTCGTTGACCAGGGAAGGGAAACTTCGGGCCGACGGTTGCCAAGCGTCCGTCGGGCCGATCAAACGGGCTCCACCGAGACCCACATCTGGATTCTGGTCCATATGGTTAATGGCGCGTTTTAGCGAATCTGGCTTTAGAAACGCGTCCGAGTTCAGCAGAATGATGTAGCGTCCGGTTGCCTTCGCGATCGCAACGTTATTGGCGCCGCCGAATCCTAGATTTATTTCGCTGCGAATCACCTTAACGTCGGGATACTGGAGTTCCAGCATTCCAACGGAGCCGTCTCGTGAACTGTTATCGACGACGATCGTTTCCAGCCGAATTCCGGTCGAAGATTCTTTGAGATGTTGCAGGCATTGGTCCAGAACTTCGCGTGTGTTGAAGGAAATTATGACGACTGAACAATCAAAGGTAGCGGTTTTGTTGGCTGAACTCAAGTCTGAAGCCGGTCTTGCTAAAGTCGACATTGGAAAATCTCCGCCAACCTTTGAACGCTGCTACGCAATTCGTAGCTTTCCTGCACGCGCATCCGCCCCGAAGCGCCGAGCCGACGGCGCAAGTTCGGATCGTCGATCAAACGGGCTAAGGCAATAGCTAATTCGATATCGTCGGACGGCGGGACAAGTAATCCGTCGAGCTCATGGCGGATCAGTTCCGGAATGCCGGCGATGGTTGTGCTGACGCAAGGGATCTCCATGGCCATTGCTTCCATTAAGGCAACTGGAATTCCTTCAGCAAAACTCGGCAAGGCGAAAATAGTGGCGTTATCGAGTATCTGACGGACGCGGCTGGCCGCGACTATGCCTTCGAAGACGACGTGTTCGGTTATGCCGTACCGCAAGGCTGTGGCTTCCAGATGCTTTCGTTCAATTCCGTCGCCGACTAGCCGGAGTCGAACATGCCGACCTTCATCCAAGAGGCGCCGAACCGCGGCTAGCAAGACATGCTGACCCTTGGCGCCCACGAGACGACCGACGCATACGATTTCCGGTATCTCGGTGTTCAGATCGCGACCCAGGGGTGAGAATTTCTCGGGATCAACGCCCAAGCGGCTCACAACCAATTTTTCCCACATGGAAGAGGGGGAAAGGAACATCAACTGGCTGCGGGCGAACGAGCTAATGCAGCAGATGAATGAGGACGTTTCGATTTTTTCGCGCAGATAGAATTTTTCGACGTCGTAAAACTCGTCAGGCCCGTGAACCGTGAGGGACATTGTTACAGGGAAGGTGTGCGCGACGATCATGCCGACGCTGGCCACTGGCCCTGCAAAATGAACATGCAGATGAGAGCGGCCATTTCTACGCATCCAGGCACCCACCAGCAGCGCTTCAATGAAATAGAAGAAACGCACTGGACTGCCACCTAGTCGGGCTGTGAAATACAACCCTTTCAGAAAGCCCGCGGGGTTCAGAAAAAGCGCCGCTAAGGTATCGCGCAGTAACCCCCAAACGCCCGCTTGCTTGATGTAGAAAGTGTTCGCCATTTCCCGGCGCTCCAATTCCTCGAGTTGAGAAGCTGGCCGATCACAGGGATTGATGGAAGCTGTGACGATATCAAAGCCAAGTTGTCGTAAGTTTTCGATTTCGTTCACGAAGAACGTAGTTGAAAAGGCCGGATGGCGGCCCAAGAGATAGGCCAGTTGCACACTCTTGGGCGCCGCCTGCTTTGCCGGGCTGGCAACGACTGGAGATCCCGCAAACACAGCACTCACAACGGCCTCGCGGATGACATTAGAAAAAGGACTCGGCGTCGCAGAAATTGACTGGCTATTACTTTGTTGTTCTCTGCGCAACGAAATCTCATATACATCCTAGGTAGAGGCCGCAAAATGAAAAGAGGGCCGTACTAGCTGACCCAAGTCGTGGCGATTGCCGGCCTACGGAGCCAAGCGAGGTACTCTTTCAAGTCTTGTCGCATCCGGCGGCCGGCACGATCAACTCGCACGTTTTGCAGGACGACGCCGATAGCGGGAATATTCAGGCGCTCGAGAAGTCTGGCGCCACGAACCAGCTCAGCCTGAGTATCTTTTCCAGCTTCTACAACCAGGATCGTTATGTCAGCTTCGGCCGCTAAGCGTTCGGCTTCCGACCAAAACACGAGTGCCGGACCGTGCAAAAGAACAGCGTCAAAACTTTCGAGTTCTTCCGTCGCCGGAGCACCGGGACCGAGGATTTTAGTGCGGCTATTCAGCGGGCGAGATTGGGATCCCGACTTGCGGCGGGCAGCAGTTACGGTGACGTTGATTCCATCTTCGGCCAGTTGCAGCGACAGGTCGCGAATCACCGCAGTAGGCGCGGGTTGTTTGATCCCCATCAGCAACACGGTTTTGGCCCCTTCCGCAATACCACGCTCGATGCCAGCGGCTAACCGGCGAAGATGCTCGTCGGCGAATTCTTCGGTGCCAGGGGTGCGGGCAATCGTCATCCCAACGATTGGGAAACCGAGCGCGCGCTCAATGGTGGCGGGATCGTGAATAGCGGAATCTCTCAAATCAAGAACGAGCGGAAGTCCCAATCCGAGCAGGGTTGCAAGAGCAAAGGACATTCCCAATGCTTTCATGCGCTGACTCTTGAGAGGCGCCGTGGGCGGTTGCGCTTGTGAGAATACGCGCATAATTGAGCCGGAACTGGTGCGCAAAGTCATTTCTTCGATTTGACCCTCGGTCCGGCCGAGACGCTCTTGAATGCGCGCGATGTTCGCGCTCAAATATTCCGCTTGGGAGAGATTTTTTGCCATGTCGGGAATAGTCAAAGTCTGGCGAGCTACCTCGCGTGTAAGACCTTCCTCCACGCGCCGTGCCTCATCCGCTTGCGAACGAAGTTTCGTCATCAGTTGAGCGGTGACCTTAGGGATGTTTTCGCCCGGCCCCTTGGCCAATTCCGCATCAATCGCCGCCAGCTCAAGCTCAGTTTGCTTGCGCACAGGATGCGAAGGAAGCATCGACTTGATCTTTTCCCGCAATTCGTACTGCTTTTGCAGAAGATTCGTGGTCAGCGTGCGAGCGGTTGGATCGTTACTGGCGATCTGCTCCGCATCAACGGAAAGCGTGGTTTCTCCGGCGGCCAGACGGGCCTCGGCTTCAATCCGTCTGCTATGCGCGGTGGAAAGGGCCTCGCGGGTTTGTCGAAGCACTTCGTCGTTCGGCAGAGCCGTGGATTTCTGCAGATTGACCACTTGTAGCGAGGCGGCCAACTTCGCCCTAAGGTCCAACTGGTCCTTGAGTTCTTGCTGTAACGTTTCTTTCTCCTTGAGCAACGCCTGTTCGCGGTCGATACTGCCCGACGCGTCTAAGTGATTGCCCTGATAGAGGAAGCTTTGTGCGACAGCATTCACGATCGTGGCGGCAGAGGCGGGATTGTTGCTCGTCATTTGTATCGCCACCTCGTAGCTGTCAGGTACCCTCTGCACATCGAGCGCGCTCCGCAGGCGACCTACTGCTTGGGGTTCGGATTCGCCGGGCAGCTTCCAATTCACTCCCTTTTGCTTCAGTTGTTGGATAGCGTCAATGAGCGTGTTGTAGTGGAGGATTGTCATGATCTGCTGGTTCACGAACGTCGGATACGGTGTAGGAAGCCCCGCGAAGGAATCGTCCTTGACTAACTCCGGCGGAATGAAAATCGTCGTTTCCGCCTGATAGACCGGGTGCATCGTCATAAAGGCCCAAATAATGCCGACTGTTACGATCGTGCCGAAAACCGAAAGCGCCAGAATCCAGTGGCGCTGCAGGCTGTCGAGCAAATCGAACTCGACGCCTGAAGAAGGCGGCGTGGGAGGCGGCGGTTGATGAAGGCGCCGCGACGAGGAATGGAGAACGAGTGCATTCCCTGGATCAGGGGCCGTTACGGCCGGTAATTCAAGTGATGTTGACATATTTCCCTTTATTTCCCCGCCAATGCGCCGATTGTCACTAAAGATCCGGCCGGACCAAATTTTGCTAAAACGTAGCCGATCTTGCCAATTCCGCTCTTAGGCACGTAAATTACATCTCCCCGTTGTAGCGATATTTCACTGTTCTGCGCCAAGGGTTTATAAAGAAGGTTATTGAGCGCAACCTCCCGGACCATCCCAGTGGAAGGCCGTACAATCCGAATCTTTCCTGAGGCTGCGTCGTCAGTGAGGCCGCCTGCCATGGCAATCACGTCCACAAGTCTTATATCCGCCGTGAGCCGAACGGCGCCGGGATGCTGGACTTGGCCCAACACTGACACCAGATCGTCCTGCTCATCAGGTACGTAAACTACGTCGTCCCGCCGTAAGTGTAAATCGACGCCCGCGCCGCTGGCGAACAGTTCTTTCATGTCGATCCATAACACTTGTTCCGTGCCGCGATACACGGCGCAGCGGCTGATCATGGTCGGCTGATTGTTTGTTCGGGCTATGGAGTTTGTCGTACCGCTGTCGGCAGGACGCGGGCCGTAGGCACCACTTTTTGCCAATGCCTCTAATAAAGTAGGTGCATTTTCGAAATACAGCGGACCTGGCGAGCTCACCCGCCCCACTACGACAATACGGTTGGAGCCATATTTGCTGACTTGCACGGTAACGTTTATGGTGGAGTAATATTGACTCCAAGCTTTTTCCATGGCGCTGGCTGCCTGCTCACGAGTCAAGCCCCGCACATCCATCGGCCCCACGTACGGGAGTGTAATTCTGCCGTCCGGTCCGATGATGTGGTGTCCCTTCAAATCCAGCTGGCCTGGCACTTCGACTTCAATCTCATCGCCAGCGCCTAAAGTATATTCCTTTTCAGATGCTGCCTCAAATTGGCGTAATATCTCTTCTTGACGAACCTTCAGTACGACGTTGCCATCTATATCTCCGGCGCCGCGACCGCTGTCGGACGCCAAGGCGAAAGTAGTCATCCCACTCAGCGAAAGAATCGCCGATGCGAATAAGGTCAGACCAGTCCGCTCTCGACCTAAGAGACGGTTGAACATTTTTCTCTCCATTCAACTAATTTTTTTTTCGGGTGAACTGATGCTGGTACGCCGACGGCGATTGAGTCTGCTGGGACGTTGACGAGAACCACGGCATTAGCCCCAATGCTGCAATCGTCCCCCACCTCAATCTCCCCCAAGATTTTCGCGCCTGCGCCCACATCCACCCGGTTGCCAATGACGGGTGACCCCCTGTGCCCCGTTCTGCGGAGACCGATAGTGACACCGTTCCGAAGAACTACGTCGTCACCTAAACGCGCATCACCGCTAATCACCAAACCCTGCGTGTGATCGATCCGCAGGCGGCGGCCGATTTGAACTTCGCAGGGCACTTCCGCTCCTGTCGCAATTTGTGCCATCGCGAACGCCAGCTTATATGCCAAAGAAAAGGGCTTGCGCAGCAGTGGCGAAGAGATGCCATACCGCCAGCGGCCGAAGCGGTAAACCACCATGATCCAGAGGCCGCGGTAAAACGGATTTTTTTCGTATATCTGCCAGTCTTCGCGAAGATTCTCAAACATGCGGCGCCTCCGGCTTTACTTCGCCAGGCCGCGCGGTACGCTGCCATTGCGCTCGCGGTCTGGCTGCTTCGACGACGGAACCCATGTGGGTCAGCTTCCAAATTACATAAGCGGGGGCAGTTGCCAAGGCAGCGATGCTCTCACGTACATTCCCACCTAGCGCCACGGCGCACGATACATGCAGCAACAGTAAGCTAACCACAGCTGCGCCATACCAGCGAAACGCCCCTACTGGCAAAACACACAACAGCAGCGAGATTACCGCAAGGTAAGCCACCGGCAGAGTCAACAACTCCAAGAACGGTTCGATGACTTGGAGGTTGCCCGCCGCCATTCGGGCGGCAAGCTTCGGAATCCAAGCGAGCGCCACACGTGCGCGTCCTCCTTCCCAGCGAGCGCGCTGCGATTCTTGCGCATCTGCATCGTCGGGCATGTCCCCAAAAACGCTAGCAGCGTTCGCGAACCTGACTTTCCTCCGGTTGTTTACCAGAAGCAAATGGTATTCCAGATCTTCAACGATGGACTCGGCCGAGTAAGGCACCGCAAGAAGTGTTTGGCGGCTCAATGCGAAGCCGTTACCGAGAATGCCAGCGGACAGTCCCCAGCCGCTGCGACCTTTGGGTCTGAGAACGTTAAAAGCAAGCAGTGCAACATCCATCAGGCGCTTGCGGCGGGAGTCCAGGGGCTGCGCTACCCGGTATCGGGCCTGAATAGCGTCTGCCCCGGCCAGCAAACCAGCGGAGATTTCAGGCACCAAATTGGCGGATACAACCGAATCCGCATCGACTATCAAAAAGCCGTCGAATCCTTCAGCCATCAAATGGTCGAATGCGAAGCGCAGGGCAAAGCCTTTGCCGCGAGATACCGCATCTTCGCGGATGAGTACGCGCGCCCCGGCGTCTTGGGCGAGGTTGGCGGTTCTATCCGTACAGTTATCTGCCACTACGATGACGCGACAGCCCGTCTGCTTTTCGGCGGAGGCAAGCAGGCTCGCTACGCAACGCCCAATCAGCGCTTCTTCGTTATGCGCGGGAACTATGATTGCCAGTGAGTAATCCTTGCACTCGGCGGCCGTGGTGGATGGCGAGCGCTTCATTGCGCCAGTGGTTATCAGCAGCAGTTCGATCACACCAGGCAAGGTGACCGCCATTGCGCCAGCTCCGACCGAGATCATTGTTTCGCGGAGAATTTCGATCACGCGATCACCTGCAAGCCGCTTGCAAACGCCGCGTCCTCAAAAGCCATGGAAATCAATTCCAAAGCTTTGCTTTCGGCGAACGGCATTATCCGTTTAAGATCTAGTTTCATGCGCTTGCTATTTACCTCCCTGGCACAGCACACGAAGTAAATTACAGAAACGTGTCCATCTCGGAAGGAAGATGGAGCTTCCATAATACCCTTTTCGCGATCTTTTTTCACGTATAGACCACCAAAACTGCTTCCATACGGTGGCTGTGCCCTATTGGGGGCTAGCTAGAACGTATCTCTTTTCGTTTCAACGCCTTAGTTTTTGGGATGCAGCCAAAAGGGCAAACTGAACTCTTGAAGACGTGTTAACAACGGGTGAAAAAGGGTACCCTCTATGCGGTACCAGTCGTTCGGGTGCGGGGAGTTTCGCCGAAGGCCGTCTTTTCCGACTGTCTGACTGGGCTGATCAGGTGATCCGGATCAAAATCGGTCATACCGCTCGCGTCAAGCTCGAGATGGTCATTCGCTTGGCGCACGCAACTCAGGATCTCTTCCAAAACTGGGCGCGCACTGGAAGGAAGGTCGCCGCTTAAGCGGCAAATCGCCCATTTGTCGCCCAGTTCCAGGTTGATTTGCAACCGATTGCGGGAAATGCCGCGGATGGCGTCTCTCAGCGCTGGGACCGATTTGAAGAGATCTTGGAAGTGAGCGGCGCGAAACTGACGCTCCAAAGAGCGGGATGCCCCCGCCAACCATACTTCGCAGCCACGTTGGTTGGCCGTGCGCAGTAGACCCGCTAAGGTCCAAAGGCCATCTGCCCCCAAGTGAGAAGTCGCCGTCAAATCGAGGACAATAGGGCGGCCAGAAACCAAGGCAGACGAAGCGGCAGTTTCAAGTGTACGTAAGCCAGCGCCCGTCATCGCGCCAGATACCGCCAGAATGTTAATGCTGCCGATTGAATCAAGATCAATTTTCAGATTTTGTTGGCGGTAACGGAACGCTCGTTGCACCACAACTTGCGTAAAGATATAGCGGGCCAACCAAAGAGCGTCGGCGCAATAACGAGGTGCGAGCCGCTGCGGATCGACGCTCAACCGGAACAGCCATTCAAGGCCGGAGTGTTGCATCCACTTGGGAGCTCGCCTTACCGTACCCGCTATGAAGTCAAGCGTTCCCCCGATGCCGATACAAACGGGCACGTTGAGCTTGTCGCGATTCCGGCCGATCCATTTCTCTTGCTTCGGGCTCCCGAAAGCGACCAGAAGGATGTCCGGTTTGGCACGCTCAATCTCTTCTAAAATTGCCGCATTGTCGAATTGGTCCAGCGGTCGCACTGGGGGAGATAAGCGGCCTGCAATACGCACCCCTGGACCCAAAAGCTTCATCCGCTGCTCGGCCGCTTCCGCTACTTGCGGAGTTGCGCCCAACAGGAATAAGGAATAGCCTTTCAAGGCAGATAGGCGCACCAGTTGCGGCACCAGATCGGCGCCCGCTACCCGCTCGCGAAGCGGTATGCCAAACAAGCGGGATGCCCACACGATTGGCATTCCGTCGGCAACGACCAGGTCGCACATGCAGAGGTTGCGCCGATACTCGATGTCCTTGACGGCGTGAACGAGGTAGTCAACGTTGGCGGTCGCAATTTGGTGCGTGCCGCCTTGCTCGATCATGTTTTCTATATGCTGAAGGGTTTCCACCATCGACACGTCATCGACCGGAACGCCCGATAATCCTAAACCATAACGCATCTATTTGCCCTTCTGTGTTTCGGCAACCCGTTGAAAAAATTTGGCGGCGACACTACAGAAATACTGACTTAAATTGGTCATCGACCCAGTTGTAAGCTGTTTCTTTCTTTGCAGTGGAATAAAGAATCGCCAGGTCCACAATGCAGAATGCTTGAATAGGAGGGATAGATACGAATCGATTGCCGGAACGCAATCGCATTACTTTAGCGGATAAAATGCCGTTTTGAACTCGGGATCACAGTAAATACGCCCCGAAATGTAGGCGCAAAAACGCTTGATGGAGTGCAGGCTCCGCCCTTTTACTCCCAGTAAAATTCTGGGATGACCTCTCCGACTACCTCTTTTTTTAACATGTTAGCCTCTTATCGGTCAAGAGCTAAGGGTACTGAGCGGCGTGCTCCAGAAGTCCCGTATTACCAAGAATTTTTCGGGCCCACCACCCAAACGGAGTAGCCAAGATCCGATTGGCACGGGGCTGTCTTAAAGGTTGGAGTTTGTGCTACGATGCCAGTACTTATGGAGTCGTCGCCTTCGCTGGAAGGATCAGTTCCATTGCTGGCCCGTCTTGCCCGACCTTATATCTGGAACGAACTGCCAGGTTGGGGCAAAGTTTATAACGCTTTCTGCCGTCCGAACGAACATTCCCACCGATGGCCAAAGCTCTCAGCCCGAGGCAAATGGCATGGAAAACTTATGCAGCTCGATCTGTCCGATTGGGCAGAGCGGTACACCTATTTTCTTGGGCGTTATTACGATTTGCCCACGCAAATATTTTTGAGGAAATATCTCAAGCAAGGCGATCATTTTGTCGATATTGGCGCTAATATCGGCATGATTTCTTTGCTAGCGTCCCATTTGGTTGGAGAAAGTGGTACGGTCCGCTCGTTTGAGCCAAATCCTTATTGCTGTGATCGAATGGAGTGGCTTATCAAGACAAATGATCTTAGAAATCTGACTTTGTCGAGAGCGGCCGTCGCTGACGCAGCGGGACAATTGGAGTTGAGCGTTCCCAAGCATAGCGGCATGGGAACTTTAGCTGCCATCCCGCCGGATCGAGTTGACGCCTACTCCACCCACTTCAAAGTCGACGTAAAACGAGGCGATGATGCGCTCGCTGGCGACGTTCCGATCCATATACTGAAAGTTGACGTTGAGGGCTACGAGTGTAAAGTTCTCGCGGGCTGCGCCGCTGCCATCAACCGCTGGCGACCCTCCATCATTACCGAAGTCGTGCCGGAGCATCTGCAGCGGGCAGGGAGTTCGCCGCAGATGTTATTCGAATTAATGAGCAATTACGGATATCAAGGTTTTGGTTTGACTACCCGTCGCCGCTTTGGGCGGCATGATCTTGCATTGGAAAAGCTGGATGATCAGACGCACGCCCAGTACGAAGATGTCGTTTTCCTGCATGCCGGCAACAGTTCCACTGCCAATATTATTTCATCGTGTATCTCCAGTTCTCATTTGGCCCGACCCTGACGAGGTCTAGATGAAGAAAGATTTTCCAGCGCCCTATTAGTTTCCTGCGATAGTACCAGAACTAGTGGATACTGTTTTGTTTCGATTGCACGACTTCGATCAATATCGAAAGCATACGATCAGCTTTAGAGTTCCAATCCAGAGCGTCTTTGCGGACGCGCAGCTGGCCGCCGTCACCTAACGACTTGCGTAGTTCTGGTGAGCGAACCAGGCGCACCATGGCATCAGCGAGTCCATCGATAAAGCCTTCTTTCGAATTCGGGTCCACCAGAATGCCGCAGGAAGCATCGACGTAGTCGGATGGACCCCCCCAGTTGGTGGCAATGATAGGTTTGCCAAGTGCCATGGCCTCTAGAATGGCCGTTCCGCCACACTCGCGCAACGATGGCATAACGAAAACATCGGCTTGACGGATCACTTGCGCTGCTTCTGGCCGGCTCATCCAGCCGTGGAAGCGCACAGCTTCGGTGAGTTGATGTTGTGCAACGACGGCTTTTACCTGATCTTCGAGCTCACCGCCGCCGATGAGATCAAGCCGGCACAGCGGCTCGAGCGCCGCAGCCTTGGCGAACGCAGGCAGCAAATACGCTACGCCTTTCCAGTCGACGAAGCGGCCCGAAAAAACAAAACGCACTTCTTCGTCTTGCCGGCTTGGACTTGCGTCAGCGGGCTTCCAGATAGCAAGGTCGACACCGCTCTCGAACAGGCGTATAACTCGGCCACGATGACCGGCCGGTAGAGCGCTTACGGTCCAAGCGTTCGCCGCGAGCAGGACATCGGCTTGAATTTTGCCGGGGATTACCTGATTGGCAAAACGCGAAAAATAGCGGCCTAGCTTCATTGACCAGCGCGTGACGAGGGAATCGAAATCCGCAAAAGCGGGCGGAAAATTCATCCCGCCACAGAGCGGCCCTATCACCACCGGCAGACCGAGGTCATACATGAAACTTAAGCCCTTAGGCGTAATAGGCGCAGGCTCGAAGACCACATCGATCAGACCCGCACGCGCGAGTTCTTTCGCGATCTTTCGAATCCGGGCCTGCGTCGAGACGTGAATGGCTTGGCCGAGCAGCATGTCACGGATTCTGTAGGGGAGAACACTACCATAGCGGTGCGCATTTTTTTGAGCCGGAGTATCGCGCACGAGCCGAATGCGAGCCGCCAGTTCCGGAAAAGCCGCTCGTAATTCCTTCTCGACGCGTTCATGGCAGGCCAACCAAACTTCTGCACCCCGCTCCGACAGCAACTTGGCATAGTAAAAAGGCAGGCTTGACTCGCCTCCCATCTGCATCGAAATATTTTCCGAAACGATCAACACACGCACTACTGGCATCTGCTTTGCATGTTCGCATAGCGGAACGGTAAAATCAGCCGATTCCATCGTTTCAAGTAGTCTTAGTTCCCACTTCAAACGACATAGGCGTCTACTTCTCCGTAACCCTCTCCCCCTAGCCGGGTTATAGACCTACTCAGATTACTCCGAACTTAGGCACATTTTTCAAATTAAATCGTGCGCCGGTGATTTTAGCAGTAGACGATGAACCGCCCATTTGTACTCTTCTAATGGCAGCAGAAATCACCCCTCCGAATTGCTGATTCCGAGGCTTTGCGGAAATTGCTAGCGCATAGATTTGTGTTTTTCTCTTTTTAGTTTTCCTTTCGGTAATTGATAAAGATATTTGGGTCACCGCCGAAAAGTAGTGACAAAGGCATTTTTAGTAATCTGCAGCTGCCACACGGTCTGAACTAGCGTTACGCCTCTGGTGTGCGCTCTCTTTTGTGTGTCAACTATTTCTCAACGCTTAAGTGGACTTATAACGTTCACTAATTCTATCGTTCGACTTATTTAAGTAAGCGTGTTTGGTCTTTGCGAGAAGACCTGTGCTCTTAGAACTGAATTCCTAAATTGAGGTCTATTTTTTGAAACCTATATTACCTGATACCGTCGTTTCGACGGCATCTTCTTGGTCTAAACGCCGTCGTTCGATCATCTTCTCTGTTCTTAGTCTTCTGGGCGGATCCTTGTTTGGGCAGAGTACAAACATCTCCGTTGGAAGCACCACCATTCAACCATCGGTCAAACGTTTCGGGATCAACCTGGGAACGTTGACCTTTTACGATTCCGGCCAAATGACACAGAACCTTGTCTGGCTGAACCCTGGCTTCGAAGGCCAGGTTTGGAACTCGACTATACGGTGCATGTCTGGAACTACTACCTCGTGCGTGGATGAGGACCAATGGGCCGCGTGGCCCGCTGGCTTCTGGAATAACGCTACCTTTGAGGTGTTCTACGGCGCTGCCGCAGGCCGCACTGGGACGGTAACCTACTCTACGGCGATAGGCAGTGGCCAGGGCGTAACCCTAAACTTCGCTAGCCCAGGCGTTGCTCCCGCTACTGGAGATTATTTGATCGTCCGTAAAAAGGTTCCCGGGGGATCAGCAGAAGGCTGGTGGCCCGCGACGGCCGGTGCCGGCACAATTGGCGATAACCTCACCGATCTTCCGCCCGGCACGTTGGGCCTTCAAACCACCGTTCTTACCGCTCCGACAGCCGCAGATTCCGCAGCTATATCCGGCAATTTCGATTCCGTGGCCGGTAAAACCTTCCTGCAATTGAACGGCACCTATCAACTGCAGTTCAAAGCCAAAGGCATTGGCGGCTCCAATCAGATTGGCGTCAAAGTAGCGCGTATTGGAGTATCAACGTATTTGAACCAGCCCGTGGCGCTGGGTAACAGCTGGAACACCTATACCCTGAACTTCAGCGCTGCGGAAAATGGTTCCGCGATCGGCATCGCCGGCGTTACCTTCAGCACTGTCGGCGCGGACTCGTTTGAATTAGACGACGTCACTCTGGTAAAGACTAATGGCGACCCAACAAACACTACGGTCTTTCGTGACCCGGTAGTGACCGCCCTGCGCACACTAAACCCTGGTCTATTGCGCTACTGGGGCGGGCAATTGGGCGAAACGCTCGATAACTTGCTTACGCCACAGTTTGGGCGTCAGCGGGCAGGGTTCTCAGCCTGGCAAACCGAATCGGACGGCCTGGATATCGGACTTCACGAATTCCTGGCGTTGAGTCAGACCGTTGGAGCCGAGCCCTGGTTTGTCGTTCCAACCGCCTTCAGCACTACCGATGCAGCAAATTTGATCGAGTACCTCGGCGGTGCTAGTTCTACACCTTATGGAGCCAAACGTGCGGCTCTCGGTCAGGTGATCCCATGGACACAGGTGTTCTCCAAGATCCATCTCGAGTTCGCAAACGAAGCCTGGAACCCTACTTTTAAGGGTGGCGACATAGAATACGCCGTTCCTTACGGACAACGCGCGCAAACCATCTTCGCAACGATGCGGGCCAACGGGTCCTTTGTTCCGGCAGCCTTCGACTTGGTGTTAGGCGGTCAGGCGGGGTGGCCAGGACACAATACTGACATTCAAAACAGTTGCAACAACAACGACTCCTTTGCGGTCGCACCGTACACGATGAATACGGTAGACAGCTTTTCCGATAACGAATCGCTGTTTGGGTCGACCTTTGCGGAACCGGAAGCATATATGTCGAGCACGGGAACGGCCGAAGGCATGACACCTGGGCTGGTCTATCAGAACTACAATGTGATCCAGGGTTCTTCGCATCCGGTGCCACTGAGCTTTTATGAAGTTAATCTGTCAACGGTAAATGGAGCGATTACCCAGCAAGCTCTAAACACTTACACGTCGTCTTTGGGAGCCGGTTTGATGGTGGCTGATACGATGCTGCTCAGTCTAAGACAATTCGGCGTCGTGAACCAGGAGTTCTTTGCACTCCCGCAATATCAGTTTCAAAGACCCGACGGCAGCGAGGCGTTCTTGTGGGGCTCGGTCGTGGACATGGGAGTCACTGATCGCAAGAGACCGCAGTTTCTAGCATTGCAGCTTGCCAACCAGGCGCTCAGCACCGGAGCCGCTATGTTGCAGACCGTACACTCAGGTGCTGATCCGACTTGGAACCAGGCACTGGTGAACACCGTACAATTCAACGGCGCGCACTACCTCCATTCTTTTGCTTTCGCGAATGGAGTGAATCGCTCAACAGTGGTATTCAATCTTTCCAGAAGTGCTTCACTGCCGGTAACTTTCAGTGGCGCGAATGCACCGAGTGGAAACGTTCAAATGCAACAACTCACCTCGGCTAATCTGACAGACACCAACGAGGACTCAAACGTGGTCATGATAAACCCTTCGGTTCTTAGCAACTTCAATGGAACTTCAGGTCTGTCTCTGCCGCCTTACTCGATGACCCTCCTGACCTGGACCACGAATTCAGTAGTCGCTCCAGCCCCAGTGATCTCCGCCGTTACCGCGAGCGGGATGACCGGCACGTCAGCTACCATCACCTGGACGACAGATCAACCGTCTTCGTCGCAGGTCAAGTATGGAACTACCACGACCTTAGGCTCGTCAACCGGTGTGAATACGACCCTGGTTACGAATCATTCTGTGGCACTAAGTGGATTGACGCCGGGTGCGACCTACAGCTACGCCGTCATCTCAGCTAACTCGGCGCAAAGCTCCTCGACTTCAGGTACTTCCACTTTTACCACCACGACTGCTCCGGCACCCGTCATTTCAAATGTGGCCGCCACGACCATCGGGGCAACCTCGGCTTCAATCACGTGGACTACCGATCAGCCCACTTCATCGCTGGTGAATTATGGCGTGACGACCTCTTATGGTTCGTCCTCTTCTTTGAACTCGACGATGGTGACTAGTCACTCAGTCGCACTTACCGGGTTGACGGCCGCCACTTCTTACAACCTTTCAGTGGTCTCCGCCAACGCCGCCGGATCATCAGCCTCATCTGCCAACAGCAGTTTCTCTACACTGCCCCTTAACTTATCGAGTAGTGCTGTTTACAGCGGTCTCGACGCAACGACGCAAGGCGCTTGGACTTCGAAATACGGAGCCGACGGCTACTTCATTGCGAATGGTGTAACCCAAGCTCCCACTTACGCCTCGGTCAGTTTGACGGGCGACAGTCTGTGGACTTGGCAGAACAACACGACCGACCCACGAGCCTTATACACTTCAAGCGGCATGGGTATCGCTTCCACCTACTACGCCGCCAGCAGTTTCACGATAAACGTGAATCTCACGGACGGCAATACCCACCAGATTGCGCTTTACCTGCTCGACTGGGACACCACTTCGCGCCAAGAGAGCATATCCATCCTGGACGCCGCGACCCACACTGTCGAGAGCACACAGACGTTCTCGAGCTTTCAAAATGGCCAATATGCGTCTTGGAACGTAAAGGGTAATGTGATAATTCAGGTGACCATGACGGGCGGAAGGAATGCCGTTGTAGCGGGCATCTTCTTCGGGAGTGCGCAGTCAACTTCCCCTGCGCCTCCGCCTCCTCCGCCTACTGGATCCGCCGCCGCTGTTTACAACGGCTTGGATACTGCCACCCAGGGGACTTGGACACCGAACTATGGAGCCGATGGTTATATCATTGCGAACGATGCCACCAAAACCCCGGCCTATGCGTCCGTAAACATGATCGGCCAAGGTGCTTGGACGTGGACCTCATCTACCTCCGACCCGCGCGCCTTACAGATTTCCAGCGGATCTTCCAGCCGGACGGCCTCCACTTACTATGGCTCTCCCAACTTTACAATCGATGTAAACCTGACGGACGGAAACACCCATCGTGTAGCGCTGTACCTGCTCGATTGGGATTCAACCTCCAGGACAGAGACAATCTCCATTCTCGATGCAACAACCCAAGCGGTCCTCAGCACGCAGAAATATTCCAGTTTTCAAAATGGCCAGTATGCGTCCTGGAACGTTAAGGGCAACGTAATCATTCAAGTGACGGCTACCGGCGGAATCAACGCGGTGGTTGCCGGCATCTTCTTCGGTGGCTCTGTCGCCGCAGTCGCTCCTCCATCTTCTACCGCCAAGTACAATGCGGTGGACACTTCCACTCAGGGAACTTGGGCGGGAAACTATGGTGCGGATGGTTACCTTATCGCTAATGATTTAAACAACGCCCCGGCTTACGCAACAGTGAGTCTTGCGGGTCAAAGTGAATGGACGTGGCAGAATCCGACATCAAACGTGCGAGCCTTACAGCTTTCGAGCGGCTCGTCGGGCCGGATCGCCTCCACGTACTACTCCGCCACTAACTTCACGATTAGTGTGAATCTCACCGACGGGAACAGCCACCGCGTGGCGCTGTACTTGCTCGATTGGGATACCACAGCGCGGGTCGAGAGCATCTCCATACTGGATGCTGCCAGCCATGCCGTCCTTAACACGCAAACGTATTCCAGCTTTCAAAATGGTCAATACGTTTCTTGGAATGTGACCGGTAACGTATTGATTCAACTGACGGTGACCGCCGGCATGAATGCTGTTATGGCCGGCATCTTCTTCGACCCCGCAGCACCTGCTGCGGTCGCTTCTAACGGACGTGATCAAGTAAATGCTACGCTACTGCCACTATCGAGTAGCGATGGCCGATCACTGCTTGAATAGCTCCCACTCACAGGGCGGGGAAGCAATCGGCACGACATGTGCCCAACAATGAATGACAACTGCGGCGAATACCGGTACCAACCGGTATTCGCCGAATTGCATGTTGCTGTTGAAACTACCGAACACCCATGTTACATTCAGAAAAAAGGCATCAAAGTCCACAAAATGCTCCAAGAACAGAGCACCTTGAGCCCTTAACAATTTCGGCGCGCAGATGAGTTTATAGTATCGTGTATTGATGTAACGCTGTTCCATGAAAGAAAGCGGAGGCCCCGATGCCTGTTGTACGCGTTTTGATTGTTTCCGAGAACATTTCCATGCAAATGGGAGGGGAATCGAGCCTCCCGTTTTATTACGCCAAACTGCTTTCGGAGCGCGGGGCGGAGGTTTGGCTTGCCTGCCATGAACGGGTCGAAAAGGAGTTGCTAGCTGCCTTTCCTACTCTTGAACACCGGATCTGTCTGGTGCGCGATACGCCCGCTCAGAAGAAGATGTTCCATTGGAGTAGTTCCCTCCCTTACCGGATTCGGGACATGCTGGTTGGCCAGGCTATTCATTTCTCGACCCAATCGCGGATCCGAAAAGTAGCCATTGAATTGGCCAAGGCCGGCATGATCGATGTGGTCTTCGAACCTGCTCCGATCACTCCCAAAGGCTTGAGTTTCATGTATGACGTCGGTGTGCCCGTGGTGATCGGTCCGCTGTGCGGCGGCATGAATTTCCCACCGGCTTTCGCTGATTTCGACTCTTGTTTCACGCGCGGCTCGATGTTAGTGGGTCGCTACTTTTCGCGATTTGCCAATCGGCTAATCCCCGGCAAAATCCATGCCGACGTTCTGCTCGCTGCCAACCCTTCCACAATCAATGCGCTGTCGCCGGGCTTTCATGGACGAGTGATTCGCTTGTTCGAGAGCGGCGTAGATCTAGACATCTGGAGACCAATTGGCGCGGATTCCACCCATGAAGACGGCACGGTACGCTTCGTATTTTCGGGAAGGTTTGTCGATCTAAAAGGCGTGCAATACTTGCTCCCTGCTTTTGCCAAGGCCGCCGCGCAGGAGCCTCGCTGTCGGCTCGACCTAATCGGCAGTGGAGAGCTAGAAGGCCAGGTGAAAGCCCTGATCGCGGAGCACAAACTTACGGAACTGGTGCGCTTACATGGCTGGATGAGCCGGCCCGAAGCTGCCTGCATAATTCGCAAAGCCGACGTTTTTGTATTACCTTCCCTCCGAGAATGTGGCGGCACCGCAATTTTGGAAGCAATGGCGCTTGGTAAGCCGGTCATTGCAACCAGATGGGGTGGGCCGGCAGAGTACATCAATGCCAGTTGCGGCATTTTGGTTGAGCCGTGCTCGCGGACGGGCTTCGTTGATGGTCTTGCTGATGCTATGCTCCAGCTTGCTCGCTCACCGGAACTGCGTAGGAAATTGGGAGAAGGCGGACAACAACGGGTTCGAGAGGATCATTTTGACTGGAGTTCAAAAGCGGATCGAGTCCTTTCGATTTTGGTCGAAACCGCGGCCTCAAAAACAGCCGCTCACACCGCTTCGGATCGCCAACACGCCTCAATTAGCCGCTAATTGCGCGGGTTGGTTGGCTAGGACTAAGTTTTCCCAATGCTGCCGTTGTTCTATAGGCCACTGCGGAACATCGCCGATCAGCACTTTCCTGGCGCGATTCAGATCGTTGCTTTCCATCACGCCTGCACGCATCTTTGGGATTTGGCTCGCAAGCTGAATGCCGCCGCCGAGGCCACCCAAGAACACGGGCTGACGCACAAGTTGGACGGGTTTGAGAACGGCAAAATCGAAAAACTCACAACCGCACTTCGCAAGCTGGCAGACGCAGAACGAACTCCGAGCTGATCAACAACATCTATGTTGAGGCCAAATCCTTCGACTTTGCGCTACTGCCAGCTCAACGGCGAACTGGAAGACGATAGGCCGCTGGCCGCTCTGTCTGATTATGAATTAACCAATTCTATTTGGCGCGCCCTGTGCCGGATCACTTAAAGAAGATACCGGCAACGACGGCGTTTTGGCCGGCAGTGTAGGTGATTTGGAAGACTACGTTGCCTTTTACATTCCAGGAAGCGTACTGCCCGTTTTGGAAACTCGCGAAAGATTGGGAATTCAGCACGGCAAGAGTACTGCCATCCAGAATGGAGATGGTCTCTACCCTGGCCGTAGTGTCCCAGTCGAGCAGGTAGAGTGAAATCTTGTGAGTGTTGCCGTCGGTGAGATTGACGTTGATACTGAAACTCGGCCCACCGTAGTAGGTAGAAGCGATGCGGTTAGAAGAGCCGCTGGAACTCTGTAAGGCACGCGGGTCGGTGCTGGATGCAGTCCAGGTCCAGGCACTCTGGCCCGTCAGGCTAACGGTGGCGTAAGCGGGAGCATTGCTGACGTCGTTGGCGATAATATAGCCGTCCGCGCCATAAATGGATGTCCAAGTGCCCTGCGTGGTGGTGTCCAAACCATTGTATGTAGCGCCGTTGGACCCTCCCGCACCGCTGGGTGTGGAGAACGTAGAGTTGACTGATGTGGAAGACGTTCCAGCCGAGTTGGCGGACACCACGGCATAGTCGTAAGTGACGCCGGCCGTCAAACCGGTGAGCGCTACCGAGTGATTGGTAACGAGCGCCGAATTCAGTGTCGACGAGGAGCCATAAGCCGTTGTGGTGCCGTAATTCACCAGCGAGGAAGAGGCCTGATCGGTGGTCCAGGTAATGGTAGCGGAGGTGCCGGTGACGTTCGTCGCGGTGACCGCTGAGATGACCGGAGCCGCCGTGGACACACCGCCAAAGAAGATACCGGACGCGGCAGCGTTGATGCCACTGTTGGCGGTTACCTGAATGACTACGTTGCCCGTGATCGTCCAAGCCGCATATTGCCCGTTTTGGAAGCCGGAGAAAGTCTGCGTACTGAGAACCGTATGGGTGGTGGCGTCTTGGATCGAGATCGTCTCCACCCGCGAGCCCGCATCCCAGTCGAGCAGGTAAAGAGCGACGCGGTGAGCGCCGCCATCGTTAATAGTCACGTTGATCGAGAAACTGCTGGCCGCATAGTAAGTGGAAGCGATGCGGGTAGAAGAGCCGCTGGACACCTGCAAGGCACGCGGGTCGGTGGTGGAGGCGCTCCACGTCCAGGCACTCTGGCCGCTTAGGCTTACGGTCGCGTACGATGGCGTGTTGGTGGCATCGTTCGGAATGATATAGCCGTCGCCGCCGTAACTGGCCGACCAGGTTCCCTGAGTGGTGGTATCCAGACCGCCATACGCAGCGCTGGATGAACCGCCGCTTACGGTCGCGAAGGTGAAGTTTGCCGAGGTGGCTGAAGTGCCAGCCGAGTTGGCCGATACCACCGCATAGTTGTAAGTCGTGCCCGCCGTGAGCCCGGTGAGCGTAACGGAGTGGCTCTTCACCAGGGTAGAGTTCAATGCCGACGATGAGCCATAAGAAATCGTCGTGCCGTACTTCACCAGCGAAGACGATGACTGATCGGTCGTCCAGCTAATCACGGCTGAGTTGCTGGTGATGGTAGTCGCGGTTACCGCCGTTATAACGGGCGCCGCCGCCGGTGTGGCAAACGTGAAGTTCGCCGATGTGGCGGACGTTCCAGCCGAGTTGGCGGAAACTACCGCGTAGTCGTAGGTCGTGCCGGCTGTCAGTCCCGTCAGTGTCACCGAGTGCATTGTCACCAGTGTTGAATTTAGAGTCGAGGCTGAACCGTAAGCGCTGGTTGTGCCGTATTTCACCTGCGACGAGGAGGACTGATCAGTCGTCCAGGTTATGACAGCTGAAGTGCTGGTAATACTCGTGGCAGTTACTGCTGAGATAACCGGCGCTGAAGCGGCTGTGGTAGCAAACGTGAAATTGGCCGAGGTCGATGGCGTTCCAGCCGAGTTGGCGGAAACCACCGCGTAGTCGTAGGTCGTGCCGGCTGTCAGTCCCGTCAGAGTCACCGAGTGCATAGTCACCAGTGTCGAATTTAGCGTAGAGGCCGAACCGTAAGCGCTGGTTGTGCCATATTTCACCTGCGATGACGATGACTGATCGGTGGTCCAGGTTATGACAGCTGAAGTGCTGGTAATGGTGGTCGCGGTTACCGCCGTGATCACGGGAGCCGCCGCCAGAGTGGCAAACGTGGAGTTGGTTGAGGTGGCGGACGTACCAGCCGAGTTGGCGGAAACCACCGCGTAATCGTAGGTGGTGCCGGGCGTCAAGCCGGTGAGTGTCACCGAGTGCATTGTCACCAATGTCGAATTTAGCGTGGAGGCCGAACCGTAAGCGCTGGTTGTGCCATATTTCACCTGCGATGACGATGACTGATCAGTGGTCCAGGTTATGACAGCTGAAGTGCTGGTAATGGTGGTCGCGGTTACCGCCGTGATCACGGGAGCTGCCGCCAGAGTGGCAAACGTGGAGTTGGTTGAGGTGGCGGACGTACCAGCCGAGTTGGCGGAAACCACCGCGTAATCATAGGTGGTGCCGGGCGTCAAGCCGGTGAGTGTCACCGAGTGCATTGTCACCAGTGTCGAATTTAGAGTGGAGGCCGAACCGTAAGCGCTGGTTGTGCCGTATTTCACCTGCGACGAGGAAGACTGATCAGTCGTCCACGTTATGACAGCTGAGGTGCTGGTAATGGTGGTCGCGGTTACCGCCGTGATCACGGGAGCCGCCGCCAGAGTGGCAAACGTGGAGTTGGTTGAGGTGGCGGACGTACCAGCCGAGTTGGCGGAAACCACCGCGTAATCGTAGGTGGTGCCGGGCGTCAAGCCGGTGAGTGTCACCGAGTGCATTGTCACCAATGTCGAATTTAGCGTGGAGGCCGAACCGTAAGCGCTGGTTGTGCCGTATTTCACCTGCGACGAGGAAGACTGATCAGTGGTCCAGGTTATGACAGCTGAGGTGCTGGTAATGGTGGTCGCGGTTACCGCCGTGATCACGGGAGCCGCCGCCAGAGTTACAAACGTGGAGTTGGTTGAGGTGGCGGACGTACCAGCCGAGTTGGCGGAAACCACCGCGTAATCGTAGGTGGTGCCGGGCGTCAAGCCGGTGAGTGTCACCGAGTGCATTGTCACCAGTGTCGAATTTAGCGTGGAGGCCGAACCGTAAGCGCTGGTTGTGCCATATTTCACCTGCGACGAGGAAGACTGATCAGTGGTCCAGGTTATGACAGCTGAAGTGCTGGTAATGGTGGTCGCGGTTACCGCCGTGATCACGGGAGCCGCCGCCAGAGTTACAAACGTGGAGTTGGTTGAGGTGGCGGACGTACCAGCCGAGTTGGCGGAAACCACCGCGTAATCGTAGGTGGTGCCGGGCGTCAAGCCGGTGAGTGTCACCGAGTGCATTGTCACCAGTGTCGAATTTAGCGTGGAGGCCGAACCGTAAGCGCTGGTTGTGCCGTATTTCACCTGCGACGAGGAAGACTGATCGGTGGTCCAAGCTATAGTTGCCGATGTTGTCGTGACATTTGTAACAGTTACTGCCGATATGACGGGTGCCGGACTCGCCGCAGTCACGAACGTAAAGTTTGTCGAAGTGGTCGAATTCCCGGCGGAGTTGGCGGAAACGACCGCATAGTCATAGGTCGTTCCCGGGGTCAAACCGCTAAGCGTTACCGAATGGCTCATGACCAAGGTCGAATTCAAACTAGAAGATGAACCATAGGCGCTAGTAGTGCCGTAATTCACCTGTGATGAAGAGGCCTGATCTGTGGTCCATGTAATGACTGCGGAGGTGCTGGTAATACTTGTTGCTGTTACTGCCGAGACGACCGGCGCCGCCGCAGATGTACCGCCAAAGAAGATACCGGCAACGACGGCGTTTTGGCCGGCAGTGTAGGTGATTTGGAAGACTACGTTGCCTTTTACATTCCAGGAAGCGTACTGCCCGTTTTGGAAACTCGCGAACGATTGGGAATTCAGCACGGCAAGAGTACTGCCATCCAGAATGGTAATGGTCTCGGCCCTGGCCGTAGTGTCCCAGTCGAGCAGGTAGAGTGAAATCTTGTGAGTGTTGCCGTCGGTGAGATTGACGTTGATACTGAAACTCGGCCCACCGTAGTAGGTAGAAGCGATGCGGTTAGAAGAGCCGCTGGAACTCTGTAAGGCACGCGGGTCGGTGCTGGATGCAGTCCAGGTCCAGGCACTCTGGCCCGTCAGGCTAACGGTGGCGTAAGCGGGCGCATTGCTGACGTCGTTGGCGATAATATAGCCGTCCGCGCCATAAGTGGATGTCCAGGTGCCCTGCGTGGTGGTGTCCAAACCATTGTATGTAGCGCCGTTGGACCCTCCCGCACCGCTGGGCGTGGCGAACGTAGAGTTGACTGATGTGGAAGACGTTCCAGCCGAGTTGGCGGACACCACGGCATAGTTGTAAGTGACGCCGGCCGTCAAACCGGTGAGCGCTACCGAGTGATTGGTAACGAGCGCCGAATTCAGTGTCGACGAGGAGCCATAAGCCGTTGTGGTGCCGTAATTCACCAGCGAGGAAGAGGCCTGATCGGTGGTCCAGGTAATGGTAGCGGAGGTGCCGGTGACGTTCGTCGCGGTGACCGCTGAGATGACCGGAGCCGCCGTGGACACACCGCCAAAGAAGATACCGGACGCGGCAGCGTTGATGCCACTGTTGGCGGTTACCTGAATGACTACGTTGCCCGTGATCGTCCAAGCCGCATATTGCCCGTTTTGGAAGCCGGAGAAAGTCTGCGTACTGAGAACCGTATGGGTGATGGCGTCTTGGATCGAGATCGTCTCCACCCGCGAGCCCGCATCCCAGTCGAGCAGGTAAAGAGCGACGCGGTGAGCGCCGCCATCGTTAATAGTCACATTGATCGAGAAACTGCTGGCCGCATAGTAAGTGGAAGCGATGCGGGTAGAAGAGCCGCTGGACACCTGCAAGGCGCGCGGGTCGGTGGTGGAGGCGCTCCACGTCCAGGCACTCTGGCCGCTTAGGCTTACGGTCGCGTACGAGGGAGCATTCGTGATATCGTTCGCAATGATATAACCGTCGCCGCCGTAACTGGCCGACCAGGTTCCCTGAGTGGTGGTATCCAGGCCGCCATACGTCGCGCTGGACAAACCACTGCTTACGGTCGCGAAGGCGAAGTTTGTCGAGGTGGCTGAAGTGCCAGCCGAGTTGGCCGATACCACCGCATAGTTGTAAGTCGTTCCCCCCGTCAGTCCGGTAAGTGTAACGGAGTGGGTGTTCACGAGGGTCGAGTTCAATGCCGACGATGAGCCATAGGAAATCGTAGTGCCGTAATTCACCAGCGAGGAAGAGGCCTGATCGGTTGTCCAGGTAATCACGGCTGAGTTGCTGGTGATGGTAGTCGCGGTTACCGCCGTTATAACGGGCGCCGCCGCCGGTGTCGCAAACGTGAAGTTCGCCGATGTGGCGGTGTTGCCGGCCGAGTTGGCGGAAACCACCGCGTAGTCGTAGGTCGTGCCGGGCGTCAATCCTGTGAGGATAACCGAGTGAATCGTTACCAATGTAGAGTTCAGCGTAGAGGCCGAACCGTAGGCAGTCGTTAGGCCGTAATTCACCAGCGAAGAGGATGATTGATCAGTCGTCCACATGATGGTCGCTGAGGTTCCGCTGATATTGGTTGCTGTCACGGCGGTGATAACTGGCGGTTGGGCGGCAGTGACAAACGTGAAGTTCGCGGAGGTGGCGGTGTTGCCTGCCGAGTTTGCTGAAACAACCGCGTAGTCATAAGCGGTGCCCGGCGTCAAGCCGCTCAGTGTGACTGAATGGCCTGTCACCAGTGTGGAGTTCAGCGTGGATAACGAACCATAGGCAGTTGTGATGCCATATTTCACCTGTGACGATGAAGTCTGATCGGTGGTCCACATGATAGTAGCCGATGTCCCGGTAATGCTGGTCGCCGTGACTGCTGTGATGACAGGTGGCTGCGCCGCAGTCACAAACGTGAAGTTTGCCGAAGTTGCTGAGTTGCCGCCGGAGTTGGCTGAAACCACCGCGTAGTCGTAGGTGGTGCCGGGCGTCAAACCACTGAGCGTTACCGAGTGGTTCATCACCAGCGCTGAGTTCAGCGTCGATGCTGAACCGTAAGAGGCGGTGGTTCCATAATTCACTAGTGAAGACGATGCCTGATCGGTCGTCCAGGTAATTACTGCGGAAGTCCCCGTAATACTAGTCGCCGTAACCGCACTGATCACGGGTGCCTGCGCCGCAGTAGTAGCGAACGTCAAATTCGCCGACGTAGCCGGCGTCCCTGCGGAGTTCGCGGAAACGACCGCATAGTTGTAGGTTGTGCCTGCCGTCAGCCCTGTCAGCGTTACCGTGTGGCTCATGACCAGCGTCGAATTCAGCGTTGACGACGAACCGTAGGCGGCAGTTGTTCCGTAGTTCACTAGCGATGAAGAAGCCTGATCCGTGGTCCACATGATGACCGCCGACGTACTGGTGATATTCGTCGCTGTGACCGCCGAAATCACGGGTGGCTGCGCCGCTGTAGTAACGAAAGTGAAGTTCGCCGAAGTGGCAGAAGTGCCCGCTGAGTTAGCTGATACCACAGCATAGTCGTAAGTCGTAGCTGCCGTCAGCCCGTTAAGCGTTACTGAGTGATTTGTGACGAGCGATGAATAAAGAGTTGAGGAAGAGCCATAGCCGATGGTTGTGCCGTAATTCACTAGCGACGAAGAAGCCTGATCCGTCGTCCATGTGAGGGTCACGGAGGAGCTCGTGATGTTGGAGGCAGTTACCGCCGAGATCACAGGCGCTGGAGCGGAAGTCGTGAAAGTGGCATTGGGCGATGTGGCTGAGGTGCCAGCCGAGTTTGCCGAAACCACTGCAAAATCGTAAGTAGTGCCAGGGGTCAACCCGGTTAGCGTTACGGAGTGGCTCATGACCAACGCCGAATTGAGAGTTGACGACGAACCATAGGAGTTTGTGGTCCCGTAGTTAACCAACGAGGAAGAAGATTGATCGGTCGTCCACGTGATGACAGCCGATGTACTTGTAATACTCGTCGCAGTGACCGCTGTGATCACCGGCGCCTGTGCGGAACCCTGCGAATTCCACGTTAAAACCGTCATCGAGTACGGAGGCAAAGAAAGGCTTGTTGCGCCGCTGAAACCGCTTACAGTCGATGACGCGATATTTACGACGTTGCCACTCTCGTTCGTATCCGTTAAGTTCGCCGAAGTCAACTGTTGCATCTGCACGGTACCTGTCGGCGCGTTGGCGCCACTGAAAGTGACCGGCAGGGTGGAACTTCGGGACAAGTTGAACACAACTGCCGAGTAGTTCGTGCCCTGTTGGAACGCGTACGACTGCAGGTCGTGCGCTCCGTATAAATAAACGGTATTCAATAGCGGCTGGTTCCAGGTCGGATCGGCCCCGGAATGCACCGTTTGTAACATCGTTGCTCCACTACTCAGTGCCTGATTTGCCAGTTGCAGCGCTAGGAATTGGGGTCTTTTCCGATTGGTGACGCCCATATCGACGACCGAGCCCGAGAGAAAAACCGTGCTGCCGTCCGCGCGTGTTTGTTCATACTGCGGAAGCGCATACAGGCTCTGGTTGACGACGCCAAACTGCTTCAACGCTTGCAGCATAGTGTCGGCCACCGCGAGACCCGCGCCCAAAGAACTCACGTATGAGTTGAGATAAGACTGAGTAATCGTACCGCCGAGGGTCGCAAGATTAATTTCGGAGAAGCTCAACGGCATTGCTTGCGTCGAAGACTGAACCGCCTGATAATTTTGATAAACTAATCCGCCTGTCAGCCCTTCCGCAGTGCCGGCGCTCGACATAAACGCTTCCGGCTCGGCAAATGTCGGTCCAAAAAGCGACTCATTATCGGTATAGTTATTCACCGTACCCATTTCGTAAGGCGCTATGTCGAACGATGTGTTGTTATTGCAATTACTCTGAACCGTTGTGTTGAAGGCCGGGGACGAAGCCTGGCCACTCAATACCAGATCGAACTTACCTGCGACATAGGACGCATTCGCCTGCATTGCAGAAAAAATCGCTTGCGCTTGAACGCCATAGACGGATGCCGCTAGAATGCTGCCGCCGTTATAGCCCGAGTTCCATGCCTGTTCTCCAAATTGCAGGTGAATCGTCGAAAACACCTGGGTCCACGGTGTCGTCTGTCCCAGGGCCGCTCGCTTTCCGCCGTAAGTTGTGGTGCTGGCGCCAGCCAAATACTCAATCAGGTTCGACGCATCGGCCGTGCTAAAGGTGGAGGGAACCACAAACCAGGGCTCCGCCCCCACTGTCTGGCACAAAACCAGAAAGTCGTGAAGTCCGTAGTCGATTTGGTTTGATACGTTAGTCGACTCCAAATAGCCAGCGCGTTGTCTGCCAAATTGCGGTGTGAGAAGGTTATTCAGCGTTTCGCCTAACTGGCCGTTGCCGCCCCAATAGCGAAGAATCCCAGGCTGAAGGGTGCGCAAGGTGTTTACAACCTCATCGCGAAAAACTGTTGTATTCGTCGGGTTGCCATTCGTTTGGGTCAGACTGACATCGTCTAACTCAAACGAATCCGTGCCGTAGATTGTGGTGAAGGAAAGGACCACCTTGCCCAGAGCTGAGCCGTTCTCCGCCGCGCTGAAAGTCAAGTTATAGGTATTCCAGCTATTGGATAGCGTCACGTTCTGGTTGATATATGTGCCGCCTCCTACCCGATAAAGCTCCACGCCAACCAAATTCGAACCCGCTAATCCCTTAGCCTTGAACTGCAATTGATAGGTTCCATTCAATTGAACGAATGAGATGCCATTCTGCGTGTCGAAGACCGTAGACAACGATGCAAAATCAGAGGCTCCGGGCGCCGTCAGAACTGTGGTCTGCTGGCCCGACGTACCCGGGGGAAGGTCTGTTAGATTGTCAGTGATTGTTCCAGCCGCGGAACTAGATACAAACCATCCCGCCGTTGATCCACCAGGTATGTTTTTTCTGACAATGAGATAATCGCCTGCTTGCGGAACAACCCCAGCGTCGGCAAAGTTGAGAGTAATGCCGCTGGCGCTGCCGGGCGCCGTCGAATTGTAGATGGTACCGGAACGCCCGTTCGCCGCACCCGAAAAGAACTGATAGGTCGCCCCATTCCAGAAGTTCGCCGGCCAGCTGGAATACGCATTTTGATCGACGCAAGACGTTGCGGTTCCGGATGCGCATTGGATGGTTGAATTCCAAACCTGTCCCTCAAAGCCGGGATTTGCCGTGATCAGATTCTTGGCGATCTGGCCCGAATCGAAATTGTTGAGCGTGCCAAGATTGATTCCAAGCCGCTTCACAGAAGGCTGCAGGACTGTTGATCCGATTGCGATATTGGTCGTCGGCGATCCGCCCGTGGTAGTGAAGGCGAAGTTGCCCGAAGTGGTAGTTACGCCGGAAGAGTTTGTCGAAACTACGCTGAAGTTGTAGGTCGTTCCCGACGTGAGCCCAGTAACCACAATCGAGTGTGTTGTAACTAGCGTGGAACTCAGCGGTGTTGAAGTGCCATAAGTGGCCGTAAATCCATAGTTGACTTGGGAAGAAGAGAGTTCATCCGTAGTCCAAGTTATTGTCGCCGACGTATTCGTGATGGCGGTCGCAATGACGTACGAAATGACAGTTCCTTGCGCCGGCGTCGTAAACGTGAAATTGCCCGACGTGGAAGAGAGCCCGTACGCGTCCGCTGAGATCACTGCGTAGTCGTAGGTTATCCCCGGCGTTAAACCCGTCAGCATGATCGAGTGATTCGTGCTAAGGGCGCTGTTCAAGGTTGAGGACGATCCGTAAGCGGTCGTCGTCCCGTACCAAACTCGCGAATTCGACTGTTGATCGGTAACCCATGTGATGGTGGCGGTGGTCGAGGTAAGCGCCGTCATTGTGACGGCCGAAATGACCGGAGCCGATAGTGTCGAAAACGTTAGATTTGTTGATGTGCCAGGGGTACCGGCCGAATTGGCTGAAGTTATGCTGAAAACATAGCTGGTGCTCGCCAGCAACCCGCCGATTGTGATCGAGTGATTGGTGGTGAGCGTAGTACTCGCGACAGTAGATCCGCCCACCGGATTCGTGGCTCCGTAAGAGATCTCCGAATCGGAAGCTTGATCTGTCGTCCAGTTGATAGTAACCGAATTCGCCGTTACCCCAGTGATGCTGATCCCCGAAATTACGGGTGCCGGCAGCTGCGTTGAGAATGTCAAAATCGGGGATGTTGACGAAAGAGCAGGGGCATTCGAATTTGTCGAACTGACATCGAAGCTGTAGGTGGTCCCCGCCGTAAGTCCAGTAAGCGTCACCGAGTGCGAGGTAACAAGGGTAGAGGCTAAGGGCGACGAAGAGCCGAGTCCGCTGTTGACACCGTAGTTTACTTGCGACGAAGATGCTTCATCCGTCGTCCAGGTAATCGTAGCTGACGTTTGCGTCATCGCGCCGGCTTTAACCGACGAAATCACGGGAGCGCCTGTCGAGGTGCTCCAAGTCAGCACGGTCATTGAGTACGCGGGCAATGATAGGCCGGCGGCGGGATTGAAATTAGTCAGCGTGGACGAAGTAATATTCATCACGCTTGCAGTCTCGTTCGTATCGGTTGGCAGGGCTGAGGTCAGTTGCTGCATCTGAACCGTTCCGCTGGGCGCCAAACCGCTAAAGGTTACGGGCAGTGAACTACCCTGCGTTCGAGACAGGTTGAAAACGATTAATGACTGCGTTGTTCCTTGCTGGAACGCATAGGACTGCAAATAATGGGCTCCTGTGAACTGCACGGTATTCGTCAACGTCGATTCGTTCCAAGTTGGATCCGCTCCGGTAGCTCCCGAATGGGTTGTCTGTAACATCGTTGCCCCATTGCTCAGCGCTTGATTGGCGAGTTCCAACGCCAGGTACTGCGGCCGTCTTCGGTCCGTGACGCCCATGTCCACCACCGCTCCCCATAACGGCACTTCGACGCCTGTACTGAGTGTGAAGTTGTATTGCGGAAGCGCGAACAACGCCTGATTGACAACGCCAAAGTTCTTCATCCCTTGCAGCATGGTATCCGCAACCATCAGGCCAGCGCCCAGCGACGGAGTGAAAGAGCTCAAAGCCGCCTGGTTCGATGTGATTGCCCCGTTCACCGTTGTCAGGTTGACTTCGTAAAACGTCAGCGGTACCGGATGTGTTGATGTCTGTATGGCCTGGTAGTCCTGGTAAACCATACCCGGCGACAGACCTTCGGCCGAGGTGGCACTAGCGCTCGACATGTAAGCTTCCGGTTCGGCGAACGTGGATCCAAACAAAGCCTCGTTCGTGGAGTAACTGTCCACTGTGCCCATTGTGTAAGGCGCAACTGTAAATGTCGTGTTGTTATTGCAAGAACTCTGAATACCGTTGTTAAGCCCGGGCGATGCCGCTTGCCCGCCCAACACATAATCGAAGTTGGTTGCCAAGCCATTCGTGCTGATATAGTTCTGCATCACTCCGAATATCGTCTGCGCCTGCGTTCCGTAGGCGGCGGCGTATAATATGCTGCCACCTTGGAAATTCGAGTTCCATGCTTCATTGCCGAACTCAAGGTGGATCGTAGAAAAAACTTGCGTCCATGGCGCTGTCTGACCCAATGCGGCGCGTTTTGCCCCATAAGGCGTAGTACTCGCTCCACTCAGATACTGCATCAAATTTGCTGCATCGCTTGCCGTAAAGGTCGACGGAACAACGAACCAAGGTTCTGCCCCTACCAGTTGGCACAAAACTAAGAATTCATGCAGACCATAGTCGATTTGATCTGACTCGCTCGAATACGCCGAGAAGCCCGCTCTCTGTCGGCCAAATTGCGGTGTAAGGAGATTGTCCAACGTTTCGCCAAGATGCCCATTACCACCCCAGTCGCGAATGATGCCGGGTTGCATTGTGCGCAAGGCATTAACCACAGAATCTCTGAAAACACTGGTATTCGTTGGGTCGCCGTTGGTTTGTGTGAGGCTGACATCATCTAATTCGAAAGAGTCCGCACCGTAGGATGTGGCGAATTGCAGTGCCACCGTGCCAAGAGCCGAGCCATTTTCCGTTGCCGTGAAAGTCAGATTGTAGGTATTCCAACTGTTAGTAAGGGCGACGGTCTGGTTAATAAATGAGGCGCCGCCGCTACGCGAGAGTTGCACGCCGACCTGACTCGATCCGCCCAGCGCCTTCGCTTTAAACTGCAACTGGTAGGCGCCATTCAGTTGAACGAACGAATGACCGCTCGTCGAATCGAAATACGCCGCAATGATTGCCAAGTCGTTGGATGAAGGGGCAGTTAGAACAGTCGTCTGTTTGCCGGTTGTGCCTGGCGGGAGATCTGTGAAGTTATCGGTGATCGTTCCCGCGCCGTAAAGTGAGGGATACCAACCCCCGGACGATCCTCCTGGAATTGTTTTGCGGACGATCATGTAGTCCCCCGCAGCTGGAGCAGTGCCTGAATCGCCGAACATAAATGTTCCGCCCACTCCATACGCGGGTGCAGAGTAATACGTCACCGTCCCACTGCGACCTGCGGCCGCTCCATAAAAGATTTGGTAGGTGGCGCCGCTCCAAAAACCGGCAGGCCATCCGGAGTACTGGTTCTCATCAACGCAACTAGTAGCTGTTCCCGCCGTGCAACGTATTGTCGAGTTCCAGATCTGCCCTTCAAACCCCGGGTTTCCGGTGATGAGGTTTTTAGTCATCTGGCCGGAATCGTAGTTTGTTAACGTTCCAAGATTGATCCCGAGCCGCTTAACCGAGGGTTGTAGGACTGTAGTCCCAATAGCAATATTAGTACTTTGCGCGAAAAGGCAAGCTCCGGCAAGATTCAACAACAACATACTGAGCGCAGGCAGACGCACGAACCTGTTTGCCGAAATTTTCAAGAAGATTGTGGAACGCGAAATAACAGACCTCCGAAAGTCAAGGACTTAACTCCTAGATTGTGGTAAAGCCATGCTGAACCTTCAACTCTGAAGGCTCAAATGACCAAAAGCCAATCCAGATTCGTTATGACAGCCTACGCGACGTTCCGATCAGTGTAGCGGACGCCAATCTTGCCTGCAAGTTCTAGCAGTTTTAAAACAAGACAACCGAAACTCATTTTTTGGGCGAAGAAGACAAGAAAGGAACAAGAGGGTGTACTAGATCCACACCAAACGACAAAGAAGTTTGCTCGCCTAACGACACCGCTCCAATATAAATATGGATAGAGAGCCATGTCGCGCTCGCTATCCGAAACGCTGGATCAGAAGCGAGTGCTTCCTTGCAGTGTCAGAAGCGAAGCGGGCAAATCGCATCGCACGGGATCAATTTTCAATCTTCTTTGCTCCCTCATCTATATGACATACGCATAGTCAGCCAAAGTAGTGGAGACCAAACTATGCGAACGAACGGACCTCGAACAGCGAGAATATGGCTCACGGTTAATCAAGGGGAGTAGCGCACTGAAGCTTTACAAAATATTTTGGATTATTTTTTTGATTTAGGTTGAAACAACCCAGCAATATTTCAGATCTACGGTGTTCAGCGATTGACTGTGAGCTTTACTTGCGGTCAACGTGATCGCCCGTAAAGCGAATGTGTAGCCGGCTAATCAAAATGGCACGCTCATACCGGGCGTCAAGCGCCAGCGTGAAGCCGAATAGAATCAGTCCGAGTTTGACCAGCAGCTCATACCAATGAAAACTGTGCCCATGGTGAAGGAGACCTTGCAGAGATTCGACAGTAGCTGCCGAGATTGCGGCCAATAGGATGCCCCGGTTCAATGCGTTGAAGCGCCAAAATGCCAGCGGCGCAAGGTATCCCAAAACGACAAAACAGATTGCTTTCGCCAATTTATATGAGTAAAACGGAACCGGCGGCATGAGGGGAATAGGCATGATTTCGCTAGTGACAGTGACGGTCACAATGATCGCCCAAACTGCTTTGATCGGGAGGCTGAACGCCCGCAAGCGCAGTTCGATTGAATTATCGTGTTTGCTTGGAAGCGCGTTGGTTCGGGACACGGATAACCTCAGGAACGGTCACGGAGTAATCACGTACGCAATAAGATTAGCAGGAAACATAAGACGATTGCCGCTTCCCAATAAGAGTTGGCTGGACCGAACGCTTGCCTCCCAGCGGATCAGATTCTTCGACCATGACTTTCTTTCAGTTGAATTACAAAGCAAGACCGGCATAATTAATCGCCGGCAAGAGCTTTTACATTATTTATCCTTGGGCTATACTGTGAAGACTTCTTTCCGTTCACAGACACCCCACAGAGTGGTGGGGTATAGCCCTCCTAATACTTAAGAGAGGTAAATTTTTCAAAATGACGTTGCTCATTCATCATCGCTCCAGTCCGTTGCGGCTTCGGCTCCTCCAGAGGTCTTGTCAACTTATTTTCTTAATTTTTCCTATGGTGGCTCAATCGCTTTTCGCGCAAATCACCAATATCTCCATCGGAAGTACAACCATTCAGCCATCAGTCAAGCATTTCGGAATCAACCTCGGTACGTTGGATTTCTACGATTCAGGCCAAATGACTCAAAATCTGGTCATGCAAAACCCAGGCTTCGAGGGTCAGATTTGGAACTCGACCATACGCTGCATGTCCGGAACTGCTACCTCGTGTGTGGATGAGGATCAATGGTCCGCGTGGCCCGCAGGTTTTTGGAATGGCGCTACCTTTGAAGTGTTTTACGGCGCTGCCGCTGGCCGCACCGGGACAGTGACCTCTTCTACCGGCACAAGCAAAGGGCAGGGGATAACGCTGAACTTCAGCGGTGCGGGCGTTGCTCCAGCCAACGGAGACTATTTGATTGTCCGTAAGAAG
This sequence comes from Bryobacterales bacterium, assembly GCA_963749105.1. Lineage (GTDB taxonomy): Bacteria > Acidobacteriota > Terriglobia > Bryobacterales > Bryobacteraceae > Bog-105. The sequence continues at coordinate 34,245 of CAVVLT010000028.1, read as the reverse complement.
GTCCCTGGCGGATCGGCTCAAGGCTGGTGGCCCGCGACTTCAGGCGCTGGCACAATTGGCGATAACCTTACCGATCTTCCGCCTGGAACTTTGGGCCTTCAGACCACGATTCTTACGGCTCCTAGTGCCTCAGACTCCGCATCCATATCCGGCAACTTCGATTCCGTCAGCGGCAAAACATTCTTACAGCTAAACGGCACTTACCAACTACAGTTCAAAGCCAAAGGCATTAGCGGCTCCAACCAGATCGGTGTCAAAGTGCAGCGTTATGGAGTGGCCACCTATCTGAACCAGCCGGTGACGTTGACGAACGGTTGGAATACTTATACTCTGACTTTCACTGCGGCGGAAAACGGTTCGGCCATTGGTACTGCTGGTCTAACATTCAGTACCGTGGGCGCCGACTCGTTCGAGTTGGATGACGTAGTCCTCAGCAGGATCAATGGCGATCCAACCAATACCACCGCCTTCCGCGACCCTGTAGTAACCGCCCTGCGGACGCTTCAACCCGGCTCACTTCGCTACTGGAGCGGCCAACTCGGTGACACGCTCGACAATTTGCTTACCCCACAGTTCGGCCGGCAGCGAGCTGGCTACTCGGCTTGGCAAGCAGAGTCGGACGCCATCGACATCGGGCTCCATGATTTTCTGGCGCTTTGTCAAACAACAGGGGCCGAACCCTGGTTTGTCGTGCCAACGACCTTTACTACCACGGATGCATCCAACCTGATCGAGTATTTGGCCGGGGCCAGCGCCACACCTTATGGTGCCAAGCGCGCGGCACTCGGTCAGCAGACTCCCTGGACACAGGTGTTCTCTAAGATTCACCTGGAGTTCGCAAACGAAGCCTGGAACTCCACGTTCAAAGGTGGCGACATCGAATACTCGCCTCCTTACGGCCAACGGGCTCAGGCCATCTTCGCAGCGATGCGAGCGAATGCCTCTTACGCTCGGTCCAGCTTTGATCTCGTGTTGGGTGGCCAGGCCGGCTGGCCAGGACGTAACAGCGATATCCAGAATAATTGCAATAACAACGACTCTTTCACGATTGCGCCTTACACCATGAATACGGTGGACAGCTTTTCCGATAACGAGTCGCTGTTTGGGTCTACTTTTGCCGAACCGGAAGCGTTTATGTCCAGCACCGGCACGGCCGAGGGTTTGACGCCGGGCATGGTCTACCAGAACTTTCAAGCGATTCAAAATTCTTCGCACCCGGTGCCGTTGAGCTTCTATGAAGTGAATCTTTCAACGGTCAACGGGGCCATCACCCAAAACGCGCTGAATACCTACACGCCTTCCTTGGGCGCTGGCTTGATGGTGGCCGACACGATGCTGCTTAGTCTAAGGCAGTTCGGTGTCGTGAATCAGACACTGTTTGCACTTCCCCAATATCAATTCCAAAGACCTGACCACAGCATGGTTGATCTTTGGGGCTCGGTCGTGGATATGGGAGTAACTAATCGCAAGAGGCCGCAGTTTCTAGCTCTGCAGCTCGCCAACCAGGCGCTAAGCAACGGGGGCGCCATGTTGCAAACCGTACACACGGGCGCTGATCCAACTTGGAACCAGCCACTGGTGAACACTGTCCAATTCAATGGTGCGCATTACCTTCATTCCTTTGCTTTCTCGCAGGGTTCAAACCGTTCAGTGGTGGTCTTCAATCTTTCCAGATCTGCTTCGTTGCCGGTAACGTTCAGTGGGGCCAACGCACCGAGCGGAACTGTACAAACGCAGCAGCTAACGTCGGCGAACCTCACCGATACCAACGAAAATGCCAGCGTCGTAAATATTTCGTCGTCAACGACTACCAATTTCGATAGTGCGTCCGGGCTTCAGTTGCCGCCCTACTCGATGACAGTCTTTACCTGGACCGTCGGCGGTATAGTTACTACCAAATCCGCGGCGCCAAATCCGGTTATTTCCGGAGTTACCGCCGCGAATATTACCAACAACTCGGCCACTATTACTTGGACCACAAACCAAGCCACTTCTTCGCTTGTACGCTACGGCACTAGCGCATCATATGGTTTGTCCTCCACTCCAAATTCGACGCCCACAACCAGTCATTCCGTTACTTTAACGGGATTGCCGGCAGGTACAACATTCAACTATGTTGCCGTCTCAACGGCTTCGAGTGGCAAATCTGCCACCTCGCCAAACTTCACATTCTCCACTCTATCCCCCACCCCACCGGCGTCGACGGGCACTGGACCGCAGATAATTGATCTTGCTTACTGGGGCATCACACGGTCCGGCATTACGATCTCTTGGTCGACGAATACGCCGTCCACCACTGCGCTATTGTATGGCACGCTTGAAAGTTTAGGTGAGCGCAGTCCGCTACAGGCGCCGCTCACAACTAATCACGGAGTTATTTTGACTGGTTTGGCTGGCGGGACTACATATCACTTCGTCGCACAATCGACGGACGCCAATGGGAATGTTGGAACATCCAAGCGTTACACCTTTACTACCTTGGCCGCAGCAATCCCTCCGACGATTTCGGGCATCGTGGTAGTGCCGGGCAACAACAACCAAGCACAGATTTCGTGGACCACGTCAGTGCCGGCAAACAGCTATGTCCAATATGGTTTGACTACTGCTTATAACATGTGGTCCACAAGAACGGCGTTGGTAACGAACCCCCAACCCTCCATGGCGTGGGTGCCAAGCGGCGTCATTCATTATCAACTTGTCAGTGCCGACGCCAACGGCAATCAGACTGTCTCCCCAGACTACACGTTTGTCGAACCTTAGCGCCTTCCTGGCTGATCCGCCCGATTCACCCCCGCTTACTTCGACAGGAGTAAGCGGGTGCGCCGTATGGCGCCCGTCAAACACAACACAGCCAAGCCCGAAAAGACGCCGTAAGCCGTCTCCGGTTCCGGGGTTGTCGAATTATAAGTGTAATTTTCAATCAGTTGGGGGAGAGGTATAATCGGCAATCTTTTTGGTCATGTAACTGCCATTGAACGTTGCATATCCGCTGAACGGGTCTGATTAGGTAACTCCGTTAATGTCGGCGCTTACGAAACCACTCAGAGCGAAAAAGCCGGTAGCCGTCGAATTGAAGCCAGGCATAGCGCCACCAGAAGCGTTCTTTTTCATCACAATCCTCCTGCGTGTGAATTTATCACGACCGCTTGATCAGAGGAAGCTTTGTCAATACTTATATTTGCCTTCAATGGGCAATTTGCCTGGCTAATTGCAGAAACTCTTGCTGCTCCGGAGCGAATTCCTGCGGCAGCCGTGCATCGTCCACGACCAAGCCAACACCACCTTCCTCGATTCCAAAATGTTCACCCGTCGGCTGGATGCATTGGTTTCCGAAAACCAACAGACGTTCCAGCTTGGCCGCGGGACGAACCCGCGCGTAATTTGCCAGAATACATTCGTTCACGACTGCGCCTCGTCCGATCACACACCCGCTCCGGTCACACAAGGTCCCTTGATCCGCGCGCCGTCGCCAATCGAGCTGCCGCTGCCAATCAGCACAGGTCCATCACTATCTGATAGTAACCTGCTATCTGATTGTAAGCTGGAATCCGCGCCATTTGCGCTTGGGTCTCTGCTCCCATATAGCACTCTGCTACCTGATAGCCACCTGCGAAAGGAACCGCAGGCAAGCAGTATAGATACAGGTAGCAAGCTACTGCCTGGTGACCTGATGGCGGGGCGGGAGACCGACAGATCTCTACCAGGTAGTAAGCTGCCACTCGAGGCTGATTCGATCAGAGCGGCTCCCGCCGGTAGCAGTCTGCTATCAGATAGCACTCTGCTACCTGATAGCGACCTGCGAAGTGAACCGCAGGCAAGCAGTATAGATACAGGTAGCAAGCTACTACCTGGTGGTGACCTGATGGCCGGGCGGGAGACTGACCGATCTCTACCAGGTAGCAAGCTGCCACTCGAGGCTGATTCGATCAGAGCAGCTCCCGCCGATAGCAGTCTGCTATCAGATAGTACTCTGCTACCTGATAGCGACCTGCGAAGTGAACTGCCGGGGAGTATAGATACAGGTAGCACGCTGCTACCTGGTGGAGACCTGCGAACTCCGAACGGTCGCGTCGTACGGTTGCGTCCCGCTCGGTCTGTTCAGGACGCTCACACTAACGGCGAGCATCTCTTACTAACGGCGATGTGGAAAAAGGGAACTCCCGAATCGGAAGATTCTCGTCTGCTGAGAGCTGGGTTATCTGAACTCGCCCGTTTGACCGGCTCACACAAGACAAGTTGCCGCGCTTACCTACGAGCCCTCGTCGCTAAACTTGCGCTCGAAGAGGCCGAAACGTTCGACGCTGCCGCAGGCAGCGAAGGCGCACGCGTGTACAGGATATTCTCGTTCAATACAATTCTTGAACGACGACGCCGAGCAAACCTGACTCATGTCATTCGCACCGGCGCAGTATCCTTCGTCAATCCAAAAACGGGTGAGAGGTTGACCGCAAGCGGCAACCTGCTACCTGATAGCAACTTACCAGTAGTCAGCAATGTGCTACCAGAGAGCAACTTCCCTACGGACCCCGGCAGCAACCACCATCATGCACCCGATAGCAACCACCCCCCGCTTAATAAGAATAAAGACCAAGAACTTTCTAAACAAACGTCGTCGTCGGCAGCACTCTACCAAGCGTTAAGCAAGTACGGAGCCGTTGATGATGACGTTCTCACTCGACTTATATGAAGCTGTAGGCTAGCGACGCCAGACTCCACTGAAGACGAAATTATTCATTTCATAAAAGAGAAAGGAGCCATAGTGCGAGCAGGCCGAATTCACAACCCAATTGGTTTTCTTCTAACTGCTGTTCCAAATTGTTTTTCAGGAGACACATTTCGCTTTTACCGCGCAGAACAGGTCCGCCGCCGGGAAGCAGAGTCAATTGCAGCAGCTAAGGCGCAAGTAGAAGCAGACGAATGGAAGGCAGAACAACACCGACTTCTACTCGATCCCAATCTACCTGAGGATCATAAAAATATGATTCGTGAATGGTTAGGCATTCGTTCAGAACAAGGTGCGGCTAGCGCTGAATCTTAATAACCTGTCTCAGTTTAGCCCAAGGCTTAATCAGCCCTGAGCGCCACCGGGTGTGCGACATGAAAAAGAGCAAGGGCGGGGTTTCCTTTTTTTGGAGCCAATAACCGAGCGTATATGCTACGCTCGGCTGAGGGAAGGCATTATGAACGACTCACTCACCGATCTAGAACAGCAACGAGCCGAACTTCTGCGGCAGATTTCTGAACTGGAGGATTTTCGCGCCGGGTCGATAACCGGAACCGGCGGTCGCTGCGGTAATCCGCGTTGTCACTGTCACCGTCCCGGCGATGCGGGTCATCGTCCGCATCCGCGTTTGACTTACAAAGTGAACGGCAAAACAGTGACGGAGAGTTTCTCCACGCCCGTTGAGCAGCGCAAGGCCGAGCGGGAGATCGAGGCCTTCCGCAGCTATCGGCAACTGGAGCGATCCTTTGTCGAGATCAATGAAAGGATCTGCCGCGCCCGACCGGTGGAGGAGACACTAACGCCGCAGGAAAAAAAACGGCCGAAACGATCCAAGCCGAGATCGCGCGCGAAGTGAGCAGCCTTTTGAGTCGCATCTTCACTGAGCGGAAACAGACAGGCGGCCTGGATCTGGAAGCTGTGGAGATGGCCTTCCGAGCCGCCCTGCATCAGGCAGGGGCGGCTGCTCTCAGCAGTTTGTTGCAGTTTTCCGAGCCGACTGGCGAACAGCGCCGCATTCCGTGTCCGTGCGGGCAGCAAGCACGCTACCGCGAACTGCGCTCGCGGCATATGCTCACCGCCTTAGGCGAGGTGGAACTGACGCGCCCCTGGTATCTGTGTCCAAACTGTCACAACGGCCAGTTTCCCGTTGATCGCCAACTCGACGTCGAAAACCGCGCCTGTTCTCCGGGTGTGCGCCGCATGCAGGCCCTGGTAGGCCTGGAGTCGCCCTTCGATCACGCACGCGAGCAGATGAAGATTCTGGCTGGTCTGGAAGTGACCGCCAAATCCGTGGAACGCACGGCCGAGGCGATTGGCAGCGATATTGCCGCAATTGAGCAGTGCGAAATCCGTAAAGCCGTACAACTGGATCTGCCTATCGTCGTTGGCCAATCGATCAAAATTCTATACGTGCAAATGGATGGGACAGGCGTCCCGGTCGTCAAAAGAGAAACCGAAGGACGAAAAGGCAAAACCGGCGGTCAGCCGGCACACACACGCGAGGTTAAGTTGGGATGCGTGTTCACCCAAACAACGTGGGATCAAGAGGGTTACGCGATTCGCGATTCGGATGCAACCACTTATACAGGCGCCATTGAAACGGCCGAAGAGTTTGGCAAACGCATCTATCTGGAAGCTTGGAATCGTGGCTGGAGCCGCGCGGAAAAGAAAGTCGTCATGGGTGACGGAGCCGAATGGATCTGGAATCTGGCCGACCAGCACTTCCCAGGCGCCGTGCAGATTGTCGATCTTTATCACGCTCGTCAGCATCTCTGGGATCTGGTGCGCTACTTACACCCCAACGACACGGCGAATCAGAAAGCCTGGATGAAGGTGCATCAGAAACGCCTTCTCGATAAAGGAAAAATCGAAAAGCTAGTTCTCTCGCTGCGTTCCACCGAATCCACCAATCCCGATGTCCTGGAAAAGATCCGCACCGAGGCCCACTATTTCGAGCGAAACGCCCACCGCATGCGATACCCAAACTTCCGCCGTCAGCATCTGTTCATCGGCTCTGGCGTGATTGAGGCCGGCTGCAAGACCGTCATCGCTTCCCGCCTGAAACAATCCGGCATGTTCTGGTCCGTCCGCGGTGCTAACTCTATCATTGCCCTTCGCTGCTGTCGCCTAAACGGTCGCTTCGAAAACTACTGGGAGACCCGCCGCGCCGCCTAACTTCCATTTCTATGTCGCACACCCAGCGCCACCAAGCCATCCACGACCAAGTGTACGCAAAGGCTAACGCCCATCTTTGAAAATGCCCTTACGCTCACGAGCGCACGAACCCGCTGCGCGGTTGCTGTCGCAAGGGTTTGACGCCCTCTTCGCTACGGGCACCGGCGCTCTCTAAAAAAACAAACGGGGCAGGGAAGTCTGTATGGTCACCCGTCCCGTCGTACTACTATATGAATCGTTGCTGGCATATCTTCCAAATCGGAAAGATTTACCGCAATCGGTGGTAACCATTTGACGCGCAAAACACGGTTCTCCGAAACTCGGGAGCCTGACCAGTAACTGTGCCAATGTGCGCGTCGGATGTGGCCACGAGGACTGGCTCGACCGGATATAATCTCAGATTCGTTTCGCTCTTGAATCTCGCGCGCATCACGCAAAGCGTTTCCAAGCCGTAATCCGACGGCCCACAGTGTCGGCTTGTCCGGTGGAAATATCCGCGGCCCACGCTTCGTCTTAGTGGGCGTCGGATTCTTCGGCAGTTGGTTGTGAGGGTTTGAAATCTCCCGATTTTCCGATGCAAGATACAAGGCGAGCGAAATCATACCCTGTAAATCCGCCAAATGGCTCACGTACCTGACCTGCAAGCGCGCGAGGGCATCATCTTTTTCCCTCGGACCTGTGGCGAGGGTTGTGCGTTCCAGCTTGGCAAGCCCACCGCAAATAGCATCTGTGATACTACCGGCTAGGGTCAAGCACAATGGTTCGGCCTGTGCGGATTCGTCTCTGTAGACCACGAGCAGCCAGAGCTCGGGAGGCAGTTTGTCGGAGTCGAAGTTCAACGAAACCAGAAATCCAAGGATCTCCTCCCCGAACACGCGTCCAGGCGCGCTAACGAAACAGCACCATTCGGGTAAATGAAAGAGGACCTCACTCGGAATATCCCCACTGATCGGTGTGTTCCAAATGTCGCGCTGGACAGCGGAATCAAAGACGTAAATTCCCTGAGTAGTCCGCCACGCGGCAAGCGTTGTTACCCCGACTAAGTCGACCAACAATGGCTTGGGATTCCGATAACCACTCGCCATTGCAGTGCCAACTAGCAAACCACGAATTACCTCTATAGGGGTAAAACACCAGGCAGGCCACGTTATGCGGGACCGTGAGCGCACTTCGTCTATTGCGGTCCATAGCCGGGTATTGCTTCGCCGTACTTCTTAAGCAGACCACGTAGTCGTTTAGCCGCAGCTTCGATTTCCGATGGAATCATCGCTCAGAATGAGGTTGTCCCCAAGCCTGAGACAAACAGTTAAGAGGAACGTTACCGTTCGATGATAAAAGATTCCGTTCGGTGCTGCAATCGTTTTAAGCTGAGGGTGCCGGTGAAGCGGAGACGGGCACTGCTGGCGAGCAACCCGTTGAGGAATAGCCGGCCGGAACTCATCGCGACGATGGGCAGGGCGTGTTCTTCCGGCGCGTCCTAGAGCCTGGCCCGGACCCGACCGGAATGCGGTACTCTGGCCCAGGTTTAAAAGAAGTGACGACACATCGGACCGATAGATTCCGGTATGCCTGAAAAAACGCTTACTGAGGGCGCCCTCATTTTTCATGCAGTCACCGATTGTGTGGCAGGGGAAGGAGTAAGCAGCGAACGTTCAAACTCGATCGGCGGGCGGTGACCCAGCGCCGAGTGCAGACGCTTGCCGTTATAGATTCTCTCGATAAACGTTTGGATGGAAGCGTAAGCTTCGGCCAAATCGCGGTACTCCTGCCGATAGACTTCTTCGTATTTCAGAGTCTTCATGAATGACTCGCAGGCTGCGTTGTCATAAGGATTGCCACGCCGGCTCATGCTGATGCGGACGCCATGGTCGTTCAGTAGAGCGATGTAGTCGTTAGAGGCGTACTGCACGCCGCGGTCGGAATGATGTGTCAGCCCTGCGGTTGGTTTGCGGCGACGCAGCGCCATTTGCAAAGCGGCGATGGCCAGATCAGCCTCCAGATGGCGATCCAACGCCCAACCTACTACTTTGCGTGAGTAGGCGTCCAAGACAACCGCCAGATACACGAACTCCGTCTCCAAGCGAATGTAAGTGATATCTGCGCGCCAGAGCTGATCGATACTGGTCAGTTTCATGTCGCTGGCCAGATTGGGATAGATTCGCAGATTGTGATTCGAATCGGTGGTCACGACGAACTTCCGCCGCCGAAGGCAAAGCAGGTTATCCTCGCGCATGAGGCGGCCCACCTTTTTATGATTTACCGGCCAGCCGCGCCGTTTCAGCTCCGCCGTAATGCGGGGCCGGCCATAAAACGGAAAGGTCAGAGCGATTCGTTGGATCTCATCCCGCAGATCCAGATCTTCGTCTGCCGCTTCGTCCTTCGGCTCGAACCGGTACAGGCCGGCCCGGCTCACTGTTCCTAACTCACACATGCGCAACGCAGTCATCTGGCCCCCTTGCTCGACTTGCGTTTGAATGTACTGGTAAATCGCGGCTTTCCAGTCAATGCCTGCAGCTTCCGCTGTTCCTCGATGCGCTGCAAGCACCCCTTCAAAAAATCAATCTCCAGTGTCTGCTGACCCACCTTGCGTTCCAGTTGCGCCACGCGTGTTTCGTCCCAGCGCGGTTTCCCGCGTCCCGGAAAGGCGTTGCCGGGCCCATGCCGGAACTCGTCTCGCCAGCGGTACAACACCTTCGGGGTGACTTCAAACGCCCGCGCCACTTCCGCCGTTGATGAGCCCGCCTCCATCTGCTGAATCGCAGCCAGCTTGAACTCTTTTGTGAACTTTCGTCGAGCCAATCCCATGAGTCAATTCTCCATTCGCTGAATTTTGACTCTTAACTGCTTGTCTCAATTTAGGGGACAAGTCCAGAATTTCCCTGATTAGTCAACTTTAACAACGGCTCTCTGATGGCGGTTTCGTTGATCTTGTCTCTTGGAAAGCCAAATCGTAACTTGATCCGAGCGCTCCTCGCGCCACTATAACGTAACGGGTGTCTGCCCAGGGCCGCGGGCTTGGCCGTGCGGTCTCCCCGAGCGAGTATGGTTGATCTCAAACCCTCTCAATCGTAGCCAATGATCTTTCAGTTGCAAATAACTCTCGAATCGAAAGGCTACCGTTTGCTTGGCAAACAAAGCCGCAGCCCTTGAACCGGAGGTTCAGGTTGGCCTGTTTTGTTTTGTCGCGTGGCGAGTTATTGACCGCTCCAAAGCACGAAGAAAAAGCAAAAAAAAAGTGAAGCCATTTTGAACGTGTGGCGTCCTCTAGTACTAACGTTTAGTTCTAAACGGAGGTACTAAATCTTGGGTTTTTTCTGTTTAATAGATAGCGTGCGAATAGCCCAATGAAGCCTTTTGTTCGCAAGACTTTGCGATTCTTTCTAGCTGTCGTTCTTGCCTGTCTTGGGGTGATCTGTATTGCCGCGTTGGGCGTGGGTTTATATCGCTTAGCGACGGCCCCCGATCCACACTCGCCAGAGGCGCTGCTGAAAAAAGCCGATGACATGGCCTGGCTCAACAATTGGATCGCGGCGGAGCCTCTCTACCGGCAAGCGGAGCTTACGTTTGTGCAACAGCACAAAGCGGCCAAAGCTCTCTACGCGCATGCCAGTCAGATTCCCGCCACATCGGGGACCAGTGACATACCGACTTTAATTTGGACCCTCACGCAACACCTGACAAAGCCCGAGGCGCAAGACCCGGAGACGCGCCTGCGCATTCTCATGATCCGTGGCATGGTGGAGACCAATTATGATGCCGCCATTGCTCGGACCACCTGGGCTATGGTCGAAGATCTTGCTAAGCGCCAGCATCATTATCAACTGGCGTCTCGCGCCGTGGGAGAGCAGGGAATTGCCGCGTTTTTGTTGGGCGATGTAACGCGCGCAAAACAGCAGGTGCTCAGCGCATGGGGGATTGCCAAAACGTTCGGCGATGCCGCCGCGATTGTACGGTACTCCAGCTTGTACGGGGCCGGCATGGTGCAATTCCACAAGTTCGATGAAGCGATGGGCCCGCTGAACGATGCGATCAGCCGGGCGAAATCGACTCCGGGCATGGGCTACCCGAGCATAGCCGTGAACTATAAGATTTCCGCCCTGAGCGGCCTGGGGCGCTACCCTGAAGCGCTCGCCCTCAGCTCCGAAGCGCTTCGATACCCGCGGCAATATCATTTGCTGGGCATGCTTTATACCATTCTGGAAACGCGGGGCGAGATCTATGAGCACATGGGCGATTGGACTCGTGCCATCAACGAATATAAGGCGTCGCTCGACTATGCGCGCCAGATTTCGTATTGGCGCGGCTTGGCCGAAGGCGCCGGCTTTCTTGCTCTGGCGTATGAGCATCAAGGACAACTGCGGGAAGGGCTGGCCGCGATCAATGAAGCGATTAGCGCCAACCAACGCGTACCGGACGAACTGTACTTCGTCCCAAGGAACCTGGCCGTGAAGGCGGCCATTCTGGCCAAGCTTGGACAGACGGCCGCCTCGAACTCGCTGTACCAGAAAAGCGCCGATCTCATAGACTCATTGTTGACGACGGTTCCGACGCCGCAAACAGAGCGGTTGTTGTTGGCGCAGCTGAGCAGTGTCTATTCCGGCTACTTCGCATCTCTATGTGATCAAAATCGATATCCGAGCGCGTTTCAGACTATTGAGAAGGCGCGCGGGCGGTTAGAAGTTCAGTCTCTTCAACATCATGAAACCGTGGTGCCACACGCGCCCACGGCGGCTGAAAAACACCTGACAGAGCTGAACCTGCGGTTGATTGACACCGAAGAACCCGCGGCGAGAGACCAAGTCTTGAAGGCCATCGGCGACACCGAACAGCAATTGGACCCGGCTTCTTTTGCCCAGAAGACCGCCTCTCATCCGGTCTCGCTTCGTGAGCTCCAGCAGCAATTGAAGCCGTCAGAGTTGGTGGTCGAATATGTGCTCGATGAACCCCGTTCCTACGCGCTCGCTATCGCCGCGCGCTCCGTGAGCCGCTATGCGCTCACTGGCAAGGACCGGCTGGAAAGTCAAACCTCGGAATACCGGAACGTGATTCGAAAACAGAAGGAAGATACCGAGTTGGCGCAACTCCTCTTCGAGGAGCTCCTCGGCTCGATCCGTGAGTACCGGGCCGCCTCCACTGTGATCGTCGTACCAGATGGGGCATTGCATCTACTGCCCTTCGCAGCGCTGGTGGATCACGGCCGATACGTGATCGCTTCGCACGCCATTTGCGCGGTCGAGTCTGGCACCGTTCTGGACATCCTAAGGACCAGGCGCGGGCAAAGCAAGACGATGACGGCGCTTCCCTATGTGGGCGTGGCCGCATGGACCAAAGCCCCCGACAACCGCAATGTCATTTTACGTGCGATCAGCGGCCCGGAACGAAGTGAGCTCATCGCGCTACCGGAGAGCAAACATGAAGTGGAGTCCATCGCAAACGATCTTCCCAAGCCGAGTACTTTGTTATTGGGCGCAGAGGCGACTGAGACGCACTTTAAAGGGCTGCCGTTAAGCGAATACAAAGTGCTTCATCTCGCGTTGCATGGCTATGCAGATCTCGAATTCCCGGAAAGATCCGCATTGGTGTTCGCCCCGCAGCAAGGCGGTCGGGACGACGGCCTTTTGCAATTGCGGGAGATTCGAGGTTTGCACCTCAATGCGAGCCTCGTTACACCTTCCGCTTGTAACACCGGAGTGGGACCTGTAGGCGAGTCGGGTGTTGCTAACTTGGTCGGCGCTTTTGTTGAGGCCGGCGCGGAAAGTGTGGTTTCCACATTATGGGAACTGGAAGATCATTCGACTTCGCGTTTGATGAAATCGTTCTACGAACATTTGGCCCGGCACGAAGAGAAAGCCGAAGCGCTCCGGCAGGCGCAACTGACGTTGCAAGGCGCGGGGTATCCGCCCTACTACTGGGCGAGTTTCGAGTTAGTTGGAAATCCTTCGGGGACAATAGTTGCTACTCCTGAACTTTCGGCAAGGACCTACTACCACCAATGACACTATTCAGATCTGATCGCGCGGCCATTCTTGCAAAAATCGAAGCGCTTGTGCAGAAGAAGTTTTATGACGCAAGCTTTAACGGCCGGGATTGGCATGCCATCGTAGAGCAAAGCCGGCCCTGGGTGCTCGAAGCCAACACTGTGGAAGAATTTGAGGCGCAGGTTGCCCTAATGCTCAGTAAGCTGGACTCCAGCGGTTTGGGTCTATTAGGGGCGCAGACCAAGATTACGTCGCGCAACTGTCATTGGGAAAATAAAACGCCCGCAGTTTTGGGAATGATGTAGGCGGAGTTGAGCAGCCCATTGGCGAGGACGCGGTAAGAACTCTACAGCAGTTTCTAAATCATTAGCGAGCAGTCAATGCGATAACGCCCGGTATGAGCGAACGGCGCTGCCGCTACTGTGAGAAAACCTTCCAACCATCGAAGTATCAGCCGCAGCAGAGCGTTTGCAGTCAGCCGGAGTGTCAGAAGAAGAGGCGCAGTGAGTCTCGCCAGCAAAGGCTGGCAAGCGACGAAGTTTATCGCCAAGTTTGTCTGGACAGCTCGCGCAAATGGCGCGCCGAACACCCTGACTATTGGAAGCGTTATCGCGAGAAAAACCCTGCTGCCGTAGCGCACAACCGGGAGCAACAACAGCGCCGCGACCGCAAACAGCGCCTGCTGCATCTCCTAAGGAACAACACCACGAGTTACACGGATGTTCGAGCGGATAGGATTCAGGCTTTGGCGGCGACGATGGTATATCCGAGTGCCTTGGCCTGTGTTCGGAGCTTCGCCTCAGCGCGTGCGCGAAAGTGTTTTTCATTGCCAATCAGAATGCTGGGATCATAGGCTTCTCGTTTGGAAAGCATGTGATGAATGATGCGAGCCAGTTTATGAGCAGCCGCTGTAATCGCTGGTGGCGCTCCCAATTTTGCCCGCATGCGGCGGAAGAAGTCGCCTAAAGGAGATTGGCTGCGGAAGAGCGCATTGGCGGCCAGGCGAAATGCCTTCGCAAGTCGGTTCTTAACTCGACGTGTTTTCGTGCTCAGAATTTTGCCACCGGTAATTTTGTTGTGCGGACAGAGTCCCAGCCATGAGGCAAATTCGCCACCGCTATGAAATTGGGACACGTCCGGCCCGATCTCGGACAAGATGGTGTGAGCGGTGAGGATGTTGACACCTGGAATGGCTGTCAGATCCACTCCGAAGATTCGATACAGGTGCCCCCGCAAGTCGAAGCTCGGCTCATTGCCAAAGAATTTATGCCGGCGGACTTTGGCAGAAGTCAGAGGTTTCGCTTTCACGTCAACTTTCGCATCGAACCGTTTCAGTGCCTGCTCGATTTCTAGGTCGCAATCGGCGATGAGCTTTTGATAATGGCGGTAGGCCGCAAGCGATTGTTTCAGAGTGAACAGGTGCTCCGGGCGATAATCTCCGGTCAAAGCCTGGATGATCGTTTCCTCCGATGCTTTCACTCTTCCATCCCGCAAACGCGCCAAGACTTGCGGACTACGTTCGCCGGCGAGAATGGCCTCCAAGATGGCGATTCCGCTCAGTCCTGTGATGTCGCTCAGGACATGATGGAGCTGAACGTTCATTTGGTCGAGCGCCTTCTGCATGTGCAAAACGTGAGTCGATGCCAGTTGAATGAGATTGTCCCGGTGACGGGTCAGCGACCTGAGGACGCAAACGTCCTGCGCGGGGCGGAATGAATTTCGCAGCAGTCCGGCCGCGTGAAGTCTCTGTAGCCACTGACAGTCAGAAACATCGGTCTTTCGGCCGGGTACGTTCTGAAAGTAGCGTGCGTTGACCAGGCAAACCCGCAATCCGGCGGCCTCCAAAATCTGGTAGGCCGGGATCCAATATACGCCGGTCGCTTCCATCGCGACAGTATCGATTCGGCATTGCCGCAGCCAGGCGGCCAACTGCATCAACTCGGCGGTAAACGTTCCAAAACAGCGCACCGATTGTGGATCTCGGTCAGCGGGAACGGCCACGTAAATTTCGTTCGCGCCGATATCCACACCGGCTGCGTCGGCATTCAAAACAGGGATGCCTTCCGATTTACTAACTTTACTAAGCTGCTTTATCTTGCGCTTTCGGGCCATGATTCGATCACCTCGACTTATAGTCGCCGCGGGCAGCGGCCCAAGTCGTGCAAAATTGAGTAATCTCCTAAGCGGGATCGCTTCCGCCTCCCAACAGGAGACGAGAGCGTCACCAGTGGTATGAGCACGAAACCTGGAACCATGCTTGCAAACGGGCTTTAGAAGCTCCAGTGACACGTCGGTTTATGACTGTCGCCGCCCGCGACTGACTGAATCATACATAAACGCTCTCTCTTCCTGTTCCTTCTTGGTATGACCGGCCCCCATCCGGTCATAGAGCTTGCAAACAACAACGTGCTGGTGTTTCTCTGGCATCTGCCGGATAACAGAATCCAGGCATGCTCACGAGCGAACAGATCAACGACCTGCACCGGCTGTATTGGTCGGAGCATTGGCCGATCCGCAAGATCGAGCGCCATCTGAACATGGGTTGGCGAACGATCAAGAAGTATCTCGACGCGCCAGCGCAAGGGGTGAGCAAACGCCAGCGCAATACCAAACTCGATCCTTTCAAAGCTACGGTCACCGAATGGCTGGAGAAAGATCCCCAGGTTACGGCTGCGCTCATCCATCAGCGCCTGAAGAAGCTTGGGTACAAAGGCTGCGATAGTTTGCTGCGAGCTTATGTCCGAAAGGTTCGTCCGGAACTGTCAACCAAACGGGCCTTCGTCCGCATGGAACCGCTCGCCGGTGAACGCTTTGAAGTAGACTGGGCACATTTCGATGCGCTGAATTACTCCGGTGACGTGCGCAAACTATATGCGTTCGCTTTAGTCGATGGGCATAGCCGCATGCTCTATGTCGAGTTCACGCATAGTCAAAACTTCGAAACATTCGTCCGTTGCCACGTGCATGCTTTTCATGCGCTGGGCGGTGTGGCGCGTGAAATCGTCTACGACAATCTCGCCACAGCTGTAGCCGAACATGACGGCCGCCTGGTCCGTTTTCTGCCGCGCTTTCTCGGCTTCGCTCGCGATTACAGCTTCTATCCGCGCGCGTGCAATCCAGCCAGCGGTTGGGAGAAAGGCAAGGTGGAGCGGGCCATCGGCTATCTGCGCCAAAGCTTCTGGCCGCTGCGGGAGTTTAGCGATCTGCATGATGTAAACCGGCAAGTGCGACAGTGGCTCGTCGAAGTCGCCAACCAACGCCTGCATCAGGGAACGCGCGAACGGCCGATGGACCGTTTCCAGCCCGAAGCTCTGCGGGCGTTACCGATCATTCCCTACGATCATCGCGACACAGTAGAAGCGCTCGTGCACAAAGACCTGCGGCTGCAGTTCGACGGCAATAAATACTGTCTGCCTCACCGCTATGTGGGACAGCGGCTCACCGTGAAAGCGGACTCCAGTTCAGTTACGATCTACCAGCGTGCCGAAGAACTGGTCAGTTATCCACGCTCCTGGCGACGCGGACAAACCTTCGGCGCAGAGCGTTTCGAAAAGATGCTGGCGGAGGAACGGCCCGCCGCGCGACGTTCACAAGCGCAGCAGCGACTGCTCGATTCGCTCGACGGACTCTGTTCGCGGTCACTGGTGGAAGCCTATCTGCGCGACATGGCTGATAGCGACCGTTCACTCGCCCGGCAGATCGGTGAGATCCTCGAACTCATTCGGCAATACGGCCCGGATGTTGTGGCCAGCGCGATTGAAAAAGCATCCGCCGCGCGTGCTTGGGGCGCGGAGTATGTCGCCAACATTGTGCGCCAGCAACAAGCACCGCGCCGGCCGCAACCCCCAGTACCGCTCCGCGATCCGCAGTTGCGCGCTCTGGTAACCGATCCCATCTCACTGCTGGCGTATGACGCTTTTATTCTTCCCTCCGGAAAGGAACACGACGATGCTTGCGAAGCAAGCTCCCCTCGGTTGACCGAAAACCATGAATCCTCTCGAACAGAAACTACAACAACTGAATCTGGCGGCCATGAGCCGTCAACTGGAACAGACCATCGCTGAGGCGGCCGCCCAAAACATGAGTGTCGCCGCCACGATCGAATGGCTGGCCGACATGGAACTCGAAGCGCGCCAAAGCCGTGCCATTGAGCGCCGCTTCAAGAGTTCCCGCTTACTATCGCAGCCCAGTATCGACGCGTTCCACTTCCACCATCACAAAAGCCGGGTGCAAGCCAAGAACCGTATTCTGCGTTTGCTCGACTTGGCCTTCTTGCGGGAGGGTACGAATCTGGTCCTCATCGGCAATCCTGGAGTGGGCAAGACGTTTCTCGCCAAGGTGATCGCCTGGAAAGCTTGTCAGGCGAATCAGCGCGTGTTGTTCACCACCGCCATGGATATGTTGAATCAACTGTCCGCTTCGCAGGTGGATCACTCGCTGGTTCGCAAGCTCAAGACCTATACCGAGCCAACTTTGTTGATTTGTGACGAACTGGGATATCTTTCGCTCGATCAGCAGACTTCCAACCTCTTCTATCAAGTCATCTCCACTCGGCACAGTCACAAGCGTTCGACCATTATTACAACGAACACAGCCCTTTCCGACTGGGGTAACATCCTCTTCAACACCACGATTGCCACCGCGATTGCAGACCGCCTGGTTGAGAATTCCGAGATCTTTCTGCTTGGCGGCGAGAGCATCCGAAAGACCAACAAGTCCGGTTCGCCGGAAGAGTAAATCCCTCCGGCAGCGTGCAAGCGCCGCGCTGTGGTGATATCCCGCAAACGGAGGAGTCCGCCGGGTAACCCCTCAACGGCGCTGCCAATGGGCGGAGGTCAACTCGATCTCCGCTCCTTGTCTCCATCCCTCATGTTCAACTTCAGCGCCAATCATCTGTTCCTCCTCTTGCGGACGGAATATCCTTCGCATGCGGTGTTCCTGTTGCAGGACCGCGACACGCAGCGGGTTTACCGGCTCTATGACTTCAGCAAAGCTCAGCGCATGCAGCCCGAAGTGGCTTATTGCATCGCGGGCAAAGTCAACAGTGCCGACAAACTCTATCTCGTGATCGAATCGGTCCGTCTCGACACCAAGCATGCTCGATGTTCCATGGCTCCTTCTCCTGCTGACGGCGCGGGAGGGTCGGCTACGTCTTAACTCCACCGTGCAGCTAACTCGAAACCGGGCACTCTCGCCCTTCGCGCCCCCTGCGGCGCCGCTCCGGTCGTGTGCGCCGTCAACAAAACTACCGCTCTTTCTGCCCGCAAAACTTCCAAATCTGCGGGCATTTTAAGTTGGCGTTAACACGCAACGCCATCAACGCGAGTTTTTCCGCCATTGAAACAGCTCAGGATGGGTTACGCTGGGCTTTTCAGGATGTTCTTCCAGGCGGTGTGACCGAAAGGGGCGGCATTCATCCCGGCGAGATTCTGATTTCGATTTCTCAAAAGCAAATCCGTCCTCCCGAGATGCCGGCATTTCCAATGGGACAGACTGTCAATGTGGTCGTGTCGAAAAACGGCCAGCACAGCCAGGTGAATCTAAATCTACAAACGCCGCGTCCGAAGTACAAAGACAATCCTTATGCCGAGCCGCAAAGTATCAGCGCGGCGTTGACAAGTGCTGGCGTTGGCCGGTTAAAAGTGAGCTTCTTCCCAGGCAAGATTGGCATTGATTTCTCCAATCAGTTGAAAGCCACGTTCGCAGATCAACTCGCCGAGGCCGAACGGCTCGTGGTTGACCTGCGCGGTAATCCGGGCGGTGGCGTGGGCGCTTTGCGTCTGATGAGCTTTCTAACGGGGGACGCGCGGCCTGTGGGATATAGCCTGGACCGGGCTACGGCAGAGCGAGGCGTCAATCAAAATGACCTGCCCCGCTTCAACAAGATTCCTCAGTCGAAGCTAGCCATTCCGCTGCTCGCCGTAAAATTCTTGAAAAAACAGTCCGTTGTTTTGGAAACCGAGGGTCTGGGGCCGCGACGGTTTCACGGCCGAGTCGTGGTGCTGGTGAACGAGCACTCGACCGGCGCCGCAGAAATGGTTGCACAGTTCGCCAAGGAGAACGCCCTTGCCACCATTGTCGGCACAAAAACGCCGGGACGGTTGGCAGCGCGCTCAGCTTTTAAGGTCGGATCTAAATACCGGCTCACCATACCAATTGGCGCTTACATCAGTTGGAAGGGAACAAGAATTGAAGGGCGGGGAATCGAGCCGGACATCACCGTGCCGTGGTCATACGAGGAAGCTTGCCGGGGGGCTGACAACCAACTAGCGAAGGCAACCGAAGTCGCTAAGACTTTGTAATGGGCTTGTTCGTTTCGATCCGTAAGGGATAAAAATACGATGCCTCATCCTTGTCATGGGTGGTGGCCAGAAAGTAGGAGCCGGGATGTGTGCGACGCAGGTCGAGGAGCACTGTCACTGTCCTACGCTGATCGCTACCTTGGGCGGCGGCTGCGCCGCTTGCTAACACCTGGTCTGAACTGCGATCCCGGCTGACGGACACTTTATACGTTCCGGCGTCACTGAGCTTTGGCAGTATGACGGTGAGCTGCACGCGGGCGCTCGGCAGTGAAACGGCCTCCAATTGATTGAGCGCGTTGCTGCCTCGCAGCGCGCCGTAGTTGGAGAGATCAACAATCCTAGCCATCAGCGGGCCCCGATCGGTCGTTGGGCGCTCTCTCCTCAAGGCTGTGACCGTGAGTCCTAATCCGATGGCGAGCAACAGACATGCTGCTGCTACTGCTGCCAACCAGGCAAACGTCTTGCGATGGCTTGTCTTTTGCCTGCCGGATTCTTTAAAGGCGCGAAAGTCTGAGAAGCAGGGAGAACACGACGCGAGATGCAATCGAGCGGGATGTGTGGTGGAAAGTTGGTTCGAGGCGATCGCACGAAGAACAGCGGGATCTGGACACCCTTCTCTCCCAGGGTTGGGGTGGGCTGTCGAAAAGAAATCCTTGATTGGGTCGCGTGGCACAGGCTCTCAACTTTTTACCTTTGTTATTTTACGGTCGGCGGGGTCCGTTAACCTATAGGACTTTGGTAATGCTTCTCTACTTGGAAGCTCATTCCCATTGGGTGTAACTAGCGCGCTCATCTTATCCCTGGCGCGCTGCAGGGCTTTCTTCGCCGCATCGTAGGACAATCCCAACGCCGATGCGACAGCGGCCGGTGTATCTAATTCCTGCTCCACTAGGACTAAGATTTGTCGATCGCGCGTGCTGAGCTGTGTTTTCATGCGTTCGAAGAGGACCGCATTCTCGACCGAACCGAAAGAGTCATCGGTGCGGGCGGTTCCGTTAGCTGTTTCTAAATCGGCTAATGTACCAACGGCTTTCTCCGACGGATGCAATTGCAACCATTCGTAAGCTTTCCCGATCATCGCGGCGCGAGCGTATTGGTTGACCGACTTGATTTCGTCTGCTCGGCGGCACATGGCTGCGGCGAGCGCCTCTGCGAATCCCGCTAAGACAGCATCATCGATCCGGCGGAATCTCGGCGCGATGTATCGATACGCCCGAGTAACAGCTGCGCGCACGTTCGCCGGCGCCGGCTGGCCTGCCTCGTCGACGAGATTGAGCAAAGTCTTGGCCATCTGGCGGCGCTCTGCTTTGGACGCAGCAGAGCTTCACAACGAATCCAAAAATATTTGGCCTCATGATCGACGCCGAGGACACTGGCGTAAGACTTCTTAGTGATGCCGTGCACATCTCATCGACGCCTGGCTTTCTGTGATGTACCAGCAACGTCTCGAGATTGGCTTCGCCGCAGATCCGGCATGCGCAGCCATCGCGGATCAAGACAGCCGTGCGCAAACCGCTGAAGTTCTCGCGGGACAGCCGCTC
Organism: Bryobacterales bacterium; assembly: GCA_963749105.1. GTDB lineage: Bacteria > Acidobacteriota > Terriglobia > Bryobacterales > Bryobacteraceae > Bog-105. The sequence goes on along the minus strand of CAVVLT010000028.1, from coordinate 13,526 downwards.
CCGGCGATCGCAACGGCCGCACAAGCCGCCGCGCAGCGCTTCAGCACCGCAACCGCAGAGCAATGACTCTTGCAGCATTGGAACTAGATTAAAACAAGTGTGACGATTTCGCGCGAATCCTTACCGCGCCCTTTAAGCGAGTTTTCTGTTCCGACCCGTTTGCGCGTAATGGGGTAGAAAACCGGTGTAAGGAGGGTATTGGGGAGCAACGGAACAGAAAACTCGCTTAAGGGGTGGCGAGCGAGCGCAAGCGCCAGTGTCATGAGCAACAATATGTCCTTTCGGCAAGCGTGTATGACTGAAGGCAAAAAGCTGGTAAGGTCAGAAAGCCGAGAGGCTCAGTAGCCATTGCGCGTGAAGCATTCATTTAGCGGCTATGAAGATTTGGAAGCAGTGCGATTAAGTTTCGAAGAATAATTCCGCAGCGGGCACGAGAAGCGGACACACTTACCCGAAGAAATCATGGCGAGCTGCGGCAGAGATCGCAGGACGGCGCGGCATGAATGCTGTGTGTCGATCTTAGCGCGTCGCGCCTCGATTTCGAGTTGTTTCGAAGAGCTGTGATTGGCGTCACCGCTATCGGCTGGACCGAAGCGCATAATAATTACCGGAAAGTCCCGCCTCTCCGAAGCGCGATCCCGGCCAGCAGAGATGCACACCCCCTGAGGCGAAGGTCGGAAGCACTCTCTTAACAAAGCTGCTAGCAGTCTAACTCTAACTTTCCATTTACTGGAGGTGAATATGACGCGCATCAGCATGGCGCTGTTGCTTTTCTGCACGTGTTTTGGTTCCGTTGCATGGCCGCAAGCGGTGGAAGAACGTGGGTCGAGCGGAGACCCGACCGCGCTTGGGCTCTATGCGATTGGGCACACCAGTTACATGTTTATTGATACAACTCGCGCGAATCGTCCGGTGTACTCGGACGTTTGGTACCCGGTGGATGCCAAGAAGATAACCAGCTCTGAGATTCCCGCACAGTATGCTTTGGACCCGTTTTCCGCGAATCTTCCCATCTCGACTTCAAAGGACTGGGAGATCCTCGGTTATGATCCGGCCTATGAGGGACCAGCGCCTTCTCATGGTGGGCCGTTCCCGCTCTTGGTATTTTCACCCGGGTTTGATGACGACAGTTGGCAACAACTGTTTATTGGAACGCGGTTGGCGAGTCACGGCTATGTTGTAGCCGTTCTCGATCACTACGCTGACTGCCAGTGGTCATGGAGCCCATGCGATGACTTGATGACAATCGCAGTTAATCGTCCCCACGATGCCTCGTTTGCGATCACGCAACTGCTCCTCAAAGGCGAAACGCCGGGAGTGTTGCTGTTTGGCAGTATTGACTCTCGAAGGATCGCGATGGGCGGACATTCTTGGGGCGGATACGCAACATATGCTCTCACCGGTGGAGACGATTTGGTTTGCGATGCGCTATGGCCCGCTATTGTTGGTGACGAGACGCTACCCTACCCACCAAGTACGTGTGTACCTGTTATTCCCGATCGGCGGATCAGAGCGATGGTTTCGCTGGACGGCTCGTCGCAGATGATGCGCTATGAGGAATTCAGCAGAATCTCCGAACCGAGTCTGATTATGGGGGAGACGGTGGAGCAGCTGGTGCAAATGGGGACTTTATCTGGCATGCCAAACCCAGAGCAGCTCAGGACGTATCTTGCCCGCCCTCACGCAGCAATCGACCGATCCGATTCCTATCGAGTGGATGTCGATGGTGCCAATCACTATTCATTTACCAATTACTGTGACGGTGCCCAGGTGTTTTTCAACCTCGGACTGATTTCATCCGATGACTTGACGGCGTGGCTGACTTCATGGCCCTGCGCCAAAACGGGGCTCGCTGCCGTAACGATCTCTTCAGCAGACGGGCACGAGGCGGTTGACAGGTATATGATCGCCTTCCTGGACTCTTACTTCCGCAATCCAGCCGATAACCATTGGTTAGACCGTTGGATTCTGACTCCGGAATACGCTCTGAATCACACTCCAACCGTACAGTTTTTCGACAAGGAAGTTTGCCACGCGAGTTTACCCAACGACACCTATTTCACTTACCGGCCGCAGCAGACATCGACCGAATGTGACGTAGCGCAGAAAGACCCGACCGGGTGGTTCGCGCCCGATCCGCAGTCAAGCAATTCCAACTTGTTGCTTCAGACGCCCGCCGCTGGCGTTCGAGGTTTGCGACCGCCGAAGCCGTTCTAAGCTTGGGTGTTGGGGAGCAACGGGGCGGAAAGTTGCCTTAAGAACCGTTTTGTGTAATCGACTTCACAGATTTGTCCTCCAAAGTGGGACAAACGCATTCCGACACCTCAAAACACAGATTGACAGCGCCCCGTAACCATCTGTAATTGCAGGTGGTTATTTCCTAAGCGAGTTTTCTGCCCCGTTGCTCCGCAACACCCGTATTTGAAGGTGGACCGCGCTGGGTCCGGGCTCTCGCCGAAACTCCAGACGGCGCCCTCAAAGTCGCTCAATATCACTACGGTCTGCGCTGCTCAAATTTCGTTGTGTCGGAGGGGAAGGGTTAAGGCCCTTCCTTCCCCATGTCACTCGCCTCTCTCTTCCGACGCCTCGCCAGCAACAAAGATGAGATCCCCGCGTCGGTGTTGCTTGCCATTCGTCGTTCGGTCGTCCTGTCTACCGAGGAGCGCGCGGCGCTGCTAGGACGCTTACAGGAACTCTCCGACAGCGCTCACAAGGGCAGGGAATTGTCCTCCGAAGAAGCGCGGGCCATGGCTGCCATGCGCACCAATACCGGAAACGCCGGCCGCAAACGGAAGAAGGGTCCGCGCTGCGAATGCGGCGAAAACACTCTCAAACGTGCCAAGGCTCGCAATTTCGACTGCTGCCGAAAAAATGGGATTGAAGCATTTCAACCCCAAACCCAGAAACCCTCAACCCAAAAAAGGAAATAGATTATGGCAAGTAGAAGCGTAAATAAAGTGGTTTTGATTGGGCATTGTACGCGTGATGGAGCGAAGCGGAGTGCCATTTACCCTTGACCCTGGAGCTAGAATGGCCAGAGCAGGCAGGACATGGGGATTTGGTTAACGCAAAGATGCTGAAAAAGTGAGCCCCGCTGGGCGGTGCGGGGTACGGAATTCCAGGCGAGTTGCTGGGTGGACTTGTCCCCTAAATTGAGACAAGCAGTTAAGAGTCAAAATTCAGCGAATGGAGAATTGACTCATGGGATTGGCTCGACGGAAGTTCACAAAAGAGTGCAAGCTGGTTGCGATTCAGCAGATGGAGGCGGGCTCATCAACGGCGGAAGTGGCGCGGGCGTTTGAAGTCACCCCGAAGGTGTTGTACCGCTGGCGAGACGAGTTCCGGCATGGGCCCGGCAACGCCTTTCCGGGAAGCGGGAAACCGCGCTGGGACGAAACACGCGTGGCGCAACTGGAACGCAAGGTGGGTCAGCAGACACTGGAGATTGATTTTTTGAAGGGGTGCTTGCAGCGCATCGAGGAACAGCGGAAGCTGCAGGCATTGACTGGAAAGCCGCGATTTACCAGTACATTCAAACGCAAGTCGAGCAAGGGGGCCAGATGACTGCGTTGCGCATGTGTGAGTTAGGAACAGTGAGCCGGGCCGGCCTGTACCGGTTCGAGCCGAAGGACGAAGCAGCTGACGAAGATCTGGATCTGCGGGATGAGATCCAACGAATCGCCCTGACCTTTCCGTTTTATGGCCGGCCCCGGATTACGGCGGAGCTGAAACGGCGCGGCTGGCCGGTAAATCATAAAAAGGTGGGCCGCATCATGCACGAGGATAACCTGCTTTGCCTTCGGCGGCGGAAGTTCGTCGTGACCACCGATTCGAATCACAATCTGCGGATCTATCCCAATCTGGCCGGAGACATGAACGTAACCGGCATCGATCAGCTCTGGCGCGCGGATATCACTTATATTCGCCTGGAGACGGAGTTCGTTTACCTGGCAGTGGTGTTGGACGCCTACTCACGCAAAGTAGTGGGTTGGGCGTTGGATCGCCATCTGGAAGATGACCTAGCCATCGCTGCTCTGCAAATGGCGCTCCATCGCCGCAAACCAACGGCAGGGTTGACACATCATTCCGACCGCGGCGTGCAGTACGCCTCCCATGACTACATCACTCTACTGAAAGACCATGGCGTCCGCATCAGCATGAGCCGGCGTGGCAATCCTTATGACAACGCAGCCTGCGAGTCCTTCATGAAAACTCTGAAATACGAAGAGGTCTATCGGCAGGAGTACCGCGACTTGGCCGAAGCTCGCGCTTCCATCCAAACGTTTATCGAGAGAATCTATAACGGCAAGCGTCTTCACTCGGCGCTGGGCTACCGCCCGCCGATCGAGTTTGAACGTTCGCTGCTTAATCCTTCCCCTGCCACACAATCGGTGACTGCATGAAAAATGAGGGCGCCCTCAGTAAGCGTTTTTTCAGGCATACCGGAATCTATCGGTCCGATGTGTCGTCACTTCTTTTAAACCTGGGCCAGAGTACCGCATTCCGGTCGGGTCCGGGCCAGGCTCTAGGACGCGCCGGAAGAACACGCCCTGCCCATCGTCGCGATGAGTTCCGGCCGGCTATTCCTCAACGGGTTGCTCGCCAGCAGTGCCCGTCTCCGCTTCACCGGCACCCTCAGCTTAAAACGATTGCAGCGCCGAATGGAATCTTTTATCATCGAACGGTAACGTTCCTCTTGACTGTTTGTCTCAGGCTTGGGGACAAGCTCAATCAGCAGTATCAACGGCAGAAATACCATCGACATCGCCAGTCTTTTGCTTTTCAACTTACGTTGTACATCCATCGCTCCGTTTTGTTTCATGGCCCCCATCAGACCGTTCTTTTGTTTGAATCCTCGTCCTGTCAGTGTCTCCGTACTCGCTGCGTCGTTTGTTCTTTGGCGTCTTGTTTTCGTCAACACCCTTCACATTCCATCCACTGTCGCTTCTACTCCTACTCCCATATGTCCTGAGCTGCTTCCCATTCCTCTGACGCCCACATCCCTTCCGAACGCTCTGGAGGGAAGGCGTGGCCCCTTCCCTGCCTTCAGCCAGGCCGCCGGAAACTTCCTTTTTGTCATCCCACCCTCCCCACCGCCGGCCTGTCTTCCGGTCACCCATCCCAGCGGAGGCGTTCCCCCTCCGCAACGCCTGTACCCTTCTAATTGAGGCTCTAGCAGTCAAAACGCTTAGTCTCGACCGGCACGCCGTCGGGAGCGCCCCCGCAACGCAGCACTTAAAGTGCCAGGGGAGGACATGCGCCTCGACGGTTTAGCCGTGATGCAACTTCCAGTGGGGAGTCGCGCCATCTGCAGCTTGATGAGCGCCGGTACAGGCTTGATAGCAGCATCGCGGGAGCCGCAATAGAACGAAGAAAGGTGACAATCTACATTGGAAAACTTGGACAAACAACCAAAGTATTTCGTCGGCATTGATTGGGGATCGCAGAATCATCGCGTCGTAGTTCTGAATCATGAGGGACGGGTGATCGAGCGCTACGACGCAGCGCACAGCGGCAAGGGTTTACAGAATCTCGTTGATCGGATCCGCAAAACATGCACTGGCCCCGCGATCCAAACAGGGATCGCGCTCGAAGTTTCCTGGGGCGCGCTTGTTGAGACACTCGCAGAAGCCGGGTTCTCGGTATTTTCAATTAACCCGAAGCAATCAGACCGCTTCCGCGACCGTCACACAGCTGCAGGCGCGAAAGATGACTCTCGGGACGCACTGGTACTGGCCAGTGCCTTGAGAACTGATTCAAAAAGCTTCAAGCGCGTTCAGGTGGATGATCCAGCGACCATCCGTTTGCGTGAACTCTCCCGCCTGGATGAAGAACTCAAGAATGACCTCCATCGAGCAGCGAACCAACTTTGGGAACAGTTGCACCGTTATTTTCCGCAAATGCTGAAGCTCAGTTCTGGCGCGGACGATCCCTTCGTTTGGAAGTTGTTGAGCGAAGCTCCAATGCCCGCCAAAGCTACGATGGTCAAGGTGTCCCGCGTTGCGCAAATTTTGAAGTCTCACAGGATTCGCCGTTTCACCGCCGATCAAGTTGTCGCTATCTTAAAAGAACCTTCTCTTCAACCAGCCAAGGGTGCTGCCGAAGCTGCGAGTGAACATGTTCTATTGCTGCTCCCTCGCCTCGCCCTACTGGATGAACAGATTAAAGATGTCGCGCGGCGAACGGCGAAACTACTAGAGGACTTGCCGCAAAACACAGATCCAAATGGTGACGCTCGTGAACATCGAGACGTCGATCTCTTGCTTTCTCTGCCAGGATTGGGACAAACACTTGCATCCACCATCCTCGCTGAGGCAGCACGTCCTATCCGAGAAAGAGACTATGAAGCGCTCAGGTGCTATGCCGGTAGCGCTCCCGTCACGAGGCAAAGTGGAAAGAGACGGACGGTCAGCATGCGACGCGCGTGCAGCGACCGGGTGCGACAAGCGGTCTTCCATTGGTCTGGCCTTAGTATCATGTTTGACCCTCGAAGTCGGCAGCACTACGATAAACTGCGCGCCGCCGGACATGGCCACGCGAGAGCGTTACGCGGAGTGGGCGACCGTCTGCTTGCCGTGCTAACAGCAATGTTGCAATCTGGGAAGCCTTACGATGCTAGTCTTCGCGCAACCTCCGAAAGATTAATTAAACGAGTAGGTCCATTGAACACCAACTGCAAAATTGCTAGACACTAGAACACATCTACCCAGGCTCAGCCGACTAGCGAGAGAACAACCGGCTCTCGCTAATTCCATTAATCAAAAAGCATTGCACAGAACGATGGAGGGTTGCCTGCGGCGTCTCGCCGACGGGAGTCTTTTGTTATGGCCGCACTCGACGCGTGTGGCCTCGTTAATGTAATCTCCCTCAAGTTGAATTGAGATTGTTATCCAAGCAACCGTGCGGAGACCAACAATTGAAGTTCACGGCGAGAACAGCACTACTGGGCTTGTCCGCCAGTTAGGGCAAGTTTTTTGATATATTTCATCAGCGGAGGTTTGTCGCTCAATGGCTACCAATAGCGGCTGTTTTTGTCCGGCTCACTATCGAGTCGTTTTGTTCCTGTTCCTAGGATTCTGCACCTTCGGCTGCCATCGCGCGAACGCTCAAACTGTCACCCTGTCCTACAACGGGCCGGATTTTAGCGTTGCAAGTTGCAACGCTAGTGGCCTCGAAGTCAGTTCGGGCGGAACCTGTGTAAACGGCCACGTCACCGCTTTTGCAACTTTCAATTGTGGTGCCCCGACAAGCGTCACGGCTACTGCCGTATTCTCAGCCGTGCCTCTCGTACAAAATTCTACGATCATTATTCCAGAGGAATCTGTCACGATTACGTTTCCTTCGCCAACGTCCGGAAGCAATGACAACAGTCCTCTTCAGCCTCTTGTCTGCGACGCGTCAGGCAAACCGTTGCCCGACTTTATTCCCAAGGCGCTTGCGTTTGACATTTCCAACGTCCGCGGATTCATTTTGTCCAATGGCGTAGATCAATCAGTTTGCTGCGCGAACGCCTCAGGGATGGGTATCAATGCGGTTGGAATCGGATTCAGCGGCACCTGGATTCTGACGTCAGTTCAGATGACGGATACGCCACTCGTGATTACTACGGCAAGTCTTCCCGAGGCAACAGTTGGCCAAGTTCCGCCATACCCCATCTCGCTTACCGCGTCTGGAGGTACAGGGACCGGCTACCAGTGGACAATTGTTTCCGGGGCGCTTCCAATCGGATTCTCGCTAAGTGTTGGAGGAGTATTATCCTCGACTGGCGATCCTGCCGCGGCACCTGGTCCATTCCCCTTCGTCGCCCAAGTGACAGATTCTGCTGGCAACCTAGCAACAAAGGCCCTAACGTTAGTTTTCGTTCCCGCCGGCACGCCGACGGCCGCTCTTGAGGTCGAAGGGAAGACACTAGGGGACTGTGGCGTCTGTAAGTTGAGAGTTGGTACAGTCGGTGCGGGCGAGCCTATCAACGTGGCAACCGGAAATGTGTTTGAGACGTTTGTGGATTACTCAACGTCTGGCCAAAACCCACTACAGTTCACACGCTACTACAACAGCAAGGGCGCCACTAGCAATATAAACACAATTGTCGTCGACGGCGTTGGACTTCTCACTGACTCTGCTCTCACGGGCAGCAACTGGCGATCGAACTTCGACCGGCGTTTGCAAATCACGCCTTCCTTGGTCTCAGCCGAGAGGCCAGACGGACAAGTTGTAGGGTTTGCGAACAATAGCGGTGCCTGGAACGCCGATAGCGACATTGATGTGAAGCTTGCTCAATCAGGTAACATCTGGACACTGACGGACACGGACGACACGATTGAGACTTACGCACAGATCAGCGCGACCTCCGCAATTCTCCAGTCGATCCAAGCACGTAATGGTTACAAGCAAACCTTGGCCTACAATGGCAGCAACGTTCTTCAATCCGTGACCGATTCTTACGGCCGAGCGCTGACGTTCACTTGGGGAAACGGCCTTTTGCTCACCGTCGGCACTCCTGACGGCACAACCCTGGCGTATGCTTACGACGCCAGCGGCACCAACGGGGGCGTACCGGATCGCCTAATCTCTGTGACCTATTCGACGAACCCGTCCACTGCGCAATACTACCTTTATGAAAATGGAACGTTTCCTTTTGCGCTCACGGGCGAGATCGATGAGAACGGCAATCGTTTCGCGACTTGGTCTTACGATCTAAGCGGGCGCGCAACATCGAGCCAACATGGCGGTGGCGCTGGTCTCACGACTATCGCTTATGACGACGCCACCGGAAATCGCACGGTCACGAACGCTCTCGGACAGCAAGAGATCTACAAATTCGCGACACTTCAGAACGTGCCAAAGGTTGTTGAAATCGACCGCCTGGCAACGGCGACCACAGCGGCGAGTACGCGTGCATTTACTTATGATGCGAATGGTTATTTGGCCAGCCAAACGGACTGGAACGGAAACCTTACGACTTACGTGAACGATACCCACGGTCAGCCGACAACGACGGTAGAGGCTTCGGGTACGCCACAGGCGCGCACAACGACGGTTGGTTACCATCCGACGTTCCACCTGCCGGTAAACATCGTTACGCCGGGGTTGAGTTCGGCCTTTGCATATGACGGCAGCGGGGAGTTGCTGACGAAGACGCTCACGGATACGACCGCGACAATCGTGCCGTACAGCACGAATGGCACAGCGCGAACATGGACCTACACTTGGAATGATTTCCTGCTTGCCTCGGCGCAAGGGCCGCGAACAGATGTGAAGGAGTTGACAAAATACACGTACGACGGTTCAGGTGCTCTGACGGCAATCAGCAACGCACTGGGTCAGACCACAAAAATTACGGCGCACACGGGTGGGGGACTGCCACTTACGGTTGTCGATCCGAATGGCGTCACCTTGAACCTGACGTATGATGCTCGCCAGCGCCTGTTGACGGGTACGCTAACAACGAGTGCAGGACCGCTTACAGCGACGCTCGGCTACGACCCTGCGGGCAATCTTATAAAGACGACTTTGCCGGATGGCTCGGCGCTGAGCTATAGCTACGACGCGGCGCATCGGCTAACTGGGGTAACGGATTTATTCAATCAGAGCATAAGTCTCACGCTGGACGCGAATGGCGATTCTACGGAAACAGACACTCTGAACAGCACGAGCACAACGGCGCGCAAACATTCCGCCACCTTCGACGCGCTTGGCCGGATGCTGGACGACATCGGCGGCGTGGGGCAAACCACTGCCTATGCCTACGACGCCAACGGCAATGCCCTGACCGTGACCAATCCGCTTTCGCATGTGACCCAGCAAGCTTTCGATCCATTCAATCGGTTGATTCGCGCGATCGACGCTGCCGGCGGCATCACGAAAATTGCATACGACCCTCACGACCGCCCGGTGACTGTTGTCGATCCAAACAGCGGTTCCACCACTTTCGTCTATGACGGCTTTGGCGACGTGCTCCAGCGGCTCAGCCCGGATACCGGCAAGACGACTTACCGCTACGATTTAGCAGGGAACCTCATTCAAAGCGTCGACGCCACAGGCGCGACCACGAATTATACATACGATGCGCTTGACCGTGTGCTGACAACTACTTATCCCGCCGATTCAGCAGAGAACGTGGTCTACACGTACGACGAAGCGGGTCACGGTTTCGGAATTGGCCGGCTCACCAGTGTGACTGATGCTGCTGGTTCGCTCAGCCGTTCCTATGACGAACGCGGCAACCTGCTTACGGACAAGCGTACTCATGGTGCAGCCACCCTCCTTACCTCGAACACCTATGACGCTGCCAGCCGAGTCGCGTCAATCACCTATCCGTCTGGCTGGCAGGTTTCCTACACGCGTGATTCCATGGGCAGGATCACAGCCGCGAATGCGACAGCTCCCGGCGGCGCCACGCAACCGATCGTTTCCGGGATTACTTACCAGCCGTTTGGCCCAGTCAACGCGATGGCCTATGGCAATAGTGTCGTGGAAATGCGGAGTTTCGATCTTGATTATCGGCTGTTGAATCTCACCGATATGGGAGCTTCGGCGCTTCAGAACCTGAACTATGGGTATGACGCCGATGACAACGTGACGAAGGTCACAGACGCAGTGACGGCAGCGAATACGCAGAGCCTCGGCTACGATGTTCTCGATCACCTTATCGGCGGCACCGGCAATTATGGAACTCTCGGCTACACATATAGCGCCATTGGCAACCGGCTCACACAAACGAGTGGCGGAGTTCTGACAACCTACACCAACGCCCCGCACAGCAATCAACTGGCAACCATCAAAGCCGGCGCTGCCACGCAAACGCTGACGACGACAGCCGCCGGGAATGTGAGCGGCTTTTCTACGCCTTTCGGACCCATTACCGGCTTGACTTACAATCAAGCAAACCGGCTGGCAACAACGAGCGCTGGAGCCAGTCAGCTTACGCAGTATGGTTATGATGCTTTCGGGCAGCGCGCAGTCAAGGTCGGTTCGATCACGTCGACAACCATTTATCAGTATGACCAGGCCGGACATCTGCTCGAAGAGAATGACGGCCAGGGCGACACGCGAGTCGACTACGTCTACGTTGGCGATCAGCCTGTGGCGACTATTCAGCCAATCACGGGGAATATTTATTTCTTACACGATGACCACCTCGGGACACCGCAGGTAGCAACGGATGCCAGCCAGACCGTGCGATGGGCAGCGACCTACCAACCATTCGGTTACACGAGCACGAGCATCGGTGCTATCGTGCAGAATTTACGTCTGCCGGGTCAGGAATTTGATGTGGAAACAGGGCTTTTCCACAACGGTTTCCGCGACTATACGCCGGCGTTGGGAAGGTATCTGGAAAGCGATCCTGCTGGACTTCTCGGCGGACTGAATACCTACAGTTATGCTTCGGGCAATCCGATCGAGTTAATTGATCCGACTGGCCTCGCTCCTTGCCTGAAGAACTCGCTTCTGGGCAAATGGGCATGTACTGCAGACGTAGCCTTTGATTCTGTGCTCGGCGATGCTTTTCCGGAGCTGGGGATTGCGCTCCAACTCGGCGGCATCAAGATACAACCTTTCCAAGCGGCGGTCGGATCGAGCGGCTTTATTGAGGCGGAGCCGGGTCTATTGTCCTTTGCTAGTGGCCAGACTTCAAACTATGAACAGTCGATCACCGATAACAACAGAGCCAGTGAGATAAAGAAATTGCAAGACCTGAGATCACGGAGCAGCTTTGCACTCAAGTCCCCAAAAGCTCAAGCTAAGTTGACGGAGAATCTCGATACGCTTCAAAGTCTTGAAAACAACGCCGGGATCGCCCATCGTCTAGGAAAGTTTTTGGGTGCCTTGGGCCTTGGGCAGGATCTCTACAAGTGCTGGTTCACAGATGCGCAGTTTCCGCGCTTGCCGGAATGGTTCTAGAAGGAACTAGCGGCCGTACCAACCTCGCCCACCGCGAAAAGCTTCTTAAGACCATCCACACCACGGCCATTGTGCCCAATATTCCGAAACAACTTGGCTCAGGGCCTATGCTGGTTGCGGGCGGGGTCAGTGCAATGTCATCAACGGAATAAAAATCAAAATCCTGTCTCCCCAGGAATTCCAACTCCGACACCGCCGAAGTTGCGCTTACTGCGCCCGTGTACTCAACATAAGCTCCGGAGGTATCCACGTTCACAAAATCCAAAACAGTCGAAAGGCTTGCCGCAGTAGGATCGCCCCACAATACAAGCAACTCGCTCGCTGTCGTTGCAAGTTGCCCGGAGTCATAAAAGAAAGACAGTGTATAACTCGTTCCAGCTGTTGTCGCCACGCTCTGAAACAGATACGCAGAATTTGGATCACCGACCATCGTGCACGACGCCCCCCGCAACCCGTCTGGGCGTCGTACACCCCGGAGTGCGGATTTGTGGTGTCGATCAGCCAGCCGCTCTGATTCCAACCTGTGAAATCTCCGGTTTCAAAACCGCCGTTCACCACCAGTTCCGCCCAAGCAGCTGGAATAAAGAAGACCAGCAGCAGCAAACCACATCGCAACTTAATCATGCTGGGGATATTATCACGCCGTACCGCTCTTTGACTTCGGGCCTAACCCGACCGGCTGGCAGCCACCGCTATTCAGATGAAGGCTCACAAAACAAAGCGTCGGCGAACCCGCTATTTCCTTACAAAATTACATCCTGACCATCTTAAGAGAGATTCTCTGGTTCTTGCCCTGCGCTCCCATCCTATGCGGGCCGTCAAAATTAAATTGCACCTCGCATCGGCCTTGACTTGGCTAGGTCGCCTGATCAATGCTGACTGATTTTTTGGGGCGACCAAGTCGCCCCGCCATTCCGGCCCTCGATGAGTTTGTTGAATGAAAGGAATCAACTCGGGTAATGACTCGCTCACCCGATAGCCAGATCCCTTCCGATGGTGGGCAACCGCCAACGGAAAAGCGGGATGACAAAGCCTTCGACTGTCGGCAGGAAGGCGAGGCGAACCTGCGGGCCGCAACAGAAGTAAACGTCGTTACAGCATCGATAACCCCACCAGCGATCACGCCGATTCAGCTGGAGTTATTCCCGGGGCGAGCCTGTTCTCTGAAGGCGAAGCCTGCCACGACTCGGAGTACAGCGAGAATGGAACCGAGACGCCGGGACGGTGTATGGGACGGCAGCACGCAGAGAAAGCACATCAAGTTAACCGGAGAGACCCTGTTCGGTCCGGCGGAGAAGACTTCGACCGGTAGGGAGGCGCATAAGGGGAAAACCCGAAAGCGCGGGAACAAAGCTGGACAGGGAGTCGGAGGTGGCCACAGTACCAATGAACTTCGGGAGAACCGAAGGGAGGGAAGGGCCGCTGCTTTCATCAAGCGAACGAAACAGGGAAAGGCTGCCGGACTGCGCCCGCAAGGGAACGCTCAACCCCGGACCCGTCAAGCCAAGCACAAAGTGCCCGCAAGACTCGAACAGGCCCGCAAACTGCAACGGACGCTATACCGAGTGGCCAAGCAACAACCAGAAAGGAGATTCACGCTTCTTTACGATAAGGTCTGTCTG